>CAVQOO010000039.1:0-493127 GCA_963714395.1 Bryobacteraceae bacterium
GGGCACGGGTTTGACTACTTCTACGGCTTCCATAACGGCTGCATCGACTTCTACTCGCACCGGTTTTACTGGGGCGAGCCAAAGCGCGCGAACTTCCACGATCTCTGGAGAAACCGTTCGGAGATTTTCGAGGACGGGCGCTATTTCACGGAGAGGATTGCCGAAGAGGCGGTGGAATTTGTGAACCGCGCGAAGGGTTCGCCGTTCTGCGCATACGTGGCCTTCAATGCGCCGCACTATCCGATGCACGCGCCGGAGAAGTATATGCGCCGGTTCGCCGCGCTGCCGCTCGAGCGGAGGACGTATGCGGCCATGGTGGCGGCGGTGGACGACGGAATCGGAGCGATCCGGAAGGCGCTCTCGGCAAACGGGCAGGCCGAGAACACGCTGCTGTTCTTTGTCGGCGACAACGGAGCGACGACTGAGCGGCGCGCCGGGCTCAATCAGGAGTTCGCCACAGCGGGCCAAAACGGCCCATTCCGGGGATTCAAGTTCAGCCTCTTCGACGGCGGGGTGCATGTACCGGGTTTCATTCACTGGCCGGCGAGGTTCAGGAAGGGGATGGACGTTTCCGCGACAGTTCAATCGATGGACATCTTGCCGACTGCACTTGAGGCCGCCGGGCTGGCGGTTCCGAAGGGGATGGATGGAGCTTCCCTGATGCCGCTGCTGGATGGCGGCAAGCCGCCCCGACGAAGCTCTGTACTGGAATCAGGGTGGGCAGACCGCGGTCCGCAAGGGGGCATGGAAACTTGTGATGAACGGTGCGCTGTACGACCGGCGGCCGGAGAGCGGCAAGCCCTTAGCTGGGAGGACTCGCTTTGGCTGTCGAATCTAGATGAAGACCCTGGAGAGAGCCGCAATCAGCGGCGGCTTCATCCCAATGTGGTGGACGAACTGGCAACGCTTGCGACGCGCTGGCGAGAGACTCAATAACCCCTGTGAACCCTGTGAAGGAGATGCAATGTCTTACCGGATTCTAACTTTGGTTTGCCTGTTCGCGACGCTCGGCACGGGGGCTGCGGCACAGACGTCGTCGGGCACCATTAACGGGACAGTGCGGCACCCGTCCGGCGCCTCTGTCGCCGGGGCCAAGGTGAGGTTGCTGGGCACCGATACGGGGGACATCGTCCGTGAGCTCGTGTCGGGTACGGACGCAGGATTCGTCGCCCCACTGTTGAGGCCGTCGACGTACACGGGTAGAGGTTACGGCGGCTGGATTCAAGACGCTGACACGGAGCGGCATCGTCTTGCGGGTGGACGATGCACTGAACCTGCGGATGACGCTGGAGGTGGGCTCGACGACGGATTCGGTCACGGTGAGTGCGAGCGCGGAACTCGTCGAGGAGAAGTCGAACACTGTGGGTCAGGTGATCGACGACAAGACCATTCAGCAGTTGCCGCTGAACGGACGGAACTATCTGCAGCTGGGAAACCTGTCCGCCGGCGCCGTGCCGAACACACGATCGCGCGACCGGTCGTTTTCGGCCTACGGGAATCGCGGGCTGCAGAACGCGTTTCTCCTCGACGGAGCGCGCAATCAAAACTACCTCCGCGGACTGGACAACCGCGCTCGCGATGCGATGCGCCCCTCGCTGGAGGCGATCTGCGAGTTTAAGGTGCAGACCAGTCAACTACTCGGCCGAGTACGGCGCGTCGGCGGGCGCGGTTGTGAACGTGGTCAGCGATTCGGGCACGAACGAACTGCACGGGTCGGCGTTCGAGTTTCTGCGGAACAACGGTATGGACGCGCGCGATTACTTCCTCCCGGCGACTCGGACCAGCCGCTCTACATCCAGCATCAGTTCGGCGGCTCGTTGGTGGACCCGTGGTCAAGAACCGCGCTGGTGGCACACGGCGTATCCAGCGGACCCACATCTCACAGGGCGAGACCGGGACAGGCACCGTCCCGCTCGCGCAGGAGCGCGGCGGCGTCTTCACGACCCAGTCTTCGACCCGCCGACTACGCGCCCCAATCCGGATGGGGCGGGCTCGATCCGCGACCCGTTCCCGAACAACACGATTCCGGCCGCCGCTTCGACAAGATCGGAGAAGTCGCTCGCGGACCGCTATCCGGACCCGAATCGGGCGGATCGCAGGACGAACTATACGGGCAACCCTTCCGCTGACGACGCGGTCCCACAACGCCACTTTGCGCGGCGACGTGCGGGTCAGGACAAGGACACGGTGTTTGGGCGCTGGTCGCTCGACGAGGCGGCGTTTGGCAGGCTCTGCCGCTGCTGCCGTCGGGCGCGCAGACCGGGGTCGACCGTGACGTTCCGGCGCGCAGCTTCGGGGACCGGCGGTACACGCGTCATCTCGACCGCCATCGTCAATGAAGTGCGATTCGCCTATAACTACGTGGGCTGGCGCAGGACGCGACTCTGCCGAAGTCGACGAGATCTGTCGGGGCACGCTTGCACCCCGTGGTCAAGTCGGCATCCCGACTTTCAACGTGAGCAACTACGCCGGCATTGGGGAGCGAGCCGGCCAACTTCGACAACGTGCCAGTGACTAAGAATTCGCGCGTGTATAACTTCTCCGACAACTTCTCGATGGTCGCAGGGCAAGCAGACCATCAAGGCGGGTTCGACTTCCAGTACATCGACGTCCCCACTTCGCGGCACTGGAATGGGCGCGGTCGTTCGGATTCTACCGGCGTGTTCACGCAGAATCCGCAGCGCCGTCCGGGCAGCGGAGCCCGGTCGCCGACCTGCTGCTCGGCTATCCCGAACACCATCACGATCGGGAACGTCCGTCTGACGCCCAGGAGCGGGCGCGCAACTACTACTTTTATGTGCAGGACGACTGGATATCTCTCCGCGGTTTACGCTGAACTTGGGGTGCGGTACGAGATCACGCGCCCATTCTGGGATCGCACGACCGGCTGGCGAACCTGGGTCTGGATGCCGGAATCCGCTCTTCGGACAGTATCGTGCTGGCGGGGACCCCGAGTGCCGCGCGCGCTCGCTGAGCCCACGGACAAGAACAACTGGGCTCCCGGATTGGGCTTCGCGTGGAGGGCCCCGGTGGACTCGTGGTGCGCGGCGGTTCGGATCTTCTTCGCGCAGGACGAAGGCTTCGGCGTCAGCCAGCGGCCGACGAACAATCCTCCCTTCGTCGGCTTCGGCGGCTACGCGTCATCAGCGATCAGCTCAAGTTTCGCGCACGATTCCGCTTCCGGCACGCTGCCGGCACGTCCCGGCCGGCGCCGATTCCGCCGGAGCAATACAAGCTGGACCCGCGGGGCACGGTGCAGGTGCGGAGCTGGCCGAGCACGGCACACAATCCCGTACGTGCAGCAGTGGAACCTGAGCTTGCAGCGCGAGCTGGGCAACAGCATGGTGTGGGAAGTGAACTACGTGGGCAACCAGGGCGTGAAGCTGTACGGAGCGTACGAAGGGAATCAGCCGGCTCCGGGAGCGGGCGCTGTGAACAGCAGGAGACCATACGCGGGGATTCTGACGTCTGGCAGCATCCTGAGTGTGGCTCCTTGGGTGACCAGCAACTACCAGGGGCTTTCGATGCGGTTCGAGAAGAGATTCAGCGCGGGGCTGAGCTTCCTGGGCGTGTACACGTTCGGCAAGTCGCTCGACATGCAAAGCAATATCGACTTATGCGACGGGTGCACCGCTTCAGCGGGTAGCGGAGCGATAGTGGACAGCACGAACCGGCGCCTGAATTACGGCTTGTCGGATCACCACACCGCGCACCGGTTCGTGTTCAGCGGTCTTTATGAGCTGCCGTTTGGGAAGGGCAAGCGATGGGCGTCCAACGGCGGCGCCGGTTCGGCAATTCTGGGCGGCTGGATGCTGTCTGGAATTACGACGTTGTCGTCAGGGCTGCCGTACACGCTCAATCTCAACTTCGACAATGCCAACACAGGGAGCACGAACTGGCCGGTGCGATTGAGAGCGGGCACAGCGGACAACCCGACGATCGACCGCTGGTTCGACACGAGCGCATTTGCGTTCCCGGCGCAGTATACGCACGGCAACTCGGGAAGGAACATCCTGACCGGACCGGGCGTAGTTTCGACTGATCTCGGGCTGCAGCGCAACTTCCCACTGCCTTGGCGCGAGGGAATGCGGCTCGAGTTCCGCGCTGAGGCGTTCAACCTCTTTAATACGCCGCAATTCGGATCGCCGAACGCCACGTTGGGAAATCCTGCTTTCGGGACGATCGGCGGTACGGCGCGGGCGAACCGGCAGATGCAGTTGGGAGCGCGGATTATTTTCTGACCGAGGCACGGATTCAGTCTTCGTGGCTGTTTTGCCTGAGGCGGCGGCGGGCGGCAGCGATATGGGAGGCCTGCGTGCGGGACCATTCGCAGATCCCGTCGATCTCGCCCTGAGTGAGACGGGCTTCGGGGTGGAGGACCAGATAGCGCTGCGGAGGCATTCTTTCGGCGCGAAGCACGGCGCAGGCGGCGAGCAGGAGGCCGGGAGCTTTGCTCGCCCTGGCCATGGACTCGGGCCAGTTTGAGAAATTCATCACCTCGCGAGCGCGGTTGACGTCATGCGACATCACCCAGACGCCAGGGGGGACCTGACTGTACCAGGGCCAGCGCGTGTTGTTGGAGTGGCAGTCGAAACAGGCACGGCGCAGGGAGGCGGCAACGGTGGGGGGAACTTCGAGGCGAGCTTCGACCGTGTTGGCAGGATCGATGTGAGGGTTGACATGGACACGGGCAGAGAAGAGTGTGATGAGAATGAGACAGCTCATTCCGCCACCACCTAAAGCCAGCCAGCGTTTTCGTTGCATGGCCCGATCGTAGGGGTAGCGACACCCCTATGTCGTTGTGCGGATGTGAAGTAGTCGTAAAAACTGCGATTGGGTGGAGTGCCGGTGTGACTCACGAGAGGACGCGGTGGGCCATGAGGGAAAGGCTGATCACGACGCCTTTGTTCAGCTTCGCGCCGATCACAAACTGGAAGGCGCGAAAGACTCCGCCCTCGGCTTTGAGCGGCAGCCGGTGAGCAAGCAGTTGCCGCATAAGGTCGTGCCGGGTGAGAAACTCGGCGGCTGCCAGGGTGCCCTCGGTGGAAGAACATTCCAGCGTCAGCAGCCGGGTGCCGGGCGTGAAGCCCGGATAGACGGAGATTAGTGCGTACTCCTGATCGATCTCGCCGTGTGATGTGTTGCTGGTGGTAGAGTACTCCGCCGGTTCGCCGTCCATCGGCTCCAGGTTGAGGATCTTGCGATTGACCGCCTGGAATTTGGGCTTGAATGGAAGATCGGGAAGCTGCGGGTTGTACTTGCGGCCGCCCAGGAACACGACGTGGCTGTTCTTGAGATCCTCGAAGCCGACGGTGTTTGACTGTTCCACTCTGAGGTCGGCGCCGCTGGCGGCGAGCATACGGGTGATCTGGAAGAGGGCCTCTGCTTCGCCGATTCCCGTGTAAGTGTAAACGGGCCGGGTCTCGCGCGGCTTCAGGGCATCGAGGATCCGCTGCGTCTTGGAGTTTTCCGCGAAGTCTTCCGGCCGGTTGACGTCCGGGTTCCGGAAGTACGAGCCCTGCATCTTGAGGAAGAGCGGCGCGCCCAGAACCAGCAGGGTGGGAGTGCCGTCAAAGTGCGGCGCCCAGAAGGCTTCCAGTTCCGGCGCCAGCCGGGGATGGTGCTCACGCTCGATCGACCAAGGCGGTGGCGACGGCCGCGACCGCAGCGACGCCGACGAGCGACAAGTACCCACCCGACTGGAATGGCGCGCCACCGCGGTGCACTCTTGACTGCGGGCGGGGCCTCAACAAACACCGGAAGGTAAGTTCCCTTGGGGATGTCGAGCCGGACAGGATGGCCGGCGCCGGCGCCGCGATAGTGTTCGGCGATCTTCTGACGAAGCTTGGCAACCTCGACGCGGACGCTCGGGTCGATGCGAGGATCGTAGTCGGCCGGTTTGCCCAGCGCCTCGAGACCGATCGTGTGCTCCTTCAGCGCTTCTTCCGGCGCCTCAATCGCCTTGGTCCCGAGGTACTCCAGCAGGCTGCGCAAGCTGAGTCTTCTCCCGGACCACGCCGGAGTGCAGGAGGGCGTACAATTCTTTCTCTTTTTCCGCCCGTGTCACATCAACAAGATAGACCCATTACATCCCGGTAGTCCACCGTAATTTTCTTCCCACTACGACCTGCAATCTGTATAGTTCAGCCGTGGTTAGTCTGCGAGCGATTTTTCCTTCATGGGGTGTTCAAGTGAACTGTCGAAAAAACATACGTCTGTATGCTATTGTCCTGATTGCTCTATTGATGCTCGCCGCGCCTGTCGGAGCACAGGTGGATCGGGCCACGCTCACCGGCACGGTGACCGACGCCAGCGGCGCTGTCGTCGTGGGCGCGAAGGTAACGGTCACGCACGACGGCTCGGGCCTGGCGCGCGAAGGCAAAGTCGGCACGAGCGGCGCCTACGTAATCCCGCAGTTGCCGATCGGCATGTACACGGTCAGGATCGAAGCCGCGGGCTTCCGGGGCATCCAATTCGATAAGGTCCAGTTGCATGGTGGGCCAGACGCGCACCCTGGACGCCAAACTCGAGATTGCGGCCACCGCCACCGCAGGTCGAGGTGCGCGACTCGGTGATCGCGCTGGACCGCTCTTCGGCCGAGATCGGCACCGTCGTCCAGTCCGCGCAGGTCGCCGAGACTGCCGATCAACGGCCGGAATTGGGCCAGCCTGATGGTGCTGGCGCCCGGCGCGGTCAACACCGGCGAGGGTTTTCAGGACGACGTCCGGTTCGCCGGCCGGGCGAATGACGACAACAACTGGACCTTCGACGGCGTCGACAACACCGCCATCAAGGATCCCACGTACGGCACCGGCGCGCGGCTGGTGGTCAGCATGGACTCCATCGCGGAATTCAAGGTGAGTTCGTCGCTCTATTCGGCCGAATCGCGGCGGCGGCATGGGCGGGCAGGTCCACCTGGTGTCGAAGAGCGGCTCCAACGAGTTTCACGGCGGGCTCTTCGAGTACTTCCGCAACAACGCGCTCGACGCCCGCACCATCATTCGACGGTCCCAAGCTGGCGCCCTTCCGCCTGAATCAGTTCGGCGGCAATATCGGCGGCCCCATCAAGACAAACAAGCTGTTCTTCTTCGGAAACTACGAAGGGCTGCGGCAGCGGCAGGGTTCGGTCTACACCTACAGCGTGCCCAGCGCCGCCCTGCGCAGCCGCG
Organism: Bryobacteraceae bacterium; assembly: GCA_963714395.1. Lineage (GTDB taxonomy): Bacteria > Acidobacteriota > Terriglobia > Bryobacterales > Bryobacteraceae > JACADU01. The sequence goes on from CAVQOO010000039.1 coordinate 7,170, forward strand.
TGATCGCCGGCGCGCCGGCCTGAGAAGCATGATCGATGCCTATCCGCTCGGCAACCGAACCACCAAGGACCCCAACGTCGACGAGCTCGTGCAGTCATGGTCGCGCAAAGACACGACGAGAACAGCGTGATGGGCCGCCTGGATTACCAGATCTCCGACCGCACCACGCTGTTCGGCCGCTACAACGGGAACAACGCGCTGATCTCCGACCCAGGCGGCATGCGTCCCGAGTACATCGACACGGAAGATCAGTACACCAAGAACCTGATGCTGCAGTTGCAGCACACCTTCAGCCCGTCCGTTGTCAACGAAACGCGCGTCGGCGTCCACCGGGTGCCGCGCATCGAGGAGGACTTCGGCGCTTTCGTCGAAACCATCAACGTTCCCGGCCTCACCGCGCTTCCCAACAGCGGCGGAACAGAAGGAGATGGGAACCAGCTATTCGTTCATCAACAACCTGAGCGTGTTCAAGGGGCGGCACAACCTGAAGTTCGGGGGCGAGGTGCGCCGCGCCCACGTCAACGTGTGGTGGACCGCTTCCCGATCCGCCACCTACGCGACGGTCAACGACTTCGTGCAGCAACGCGGTGGATTCGGTGAGCATCAGCGGCGAAATGGCCACCAAGGGCGGACGGCGCACCTACTGGTTCGGCTACGCGCAGGACGAGTTCAAGGTGAGCCGTACCCTCACGCTCAGCCTGGGCGTCCGCTACGAGTTCTACTCCGTGATGAAGGAAGTGAAAGACCGCATCCTGGTCTTCGACACGGCGAAGGGCGATTTCGCGCCTCAGGGCACGCCAGCCTACAATCCGGACCGCGACAATATCGCGCCGCGCTTCAGCTTCGCCTGGGCGCCCGACCGCTTCAAACAGAAGACTGTGTTCCGCGGCGGCTACGGCATGTATTACGGCCCCGGCCAGTTCGACGACGTGATGGCGTCGATCGAGAGCACGCAGGAGACGTTCCGCCTGACCTCGGCCGACGTCCCCGGCCTGTCGTATCCGATCGATCCGTTCCTGTCGCAGGCCAAGGCGCAGGGACTCACACCGCGGCACATCATGCCCGACCGCCGCGACATGTACTCGCAGCATTGGGGATTCTCCATCCAGCAGTCTGCTGCCCTGCGAGTTTCACCATGCAGGTGGGCTACATCGGGAACAACGCCCACAAGATCCTGTCGCGCACCTACATCAACCTCATCAACCCGGTTACCGGCTTGCGCCCGTGGGCTCCAAGTTCGGCCGAATCGACAGCAAGGAAGACGCCGGCAACGGCAACTTCAACGCCCTGCAGGTGTCGGTGAAGCGGCCGTATGACGCAGCGGCTCTCATGTGGCAGACCGAGTACATGTGGGGCCACGCGCTGAACGACGGCATGATCGGCGGCGGCGAATCCACCGCGCCGCAGAACGTCCAACGACCGCCGGCCGGCAAGGCGGACAGCAACTACGACATCCGGCAGACCATCACGACCAATGTGACGTGGATGCTGCCCTTCGGCCCCGGCCAGACGCTTCCTGCAATCGGGCTTCGCCGGCACCTCGTGGGCGGCTGGGAACTCAGCGCCATCCACCACGCCCGGACGGGCCGCGCCATCAACGTTCACGGTGAGCCGCAGCTCCAAGGATCTGCCGGACGGCAACAGCAGCAACCAGCGTCCGGACGTCATCACCGGCGTCCCCATCTATCCGGAGAAGCAGACGATCGACAACTGGTTCAACATCGCGGCGTTCGCGGTCCCGACGAAGGGAACGTGGGGCAACGCGGCGCGCAACCTCGGCCGCGGACCCGGCGTGGATCAACTCGACCTGTCGGCGCAGAAGAACATCAGAATCACGGAAGGACATAGAATCGCGTTCCGGGCGGAGTTCTTCAACATCTTCAACCGGCCGCACCTCGGCACGCCGGCTTCGAACATCTCCTCGCCCGGCTCTTTCGGCCGCATCACGTCGCCGATGAACCGATCCATCGGGGTCGGCACGGCGCGGCAGATCCAGTTCATGTTGCGGTACATTTTCTGATCCGCCAATGACAGTCCTCATAGTCTCGATGATGGTGCTATTGGCGGGTTGTTCCCGGCCACAACATCCCTCGGTAGCCATCCGCGCGTCCGTGACCACTGACTCGGTCACGGACGACGCGGATGACCCCGCTATCTGGGTGAACCCTTCCGACCACGCCCGGAGTCTGATCTTCGGAACCAATAAGGTAGCAGCGCCTGCAGGCGCACTGGTGGTTTTCGGACTTGGACGGCAAGACCCGCCAGACCATCGCCGGACTCGACCGGCCGAATAATGTCGATGTCGAGTACGGCCTGGTAATCGGAGGGCACCCCACCGACATTGCCGTGGTGACGGAGCGGTTGAAGCACCGTTTGCGGATCTTCAAGATACCCCGAGATGGCGGAGAACTCACGGACGTTTCCCCGGGCGGTGGGGTTCCGGTGCTTGACGGTGAAGCCGGCGAGCGAGCCGAGCCTATGGGGATCGCACTCTACCGCCGGGTGCGGGATGGAGCGGTATTCGCCATCGTGAGCCCCAAGACGGGACCAGCGCGGGAGTATCTCTGGCAGTACCGGTTGGCAGACGACGGCGCAGGGGAAGTTCGCGCGACGCTTGTGCGCAGGTTTGGCAGCTTCCTCGGCGGCAAGGAAATCGAAGCTGTCGCCGTCGACGATGCCTTGGGGTATGTCTACTATGCCGACGAAGGCAGCGGAATCCACAAGTGGCACGCAGACCCGGACCACGCGGATGCGGCGCGCGAACTCGCGCATTTTGGCCAGACGGGGTTCATGGGCGATCACGAAGGCATCGCCATCTACGCCCGTCCGGACGGGACAGGATACGTGATCTGCACGGATCAACTTGAAGGCAATACGCACTATCACTTTTACCAGCGGGAGGGTGGACCTGCGGGCCCCCACGACCATTCCCAACTCGTTAAATGCGTCCGGGGAGGCGCGGATTCGACCGATGGCATAGAAGTGACTTCCATGCCGCTGGGCAGCCGCTTCCCCGCCGGCCTGCTGGTTGCCATGAACAGCGGGCCCAGGAACTTTCTGATATTCAGGTGGGAAGACGTTCGGGACTCGGGCTCGCCCAAGCTAGGCCGGGACTGATTTCGGACCCATTATCCACGTTGGAGCATTCATACAAAATGACTACTGCAATATTCATCGCATTTCTGCTTCTGCAACCGCCGGCGGACCAGGCCAAGGAACACCTGGAAGCCGTTCGCCAAATGGCGCGGAAGACCGACAGCGCGACCATCGCCGAGTTAATCCGGCTTGCGGACAACGATTCCGATCCGCGGGTTCGCCGGGTGATCGTAGACCGGTTGGGCCGCATCAATCGTCCCGAGATCCGTGCAATGCTCGAACGCCGGGCGCTGACCGATCCGGATGCCGAAATCGCCATATTCGCTTTGGAGCGCATACGCCTGACGCAGGCTCAGGAACTCGGCCAGATCTTCAGCAAGAGGCTCGAACTCGCGAAGTCGTCAAATGACGACAAGGCTCGCGCGATCATGGTCAACGCGCACCAATGGTGGGCCACATTGTCGAAGGGCGCGATCCTACCAGCCTTCCTCGGACAACCGCCGCCGGTCTTTCAGGCGTCGGCCAAGGAAAAGGTGAGGGTCCTTGGCTTTGGCGATTTTGGCGAGGAAGGCGAAAAGCAGGTGGCCTGTGCGAAGGCCGCCGCCATTTATCATCGTGACAAGCCATTCGATATTGGCATCACCCTCGGGGACAACATAGTCCCAGTAGGCGTGACCAGTCCGTGGGACCAACGGTGGCGGACAGGATGGGAGGAGATCTACCAGCCACTGGGCATTCCAATTTTTGCTTCCACGGGCAACCACGATTGGGGCCTGGCCGACAGCCCCGCAGCCGAAATCCTCTACTCGCAAAAGAGCGCGTCCTGGAAGATGCCTGCGCTCTATTACACCTTTACGGCCGGTTCCGCGCAGTTCTTTGCGCTGGCCACGCAGGCGATGTCGGAGACGCAAATACAATGGCTCGACCGTGAACTCTCGCGGAGTACGGCCCGGTGGAAGATCGTCTACGGGCACCATCCGATCTATACCTACGGGACGCACGGGGACTCACCCGAACTCGAAAGGATGCTGTTGCCCGTGCTCAAGGGCAGGGTCCACGCCTATATCGCCGGCCACGACCACCTGGTCCAACATCTGAAGCCCATCGATGGCGTTCACTTGTTCGTGACGCCCTCCTCCGGGCAGACGGCGCGGCCCGTGAAGTCCGGCGAGAAGACTCTGGCGGTGGACACCTTCGACGGATTCATGGTTCTCGACGTCTCCCCAGAGAAGCTGGAGGTGAAGTTCGTCGACTCAACCGGCGCTGCCCGCTACGAGACTCAGATCCAGTAGTCTAACGCCTTCCGGTATGGTCAGCGCGGGAGGCGAATGAAGAAGCGTGCGCCCGACGCAGCGGTGGGGGGCTGGGCCCAGAGGTCGCCGCCGTGATCGCGGACGGTCTGGCGGGAGAGGGCGAGTCCAAGGCCCATGCCTCTCTTCTTGCCCGCGGTGGCGAAGGGTTCGAAGAGGTGGGGGAAGAGGGACTGCGTGATACCAGGGCCGGAGTCGGAGACCGAAAGGACGACCTGATCGTCGGTGGTTTCGGCGGTGATCTCCACATGACCGCCGGAAGGCATGGCTTCGACAGCGTTGACGAGGAGATTCTCGATGACGCGCTCCATGCGCGAACGCTCCAACTGGAGGAAAAGGTCATCGGGGAGGTCGATGCGGACCTTGACGTTCTGCCGGTCCGCTTCGGGAGCGACGACGGAGCATGCTGCTTCGACGACCTCGCGGAGAGGGCAGGGCTCGGCGGCGCGAGTCCGGCCTCGGGTGACGTCGGAGAGATCGCTGAGCAGTTCCTGGACGCGGCGGGAGGAGTTGTAGATATTGGCGGCCAGGCGTTTGACCTGTTGAGGAGGGAGATCGCCGTCGTAGAGCATTTCGGAGCCGCCGTAAATCGCGGCGAGGGGATTGCGGAGGTCGTGAACGATGGAGGTTGACAGGCGGCTGATGGTGGAGAGGCGCTCCTGCCGGATGAGTTCCTCGCGGGCGGCGCGGATTGAATACTGCATGTGGGTGAAGGTGCGGGCGAGGCGGCCGAGTTCGTCGTCATCGCCGCGTTCGGCGATGTTGGAGACATCGACATCGGCATTGTAGTTGCCGCGAGCAATCTCGGCGGCGGCGGCGTCGAGGGCGCGGACCGGTTCGAGGATACGGCGGGTGAGGAGGAAGGTGAAGGCGAGTCCGGCGAGAACGGCGAGCAGCCAGCCGCCGATCATTCTGAGGCGAAGGGTATTGAGGCGGGCGCGGGCGGTGTCGAAGGAGCGCAGGACGCGGAGTTCGCCGATTGTGCGTCCGCGAAGATCCAGCAGAGGAGTGGCGGACTGGGCGTACTCTGAGCCGGCAATATTGACACGCGAGGAGGCGAATGTGGAGGGCTGGACGGATTCGAGCGAGGAGGCGACGATTCGACCGGCGCAGAGAAAGACGAAATCGCTGCCGCCGGTGGATTCCTTCAGTTGCCGGACGACGCGAGCGTTGACGGTGTAGCTTGCGACCAGGACGCTGATGAGAGCGGAGCCGCGGGTGGCGGCGACATAGACGGGGGTGACAACGGTCTGGTAGAGGGTGCCGTTTTCCAGGCGAAAGCCGGAGGACTGAGCGGGGAAGCGAGCGGCCGCGGCGCGGACGGTTTCAGTCTGCGAGAGTGGGGCGGGGTGGGAGCCGCCGAGGGAGGCGAGGACGGCGCCGTTGGGGTCGGTGACGAGGAAGATGGCGTCCTCTTCAGCGATGTTGGACCAGATTTCGCCGGCGGTATCGCGGATGGTGAGCTGATCACCGGTGCCGAAGGCAGCGCGCACGTCGGGCATCCGGCTGAGCAGCAGGCTGAGGGCGCCGAGTTTGCCGGCGCGGGCGCGCCAGAGGGAGTCGTAGGACTGGAGGCTGCCGCGGACTTCCTCTTCCAGCGTTTCAGAGGCGCTGTTGACGAACTGCTGCTGGACGATCCAGCCGGTGACAGCGAACAGAAGGGTGATGGCGATGGACGTGGACAGCATGATCTTCCACAGCAGAGAGAGCGAGGAAAGGCGGCGGAAGATCATGCTGGCACCGTCATTTCCTAACGGAAGGATAGAAGCCTTCGTCAGCGGGGGCGGGCGGGTATTCGTGACCGAACTTGTTTTTGTGGGGGACCGGCAGGTAGCCGCTTTCGGAGATGGAGATGCGGGGCAGGCTGGCGGGTTGAGCTGAGAGGGTGAGCTCGCGAGAGAGGCTATCGAGGGTGGCGGGTGTAGCGCGTTCGTGGAAGATTCTGAGCCGGTACTGGCCGGGAGGGACGTTGGGAATTTCGAAGGCGCCGGACGGGGAGGTGACGGCGAACCAGGGGCTGGGCAGGACCACGATGACGGCGCTCATGTGGGCATGGATGTTGCAGAAGATGCGAACGACGCCGGCGCGGGAGAAGCGAACGCTTCGGGTGGCGCCGGGAGGATAGAGTCCGACGTCGAAGATCTGCCCGTCGTAGTTGGAGAAGGCGTTGTGGAAGATGGGATCGAAGTTGGGGAAGTCGACGGTGGTTCCGGCGGCGATGGGGAGGATGTGGGGAGTGAAAGCTTTGTCCTTCTGGATCATTTTCGCGCGGGTTGGTTTCAGGGCCGGCGCGGGGGAAGAAATGGGTTCGAGGGAGACGACAACTCCGGAGTAGTCGAGTTTCTTGCGGACGCTGGCTTGCCGGGAGTCGCGTAGTTCGACCGTGCCGGAAAGTGTTGCGGCCGGGGCGGACAGGACGAGGAGGCTAGAACATGTAAGCAAGAGCCAGATCATAGTGGGGGACCAGTTTAGTGCCAAATCCGAGGTAATTGGTGCGGACCTGGGAGGCCTCAAAGGCGGCGACGACATTGGAGCCGAGGCGGTACATGAAGTTGCCGGCATAGGCGCGGTTGCGGTTGATGGAGCCGAGCAGGAGGTCGGATGCGCGGTTGGACTGCTGGCCGCCGTAGAAGTTGAACCAGGCGCGCTGATTGAGGCGGTAGGTCATTTGCGCCCAGCCGCCGTGAGCATGGACGGTCTTGATGGTGTCGTTGGGGAAGAACATGAGACTGGGCCTCATGCCGCCGACAGTGCCGACGTTTTCGCCGCCGAAGTACTGACCGGTGAACTCAAGGCGGCGGATGGGACGAAAGAGCCAATCGACAGAGTAAATGCGGGAGGGAAGCGAGTACGTTAGCACGCGGGAGTTGCTGACGTGGAAGCCCGGGAGCTATTTCGAGGCGGCCGCCATTAGAGAAGTCTTTCCAGAATTCGAACCGGCCCTGGAGGCCGGGCCGGGAGCGCTGGAAGGTGTCGAGGTAATCGGCCGGGACGCCGTTGGTGGATTCGGTGGTCTGGTAAATGCCGCCCTGGGCGCGGAGTCCGGCGGTGTCGCCGAAGAAGAAGCGATGCTCGAGGCGGATCTGGGGCTGCCAGAACCAGAGGTTGCCGGCGGCGGTGAGTGGCGAGACGCCGACCTGGGCGAGGGACGAGGGCTCACGCGGGGCGAGGATGGGCTTGTCCTGGGAGAAGGAGAGAGTGGTGCGTTTCCAATCGAGGTCGATTGTGGCGACGCGGATACGGAGAAGCTGATTGAGGGATGTGCCGGTGCCGGCGAAGAAGTCCATGTAGAGTGAGCCGTTGACCTGGCCGCCGGCGAAGATGGAGGGACCCTGGTATTTGAGTCCGAGGATGCTCTGGCGGAAGGTGCCTCCGAAATTGGCGAGGCCGGGGGAGCGCGAGGCGGTGGTGGGATTGAGCTGGTCGCCGCCGTTGGCGCCGGTCCAGAAAGCATTGAACAGGACTGTTCCGGTGAGTTGAACGGGGAGTTTGTGATCGGTGGAGACTTTGGTCTGGGCGAGGTCCTCGATGCGGCGCTCCTGGACTTCAACGCTCTCGGCGAGGGTGGGGGATTCGGGTGGAACCGCCGGAGAAGGAGGCGCAGCAGACTGGGGTGGCTGGCCGCGCGAGGTTGTGAGCTCCTGCCGGAGGGCGCGGACTTCGGTGACGAGTTCGCGATTCTGCGCTTCAAGGCGTTGGAGCCTGTCGAGGATCTGTTGGAGTTCGGACTGGCCTTGGGCCTGCGCGAAGGAGGCAGCGAGGAAGAGGGAAGGAATCCAGTATTCAGTTTTCATTGAGTAGTTCCTCCAGCATTCTGCGGACGGCTGCGGGCGAGAATGGCTTGGCGAAGAACGCGTTGGCGCCGGCGCGCAGGGCGCGTTGAGGGGTGTCGGGGTTGGGGTCGCCGCTGATGACGAGGATGGGCATGGAGTGGAGAGTGATTGGAGGAGCGGAGGCGGGAGACGAGTTCGAGTCCGTCCATGCCGGGGAGATTGATGTCGGTGATGAGAGCGGCGAAGGAGGAATGGTGCGAGCAATTCAAGGGCGTCTTCGGCGCTATTGGTGAAGACGAGGGCGATGCGAGGGATGCGGGAGAAAGCGGCTTCGAGGGTCTCGGCGCAGGTGGAAGCGTCTTCGACGATGAGGACATTGCGGGCAGGTGCGCCAGCGGCGGGGTCTGTCATGGAATGAACCGGTAGCCGACCCCGTGGATGGTGACGAAGAATCTCGGCGATTCTGGATCGGGTTCGAGTTTCTGGCGGAGGTGGACGACGTGTGCGTCAACGGTCCGTGTATTCGGGAAGGATTCGTAGCCCCAGACGGAGTTGAGGATCATGTCGCGGGTGAGGGCGCGGTCGGGGTTCTGGAGGAAGAAGGTGAGGAGGTTATATTCGGCGCGGGTGAGCTTGATCTCCTCGCCGCGGCGTTTGACGATGCGGCGTTCGAGGTCGATTTCGACATCGGAGAACTTGAGGACATGGCTGAGATCGGGTGAGGTACGGCGGAGCACGGCGCGGATGCGGGCAAGCAGTTCGCGAACGCCAAAGGGCTTGACGACATAGTCGTCGGCGCCAATTTCGAGAAGGAGGACCTTATCGAGTTCGTCGCCGATAGCGCTGAGGACGATGAGAGGGGTGTTTATTCCGGAGGCGCGGAGTTTCTTGCAGACGTCGATGCCGGAAAGGCCGGGCATGCGGAGGTCAATGAGGATGAGGTCGGGGCGGGAGTTACAGGCCTCCTGGAAGCCGGTGGTGCCGTCGGCGGCGAGGATAGGGCGAAAACTCTCCCGTTCGAGCATGAGGCCGATGGTGTCGCGGAGGTTGTCATCGTCGTCGATTACGAGTATTGTCTGCATCGCTGCGGTCCTCATTCTAGCCCAGCAAATGCGGTGGCTGAGGAGGGGGGAGTGCTCGAACGGCGGAATTCACAATCTTTTTACAAGCTCTCAACGACAGGGGGCAAGGCGGGGGATCTACGATCGCTGAAGCCGGTCACATTGGACTGAAAGAGAGGCTAGAAAAGTACAGTATGTATCGCTCCCACAATGCAAATATTTCTGCGAACGGGCGCCTTCTGGCGCTGTTGGCAATGCTGTCTATGAGCACGTTTGCCCGCAGCACCGGGGCACCGGCGGGCAGGACGGGCGCACCTCCGGGCGACAACTGCACAGCATGCCATACGGGTACGCTGAACACGGGACCGGGCAGCCTGAAGATCGAGTTTCCGAGCGGTGGCAGCTACACGCCCGGAAGCACATACAAGGTGCGTGTGACGCTGACCGATCCGACAGCCAACCGCTGGGGATTTCAGGTGACCGGACGAAGAGGCGCGGACAAGCTGACGCTGGCCGGCACCTTCGCGATCGACAATGCAACGACGACGCAGTTCGCGCCTGGGGGTGCGGCGGGTGAGTATGTGACACACACGGCAGCGGGGACTTCGGCGGGGACGGCCGGATCCTCGACTTGGGAAGTGAGCTGGACGGCGCCGGCGGCAGGTTCGGGCCAAGTGACGTTCTATGCCGCAGGAAATGCGTCAAACAACAGCGGCAACAACCAGGGCGACACGATTTACACGACATCGCTGTCGATCACGGAGGCAGCAGACACGCCGGTGACTGGAAAGTCGCACATCCTCCCGCAACTCGCTTTTGGCGGGGGATGGTATACGGGGATGTACTTCTCCAACACGACCGATGCGCCGGCGCGAATAGGGGTGGAGTTTTACGGAGCCGATGGCAGCGACCTGAGCGTGCCGTTATCGGGTATCGGGCCGGTGACCGAGCACACGGTGACGATCGCGCCCAAGGCGACGGTGCTGCTGGAAGCGCCCAATAGCGGCGTGCTGCGGCAGGGTTGGGCAGAGGCGATACTTCCGTCTGGGGTGATAGGGTATGGCGTCTTCCGGCAGACGGCGGCGGGCAGACCGGACCAGGAGGCGGTTGTCCCGTTGAGCGAGGATTCGCGTCAGATGGCGAACGTCACTTGGGATGACACAGCGTTGACGACGGCGATGGCGGTGGTCAATCCGGCTACAAGTTCCATCGCGGTCACGATGACAGTGTACGGAAACGACGGAGCGCAGATCGGCACCGTCACGCTGAATCTGGCCGCTCACAACAGAGTGGTTTTCAACCTTCGCGATCAGCCCGGCTTGGCCGGGGTGACGGGGAAACGCGGCATGGCCAGGTTAGCGGTGACCACTGGGTCTGTCGCCGCGCTGGGCCTCCGCTTCGCCGGCGAGGCCATCACTTCAATTCCTGTCAGCTACCCATAGCCGTGCTCCCGTGTTGCAAGGAGCCTGCGGCGCCTCGACTGGGGCTCCTTGCCTTGGAGGGTTCGGGATGGGATGGCGGACAGGATATTGAGAGTGCTGAAGTTTCTCGCTGCGGGGCACCAGAACCGGGGGCGACAGGCCGGATTGGTTCGTTCTCTCCGGCCTGTCTTCTGGTGGAAAGGATCTTGGGGTGAGAACCGGCAATGACGGGTGGGCATATACTCTCAGAGTGCGCCGGGCGCATCCGGGAGTTTGATGGCTGGGACGTCTCCGATACTCGCAACCGAAACCGTTGAGAGCCTGTTGGCGAGTAGTGCGATGCGCACGCCTGGAACGGTTTCGATCTCCGAACCGGGGCGCAAGGGCCTCACCCATGAAGAGTTGCACGAGTTCACGGGCGGGATAGCGGCGCGATTGCGCGAGCTGGGGGTGAGCCGGAAGCACCGGCTGGCGATGGTGGTTGATACAGGGGCAGAGGCGGTGACCTGCGCACTGTCCGTGATGCGCTGCGCGACCGCCCTGCCGCTGAACCCTGCGTACCGCGAGGCGGAGCTCGAGGTGCGGCTGCGGCGCCTGAAGGCGGATGCGCTGCTGGTTGGTGGGGGGATCGCCCCCGCCGCGGCGGATGCCGCAAAGCGGCTGGGGATTCCGGTGATCGGGCTCGAAGCTGATCCGAGTGCGCCAGCAGGGTTGTTCTCGCTGCGGGCGGAAGTAGGGATCGGACCACGGCAGCAGTCGAGCGAGTCGCTGCCAGCCGACGTCGCGCTCCTCATGGAGACGTCAGGGACCACAGGGCAGCCGAAAAAGGTCCCTTTGATGCAAGCGAATCTCTGCGCGTCGGCGCGTTTCAGCACGCGGAGTCTCGAACTGGGGCCGGAGGACCGGTTGCTGGGAGTAGTCCCCATGCACCACGTCGTGGGCGTGGCGTTGGCACTCATCGTGGTGAACTCGGGTTCGGGGCTCTACGCTGCGCCGGCCAATTTCAATGCCAGGTTCCTCGACTGGATGGACGAATACAGGCCGACGTGGATTTATGTCCCACCCGCCACGCTCCGGGATCTTGCCGGTCAAGCGCGGGTTCGGCGTGAGGTGGTGGAGAAATGCGGCATCCGGCTGATCCGCTCCGGCTCATCATCGGTGGCGCCGGAGGTGCTCCGGGAGGCGGAAGAGGCGTTTCAGGCGCCGGTGATTGAGGCGTACGGGATGACGGAGGCGGCGCCGTTGATCACGTGCAGTCCACTGCCGCCCGCGAAGCGCAAGGCGGGGTCGGCGGGGCTGCCGGCGGGGTGTGAGCTGAGGATCGCGGGACCGGGCGGGGTGCCGGCGAGGCCTGGGGAAACCGGAGAGATTCTGGTCCGCGGACCCAATGTGATGAGCGGGTACGAGGACGACGCGGAGGCGAACAGGCACGCCTTCGTGGATGGCTGGTTTCGAACCGGCGATCTCGGGTGGCAGGATCTCGATGGTTATCTGTTCATCACGGGCCGGGTGAAAGAGCTGATCAACCGGGGCGGGCAGAAGATCGCGCCGAGAGAAGTGGAGGAGGCACTGTTGCGCCATCCGTCGGTGACGGAGGCCGCGGTGTTCTCGATGCCGCACGAGCGGCTCGGGGAGGATGTTGCGGCGGTGGTAGCTTTGCGAGCGGGCGAGAGCGCGAGCGAGACGGAACTGAGGCGGTTCGCGACAGACCTTCTGGCGGACTACAAGGTGCCGGCACGCGTGTGCCTGCTGAAGGAGATCCCCAAGGGGCCAGGAGGAAAGGTTCGACGGTTGGAGCTATCGCGGCAACTGGGGCCCGAACTTGCGAAGAAACGGAGCGGCCCGGCGAAATTCGTTGAGCCGGAGAGCGCACTGGAGCGGCAACTGGCGCGAATGTGGTCGGAGATTCTGCGGGTGGAACGGGTGGGTATCGACGACGACTTTTTCGAACTGGGTGGGGATTCGTTTGCAGCGGCCTTGCTGCTAGCTCAGGTGCAGGAGAGTTACGCTTTGCCGAGCGGTGTGTTGGAACGGATCGATTTCATGGATGCTCCGACGATCGGCGCGATGGCGAAGGTGATCGAGAGGGGCGCCGGGACGGAGCATGGTGCCGGGACCTTGGGGAGACACCCGGCGGCCGTGGCGCTCCAGCCGCGAGGGTCGCGAACGCCTCTGTTCTTCGTCCCGTGGGTGGACGAGAGTCCTCACTACCTACTGCCGCTTTCGCGACACCTGGGCGATACACAGCCGTTCTTCGTGATGCGCGATCCGGTACTGCCGGAGGAGCGGGGCGTGTACTCGCTAGCCGACTCGGCGGGCAAGTATGTCGAGGCCATGCGGGCCATTCAGCCGAAGGGCCCCTATCTTCTGGGCGGGCATTGCCTGGGGGGCCTGGTCGCCTTTGAGGCGGCGAGGCAGTTGCGCTCGTCGGGCGAGGAGGTGCCGCTCTTGGTCATTGTCGATGCGCCCACTCCCGGCTATCCGGGATTTTGGCGGCATCGAAAGTTGTTCGCGCGCGCAGTTCGTTATCATCTTTTGGAGCTGGCGGGGAAAGGCGGCAAGGCCGCGCGATTGAGCAACTATCTGCAGGCTGTCGAGGCGCACATCGGCAGATCAGTCCGGAGCGCGGCGGCACGTTTGCTGTGGCGGATTCCGGAGTCGAACGGGATGCTGAAAACGGGAACAACTGTGAGTGAGGCGAACATGCGGGCAGCAAGGCTCTACAGGCCCGCGACCTACCCCGGCCGGATCATCCTGATTCTGGCAAAGGAGCATCCGCAGTCGGGATCGCCGCTGGACCGGCGGCTGGGTTGGAGAGAATTGGCAGAAGAGGGAGTGGAAGTCCACACGGTGTCGGGTGGTCATCTGACGTTGCTGACCGAGCCGCTGGTTGAGGAGACGGCCGCACGACTGAAGGAGCTGTTGGCGAGGGCTGCGGTTGGAGGTGCGTGAGGATGAATCGAGCGACCAAAACCCTGCTGATTCTGGTGTGTGCGATAAGTCCCGCGCACGGAGAGGATTGGCCGGAGTGGCGCGGCAAGGGGCGGCTGGGAGTGTGGAACGAATCCGGGATTGTTGAGAAGTTTCCGGAGGAGGGGTTGAAGGCGGCGTGGCGGACGCCGATTCGGGCGGGGTTTGCGGGGCCTGCGGTGGCAGGGGGTCGTGTGTTCGTGACCGACTTCGAAAAGGGGCCAGGATCGGGGGGAATCGAACGGGCGATTTGCCTGGAAGAAAAGAGCGGAAAGATTCTCTGGACGCGCGAGTGGAATGCGGACTACCGGGGCATCAGCTACGGGTATGGGCCGAGGGCGACGCCGACAGTGGATGGAGATCGAGTGTATGTGGTGGGCGCGAGCGGGGTGCTGCTGTGCCTGAACAGCAGGACGGGCGAGGTGATCTGGCGCAAGGATTACGCGAAGGACTACGGAACGCAGTTGCCCGGTTGGGGGATAGCGGGGGCGCCTCTGGTGGACGGCGAGCGACTGGTGATCATTGCGGGCGGTCGGCCTGACGCGCTGGTGATGGCGCTGGACAAGAGGACGGGGAAGGAGATCTGGAGATCGGCGGCGCCGGGCGAGGACATGGGCTACGCGCAACCGGTGATTTTCGAGGCGCGTGGCGAACGGCAGTTGATCATCTGGCATCCCGAAGCCGTGTACTCGCTCGATCCCGGCACGGGGAAAGTGCACTGGCAACAGCCAATGCGCGTGAACTTCGGGATGACGCTGGCAACGCCGGTGTTCAGCGCCGGGCGACTCCTGGTGTCGTCGTTCTACAACGGATCAATGCTGATGGAACTCGATGGGGTGCGCTCCAAGATGCTGTGGAAAGGCAAGAGCGACAGTGAGATCACAACTGATGGCCTCCACGCGGTAGTGAACACTCCGGTGATCGACGGGGATTATATTTACGGCATTTGCAGCTACGGGCAGTTTCGATGTTTGAATCTGAAGACGGGAGAGCGAGTGTGGGAGACGCTGGCGGTGACGAAGGAGAAGGCGCGTTGGGCGTCGGGCTTCATCGTGCGACACGGAGACAGGTACTTCATCAACAACGACCGCGGGGAGTTGATCATCGCGAAGTTGTCGCCGCGGGGCTATGAGGAGATCAGCCGGACAGCACTCATCAAGCCCACGTCGAACTCGGGGAACCGCAGGGAACTGGGGGCAGTGAACTGGACGCATCCGGCGTATGCAAACCGGCACATCATTGTGCGGAACGATGAGGAGATCGTCTCGTATTCGCTGGAAAAGCGCTAATCCCAGGCGGCGGGAGGGCGGCCAAGCCAGATCCAGGCAATGTAGTCGGTGGTTGGAGGTTCGGCTCCCAGCTCGCGAAGTCGCCGAGCCACCTGGCCGCGGTGATAAGCGCTGTGCATGACGACCTGCAGGAGGGTGTCCTTCCAGGCTGCGGGTTCGACTTTGCCGAAGCGTTCTACCAGGAGATCCGCCCATGGGAAGTGAACGTCGCGGGTGAGGTTTGAGCCGGGTAGCGCGTCGCGATAGTTAGCCAGCTCGCGGTAGTAGTTTCGCGCCCATTCCCGAATGTCATCCAGCTTGGGGAAGGAGTCGAGTGCGGGAAGCTGCACGGGGTCGCCTCGCCAGATTTGCAGATAGATCCATTGAGTCAGATGAATGTGATGGAGCTTGGTGCGAAGCTCGACATCCTCCTGGCCCAGGGCGAGGACCGACTTCCAGATGATCGCGTCCGCACATTCAGAATGAGTGAGTAGAGCACTGCAGTCTTCGAGGTCCATAGGGTTCCTTTCTGCGGGGTGCGGAGTCGCGTGTCCATGGTGCCTGGACGCCTGAAGTATGGTGAGGGCCAGGGTCACGAGCACCTCACTCAGGAGTATTCAGGATGAGTATATCCGCTTCCTGGGCTGAGGTTGGCCAAGAGCTCAGGGAGCACTATTCCGAAGCAGGTTGATGACCAACGCACAGCGGTGTATCGTCACGAGATGACACGCCGAAAGTTTGTTCAAGCCGGCGCGGGGATCGCGACTGCCGGGATGGCCGCGCTGACGCCGGCGGTAGGGCTGTTGGCACAGGCTCGCGAAAAGGCGAAGCCGCTCAACCTGAAGGTGACCGACCTGAAGACTTTCATCGTGAATCGCGGCGGCGTCAATGCAGTGAACTACGTATTCGTGAAGATCTACACGAACCAGGGAATCACTGGATTGGGCGAGGGCTCAGTGACGAGCAAAGAGGCCACGATGGCGGCGGCAATCGAGGAGCACAAGCGATATCTCGTGGGACTCGATCCGTGCGACATCGAGATGCACTGGCAGGCGATGTATCGATGGCCGCGGTGGCGAGGCGGGCCGATTCTGAATTCGGCGATCAGCGCGGTGGAGATTGCTCTGTGGGACATTCTTGGGCAGGCGCTTGGGCAGCCGATCTGGAGGCTGCTGGGCGGCAAGGCGCGGGAGCGAGTGCAGATGTACGTGCACGCCGGCGGGCGAACACCCGAGGAGTACGCGAAGAACTGGCTGCAGGCGAAGGAGGAAGGCTGGACGGGGTGCAAGGCTGCCTTTATCACCACGCAAGGTGACGTGATCGATCCTGTGCGGTCAGTGAGAGAGGGGATTGCCAATCTGAAGGCGGTGCGCGCGGCGGTGGGAGAGGATTTCAAGATCTGTATCGACCTGCATGGCAAGGCGACGCCGACCATGGCTGTGGATTTCTGCCGGCGGGCCGAGGAATACGCTCCATACTTTGTCGAGGAGGCAACGCAGATCGAGGACCTGGATGAGCTTGCACTCCTGCGCGGCAAGACAAAAATACCGCTGGCGACGGGCGAGCGGCTGTTTACCAAGTACGGTTTTACGCCGATCTGCAGCCGGCACCTGGTGGACTACATTCAGCCGGATGTAGTGCATTGCGGCGGGATTCTCGAGATGAAGAAGATCGCCACGATCGGGGAGGCGTACCGGATCGAGCTGGCGCCGCACAACCCTCAGAGCGATGTGAGCACGCTGGCGTCGCTGCACGTTGATTTCTCGACACCAAACCTGGGGATTCAGGAGATCACGCACCGGGGGAACGAGCAGTATTGGAAGGATCTCTTCATGAGCGATGGTCCGCGCTATGAAAAGGGATTTGCGCTTCCGCCGGATTTGCCGGGGTTGGGCGTGGGGTTGGACGAGAAGGTGGCTGCGAAGAGGCCGTATCAACCGCACAACCGGCAGCAATTGAGGTTTCCCGACGGGGGAGTGGCGGATCACTAGTCCATGGGAATAAGGTGGACTACGGAAGGGAGTAAAGGGTGACTGTCCCCATTTGTTTGTTGTTGGCGGCGTTGGCCGTGGAGAAGAACGACATTGAGTTCGCCAAGCCGGGGGGCGTGGCGCTGACGCTGGATGCGTCGATTCCGGAAGGGAAAGGGCCGTTTGCGGCGGTGATCGTGGTGCATGGCGGCGGCTGGGAGAACGGGACCAAACGGAGCTATGACAAGCCGCTGCTGCCTGTTTTGACCGAGGCGGGATTTGCCTGGTTCACGATCAACTACCGGCTGGCGCCGCAGCACAAATATCCGGCCGCGGTGGAGGATGTGGAGGCGGCAGTGCGGTGGGTGAAGACGCACGCAAAGGAATACAAGGTAGACCCGAAGCGGATCGCGTTGATGGGGGAGTCGGCTGGCGGGCATCTGGTGGCCATGGCCGGTGTGAGGCCAACGAAAGAGACGCGCGTGGCGGCGGTCGTGGATTTCTATGGTCCGCACGATCTACTCAAGCGCGAGAGCGAGAGGAAGGAAGTCGGGAAGAATCTGCGGCAGTTCCTGGGAATTGAGAAGTTGGACGAGGCGGGGATCGCGAAGCTGAAAGAGGCGTCGCCGGCAACTTATGTGAAGAAGGGCCTGCCGCCGTTTCTGTTCATTCACGGGACGAAGGATGCGGCGGTGCCGTACGACCAATCGCCGCTGCTGTGCGACAAGCTGAAGGCGGCAGGCAACAAATGTGAGGTGTTCACGGTGGAGGGCGCGCCGCACGGGATTGGAGCATGGGAGAAGAACCCGGCGTGGCAGGCGTACAAGCAGAAGATGGTGGCGTGGCTCAGGGAGACGTTGCGGAAGTAGAAGACTGCAGCGAGGTCTCCTTATTCGTGACGAAGTGCGATCATCGGGTCCAATCGCGCCGCGCGGCGCGCGGGAATGAAGCATGCCAGCCGAGACGTCAACAGCAGTACCAGCACAACACCGCCGAGCGAGATCGGGTCAGTGGGAGTGATCCCGAAGAGCAGGCTGCGCAGGGCGGCGGCAATCGCGACAGCGCCAACCAATCCGGCGATGAGACCGATCAGGACCGGCTGCATACCCCGCAGCAAGACCAAACGCATGATGTCGCCTCTCATTGCCCCAAGCGCGAGTCCGAAGTCCGATGTCCCGCGTCCGGCAGGTGACTGAGTAGCTGACCACGCCGTAGACTCCCACCGCCCCAAGGAGAAGCGCCACCAGTGCGAACAAGGAAGTCAGCGTCATTTGGAAACGCCGCTGCGCTACAGAGGTCGAGACGATCTCTCGCATTGTGCGTATTGCGGGAATCGGAAGGTTCGGAGTCCATCTTTCTGATTTCAGCACGGACCGCCGGGGCCAGGGCGGCGGGATCCTGTGCCGTTCTCACAACCAAGGTGGCGGGTCCGCTGGCCCACTGGGGATGAGGCCGGTAGATGAACGGCGGCAACTCACGATCAGCAGCGCCGGGACGGACATCCTGGACTACGCCGACAATAGTGATCAGTGGTCCAGTGACGTTCCCCTGCCGGAGCGTGCGGCCGACAACGGCGGCCGGTGATTCCCCGGGCCAGAGACGTTTTGCCAGAGACTCGCTCACCAAGGCGACCAGGGCTTGCTCCTGATCGGTGAGGAATCGGCCGGCCTGCAAGGCGGTGCCGCTGGCGGCAAAGTAGCCGGCCGTCACGCTTCGAATCATTGCGACGGGCCGCTGCATGACGAGCCGCTGATAGTCTGCGTCCGTTGAGTGGAAGATCGTGCGGCTGGCGCCGGTTGATCCGGCGACCGCGGGAAGATCGTTGATCGCCCCCGCAGCCAAAACGCCGGGAAGCGCTCGCGTGTTCTCGGCCAGTTGGCGATAGAATCCCGCGGGGTCCTGGCGCGGGCCGAAGAGCGACAAATCAACCGCGAGGACACGCTCCACCTGGTAGCCGCGGTCGGCGCCCATCAGATTGACGAAGCTATGAAGCAAGAGGCCGGCAGAAGCCAGCAGCGCCGTTCCGAGCGCCATCTGCACTCCGACAAGATACTGGCGGGAGCGGCTTGCCCTTGCGCCTCCAACGGCGGTTCTGGCGGCTTCCTGAAGACCCGTTGCCGCATCTCTCCGGTAAAGCTGCCAGGCTGGAATTGCTGCGCAAGCGAATCCGGTGGCCAGGCTCGCCGCCATTGCGAACAGGAATGCTGGCAGGGTCAGGCGGGTGCCGGCAAATAGCCGCAACTCGTCGGGGCCATTCGCGGCCAACAGGCCGGCACCATAGCCGGCGATGGCCGCTCCGAGCAATCCGCCAAGCAAGGCAAGCACGGTGGTCTCGGCCAGCATCTGGCTCAGGATCCTGGTGCGTCCAGCGCCAAGCGCGATACGCGTGGCGAACTCGCTGGCCCGGCTCGCCACCCTCGCCAGGAACAGATTCGCGATATTGGTGCACGCCGTCAGCAGGAGCAAGACGGAGGCGGCGAGGATGAGCAGGAGCCGCAAGCGAACGTTTCCTGCATAGACTTCGCGAATCGGGACAAGCCGGGTTTGGAGGTCGATCTTCAGGTCCGGGTTCTTCGCACGAATCTGCGCGTTGAGGATGGCTTGCAGTTGCTGCCGTCCGCGCGACGGGTCCTGCCCTGGTTGAAGCCGGACGAGCAGTCCATGGTCCCAACTCTCCGATTCCAATTCTCTCTTGGAAGGCGCGATGGGTTTCCAAACGTCGATTGCGGGCGCGAAAGGGAGAATCGGATGAAGCAGTGATTTGGTCGGCACCAGGAGCGAGGGCGGCGCGATCCCTACGACCACATGGCTTTCGCCGATATTGATGCTTTTGCCGATCAGCGCAGGGTCGGCCCCATATCGTCTGCGCCACAGCGAGTCGCTGATGACGACGACTTTGTCGTTGCCGGGTTGCTCCTCGTTGGCGGCAAACCCGCGCCCATGCGCAATCGGGACGCCGAGAAAGGAGAAGAAGTTGGCCGAAACTCGCGCGCCGCCCACACGCTCCGGCTCGCCGTCCCCGACCAGATTCACTTCCCAAGGTGTAAGAACGGCCATGCCGGAAAACACGGTGTCAGCCTTGCGCCACTCCAGGTAGGACTGGATTGTCACCGGAAGGCTGGCGAATTGACTGATACGCTCCGGAATAACGATCTCAACACTGTGGATCTGCTCTGGTTGCCGGTAGGGAAGCGGCTTCAAGAGCACGGCGTAGACGATGCTGAAGATGGCCGCGTTGGCGCCGACGCCAAGTGCAAGCGTGATGATGGCAGCCGCCGCGAATCCGAGGTTTCTCCGCAGCGAGCGGCCGGCGTGGCGAAAATCCCGCAGGATGTGGTCGAGCCATTCGGCTGGCCTCTGGTCGCGGCATTCGTCCTTGGCCAGTTCCACTGCGCCGAACTCTCTGCGCGCGCGCAGCTCCGCCTCCTCGCGGCTCAAGCCTTGTCCCATGTAGTCGCCGATCAAGCTATCGAGATGGAACCGGAGTTCGGCGTCCATTCTCCGCTCCCAACGGCGGCGTCTGAACCAGGAGTCCCATTTCATACTTCCGGCGCCTCACTCTCCGGTTTCAAGCACCAACGAGATGGCTTCGCAAAGACGCTTCCAGCCTGCTGTTTCCGACTCCAGTTGCTGCCGGCCCTGCTTTGGTCAGGCTGTAGAACTTGGCCTCTCGCCCACCCTCGGTCGTCTTCCATTCGGACCTGCAGCCACCCCCGGTTCTCCAGCCTGTAGAGAGCGGGATAGAGGGAGCCCTGGCGAATCTGGAGGGCATCTTTGGAAATCTGCTGGATCCTTTGGACGATCGCGTATCCGTGGATCGGACGAAGGGCGGCGACCTTCAGGATGAGCATGTCGAGTGTTCCTTGAAGGAGTTCCGCGTCGCCGGGGGTTTTCTCGATGTGCCTAGACATTCGAGATATCAGAATAGGCGTGGATGCCTAGGATGTCAAGGCATCATTTTGTTGCATCTTTTTCCTGTTGACCACCTACAGGAACATCTCCTATGCTGTTCCTGTAGGTTACCAAATGAACAGCGGCCAAACAGACAAAGCCGATGTTCTCCAGGGCACTCTGATTCTCCTCGTCCTACGAACGTTGGAGGCGCTCGGACCGATGCACGGTTACGGCATTGCACGCCGCATCGAGCAGATCAGCAAAGACTTGCTGCAGCTCAACCAGGGCACTCTCTATCCGGCGCTCCTGCGCATGGAGCAGGAAGGATGGATTGCTTCCAAGTGGGGGATGTCTGAGAAGAACCGCAAGGCGAGGTTTTACTCCATCACCGCGGCCGGACGGGAGCGGCTCGCCAAGGAAACCGAGGAGTGGAGGCGCATGTCATCCACGATTGAACGCTTCCTTGCTTTTGACCCGAAGAGCTTGGCGGAGGAGCGCGGATGAGCTGGGCCAGCGTGGTTGCCGCCCGGCTGCGCGGCCTGTTCGAACACAAGCGGCTCGAGCGCGAGCTGGATGATGAAGTTCGCTTTCACCTGGAGATGCAGATTGAGGACAACCTCAAAGCCGGCATGAATCCGGCAGAGGCGCGATATGCCGCACTGCGCAGCTTTGGAGCCATGGAGCCGATGAAGGAAAGCTACCGCGAACGAAGGGCGTTCGCCCTGGTCGAAACGATGGCGCAGGACATACGCTACGCGGTGCGCACCCTCCGCAAGAGCCCCGGCTTTACGACGACCGCCGTCGCCGTCCTGGCGCTGGCGATCGGCGCCAATACCGCAATGTTCAGCGTGCTGAATGCGGTGCTGCTCCGGCCGCTTCCGTATCGATCGCCGGAGCAGTTGGCGATGTTGTGGAGCGAGGATCCGAGCCAGAACCTTCGCGAAGGCCGGATCGGCCTATTGGAATGTCGAACAGTGGCGAAGCCAAAGCCAGAGCTTCGCGGACATGGCCTTCTTCGATGCCGTTTCGGCGACGCTGACGACGGCGGACGGGGCGGAGACAGATCGGCGTCGCTCAGGACTCTCACCCAACCTCTTCGCATTGCTTGGCGTTCAGCCCTTGCATGGGCGCATCTTCTCGACTGAGGAGGCCGAGCAGCGGCAACGCCTGGCTCTGATCAGTCATCGCTTCTGGCAAACCCGTTTCGGAGGCTCGCTCGATGCGATCGGCGCGACCATTCAGCTCGACGGCGCTCCTTCCCGGATCATCGGCATCCTCCCCGCGGATTTCCAATCCGACCGCGGATGTGTGGGAGCCGCACACGATGTATCCGGATTGGGAGGCCGTGCGCCGCGCGCGCGGCGCAGGTTCCTGGTTCGTCGATCGGGAGACTTCGACCGAACGTGACCTTCGAGCAGGCCCAGGCGGAGATGAGCGCGATCGCGCGCCGTCTCGACGAGCAGTTGCCGGCGGCCAGCGGAACCGGGGCATTAGCGTCGTCCCGTTGAGCCTTCACGTCATCGGACCGCGGTCGCGGCTGGCGTTGTGGATGCTGACGGGCGCGGTTTTGCTTGTGCTCCTGATCGCCGCCACCAACGTCGCGAGCCTCTCGCTGGCTCGCAGCGCCAGCCGCGAAAGGGAGATCGCCGTTCGAGCGGCGCTCGGAGCCAGCCGTGCGCGGATCGTCCGGCAGCTGCTCGCGGAGAGTCTGACCCTGGCCGTCATCTCTGGTTCGCTGGGCTTATTGGTGGCCTACGCGGGCATTCGCCTCATCCTGGCCGTGAAGCCCGGCAACCTGGCTCGTCTGAACGAGGTCAGCCTCGATCCGACGTGCTCGGCTGGGCCTTGGCACTTTGCCTCCTCACGGGAATCCTGGTTGGACTGGCGCCGGCGATAACCATGGCGCGGCGGAGACCTGAGGCCCTCCGGCCAGGAAGGGGGAAGAGGGATCGCGGGCGGAGCGGCCACGCGTCGAATCCGCCGCGCTCTGGTGGTGACGGAATTTGCGCTGGCGATCATTCTGCTCGTTGGCGCCGGTCTGCTGGTCCGAAGCTGTCGTCCGTCCAGAACGTCGATCTGGGATTCAGGCCTGAGCGGGTTCTTTCGGTCTCACTCGCCTCTCCGGCCTCCATAGCGCCCGCGCAACGGGCCGACTTTTACAACCGCGTGCTCGAGCAAGTCGAATCGCTTCCCGGCGTGGAGAGCGCCGGCATCATCGGCGATCTCTTCCTCGGTAGCAGCGCGACACAGGTCGTCACCGCCGAAGGGGACGTCACGGCCTATTTCCGAGCGCCTGCGGTTCCGAAGAGACGAGGTCAGCGCGGGATTCTTCAAGGCCCTCGGGACTCCCATTACTCAGAGGCCGCTTCTTTTCGACTCGGATGGCCCTGATTCTCCGCCGGTGGCGATCATCAATGAGGCGATGGCTCGCCGCCTGTGGCCCGGGCGCGATCCAGTGGGCAAGAGGTTCAAGTTCGGCGCTGCGGATTCCGACAGTCCGTGGTTTACGGTCGTCGGAGTCGTGGGCGACATGCGCCGCCAGGGACTGGAGAACGAACCGATCCCGCAGATGTTCGAGCCGCTGGCGCAGAATCCTCCCGGGCGCGCGATTCTTCTCGTCCGAACGTCCATGGACGACCCGCTGACGATGGCCGGGGCAGTTCAAGCTGCCGTGCGTCGCGTGGAAAAGTATGCACCGATCTATGGCAGTGACGACACTGGAAAGCCAGCTCGACGACTTCCTCACCCAGCGTCGCTTCCAGACCTCGCTCCTGATCGGGTTCTCCGTCGTCGCGCTGCTGATGGCGGCCATCGGGATCTACGGGCTCATCCAGTACTCGATCGCGACGCGCACACACGAGATCGGTATCCGCATGGCCGTCGGCGCACAGGCCGGCGAGATCTTCCGCATGATCATCGGTGAGGGGCTGAAGCTGAGCCTGACTGGTCTGGTGCTCGGGCTCGTCGGAGCCTTGTGGCTGGGTCGGGCGGGCTCAAGTCTGCTGTTCGGCGTGAGCCGCCACCGATCCGTTGACGTTCGTTACTGTCTCGCTGTTGCTGACCGGCGTCGCCATCGCAGCCTGCTATTTCCCGGCGCGACGCGCAATGAAGGTTGAGCCAATCTCGGCACTGCGAATGGAGTGAGTTGGCCGGTGACCGCGACCGATCGTTTTTGCCAACCGGGGGAGGGGGTGGGTCGTCTAAGCGGGTATGCAAGATGTGGCTTATGCGCTGAGGCAGCTCAGGAAGAGTCCGGGGTTTACGCTGGTGGCAGTGGCGTCGCTGGCGTTGGGGATTGGGGCAAACACAGCGATTTTTGGGCTGGTGGAGGCGATCCGGCTGAGGATGTTGCCGGTGCAGAGGCCAGGGGAGCTGGCGTTTGTTGACTTTGAGAAGGATTCGGCGAGGTCCGGGTGGTTCTCGACGCGGAACTCGCGGTTGACGTATGCGCAGTGGGACGAGATCCGGAAGCGGCAGCAGGCGTTTAGCGGGCTGGCGGTATGGAGCGCGACGCGATTCAATCTCGCCGTGGGCGGTGAGACGCGCTATGCGGAGGGGTTGTATGTGAACGGCGATTTCTTCCGGGTGCTCGGGGTGAATCCGGTGATCGGGCAGGACATTCACGGCAGAGGATGATACGGACGCGTGCCCGAGTCCGGGAGCGGTGCTGAGTCATGCGTTCTGGCAGAGGGAGTTTGGCGGCGATGCGGGGGTGCTGGGACGGACGGTGAGTCTGGGGGGGAAGGTCTTCCCGGTGATTGGTGTGGCGCCGGCTTCGTTTTTCGGCGTGGAGGTGGGGCGGCGGTTCGACGTGTCGATTCCGCTGTGCTCGGACCGGCTGCTGGCGGAGGACCAGAAGGGGCGCATTCCGGTAAGGCATGCGTGGTGGCTGGCGATGCTGGGGCGGTTGAAGCCGGGGTGGAGTGTGGAGAGGGCGAAGGCGCATCTGCACACGTTGTCGCCGGGACTGATGGAGGCGACATTGCCGGAGAGGTACAAGCCGGACATGGTGAAAAAGTACCTGGCGAACAAGATCGGCGCGACGGAGGGAGGGACGGGGGTGTCGGGGCTGCGGAGACAGTACGAGCAGCCGCTGTGGCTGTTGCTTGCGACGACGGGGCTGGTGCTGCTGATTGCTTGCGCGAACCTGGCGAATCTGCTGCTGGCGCGGGCGAGCGTGAGGGAGCGGGAGATTGCGGTGCGGTTGGCGTTAGGGGCGTCGCGGGGCCGGCTGGTGCGGCAACTGATGGCGGAGAGTCTGCTGCTGGCGGCGGCGGGCGCAGCGCTGGGCACGGTGCTGGCGCAGGGATTGAGCCGGGGGATGATCGCGTTCATCAGCACAGCGGGAAGCCCGCTCTTTGTGGAATTAGCATTGGATTGGCGGGTGCTGGGGTTTGCGGCGGCGCTGGGGGGTGTGACGTGCCTGCTGTTCGGGCTGGTTCCGGCGTTGCGGGCGACGCGGATGGCTCCGGCTTCGGCGATCCGGTCGGGCGGACGGAGCATGACGGCGGGTCCGGAGAAGTTCAGTTTGCGACGGATTTTGGTGGTGACGCAGGTGGCGTTTTCACTGGTGCTGCTCGCCGGGGCGCTGCTGTTCGTGCGGAGCCTGCGCAACCTGATGACGACGGATGCGGGATTCAAGCCGGAGGGGGTGATGGCGGTGAGTGTCGACTTCAGCCGGGGTGGGAAGCTTGCGACGGAGCGGATTCTGGGGATGTATCGCGAGCTGTACGAGCGGGTGTCGACGGTCCCGGGCGTGGTCTCGGCGGCGCAGGTGTGGTTTACCCCGGTGAGCGGGGCGGGGTGGAACAACGATATTGGTCCGGATGGGGCAACGGCGGCGGGGAGCGGGAAGCAATCGAATTTCAACCGCGTGGGGCCGAATTATTTTCACACGATGGGGACGGCGTTGCTGGCGGGGCGCGAGTTTACACCGCAGGACACGCTGTCCTCGCCGAAGGTGGCGATTGTGAATGAGGAGTTCGGGCGGAAGTTCTTTGGGAGGCCGGATATTGTGGGGCGGACGTTCCGGCTGGAAGCTCCGGCGGGCAAGCCGGAGGAGCTGTTCCAGATTGTGGGTGTGGTGAAGAACACGAAGTATTACGAGCTGCGGGAGGCATTCGTGCCAATCGGGTACTTTCCGGCGCAGCAGGACGATGAGCCGGGTCCGGGGGCGAGGTACGTGCTGCGTGTGAAGGGGTCGCCGGGGGAGGTGATGCGCGGGGTGAAGGAGGCGGTGGCGGGGGTAAGTCCGGCGATTGGCGTGGAGTTCGAGTCGTTTTCGAAGCAACTGGAGGAATCGCTGCTGCGGGACCGGCTGATGGCGATGTTGTCGGGGGCCTTTGCGTTACTGGCCGGGCTGCTGGCGACGCTGGGGTTGTATGGGGTGATCGCGTACATGGTGGCGCGGCGCCGGAACGAGATCGGGGTGCGGATAGCGTTGGGAGCGGATCGGGGGAGAGTGATCCGACTGGTGCTGCGGGAGACGGGATTGTTGCTGGGTGTGGGGTTGGTGGTTGGGCTGGTATTTGCCCTGTGGGCGGCGCGGGGGGCGTCGACGTTGTTGTACTCGCTGAAGTCGTGGGATCCGGCGTCGATGGGGGCAGCGATGGGGTTGCTGGCGCTGGTGGGGTTGGCGGCGGGGTTTGTGCCGGCGAGGCGGGCGGCGGCGGTGGAGCCGATGGCGGCGTTGCGGGATGAGTGAGGGGGAGCGGATGCGGCGAGCCCGCTCTCGCTGATGTTACTTGACAGATACTCAGACGTCTCTATACTGAGATAACTGAGTATGTCAAAACCTGACTCCCTCCAGGGTTCTCTGGACTTATTGGTGTTGAAGATCCTGTCGCGGCGGCCGCGTTCGCACGGCTACGTGATCATGTCCGCGATCAAGGAAATCTCCGACGATGTGCTGCGGGTGGAGGAGGGGTCGCTGTATCCGGCGCTGCACAGGATGGAGGAGGCGGGGTGGATTCGGGCGGAGTGGGTGGTGAAGGAGAACGGGCGGCGGGCGCGAGTCTATGAGATGACGGCGGGCGGCAGGAAGCAGCTCGCCGCGGAAGAGTCGCGGTGGGAAGCGGTGACCACGGCGGTGAACCGCGTGCTGAGGATGGCCTGAGATGTCGTGGTTAACGCGCCTGACCAATGTGTTCCGCGGCGAGCGGGTGAACTACGAGATCGATGAGGAGATCCAGTCGCACATTGAGGAGGCAGTAGAAAACGGCCGGGACCGGCAAGAGGTGCTGCGGGCGTTCGGCTCGACGCTGAGAAAGCGTGAGGAGAGCCGGGACGTAAAGCTTGCGGCATGGCTGGATTCGCTGCGGTCGGACACGGTGTTCGGCATCAGGCAGCTTCGCAAGAACAGGACGGCGACGGGAGCGGCGGTGCTGTCGCTGGCGCTGGCGATCGGGGCGTGCGGGTCGGCGTTCCGGCTGATCGACGCACTGCTGCTGCAGGCCGCTGCCGGTGTCTGCTCCCGAGAGACTGTTCTTCATGACCTACGGGATCATGGATCGGGATGGGAAGTCCGATACGGGGGACGGCTTCGAGTATCCGGCGTTCCGGTTGCTGCGGACGGCAGTGAAAGACCAGGCCGAGCTGATGGCGATTTCGTACAACAGCCGGATCGACTTGACCTACGGTTCGGACGCGGAGATGGAGAAGGCGCACCGGCAGTATGTGTCGGGATGGACTTTCGGCGCGCTCGGGCTGAAGCCGGCCTTGGGCCGTCTACTGACGGCAAGCGACGACGTGAAACCTGGCGGGCATCCTGTGGCGGTCCTGTCCTACGACTATTGGAAGCGCCGGTTCGGGAAGGACCCGAAGGTGGTGGGGCGTTCCGTACGGTTGGGCAAGGACACGCTGCGAAATCATCGGCGTGCTGGAAGAGGGCTTTACCGGGACAGAGACCGGAACGATGACCGACATCTTCATCCCGACGATGATGAATGCGGCGGCGATTCCCGATGCGGGCTGGATGTGGTTCAGGACGTGGGTGCAGTTGAAGCCTGGCGCCGATGGCGAGGTGGTCCGGCAGAAGCTGAGGTCGACGTTATCTGGCGTTCAGGCAGGAGCGGGTCGAAGGGCTGGAGTGCGGGTGCGCCGAAGGCGGAGAGGGATAAATACCTCAGCGCGCCAGTATTTCTGGAGCCGGCTGCGGCGGGCGTGTCAGGAATGCAGAAGACGTACCGGCGCTCGATGTCGATCCTGGCGGTGCTGGTGGCGCTGGTCCTGCTGATTGCCTGCGCAAACGTGGCGAACCTGATGACGGCGCAGGCGGCATCGCGGGCGCGGGAGATGGCGCTTCGAGTTTCGATCGGGGCGGGGCGTGGGCGATTGGTGCAGTTGGTCCTGGTAGAGAGCGCGCTGATCGCGCTGGCCGCGACAGCTGCTCGGAGGCTTGTTCGCATGGTGGGCGGCGCCATTCGTTGTGAGCATGATCAACCCGCCCGACAATCCGGCGCGGCTGAATCTTCCGGCGGATTGGCGGGTGCTGGGCTTCTGCGCAGCGACGGCAATGCTCGTGACGTTGCTGTTCGGGCTTGCGCCGGCGCTGCGCGCCTCGGCGGTGAAGCCCGCCAGCGCGTTGAAGGGCGGCGAGGATCCGCATGCGCGGCGGAGGCTGATGAATGGGTTGGTGGCGGCGCAGGTGGCGTTCTGTTTCCTGGTGCACTTTGTGGCAGGGCTGTTTGTCTCGACATTTGAGAGGATGTCGAACCAGCCAACGGGCTTTGTTGCGGAGAGAGTGCTGACTCTGCAAACGGCAGCAACAAATAAGCAGCCATTCGAACATTGGGAGCAAGTCGTGGAGCAACTGCGCGGCGTGAGTGGAGTGGAGTCGGCGGCGATTGCGGGCTGGCCGTTGATGAGCGGCAACATCTGGGGCGAGTTTGTCTGGGCCAACGGGAAGGCTCCGCAGGGCGACTCTCCCTACTTCTACGGCGTCTCGCCGGGTTGGTTTCATTGCATGCGGCTTCCTTTAATTGATGGGAGGGATTTCCGGCCGGAAGAGTTCAGTCCCCAGGTGGCGATTGTCAACGAGGCGTTCGCGAGGAAGTACTTCGAGGGGCGCAGTCCGGTGGGCCGATCGCTCGAGAGGATGATCGGACGGGAGAAACGGGTACAGGTTCAAATCGTGGGTTACGCGCGCGATGCGCGTTATGTCGACATGCGGGAGCCGATCCGGCCCACGGTATACGTACCGTTCCGTTCGGTAGACGAGAAGGGGGAGGCGAAATCACCAGATTGGGGAACCTTCGTGGTGCGCGCGTCGGGGGACAATCTGGCAGCGCTGACGCCCGTGCTGCGCCAGGAAGTGTCGCGGGTGCGGCCGGAGTTCCGCGTGAGCAACATCCGGACGCAAGTTGAACTCGTGCAGTCCCACACGATCCGGGAGCGGCTGCTGGCGATGATGTCGATGTTCTTCGCAGTGGTGGCGTTAGTGCTGGCAGGAGTCGGGTTGTATGGCGTTCTCGATTACTCGGTCCTGCAGCGGCGGCGCGAGATCGGCATCCGGCTGGCGCTGGGGGCGACGGTCGGACGACATCGTGCGGCGCGTGACGGCCGAGGTGTTTTCGATGCTGATATTGGGGGCAGGCGTGGGGCTTGCCCTGGGTATCGGCTGCGAGCGGTATGTCGAGACGCTGCTCTACCAGGTGAAGGCGACGGATACGCGGATGCTGGCACTGCCGGCGGTTACGATTCTGGCTGGAGCGCTGCTGGCAGCGTGCCGCCGGTGATCCGGGCGATGCGGATCGATCCGGCGGAGATGCTGCGGTCGGAGTAGGGGGTCCGTCAGATACCACCAGGAATAGCCCGTCGTGACGACGGACTAAGGGGTGACTGTCCCCCCTAACCCCCTAGAGGCGTTCGGGGATGAGGCCGGGGGTGCCTTTGCGTTGGCGCTCGGTTTCCGGGTTCGCCGGATTGAGCCTGCCTTTGAACGGGCCGGAACCAGGGAGGTAGATGAACAGCTTGCCTCCGCGGTCGCTCTCGCCGCAGAAGACCGTGCCGTCGTCAGCCACGGCGATGGCGTCGAACTGGTAGGCGCGGTGCGAGTAGTAAGGGCTGCGATCGACGGCAAAGGGACCTAGCTCGCTGAAGCCGTCCTTGCCGGTCATGTCCCACGTGTGGAGCTTGCAGGAGCGCTCGAACTCGCCGGTGATCATGTAGAGGTTGCCGTCCTTGCCCGCGGCCATTCCGCGAACCCGGCGCATGAGACGCGGCTTGCCGATGACGACGGCCTCGTCGCGGTTGAAGTCGAGGCGGACCAGGAAACCGTCGCTTGTCGCGGCGCAGGACGTTGCCTTTCGGATCGGTTTCGAACGCTTCGACGACAGGGTAGTCGTATGAACTCAAGCCCTCCAAATACTCTCCTGGAAGCCGCATGTAGGTCAGCTCGAGCTTGCCGTCGAGCCGGTCGTAGCGGAGGATGAAGCCGTTGTCGCCGGACATGTAGACGTCGCCGGACTTGGGGTGGCAATACAGCGCCCGAGGCACGCTGCGCCAATGCCGCTCCGGGCCGCTGTAGACCTTGTCAGAGAGGATCTCGCCGAGGTCTTTGGTCGTCTTGGTAGCGATGTCGAAGACGAAGAAGTGCGCGTCCGGATAGGTGAGGCCGTAGATCTTCGACTTGTCATGGCTCAGCGTCATGGCGTAGATGGTGTTGTTGGCGACCGGGATGCCCAGGTCCTCCAATTGCGCCGGTGAGTCGTTGGTGTAGCGCTGGACGTCGCCCTTGGCCGGATTGTAGCGATAGAGGTGCCCGCCGGCATACGACTTGTACGGCGCGGCGATGTCTCTCCAAAGCTGCTTCTCGATGCCCTCGATCTCGACCGGGAACTTCTTCGTCAGCTCGACCACGGCGTACATGCTCAGGCCCGTGCCGATGAAGATTTCGCCGTCCTTGCCTTCGATCAGGCCGTGGTAGACGCCGCGGGCGTCGGCGATCATGCCGAGCGGGCGGACTTTGT
This sequence comes from Bryobacteraceae bacterium, assembly GCA_963714395.1. Classification (GTDB taxonomy): domain Bacteria; phylum Acidobacteriota; class Terriglobia; order Bryobacterales; family Bryobacteraceae; genus JACADU01. The sequence goes on from CAVQOO010000039.1 coordinate 37,901, forward strand.
TGATGAACCGGTTGTAGAAGAAGAGGTAGGACTGCGTGCGGCCGCTGGTGGCGCCGTAGATGAAGCCGTTGGAGTGGGCCAGCAGGGCGGAGATGCGGCTGTTGTCGGCGGGGATCAGGTTCTGCGTCGGGATAGCCGAGGTCGCGGATATCCATGCGGTGGGTGTCGAAGTGAGGGTTGACCCAGCGCTGCGCCGATGCCGTGGCGGCGAACAGGAACACGATACTGATGGTTTTCATGGTGATTCTCCTTTCGCCCTTCTACTTGCGGGACGGGTCGTAGCAGCCGAGTCCCATGCTGTAGGGCCGGCGGCCGGTGACCTGGAACTTCGGGTCGGGCTCGCTGAAAGCGCCGACGAACCAGAGACGGCCGTCCTTGTCGACCTTCGCTCCGCCCATACCTGATGCGGTGCGGCCGTCGGTGCTGCGCAGGACACCCAAGTCATCGCGGCGGCCGGCCTTCAAGTCGTAGGAGACGAGGAACGAAGCGCCCATGACGTCCTTGGTGACGGCGCCGTAATCGAAATCGCCGGCCATGACAGTGATGTAGTAGACCTTGCGTTCCTTCTGCGAGATTGCCATGGCGAGCGACGCAACCGGCAGGTTCATCGGGTCGCCGTTGCGGACTCCAGGTGCGGCCATCGAGACCAACGGGGTGACGACGCCTTCAGGCCCATCGTTGGGGTTGTACTTGAAGAGCAGGTTGCTGCCGCCGATGATGCCGTAGACGGCACGGTCGATGGGATCCCATTCGACGATGCGCCACTGGGCTTTGCGGTCGAGCATGGGATTGGCCATGGTGCGCGATTGGTTGATGAGGGGCAGGCGGATATTTTCGAAGTCGAAGGTGCGGTCCTTGACGGGATCGTACTTCCAGATCTTGCCGGGAGGGTAGCTGCCATAGACGTTGCCGGCGTCGTCGATGAAGATGGTGCGGCAGACGTCCCATTCGTCGACGCGGCCGAGGTCTTCGGTCCAGTCCTTGTCGATGTGGTACTTGTACAGGTGCCCGTTTTCGGCGAGTCCGTAGATGAGCCTGCGCTTGACGTCCATCGTCTGGCCGAGGAGACCCCAGAAGCTGTTGACGAGGCTGAGGCGCTCCACTTTGCCGGTCTTCATCTCGACGCGATACCAGCGCGGGCCCTGATAACTGGCGGCGTCGATGGAAGGAGGACCGTTGTCCTCGCTGAGCGAGCCGAAGTAGATCCAGCCGTCGAGTTCCTGCATCTGGACGTGGATCTTGCCGTTGGTCCAGGTTCCCTTGCCGCGCTCACCGTTGAGCTCGGTGAGGTTGGCGAGGTGGCGCATGGTTTCGGTCTTGGGGTCGAACTCATAGAGGTTAGCGGCATCCGCGTGAGTGCAAAGGCCCACGTAGATTTTGCCGTTGGAAGCGATGTAGAGGGCGCTCCACATTTGCGCGTCCTTGTCCACGGTGCTGAAGCGGTAGTGCTTGACGGGGACAAAGGCGGGCTCGGCGGAGAAGCCTGCGAGCGAAGACACCAGTAGTGCCAGGATGATGTGAACTGCGGGGAACTGCATTGATCTCCTTATGAAGGGCGGGCTATCGAGCGAATTGCTCGGATAGTCCCATCATCATCATGCACAATTGGCCTTCATCCGGCTGCAAGCCAGGCGAAGCGAAGGAGGAAGACGGCGACGAGGAGATAGAGGAGGGGGTGGATGCGGCGGGCGTGGCCGGTGGCGACCTGGAGGGCGACGTAGGAAGTGAAGCCGATGGCGAGGCCGTTGGCGATGGAGAAGGTGAGGGGGATTGTGATCAGGGTGAGGAATGAAGGGATGGCGACCGCCTTGTCGCTCCAGTCGATTTCAGCAGTGTGCTCGACCATGAGGGCACCCACAAGGATGAGGGCGCAGGCAGTGGCTTGCGTGGGGATTGCCGCTGCGAGCGAGGCGAGCGGAAGGGCGAGGAGAAACAACAAGCCGGTGACGACGGCGGTGACGCCGGTGCGGCCGCCGGCAGCGACTCCGGCGGCGCTTTCGATGTAGCTCACGACAGTGGAGGTGCCGAAGAGAGCTCCGGCGGTGGTGGCGAGTGCGTCGGAGGTGAGAATGCGGTTGAGACGCGGGATGCTGCCGTCCTGGCCAATGAGGCGGGCACGTTTGCCTACGGCGACGAGGGTGCCGAGGTTATCGAAGAGGTCGACGAAGAGGAAGACGAACACGATTTCGAAGAGGCCGAGACGGAGTGTGGAGGGGATGTCGAGACGGCCGAAAGTGGCGGTCCACTGTGCGGGGTGAAGGGGTGGGGCTTGATAGGGGGTGATGTTGAGGACGAGCCCCGCGGCAGTAGCGGTGGCAACGCCGATGAGGATGGCGGCCTTGACGCCGCGGGCGTACAGGGCGGCGGTGAGAAGCAGGGCGGCACAGGCGAGGATTGTTTTCGGGTCGCGGAGGTTGCCGAGGCGGACGAGTGTGGCGGGGTCGGCGACGATGATGCCTGCGTTGCGGAGACCGATGAAGGCGATGAATAGGCCGATACCGGCGGCGACAGAGGAATAGAGTTCACGAGGGATGGCATAGAGGAGCCACTGGCGAATGCCAGCGGCGGTCATCAGGAGGAAGAGAACTCCGGAGAGGAAGACGGCGCCGAGGGCGGTTTGCCAGGGAACGCCGAGGGCGGCAACGACGGTGTAGGCGAAGTAGGCGTTGAGGCCCATGCCGGGAGCAAGCGCGATAGGGTAGCGGGCCCATGCGCCCATGAGGATGCTGCCGGTGGCGGCGGCCAGGCATGTGGCGGCGGCGGCCCCGGCGGCGGGCATGCCGGTTGTGGCGAGGATGGAAGGGTTGACGAAGATGATGTAGGCCATGGTGACGAAGGTGGTCACGCCGGCCAGGATCTCAGTGCGCCAGGAGGTTTGGGCGTCTGAGAAGCCAAAGTAGGATTCGAGGCGTTGTTTCAAGGTCCGGGTCAGGAGGGGAGGTCTTTGAGTGCGGCGTCAATATGGGCGAGTTCGGCTTCTAGCTGGCCGCGGAAGCGAGGGTGGCAAGCCGACTGGAGTTCGCGCTGGAGACGAATGCGATCGAGTTCGAGCTTCTGGCGGGTTTTTTGAGCTTCGGTGACGGGTTTGTCGTAGGGGGAGGTTTGCCCATAGCGAGCTTCCCGCTGTGATTCGACGTCTTTGCTTTCCCAACCTCTGGCCATGAGTATCACTCCTTGATTTCGGGTAACCAGCGTTCCTTCTTCCAGGCCATGTCCCAGAACAAATATTCGTAGCGGGCGGAGAGGAGGAAGAGTCGGCGGGCGTTGTTGCGTTCGGCAGGGGAGGCGGCTGAGGCTGCCTGATTCATGATGGCGAGGACGGCATTCACGCTTGCTCCGTACTCCGGGGCTGCGTACTGGTCGATCCACTTGGCGTAAGCGGGATCGGAGGAGCCGCGTTTCTTGAGTTCCTTGCCTACCTCCCAATAGACCCAATAGCAGGGAAGCATGGCGGCGAGGCCCTCGGTGAAAGAGAGGCGGGAGGCTGTCGCGAGCAGGTGGTTGGTGTAGGCGCGATTGGTGGGGGCCAATTCGCCCGGGGCTGTTCCGGAGGGCAGCAGCGTCTTGTGGAGCTGCTTTTCCGCCTCGATGGCTTCGGTGGCGTGGCGAGCGAGAAGAGCGGCCCAATCTTCGCGAGGCGACTTGGAGGCGAGGATGTGAAGTGCCTGGGAGAAGGAGCGCAGATAGAGTGAATCCTGGACGAGATAGAACTCGAAGGAGTCGCGCGGGAGTTTGCCGTCGGAGAGGCCAAGGAGGAAAGGATGGCGAAGGGTGCTGGAGTAGACGGGGGCAGCGTCGCGCCAGAGCGAAGACGTGAAGTCCTCCGCTGGGAGCGCAAGAGAGCAGAGCAGGAGGAGACAAGAGTGCGCTGATCTCATGAAACGGCGTCGAGCAGGTCCCTGGTACGGGCGAAAACCGCATCCAGCATGTCGCGCGTCAGACGCCCGGTCTGAGTGTTCTGCTGACTAGGATGATAACTCCCTATGATGGCCGGGCGCGAGGGGGTGGGCGGAATTGTGGCCGTATGGGCGAAGGGGAATCGCGAGCGCGGGGCCAAGTCATGGATGGAGAGGAGGTTCTCCCAGGCGAGGCGGCCGAGGGCGATGATCACCTTGAGATTGGACAGCAGGCGGAGTTCCTGGAGGAGGAAATGACGGCAGGCGTCGACCTCCCCGGGCGAGGGTTTGTTGGCGGGCGGAGCGCACCGAACTGAGGCGGAAACCCAGCAATCGTTGAGGACGAGGCCGTCGCCGCGATGTGTGCTGTGCGATTGGTTGGAGAAGCCGGCGTGGTGGAGGGCGCGGAATAGCCAGTCGCCGGAGCGGTCGCCGGTGAAGACACGACCGGTTCGATTCGCGCCGTGAGCGGCAGGGGCGAGACCGAGGACGAGGAGCCGGGCATTGGGGTCGCCGAAGCCCGGGACCGGGCGGCCCCAATAAGTGTCCTGGCGGTACATGGGCCGTTTCCGCTCAGCGACGACGGCGCACCATGATCGGAGGCGGGGACACTGTTCGCAGCAAGTGATGCGGCGCTCGAGAGCGGCAAGGGAGCGGGGGGCTGGCGTCATTTTCGAATCGCGAGAACGGCGGCGCCTGGAGCCAACTCGACCTTCGAGGGCGCGGAGCGGAGGCGGACAGAGAGGATGGCCGGATCGGGCCCGGTGCGAACCCATTTGGTGATGGGCTTGGCCTGGCCTGGGAAACGAATTTCGACAGGGACATCGATGGAGAAATCGTCCGGCACACCGGTTTGAGATACGGTGACTTTGAGATCCAGAGCTGGCGCTTTGCCGCGGGTGGAGGTGGAGATATTGAGCTGAGGGATGCCGGTACCGTAGACCCAGTTGTCGAAGAAGTTCTCGAGGTGGGGGTCGGGGAGTCCCTTGGGGGAGAACTCGGCGGCGATTTCGCGGAATTGCTCTGTTGAGAGGGGTTTATAGGAGTAGCGGGAAGTGATGGCGGCAAGCATCTGCATGAAAGGGGCGTCGCCGAGGCGGCGGCGAAGCATGTGGATAACCCATGCGCCTTTGTCGTAGATGATGGGCCGCCAGGGATCGGGCGGGGAGAGTGATTGCAGGCGTATGCCCCAAGTCAGGGGGCCGGCGGATTCGACGGAGGCGCCCTCGCGCTGAATGCGGAGACTTGTGAGGGAAAGGGCGAGTTGGTCGTCGAGGGCGCGCGGGCCTCGCTTCTTCTCAAGGACGAGCCAGGCGGAATAGTTGGCGAGGGCCTCCATGATCCAGTCGTCGCGGTACGAGCCGGTGGTGACGAGGTTGCCCCACCATTGGTGGGCGACTTCGTGGACCGGGAGGATATCGCTATAGAACACAGACTGGGAGGGGGTGCGCAGCGGAACGGGGCGATCGCTTTCGGCGAGGAAAGTGACAGTGGAGAGATAGAGCAGACCGGGGAAGCCCTGCCCGAAGAAGCCCGGAATAGGCGAGACGGTCAGTGTTTTCAGAGGCGGAGGGCCTAGTTGTTGGGCGAGCCACTCGAAATCGGTGGCAATGGACTGGGCGAGGGAAGATAGGCGGCTGAGGGGGTCAGGCGCGGGAACGGAGACAGTCACAACTTCCGAGGGTCGCCGGGGCATGCCGGGGCGGTTGGTCCAGGCAGGGGGGACGAGGACGTAACTGGTGGCGCGGGCACCGAGTCCGGTTTCAAGTGCTTTATTAGCGCAGACTTCGACATTAAAGCCCCCGCGTGCGACTTTGACACTGGCGTAATCACCGACATTGAATCCGGCTAGACGAACGGGGGAGCGAGTGAGATGGCGAGTGACGCGGGTGTCGCCCTCGACGCGATCTTCGATTTGTTCGCCGGTGGCGACGACCTGCCAGACCTTGGGGGCTCTGAAGGTGAGGTCGAAGGTGGTGAATTGGGGGTCGTGGATGGGGTACCAGTTGGTGCGGTTGGCGACGAAGAAGACATCGTTTCCGGCTTGGCGGATGACACGGCCGGAGTGGCGGACTTCGATTTCGTGGCGAGTGTCCGGCAGGAACGGCTCGGGAAGAACGAGGAGAAAGGGTTCGTTGGAGCGCCGGCCGATGAGGTTGGCGCGAAGGCTCTCGCGGCGGAAGACTTCGGCGGGTTTTCCATCGATGTTGGCGGCAGAGACAGCCATGTCGGGGGCGAGTTCGAAGGTGAGGGCGCCGCGGAGAGGGGCGCCGGCAGGGACGACGACGGTAGCGCGGGTGATCACGTCGAGGTCGAGAGTAGATGAAAGCGCGGCCTCGATGCGATAGTTTTCGACGCGGGCTGAAGATGCCGGGGTGGTGAAGTTTCGTGGGGCGTAGTTGGTCCAGGTGCGGAACTCGAGACCGGAAGCCGTGGTGGCGACGGCTCCAGCGACAACGGGATCTGAAGAAAGGGGATCGTAGAGGATGTCGAAATTGCCATTCTCGCGGGAGGCGACAGTCGAGAAGAAGATACCGGAGGAGGGAGAGTTAGCCAGCAGGTCGCCGGTGATGCGGGTCTGGAATGAGGAAAGAAGATTGCGGACGGTATCGGAAGAGCGGGAGGCCAGGATCAGGCCCTGTTCGGGAGAAGTCTTGACGATGGAGGCTTCAATCTGGCGAGTCAGTTCATTGGCGGTGTCGTCGGTAAAGAGCATGACGGCGAGATTGAAGTGCGCGTTGAGGGTAGGTGCGCCGGCGGCCTGGGAGAGGGCGGCGCGTTCGCTGCGATTGGGCGGACGCAGAATGAGTTCGGCGTCATCGCCTGAGTCGAGGGAGGAGAATACGGCGGCGATGCGGCGGCCGTCGACAGGCTGGGCGAAGATGATGTAGCCGTCAGTGAGATAGAAGCGAACGCCCCCGCGTTCAAAGGAGAGGTCGCGGACTTTGAAACAGGCCTGGGGGTCGAGGGCGGTCTGGTGCAGGGCGGACGAGAGGGCGAAGGCGCGGCCGGGATTGACGATCAAGTCAGAGGGCAGGAGAGGGAGTTGGATAAGCGCAAGCAGGAGGAGGAGCGGCTTCACGATTCCAGTGTATGCCTGGGGCTGGATCGCCGAGCCGCAATTCGCGATCGACGGTCCACTGAGCACGGCCTGAGTGCGAGTGGCTCATGATCTCAAGATCGAGGCGGTCGAGAGAAGTGAGTTCAGGCACGGAAAGCTCGTAGTAGCGGGAAAACGCGCTGGCGAGCAGGGGAAGAGCGAAGGAGAGAGAGTCGAGGGAATCGAGCGTGAGGTTGAAGCCTCCGGTTTGAACGGCCAGAGACAGGAGGCTGGCGCGGAGGTCGGGCGTGAGGGCGGGGGTGCAGAGAAGGTGGATGGAGACGCCTGCTTTAACAGCGGACAGGGCGAGCGAGTCTGAGTGCGAGCGGTCACAGAACGAAGGGTGCAGTTGATCGGCGAGGAGGATGATGTGCCGGGCGCCGGGGCAGTGGCGAAGGATCTCGACCGCGGCGGCGGCGCTCGGGACTGGACCTGGTTCAAGCGATGAAGCGGAGGGGGGCGAGCCGGCTTCCCGGACGGCCAGACGTAGATCAGGGGACAGGGAGAGAGTGCGGCTTTGATCGGCTGCCCGGGGCTCTGGGTGGTCGCCGGAGGATGTGGGCGGCGATTCCGCATAGTGGCCAACGGCGAGGGTGTCGAAATGGCGCTTGGAGCGAAAGCCCTCGCGGAGAGCGGCGGCTATGAGCGCGCAACGGCTGTCCTGGGCTGCGGCGGAGCGCGGCAAGAGGCAAATGGCGGAGAGGCGCGGGAGTCCTTCGATATGCCGGACGGAGTAGCGCCAGAGAGGCTGATTGCCGGACTTGGGGCGCCAGTCGGTTTCGCGGAGGTCGACGGCGCTGCGATTCTCGTCGAGGACGACGCAGCGCGCCTCGACGGAAGAATCAGGGGCGCAGGTGGACGCCGAGGGAGTGGATGACGACCGGGGTGCGATCGGCCGCCGCCTGGGTTGAGAGGATACGTTCGCAGGCGGTTGAAGCCAGTTGAGCGAGTGAGGAATCAGGGTTGCGGCGGAGTTTCCAAAGGAGCGGAACGAATCGGGCGTCACAGGTTTCGCCCATGGCCCAGACACCGGCGGCGCGGAAGCTGCGATCGGGATGTGTCGGCGGTTTGCGCAAGCAGGGCGATGCTTCTGGAGTCGCCGAGGCGATAGAGGCCGACCAGGGAGTTGGCCAATACACGATGATGGGAATCCTGAAGGCCGATGTCATAACAGACAGCGGCGAAAGCTCCACCCTGGTCCCAGAGTGATTCGATGGCATCGGCCCGGACGCGAGGATTGGGGTCTTCCCGGAGCGTTTTGGCCCAAGACTGTGCTCGCGCTGCCCGGCCGACCAGCAGGGCTGTTTTTGAGCGGACCTTGGGGTCGTCGCTCGCGCGCGGATTCCTGAACCCCGGCAGGAGGTTTTCAGCCCGGTCGGTTTCGGCGAGAACTTCAAGAAGCGCGGTTTGAGGTGCGGAAGAGTCGTTCTTCTGGGAGGTCAGGATTGCCTGGGCGAGTGTCTTATCGAGATCTGGATCGATCCGGATGGCGAGGCGGGCCGTGCGGCGGCCGATCTCGCGACGGGACTGGATGAGGCGTCCGAGGTACGGAGCGAGGCAGCCGTTGCAGGCAAACAGGGCCAGGAGAAAACGGACTACGGCGGTATCTTCGCCGGATTCGAGGACAACCTCGGCCTCCATGGCGAAGGCATCCCAGTCGGACTCGGCAAGTTCGCCGAGTCGCCGGCCTTCAGTTTGAGGGTCGCTGGGGAAATTCGCCAGAGCAAGGCGAACCGCCCCGCGAGGGTCAGTCACATTCGGCTCATCGGCCGGGGACGCGACCTTTGAGAGGGAAAAGCGCGTTCAGCGGCGGAAGCGAAGTGCGGCCATCAGCCCCACGCCAAGCGAAACAAGCGCGTAGGAGGACGGTTCCGGGACCTCGGCAGGCGGAGTTGTGCCGAAGCTGCTACTGACGGTTGCCGATTCGCCTGCTCCGATGACCAGGTCCCATTGCCAGGCGCCGGTGTAGTCGCCCGGTCCAAACGGCAGGCCACTATTGTTCAAGTTCGTGACCGAAGTGTCTACGAGACTGCCCATCGAGGGTGGAGGTAAGTGGTGACCTGGTAGGCTGTGCGGGAGACGGCCGAGTGATAGAACGTCTGGCCACCCGCGTCAGAGACTCTGATTGCGTTGGGATAAAGCAGAACCGCGGAATCATCGTGATGGAGATCCGGCAACGTCAGCATCAATGTAGTTGAATAGCGAGATCGAAAGCGGATTCAGAGTCGGGTTGGTGATCTGAAGCTCATCTGAAGATCACCGAGGAGTTCCCCGGACCAGTTGCGAGTACAAACGCCAGCGAGCCCGCAAAAGCGCAAGGCTGATGAGGCGTCACGTGTCCTCGATCGTGAAAGTGGACGTGTCCCCTCCAAATGCCTCCAACGGTCGCGATACGTCCCGCCCGCCGGACTTTGGCGTAAGTTCCCTATAGGGCTTTCGCGCGAGTCACCACCGACACGGTAGTACCACCAGTTGCTCCACATGCTGATCGGTAGTCGCTCCTCCATCGGGGCGGAAATCGGCACGGTGGGCTCGGTCGCAGTCTGCAGATGCGGTGCGGTGCCGGTGTTGTAGGTAGCAGTCCCGCTTGAAATTATTCCGGCACATCCCTAACGAGGCAGTCAAGATAAAGACCAGACAGTATCCTTTCACAAATCCTCCTCCAATCCGATCGTTGGCCCAAGTATACAGCGAAAGCACCTGGGACTAGTACGAACTAGGTGTGAATGTTCATTCTCATATAGGGGCATTCCCTACTCCCTGCCGCGGCGGACGGTGAAGAGGATGATGGCGAGGCCGACGGGGTAGAGCAGGCCACAGGCGATGAAGACCGGGGAGAAGGAAGTTGCCTGGATGATGCGGCCGATGGCGAGGCTGGAGAGGAAGCCGCCGAGGCCGCCGGCGGTTCCGGTGAGGCCGACTACGGTAGCGACTGTGGCTGACGGGAAGATGTCGCCGATGAGGGTCATGTAGTTGGTCATCCAGAAGCCGTGGGCGAACATGAGCACGCCGAGCAGGGCGACCGCATACAGGGAGTTGGGTGCGTAGAGGGCGAGGATCGAGACGGGGGTGAGAAAGGCTGCTCCGGCCATGATGGTCTTGCGGGTGCGGACGGCGGGCCAGCCGCGGCGGACGAGCCGGTCGGAGAGGGTGCCCCCGAGCAGGGATGCCACGCCGAGGCAGAGGAAACGGGATCCAGGAGAGGCGGCCGATTTCGTCGAGCGAGGCGCCGCGTTCCTGATTGAGGTACTGGGGGATCCAGAACATGTAGAAGTAGAAGACGGGGTCCAGCAGGAAGCGTGTGAGGACGAAGCCCCACAGGTCGCGGCGGCGGAAGAGGGAGGCGAGCGGCCAGGGTTTCGCTGCCTCGGTGCTGGACGGTATCGCGATCGGAGAGAATCAGCAGCCTCTCCGCGTCGTTGGCGAACCTGGAGTCCTGGGGTTTGCGGAAGAGCAGGAACCAGGCAGCGATCCAGACGACTCCGATGAGGCCTGTGATGATAAACGCGCCGCGCCAGCCGGCGGCATGGGAGGCGGCGACGATGAGCGGGGGGGCCAGGACTGCCCCCATGGCCGAACCGCCGGTGGTTGCGATGCCCATGGCGAGGCCGCGCTCACGCTTGGGAAACCATTCGAGGATGCCTTTGGCGGCGCCGGGGAAGCAGCCGCCTTCACCCGCGCCGAGCATGAAACGGAAGAAGGAAAGTTGGGAGCCGGATTGAACCACGGCGTGCAGCAGGCTGGCGATGGTCCAGAAGACGACGCTGATGCCGAGGCCCATCCGGGTTCCGGCGATATCAATGAGGCGCCCTCCGACGGTGAACATGACGCTATAGGCCAGCGTGAACGCGGAGACGGCTTCGGAATACTCGATGTTGGTGAGACGCAGATCCTTGAGAATGTTTGGCGCGAGGACGGAGAGAACCTGACGGTCGAAGAAGCTGAGGGCCGAGGCGACAAACAGCAGGCCGGCGATGACCCAGCGGAATCGCGTCGGAGAGGTCACTCAGTTTGACTCCCTAACAACAGTGGCGCACTCGATGTCGAGGATGCCGGCGATCTGTTCGATCGCCGAGGCCCGATGTCCGATGCCGAGGGCGAAGTGGTGCGTGGGCCCTTCGGCCACCCAGCGTTTGAGGAACGTGCGCACGTCGGGCTTGAAGAAGCCGCGGGTGTTGGTGTTGCCGGTGGCGGGAATCGGGCCGTGCACGCTCTCGCCCTCGGCGATGACGAACTTGAACTTGCCCTGGCCGGTGACGCCGATGCTGAGCATGGTGATCGGGCCTTCCTTGATCTTGAACTCGACGCTGGCGCCGGTGCCGGGCTTGCCGTGGTACTTGAGCAGGCTGCGCAGCACGGGCTTGCCCTCGGCGATGTTGATGTGGTGCGGGCCGTCGTGGCCCACCAGCACGAAGCCTTCCTTGAAGTCGATCGGGATGGAACTCGGCGAAGCTGCCGCCGATGTCGAGGCGGTCCACGATCAGCATGGCGATGCAGGTCTTCAGGTCCGACTCGCCGCACATCGGGAAGCCGGCGGCGGTCAGCAGCGAGTTGCCGACGATCAGGTTGGTGACGACTTGCGGGTGAGCGCTCTCGGGCTCGCCCTCGTAGTAGTAGGCCAGGCCGTCGAGCTGCGTTCTCGTCGACGAACTGTCCAGCGCCACGGCGACGCGGGCGGCGATCTGCGAGGTCCTCGGCGGTGAGCTTGCGGGTGATCGGGTCGGACTTGGGATCGGGCGTGTCGAACATGTCGAGGATCTGGCGCTTCTTGGCCTCGATCTCGGCTCGGCGACGCCGTGCCGGTGCAGCGCAGCAGGTCGTCGGCCTCGGTCTGGACGATGTGGCAGCCGAAGGCGGCGGTGAAGGCCGTCGGGTCGGTCTGCATGTCGAGCATGTGACTCGAGGACGTGGCCGAAGTGGCCGATGCGGGCGCGACTTGCAGGTCGTGCAGCACCTTGGCGATGTCGCACCACTCGGCGATCTCGGCGTCGGCCTGCGGGTCGTCGTCGAGCGTGCCGAGGATCACCGGCGGCGGGCGCTTGCCCATGCGGATGGCCACGCCGGTGAACTCCGGCACCGAGCAGAAGTCGTCGTTGGCGAGCTGCATGTAGGTGGAGGCCCGCGCGTAGTCCAGCGCCTTCAGCGGCTGCAGGGCCACCAGCACGATCGGCACGTCGAGGTCGCGGACGAGGATGCCGAAGGTGGACGACGTGGCGTAGGTGACCATGTCGCAGAAGATCAGGTCGAGGTTGGCCGCCTTGAGCCTGTCGGCAGCAGCGCGTAGGCGCCTTGGGCGTTGTCGACCATGCCGAAGTTGAGTGACCTCGACGCCGCATGGGCCTTGACCTTGGCTCTACGAGCACGCCCAGCTTGCGGTGCATCTCGTCGAGCAGGCCGTCGAACTGCTCCCAGTAGGTGTAGTGGCCCACGCCGAAGACGCCGACGCGGGCGGTGAGCGGCTTGCGGCGAGGAATGAGAGTTGTGCGCTGAGATCTCACGAGTCTATTGTCGCGCTGGGCTGGGTGATGGACCCGGCGGTGTTTGGTGAGAACTGATCGTCTCGTTCTGTGAGACAGAATCCAGCGGGTAAACGCGATCAACGTTGGCGGCGGTGATCAGCTCGTGTTTGGCAAAGACAGCGGGTGGAGCGGGTTTGCCGGAGAGGATCATCTGTGCCAGGCGAATGATCCCATCGCCGTAACGCTCCGGGAAGTATGCCACGGAGCCGATCAGAGCAGGATCCTTTGCGGCGCAGTTCGGAGCGGGCTTCGAGCGTCGCATTCTGGCTCATGACGGCGCAGAGTTTTTGGCGGCCGGCCTCTTCGCAGGCGCGGATGGCCCCCAGCGCCATGGGGTCGTTGCCGGCGAGGACGGCCGTGAGGCGCGCGGGAGCCAGACGCAAATGCCTGCGGACGGCCTCGAAGGCCTTTTCGAGCGAGCCATGTCCGTCGATTTCGCTGGTGTGCGCCGATTCCGACTCCGGCAGGATGTGGCGGAGACCGGCGAGCATGCCCTCGACCCTGAGTTTGGCGAGCGGTCCGGCGGCTTCCTCCTCCAGTAGAACGATGTGCTCAAGCCGCCCTTTCCAATGGGCGTTGATCCAGCGGCCCAGAGCGCGCCCGCCGATCAAACCTGCCTGGTAGTTATTGGCTCCATAGAAGGTGGCGCCGGGATGAGGGATTTCGATGGCGATGACGGGGATTCCGGCCGAGAGGAATCGGGAGGAGATGAGCGAAGCCAGGCGCTCGTGGCTCTGGAACTCAATGACGAGTTTGACTGCCTCGCGAACGAGAGTGTCAACGTTGCGAAGCGCGGCGCGGGGGCTGCGATGGCTGCTGACGGTGATGATCTCCATGCCGGCTTCCTCGGCGGCGCGCTGGACGCTCTCCGTGACCGAACGGGAGAAGGGCGTATCGACGCCGCGTGTGGCGAAGCCGATGCGGAATCTTTTCGCGGCGGGCACGCGGACGAGGCTTCGAAAGCGGATAGAGCCGATGCGTTCGACGAGTCCTTCGCGTTCGAGAGTGCGCAGGAGGCGGGAGGCGGTGGCCTTGTGGATGGAGGTTCGCTGGACGAGGTCGCGGAGCCGGAGAACCTCACCGGCTTGCTGAAAGGCTTTCAGCAGTTGGCAGGCGCGCTGGACGGACTGAACGGCGTCGCCGGGGGTCGGGGGCACATGGAGAATTGTCTCATGTGACGAGACGACTGAAACGCCGTTGGACTCCGCTTGCTTTGGGTGCGGGCATTCAAGTATTGTCCGCGATAGGTAGAACCATGCCCCGAAGCAATTCGATTCCCCTTGTTGCGGCTGTCGCCGGACTCACCGCCTGCGCGTTGGCGGTTGCCTGGCAGACGCAGCCGGACGTGCTTGAGGAAGGGTTCCGGAATCCTCCTGCCGCTGCGCGCCCGCATATGTACTACATGCTGCTGAACGGGTACTGTGGACCGCTCGTACATGGAGCAGGAGATCGCCGAATACGCCAAGGCGGGGATCGGCGGCATCTGCATATTCGACGTAGGGGCGCGGGGAGACAGCCACGCGCAGCCGCCGGCCGGGCCGGCATTTCTGGGTCCGGAGTCAGTGAAGGACCTGGCGCACATCATCAGGACGGCAGGCCGCCACGGCATGGAGGCGGATCTGTCGGTAACCAGCAGTTGGGACATGGGCGGAAGCTGGGTGGAGCCGCGGGATGCGGGCATGACGTTGGTGCAGTCTTCACTGGAAATTGAAGGCGGCCGCAATGTGGAGGTGGTGTTGCCATTGCCGGTTGTGCCGGCGGAGACACCGAAGGGCGCGGACGGCAGGCCCGTTTTCGCAAAAGAGGCGGCCGTGATCGCAATCCCGGCCCCGGAGCGCTTTGACGGTTTCGAGTTTGACTTCCAGCTACGGCCTCCCCTGCCTCACGTAGTGGACAGGGTGGTCCTCTACAACAACCCGGTTCCGGCAAAGGGAGGCGACGACGCATTTCGCCAAGGACATCGCTGTGAGCATTTCCAACACGCACGCTGGCGGCTCTGCATTCCGGCAGGTGGTCAGCGGGAGCCTGGCGCCACGCGGAGGCGCGCAGGAGTTCAGGTTCCCCGCGGTGGAAGCGAAGTATGTCCGGCTGCAGGTGTTAAATGGCCACAATTCCGGGGCGGAGCGAATCGAACTTGCCGAGTTCGAGGTGATTTCGACCAAGGGTGAGAACGTCAATCTGAATCATCGGGCGATGCGGCTACGGGACTCGGCCGATCTTCTGCGGTACACGTCGGCGTCGGGGCAGTTGGGCGACTGGGCGGCCGACAACATCCACGACGGGATCAAGGAGGGCGGGCGTGGAAGTTGGGCTTCCGGAGGCGGCAAGCCGCTGGTGGTGAGAGAGCAGCAAGGCTGTTGTCGATGTGACCGCCAGCGTGGACGGAAATGGGCGATTGCGCTGGAACGCGCCTGCGGGCAAGTGGCTCATTCAGCGATATGTCTGCGTGAACACGGGCGAAAAGTTGAAGGTTCCGAGTCCCAACTCCGACGGGTTGGCGACGGATCATTTCAACGCCGGAGCGACGAGGCGATACATCGGCGAGGTAATCCGTCGGCTCGGGGCGGAGTTAGGGCGATTTCAGAAATGGAGCGCTGAGGGATCTCTATCTGGCCAGCTACGAGGTGCGAGGCCAAGTTTGGACGCCGGAGTTTCTGCAGGAGTTCCGCCGGCGGCGCGGGTACGATTTCACGCCGTTTCTGCCCATTCTAAGCGGGGGCCGAGTGGACGATGAGCGGACAACGGAACGAGTGATGTTCGATTTCCGGAAGACGCAGGGCGAACTTCTGGTGGACGCCTACTACAGGGCCGCGGTGGAGACCGCGCGCGGTGCGGGATTGACAATTGAATCCGAAGCCGGAGGGCCGGGGCCGCCGATCCACCAGGTGCCTGTGGACGCTCTACTGGCACAAGGCGCGGTGGATTCAGTGCGGGGCGAGTTCTGGCCGGATCGAATGGACAACTCAGCGATCTGGGTAGTGAAGGAGACGGCGTCGGCGGCCCACATCTACGGCAAGAAGAGGGTGCACATGGAGGCCTTCACGTCGAGCGATCACTGGCAGGAGGGTCCGCAGGATCTGAAACTCGCCGCGGACCGCGCATTTGCCGAAGGGATGAACCACGTCGTGTGGCACACCTCCGCCCATCAGCCGCCGTTGGCGGGAAAGCCCGGGTGGGTGTATTACGCGGGAAGCCATCTGAACCGCAATGTGCCGTGGTGGCCGATGGCCGGAGCATTTCTGTCTTATCTGGCACGCTCGTCTTTCCTGTTGCAGCAAGGGCTACCTGTTTCGGACGTGCTTTACTATTACGGCGATCAGGGCTACAACTTTGTTCTGCCGAAGCACGTGGACCCGAGCCTCGGGTTCGGCTACGACTACGACGTCACCAATGCCGACGCGCTGACCCGCCGCCTGCAGGTTCGGGATGGGAAGTTCACGCTGCCCGACGGCGTGCGTTATGAAGTGCTGGTGCTGCCGGATCGCGAAGACATCGATCTGGAGGTGTTGCGCCGGCTGGAGCAGTTGGTGCGTGACGGCGGCACAGTGATTGGGCGCAAGCCGGTGCGCTCTTCGGGTTTCTCCGGCTATCCGGAGAAGGATCGCGAAGTGCAGGCTCTGGCCGCCAGGATGTGGGGCCATTGCGACGGGGTCGCGCGAAAGCAGGTTGAATACGGCAAGGGGCGAATCGTGTGCGGGATGACGCCTGCCCAGGTGCTGGCAGGACGGGGAGTCGGGCCGGACTTCGGATTCGTCAGCCAGGCAACCGGGACGGAACTGGACTTTGTTCACCGCACGACAGGCGAAGCGGAGATCTACTTTGTGCACAACAAAAGGAGACGGTGGGAGGAGGTGCGGGCCGAGTTTCGCGTCAAAGGGAAAGTCCCGGAGTTATGGGACCCCGCGAGCGGTGAGCGGCTCGAGCAGAGGCGATTCGAGAGCACGGCGCGGGGTACGCGCCTTGACTTGCGGTTGGAGCCGGAGGGCTCGGTCTTCGTAATTTTCCGGAGGGCCGGGCAGCCAACGTCACTGGCAGCCGAAAGGCCGGCAGCGATGCCTGCTCCAATTCCAGTCGCCGGCCCGTGGGCTGTGCGATTCATGGATGGCCCGGCAGCGCCGGAGCCTGTGAAGCTGGCCTCGCTTCGCTCGTGGACGGTCAGTGCAGACGACAGGGAGCGCTATTTTGCGGGCACGGCGCAGTACGAGACTGAATTGAATGTGCCCGAGGGCTGGCTGGGGAGCGGCAGGCGTGTGTATTTGGAACTGGGCGACCTGTGGGCGGTGGGAGAAGTCCGCCTGAACGGGAAGGATCTCGGCGTGGTGTGGAAGCGGCCCTTCAGGGTCGACGTATCCTCGGCGGCGCGTAGCGGCGAGAACACGCTTGTCGTCCGCGTTGCCAATAACTGGGTGAACAGACTGGTGGGCGATGCCAATTTGCCCGAGCCGGCGCGAGCGGCAAAGACTAACGTGCTGACGACGGGGGCCAATCCGGTTCAACGCTGGCGCGAGGTCAAGCTGCGCGACTCAGGGCTGTTGGGCCCGGTGCGGCTGGTCGTTGAACCGGCTGTCAGATGAACATCTCTTCGTCCTGGGTGGCGCGTGAGGGGCTGCCCCGGCGTCCGAGGAAGAAGGTCTGTACCGCGGTCTTGACACCGGCGACGATGCCTGAGACTTCGCGGACAGGGCGGATGACAGAGCCGTGGAAGACCGAGACGACTTCCTGAATCCGGCCAAGGACATCTTCAGTCACGAGTTCGAGCCGCTGGCCATGGATCTTGACCTGCTCCGTGAGGTCGGCTCGAGCCGCATCGATGTGGCTGACCTGTTCCTTGATGTCGCCAAGGACATCTCTTCCCAGTTCTACCAGGGAATGAACATCCTTGACTGTGCTCTCGATCGCTTTGTTGGCATCCTCAAGAGTCCGCCGGATTTCAGGAATGAGCGGCGCGACGTCATCTCGCAATTTCTTGACCGCGCGAAACGTGCCGATGGCGGCTAACGCGTTCATGAGCAAAGAAATGCTGGAGATCGCAACTGCGACCGCCATCAACCACAAGGCTCCATCAGACATTGTTCAAGCGCCTTTAGACACCCTCAATAGCATCATCGCCGGAGCCGGCTCCGGAAACAGGGTTAGATGTTTCGCGGTAGGCCTGTTTGCCGGCGTCGACGGCCGCGCGGAGCTGTTCCTTCTGCCGGTCGATCGCCTGACGCCCACGGTCGATCGTGCTCGTGGCAGTTTCGCGGAGTTCGTCGGATCTGCGTTTGAGGTACTCTTTGCCCTCGTCGGCCCTTTCCTTCAGGAACTCGCGCGTTTCTTCGCCGGACTTCGGCGCGAACAGAATGCCGGCCGCGACGCCGATCCCCAAGCCAAGGAAAAAGTAAGAGAACTTCTTGTCGTCTTCCATATCCAGCCTCTCCTAATTGGTCTTCCGAATGTTGCAGCTTCAGTGTACAACACGCAGAATGAAGGAGATTGGGGGAGGGAGGAGCCGGCATGGCGTTCAAACAAGTGAAGAAGCTGACGCGGGAAGAGCTACGGGAGTATGCCTCGGGGCTTCTCGCGGGACGGGCGCTGTCGAGCGCTGAATTGCGAACGCGGCTGCGCAAGAAGGCGGCGGTGTTAGGAGATGTAGAAGAGTTAATCGCGTCGCTGGTGGAGTATGGGGCGGTGGACGATGCCAAGTTCGCAGGGCACTACGCGGAGACGAGGGCGAGCGCCGGTAATTATGGCAAGCAGCGGGTATTGTCGAACCTGATGGGCAAAAGAGTGGCGGCTGAGACGGCCCGCGAGGCGGTGGCCGGGGCTTTCGCCGAGGTGGATGAAGATGCGGCGGTGGAGCAATGGCTGGGGCGCAAGTACCGAAACCAGAATCTGCACGAACTATTGAAGACGCAGTCCAAGTTTGCCTCGGTGTACCGGAGGCTGCGGATGGCTGGATACGGGAGTGGGCCGGCGTTGAAAGTGCTGAAGCGCATTGCAGGCGCCGCTATCGAGGTGGAGGAGATTGAGGCGGAAGAGTGAATCGGGCCTGGGTGGCTCCCAGGGCAAGGGCTTCGCTCACCTCGATGTAGAAGTCGTGCGCCGACTGCGGCCTGCGATCCGGCTGGCATGAAAAAGCCGAGGCGAAGAATCGTTCCAGCCTTTCCGGCGCATCGTGCAGGTAATCGCGGAGCGGCTTGAATCGGCCCGAAATGATCGCCTCGCGCCAGCGCGCGGTGTCCGTTGTATCGAACGGATACTCCCCGGTCAGCATCTCGAAGCAGATCACGGCCAGTGCCCAGAGATCGGCTGTCCGCTGAGGGGATTCGCCGGCGAGCAACTCCGGGGCCATGTAGCGAAGCGTCCCGACGGCAGTTCCGGATTGCGTCACCGCCATCGTCTCTGTTTCAGCGTCGGACGAAATCGACTTTACGAGGCCGAAGTCGAGAACCTTTGGAATGGGTTCGCCGTCCGCAGCTACCAGAAAGATGTTCTCGGGCTTCAGGTCTCTGTGGAGCAACTGCCGGCTGTGCGCTGTATCGACGGCATCGCAGACGCCGCGCAGGATCATCGTCGATCCAGGGAGCGGGTAGCGGTGGCTCGCGTTGAGAGCGTCCCGCAGGCTGCTGCCCACCAACAGCTCCATCACGAGGAACGCGCGCGTGCCGGCAGCCACACCGAAGTCGTACACGGTGACGATGTTGGGGTGGGAGAATCCGCCTGCGGCGCGGGCCTCTCTGCGGAAGCGCGCCGCAGCGTTCACGCTGCCGACAAGCGAATCGTGGATGAGCTTGACGGCCACGCGGCGTTCCAGTTGCGTGTCGAGCGCCTCATACACGGTGCCCATCCCGCCGGCGCCGAGACGGCGTTCGAGGCGATAGCGACCGGACAGTGTCCGCGGCACGGCGCGGGGTGTCAGCGGGGTTCCTTCGTTCGAGCAAAGCTCAGATCCACTGTCGAAGCAGGATCCACAAACCAGGCACTCGCGAAGCAGATTGCCCGCACTTCCATGACTCTGGACGGGCGTGTGTGTCAACAGCAGCGCGAGGCTCGCGGCGATGGCCGACAGCAGCTCCTGATCCTCGCGCGCATAGGGTTCTTCGGAGCGTTTCGGACCGGCCACCATGATCGCTTCGACGGAGCCCATCCCGGTGGTGATCGGCACGATGAGCTCGACATGCGCACGTTTGGCATCCTCCATCTCCTCCGGCGACAGTTGATCGACAAGCCAGGACGAATTGAGTGAGAGTTCCATCGGTTTGCCGAGCGCTCGTACCAGTGACAGGAGTTTGCCGTCAGCGGGGATAGCTGGAGGGGGCTCGTTGCCAGGCGAGATGGCTACGCACCGGTACTCCGTCTCGCCGGAGTTGCGTGTCATGATCGCGGCGTACTGCGCGTGGAGGGCCTGCTCGACCTGGGCCGAAACGAACTGCGCCGCGTTGTCGAACGTGCCGGCATTGTTCACCGTCTCAGCGATCTCGCGCAAAATGCGCTGCGCTTCATACTGTTCGCGGAAGAACCGCTTGTCCAGCGCCCGCAGCCAATGTTCCCGTCTGGAATTGGCGAAGAGCGCGAGAGCAAGGATAACCAGGTACCACTGTCCGCGCACCTGGAGGATCGCCATCAATGGCTGCTCGCTGTGGAGGAGGAGGTCGAGAAGCAACAGGACGGCACAAGCGGGCACCGCGGACACCAGAACGCGGCGCGCCAGAGCATAGCGGAGGCCCGTCCGGATCATCAGGCGGAATCCGAACACTCTCCGCCGGAGGAAGATCGCGCTGAGCACGACCAGGCTAGCCAGGAAGAGCGCGGCGGATAGCAGCGCGATCCGTGATTCAAAGAATGCAGGTGCAACGCTGGCGGCCGCGCCTTGCCAGTCAAACAGGATGATCGGGAAGGACGCAGTCCAGCCAACCACCGAGCCGACGGCCAGCCACTGAGCGCACCGGCGGTCGCTCACGCCGGGCAGCGTGCGCCAGTTCCAGACCTGGATAACGACACCTGCCGCCAGGTAGATCGCGCTACAGACGCCGTAGACGGGTACAAACCATGCGGGCATCCAGCCAAGCGCCGCTGCCGGGCGTTCGATCACTCGATAAAGATAGCCGCTGAACCAGGCCACAATCACAGTCCATGGGAGCCACGCGGCAATCCAGCCCACCGGCCGCAGGATTCCGCTCCGCGGAAAGCGGGCCAGGAAGCTGAAGAAGATCGCAGGTAGCAGGAGAGAACTCAGCGCGGGAAACCAAAGCATGAGGCCGGCCAGCGACGGCAATTCTCTCCAGGCCTTGCCAATCCCCGGGAGCAGAACGACAGACGAAACGGAGGCTGAAGCCAGAAACCATGCGCCCAGCAGAGCGATCGGAAATTTTCGCGCCTTCCACAGGATGAAGCAGGCGACTAGCAAGGTGAAGAGGCGTGCTCCCCAGAGCATCGAAGCGGCGAGCTGCGCGTGCCATCCCGCAGTGCTCCATGATCTCGCCGGGAGCGGCAAAGAGACCCGGCTTTGCAGGGTTCCACGCGCCAGGGTCAGTTCCGCGTGCTGGACCGTGTCCCAATTTGCGGAAAGCGCCATCCAATCGAAGCGGCTGCCGATGGGATAGGCGTTGTTGGTCAGCAGGCGGTCCCCAGGCTGCAGTCCCGCACGCGCGGCGGCAGAGCCTGGAGCGACGTGCGTGACTATCATCTCGCCGTGGTTGAAGGTTGCCGTAATGCCGGTCTCCGTTGGGCCCTTCAGGCCACACCAGGCCATAAGGGACAAATAGGCCAGGAAGGTCGCTGCCGCGGCCCAGATCCACCAGGGGGGCCTGTCTGTTGGGATCGGCATGGGGCGGATCCGTTTTCGCCTCAGGGTATAGCGTCGAGACTACTCCTTTTGCGGTTCGGATGCAGAGCGCACGGCCGCCGCCTGTTTGCTGGCTTCGGCGTCGTTGCCGGAGGCCTGGTAGGCGCGCAGGAGTAGATATCGCACCTGGCGTTCGGCAGTGTCTCCATTAGAAAGGCGGAGCGCGATTTCGGCTTGCTTCGCCGCTTCCGCAGGATTGCCTTGCACAAGCAGGAGGCGAGCGGATTCGAAGTAGGCGTCACGTGATTTCGGGTCGTTCTTGAGGGCGCTGGCAATGAGGGTAGCGGCCTCGTCCATGCGGCCTTTGAGCATGAGCAGACGAGCGGCGACAAGAAGGGTCTCCGTCTGTGGCTGCTTCGCAGCTTCTTCAAGACGGCGGGCTTCGGCGTAGAGGGTGAGCGCCTCGTCTGTTCGGCCAATGCTCTCGAAGGTGAGGCCGAGATAGAGAGGGGCGCGCGGATCGCGTGGATTGAGCTTGCGGGCCTTCTCCAAGGGTGCAGCGGCGTTCTGCAGGTCGTTCTGCATATAGAACTGAAGGCCCAGGAGGAAGTGGGCGTAGGCATTCGAGGGGTCGGCTGCAATGGCGCGATCGAGATTCGAACGGGCCGATGGGAAGTCGTTCGTCGCCATGGCGAGTTTGGCGTTCAGGGTCAGGGCAGGGACGAGTTTCGGATCGAGCCGGAGAGCCTCGCCAAGGACTTCGCGACAGGCGGCAAAGTCCTGCGCGACAAAGAGAGAGTTGGCGCGTTGATAGGCAGCATAGCCGGGGGAGGATCGCTCATCCGGGGGCGCAGCGAGAAGAAGTGTGAGAAGAAGCGAGAGCATCATGGCCGTTGGGGCTCTTCGGCCTCGAGGACGCGGTCGGCCTGGACATCAAGCAACTCTTGTTCCACGCCGCCGGGCCAGCGAATGACGATCTTGCCGACCTGCTTGAACGCGCCAAGACCGAAGCGGACAAAGGGTTCGCTGGAGCTGGCGTACCCGACGCTGGTTGAAGCGTGATTGGTGAGTGTGCTGCCATCGGGCAAGGTGAGGCTGACCTGAGCGCCGAGGCCCTGTCGATTGGCGTAACGGCCGCGGAGCTTAAGGGCCAGCCAGTGGTTCCCGCCGGGAGTTGTATTGCGGAACAGCTTTGCCGGGCCGTTGAGGACGGAGACGACAATATCGGGGCGGCCGTCGTTGTCGAAGTCGGCGATGGCGGAACCGTGGTTCAGGGCGGGCTGCTGAAAGCCTGTACCGGCGGATGCGGAGACATCGTCGAATCGCTTTCCCTGCTGATTGCGGAAGACACGATTGGCCAGTTCGGAGTCGCGGCCGAGGTAGCGATTGAGGCGGGGGAAGTGCGAGAGGGCGAAGAAGAGATCCTTCCACCCGTCGTTATCGAAATCGGTCATGGCAAGGCTCCAGCCGGTGAGCTGACGGGTGCTCATCAGAAGGCCGGTGCGGAGACGGGCGTCCTCGAACTGGAGGCGTTTGCCGGCGTTGCGAAAGAGCAGGAAGGTGTCGTTGATCATGCCGGTGACGAGAAGGTCCGGCAGGCCGTCGTTGTCATAATCGCGGAAGTCCGCGCCCATGCCGGCGATGGGGATGCCGTCCTCGCGGAGGGCAACACCGGATTCGAGGCCGATTTCCCGAAACGTTCCCCCGCGCTGGTTATGGAAGAGGAAGCCGGGGACGGAGTCATTGGCGACGAAGATATCGGTGAGGCCGTCGCGGTCGAAGTCAGCGAAGGCAAGGCCCATGCCTTTGCCGATGTGCCTGGCGATGCCGGAGGGGCGGGAGACATCGGTGAACGAGCCGTCGCCGTTGTTGCGGAAGAGTTGGTTGGGCAGGCCCTCGGTAGGAGTTGGGGTGGCAGTAGAAGCGGTGTTCCCCTTTGCCGCAAACGGGTTCGGAGGCAGCGTTCCAGGCGACGTAGTTGGAGACGAAGAGATCGAGGAGGCCGTCGTTGTCGTAGTCGAGCCAGCCTGCGGAGACGGCCCACATCTTGCCGAGTTCGGGGTCGACGCCGGACAAGCGGGCCTTGATGGTGACATCGGAGAATGTGCCGTTGCCCAGGTTCCGGTAGAGGATGTTGCGATTGACGCCGGCGACGAAGATGTCGGTGAATCCGTCGTTGTCGTAGTCGGCGGCTGCCGCAGCCATTGAGTAGCCTTCACCCGCGACGCCGGCAGGCGCCGTGACATCGGCGAAAGTCATGTCGCAGCGATTGCGGTAGAGGCGGTTGTGAAAGGCGGGCGTGTCTTTGGCGAGGCTGCCGATTGACGCGCCGTTGGTGAAGTAGATGTCCATGCAGCCGTCGTTGTCGAAGTCCAGGACAGCGACGCCGCCAAGCATGAGCTCGATCTGGTTGAAGTTGCCGGAGGCTCCGTTCCTGAGCTCGAAGCGAATGCCGGCCTGGGCGGTGGCATCCTCGAAGCGGATCTGGGCGGTCGCGCACAATCCGATGAGCAGGAGCGGGACGAAGCGAGGCATCGCAGCAACTATCATCTCGCGCGGGAGGGAATTCATTCAGCCGGACATCCTGCGGCGATCGGCGACAACTGTCACCTGGATATCGCGGGCCAGGCGGATCACTTTCATGGTCAACTGCCGCTTGCCCAGGAATGGCAGGGTGGAACGCGGCGGTTTGGGGAGAAAGATCTGTGTGACGGAGTTGGTATGGGCAAAACCGACGAGGGTCTCGGCTTCGTCGTCACCTTCGAGGACGCGAGTTTCGATGTGGAGCTTGCGGGCGAAGTCGAGGTGCCGATCGATGGCCTCGCGGGATTTTGCGGGGAGGTCATCCAGGCCGGAGGTTGGAAGGACAGCGACGGCGAAGCAGTCCGCTTTGAGATAGTCGGCGACGCGGCGGCCGCGCCGGATGAGCGCCGCGGCGGTTGGCTCGTCGTTGATGAGGATGACGATGCGCTCGCGCGGAGCCCCGCCCGAATCGTCCCGGCGGGTTGACGGGGAGGCGTGCTCCGGAAGGTGGCCGGCAGGGGGCTCGGTCTGCCGGACGTCGATTTCGTGCGCGGTCTGCCTCAGGGCCATCTCCCGCAGCGCGGCGAGCGTGGGTTCCTTGAAAAAATTCTGCCTGGCCCTTTGGGCCTTATCGGCGGCGTAGACCACCCCGCGGTCGAGGCGGTTCAGCAGTGCGCCCGGGGTGAGATCGGCGAGCACGATCTCATCGGCGCGCTTGACCACCCAATCGGGGATGGTTTCGCGCACCTGAATGCCCGTGATCTCGTGCATCTGGTCGTTGAGGCTCTCCAGATGCTGGATGTTCATTGTC
The DNA here is from genome assembly GCA_963714395.1 of Bryobacteraceae bacterium. Taxonomy (GTDB): domain Bacteria; phylum Acidobacteriota; class Terriglobia; order Bryobacterales; family Bryobacteraceae; genus JACADU01. Next base: position 62,517 of record CAVQOO010000039.1, read on the forward strand.
GTGATGACGTCGATGCCGGCATCCAGCAGCGCCATGACGTCTTCCCATCGTTTGGCGCGCTCGGCGCCGGGGACGTTGGTGTGTGGGAACTCGTCGACGAGACAGATCTCGGGATGGCGGGCGAGGATGGCCGATGCATCCATCTCCTCGAACTGCCGGCCGCGATACTCGATGATGCGCCGGGGGATGGTTTCAAGGCCCTCAGTCTTGGCGATCGTGTCCTGCCGGCCGTGCGGTTCGAAATAGCCGATGACCACGTCGTGGCCCTTGGCGGCCAGTTCCTGCCCCTCTTCGAGCATCTTGTAGGTCTTGCCGACTCCGGCGGCGTAGCCCAGGATGATCTTGAGCCGGCCCTGACGATCAGGCGCATCTTCGGCCATGGCGTCAGGCGGCTCCGGAGACGGTGGTATTGGGAAAGATGCGCACGTCGATGCCGTCCGCTTCAAGGATCAGGCGCTCGACGGGATTGGCACGGAGGTTCTGCAACCAGCCGGTGCGCTGGCTGTGGCCGACGAAGATCTGGGTGACGCCTTCCTTTTCGGCGAAGCGGAGGATGGCGGCGATGGGGTCCTCGCCGTGGAGGATCTCGACGTGCGCGTGGGCCTGACGGGCGGCTTCGAGATTCTGATCGAGGGTCTGGCGGTCGGCCGGAGAAAGGTCATCCTGCTCGACGTAGGCGACGAAGAGCTCGCCGTGAAAGCGATCGGCCTGGCGCCTGCCGCGCGAGATCATGAGCGAAGCGTTGGAGCGCGGGGTGATGCAGACGAGGATTCGCTCGTGGGTGCCGTAGGTCTGCTCGATGCCCTGGCGGCGGAGGTAGTCTTCGAGCTGATGGTCGACGACTTCGGCGGCCAGAACGAGGGCGATTTCGCGAAGTTCGGAGAGTTGCCGCTGGAAGCGCGCCGCATCTTCCCCTGAGGTGCGGCCGCCGTCCAGGCTGGGATCGACACAATATTCGGGGGGTGCGTCGACAATTTCGATTTCGTCGGCGCGGCGGATGAAGCTCTCAGGGACGGAGTCGCGAACAGTCTTGCCGCGGATCGCTTCCACCTGCGGCTGGCGTTCCTGGATGTATTGAAGGTTGACGGTGGTGATGACTGAGATGCCGGCGGCCAGCAGATCCTCGACATCCTGCCAGCGTTCGCCGTTCAGGCTGCCGGGCGGATTCCTGTAGGCGAGCCCGTCAATCAGGCAGACGGCAGGACGGCGGCGGCGGACGGCATCGACGTCGATGCACGGGCTGCCGAGGTCGACCCGCGGGGGAATCACCTCGAATGTCTTGAGCAGATCCACGACATCGGCGGGGGCTTCGGCTTGAACCGCGGCGACGATCACGTCCTCGCCGCGCAACTTGCGCCGGCGCCCTTCGTCGAGCATGCGGAACGACTTGCCGACACCGGAGGCGTAGCCGAGGAACACCTTCAGCTTGCCGCGCAGGTGGCGCCGCTCTTCGGCTTCAACCTGCTTGAGGAGCTGTTCAGGACTGGGCCGCCGTCTTTCGGGCTCTGCCATTCGGCACTATTATCGCGGAAAAGCCGCGGGGTATCCCGGACCCGAGATTACCCCGCGCAAGCTCGCTATTGCTTGTCGAAGACCAGTGTCATCGCCAAGGGCTTGCCCTCGGCATCGGTGCCTGATGCAGTCTGCGTCATCGTCTTGCCGTCGGCGGAGATGACCGTGGTGCCCTTGGCATGGTACTTGCCGCCGGATTTGGATGCTTCCCAGGTCACGGTGTTCGCATCCGTTCCGTTTGACGGAAAGTGTGTCAAACGGTCCACCGGTTACCGGATACTTCTTGCCGTCGTACTTGTAGGTGAAGCTGAAATTGACGGCGGTGCCATCCGCCATTTGCCCCGTCCGTGTCACCTTGACGCTGCCGTCTGGTGTCGCCACGCGCACATCTGTCTGCTGCTTGATCTGGAAACCGGCTGCGGTCTTGGATTTGGCGGCATTGAACTTCCAGGTTCCGAGCGTGCTGTCCGCCCCGAACATCCCGATGGCTGTGAGCGCCATGCCGACGAACAACTTTGCTGCGATACTGCGCATTCCTTTACCTCTCTGACTTTGAATTCACCCAGAAGGCCGTCGGGAGTTCAGCGGCGGCTCCAGGAACCGCATCGCAGGCAGGAAGAAGAACACCCGGCTGATCGCCCCAACAGCTTGCCCAACGATCAACCGGCCTTTGAGAGTAGCACGGATCCTGTTGGAACTATCGCCCGGCCGGCGTTTGGACGATGAGCTCGGCGAGAACGACATGGCGGATCGCTTCCGCGTTTGACGGACCGCAGGCGGAGAGCGCGGCCACCAACATTACCGCAGCGATCAACCGGCGTGACATCGGTAGAATTACCAGCCTCCCTGTTTTCCGCCGAGCCACCACAACAGTCCCAGTGTGATCGTGTTCTGGTCCTTCTTCAAGCGCCCCGGATCGGAAGTGAGAAAGTAAGGGACGTTGGAGAAGTCGCGGCGAAATTCCAGCCGGGTTTCGAAGTTGTCGGCACGCGGATGCCGAGGGTCGAAGTGAGGTCGTTCAGGTTCTGGCTCGCGCCGCTGAAGAGTCCAGCGACGTCGTTAAGGCGGGTATAGCGCTGGCCGAAGTAGACCTTCGGAGTGAACTGGTATTTGAGGTAAGCCGCCCCGCCGGTGACACGCTGCGGAGCGGAGTCGGTTTCGACGCGATTAATCGCGTAGTCGAGTTCGCCGCCGAGGGTGAGGCGATCAGTGACGTTCCAGAAAGCGTAGGTGTCGACCGCATGGAAGCGGCCTCGCGGAGTTGGAGGAATATCGCGCTGCTCCTGCCCGGCGTAGTACTGCACGGTCCACGAGAGGTTCTTGTTGGGCTTGATGACGGCCTGTGCGAGCTGGGACTTGAAGCCGTTGAAATCCTCGGTCTGATTGGCGCCGTTGACGAGCCAATAGGTGAGGCTGAGGCGATCGTTGACGGGATAGGTTGTTCTGAAGCCCATGTGGTAGAAGGGCAGGAAGTTGAAGAAGTAGCTGCGTGAGTAGTTGATCTGGTCTTTGGTGTAGTTCGCCTCCAGCCCCAAGGGAACTGGTCCACTTGCCGAAGTCGACAGTGAGCCCGTTGCCAACGGGCATGACATAGGTGCCGTACGCCTGGAAGACTGGCCGATAGACGGCGGGTCGCGGCTCATTCGCCGGCGAGCCCTGCAATGTCTCGGTTGCCTGGCCGTACATGAGGTCGAGACGGTAGCCCCATCGACGGCCGGCGGCGGGGTTGGCGGCCTTCTCGACAATCATCCCTGTCTGGTTGATGTTGAAGCTGTTCGAGGTGACATCGTAGGCGCGCAGCAGGTTTGTGCGGCCGACGAGGCTGGTTCGTGTTCCAGGCGTAGTAGCCGTCGAAGTAGAAGTTGAGGGTGGTGTCCTGCAGACCGGAGGTGGGGTTGATCTCGGGGCTGGAGGAGCTTGTCCACCGATGCCTTGACGCGGTCGATCAGCTTCTGGCTGGTGGGGCCAAGATTCGAGCCGCTGGAGGCGGAGGCGTCGTAGCCGTCGGCTCCGGCGGCGGACGGTCGAGGGCTGAAGTACTCAGGCTTGCTGAAGTTCTGCCCGATCAGGGCGGAGCCGACCACCTTGCCATTGTGCGTGATCAGGCTCCCATTGGCCTGCGAGGGGAAGAGAACCTGGCAGAGTCCAGTGACCACACCGGGGTAGATGAGGCCGGTCAGGACGGTCAGGACGAGCGTCATCCGAAGGCCGGGAAGCAGTTGTTTCCACATAGTAATTCTCCTCAGGCAAGGCCGAGCGCGTGCACAATCTGGTCGATGACCCAGATGCCGGGGAACGGCGCGACGATGCCGCCGAGCCCGTAGATCAGCAGGTTGCGGCGCAGCAGCGCGGCCGCCGCTTCGGGCCGGTACTTCACGCCGCGCAGGGCCAGCGGCACCAGCGCGATGATGATCAGCGCGTTGAAGATCACCGCCGACGAGGATGGCGCTCTGCGGCGTGTGCAGCCCCATGATGTTGAGCTTGCCGAGCGCCGGATAGGTCGCCATGAACATCGCCGGGATGATGGCGAAGTACTTGGCCACGTCGTTGGCGATGGAGAACGTCGTCAGCGCGCCGCGCGTGATCAGCAACTGCTTGCCGATGGCGACGACCTCGATCAGCTTGGTCGGATTGCTGTCGAGATCCACCATGTTGCCGGCTTCCTTGGCGGCCATCGTGCCGGTGTTCATGGCCAGGCCGACGTCGGCCTGCGCCAGCGCCGGCGCGTCGTTGGTGCCGTCGCCGGTCATCGCGACCAGCCGGCCCCCGGCCTGCTCCTTCTTGATGTATTCGAGCTTGTCTTCGGGCGTGGCCTGGGCCAGGAAGTCGTCGACGCCGGCTTCGGCGGCGATGGCGGCCGCGGTCAGCGGGTTGTCGCCCGTGATCATGACGGAGCGGATGCCCATGGCGCGGAGTTGCGCGATGCGCTCCTTCATGCCGCCCTTGACGATGTCCTTGAGGTGAATGACGCCCGAGCAGCGCGGCGGCCGTCGGCGACCGCCAGCGGCGTGCCGCCGCTGCGCGCGATGCGCTCGGCGATCTCCGAGCAGCTCCGGCGGAACCGTGCCGCCCTGCTTCCTTGACGAACTTGCGCGATCGGCGTCGGTGGCGCCCTTGCGCAAGCTGGCGCCCGTCGAGATCGACGCCGCTCATGCGCGTGTAGGCCGAGAACGGGATGAAGTGCGCTTCGTGGCTCGGCCACGTCGCGGCCGCGCAGCCCGTACTTCTCCTTGGCCAGCACGACGATGGAGCGGCCCTCCGGCGTCTCGTCGGCCAGGCTGGACAAGCTGCGCCGCATCGGCCAGCTCGGCTGTCGGTCACGCCGTCGACCGGCAGGAACTCCACCGCCTGGCGGTTGCCGAGCGTGATGGTGCCGGTCTTGTCGAGCAGCAGCGTGTTGACGTCGCCGGCCGCCTCGACGGCCTTGCCGCTCATCGCCAGGACGTTGTGCTGCATCACGCGGTCCATGCCGGCGATGCCGATGGCGGACAGCAGGCCGCCGATGGTCGTCGGGATCAGGCAGACCAGCAGCGCGACCAGGACGGCGACGGTCGGAATCGCTGCCCGCGCCGGCGGACGCGACGCTGTATAGCGCGAACGGCTGGAGCGTGACGACGGCCAGCAGGAAGATGAGCGTCAGTCCGGCGATCAGGATGTTGAGCGCGATCTCGTTCGGCGTCTTCTGGCGCTCGGCGCCTTCGACCAGCGCGATCATGCGGTCCAGGAACGTCTCGCCGGGGTTCGACGTGATCCTGATCCGGATCTGGTCGGAGAGCACCCGGGTGCCGCCGGTGACGGCGCTGCGGTCGCCGCCGGATTCGCGAATGACCGGCGCGCTCTCTCCGGTGATGACCGATTCGTCGACGGTGGCGATGCCTTCGATGACTTCGCCGTCGCCGGGAATGATGTCGCCGGCGTCGCAGAGGACGACGTCGCCGGCCCGCAGCTTGGAGGCGGAGACCTGCTCGAGTCTTGCCGTTCGCCAGGACGCGCTTCGCGACCGTGTCGGTCTTGGTCTTGCGCAAGCGTGTCGGCCTGCGCCTTGCCGCGCGCTTCGGCCATCGCCTCGGCGAAGTTGGCGAACAGCACGGTGAACCAGAGCCAGAGGGCGATCTGGAGGTCGAAGCCGATGCCCGGCCGCGCCGGTCGCGACATCGCGGACGAGGAAGACGGTGGTGAGCGCCGCGCCCACCTCGACGACGAAGATCACCGGGTTCTTCAGCAGCGCGACCGGATTCAGCTTGACGAACGAATCCGCGGACCGCGCGGCGCAGGATCTCCGGATCGAACAGCGGCCGCGCATGGGCCAGCTTCTTCGGCAGAAGCTGCGTGGACGTCCGCTGGACTTCTGGACGGTCTGGGCTGGAGCTGTCAGCGGTCAGGCATGATTAGAAGAGCCTCCCTTCGTGCATCAGGAAGTGCTCGACGATCGGGCCGAGCGAGAGCGCCGGGAAGAACGTCAGCGCGCCGACGATGACGACGGTGCCGACCAGCAGGCCGACGAACAGCGGGCCGTGGGTGGGCAGCGTCCCGCTGGTGACCGGCATGCGCTTCTTCGCCGCCAGGCTGCCGGCCGCCGCCAGCATCGGAATGATGAACAGGAAGCGGCCGATCAGCATCGCCAGGCCGATCGTGAGGTTGTACCAGGGCGTGTTGGCGCTGATGCCGGCGAACGCGCTGCCGTTGTTGCCCGCGCCGCTCGTGTAGGCGTAGAGGATCTCGCGCGAAGCCGTGCGGGCCGCCGTTGTTCAGGTTGCCGGTGGCCGGCGCCGTAGCGGCCGTTCCAGTAGCCGTCCTTGGCGAACTGGATGACCGCGCTGACGCCGGTGAAGACGCAGGATGCACGGCCGCAGTCGCGATGAGCGCGAGCATCGCCATCTTCACTTCCTTCCGCTCGATCTTCTTGCCGAGGTACTCCGGCGTGCGGCCGACCATCAGGCCGGCGATGAAGACGGCCAGGATGGCGAAGAGCAGCATGCCGTAGAGGCCGGCGCCGACGCCGCCGAAGATCACCTCGCCGGTCTGCATGTTGAACAGCGGCACCAGGCCGCCCGAGCGGCGTGAAGCTGTCGTGCATGCCGTTGACGGCGCCGCAACTGGCGTCGGTGGTGACGGTGGCGAACAGCGCCGATCGCGGCGATGCCGAAGCGGACCTCCTTGCCTTCCATGTTGCCGCCGGGCTGCGTCGCGGTCGCCGCGGTCTCGACGCCCAGCTTGGCGAGATCGGGATTGCCGGCCTGTTCGGCGCGGATACACGACGAACACGCCGACGAGGAACATGCACGCTCATCGCGGCGAAGAGCGCCCAGCCCTGCCGCGTGTCGCCGACCATGCTTGCCGAACGTGTAGGTCAGGCCGGCCGGGATCGACGAAGATCAGCAGCATCTGAACGAGGTTGGTGAGCGGCGTCGGGTTCTCGAAGGGATGGGCCGAGTTGGCGTTGAAGAAGCCGCCGCCGTTGGTGCCCAGCATCTTGATCGCTTCCTGCGAGGCGACCGGCCCCTGCGCGATCGTCTGCGTCGCGCCTTCGACCGTGGTGGCCTGCGGTGTACGGAGCTCGAAGTTCTGGATGACGCCCTGCGAGCACGAGGAAGAGCGCGCCGACGAGCGAGAGCGGCAGCAGGACGTAGACCGCGGCCCGCGTCAGGTCGACCCAGAAGTTGCCGATCGCGTTGGCCTGCTGCCGCGCGAAGCCGCGGATCAGGGCGATGGCGACGGCGATGCCGGCCGCGGCGGAGACGAAGTTCTGCACGGTCAGCGCGGCCATCTGGACGAGGTAGCTCAGCGTGGTCTCGCCGCCGTAGCACTGCCAGTTGGTGTTGGTCATGAAGCTGACGGCGGTGTTGAAGGCGAGGTCGGGGGTCATCGCCGTGGCGTTGGCGGGCGCGCTGCCGGTGCCGAACCCCTGGGATTCAGCGGAAGAATCCCTTGCAGCCGCTGGAACAGGTAGGCGAGCAGGAAGCTGAAGACGCTGAACGACGAGCAGGCTGCCGGCGTACTGCGTCCAGCGCTGCTCGGCGTCTTCGCGGACGCCGCCGACGGCGTAGCAGAGCCGCTCGAGCGGCCGCAGCACCGGGTGGAGGAAGGTCCGCTCGCCCTCGAAGACCCGCGCCATGAAGGCGCCGACCGGCTTCGTCAAGAGCGAGGATCAGCAGGAAGTAAATCGCAATTTGCAGAATGCCGTTGCCAGTCATGGGAACCTCAGAACCGCTCCGGTTTGAGAAGCGCGTAGATCAGATAGACGAAAAGCAGAAATGCGGCTAGTCCAGCCACTATGTAGTCCATGGGTTCAAGCTCCTTGGGGCCGGGTCATAACTTGTCGCATGCCTTGGTCATGAGCCAGCAGGCAGCGAAAAAGACAAATCCGATGGTGATGTAGATCAGGTCGGTCATGGGAACCTCACTTCAAGCAGGAGAGAACGACGTGGTGGCCCTGTTTGCGCAGCAGATGACCGAGCCTTCCCGAGCCGGGCTGCCACCAACGCCCGCGGGTGCCGAGAACCACGATGGAGTGGGCGGGCAGTGATTGACGCAGCGCAGCGCTTGTTTCACGGCAGAGCCGGATTTCGATGGAGGCTTCAACGCCTGCATCGTTCGCCAGGGCAAGCAGCCGGGAAGCAACGTGGGACGTCCGGACGGCAGGCTCATTCAAGGGCAGGGGGTAGGGAACAATTTGGGGTACGAGGAGTTTGACTCGAGCCTGAAGGCCATGCGCGAGCGTCGAGGCAGCATCCAACGCCGCCGCCGTTTCGGCCATTGTCGTGAATAGGACCACCACCTCGAGCGGCCGCTCGCGGGCTTCGAATGCCTGACGGGGAAGGCTCAACAGTGTTTGCATCACTCGTCTCCAATGACGAGGTTAGGGTGGGGCGCATAAAGAAGTCATAAAGAGCAGCTAAGGATTGCATCAAGAGCTGCAAATGACTACAAATAAAGATCTTTAAAACCGGAGCTGTTGGTAGCGAACCAATCGGCGAGGCGCTCGAAAGAGGCGGATTCGGTCAGGGCGGGACGCGCGTCGACGCCAGCCAGTTCACTCAGCACGGCTGGATGCTCGAAAGCGCCGTGGAGATAGGTGCCGAGCACTTGGCCCTGGCGCATACCCTCGCCGGCGCCATTATCCAGCGTGAATAGCGGAATGACGGGCGCGGTCGTATGAGATTGTCCGAGGTGGATCTCATAGGCTTGAAAGACCACTCCGGCGGAGGTGGTAGCGGTAACCAGCCTGACTTCTTTCGTCGAAGCCATGACAGTCTCCATGGGAAGCAGCCCGAGACCCTCGGCCTGCCCTGTCTCGGACTCCATGTGATCGGGGTCGTGAATTGTCCTGCCCAGCATCTGAAAACCTCCGCAGATGCCGATGATCGTCGCCCCGGCGCGCGACTGGCGCATGATCCATTCGTCGAGGGACTGCGAGCGCAACCAGGCGAGATCCTCGATCGTGTTCTTGGTTCCGGGCAGGAAGATAACGTCAAAGCGGCGGTCTACCGGCGCGGAAATCCAGGCGGGATCGGGCAACAGCCGGAAATCGGTGGCGTTGGAGATGTGGGGCAGGCGGACAACCGCGCAGGGCGAGTTGGATGCCGAAGCAGCGGCTGCTCCTGGCACGCTGAGGCTGTCCTCGGCGTCGAGTTCAATGCCCGGCTCAAACGGGAAGACTCCCAGGCAAGGCAGACCGGTGCGCTGCTCGAGAATTCTCCGGCCGTCATCGAAGAGGGAGAGATCGCCGCGAAATTTGTTGACGGCGAACGATCGGAGAAGCTGCCGCTCGGCCGGCTCGAGCAGCGAGACCGTGCCGATGATTGACGCGAACACGCCGCCGCGCTCGATATCGCCGACGAGCAGGGCCGGTGACTGCAGGCGCGCGGCGAGGCCGAAGTTGACCAGATCGAAATTGCGCAGGTTCAACTCGGCCACGCTGCCGGCTCCCTCGATGACGATGAAGTCGAAACGAGAAGCGAGATCTTCAAAGGCGTGTAGGACAACAGGCAGCAATTGGTCGAAGTGCTCGTAGTACTCGCGGGCGGACAGCGTCTTCCAGAGCTTGCCGTTGACGATCACCTGGCTCCCAGTTGCCGAGGCCGGTTTGAGCAGGATGGGATTCATAGCTGGCTCTGGTTCGAGCCCGCAAGCACGGGCCTGTGCGACCTGTGCTCGGCCGATCTCGCCGCCGCCGGCGCAGGGATAGGAGTTGTTGGACATGTTCTGCGCCTTGAACGGGGCGACGCGCAGGCCGCCTCGCCTGAGCCAGGCGCAGATGGCAGTGCTCATCCAGCTCTTGCCTGAGTGTGAGGAGGTGCCGCCAACGAAGATGGACTTAGCGCGCATGGATGGATGGTCTCAAGCCTCTTCCGACCTTAGCGTGACAGTGGCCCCTCTAGCATCGGTGCGATCTCGTCCCTGGTCAGGGTGTGTTCCTTTGCGGCGGCAGCGAGGTGAATGACCTCCGCGAGAACAACTGCGTCGTGTGTTCGCTCCGGCGCGTCCCTGATCGCGGTCAGAAGAGTCGTAAATCGCAGTAGCCCCAACTCGCTGGCCTTCAGGTGGGCGCACGTTCGCCGCCGTTGCTCCTCGGCCATCCCGGATAGTGTCCATGCCGCCAATTGATCGTGCAGGTACTTATAGGTGTGCTTCGGGATCAGCACCTTTTGCCGAAGCCGCTCAGCGGCGAATGCAGCCGTGTCGGGAGGCATATCCTTAGCGGCAGCGTCTATCTGAGCAATCGCAACGCGCTCCGCCGCGACCGCGGCGCGGTACGCGGGATGGTTCGCGAGCAGGAACGTCCTCAGCCGGATGGCGTCTTTCCGTTCAATGGACTCCGCCGAACGGCAACTCGCGATTGCCAAAGCGACCATGAGAATCCAGATTCCTGCCGTCAAATGCCTACGCATGGCCGGATAGACACCTGCGAGCAGGCGCGAGTTCCGCGCCCCTTACGGCTTAGCGGGCAAGGCGAAGCGATAGCCCACCCAGGGCTCGGTCAACAGGTAGCGCGGGTGGGCGGGGTCGGGTTCGATCTTCTTGCGAAGTTGATTGACGAAAACGCGAAGGTACTCGACCTGGTCGCCGTAGTCGGGTCCCCAGACGGCCTGAAGCAGCTTGGTATGAGGGATGGGAGCGTTGGGATTTGCTACCAGGTATCGCAGGAGATCGAACTCCTTAGGCGTGAGGCGGACCTCCTGGCCCTTGGAAAGCACACGGCGAGTGGCGAGGTTGATTTCCACGCCATCGAGAATAATGGATTGCTCTTCCGTGCTTTGGAGAGTAGGCAGGCGGCGAAGCGCCGCGCGGATTCGGGCAAGCAGTTCGGGAGTGCTGAAAGGTTTGGTGATGTAGTCGTCGGCGCCGGCATCGAGCGCGGCTACTTTGTCGTTCTCGGTACCGCGCACAGTGAGCATAATCACGGCGGCTTCAGAACTTTGACGGATTTCGCGACAGGCCTGAAGGCCCCCGATACCGGGCATGTTCATGTCGAGCAACACAAGGTCGAAGCGCTGGTCACGGATTGCGTCGAGCGCCTGTTCGCCGCTTCTGGCGTCATGGACTTCGTAGCCCTGTGAAGTAAGGGTTGTGCGGAGAACGCGCCGGATCTGGGGCTCATCGTCGACCACCAGGATGCGCCCGCCGCTCATGACGGCTGCTCCAGAGCCACCGGAAGGCTCATGCAAAACTGGGCGCCGGATGGCTCCGCGCCTTCCGCCCACAGGTCTCCGCCATGCGTCCGCGCGATCTCCCTGGCGATGTGCAGGCCCAGGCCGCTGCCGGGGAGTTTATCCCGCACACCGGCGCTCCGGTAGAACTTCTGGAAGATTCTCTCGCGATCCCGTTCGGGGATGCCTGGGCCCTGGTCGATAACCCTCACGACGACCCTGCCGCCGTCGGCTTCGGCGCGCAGGACGATTGGCCGGTCGGGTGGCGAGTACTTCAACGCATTGTCGATGAGCTGGCGGAGGGCGAGGCCGATCAGTTCGGGGTCCACAAGAACCGCAGGCAGGCCATCGAAGTCGCCCTGGGCGCTGATGCGGTCGTCCCCCCGCCCGCCGAAGCCGGCGATCGAGTCGGCGACAAGCGAGGCTACGGGCTTGGCTGAGCGCTCGAGTTTGACCTTGCCCGCGTCGATCTCTGACATCCTGACGGCTTCAGTGACCAACAGGCTCAGCCGGTCAGTCTCCTCGTCGATGATCGAGAGCAGTTCGTTCTGCTCGGGCGGCAGGTGGTGAGGTCCGGCCAGCAGAGAAGTCGATGCGGCCTTGATGGAGGTGAGGGGAGTCTTGAATTCGTGCGCAATCGCGTCGAGCAGCGTAGATTTAAACTCCTCGCTCTGCCTGGCGACCTCGGCCCGGTTGGCGGCCTCTTCGGTCCTAACCCGCTCCAGCGCGATCGCGACGATGTTCAGAAGCGCCTGCACGACGCCGTCCGAGACGTGAATGCCGCGAGCGGCCAAAGCACCGACGGGGTGGCCGCCGAGAACGATCGGCCAGATATCCACATCGAGTCCGGTGTCGCGGTGAGGGCTGCCTTGCAGCACAACCTGCTCGAACAGCGGCTTGACGCCGTTCAGGTCGCCGGGGCCTCCCGAAAAAACCGAGCCCGTCTTGGCGTCGTAAATGATGACTGCGGAGGATTCGAAGATCTGCGCGATGCTCATGGCGGCCTGCGGCCCCACGGGCTGCGACGCATCGGTGAGCAGGATGGAACGGCTGAGGGCGTAGAGTTGCTCCGTCTCCTTCTGGCGGCGTTTCGCTTCGAGCGCCTGCTTCTTGGCGCGGTCGGAGAGATGGCTGGCGACGATCGCCGTCAGAAGGAAGGCGATCAATGCCACCCAGTTCTGGGGATCGGCGATGGTGAAGCGGCCGACGGGAGGAAGGAAAAAGAAGTTGTAGCAGAGCATCGCGACGACGGATGCCGCGGCTGCTTCGGCGAAGCCGGCAAGGGTGGCTACGCCGAGGACGACGATGAGATAGAGGAACCCGACTGTGGTCGCGTTCGCGGGGAGGATTCTGGAGAAGACGAACGTGATCGCCGCAATACAGAGGAGTGCAATGACGAGGTGAAACGCCGGAAAGGGCTTGCTGTTCACGTCGGTGCCGCCGGGCCGAGGCGCGCCCGTGCTCCTAACTCTTGATCGCCCCGTCAACCCCGCTCTTCTTCTCGTTCCCCAGCGTGTGCCGGAGCGCATTTTCAAGCGCCTCGCAGAAGAAGTACTCGCCCCACATCACGCTCTCGTCGACGCCCAGGTCCTTGTGGACGTGGTAGACGCCGCCCTTCAGGATGCCTTCCCACTTCGGCTCGTTCTTGGCAGTGTGCTTTTCGCACAGCGTCGAAAGGATGTGCAGCGCACAGGACCAGTAGTAAAATCCCTTGACCGGATCGGGCAGCATACGGCACAGCCGCAGCAGCCCGCTCGCCGCGATGGCGGCCGCCGAGGTGTCAAGCAGTTTGCGGCTTTCCGCCGGCGCCTGGAAATCCCATGGCGGCACGCCGTCGGGATTCGTGTGTGTCACGTAGTAATCGGCGCAAGCCTGCGCCGATTCGAGAAAACGCGGGTCGCGCGTGTATTCGTAGCAGCTGCCGAATCCGTAGAGCGCCCACGCCAGCCCGCGAGACCAGCAGGAGTCGCCGCGGAAGCCCTGATGCGTCGTCTGCCGCAGGAACTCGCCCGTCTCCAGGTCGAACAGGCCCTCGTGCGCAGTCGATCCGTCGCCGCGCACCAGGTAGCGCCGGGTGGTCAGCGAGTGCCGGATCGCGATGTCCAGCAACTTGCGGTCGTCCGTCTCCCTGGCCGCGTAGAAGATGATGCCGACGTTCATCATGATGTCGATGAAGATCGAATCCTCGCTGACAAACGAGCGCAGGTACTGGCCCTTCTCGTTGAAGCGCAGCGCCATCGTCTGGCCGGCCTGGATCAGCACGTCCTTCAACTTCGCTTCGCGCGTCAGCTGATACCAGCGGTAGTACGTGGAGAGGAAGATGAAGCCGAGGTCGTGCACGTCGCGGTCGAACTGCCGCTGCTCCAGCGGCCGGGTGTAATCGATCGCCTTTTCCAGCCAGGCCTTGTTGTCCTTGCCCGTTTCCACCGCGCGCCGGTGAAAAATCCACATCATCCCGGGCAGGAAGCCGTCGCACCAATGCGTCCACGCCGGGCCATCGTGCTTCCACCGGCCGTTCTTCGTGTACATCGGGTAGAACCCCGGATGCGAATCGGTCAGGCGTGTCACCTGCCGCTCGGCGTAGTCCAGCGTATCGGCCAACAGGCTCCGGTCAATCTCTGGTCCGAACTGAATCACTGCCGTGGTGCTCCTTAATCCTTCAGGGTACGCCAAAGCATTTGATAACCGCTCGGCAACTGCTTTTCGCCCCGCACGACGATGACGCCTGCCCCCGGCTCCAGGTCGCCCAGGCTCATCTGCTCTTTCATGATCTGCTGTCGCGACACGCCTCTCAACAGTATCGCCATGCTCGTCTCCAACATCGGTGGATCGACTATCGCCTTGAACGTTCCTGACTTATTGTCGAAATCGAAACGCTCCGGCAGTAACGCGAGCCAGCAGTGCGAGAGCGGCGAGGAATAGCAAGCCACCCGGCTGATGCGGAACCTGACCCGAGCTCCCTTCGGCATCAGCACCACCTCCTGGCGCTTCACCTCCCGCCCCGTTTCGGTTTCGATCAGGTCTCCCCTGGCTGCCTTGCCGAGGTCAAGCGGCGTCCGCAGCTTGAGGGGTACTGCCAGCCCCCCGGGCAGAGTGATCTCCACCTTGCTTTCCACGGGTTTGGCGCCAGCCGCCGGCTCCTCAAAGATCAACGTGGATTCGCCCAGGTACTGCCGGCAGGATGCGAAGGTCATCTGGTTCCTGCTCTCAGTACCATTCATGTGGGTCAGCGTCATGTCCATCGACACCGGCAGCAGAAAGCTGCTCTCCCCGATCGCAGTGCGTTTGTAGTGGATGCGCTTCTCCCCCCGTTTCAACGGCAGGTTCGGTGGAATTTCGTCGAGGATCACCTCGAGCCTGAGAAGATCCAGCGTCTCCTTGTCGTGCCACGTGGCGCCGCTGTATCCGATCACCCCTTCATCCGGCAGGATTCGCAGGAGATAGTTGCTGTACTTGATTGAAAGCCTGAAGTTCAAACGGTAAACCGGGCGGCCGTTCATCTCCTCGACCACGGCCGGAGAAAATTCCACCATCGGCCCCAACAGCACCGACTTCGCGTGCAGCGCGAAATCGCCAGTTCCGATTGCCCCGCTGCCCCCTACCATCCTCGGCAGGTCGCGCTCCTCAAATCGCGTCTCTCCGGGCCAGGAGTACAACTCCTTCCCGTCCACATAAGCCACTTCCAGCCGGACAGTGTCCAGGAATTCGTATTTCTTATTGGGCGCCAGTCGACGTGAGCGCTCGATCGTCTCCACGCACGTGAAGTTCGGCAGGCGGGCAAAAGCCTGCGCCGCCACCACGCGGATTCTCCCCAGCAGAATCTCCTCCGGCGTCAAGGGCTTCAGCGGGTCGTAAGTCTGCTGCGCGGCGGCAATTGCCGATGTCGCGGCCATGATCCGCAGGAGCCCGCGCCACATGCCGGTCATTATGTCATTTCTCTCCTCGCAGCCCGGCTGCTAACCTCAGTGAATGGCCATGAAAATCATCATCCGCAACAACGGCCCCATTCGCATCGAAGGCGCGCCCGAAGAACTACTCATCGAGGACGCCCAGGGCAACACCTTCGGACTCGCCGGACGCGGCGTCATCTCCCTTTGCCGTTGCGGAATGTCCGAAAATAAGCCTTTCTGCGACGGCGCCCACGGCAGGTCAGGTTTCCAATCCATGTGCGAAGCCCGCGAACTTCCGCCGCCTGCGCCGAAGGCCTAGCCTTGTCCCCGTCCGCCTCCCCCTCGACGGCCACCCTGCCGCGCCGCCTTCTCTCCTGGCTGGTGATCATCCCGGCATCGTTTTTCATGACCGGGCTGCTCATTACCATCGCCGTGGTCACAAGTGCAGTTTCCCCTGCCGGCGCCTGGCAGCAATTTCTTTATCGCCTTTGGGCCCTGATCGTGCTGCGAATCTGCGGCATCGCCAATGTGCGCGTCAGCGGCGTCGAAAATCTTTCTTCCGCCGGCAACTACGTCTTCGTGTCCAATCACCTCAGCCTGATGGACACACCCGTGCTTCTTCGCCACCTGCCCCTGCCATTCAAATTCCTGGCCAAGAAGGAGCTGCTGAAGACTCCGTTTCATCGGCTGGTATTTGCGGCGCGGCGGCCACCTCACTGTGGACCGGGCCAGCATCCGCTCGAGCCTGAAAAGCATGAACGAATGCGCCTCCATCATCCACGACCGCCATCTCAGCGTGCTCATCTTCGCCGAAGGCACCCGCGGACCGGGCGAACTGCAGCCCTTTAAGGAAGGCGCGGCCTACCTGGCAATCCAGTCCGGAGTTCCTGCCGCGCCGATCGCCATCGTCGGCACCAACCATATCCTGTCTGCCCGCTCTTCGGTCTTCGGCAAGGGGGTGGTCGAGCTACGCATCGGTGAACCTCTTGTTCCGCAGGGCTTCACCCTCAAAGACCGCGCCGCCTTCACGGCGCTGCTCGAAGATCGCGTCAGGGCGTTGCTGACCGCCTGATTTGATCCACAATCGCCTGCGAGAACCCATCCACGTAGGCCCGCCCTCCATTCATCAGGTTGTCCCGCGTCTGATAGTCCAGCAGGATGTCCGGCAGCGCCCCGATATTCTCGATGTAGTTCGATGGCGGCAGCCCCGGGACAGTGTAAGTCTTGGACCGAACGCCCAGCGTGATGCTCAACGTCACCTGGGTTTCTCCCCAAACCCCGGTGAGAAACCGGTTCACGAGCCCGCCGCCGCCAGCCGTCTGCTGCCCTACCATCAGTCCGCGGCCCGCATCCTGCAGCACAGCCGGGAACGCGTCGCCGGAGGACGTCGAAAACTCATCGATCAGCACGATCATCGGCTTGTCAAAGGCTATGACGTTCCCGCTTGTCGAGCGCGCAGGTTCCAGGTCGAGCGAGAAACCGCATGCCGGAAGCGGCCCGGTTCGCCCGCGAAACTCCTGGTAGGCCGTGTAAACGTCGTCATAAAAAGCTTTGTAGTAGGCCAGGATCACAGGGTCGTTCCCGAAAGCCAGATAGTCTTCATAATCGGCGCGAAACGACTGCACCACGTCAAGCGTCGGGCCTGAACTCGTCGCCGATTGTCCTGAAGGGATAGTTGATCAGCCGCCGCAGCAACTCGTTGGTCAGGCAAACGTCGCCCCCGGGGTTGCGGGTTACGTCAACCACGAGCCCGTCCACATTGCTGCGGAAGAACAGAACCTCACTCTCCACAGTGCGCAGCATGAGCGAACCGCTGCTGCCGCTGGGGAATGACGGGATCCGCAGATAGCCGATTCTGTAGCCGCCTGAAATGTAAGTGCCGCTGTAGATCGGGTCGGCGCTGGAGTTGCCGTAGCGAGTCGCGAACCCTTGCGGCGGCGTCCACAGCGGGGCCACTCTGCCGAAACCGCGCAGCCGCTTGAACTCAGGAGCACGCCGCGTGTGAAGCAGTTCCTTGCCGCTGCCGCGGGTTCCATCGCTCAACGCCGACGGCGAAGTCACCGGCGATGGCGCGGGCCCGGCCGCCAGAATCGGAGTGCCTGTCTTTCGCCAGGCAATGTCGTAGCTCTCTTCCTGCCCCGTCGATGCACGGCGAACCACCACCCGCGCAGTCTCTCCAATCTCGTGCGCCCGGGGCAGGCTCTGCTGCAAACGGTAGAAAATCTGGTCCAGCGCCCAACGCCTCGTCGCCACTGGGTTGGCGAAACTCTGCTGCTTCGAGACCCGATCCATCCACTGCTCCGGCGTCACTCCATCCACTGAAACCAGTTCGTCGCCCACCTGAAATGCGTACCGCGACTCAGGCAGCCTCGTCCGGTCAATGAACTCGATCAGGGCCTGGCCATCATACAGATCGGTGAACACGTCGATCTCCGCCGCGAAATCGGACCGCATCTCAAATCCCGAATGCAGATCCTTCAGAGCCGCGATGTACTCCGCGCAAATCTCCCAGAACTCCAGATCGTCCTTGGCGGCGCCGGCGCGCGTCAGCCACGTGCCAATCTGCAAAGCATCGTTGCCGAATGCGTCACGCTTCCACTCGTACGGCGCATAAGCCTTGGCAACATTTGCGGCCAGTTGCTGAAAGTCGGCCCGCCGCTGATCCGGCGTCATCTGAGCCAGAAGGGGTGCAGCCAGACAGGCCAGAATCAGGACCAACCTCGACAGGTTCCAGCCAGGCGCGTCCGAATTGATAGAATGTCGGATTGCCGCCCGTACGGCCCGTGGAGGTTGTGTGAAGGTTTTCGCCATGTTGCTCCGTTACTACAGTATTGCCTTTTCCCTGATCTTCGGATTCTTCATGACCGGCGTCGCCGCGGTTCTCATGCTCTCAGGCGGCTCCAATTACAAATTCGAGATGTTGCCCTTTTGGAAGGGAAACAGCGCCTTATATGGCCTTCTGGCCATCGGCCTGCTTGGCCTCCTTGCAGCCCTGCTGGCTCTGATGAAGAAGGCAAAGCCGCTCCTGGTGCTCTTCACACTCGTCTTTGCCTGCATCTTCGTGTATGGATACTTCATCAGCCCCGCGTACCGCTTCGGCGGAGCGGCGGAGGCCAAGACGTTTGTGTGGGTGGCCCTCGCGGCCGTCGCCGCATTCTTGGGCTCGTTGATGCAGTTTGAGAAACCCAGGCGAATCTGATCCGGCCATCCGCCCTAGCGTGTTGTCTTTCCCTGGTACTCCCCGCCGGAAAGCTGCAGCGACCAGTGCACGGCCTCCCTCGGATCCGCGCAGCTCAGCCGGTAGTGCAGATAGGCTGAGGCCGCAACATCCTCGCACGCCGAATCGAGATCGTCTTCCTTGCCCAAGTGCAGGAATGTCCCACCGGACGCCCGCACCCATGTCGCGGCGAGCCTCGTGGCCGGCGGCGGCGCTTGTGCCGTGCATACCGCGTGCAACTTCACACCTTCGAACTCCGGCGCCGTCGCGCGTTCCAGAAACGCTCCCGCCAGGTGATCGATCACCCAGATCATATGCCGTTCGCCTGAGAATTGCCGCAATGTCCGCAGCAGCTCCTCCAGCGGCCCCAACGGCCCTTGTGGCACCTGAGCCGGACCTGGCAGGTCGCTCAATGTGTCCTGAATCTCCGCGGGATCGCTCGACAGCGGCCCTGGCCCGTAAAGTGACGTCGATGACGCCACCGCGGTCTCCGCATACAGAGCCAGCGCGATCCGGTCTACCTCCCGACGTCTGAGAAACGCCTCGCCCAGGACTGCCCGGTAACAGCGCGCCTTCGCCCGCATGGCTTCAACTCCCACCGGCAACAGGAACGCGATGGCCAGCGCCGGCCCCCCGGCAACCGCCTCGCAGGTGTATTCCCATACCGCGTGTTCGCCTGCGCACAAGTGAAATGCCGTTCCGCGGAACTGTGGCGGCTGGATCTTCCCCATCACCCGGCCCGCTACCGCCAGCGTCACTTTGCCGGGCGGCGTTCGCTGCACATCCATGATGCGCAGATGCACTTCCTCGGCCTGCTCGGCATGAGAATTGTGCTGGATTCGTTTTACCGCGCCCAGGCAGTTTCGAACCACCGAAGGGTCCTGCCCGGGCAGCCTGCGTGTCGATTGCAGCAGCGGAATGAACCGCGGATCGCCGATCCTCCCCATCGCCCAAGCAGCAGCCGCCCGCGATGCCAGGTCCGGCCGGCGTATCATGCCCGCCAACCCCGCAACGCTCGCCGGATCCCCTTGCTGGTAAAGCCCAACCAACGCATTGGCTGCCACGCGATGGTGAGGGTCCTCCGCCGCCCGCTCAAACACCAACTTCGCCATCGCCGCTCATCGAGCCCCATAGCGCTTCCACACCATTCGCCCGCACGCGCGGGTCCGGGTCTTGCACCAGCGCCTGATACGCATCGTGTGTCCGCGCCGCTTTGCCCAGAATCGATGCCAGCCTCGCCCGCACCCTCGAATCCAGCTTCTCTACCGGCCCCGCATACACGTTCAACAGGTTCAAGCCCGCTGAGAACGCCTCCAGCAGACCCATCAAATACGAAATATCCGGATCCGCACCAGCGCCCGCCGCCGTTTTGCTGATTGCCGCCCCATCCGGCAGCATCCTCTCGGCCAGCTCAACCACCAGAGCCGCCAGCCCCCGGTCCACCTGCCTCAGTGCCTGGACGGCCTGCGGCAGGAAGCCCCTGGAGGACAGAAATGCGATCAGGAACCGGAACCGCGGAGTGTCCCGCGCCTCCAGTAACAGCGATAGAATGACGTGCTGAAACGTCGAAGGCGACGAGGCCTGTAACTCGGACAACTGCTTGCCCTGCTCGTGGAATCCGGCAGCGAAGGCCTGTAACGAGCGCGAAATGTCCTGGGGCGCGGAGGCCATATTGGCCTTATCGTCAACCAGGATTCCAACGTGAGCTTTCAGGCCCAGAGTTCGTGAATCGGCGCGAAATCCACCCCCTGGTTCGTCGGCACCAGCGAAAATCCGCGATTCAGCGGGTCATCCCTATATACCTTCGTCCAGTCGATCCCCAGCGCCGAGTAGATCGTCGCCTCCACATCCTCCGCGTAGATCTCCCGAGCCAACCGCCAGCCCGGCTCCACCACTGTGCGCGCCGTAGCGTCCGTCTTCCCGATCGCCTTCTTCCCCTTCACGCCGGCTCCGGCAAACAGCGCCGATTGCGTCAGAAAGTGGTCTCTCCCGCCCTGGTTGTTCAGCGCCCCCACCGTCCGGCCGAACTCGCCAAGGCACACCACCAGCGTCTCCTCCAGCGCTCCGTCCGCCTTCAAGTCCCCCAGCAGCGTCCCGATCGCGTTGTCAAACACCCGCCCTGTCGAGTTCGCGTTCGCCGGATTCAGCGCCGCACCCGTGTAGATGTTCGAATGCATATCCCAGCCGCCCGTGGTGATCTGGATGAACCGCGCGCCCAGCCGCGACCGGATCAGGTTGCGCGCCGTGATGCACGCATTGCCCAGCGCCGTGCTGCCATAGCGGGCTCGCTCGGCTACGTCGAACACGAAAACCTTGTCCACCGATGAGTTGTACATCAACGAACGCGCCGTGTTGTTGAATTGCTCCATCTCGCCTACTGCCGGGCCTATTGCTGCGGTCGCCCTCGTCTCCGCGTCCAGCTCCAGCAGCAGCCCGTACTTCCGGTCGAAAACTGTCGTGCCGAACGGACTCGCCGTGTTGCCCAGCCCCCCGCCTGCCGGCGAAACGTAGAACGGCGCATGACGCGGCTCCAGGTAGCCCTGTCCCGGGCCGCCGCCCGAATTCAGGCTCATGAACGCCGGCAGCGTATCGCCCGCGCTGCCCAATTCGCGGCTCACCACCGAGCCGATGTGCGGGGCAATTTTGGACAAGCCCGACAATGGATTCCGCCCTATCTGGATCCATGTCTGCATGATCCCGTGCACCAGCGCCCAGGCCCGGATGCTGCGCACTGCGGCAATCGAATCCATGTGCTCGGCCATCTTCGGAAACAGGCCCCGCGCCCAGCGGATGTCGCCGTACGATGTCGGCTCCATCTCCGGAAGCGTCCACGCACCTTCCTTCAGGTCGAAGGTGTCGGCGTGCGACGGCCCGCCCGCCATGTTCACGAAGATGACGTACTTCGCCTTGCCAATGGGCGCTTCGGCACCCTGCGCCACGGTCTCCAGTGTCCTTCCCGGCAGGAAGAAACTGCCGGCTACTGCCGCCCCGGCGTGCTTGAAGAACACCCTGCGGTCCATCGCCGGGCGCCGCCAGAATTGTGAACCGGCCACCTTGCTGGTGTCAGTGCCGAATCGGTTGCTTTTCGTGTCATTCATGGCGTTATCCTCTGCCGGACCTAGTAACTGAACAGGAAATCGACCTTGTTGGCCAGCGCCCAGGCAAGGTCCTCGATTGCCGCCGCGCGCGTGTACTGCGGCGTGCCGGCCTTGGCCAGCGTCTTCAACGCCACGCCCTTTTCGTATTCCGTCGGCAGCCGGGAGAGGTAGGTCAGAAACAGCTCCTCCACCACCAGCGCGCTATCAGCCTCGCGGGTCATCTGCAGCAGGTACGGACTGTACCTCCCCTGCGCATCCTGCACACGCGTCCGGTCCGTCACAATCGTCGAGTTCATCATGTTCAGCCACATCAGGATCGAGCCGTTCTGCGATCGCTGCAGCGTGTCCCGATTGCCTCGCGTGAACGAATTCATGAAGCCTGCCGCAGTCCCATTGGACCGTGGCTCCACCGGTTCCGGCAGTTGCATCGCCCATTGCACCGGGTCCGCCCATCCGCCGATCGTGTAGCTCGCCTTCACCGCCGCTGGCCTTCACCAGCGCATCGTGAATCTCCTCAGGCTCCAGCCGCCGCGGGATGTGCCGCGCGAACAGGCTCGCCTTGGTGATGTCCCACTCTCCGTCATACGACGAAGAAAGCTGGTAAGCCGAGGACGATACGATCAGCCTCAGCGTTTCCCTCAGGTTGAAATCGTTGTCGCGCGCCGCCTGAGCGAGTTTCTCCAGCAGCACCGGATGCGATGCCTGGTGCGTCCAGCCCCCGGGTGGATCCACCTTCGGATCCAGCCGCGCTGGGTCCAACCCGTCCACCGGTTCGGCCAGCGCCAGGTTGAACATCGCCTTCCACAACCGGTTTGCGTAGTTCCGCGCAAACATCGGATCGGCGATCATCGCTCGCGCGAAGGACTCGCGCCAGTTGCCCCGCCGCTGCCGTGCCGTCCCTGTAAACCGGCGTCAGACTCGTCACCTGGCGATTTTCGATCGTCAGCGCGCCGCGCTGCGGCCGGTTGCCCGAACTCGTATTGAGATTGTAGTTCCCCGTTGTCCGCTCGGTCGTCAGGATCGAGTTGTAGTAGTAGTCCGTTCGCTCGTTGCTCACCCCGGCCATCTGCACACGCGTGAAGTGCGAGGCCATCCGCCAAGCCTCCAGCCGCGTCGCTTTTGCCCCCCATGCGCTGACCGCATCGAGGTGATACCGGCCGTCATGGCAAAGCAGGCAGTCGTAGTGCGACAAACCCAGGAATATCGAAGCTGTCCGCATCATGAGCAGGTCGGCGGTGTCCTGCGCCGGCCCCATCGGCGCAAAGCCGCGGAGGATGAAGTTCGAAGCAGCCGTGTCCCTGTCAAAGTTGTTCCCCACCGCCGTAATCACTTGGTAGGCCACGTCCCGAAAGCTCTTCTGCGAGTCGATCGAACCTTTGATCCACTCGTGCAGCCTGTTTCTGCCCTCGATCTGCTGCGACCTGTTCTGGGCCGTCGCCGCGTTCTGCAGCAGGTCGCCCAGCCACATCGTCCACTTGTCGGTGAACTCCGGTGAATAGAGCAGGCGGTCGATCAGGGCGTCACGTTTTCCGGGATTCTCATCGGCTGCGAAGGCCCGCACCTCGGCTCCGGCCGGAATCCGTCCCGTCAGGTCCAGCATGATGCGGCGGATGAATTCCGCATCGGAGGAAAGCATTGCTGCCGGCACGTTCTGGGCCGACAGCTTGCCGAATATCTCCTCGTCAATGAATGACTTAACCGGCAGCGTTGAAGGGTCGACCGAGCGCGCCGCGGCTTCCCGGCGGGGCGAAAACCGGGTGAAAGCCAGCGCTCGCTCATAGGCGTCCCGCCGCGCTCTCGACTCCCGTGGACAGGAATTCATCCGGCGCGGCGATAAAGGAACAATTGGCCCCGGAAACTTCAACTTCCGGCGCTTCCGGCGCGGTAGGAGTCGTCTCTTGGGCGAGTGCGAACAGCGGCGCAAAAAGGAGCGCCGGGCAAAAAAAGGTGAGGTGGACGCGCATTGGTATCCCCGTTTGCCGAAAGTATACCAATAGGAACACGCTCAGCCGATGGGTGTTTCGCCCGGGTTGGGCTAGTGCTACTTTTTCCGGCTTGCCCGCCTCAAAAACCGCCTCGAACAAACTCGCCCTCCCGCTTCAGCCCCAACAATCGAATAGGATGAGTTCGGTGGAGTTTCTCCAGTACAACCCGCTCACGCAGATGCTCTTTGCCCCCTATTCTTCTGTGGCCCCGGAGTTCCCCTCTTGACATCGAGGAAACTCCGGCTGCAGCCTTGCCTCGCCGCACACGCGGCTCTCCATGCGCTGGCGCTGTGGGCGTGCCTGCTTCCCGCTTCGATGGAAGCGGCGGCACAGAAGAAGAATGACGCGTACCAGTTGCACATTCATCGCGCGACATCGCCGATCGTGATCGACGGCAGCGCGCACGAACCGCCTGGCAATCGGCCGAGGTCGCGGGCAATTTCTGGATGGTCTTGCCGATGGACACCGACCGGGCGAAAGTGCGAACCGATGTTCGCATGGCGTACGACGATCATCACTTGTACCTCAGCGCCATCTGCTATCACGGCGACGTTCCAGGGCCCTACATGGTCGAGTCGCTCCGGCGGGACTGGTCGTTTGGCAACAACGACAACTTCATCTTCTTCCTCGACACCTTCGACGACCAGACCAACGGCTTCACCTTCGGCGTCAATGCCGCGGGAGCGCAGTGGGATGGCCTGCTCTACGAAGGGGGCAAAGCGAACCTGAGTTGGGATAACAAGTGGACCTCCGCGGTAAAGACCTACGAGGATCGCTATGAATTGGAAATCGCCATCCCATTCAAGAGCATTCGTTATAAGAAGGGCATCACGCGGTGGGGCGTCAACTTCAGCCGTCTGGATCTGAAGACCACCGAGAAGTCCTCGTGGACTCCGATTGCACGCCAGTTTCCGACCGCGTCGCTGGCGTTGACCGGCGTTCTGCTGTGGGACGAGCCGCCTCCGTCCCCGGGCCCCAACATCTCGGTGATCCCGTATGCGCTCGGCGGCATCAGCCGGGACTACGAGGCGAACACGCCGTCGCCCACCCGGCATGACATCGGAATGGACGGGAAGGTGGCCATCGGTTCGGCCCTCAACCTGGATTTGACCGTGAATCCCGATTTCTCCCAGGTCGACGTCGACCAGCAGGTGACCAATCTCGACCGCTACGAGTTGTTCTTCCCTGAAAAGCGGCAGTTCTTTCTCGAAAATGGCGACCAGTTCGCGAACTTCGGGTATGCCACCATTCGTCCGTTCTTCAGCCGGCGGATTGGCCTCGGTGGAGTGCCGATCCGTTTCGGAGCCCGTCTGAGCGGGAAGCTGAACAAGGACTGGCGTCTCGGCGTGATGGACATGCAGACCGGAGAGGCGGATGACGTAGGCTTGCCGCCGCAGAACTTTGCCGTCTTCGCGCTGCAGCGCCGCGTCTTCTCCCGTTCGAACATCGGCGATCCTGCTGGTCAACAAGGAGTCCTCGAGCTACCAACCGGCGGGGAGGCCGCCGGCGCCAGTCGAGCTACAACCGCAACCTGGGCATCGAATACAACCTGGCGTCCGCGGATAACTTGTGGACCGGCAAACTGCTCTACCTGAAGTCGTTCTCATCCGGCAATCAGGGCAGCGGCGACGTCTATGCGGGGCATCTGCAGTACAACAGCCGCCGCTGGCTGATCAACGGGCAGATGGAAAACGTCGATCAGAACTACACCGCCGAAGTGGGCTACGTACCGCGGCGCGGCTATCATCGCGGTCTCGCCACGGTCGGCTATACGTTCCTGCCGGAGGGTGGCCGCGTCCTGAGCCATGGCCCCACTTTGAACAGCAGCAACTTCTTCGATTGGCGGGGCAAGCTCAGCGACTATGAGACCACGCTGGGTTACACAGTGACGCTGCGAAGCCAGAGCGTTTTCACGTCTTCGGCCGGCGACGACTACGTCCGGCTGCTGCAACCCTTCGACCCGACCAATTCGGGCCGCCCGAAACTGGAAGCCGGCAGCGTGCATCGCTGGAAGTTCTGGAGCACGAAGTTCGACTCCAAGCCGCAGAGTGTGTTCCGCTATGGATTCTCGTCGCTGTACGGCGGCTACTACGCCGACGGAACGCGACTCAACCTGACCGGCACCATCGGGTATCGTTTCCAGCCCTTTGTCAGTCTGACCGGCGCCGCAAGCTACAACGACATCCGCCTGCGGCAGCCGTGGGGGCACACCAACTTCTGGCTGGTCGGCCCGCGATTCGATATCACGCTGACGAACACGCTCTATTTCACAACATTCGTTCAGTACAACGAGCAGCAGAACAACATGAACGTGAATACCCGCGTGCAGTGGCGCTACAAACCGGCATCCGACGTGTTTCTGGTCTGGACCGACAACTATCTGCCCGACTACCTGCAACCGGGCCAGAACGTCCCCGGGTTGTTCTCGGTCCGGAATCGCGCGCTCGTGCTGAAGTGGACGTACTGGTGGAATCTATAGCTCACCTAATCGTGCCGCAGCGCCCTCATCGGATCCACCCTGAGCGCGGTCCGAGCCGGCAGAAGCGCCGAAACCCCGGCCGCCGCCGCAAATAGCGACACCGCCGCCAGATAAGCCAGCGGGTCCAGGTTGCTGATTCCATACAGCTCCCGCCGCAAGAGCTGCGACAACGCAGCGGCCCCGCCCACCCCAACCACCAGGCCTGCCGCGACCGGAACCACAAATTGCCGCAGGACCACCGCCAGCACATGACCCGCCTTGGCGCCCAGCGCCATCCTGATCCCGATTTCCCTCGTGCGCTGCGACACCGCGAAGGAAACCACTCCGACAACCCCCAGGCAGGCCAGCAGCAGCGCTGTTAATCCCAGGACACTGACGGCAGTGGAGGCCCGTTCCGTCCCATCGATCCTCCGCGCAAACGCGCTCTTGAGCGTCTGCACCGTCGGCGCCACGCGCGGATCGATGCTCCTCGCCAGCGATGCCACCGCCGGCGTCACGTCCTCAATCCGGCCCGACGCCCTCACCATCACCGCGAACGAAGGAAGCCCGGCCTCGTCGATTGGCAGATAAACTTCCACCGCATCGGAATCCGCCAACGCCAGTGCCCGTGCATTCCCCGCCACTCCGGCCACAGGGTACTGAGTCCCGCCCAGCGTGAGCGTCTTTTCCAACGGATCCTCGCCCGGCCATTGCCGGCGCGCCAGGGATTCAGACACGATCACCGCGTTCGTCTCGCCGGCTGTGAAGTTGCGCCCGCGCAGCAGCGAAATCTTCATCGTCTGAAAGAACTCCGGATCGACGCGGTTGATGTAGATAACGAGACTATGACCGTCCTTCTCCACGTTCTCAGTCGTTGTCCGATTCCCCAACGGCGGACTCGCCGCCAGCGACACGGACTCGATCCCCGGCACACGCCCGCAGCCGGCCCTGCAGCGCATCCAGATGCGTCCTCGCTGCCGCCGCTGAAAACCCGTGATTGGCCAGCCGCGGGTCAACCAGGATCACCTGCTTATATTCGAATCCCGGATCCGCCGACACCGCGTGATCGAGCGCCCGAACCAGCAGCCCCGCCACGATCAGCAGCACGCAGCTCCCAGCCACCTGCGCTCCAATCAGAAACTGCCGTGTGATTGTCGCTCTCTGCCTCTGTCGTGCAATTTGCAGCGCCGGCGTCAATCCGAACAGGACCACTGCCGTCAGGCCCATGCCCAGCGTGAATGCGACCACCCGCCAGTCCGGCGCGATCTCCATCCATGCCGGGGCCTCCGTCCACACCATCATGCTCCGCAGGACGGCGTAGCCCAGCCCCAGCCCCGCCGCCGACCCCAGCAGCGCCAGCACGAAGCTCTCCGTCAGCAATTGCCGGATCAGCCGGCCGCTGCCTGCCCCTACTGCAACCCGGATCGAAATCTCTCTCTGCCGCGCCACTCCGCGCGCCAGCAGCAGGCTGCCCAGGTTGCCGCACGCCACCGCCAGGATCAGCAGCGACAGCGCTCCCATCAGCGCGAAAATCGGCGCCAGCTTCGTCCTCAGCCCCGGCGACGGACCAGTCCCTCTGTCCTTCCCGCCCGCATTCTGCGCATAGCCGCCCGGCTCGCTCAGCAATCTCTCGTTCTCCCAGATCTCCTTCGGATGCTGCTTTCGCAGCTCGGCCGTCAAAGACAGCAATTCCTCCTCCGCCGCCTTCGCCGTCACCCCAGGCCGCAGCCGTCCCCACATGTCCACCCCATCGGTGTCAGCCGAATAACTCGTGAGCAATTGGCTGCCCTCCACAAAGTGCGGCTGATACTGCAGCGGCAGCCAAACATCCGGAGATTGCATCGTGAAACCGCAGAAATCCCGGGCAGCAACCCCGATCACCTGTACCTGCTTGCCGCCCAGCCGGATCGTCCTTCCTGTCACGTCCATGTCCCCGCCGAACTGCCGCTTCCAGAACTCATGCCCCAACACCGCCACCGGCGCGGCCTCGCGACCTGCTTCCCGGCCCGGATCGAACAGCCGCCCCAAGCGTGCCCCTGCGCCCAGTTCGCTGAAGAAGTTCGCCGTCACAAAATGTGTCCTCAGAGGCTCGCCCGCTCCGTCCATCATCAACTGCCCCACGTCCATCGCCATGACCGCCGACAGCGTCTTAGTGTGCTCGCGGTAGAACTCCATCGCCGGATACGGCAGATCCGACGAGTAATTCTGGTGCGCCAGCCTGTGGAATCGCAGCAGCGATCCAGGCTCGCGCACCGGCAGCGGCTTGAAGTACACCAGGTTGAAGAACCCGAATGCCGCGACATTGATCCCGATCCCGATCGCCAGCATCAGCACCGCAGCCAGTGTGAAGCCCGGCGTCTTCCGCAGTTGCCGCGCCGCGAACCGCAGGTCCTGCATCAGCCGGTCGATCCACGTCCAGCCCCAGGCCTCCCTCGCCTCCTCGCGCAAACGCAGCGTGTTGCCGAAACCGCCGTTGCCCTCGCGCGCGGCCATCTCGCGATGAAACTCCATCTCATCGGCCAGTTCCCGCTCGCGGCGGCCTCGATTGACCAGGTACTGCAATCGGCGAAAGATCTCGTTCATCGTCGCTCCTCTCATGCAGTGCGCAAGACAGCCTGAATCGCCGCATGCACGCGCTGGTATTCGGACAGTTGGGCCTCGAGTTCCTTCAGCCCTTCAGGCGTGATCCGATAGAACCGCACCTTGCGGTTCGTCTCGGAAATGCCCCACTCCGACGTCGCCCACCCCTTCAGAAGCACCCTCTGCAACGCCGGGTACAGTGCTCCTTCCTCCACTTGCAGCTCCTCTGAGGAAAGCACGTGAATTCGCTGCGCGATCGCATACCCGTGCAGCGGTCCCGAGCTCAGCACCCGAAGAATCATCAGCATGAGGGCGCCGGAAGGCATTTCTTTCTTAGGCATAATGACTATATGGATAACATACCTAGGTCTGGTGCTTCTGTCAAGTTCGGCTTGCCATGTTACCCTCCTCCTACGGCGAATGGACAAATCAAACTTTGCCTCGCGGCGCGAGGCCTTTCGCAAGCTCCACCAGAGCGGCTGCTTCGTGATTCCCAACCCCTGGGACATCGGCACCGCGCGCTACCTGCGTCATCTCGGCTTTCCCGCCCTGGCCACCACCAGTTCCGGCTTCGCCTTCTCCCGCGGACTATCCGATGATGATTGGGAAGTCCCCCGCGATGCCATGCTCCAGCACATCGCCGAACTCGTCGCCGCCATCGACCTGCCAGTCAATGCGGACTTCAAATCCGGCTACGCGCACCAGCCCGAAGCCGTGGCGGAAAACGTCAGGCTCTGCGTCGAAACAGGAGTCGCCGGCCTCTCCATCGAAGACTCGACTGGCGACCGCGCCAACCCGCTCTACGACCTGTCCCTGGCCACTGAGCGCATCCGTGCAGCCCGCGCCGCCATCGACCAGTCGGGCAGCGGTGTCCTGCTCACGGCCCGCGCCGAGTGCTATCTGGTCGGCATCCCCGACGCGCTGAACGAGTCCATTCGACGGCTGCAGTCCTATTCAGAAGCGGGCGCCGACGTTCTCTATGCCCCCGGTCCGCGCACGCGTGAAGACATCCGCGCCATCGTCACCGAACTTCACCCCAAGCCCGTCAACGTCCTGATGAGCGCCAACACCGGCCTCTCGGTTGCGGATCTCGCCGCGATCGGTGTCCGGCGCATCAGCGTAGGCTCAGCTCTGGCCCGCGCGGCCTGGGCCGGCTTCATCAATGCGGCCACCGCCATCGCGGAGGAAGGCAGCTTTGCCGGTTTCGAAAACGCCGTCGCCTTCGCCGAACTCAACGGCTTCTTTCGTGCGGACCTGAAGAGCGCCGTGCCTCCTGACGCAGCCGGTTAGCCTGCGCGCGCACCGGCGGGGACTCGCGACCCCGGCATCGGGGGCCTCACTCCGGCCGGATCGCCTCCATCGGATCGATTCGCGCTGCCCGCACCGCCGGCGACAGCGCTCCAATCAGCGTGGCGATCAGGCATAGGCCCAGCGCCGCTCCCCATGTCGCCCCGTCTGTCGCACGCACACCGTATAACAATGCCTCAAGCCCGCGCGCCGCGAAGCCCGCTAACGCCGCGCCCAACGCCAACCCCATCCCCGTGAGCGCCAGACTCTGCCGGAATACGAGTCCGCACACGTCCCTGCCCTGAGCCCCCAGCGCCATTCGCACGCCGAACTCCTGCGTCCTTTGCGCCACGGCATACGACAGCAACCCATACAATCCAACCGCCGCCAGCAGCAATGCCAGACCCGCGAACGCACTCAGCAGCCTGACCTGCAGCCGCCTCTGGGCGGTGTCGGTCTCCACGATCTCACTCAACCACTGCACATTCGTCACCGGCTGCTCCGGGTCTGCCTCGCTGATGATCCGCCTTATCGCGGGCATCAGCGCAGCCGTATCGCCCTCAGAAGCGATCACCAGATCCTTCGGCGCATACCAGGTCAGTGAGCCGTCCTCTACTTGCCCGTGCGGCAGATAGACCTGCGGCTCGCTGTCCTGCTCCAATCCGCGCACGCGCACGTCTCGCACGACGCCAACCACCCGCCGCTCGGCAAAAGCGATCTTGAATTGCCGCCCGATCGGATCTTCCCCCGGCCAGTATCTGCGCGCGAACGACTCGCTGACCACCGCCGCCATCGCTGTCCCGAACCTGTCGCTCTCGCTCACGTCCCGCCCCAGCAGGAGCGGAATACGCAGCGCCCCGAAGTACCCCGGCGTCACGAACCGCAGGCTGGCTGTGTGATTCTCCGAGCGATTTTCAGTCCGTCCGCCGAGCATCACCGGCCAAATTCCGCCGCGCATCGTCATCGGCAGAAAGCTCACATAGCTCGCGCCCGTTACGCCTGGGAGAGCCTTGACCTCGCTCAATACCCTCTCGTAGAACTGGCCGCGGCGAGCCGTTTGCTCATACTTCGGCATCGGCAGAGGGGTCCGCAGCGTCAGCACGCCTTCAGTCCGGAATCCGGGATCGATGGATTGGATGTTTCTCAATGCGCGTATCAATAGCCCGGCACCCACCAGCAGTGCCACCGACAGCGAAACCTCTGCCACCACAAGCACCGACCGCACCCGCTGCCTGCGTCCTCCGGCGCCTTGCCGCGAACCCTCCCGCAGGCCCTCCATCGAATCGCCCCGGCACGCCCGCAAAGCGGGCACCACGCCGAATATCAATCCCGCTCCCACCGCGAGCAGCAATGCCAGCGCCGCCGAACGCAGATCCATGTCCGGCACGGCTATCGGCAGCGATTGTGGAATCAGTCGTCCCAGTAAAGGCATTGACGCCGCGGCCACCATCAATCCTGCCGTACCCCCCGCAAGAGCCAGTATCAGGCTCTCCGTCACCAGTTGCCGCACCAGCCTCTCACGCCCCGCGCCCAGCGCGGTCCGGATGGAAAGCTCTTTGCGCCGCGCCAAGGCCCGCGCGATGAACAGGTTCGTCAGATTCAGGCATGCGATCAGCAGGAAGCACACCGCCGCCCCGCATAGCCCCCACAAGATCGCTCGCGACCGTTGGCTCACCTGGTCGCGCAGAGCAATCACGGTCGCGCTGGTCTTCTCGTTCTCCTTCGGATACGCGAGTTCCAGGTTCGCTGCAATCCCCCGCATCTCGCTCCGCGCCTGTTGAAGCGACACTCCCTCCTTCAGCCGTCCAACCACATCAAGGTAGTTGTTGCCCCGATCTTCGAAGTCGGATGGTTCGAACCGCATCGGTGTCCAGAACCTGGCGATCCGGCTCGGAAAGTGAAGCCACCCCGGCATGACCCCGATCACCACGAACGGCTGGCCATCCAGCGATACGGCTTTGCCCAGCACACCCGGATCTCCACCGAACTGCTCTCTCCAAAGGCTCTCGCTCAGGATCATCGTCGCCGGCGACTTGAGTTGGTCGTCCTCGGCCGCGAACCGCCTCCCATACAACGGCTGCACCCCCAGCACGTCGAACAGGTTCGCCGTCACCGCCGCTCCTTCCAGATGGACCGGCTGCCGCATGCCCGTCAGATTCGACGCACGTCCGCGCCAGGCCGCGATCGATTGGAACAGCGTGCTCTTCTCCTTCCAGTCCCGGTAATTGGGCGGCGACAATTCCATCTGTCCGTAGCCCGGCTTCGCCTCCCACATCCTCACCAGCCGGTCGGAATCCGCGAATGGCAGCGGATGGAGAAATACTCTGTCGGCCAGCGTCAACACTGCCGACGCTCCGCCCACTGCCAGCGCCGTGATCGCCACCACTGTGATCGCGAACCCCGGCGTACCGCGAAAGGCTCCGGCTGCAGTACTTCAGGTCCTGCACGAGCAACTCCGCATGAACTCCAGGGGCGTTCAGCAGAACATCGGCCGCCGCCCGCAGCCAGGCCGCGGCGGCGCCCATAGCCTGCTTTCGCCTCATGGTGCCCTGCAGCACCGAGGCCATCTCCCTGCCGTAGGCGTCCCGGAAACTCGCGGGGTAAAGATGCAGCAGCAGCCTGTAGAAGTGCATCATGCTTTCCCCGGTGCAAGCCCGCAATTCCTCGCCATCTTCACCAACCCGGCAAGCCGCGCAGTCTCCGCCCGCGCCGCTGCCATGCCGAGCTCGTTGATCCGGTAGTATCGCCGGCGCTCGTCGTCTTCTGCCGGATCCGGCCGCTCATCCAGCTCCGCAATCAGCCCGTTTTCCAACAGCCGCTGAATCGTCCTGTACAGCGTCCCGGCGCTCAGCCGCACGGCGCCGCCACTGCGCGCCTCAACGTCCTGAATGATCGCGTACCCGTGCCGCTCTTCCCCCGCGAGCGACAGCAGAATGTGAAACTCCGCCGCCTGCAGCGGCAGCAATGCCTCGACCTCTTCACGGGGTATCATCACTCTGAGTATACTCACGATGGATATATTGGCAAGTAAACTCTGCGGCTCTATATAATCCCACTGATGCTGCGTTTTTCCATCTTCTTTCTAATCACCCTTCCGCTTGCTGCCCAATGGGCCGTCACCGGCGCCAACGACTACCGCACAGTCCCCGGCGTCACCTATCTCACGGCCTCCAATTACGAAGCCAAGCTTGACGTTTATCACCGCGCCGATACCTCCTCGATGCGCCCAGTCCTGATCAACATCCACGGCGGCGGCTGGATGGGTGGGGCAAAGGAGCGCGAGCTCTTCAGCTTTCTACCGTTCCTCGAAATGGGCTACAACATCGTCAACGTCGAGTACCGTCTTGGCGGCGTCGCCCTTGCGCCTGCCGCGGTCGAGGATTGTCTGTGCGCCCTCAAATGGGTCGCCGCGAATGCCAAGGCCTACGGCTTTGATCTCTCCCGCATCGTCACCATGGGCGGCTCGGCGGGAGGCCATCTCGCTCTCACCACCGGCATGATCCCCGAAACCGCCGGCCTCGATCGCCAGTGCCCCATGGGCCGCCTCCCCAAGGTTGCGGCCATCATCAATTGGTACGGCATTACGGACGTCAACGATATCCTTGAAGGTCCCACCCGCCAGCTCTATGCTGTCGCCTGGCTCGGCTCTCTCACTGATCGTGACGAAGTCGCCCGCCGCGTCAGCCCCCTCACCTACGTTCGCGAAGGCCTGCCGCCCATCATCACCATTCACGGCGACGCGGACCGCACGGTTCCCTACACACACGCCCTCCGTCTGCAGGAGGCGCTCAACAAGGTCAAAGTCCCCAATCAGCTCGTCACTGTCCCCAAAGGCGTCCACGGCGGCTTCCCTCGCGAGGAACGGATTCGCATCTACGCCGCCATCCGCGAGTTCCTCATACAGAACGGCTTCCCTGTCACGCCCTAGCCCGAAGCCGCCATAGACCCCGCTGTTATCGTCATCGAGTCGCCATTGGACTGTCGTGACGAATGGGCAATGAATTGCTATTTGGCCTCCAGGCGATTCTGAGCGTCGTCTTGTCAGTCGGCCGCTGGGAATCAGGAAAAGCAGGCTATAGGGGGGCAGATTTGCGCAGCCCAGGACAGCGATAGCAGGCGGCCCGATCGAAACAGAAGTCTACGCTGTCGAAGTCCCCACCAGTTGTGGAGGAGAGGCGCCCGACGAGGTGCTCCTTGAGCGCATTTGCGCCGGGGAGACCTCACTGTTTGAGGTGCTTGTCCACCGGCACAACCCACGGTTGCGCTGCCTGGCTCGCCGCGTACTTTGCAACGAGGCCGACGTGGACGACGTGATCCAGGAAGCGCACCTCAACGCATTCTGCTCAATCTCGCGATTCGAGGGCCGGTCCAGCTACAAAACGTGGATATCGCGGATCGCTTTTCACGCCGCTGTGTCAAGGCTCCGACACCGGACGCTTCTGCGTGAGCTGAGCCCAGGTTCTTCCAACTGCAATCCATTTGAAACCATGGCTTCCGCTCAGCGAAATCCCGAGCAGCAGTTGCAGGACAAGGAAGCGATTCAAACATTGAAAGCGGCCGCGCAGGCGCTTCCGGAGCCCTACCGCGCGGTGTTTCACATGCGCAGAGTCAAAGAGTTGAGCATATCCGAAGTGGCCGTTTCGCTTGACATCAGCGAGCAGTGCGCTAAGACCCGCTTGCACCGGGCAATGGGGCTGCTCGACAGCCGCCTCCGCGAGCAGTGGAATCATCTGCGTTAGGAGAACTTAATGCCCGCCACAACAATTCAAAATGTTCAGAAGAAGAACCGGCCTTCAGGGGAATGGCCAAATAAAGCAGAGTGACCTGACCATATTTGATCAACTGACGATACTTAGTCACTGCCGCCACAACGTTCAGGGTCGGCGATCCCGGGGCTGGGTCAACGGAGCCAGCCCCAATCTGGAGTGAATAAACATCTGAATTTGAAGAGGGGTTGATATACCATGCCATTCAAACCGAAGAAAATGACCTCAACTCTGCCTGGTATTTCCGAGATGGAGAACCAACGGAAAATCGCGGCGCTTGCTTATGACTTGTGGCTCTCCAAAGCTTTTCGGGCAGGAGCGCCAAAGAAAGATTGGCTCGCCCCCGAACAGGCCATCGACTCGCTCTTCCGGGCGCAACGGGAAGTGCTGGGAAGGTCGGCTGCGGCAAAGCTAAGACGCCAAACGCCAGGATCCTACCTGCGGGCATAGTCTCGCTTGTTGACATGTCGAAGATCAATCCAGAATGCCATAGAACCTGCCTGTTCGAATCGGTGTTCAATCACCTTTCAGATGGGCTGGTTCTGTGGGATCCGCAGTTTCGGATTACGCGGATCAACCGGGCTGCGGAGCAGCTCTTTGGACTGTCCTCCGTGGAAATGATCGGGAGACACTGCGGGGATGTGTTTCATCGTGCCGTGTACGAGCCGGGGTGTGGAGTGCCGGCAGTACCGGCAGTATTGGACATGTGGCCCGCGGCGGCGCACAGCATCGTTTGTCTGAACTCAGGCAGCGGAATGAAACGGATTGTTGTGCTTCGTACCAGTCAGATCTTCGATTCCGACGGCAAGTTGGAGGGCGGCGCGGCTACCCTACAACACATCCCGGATAGACAGGCTCCGCTAACGCAAGCTCTGGTCGCCGAATCGGCAGTCATGCTTGACATCCTCAGCTTTGTGCGGCGCATAGCCTCGAGCGACGCCGCCACGATTCTGCTGGATGGAGAGAACGGCACCGGCAAGGATGTTGTCGCGAAAACCCTTCACTCTCAAAGCCTGCGGCAGGCCGAGCCCTTCATCGCTGTGAACTGCGCAGCCATTCCCGATACGTTGTTCGAAAGCGAGCTGTTCGGCTACGAGGCTGGCGCTTTCACGGATGCGCGCGTGCAGAAGCGCGGCATCTTCGAACTGGCGGACAGAGGCACGCTCTTCCTCGACGAAGTGGGCGATATCCCATTGACCCTTCAGGCCAAGCTCCTGAGGGTTCTGGAGGATCAGTGCTTCCGCCGCTTAGGCGGTTTGATTGACATCAATCTCAACCTCCGTGTAGTGGCCGCCACAAATAGGAACCTGAGGGAAGCCGTAAGAGCTGGAACGTTCCGCCAGGACCTTTACTACCGGCTCAACGTCATCCAGATCACGATTCCGCCCCTCCGCGAAAGGGCTGACGACATCCAGCCACTGGCGAGGTTTTTCATCGAGCTCTACAATCGCAGATTCAGGCGCAGTATCGAAGGCTTGAGCGACCCTGCAAGTCAACTGCTTCATTCCTACGACTGGCCTGGCAACGTGCGGGAACTGCGCAACGCCATCGAGCGCGGCATGATTCTGGAGGATTCGGCTTTGATTACTTCAGCGAGCCTTCCGCCCGCCATTGCACGGCCCGACGGGTTGCCTCAATCCGGATCTACGGCAAATTCGGGAACTCAAGATCAATGGACTGCGCTCGAAGTCAGCGAGCGAAGTCTGGTGCTCCGCGCCCTGAAGCAGGCCAACGGCAACAAGGCTCAGGCGGCTCGGCTGCTGCAAGTCAACCGCGAGAGACTGCGTCACAGAATCAGGAAATTCAACCTCCAATAGCACGCTGTGGGGTCCCAATACCTGCGCGGAGCCATCGACTGAGATCAGGGCTTCTTTTCGCGGACGATCCGCCCGAACAACTGGCCCCCGCCGTGCTCCCCGCTCCAGGTTCCTGCGTACTGGTCTCGATACAGGACTACGCGTGAAGTGTAGGTGCCAAGCCCTGGAATCGACAGGTCGGTCAGCGTGATGACGGGTGTGTCGCCGGCCCACTTCACGGTGAGTGGGATCGGGAACGGCAGCTCGCTGTCGTCGCGTTTCATGCGAGTCTTGAACAGCCAGGTGTCGCCGGAAACATGCGTCACGCTGTCGATGTAGTAACGCTCTTCGCTCGACAGGCCCTCACGGTTCAGCCGGGTTGAGTTGCCGACGAGAACGACCCCGGACATGGATTGGGTGAAGGCGCGGTTCCGTTCAACCTCAGTCGGCGGGGCGCTGCCGCGCATGAATAAGACCGCCGCCAAGGCTGCGATTGCCATTGCCGCGATGACTGTTGCCGCGAGTGCCAGGGCGCGTTTCATTTGATCAATTCTGCCATAGGTTCCCGATCAGGTAGACGCACGCGCCACGCAGCAACGCCGAGCAGCGCAACCACCGCCGCGAGGATCAGGAAGATGGACGAGTATGATCCCGTGCGTTCGAGCGTTCCAGCCAGCAGCAGCGGGCCGACGGCGGAGGCGAGCACTGTCATCATCTGCGCGCATCCCTGAATCCGGCCCAGTTCCCTGCGTCCGAAAGCCTGCGCCCAAACGGAGAAGAAGACGACGGTCACCACGCCCCCCGCGATGCCCATCGCCGTCGCGTATGCCGCGACGTGCGCGAAAGTGCTGACAAAGGGGAGCATCAGCAGCGAGACGGCGAGCACCGACATGCCGATCCCCGTCAGTTTCTGAATCGGCCACCTGGTAGAAAGCCAGCCGCCGCCGAAGTTGGCGCACAGGCCGACCAGCGTGCTGATGACGAGCGCGGCGTGATACGTCTTGTGCGTCGAACCCGCGCTGCTCGAGGATGGATTGGTTGAACAGGGCGATTCCGGAATAGACGAGGCCGAACATGGAACTCGCCAGCGCGAAGACCCAGAATGCCGGTGTCTTGAGGGCATCGATGAAGCTGAGGTCACGCTAGGCGGGTCTCCGCCCGCAGAGGGTTGTCATCCGCGGTTCCGTCTCCCGCTTCAGAGTGATCGCGGACGACGAGCCAAGCAACCGGAGCGACGATGGCGGTCAGGAACAGGCCGACGCCGAACCAGGTGGGCCGCCATCCAAAGCTGAGCGTCGCCTGCCCGACGAGCGGGAACGCGATGATGAACCCGATCCCCACCAGCAGGGAGTAGACGCCCATCGCGATGCCGAGCCTGCGCGTGAACCACTTGCCCACCAGAGCCAGGCTGACAACCGAGAGTGCGCTCTGCCCAAACCCGCGAGTGAAGGTCACGGCGATCGCCAGGCCGGCAAGCCCGCTCACCTGACTCATGCAGACGACGGTCAACCCAAGCGCCGCGGCGACGCCGGTCAGGACAATGCGCGAGCCGAAGCGGTCTGTCAGCCGGCCGCAGGGAAGGCAAAAGGCCGCGCCGATCAGCGTGGCCCAGAAGTTCACCGCGGCAAAGCTGACGCGATCGATTCCCAGGCTTGATATCAACGGCTCAGTGATCAGCCCGAGGCCCTGTGTGCGGCCTGGCAAGGTGGCGACCATGGCGAGCGCGGCGACGCTGAGGGTGGCCCAGCCGTAGTCCATTCCGAGTTGAAGCCGCCGAAGCGCCGCGCCAAATGTTGTGACGGATGAAGCCATGTGCGATCCGTTGGTGGAAACTGTCAGTGTAGCCCGGGAGGCGAGCAGTGGAGCCTGGACAAGCCCTGACGATCTGGACCGCTCGAGTCGCGGCCGCGCTGTACGCAATCGAGCTCACGCTGATGGCGCGCCATCAGTGGAGCCGGGCACGCGCCGTCGCCACGCTGGCGGTTTCGATCTACCTGCTGCATGTCTGGGCGGCGTTCGAGTTCTTCTACCGCTGGAGCCACTCGTTCGCATATCGCGAAACCGCAAAGCAAACGGCCGAGCTGTTCGGAGTCGATTGGGGCGGCGGCTTGTACCTGAACTACTTGTTCTCTGTCGTATGGCTTGCGGACTGCATCTGGTGGTGGCTGCATCAGGATCCGCGGAGAACAATGTCTCTCCGGGTCAGCGTCGCCGTCCATGCGTTCCTGGTGTTCATGTTCGTGAACGCCACGTTTGTCGTCTGGCTGATGCGGGCACGGGCTTGAAACGATGTGTTCGCGGCGCGCATAATCCCACAGGAGGTAGATGCGGCCTGGTAGCATCACCTCACTACCTCGAACCGCGGTCTTTGGGCGACCCGGCGAGCGGAGGATGCAAGACATGGACCGTGACCGTAGCCCGGGATTTCTCGTCGTCATCCTGCTGGCGATGTTCGGTGTGTACTACTCCAAGGTCGAGATGGGCCAGAATGCCGGCCAAGTCGAGACCGTCGCCAAGGCGGAAGTGGAAAAGAAGGGCGCAGGGAGCGAAAGGCCGAAGGCCATCGTCAGCGAAGGACAGTGCCTGGAGGGGAGCGAGCCGGTCCGATTCCTGTGCCGCTTTTTCGGTGATTCCAGCATTCAGGCCCCCCGCGATCCTAAAGGCGGTTGGGCGTCGATGCCCTGGGTGGGGCTCGTCAGAAACCAGGTTGACATGAAGCAGGTCGTGTTCCTGGTTGCGACCGTGCCTGACCCCGACATGACCCGGCTTTCGCTCTATTTCGACCGCGGCACGGCGAGTATCCAAGCTGCCGTGGCATCGGTGAGCTGGCGCTTTGACCGCGCCTGGCTGCCGTGGAAGCCCGCTGCGGCGGCAGCCGGACAGGGGCTCTTGCCGGAAGACGAAATCGCCGAACGCCAGCCCGGTCTCATGTTGTTCCGCGGAGGCACCGGCGAGGCTGCCGTAGTCTTTCTGATTGGAGAATCGCCGGTGGCCGGGATCCGCAGGCAGGCCTTCCGTGAAGCGATGGCCATCATCGAAGGGCTGAGCGGGCACCCGCCCGCCCAGGTCCGCATCGCCGGCCCGAACTTCAGTGGCGCTTATCCAAGCTTGCGCCAGGAGATCGACGCGGTCGCGTGTGATCCGAAATGGAAGACCGAGTTCCGCGTGATCTCGCCGAACTCCACGGTCAAGGACGCCCAGGATCAGTTCTCCCAAGTGCCGGGAGTCGGCACCGTGCGGTTGTCCCGCATTCTGGCTCGCGACGAAAGCGCGCTGACTGCCTTCAATTCCTACCTGACTTCTCAC
The DNA here is from genome assembly GCA_963714395.1 of Bryobacteraceae bacterium. Lineage (GTDB taxonomy): Bacteria > Acidobacteriota > Terriglobia > Bryobacterales > Bryobacteraceae > JACADU01. The sequence continues at coordinate 102,062 of CAVQOO010000039.1, forward strand.
TGGGGGTCTGACATCCGATCGGCATTCATCGCGGAAGGCGAAACTGTCTATGGACTGCAGACGCCGACTTCAGGCAGGACGTTCAATTTCCCGCGCGAGATCGCCCTCTTGCGGAACCTCTATCCTGAAGCGGCGCGCCACACTTTCGGCTCCGGAGCCCAACAGAAGTCCGGCTCGGCCGACCTCAAATTGCGAAGCGGCGGGCGTCCAACGCTGCCCGTGTTCGCCGAACAGCAGACGGTCACCTCCTACGAGGCGCAATTGCTGCAGATCGCGCAGGCTCTGGATCGGGACGACTTCGAAATCGCCGGCCTTGCCGCAACCGATGTCCTCGACATGATCTATGTCGCGGGGTATCTCCGCCGGGCGGCTCCCGAGACCCGGCTCTACCTGCTGGACGCCGACCTGCTGCTGGTCCGCGCCACCGATAGCTATGCGCTGGACGGCACGATGCTGCTCACCGACTTTCCACTGGTACTGGAGAACAGGCTGTGGACAGGGTGGATGGACCGCACCCCTTATTCGAGCCGCTGGGAGATGGCCACTTTCAATGCAGTGCGTGCGCTGCTGCTCGAAGACAACCCCAAGCCAGGACCGCTGCTCGAGTACGGCGACCCATTCCAACCTACCGCGACCCACCCTCCCGTATGGCTCACCATCGTCAGCCATGATGCCCTGTGGCCGATCGCAACCTTTTCGGAGTCCGACGACAAGCTGCGGCTGGAATGGCCGGCCAATGCCGCCCCGTGGGACGATCGCCTGAAGGTCGCCAAGCCCTCGCTCGGATGGGAGATCTTCACGATCATCCTCTCCCTGGCCGGGCTTGCATTCGTCGGGGTTCTGGCAACCGCCTGCTCGAGGAAGGCGCGGCGCGCCGCGGAAGGGCTGGAGTCTTACTGCTTCGACGGCTGCGGTCCAGGCAAAGCCGGGCGCACCTACTACGTGCTGGTCATCGCGATCCTGCTGTGCGGGCTGATCCTCGCCCAGATTACGCCGGTGCTGGCTGTCGAGAAGTTCCGGCGCGATTTCCTGCTCCAACTTGTGATGCCCGCGCTGGCGCTTACCGCCCTTGTCTTTGCGGCCATCCGGGTTCTACTCAAAGGCGGACCCTCGTTCCTCAGCAACCCTGACCCCGGCGAGGTCGAGACCATCGAGTTGCGGAAGGCATTTTTCAAGCTGAGCGTCGCGGCGCTCGTGGGCTTCGTTTTCTACCTGGTGCTCTGGTCGATCTGTTTTCTCTGGACCAGCAAGGAGGCCCGCGGAGAGGTCTACTTCCGGGCCTATCGCTCCATGGATCTGTTGAGCGGCGTCTCTCCCGTGCTCCCGCTGCAAATCCTCGGAGTGTCGCTGCTATTGCTCATGTTTATGCACTTCAGGCGCTACGTTCTGTTCGTGCGCGAACACCCATTTCTGCCGAAGGTCGGCGCAGACCCATTCCTCAAGCGGCTCGACCGCGAGGAGGATCCGATCCTGCGGCTGGTCAGTTGGCCCTTCCTGGGAATCAAGGATGCGCCATTCATCTTTCTGGGGGCGCTCGTCATCCCGCTGTCGCTCGGCGGACCGCAGTCGTTGGAGAACTACTCCTACGACCTTCTCTACACCGCCACGCTGGTGCTCGCGATCGTGCTCTCGATGCAGGTCTGGCTGCGCTTCCTGTTGACCTGGCGCGAACTCAGAAGAGTGCTGGAGGCGCTGGAATCCCATCCATTCCGCGAAACGTTTAACACGCTGCCGCCGGAGTTCTCCGACGTGCCGCTGTTCGGCAGCGCCAACCGATACCAGGCGCACATTGTCTTTTGCAGGTCGCTGGACATCCTGCGAGCGCTCGAGTCGCACGGGATGGCTCCGCAGGAGATCTACGGGACAGCGGAGTCGCAGGTCCCCGAGCTCGAAAGAAAGCTCGCCTATTACCTTGGGCCCGATGTCGACGTTCCAGAGGGCGCGATGGCCAGTCACAGGAGCTTGGACAACGAGTTCTGCAAGGTGTCGGGCAATCTGCTGGCCGCACTCCGGCCGTATTGGCAGGGCGGCCGGTCGGCGCGAGAAGGTGAAGGGCATAGCCTCGCGACGCCGACACAAATCAGACTGGCCGAGGAGTATATCGCCCTGCGGTATGTCTCGATCGTGCGGTACGTGATGCTGCATCTGCGCAACCTCATGATGTTCGTGGCGGGGGGCTTTTTCTTCACGTCGATCTCGTCGCTGCTGTATCCGTTCAGGTCTCAGGCAGTACTGGGCTGGGTCGCGACGGCATCGTTGGTGGTGCTGGGCCTGCCGGTGGCACTGACTCTGTTGGAAATGGATCGCAATCCGCTGCTGATACGACTGCGGAGCAAGGATGGATCGACAGGCGGAGCGCGCTACTTGCTGCGGGCGAGCATCTATGCCGTGCCGGCATTGCTGGCCCTGGCGGGTGCGCACTTCCCGGGGCTCAGCCGTTTCTTCGGTAGTTGGATGGCGCCCGCTTTGCAGGCGCTATCCAAGTAGGCCGGAGCAAGGCGATTGAAACGCGGCTGTTTGGCGCCGCGTCCAGATTGGCGTATGACACTAAAGACACTGCTCGGGGTGACGGTGATCTGGCTCGCGGCGGGGTCGGCGGCGAGCGCGCAGGGCTACCGCGGATACTGGCCCAAACACAACATTTGGGGCGGCATGGGCATCGCGATGCCGCGCCAGGAGCTTCAACCGGGCTACCAGAATGCATTTGGCTGGACCGTGGGGTACGGGTATCGGCCGATCCGCTACCTACAGCTCGACGCAGGTTACGAGGGCTCGTACAACGCGGCCGACGTGGACGATTACTACGACCAACCTGCTTTCGGGCCGCTGAGGATTCGGGATTACCAGACCTTCATTCCCTTTGGGGCGCGGGTCGTTTACCCGATGGCTGGGGGGCGGTTTGAGATCTTCGGAGGCGGGGGCGGTGCATACCTGCGATACAGCGAGCACATGCAGCAGCCGGGAGACTATTACAACCTCGGATGTCCGGTGTGCCGGTCGCGCGACGGCTTCGGCTGGCAGGCGCTGGCTGGCTTCAACGTCGGGATAGTGCCGAGCAATGCCATCAAGCTCGGGGTCTTCACGCGGGTGTACGACGGCGAGACAAGCGGTCAACCGGTTGGGTCGATCTGGCCGGGCAAGACCAAGGACAAGTGGGTTAACACATACCTGACATTGAGTTTCAGCTTCTGAAGCAGCTAGACGGGCAAGACGCCGCGCCGGGCGATGAGGCCGAGGAACCAGGCGCGGCGGGCCTTGCGGTGGCGTATGCGCGAGGGTGAACTCGCAGTGAGAACGGACGCCGGCGAAGAGCCACGCGGCGGTGTCGCAAAAGGCTTCGGAGAAGTATCGGCGGGAGCGGGAGTGGCCGGTCGCCGCATCCTGGGGATGAAGGCGGGTTTTGGCGAGTTCGGCTGACCAGCCGAGTTCGCCTCTGGCCCTGGAGGCAAGTTCGGCGGCGAGCAAGGCGGCCCACGAGGCGCGGTCGGGTTGCCCGAGGCGCACCCAGACGAAGTGAGCGAGTTCGTGGACGAGGATACGGCGGTGTTCAGCGGGGCGGGATAGAAGGGCGGAGTCGAGGACAATCCTGCGCTGGCGGATGAAGCAGCCGGCGTGGACCTCGGCGCCGGGGCCGGGGCCGCTGATAAGTTTGCCCTTCCAGGCGCGCGGCTCGGCGAGGTACTCCACCGCGATGGGCGCGCCAGAGAGTTCAGGCAACCGCATCAGAGTCTGTCTACTGCTTGACGGGGGCGGGTGGCCGAGGCGCGAGGGTTGGCGCAGGCTTTGCCGCGGGGGCTTTTGCCTCGAAGTAGGAGGGCTCTTTGAACTCGACCTGAACAGCCTTCCGGACGCCCTCCATCCAGATGCGCATCTCATTGTCCATAATGCGCGTGTATATCTGGTCCTTCACCTGTTCGTAGGTGGGAGCAACGTACTCCTCCATGCGGAAAATCCAGATCCCCACGGGCTGGCGGATGGGATCGGAGACCTGTCCTGCCTTGAGGGCAAAGATGGCTGTCTTGATAGCAGGGGGAAGCGTGGTGTCCTCGGGCTTGACGGTGGGGAACTCGCCGCCCTTGGCCTTGGAGTCGTTATCGTCGGAGTGCTTTGTGGCGAGTTCGCCGAAGTCGGCGCCGGCGCGAGCCTGCTTGACGATGTCCTCACCGAGTTTCGAGGTGGCGGCTTCGTCGCGCTTGTCGGAGAAGGCGAGGTAGATGACGCGGACTTTGGCGCTGGCGAATTCCAGTTTGCGCTCGTCGTAGTACTTCTTCTGGTCCTCGGGAAGGATGCGGAATTTCGTGTTCTGCTCGTTCATTCGGGCCTGGGCGAGGTAGAGGGCACGGTTATAGAGCAAGCGCCACTTGTGGGGAGATTCCTGGGGCATCTTTTCCTGGTCGGCCATCGCTTCGAGGTGCAGCAGGAGCCCAAACGTCTCCATGAAGCCTTTGGGATTCGAATTGTAGTTGGAGACGATATTGCCGCCGAGGGAGGAGGTCAATCGCTCCACATCTCCGGCGGTGAAGGGCCGGCCTTCGATGACAGCGACGACGCGTTCGGGGTCGAGGGAAGCGGCGGCGGCCGTGGGGGCGGCGGGTGTCTGCGCAGACAGGGCAGCGGCGAGGGTTAACAGGACGGGGAGGAAGTGCTTCATCGTGCTAGTTTCAGTATGACAGCATGAGGGAACCACTCCGAATCGACGTCTCACTCTGGTCCGCGGACCTGGCCAATCTGGAGGCGGAAATCGCCCGGGTCGAAGCCTGCGCGGACAGCTTTCACCTGGATGTCTGCGACGGCCATTTCGCGCCGATTCTCCTTTTCTTCCCTGACTTGGTGGCCCGGCTGAGACCGTTAACGGCGAAGCCGTTCCATGTTCATTTGATGGCGACGCGGCCGATGGATCTGCTGCCGGCGTTCCTGGAGGCGGGGGTGGACGAGGTGACGGTTCCGCTGGAACTGGGCAAGCGGGCCTGGGCGGTGAAGGACGCAGTGAGAAAGGCCGGAAAGAGGTTCGGGGTTTCGATCGATTTCGAGACGCCGATTCACGCGGCGACAGAATGGCGGCTCAAGGTGGAAACCGTGGTGCTGATGGGGACAAAGATGGGGGTGAAGGGTTGCGCGCCGTCTGACGATGCGCCGATGCGGATGCGGGAGATGGCGAAGCTGTTTGCGGAAACAGGGACGCGATTGGTGGCAGATGGGGCGATCCGGAAGGAGTCGGTTCCGGCGCTGAGGGAAGCGGGAGCGGCGGGGATCGTGCCGGGGTCGCTAATTTTCGGAGCGGAGGATCCGGCGGCGGTGGCCGGGTGGATCAGGGGGCTATGAGTGAATGCTAGCTTCGGCGGCGAGGACAGACTCAGGACTTGGGGAGGCGGAGTTTGGAGGCGGGGATGATGGTGGGTTTGCCGTTGATGGTCATCGCGACCGGGTGACCGAGCCGGCGATGGGTATCGAGGGTCTGCCAAATGGCGTGGCGAAGGGCGCGGTCGATCTCGGTGCCCTCGCGCATGAGGCGGCCGATGTCAGGACGAGCCGGGCGGCTAGCCATGTTTCAACTCCAGTTTAGCCCAAGTTTCGGGGTTTTCCACAACCAGTTTTCGGCGTGTGAAAGTGGCCAGCGTGAGCGGGGGGAACGCGGAGTTGTCATAGAAGCGCCAGTCGGAAACGGCGTGGCGGTAGAGCGAAAAGAAGTTCCCGAGGCTGCGAGAGTAGCGGCGGTGAATTGTGTCGATGGGGATGTCATGGCCGCCGAGGACGACGCGCCGGGCGACGCGGTTGACGCAGGTCTGGACATCATTGATGTAGAGATACAGCAGGTGAGTGCGATATCCCTGCTTGGCCAGGGTCTGGATCCAAGGCAGATAGGAGCGGCTGGAGAGGGTGGTTTCGAAGGCGAAGTCGGCTTGGGCGGCGGCGAGTTCGTTGAGCCGGCGGAGCATGATGCGTCCGGCGGAGAAGGCGACCGATTCGGGGGCAAAGGCGGAAAGACCGCGGGCGATGGTGTCGGCGTTGACGAACTCGTAGACCTTGAGGGTTTCGCGGATCATGGGATCAGCGGCGGAGGATTTCCCCGCTCCGTTGGGTCCGGCTATGATGACGAGCGTAGGGGCGACTGCCATGCTTGGGGGTACTGACGATGATACAACGCCGATTTGTGGTGCTCAGCCTACTGCTGGGCGGTGGCGCGATGGCCGCGCCACCAGCGGCGGCGAAGGCGGACAGCGCACGACTGGTCGGGAAATGGAGGCGTCTGGAGGGCGGCTACATCATCGACGTCCGCGCGGCGGGGAAGGACGGCAAGCTCGATGCGGCCTACTTCAACCCGCGGCCGATCAATGTTTCGCAGGCACAGTGGAAGCGCGGGCCGGATCAGAGCCTGGGGGTGTTTGTCGAACTGCGCGACACGGGTTATCCGGGGGCGACCTACCGGCTGGTGTATGCGCGCGGCCGACGACAGGCTGGCCGGGACATACACGCAACCGGCCACAGGGCAGACATTTGAGGTCACGTTTGTGCGGCAGAAGTAAGGGGCAAAGATTTTTTTCCGCGGAGTGATATGTTCCGCCGGCTGGATGCGCGTATCCGGCCGGAGGGAACACACCATGACGTGGTTCACAACACAGATACTCAAATTGACCGGACTCGCTCTGGGAGCGAGCTTGGCGACGATGGCGCAACCGCCGATTCCGGACTTTACTCCGGAGACCCCGCTGTTCCGGGCGGCTATACGCAATGACACGGCCGAGGTGAAACGGCTGCTGGACGCGGGCGCGAATCCGAACGAGGGGCGTTTTGTGGGTTTTCCGGCCGTATTCGTGCCGATCATGAATCAGAACGCCGAGATGTTCCGCGCGATGGTGGCCAAAGGCGCGGACGTGAAGGCGACCGATCCTATGGGTTCGACGACGTTGATGTGGTCGACGATGGGCGAAGGCGGGCGGGCGGAGATCGCTGAGGAGTTGATGCGGCTGGGGGTGGATCCTCATGCCGCCAACAAGAAGGGCGAGACGGCGTTGAGCTGGGCGCTCAAGCGGGGGCATACGCCGGTAGTTTCGGCGCTGATGAAGGCGGGGGCGACGGAGGGGCCGCGGGTGAAGGAGTCCGTGGAACTGGCGCTCTCGCTGCTACAGAAGAGCAGCGAGCAGTTTCTAAGGGTGTCGGGGTGCACGTCGTGCCATCACCAGTCGCTGCCGCAGATGGTGACGGGGTTGGCCCGTGAGCGCGGGTTCGCAGTCAACGAACAGATTTCGAAGCAGCAGGTGGGGGCCGTGGCCGGGATGATGAAGATGATCGCGGAGATGGTGGAGACGAAGCCGGAGAGCATTCCCGATCCGCCGATCACGGTGGGCTATGCGCTGCTGGGTCTTCATGCAGAAGGGTATGCAGCGGACGAGACGACGGCCGCGATGGCGCGGCTGATCGCGGCGCAGCAGCTTCCGGACGGAGGATTCCGCGGAATGGCGGCACGGCCGCCGATGGAGGCGAGCGAATTCACGGCGACGGCGCTGGGGATGAGGGCGATGCAGCTTTACGGGACGCCGGAAAATGAGGCGGCTGTGGAGCGGGCGCGGCAATGGCTGCTCAAGTCGAAGCCGGTGACGAACGAGGACCGGGCGATGCAGTTGATGGGATTGGCCTGGGCGAAGGCGGATTCGAAGGAGTTGCAGAAGGCCGCGAGGGCGCTGATGGCGGAACAGCGGCCGGACGGAGGATGGGGGCAACTGGCCACGCTCGAGACGGACGCGTATGCGACGGGACAGGCGCTGGTGGCGCTGCATGAGGCCGGTGCGATTTCGACTTCGGATGAGGTGTATCAGCGCGGAGTCGGGTACCTGCTGAGGACGCAGTTGGGTGACGGGTCGTGGCTGGTTCGCAGCCGGGCGTTTCCGTTCCAGCCGTATAAGGAGAGTGGTTTCCCGCATGGGAAGGACCAGTGGATCTCGGCGGCAGGGACGAGCTGGGCGGCGATGGCGCTGAGCTTGACGGTGGAGCCGGTGAAGCGGATGGAGAGCGGGGGGGAATAAGGGCTGCTGCTGCTCCACGGGCGTGCGGACAAATGGGGCCGCGCGCCCGATTCCCGGATGCGCCGTGAGCATGCGGACAACTTGTTGAAGCCGGCTCCGCTGGTGACTTCGGAGACGGGATCGGGGAGAAAGGTTCAAGAGTGGCTTCCGGTGAGAAGGGCAGTGGGAGGAGGATGGACAAGCGACGGCCATCTGCTGACCGCGATTGGGACGGATAAGAGCGTGCAGATCTGGCACGTGCGGTGAGGGGCATCGGGTCGGATGGCAGAATTCAGTCGGTGTGTGTGCGGGCTCAGGTTGGCTCCGGCTTCGGAGGCCAATGCCCGAGCTGGGTCAACACGGCAAGGTTGTCCCAGGTGATCCACAGCTCGGCGATCTTGCCGTCAGCGATTCGAATCACGCCGCTGAGATCCAACTCGAAGCGCTTATCAGAAGGTGGAATGGGACCCCACTGGCCGGTGTGAGTCCCGGCGTAGGTGCAGTAGATCGCCACGAAGTCTCCTTCGGCGACCATGAAACGCGGGGTGACCCTCCCGTCGGGCACCGTCGCCCAATCGTCCTGAAGCAGGCGCTTGAACTGTTCGAGGCTGCGGATCTCGACCCAGGGCGTGGCCTGGCAGTGGCGGACGAAATCCGGAGCCACGAGGTCGTCGAGGAGGTCCAGCCGCCTGTTGCTCTGGGCCTCCCCGAACCGCTGCACGACGGACTTGTTCTGCGATTCCAGATGTCCCATGGCTTAACGTATTACTTCGTTTTGCCGGGGGGCGCAAGGATTTGGCCTTGGCATGTGCCGACATTCGCCGTGGGATCCAAGATCACATGCCACTTCGCTTGGAGCCCCTCAATCCTGCCTCCACTGCCGTGCGCCACGGCGTCAATGGTGGATTGCACTCCGTTCTCGCCCACCTTCCGGGTGCCCGTCCAAGATCCTTCCCAGACTTCTCCAGTCGGGGTCCAACCTTGTGGAGTGCCATTCATGACTTTGAAAGTCAATGTACCCCACATCTGTCCGGACCCGGGTGCCATGAGATCGGTCCGCCAGCCGTCGAAATTGCCGTTCATGACAACCTCTTCGACTCCATAAACCCGGGAGTCGGTGCTTGCCATGATGTACGGGAACTTCGCGCCCCGGATGTGGACCCTGCTTCCGGGCGTGCACGGTTGGCCTACAGGCGGCCACAGGCCGGTTTGCTGGCCACCAGGGCAATTCACCCTGGTTGCAGAGAAGTCCGGATATCCACCGCCCGCTTCAGTCCCGGTGAACTCGGTGAAAACCGCCTGGCCCAGCATTAATCCCGCCGCCAGCAAGATGATCGCAAACAAGGACACTATCAAACCTCGTTTCATGTTTTGCCTCCTTATCGCACCCTAAGGCCGAGGCTCTGCCCCGGCAAGCGACAGATTCTGTCACGAGAGGGATGGCAGACCTTGTCGCTTCTGTCATTCCCTCCAGACACGATGGGACCTATAATCGGTCTCGGATGGGCGACTCCGAATCCGAGCGACTGAACTCGTGGAAGGAGATTGCGGCGCACCTGGGGGTTTCGGTGCGCACGGCCGAGCGATGGGAGAAGGCGGAGCAACTACCGGCCAGGCGGCACATGCATGCGGCGTTGAGTTCTGTATTCGCCTACCGCTCGGAGTTGGACGCCTGGTGGAGCAATCGCCCGAACTTGCGGCAGGGGTTTCCTGAGCTTGAGCCGGCACCGCCGTCCATCGCAGTGTTGCCGTTCGCGGACCTGAACCGTGACGAGCCGAACGAGATTTTCAGCGACGGGCTCACGGAAGAACTCATTAACGCCCTGACGCAAGTTGGGGGGCTACACGTCGCCGCACGCACGTCAGCCTTCCACTTCAAGGGAAAGACGGGCGACGCACGGGCGATCGGCGCGCGCCTGGGGGTGCGGACTTTGCTCGAGGGAAGTGTGCGGAGGGCCGACGATCGTATCCGGATCACCGCGCAACTCATCAATGCCGCCGACGGCTGTCACATGTGGTCTCAGCGATTCGACCGCCGGATGGGGGATGTGTTCGAGATTCAGGAGGAGATCGCACAATCGATTGTCGAGGCGCTGCGAGTGAAGCTGACGAGCCGCACGCTGACTCGGCAATACGGCCGGGACGTGGAAGCGTTCACCCTGTACCTGGAAGGCCGGCACCACTGGAACAAGAGGACCAGCGAGGGCATGCTGAAGGCCATCGACTGTTTCGAGCGTTGTCTCGCCAGGGACGCAACCTTGACGCCGGCCTGGGCGGGACTGGCGGACTGCTACTCGATGATGAGTCCCATCGCGGGCATATCGGCTGACGACGCCGTCCGGCAAGCCAGGTTTGCTGTCGAGAACGCGTTGAAGATCGACGAGACAACTGCCGAAGCGCATGTTTCCGTTGGGTTCATCGCCGCGGGTTACGAGTACGACTGGCCAAGAGCGGAGGCAAGCTTCCTTCGAGCACTGGAGCTGAATCCAAATCACGCCTACTCTCACCTTCACTATGCGGCAATGGTTCTTGCTCCGACAGGGCGCCTGGAAGAGGCAGGAGCTCACACAAGACGAGCGTGCGAACTCGACCCGCTGTCGCCCGTCATGACCACCGCCGCGGGTATACATCAGGTGATGTTGAGGCAGTATGACGCGGCGACATCGGCCTGCCGCCGGGCATTGGAGCTTGACCCGGGGTATCCTTGGGCGCACCGTTGGCTGGGCGAGTGCTACATGCTGAAGGGCTTATACGAGGAGGCCGCCACCGCGGTGTCGAGTATTGAAGCGCCGGTGTTCGGGGCCGGATTGCTCGGCTACTGCCATGCCCGGAGCGGGCGCACGGCTGAAGCCAAGCGTCTCCTGCAACACCTGAAGACGACGGATAGCGCGAGGTGTGCCTGCCAGATCGCGATTCTTCAGACAGGCCTTGGCGACCGCGCCGCGGCATTTGAGTGGCTGCAGCGGGCCTGTGACGGGCACAATATGGGGATCCAGTGGGCTAAAGTCGAGCCGATCTGGGACGAGCTGCGGACGGACGAACGGTTCAATGGCGTGCTGAGGCGAATGGGTCTCACGGAGTAAAGCCTTGCGGATCAGGTCGACGAAAGTGCAGAGGAGGGTTGGCCGGAGGAGATCTCACGCCGCCTTCACGAGAGGCGTCTGCGGGCAAAGACATGAGATACCGAAGCGATGCGATGGCGGCAATCCACGAGACGATGGAGGCGCTCCGCGAGATCGGCGCTGTCGACAAACAGACGATGCGCCGTTTCGACAAGGCATGCTTGACGCCGGCGGCGCCGCTGTCAAGCGGGGAAGAAATCGTCGGGGGCGGCGCTGAGGCAGTTGACGATGGGCAGGGAGAAGGGGTGTGATGAAGAAACGGGCGAACCAGAGAGGAAGAATGATGCTGGCCGTGCGCTGATCCGAGCCATCTTCGGGAATGACTCCATTGAATAGGCCCGGTCCTGTCGCGGCTCTGTAACGATAGACGGCGTTTCGACGATCGTCGAAAATTCTGGTGGTATCATCGTGCAAATCGGGGCGGCAGTTGCAGTATGGTCGGCCAGACGATTTCGCATTACCGAATTCTCGAGAAGCTGGGCGAGGGCGGGATGGGCGTGGTCTACAAGAGCCAGGACACGCGGCTCGACAGGACCGTGGCGCTCAAGTTTCTCGCGCCGCATGTCGTCGCTGACGACGATTTGAGAAAGCGATTCGAGCGGGAGGCGAAGGCGGCGGCCGCGCTCGATCATCCCAATGTCTGCACCGTGTTCGAGATCGGCGAGGCAGAGGGGCGGGCGTTTCTGGCCATGGCCTTCGTCGACGGGCAGACCGTGAAGGACAAGATCGCGGAGCGGCCGCTGAAGCTCAGCGAGATTCTCGATATCGCTTTGCAGGCCGCGCGCGGATTGCAGGCAGCCCATGACAAGGGCATCGTCCACAGGGACGTGAAGCCGGCCAACGTCATGATCAACTCGCAAGGGCATGTGAAGGTGATGGACTTCGGCCTGGCGCAGCTCTCGGAAGCGACGCGGCTGACGGGAGCGGGCTCGGCGATGGGCACACCCGCCTACATGTCACCGGAGCAGGCGGAGGGACGGGCGATTGACCGGCGGACCGATGTCTGGTCGCTCGGCGTGATGCTGTACGAGATGGTGACCGGGCGACTGCCCTTCAACGCATCGCGGGAGCAAGCGGTGGTTCATGCGATTGTGCACATGGAGCCGGAGCCGGTGACGGCGCTGAGGGCGGGCGTGCCCATCGAACTCGATTTGCTTATTGAAAAATGCATGTCGAAGGATCCGGCGGCACGTTATCAACATGTCGAGGATTTGATTGTCGATCTGGAGTCACTGCGGAGGAAGCTCGACTCAGGCGGGACGATGACGCTGGCCGGCAGGAGTTTGAGTGGGGCAATCCGGCAGAAGCGTTGGAGCGGGCGCCGGATCGGGGCGTGGGTGGGCGCGGGGGTTATGGCGGTTGCGGCGTTGGCTTTCGTCGTGCCGCGAATGCTGAGGGATGCGCCGGCGGCTGCCCCTGGGCGGACGGTGAAGTTCGCGTTCACGCCGGAAAATCTGCTTCGCGGGGGCCTAGCCAACATCGATGCGGAGGTTTCGATCTCGCGCGATGGGAAACACATCACGTTCGTGGAGTCGAAGGACCGGCAACTCTGGGTTCGCGACATCGATCAGGAACAGGCGCGTCCGGTGCCGGGTGCGACGAAGGTGTATCAGGCGTTCTGGTCGCCGGACAGTCAGTTCATCGGGTATTCGGCGGGGATTGGCCCTGACCTGATGCGGATCCCGGCGCAGGGAGGGACGCCCACGCTGATCACAAAGATGGCGGGCATGTTCAAGCGCGCGTGGTGGAGTACGGACGGAGAGACGATCGCTTACTGCGATGCGACGGGCCTGTACACGGTGCCATCGCGAGGCGGGCAGCCGACGCGGATCATCGAGCACGTGCACATCGAGCATCCATCGCTGCTGGACCTGCCGGACGGACGGCACGCGTTTCTGTATCAGACGTTGGACAAGGGGCCGAACCACGACATCTACGTGCAAGTGGCGGGCGAGAGCGAGCGGCGCTTTGTGGCAACTTCGGCATCGTCGAATCCGTACCCGGCTTACAGTCCGAGCGGGCACATCGTGTACGTGGACGGCTTCGGCGACACGGTGGCGATCTGGGCGCTGCCGTTTTCGCTGAAGACGCTGAAGGCGACGGGGAAGGCGTTTCCGATCGTGCAGCGGGCGTCGTCGCCGATGGTGTCGGGGACGGGGACGCTGGTGTACAGCGACGCGGCGACGGATTTGACGGACCTGGTGTGGTACGACCGGACGGGGAAGATACTGTCGCGGAGCGGAGAGCGGCAGCTTTCATTCTCTCCGGCGCTTTCGCCGGATGGGAAGAGAATGGCCGTGTGGGTGCGGGAGGGCGGTCCGGCGATCTGGGTTTACGATTTGGAACGGAAGGTGCGAAGCAGGCTCACTGTTGAGCCGATGGTAGCGAGATTCGCGGCATGGTCGGCTTCAGGAAACGAGATCGTGTACCGGGCAAACCGTGAGGGGAAAGTTGACCTTCTTGCGAGGCCGGCGAACGGGTCGGGCGAAGCGCGGCTGCTGGTGGGCTCATCGGCGAATGTGGTGGCTCCCAACCTCTCGCCCGACGGCAAGTATCTGGTGCATGAGGAGGGGCCGGCGCAGGCGAGGCGCGATATCGTTTATCGCGAGCGGCAGGGGGATGGCAGTTACGACAATCCAAAGGTGTTTCTGAAGACGACTTTCGATGAGGGCGAGCCGAGGTTTTCGCCGGATGGGCGATTTATCGCGTATGTTTCGAACGAATCCGGGCGGTATGAAGTGTATGCGCGGAGCTTTCCGAGCGGTGATGGGAAGTGGCAGATTTCGAGGGATGGCGGGAGGTCCGCAAGGTGGAGGGGGGACGGACGGGAGATTTTCTGGGTGGAGGGGGGGAAGGTGATGGCAGCGAGCGTAAAGGCCGGGGCGGAGTTTGCGGCGGCGGCGGGGGTGGCGCTGTTCGAGAGAGACCCGGCGCAGATCGAGACGCCGCAGTACGACGTGACGCCGGATGGGAAGCAGTTCGTGGTGCTGGAGCGGATGCGGGACGAGAAGCCGCTGGCGGTGCACGTGGTGCACAACTGGTTTGAGGAGTTCAGGGGGAGGGAGTAGGGGGGCGAAATCCTCGACAGCCTTCGGAACAGCGCGCACAGGAACGTGTCGCGTACCCCGCTACGTGCCGAACTCAGAACGCGCCATCCGACGATCAACTCAAGACGGCACTACCCGACCTCATCCTCAGTCCGGAAGAAGCACGATACGTGCTTGTTCAGGTGGCCAGAGCCATGCAGTCGAAGACGAAGGAAGTGACTATCGATGACGCGGCGAGAACCAGTAACGCGCTGAAGATCCTGGAACGGGTCACAGGGTCCAGCGAGAGCGTCAGAGCTGGTATCGCTCAGGCGAGGGTCGACTTTCATATCGCCCAGAGGATCTACGATGCGCGCAACAAGGCAGGACTCTCGCAGGCTCAACTTGCGGCCATGATCGGAACGGGTGAGTCCGATATCGAGTGGGCGGAAGACGGGGACCATGAGGCGCTGCAGCGCGTGGCGTCGGCGATGGCGGCGTCAGGAGAGCGCTTTGGCGAGGGCGAGGACGCCGGTGCGGATTTCGGGCTCGGTGAAGGCGGCGAAGCCTAGGATCAGGCCGCGGAGGTCGCGGCGCTGGAGAGCGAATTGGTCGAGCGGCCAGGCATCGATCCCTTCGGCGGCGGCGAGGTCGGAGGCGCGGCGGCCAGTCATTCCGTTGAGCAGGAAGGCGGGGGTGTTCAGGCCGGCTTGCGTTTCGGGGAGGCGCAGGACGCCGCGGAGGTAGCGGTCGACGTCGGTCTGTAGCGCCGCGCGGCGCGCGCCGTAGAGTTCGCGCATCCGGCGCAGGTGGCGCGCGAAGTGGCCGTCGGCCATGAAGCGCGCCAGGATCATCTGCGAGAGGGCCGGGGGATAACGGTCGGATGCGTGGCGGAGCGCGAGAAGACGGTCCAACCAGGCGTCCGGCACCACCATGTAGCCGAGACGGAGGCCCGGGAAGAGGCTCTTGTTGAAGGTGCCCAGAAGGAAGACAGCGCCGGAGTCGTCGAGGCCCTTGATGGCCGGGACGGGGCGGCCAAGGAAGCGGAACTCGCTGTCGTAGTCGTCTTCGATGAGGGCGACGTGGTTGGATTGGGCCCAGCGGATGAGGTCGAGGCGGCGGTCGAGCGAGAGGGTGACGCCGAGTCCGAATTGATGGGCGGGGGTGAGGTAGACGGCTTTCGGGTTGGGGCAGAGGCGGCGGCCGAGGGCGGGCGGCAGACCGTGCTCGTCGACGCGGACGGGGACGATGCGGGCGCGGGCGTTGCGGAAGGCGTCGACGGCGCCGGTGTAGGCGGGGTCCTCGAACCAGACTGGGTCGCCGGGGGCGAGGAGGAGGCGGGCGAGCAGGTCGAGCGATTGCTGCGTGCCGGAAACGATGACGATGTGGTCGGGCGAGCAAGCGACGCCGCGGGATGCGCCGAGGTAGCCGGAGATGGCCTGGCGGAGTTCGCGCAGGCCGGCGGGGTCGCCGGCGGAGAGGGCGCGGGTGCCGACGCGGCGGTTGACGCGGGCGGCGATGCGGGCCCAGAGTGTCATCGGGAATTCGGAAAGCGCCGGCTCGATGGGGTTGAAGGCGCGGATGGGGCGGAGGTGGGAGGGCAGGGCGGCCGGAGTGCTGAGGGTTGGGGGCGTTGGGCGGCGATCAGCCTGGGCGAGGAAGTCTTCGGGCACCTTGCCACTGACAGTGGTGCCGGCGCCGACGCGGCTCGTGAGGTAGCCCTCCGCCTGGAGCTGCTCGAAGACATTGACGGCGATGCGGCGAGAGACGCCGTGCTGGAGGGCGAATTCGCGGGTGGCGGGGAGGCGGGCGCGACGGTGGAGGCGGCCTTCGAGGATCGCTGAGCGGATGCCTTCGTAGAGCCAACGGGTGAGGGTGAGGTTGGCGGGTCGCGGGGGGAGGACGAGGTCGGCTTCAGGGGCTCGGCGGGGCATTTTCGATGGTCCTTAATGGACCCATATATTCGTCCTGAATGGGCCTATTCAGGATACCAACTCCGATTTAGGATCGAGGCATGGAACCAAGATTCGACGCGGCAAAGGCGGCGCCTGGCGGTTTGAAGGCGCTGCTTGGGGTTCACAAGTATCTGGATGGGGCCGGGCTGGAGCATGCGCTGCTGGACATGATCTACCTGCGGGCGTCGCAGATGAACGGGTGCGCGTATTGCACGGACATGCACTGGAAGGACGGGCGGCATCATGGGATCGCGGAGATGAAGCTGGCCATGCTGACGGCGTGGCGGGAGTCGCCCGGATTCACGGAGAGGGAGAGGGCGGCGCTGGAGTGGACCGAGGCGGTGACGTTCGTGACGGAGGGTCATGTGCCGGATGCGGTGTACAGGGTGGCCAGGGAGCAGTTCACGGAGTCGGAGCTGGCGAATTTGACGCTGGCGGTGGGCATGATCAACGTGTGGAACCGGCTGAATGTTGCGTTCCGGACGGTGGCGGGGACGTATCAGGTGCCCAAGGCTACGGCGGCTACTTCTTAGGGGCGCGGTAGATGGTTTCGAAGCCGGGGACGGCCGAGCCAAGGGCGGCACCGATGCCGGCGCCAATGGGGGTGACGAGCGTTTTCGAGATGTGCTCGTTGCCCTCGTTGGAGAAACGGTAGTCCATGGCGGCGCCGATGACGAGGCCGGCGGCGGCGCCGATCGCCGCGCCGATGGCGGCGTTGCGCCAGCGCTTGGAGTGCTCGTGCAGGGAGACGCGGAAGACGTCAGCGCGGGGCAGGGTGAGGGGGCCGGCTTTGGTGTTCAGGGTAAGGCCGGTGGAGTCGAAGGCGGTGAAGGCGCCTTTGCGGGACTTCAGCTTGGCGTCGATCACTTCGATCTTCTGGCCGGGCTGGAGGCGCTGGAGGTTGTCCCAGGATTCGTTGGGCTTGTCGGCGGCAGGGAGGGTCGCGGATAGGGTTAGGGCGGCGATTGCCAGCAGGGTGAGGCGGAGAGAAAAGCTCACGAGGGTTGTCTCCCAGTTGATGGCCCGGATGGCGGCCGGGCGTTTCTTTGCATGATGGCATGGAACGGGGAGGTGCCGATGCCTTGGTATGCCAAAGGCTGGGGGACAATCCACTCGCCGCGCGCGGAGCGCGGCGAGCGAAATGTCCCCCAATGAAGGCCAAGGCGCGCGGGGCGCCCAATCAGTCCCAAGGTGCACGCCCGGGAGCGCGGTGAGCGCCCAATCAGGCCCAAGGCGATGGTGGATAATACAGGGTAGTGGCCCTGCCGTCTGTCGCACCGAAGTCAGTAAATGGAAATGAGGCGGTCTCGAGGGGGGTGCTTCGCGTAGAAGAGATCTCCAAGGTGTACCGCGGCCGGCGTGTGGTTGATTCCGTGTCGCTGTCGGTGGAGACGGGCGAAGTGGTGGGACTGCTGGGACCTAACGGCGCCGGCAAGACCACCAGTTTCTACATGATCGTGGGGCTGATCAGCCCGGATTCCGGCCGAATCTACCTCAACACCCGGGAGATCACCGATCGCGCGATGTTCGAGCGGGCAAGGCTCGGCATCAGCTACCTGCCGCAGGAGCCGAGCATCTTCCGGAAGCTCTCGGTTGAGGAGAACCTGCTGGCGATTCTCGAGACGCTACCGATTCCGTCGCACGAGATGAGAGAGCGCCTGGCGTTCCTTATCAGTGAGATGGGGCTCGAAAAAGTGAAATCGAGCAAGGGGTATATGCTGTCGGGAGGCGAGCGGCGGAGAGTGGAGATCGCACGATCGCTGGCAATTAATCCAGGATTTCTGCTGCTGGACGAGCCGTTCTCAGGGATTGACCCGATTCAGGTGCTTGAGCTGCAGAGGATTATCGACGGGTTGAGGAAGCAGAATATAGGGATTCTGATCACCGACCACAACGTCAGGGAGACGCTGGCGGTGACCAATCGGGCCTACATCATCAACAACGGGCGGATCTTCAGGGCGGGGACTCCGGCGGCGCTGGCGATGGACCCGGAAGTGCGCCGGGTGTACCTGGGCGAGGCGTTCGAGCTTCCTTTATAGGCGCGCCGGTTCTACAGCCAGTTCTTTAATCACCTTGAGGTGAGGTGCTGATTGATTCCCGTCGAAACAGGGTGCAATATTGAAATTGCCAACATGTTTCCCGGAATCCGCGCACAACTGCTGTTCACTTTAGCTGCTTGCGCCGCTCAAGCTCAACCGTTAATCGGCACGTGCAGTGTGTTTGGCCGGACAAACATCTGGAATACCGCCATTGACCAGCTTCCCGTTGCCGCCAATTCCGCCACTCTGGTTACGACAATTGGCGCGGCCAAGGGCCTGCATGCCGATTTCGGATCAGGTCTTTATCAGGGCAGTCCCATGGGGATTCCATTCGTCACCGTTTCCGGCACGCAGGTCAAGTATCCGGTCGCGTTCCAATATGCCTCCGAGAGTGATCCAGGGCCCTATGCCGTTCCGTTGAACGCACCTATCGAGGGAGGAAGCGCAAGCACAGGCGACCGGCACGCCATTGCCATAGACACGGACAACTGCATTTTGTACGAGCTCTACTCCGCCTACCCGCAGGCGGCCAGTTGGCAGGCAGGCTCCGGCGCCATCTTCAACCTGAAGTCTCACGCCTTGCGTCCGGCGACATGGACTTCCACCGATGCGGCCGGCCTGCCGGTTTTTCCCGGCCTGGTGCGGTACGACGAGGTGGCAAGCGGAGAAATACGTCATGCCATACGCTTCACCGTGCCGAACACGCGGCGCGCCTACGTCTGGCCGGCGCGGCACTTTGCGTCGAGTCTGACGGACCCGAAGTATCCGCGCATGGGCGAGCGTTTTCGGCTGCGCGCCAATTTCGACGTCACGGGATTTCCGGCTGAAATCCGGGTCATTCTGGCGGCCATGAAGAAGTACGGCCTGATTCTGAGCGACAACGGTTCGGCATGGTTTATCACCGGCACGCCCGACTCCAGGTGGAACAACGACAACCTGGCGAAATTGAGCCTTGTTAAAGGGTCTGATTTCGAGGCTGTGGACGCGTCCGTGTTCATGTTGAATCCCAACTCCGGCCAAGCTCGCTCCTGCGATGCGAACATCGATGGCACCGTGAACGTGCTCGACGTTCAGTTGCAGGTCAACGCGTCGCTCGGGTTGGTGACCTGCGGCTTCCAGGACCTGGACGGGGACGGCCAGTGCAACGTAGCTGACCTGCAACGGGTAGTCAACGCCAGTCTCGGCCAGGCCTGCCGAGTGGGCCAGTAGAAGATACTGCGCACTCTCTCAGCGGCCGGTCTGAATGAACGAGAAGGCGCGGACGGGCGGCGGCATGACCGAGTCGACTCCCTTGATGCTCTTCCAGAGGATGACGTTCAGCTCGTCCATGGGGGCGAGGTCGACCTCGCTGAAATCCATCTTCATCGATTCGCGGGCGCCGTAGGCTGTGGTGGGGTTGAGTTCGTTGAGGTTGATGCGGGCTTCGAGTTTGGTCCAGGGCTTCAGGTTTGGCTCGGTGCCGAGGGCGGCGTACATGGGGGTGGCCGCGGCATCGTACTGGGTCATGGGGCTAAGGCCGAGGAGCAGCTCCATGGTGCGGAGCATGGAACTGGTGGAGTAGAGGGTGGAGTCGACAATGCCTCGCTTGGTGTAGGGGCTGAGCGCGAAGCCGGTGGTGCGGCGGGCGTCGACATGGTCGGGGCCGTTCTGGGCGTCGTCCTCGATGACGAAGATGGCGGTTTCGGGCCAGTAGGGACTCTTCATCAGGCGCTCGACGATCATGCCGAGGGCGAGATCGTTGGAGGCGACCATTGCGCGCGGGGTGGGCACGCCAGGACGGGTGCCGGCGGTGTGGTTCTCGGCAAGGCTCATGACCATGAAGTTGGGGAGGCGCTTGGAGGCGTCGGTGCCGGCGTGATGCTTCTCGTACTCTTCGAGTTCCTTGATGAAGACGCGGGCGTTGTCGGGGTCACGCTGGCCGGGCTTTTTGAAGTCGGGGGCGACGTGGCCGTAGAGGCCGGGGACGCGCTCGATGGCGACCATGCGCTGCTCTTCCTTTGAGTAGCGAACGTACTCGCCGTAGGTGCGGACGGTGAGTCCCTTCTTCATGGCCTGATCCCAGAGGTGGCCGCCGCCGGGGATGAAGGCGGCCTGGGGGTCGGACTTGCTGTGGCCGCCGTAGTTGGAGGGCCAGAATTTCTCGTTGAAGTCGGTGGCGTAGGCGGCGTTGGACCAGGAGTGGCCGTCGACGCTGACCTCGCCGTCGCAATAGAGGTTGTCGAACAGGACGAACTCTTCGGCGAGGGCGTGGTGGTTGGGGGTGACGTCGCGGCCGAAGAGGGTGAGGCGCGGGTCGCCGTTGCCTTTGGGGAGGTCGCCGAGGACCTGGTCGTAGGTGCGGTTCTCCTTGATGATGTAGAGGACGTGCTTGATGGGGGAGCCGGAGCCGACGGTGCGCGGTACGACGGAGGGGGTCTTGGAGGCTTTGGCGAGGCTGAGGTACTCGTCCTTGTACGGGCAGTTGTCGAAGACGGTGCGGGTCCAGGCTTTCAGGTTCGAGTCGATTTGGGAGAGGGGGATGCGGTGGATGCTGCCCTTCTGGAGGCTCTTGACGGACTGGTCGAGGTCGGGGCGCTCGTCGGCGGGGGTGTTGCCGGCGACGTTGGTGCCGGGGATGAGGGCGGCGTCGGCGGGTCCGGCGGCGGTGTCGCGGACGGCGGGCTGAGTCTTGCGCAAGGGGCTGGTGGGGCCCAAGGGATTGGCGTAGCCGCCGAGGCCTTTGCTGTTGCCGATGAAGAGGGCGCCGCCGGCGGTTTCGAGTGCCGAGGGATACCAGGCGGAGGGGATGAAGCCGCGGACAACGCTCTCGTTGGGCTCGGCGACATTGACGACGGCGACGCTGTTGTTATCGGCGTTGGCGACGAAGAGGGTTTTGGTGGCGGCGTGGAACTTGACGGCGTTGGGGGTGGCGCCGACAGGGGCGCGGGCGGAGAGGGCGGTGTTGATCTTCTCGGTGACCAAGCGGGTCCTGGTGTCGATGACGTAGACGGCGTTTTCGTTGCCGCAGGAGACGAAGAGGCGGCCGTCGGGGGCGAGTTCGAGGTCGTTGGGATTGTCGCCGGCGGGGATGGTGGCGGTGACCTTGTCGGTGGCGGTGTCGATGACGCTGATGGAATCGCTGGACCAGTTGGAGACGTAGAGGGTGGAGCCGTCGGGGGAGAGAACGAGGTCGTAGGGGGACATCTCGACGGGGATGCGCATGAGGGGTTTGTTGGTCGAGGTGTCGAAGACGACGACGGCGCCGGGGAGGGCGCGGGCGGAGCGGTCGGCCGCGTAGAGGATGGGGCGCTTGGGGTGATGGACGAGTCCGGACCAGTAGACGTCGGCTTCGGAGACGGAGGGGTCTTCGAGGGTGGCTGAGGGCTTGGTGGAGAGGCGGCCGTTGGCGTAGTCGAAGACATAGACGGGGGCACGGGTGGCACTGCGGCCGTTGGCGTTGCCGCCGGAGACATAGAGGCGCTTGCCGTCGGGGGACCAGGCGAGCCCGAGCCAGGAGGATTTGAGTTCGATGCGCTGGAGGACGGTGTGCTTCTCGGGGTCGAGGACGACGAGGCCGTGGGGATTGAAGCCGCCGTGGAGGGCGACGACGGTGCGGCCGTCGGGGGCGGCGCTGAGGTTGAGGAGAAGGTCTTCAGTGACGACGGCCTTGCCGGCGGGGGTGATCTTCCAGCCGTTGGGGAGGGAGTAGCCGCCAGGGACGGGGCCGGGAAGCTGGGCTGACAGGATCGACGCGAGGCAGAAGGAGAGTGCGAATCCGCGGAGCATGGACATTAGGGTACTCCTGTGCGAGTCACAACGGGGTGAAGACGGGGGTTCAGGTGTCAGTGATGGTGGCAGTCTTGGTTGGGCTGGTTGTGGCGTCGAGCAGGGTGACCTTGCCGCTGTACATGTCATAGTCCGCGGCGACGACCTGAAGGGAGCCTGAGGTGGCGAGAAGCTTCAGTGTGGGTTCGGATTCGCGGATCAACTTCGCGGTGCGTCGAGCGCTCGCCAGGACGCAGTTGTGGACCTTATCGCCTGGTTGGTTGGCGCTCTCCTCGACCGCCGGTTGGAGAGCCTCGACGACAGCCCTGATGTGGCCCTGGGCTTCGACGCCGTTGACGGCCGCGGTGATCGCGCCGCAGTTTTCGTGGCCGAGGACCATGACAAGCCTCACGCCCAAATGCTCGACAGCGTATTCAATGGTGCCGAGGACACCGTCGTCGATGAAGTTGCCGGCGTCGCGAATGACGAAGAGGTCGCCGATACCCTGATCGAAGAGAAGTTCGGGGGCGACGCGGGAGTCGGCGCAACCGAGGATGATGGCGAAGGGGTGTTGGCCGGCCTTGGCGAGCTCGTGCCGGCGTTTGACCTGCATGTCGGGATGCAGTTCATGATGGGCGACGTGACGGCGGTTGCCCTGCATGAGGCGGGCGAGGGCTTTCTCGGGGGGAGTGCCCTGGGGCGGATGCTGGGCGGCGGCGAACAGGGAAAAGGCGAGTAGAGAACAGAGCAGCTTGGACATGGCCTTGTCTTTATTATCGGACAGTTCAGTCCTGTTTTGCCAGCAATCTTACAATGGGGTGTATGCAAATTCTGTGGGGGCTCATGCTGTGCGCGATGGTGGGCTTGGCGCAGGATCCCGATCAGCTTCAAATAGTTAAGGTCATAGGCGGGTTCCGGTCGGCGGACGGGCCGCTGTGGAATCCGGAAGGCTACCTGATGGCGAGCGATCCGCCGCTGGGCGTGATTAAGCGGCTCAAGGGGGGAGTGGCGCCTGAGGTGGCGCTGAAAGTTGCGGGCGCGGGGATGGCCTGGGACAACCGCAAGAGGTTGATTATCTGCGACCCGGTGCAACGGCAGGTGCTGCGGTGGGACGGGAAGGGGCAGCCGGAGGTGCTCGTGTCGCAGTTTGAGGGAAAGAAGTTGAACTCGCCGAACGATGTGGTGACGCGGGGGGACTTGATCTTCTTCACCGACCCGGCGTTCGGGTCCGCCGACGATGGGAAAGAGCTGGCGTTCTACGGGGTGTACAAGCTGACGTCGAAGGGAGAACTGACGGCGCTGGCGAAGTGGGAGAAGCGGCCGAACGGGATCGCGCTGTCGCCGAACGGGAAGATTCTGTACGTGGCGGCGAGCGATGAGCGGGCGGTGCGGGCGTACGACCTGGACCGGTCGGGTACGGCGACAAATGAGCGGCTGCTCATTACGGGGATTCGCGGCGTGCCGAACGGCATCACGGTGGACGAGAACGGGAGCATCTACGTGGCCTGCGAGGGTGTGGCGATGTACTCGCCGGAAGGCAAGGAGCTGCGCTTTATCGAGATGGGGGATCAGCCCACGAACGTGGCGTTCGGGGATCCCGACTACAAGACGCTCTACGTGACGTCGCGGACGGCGGTGTACAGGATCAGGCTGGAAGTGCGGGGCGCGGAGGCGCCGGAGTGAGCCGGCGCTATCCGGGCGCGCCGTTGTTGGGAGTAGGGGCGGTGGTGTTTCGCGGCGAGGAGATTTTGCTGATCGAGCGGGGCAACCCGCCGTTGAAGGGCTGGTGGACGCTGCCGGGCGGGCTGGTTGAAGCGGGCGAGCGATTGGAGAACGCAGTGCGGCGCGAGGTGATGGAGGAGACGGGATTGCGCGTGACGCCAAGGGCGGTGGCGGCCGTGTTCGAGAGAATCATGCCGGATGAGGACGGGCGGACGGAGTTTCATTACGTGATCGTGGATTACCTGTGCGACTACGAGAGCGGAACGGTGTGCGCGGACAGCGATGTGGCGTGCGCGGAGTGGGTGCGGCTTGATTCACTGGACAAGAAAAAGATGGCGCCGGGGACACCGCCGGTGATCCGCGAGGCGCTGGCATTGAGGGAGCGGTTGACGAAATGAACGCGCGCAGTCTGGAGTTGTTGGAATACGAGAATCTGCGGGCGGTGGTGGCCCGGTATGCGGGCAGCGAGGCAGGCAAGCGGCTGCTGGCGGCGATGGCGCCGATGACTGAGCGAGGGGCGCTGACGCTGGCGCTGGACGAGGCGCGCGAGGCGATGGCATTCATCGACGAGGCGGCGGGACCGCGGACGCGGGGAGCGAGTTCGCCACCGGTGAAACTAAGGTTTGACAATCTTCCGGATGTCGATGCGAGCGTGGCGCGGCTGCGGATCGAGGGCGCGGCGCTGGAGGGGACGGAGATTGCCGCGCTGATCAGTTTTCTCGAGCGGGCGACCGATGTTCGATTGGCGCTGGCGCCGATGGCTGGCCGGTATGCGCTGCTGGCCGGGAGGGCGTCGGCGATCGGCGATTTCCGGCAGGCGCTGAAGGAGATTTCGGGAAAGGTGCTGCCGGACGGGACTGTGGCCGATGGGGCGAGCGTGGCGCTGGGGCGGATCCGGCGGGACATTGAGAAGCAGCGGCGGTCGATTCACGACTCGCTGGAGCGCTTCCTGAAGGTGCATCGCGAGGACGGGATGCTGCAGGAGGAGTTCATCACGATCCGGAACGAGCGATTCGTGGTGCCGGTGCTGCCAGGGGCGAAGAAGCGCGTGCCGGGAGTGGTGCACGGGTCGAGCGGGAGCGGTCACACGTTGTTTCTGGAGCCGCTGGAAACCATCGAGATGAACAACGACCTCGTGCGGCTGATGGACGAGGAGATGAGCGAGGTTCATCGGATTCTGCTGGAGATTTCGGGGCGGCTGCGGGAACATGCCCGGGAACTGAGGGCGACGGCGGAAGCGCTGGCGGCGCTGGACCTGGTGTTTGCCAAGGCGCGGTTCGCGGAGGAATTCGACTGTGCGATTCCGACGTTCAGCGGCGATGAAGCGCCGGTGCTGCGGCTGAAGGGCGCGAGGCATCCGCTGCTGGAGGATCTGTTCCGGCGGCAGCGGAAGAAGGTGGTGCCGGTATCGCTGGAGCTGGACGCCTCGCATCGAACGCTGCTGATTTCGGGGCCGAACACGGGCGGCAAGACGGTGGCGATGAAGACGGTGGGGCTGCTGGCGCTGATGGCGCATTCGGGGTTGCCGGTGCCGGCGGAAGAGGCGGTGTTTCCGCTGTTCGACGATGTGTTGGCCGATATCGGGGACAACCAGTCAATCGAGCAGTCGCTGTCGAGCTTCAGCGCGCACGTGGCGCGGGTGAAAGAGATGGTGGAGGCTGCGACGTCGGGTTCGCTGGTGCTGTTGGACGAGCTTGGACGAGCGACGGACCCCGAGGAGGGCGGCGCGCTGGGCGTAGCGATTCTCGATGAGTTCCGGCAGCACGGAGCGTTCGCGCTGGCGTCGACGCACTTGCTTGCGCTGAAGGTGTACGGGGCGAACACGCAGGGCGTGGTGAATGCGTCGATGGGTTTCAACGAGCAGACACTGGAGCCGACGTATGTACTGCGGACGGGGTCGCCGGGCAAGTCTGCCGGGCTCGACATCGCGACTCGGTTGGGCCTGCCGGACCGGCTGATCGAGCGAGCGCGCGGAGCGATGAGTTCGACTGAGCGCGACATTGCGCGTTTTCTGAATGAGCTGGAGAGCCGCATCACGGAAGCGGCGGCGGAGACGGACGCGCTGAAGCGGCGCGAGGCCGAACTGGCGGGGCGGGAGTCGCAGTTCGAGAAGCGGATGGAGCAGCGTGAGACGGCGCGGGTGCGCGAGTTCGAGCGCCGCGCGGAGGAGGCGCAGAAGGCTTTCGACAAGCAGGCGCAGGAGATCATCGAGCGGCTGTTGTCTTCGGCCGATCAACGCAAGCAGGCTGAGCGGGCGCTGCGCGACGTGGCTCGGGCGAAGCGGGAGTTTTCCGAGAGTGCGAAGGCGCTGCCGGTGAAGGATGGGCAGGCGCCGGCGCAGCCGAAAGCCGCGGTGGCGGCGGGCGGGATCAAGGAAGGCATGCGGGTGAAGCTGAAGGATGTCAGCGGGGCGGCGCGGGTGAAGAAGGTGCTTTCGAGCGGCAGGCTGGAGGTGGAGGTGGGGAATCTGAAAGTGCAGGTGAGGCCGGAGGACGTGATCGAGGTGCTTGGGGAGAAGGGGCAGGCGGGGTCGCAACTGCCGGCGGGAATCACGTTCAAAGGCGGTCCGCGATGGGACACGCTGACTCGGGAAATCAACGTGATCGGCAAGACCGGCGACGATGCTGTGCTGGACGTGGACGAGTTTCTGGACAGTTCGTTTCTGGCGGGAGTGACTCGAATCCGGGTGATTCACGGACATGGGATGGGCATACTGAAGAAGCGGTTGCACGAGCTGTTCAAAAACCATCCGCTGGTGGCGAAGTACGAGATGGCGACGCCGGCCGAGGGCGGAACGGGGGCGACGATCGTCGAGATCAAGGAGAACTGAGGGATGAGAGTCACCAGGCTATTCTCTCCTGATGCTGTGCAGCGCAATGATGCTGCCTGCCCAGGATCCTGCGGCCATCATCAAGACGATCGAAGCGCCGCAAACGCCCGACCACCAGGGGCTGGATTCGCTCACGCTCCAGCAATTAATGGAACGGTTCCACGTGCCTGGCGTCAGCGTCGCCGTGATCAAGGACTTCGAGATTCACTGGGCGAGAGGATGGGGGCTGGCCGATGTGGAGGCGAAGACGCCGGTCACGACGGAGACCATGTTTCAGGCGGCATCGATCAGCAAGCCGGTCGCGGCGATGGCTTCCCTGCGCGCGGTGCAGGAGGGGAAGTTCAAGCTCGATCAGGACATCAACACCATTCTCAAGTCGTGGAAGCTGCCGGTTGGCGAGTACACCAAGGCGAGGCCGGTGACGCCGCGGATGTTGATGAGCCACACGTCAGGGACCGACGACGGCTTTGGGTTCCCGGGCTACCATCCTTCCGCTGCGAAGCCGACAGTGGTGCAGATCCTCGACGGGCTGCCGCCCTCCAACGTTGGCGCCGTGCGGCTTGGGCGCGCCCCCGCTTACGGGGTTCAAGTACTCTGGCGGCGCAGTGACCATTCAGCAGCTTGCCCTCACCGATGTTCTCGGCAAGCCGTTCCCCGAGATCATGCGCGATTGGGTCCTGACGCCCATCGGGATGACCAACAGCACGTTCGAGCAGCCAGTGCCGGCCGATCGTGAGAAGCAGGCGGCCCGCGCGCACAGCGGTGCAGGCAAACCGATGGACGCGAAGTGGCACGTCTACCCGGAAATGGCGGCTGCCGGGCTCTGGACAACACCGACCGACCTGGCGAAGTTTGCCATCGAGGTTCAGAAGACGCTGGCCGGAAGATCCACGCGCGTGCTTTCGCAGGCCACCGTGCAGGAGATGGTGACCCCGGTCGGCGTGGGCCCATTCGCCGTCGGCTTTAGCGATCGAGAAGAGAGGCGAGGGCTGGTACTTCAGCCACGGCGGCGGCAACTGGGGCTTCCGCTGCGATCTGGTCGCACATCGCGCCAAAGGCTACGGCCTCGTGATCATGACCAACAGCGACAGCGGCGGCATCATCCTCCAGGAATTGCGCGACAGAATCGTCCGCGCCTACAACTGGGACATTCTCGACAAACCGTTGCAGCGATAGCGGCCTCAGGTTTTGGCGCGGCGTGCGGCGAGGATGGAGTCGAGCCGTGCGCGGAGCTGCTGCTTCAGCGCTCTGGCTGCCTTCCTCCTTGGCCAGATTCTTCATCGCGCCAGGGTCGGTCTGGTAGTCGTAGAGCTCTTCGCCCTCGCGGCCTTCGTCCCACATGCTGTAGCGGTAGCGCTCGTTGCGCAGTGAGTGGCCGTGGACGAATCTGGTCTTCGCGTTGCCGCGCCGGACCTGGGTGATGGCAGGCCTGTCCCAGGCTGAGGCGGGGTTGTCGAGCAGAGGCAGAAGGCTGCGGCCGTGGAGGTTGGCGGGCGTGCCCGTAGAGTCCGGCCAGCGCGGCGGCGGTGGGGTAGAGATCGAGGAACTCGACCGTGCGGCCGCAGGCCTTGCCGCGGGCCTTGACGCCGGCGCCGGACAGCATCAAGGGCGTGCGGGCCGAGGGTTCCCAAAGTGCCTGTTTCATCCATTGGCCATGCTCGCCGAGTTGGTAGCCGTGGTCGCTCCAGAAGAAGACGGAGGTGCGGTCGGCCAGCTTCATTTTGTCGAGCCCGTCGAGGAGGCGGCCCGACATTGGCGTCGAGGAACAGGATGGTGGCGTAGTAGGCCTGCATGGCCTCGAGCCGCTGCTTCTCGCCCAGTCCGTAGTTGGCGGGCCGAGTGTTGTAGGCCCACTGCGGCGCGATGTTCATCTCCCACTCCTCGAAGGGAATGAGCTTGACGCGATCCATCGGGACGCGGTCGAAGTACTTGGAGGGAGCCACGTAGGGGCAATGTGGCTTGTAGAAGCCGGCGCCGAGGAACCACGGCCGATTTCGGTTCTCATCCATGAGGCGAAGGGACTCGGCTGCGACAATGCCGTCGGTGTGCTCTTCGTCTTTGGCGGGCGAAGAGTAGAAGCTCAATGAACTGCCGAGGCCGCTCTTAGGCGTGTGGTTGATGATCTTGGGCTCTTCGTCCTTGTCGATGCCGCGGGGATTGATCCGGAGGTTCCAGGAGGGCGCGTCATCGAGGCCGTCGGTGCCGATCTGGCCAGGGTTGCCGTAGTGATAGAGCTTGCCGACGCGGGCGGCGAAGTAGTCGTTCTTCTGGAAGAGCTGCGGCAGGGTGACGACATCGGGGATGTTCTGGCGGAAGTGCGTCTGCAACTCGTAGACGCCGGTGGTGTCGGGGGCGAGGCCTGTGAGGAGGGAGGTTCGCGAGGGGCTGCAGAGCGGGAACTGGCAGTAGGCGCGGTCGAATCGGACTCCGTTCCTGGCGATTCGGTCGAGGTTGGGAGTGTGAACGACTTTGTGACCGTAGGCGCTGAAGCAGTGGTTCAGGTCGTCAGCGGCGATGAACAGGATGTTGCGTCTGGGCTGGGCGGCGCGGATGAGCGGCGCGGCGGCGGTGGCCAGGAAGCTGCGTCTGGAGAGAATGGAGGCCGGCATGGCCGCGATTCTATCGCTTTCCGACTATGCCTTGAGAGCTTCAAGAACTTCAGCGGGGTGCGTTTCCGGCTTCACCTTGCGGAAGATGCGGGCGATTTTGCCGTCCCTGCCGATGAGGAAGGTGCTGCGCTCGACGCCCATGTAGGTCCTGCCGTACATGGATTTTTCGACCCAGACGCCGTACTTTTCGGCCACGGCATGCTCCTCGTCGGCCAGGAGAGTGAAGGGCAACTTGAACTTCTGCTTGAAGTTAGCGATTGCTTTCACCGGGTCGGGGCTGACGCCGAGAACGACCGCGCCGGCACCCTTGAAGTCGGGGAACAGCTCGCCGAAAGTGCAGGCTTCCGTGGTGCAGCCGGGCGTATTGGCCTTGGGATAGAAGTAGAGGACGACGGAGCTGCCGGAGAGCGATGAGAGCTTGAGTTTGTCGCCGGTGTCGGTGAGGAGGGTGAAATCGGGGGCTTTAGAGCCAACTTTGAGTTCAGCCATGGTTAGCTGTTTGGATGACCGGAAGTAGCTGATTGGATGTAGAATAGAAGATAGCGGCAAGCAAGAATTACGCTGCGACCCGGCGCGGTCCTCCCGCGTTGCTGGCCCGATTTTGACTGGCGCGCCCGGCGTGCGCTATCCTGATTGGGTACGAAAACACCGGAAGTCTGTCTAGAAAGCAATGGCCAATCATATTTCGTCGCTGAAGCGGATGCGCATCACAGAGCGCCGCACCGCCGTCAATAAAGTGCGCAAGAGCCGCATGAAGAATGCGATCCGGCTGATCCGCCGCGCGATAGAGAAGAAGGACACTGAAGGCGCAGGCAAGCTGCTGCCGAGCACGTTTTCGATGGTCGACCGCGCCGCCAAGTGGGGCGTGATCAAGGTCAACACCGCGAATCGTTACAAGTCCCGCATCCACGCCCGGTTGAAGGCACTGCAGGGTACCCCGGCTTAAGCGCAAGAACTTTCATTTCGAACCGAAACGGCGCCCCGTCACTCAATTGAGGACGGGGCGCTGTTTTACTTTTTGGCCTTCTTCTTCGTGACGGACTTGGCGTAGCTCTCGGTGCGCCTCCTGACATCCTCTATGACGGAGGGTTTCACCTTGCGAGCCTCAAAGACGGCGAGGAGTTTCTCCTGGGCAGCGTGGGCTTCAGCGGTATCGCCCATGGCAGCCAGCGTTTCGCTGAGCTGGTCGACGTAGACCTTGAAGTCGACATTGCCGAGAGTCTTTGCGGCTTCCGCGGGTTTGGTGAGAAGCGCCGAGGACAACTCCTTCCCGGCGGCGTCTGGAGAGGCACGAACCTGCTTGATGGCATTGCCGGACATGTCGAGCACTTTCCCGCTTGTGCGCAGCGGCATGGCGAGAGCAATGTTGGCGTGGCGCGCGACGGCGCTGCCTTTGAGGCGCTCAGAGACCTCGCGCAGGGTGTTGTTTGCCCCATCGAGGACTCGGGAGCCATCGAAGTTCATGACGCGCGCGACGTCTTCTGAGAAGAAGTCCTGCGCCACATATTCGTCGTCGTAGCCTCGTGGAGGGGTAATGCGAATGCGAACCTGCTCAGAGACCAGGTCCTCGTCCTCAAGGGCGAGCATGGCCTGAAGGGTGTAGTATCCGGGTTCCGTCAGGTCGAGCCCGTTTGCTCCTGCGGCGAGGTAGATGGAGTTGTAGATGGCCTCGCAGGACTGCAAGACCTTGGGCTTGGCCTGGCGGCAATAGGTGGCGAAGCCTTGATAGACGCGTGCTTCTCCGCCGTCCTTGCGGACGGTGATGGAGAGTTCGTGGAGATTGGAGAGCCAGTTTTCGTCGACAATCACGGGGCCCGTCGAGACGTTCATGAGCTTCACTTCGGCGACGACGGGTTCCATGAACTCGAAGACCTGTTCCGAACGGTTGAAGCGAATCGTCAGGGTGAGATCGGGCTGAGGGCTGACGCGCGCTTCTTCGAATCCGTGGGAAGCGGCGAAGGCGGCGTTGCCCATCTGGACGAACTGGCGTGGCGCATGCCGCAGGAAGAGCAGTTCCTTGTCGGTGAACCGGTACTCGAAGTCGCCGAAGAACGCCGGGACCTTACCGACGACACGGTAGGGGTAGTTCATGTAACTGCGCGCTTCCGGTTCGTTGGCGAGCTGGACCCAGGGAGTGCCGAGAGCCTTCTGCCAGGAGTGCAGCAAGTTGAACGCATGGCCCATCTCGTGGACGGCGGTCCAGAACCTCATGCGGTCGACATAGGCTTGCGCATTGGGGTCGCCGGCGGGCAACTCGGAGATAAAGGAGTTGTAGAAGATCGCCGTTCCCTGTCGCTCGCGTCCAGTGGAATCGAACATAATGCCGCCCATGCCGGGTTCGGGCTGGCCGGTGTCCGAGTCCTCGTACTGATTGGCGAAGAAGACCCACATGGCCCACTGGGCTATGTCGGCGTTGCGCGACCAGGCGGTCTGCATGGCGTCGTGCATTTCCGTGTCGTTCCAGGCCTGATTGGCGCCTGCTCCGGTGAGAGGCACGCTGCTGGAGCCGGAGACCTCCACATCGAAGCCCGCGCGGCGGTAGACGTCCTCGATGCTGAGGCTCTCCACGGGCAGGACGGCCGGTCGATTGGGATGCGAGCCGGTGTCGAATACGGTCACCGGGGTGATCCCGCTGACGCTGTCGAACTCGAAGATCACCTTGTCGAAGAAGGTGGAAACGCGGCGGTACTTGATTGTCTTACTGGGTAAGCCGGCTGCCTTGAGGACGACACTGAGTACCGGCTGATCGGACGGCGTGGAGGGCGGGACAGCCGTGATCTGGAGGGTCGTGTAAGGGAAGCCCGAGAGCGCGGGGGGATTGCGATAGGTAACCGAGCCCGCGAAGCGATTGGGGGTCACGAGTTTGAGTCCGGCGACCCAGGCGGCCGAGCCCAGGCCGGGCTGCGAGAACGTGCCACTGGCGGCCATCTGGGGATAGACGCCGTCGACGTCGAGTCGAAGATGATTGGTTGGCCGTACGCCGGGGGGCGTCACGACCTGATACAAGCCGCTGAGAGTTGGGTGCACAGCATCCCTCCGATTTTGAGGAGGTTACACCATTTTCATGTGGAAATGAATGCCCCATCGGCAGTGGCAGCGATTCTCAGGGCCGGCCGGGAGCTTCGCGCCACATGCCGAGCAGGTCATACAGGTTCGTCAAATGCCGCAGCATGATCCTCTCGCCGGCGCCGATTTCAATCCTGGTAGAGGCGTCCGCGCCGTATCCGCCGAAGGCCGCGGTACGCAGATCGGGGATATAGCCGGCCCAGGTTCCGCCTGAACTGAATGTGTATCCGTAAAACAACGGGTGCGGCACTTCAGCCTGATCCTTCCACAGCCTCTGCAGTTTGTGCATTGCCTCGCCGGGAACGGCGGCGATGGCGATTTGCCGATTGATGAGGACGGTGGAGATGCCGACCTCGACGCTCTTCTGCTTGTCCCATCGGTCCGCGAATGTCAGGACCTCGCTCTTCGAGCCGATGGAGCCGCCCGGCACCGCCTGAACCGTCTTGTTAGCCCGAAGCACCTCGGCGGCGAGCAACTCGCCCATCTTCTCCATGACCTTGAAGTCCTCATCCTCCTTCCCGGACCGGCCCATGAACAACGGATTCACGTCGCCCGCGCCGCCCTGCACGAACATGACCTGGGTGCCGTTGAGTTCGCCTTCGGTCTTTCTTTGCATGACGCCCGGAAAATCCCCGGAGTACTTGCAACTGGTTGGTCCGAGCACGACCGCATGCACCGCATAATGGACGATGAGAGCGCGGGATTGGCCGTTCAGATCATCCACTCGCAGCAGGACGAATTCGGGATCGACAGGACCATAAGGAACGCGATCCAGGTTGTCGAACAGGGCCCGTGCGCGCCCGTCGTCTCTCATCAGTAACCGGTTGTAACCGAGCTGAATCGATCCCCGGCCGACGCTGATTGCCGCCGGAAACAGCGATTGCGCAGCTTCCTCGATTGCTCTGAATACCTTCGCCTCCATTTCGGCCTGGTAGGCGAGGGCCGCCGGGTCGCTCGCCGGGGAGCTGCCGTAGGGAAGGAATGCGGGCGCCGAATGCGTGTGTGATGCCGCAAGCAGCAATACGGGAATTTTGAGTTTCTCCGCAACGTCCCGCCGCAGGTTTTGGGAAACAATGCTGCCAAGGTCCAGGGTGACGATGGCGACACGGGATTCGCCGGCTTCCAGCACGAGCACCTTCGCAAACAGGGAGTCGTGCGTGCCGTTGGCGGGCCCGCACTTGCGGTTGGAGTATCCGTACATCGGCATGAGCGATGACGGCGTTATGTCGACGCGGGCAACCCCCGCCCTCAATTCAGCCTTTGCCGCCGCGGCAACCGCGAAGATCAATGCCAGGCTCAGCGCGACTCGGATCATGGATAGACATGTTACCGCGCCGGGCGATGCTTTACGCGCCGCGGGTCAGGCGGAGGACGAAGTCTTCCATGACGATGCGGTCGTCGGCGCGGGTGCCTTTGAGGTCGCGATCGGTGCGAAAGACGAGTTGAATTGCCTCTTCGAGGCGGGATTTGTCGAACTTGGCGGCAGCGGTGTGAACCTGCTCAGCCCTGGCCCGCCACATCGGCATGCCGAGGCGCTGGAAGTAGCTCTGGACATCCTGGGCAGAGCGCAGATTCTGCTCCTTGGCGGCGAGGGCCAGGCGGAAGACACCGGCGAGGAAGGTGAGGGCGAGGGGAAGGTATTCGCCGGCGCGGAAGAGCGTATCGAGCAGCAGCATGGAAGCGGCACGGTCGCGGGAAGCCAAAGCGTCGACGAGTTTGAAGATTGTGGTTTCCTGGGCGTTGGGGACGAGGGCGGCGATATCGGCGGAGGAGACAGGTTCGGCGCGGCCCGCGGAGAGCAGGGCGAGCTTCTCAATTTCGATGGAGAGACGAGCGGGGTCGCCAGCAGTGGCCTCAACGAGTTGATCGAGTCCGGCTGGATCGAGCGCGAGTTGGCGGGCGGCGGCTTCGCGACGCGCGAACTCGCGAGCTTCCTGCGGAGCAAGGCGGGAGAACTCGACTACGGCCGGGATGGAGGAGAAGAACTTGCGCAGCCGTTCCATCTTTGTCTTGTCCTCGCCTTCGAATTCCCAACGGCGGGCGTCGAAGACGAGAACTGTGCCAGGGGTAGGGTCCTTGACATAGGCGGCGAGGATTTCGGCGGAAGCTTCCTGCTTGTCATCGGCGGCGGAAGCGCGGCCGCGAGGCAGAGCGGATTCGGCGCTGGAGACCCAGATGACGCGGTTGCCGGCGAAGAGAGACATGGAGCGGGCGTCGTCGAGCACCTCGGAAAGGGTGAGCTCGTCGAGATCGTGGCGCGTGAAGCCCTCATCGCGCTCCTCCGGGGTGAGGACCTTGGCCACGAGCGCTTTGCGGCATTGGTCGCGACGATGATTCTCGGGCCCCACGAAGAGGCAGACCGGAGGAGGCGTCTTGTGCTCAATGGATTTGACGAATTGTTCCGGTGTCATTGGAGTGTGCCGGGTCAGAATGCGGACATGATCGTGGAGACCACTTGCCGGGCGACCTCCTGGCTCAATCGCTGCAGTGCGGGGGTGCTTTCATCGAAGAACTCCCGTGCCTCGATGGAGACCTCATACCGCTGGCGTACTTCCATGCCTTGCCTGGTGTAAAGGATCTTGCCGGTTTCCCGTTCGACGAGGCGGATGTTGAGGAAGACGCTGACCTGGATGCCGGCGGCGCGGCCGGTGGCCTGGTCGAAAATGGTGGGGGCAGACATCACATTGGAGACAGCGCCCTCGAGCACGGCATCAGCCTCCCTGGGGTCGGCGACGACACGGTAACGGGTGCGGCTGAGGAACTCGCGGGTGATGGCCGAAGGAATCTGCTCAGTGAGTTTGTAGCGCGTGGTGGCGTTGCTGAAGGCCGGAATTGCGATGGTGCGGACAGTGGCGGGCAGTAGGTCGGCTTTGCCGCCGACCTTGTAGCCGCAGCCGGAGAGCAGTGCTACAAGAGCGGGCACGGCCAACAGGGATGGCCTCACGCGTCCTCCCGATGGGAGAGGCCGGCGAGCAGAACAGCGATTTCGGCGACTGTGCGCAGGTTGTCGGAGGCGAGCCATAGCCACATTGCGCGCGGATTTGCGCGATCGTGGGCGATGTCGCTGACCATGATGCCGCTCTGGCCGGCGATGGCGACGTTGGAGGCAGGCTCGACGCGAGGCTTGCGGACATCGGCGCCGGCGGCCTTCAGGTGCTGCTCCAGTTTGTTGGTCTCAGGACGCGATTCGAACTCGACCCAAACGCTTTGGCAGTGACCGTGGAACACAGGCGCATGGACGAGGCGAAGGCTCACCGGAGGCAGACCGTCGGGGGCCAGCAGGCTGGTGAGATGCCGCTCGATTCGCAGTTCGGATGACTCCAGGCTGGCGGTGTGCGCATCCGCTCCGTAGCGGGGGAGGAGATTGAAGCTCACTTGGGCGTCGAAGATCCGGGTGGGCTGTTGAGCGAGATTGAAAAGCGTGATGGTTTGCTTATGCAACTCGTCTATGCCGGGCTTGCCATGAGCACTGGCGGGTTCAAAGCAGGTGACGACGACGGAGCGCAGCGGCGCGAAGGTGTGGAGGAGCTTGAGCAGCTTGGCGAGAGCGATAGCTGCGGGATGCGCGACAATCTCGATGGGCTCTGAGGCATTGCGAGGAGCGGGTTCGATGCCTGGTGCGCGAAGGCGCGCTCCGGGCTCGTTTTCATACTGGCCGGCGAGGTCGATGACGGCTGGGGCAGGCGAAACGGCACGGGCGAGCTGACGGGCGTGATCGTTGACGGCGGGAGTTGCGGCCAGAAGAAGGGCCTCAGCACCGCTGAGAGCGTCCTCGTTCAGCGGCTCCATCACGGTGAGTTCACCTTCCTCCTCCGTCAGAACGCGGTTCTCCGGTTCCGAGGAGGTGCTGAGGAGAACAACGGGCAGATGGTGCTCGTCGACGTACTCGCGCACTTCCTTGCCGACGAGAGTATCGCCGCCGGCGAGCACCCATTTTCTTTTAGTCATTTCTCACCCTGCCTGACGCTCAGGCTCGCGCTGCGGCTGCGGGCGAAAGCGCCGTCGCAGGATTCCGCCGACACGGATCACGATACCGCTGCCGACATAGGTTACCGCCAAGCCAAGCAGCACCGGTTTCGAGAAGTTCCAGATCAGGAAGATCACCATGCCGAGCAGCACGACGCTGAACGGTCCTCGCGGCCGGCCGAGATTGAAATCCTTGAAACTGCGGTATCGCCAGGCACTGACCATGAGAAACGAGAGCAGGGCCAGCAACGCGGTCCACGCCGTGGTGAGCGGCCACCATAGCAGCGGGACGGAGTCGGCGGCGTAGATGACAGCGGCGACCATGCCAGCGGCGGCGGGGATGGGCAAACCGACAAAGTACTTGCGGTCCGGACGGCCGGGGTTGCGGGGCACGGGGTTGGTGCTGATGTTGAAGCGAGCCAAACGTGCAGCGCCGCACATGACAAAGGTGAAGAGGAAGAAGTAGCCGGCCTGCATCAAGTAGGGGCGCACCTGAGCCGGTGCCGCCGGATCGAGGAATTGGAAGCCGAAGACGAAGGCGAGCACGGCGGGGGCGATGCCGAAGCTGATGACATCGGCAAGGGAATCGAGTTCGCGGCCGAACTCGCTGGTGGTGTTGGTCATGCGGGCGATGCGGCCGTCGAGTCCATCGAAGAAGACGGACAGGCCGATGACCTGTGCAGCGATCTCCCAATGCGGGTTATGGCCGGGGTGGCCGGCTTGGGCCCAGAGAGCGCCTTCGATGGATTTCAGAATGGCCCAGAAGCCCATGAAGAGGTTGGCGGCTGTGAAGAGCGCGGGCAAGGCGTAGGCGGCGCGCCGGGGTCGCCTGTCGGGGGATTTCGGGTCGATCAGCCTGTCCCTGAAGTTGAGCCGAGGGGTCATGCGGCCGCACCATCCTTCCGCGTGGCAAGAATCGACGAACCACCGGCGACGCGTTGACCTTCGCGCACCTCGACACGCCACTCAGGACCGAACGTGATGTCGACGCGGGAGCCGAACTTGATCAATCCCACGCGCTGACCGGCGGTGACGAATTCGCCAGGTTTGACCCAGCAGACGATGCGCCGGGCAATGAGGCCCGCGATCTGGGAAAACTCGATCACTGTGCCGTGTCCATCGATGACCATAGTGTTCATTTCGTTCTCGATGGAGGCTTCCGGCTTGCTGGCCACGAGGAACTTGCCGGGCTTGTACCGGAC
Organism: Bryobacteraceae bacterium; assembly: GCA_963714395.1. GTDB lineage: Bacteria > Acidobacteriota > Terriglobia > Bryobacterales > Bryobacteraceae > JACADU01. Next base: position 139,343 of record CAVQOO010000039.1, read on the forward strand.
GTCGATGATTTTGCCGGCGATGGGGGCACGGTTCACGTGGACATCGAAGACGTTGAGGAAGATGCACACCTGTGTGCCGTTGGGCCGGTGCTTGATGAGGACAACTTTGCCGTCGGCCGGCGAAACTGCGACAGGTCCGGCCGGAATGGTTCTGTCGGGATCGCGAAAGAACCAGAGGCAAAACGCCGCGAGCACGTAGAAGGGCAGGGCGGCCCAAGGGGCAGCAAAGTGGCCAAGGGCAAAACCGATGGCGGCCAGAACGAGCGCGTAATAGATACCCGAAGCGACCATGAAAAGAACCGTCTACGTTCCCATTGTCCCAGATGAGTCGGGCGCAAAGGAATCGGCGAGGTGGGCGGTGAGGAGGGCGAGCAGTGCGGCGCGGTCGGCGATACGGTCCTTGAGGATAGACTCATGCGGGGCGTGAGCGCCTTCTCCGATGGCGCCGAGGCCGTCCAGAGTCGGGATGCCGAGGCCGGCGGTGAAGTTGCCGTCTGAGCCCCCGCCAACTGCGGTTTCGCCGAGTTCAACACCCGAGATGGCGGGAGGCGAGAGCGCTAGCCGTCCTGAAAAGGGCGCGGACGCCGGCGCTGCGCTCCAGGGGCGGCCGGTTGAGCCCGCCGCTGACCTCCAGACTGCAGCGCTTGTCGATGGGTTTGAGTTGACGGAACTTCCTATCAAGGGCGGGAAAGTCGCGCGCACGCGCCACGCGGATGTCGACTTCGCATTCGGCTTCGGCGGCGACGACGTTGGAGCGAGTACCGCCGGTGATGATGCCAGGATTGACGGTGAGACCCTTTTTGAGATCGGTGAAGGCGGCGACACGGCCGATCTGGGCGGCGAGTTCGACGATGGCACTGGCGCCTGCGGTGAAGTCGAGCCCGGCGTGAGAGGCTATTCCGCGGACTTTCAGGGTGTAGTCGCCGACGCCTTTGCGAGCGGTCTTGAGCTTGCCATCCAATCCGGCGGCCGGCTCAGGGATGAGCACCGCGGCACTTTCGCGGGCCAGGCTCTCAGTGATGGGACGCGACACTTCACTGCCGACTTCCTCGTCCGAGACGATCCAAAGGGCAACCTCGCGGCGGACCGGGATATCGAGAGCGCGGAGCGCGCGCATAGCCTCGACAAAGAAGACGAGGCCTGCCTTCATGTCGAAAATGCCGGGTCCCCAGAGACGACCCCTCTCGTCCCTCCATGGCATGTGGGACAGCGTGCCGACGGGCCAGACGGTGTCTGAGTGGCCAACGGCAAGTATGCGTCCGGGCAGCTTCTTGCGAGGCCCGGGGAGGTTGAATGTGACAAGCAGATTCCTGCCGAACCGCCCGCCGGGCAGAGGGCTGCAGGTGGCAATGTCGGCGCACGCGGGAACTGAACAGGTCGACACAGCGATTCACCGCGCCGCTATCGCCGCTGGGCGACTCGCACTCGACTAACTCCCGCAAAAACCCCGTCAATTCGGGGGTTCGCGCCTTCAGGCAAGCCAGGACCGGATCCATCGTCTGTTAGAATAGCGTTTCCGCCATGGCAGTCCTGGAAAACATCGAAATACGCGACATCCTTCCCCACCGCTACCCGTTTCTGCTGGTGGACAGGATTACTGAGATGGAAGCCGACCGCATCGTCGGGGTCAAGAACGTGTCGGCCAACGAACCGTTCTTCATGGGGCATTTCCCGGATTTTCCGGTGATGCCTGGCGTGCTGATCGTCGAGGCGATGGCGCAGGTGGCCGGCGTGCTTGTTCTGAAGGACGTGGCGGATCGAAAGAAGCGGCTGGTGCTGCTGGCATCCGTGGAAGAGGCGAAGTTCCGGAAACCGGTCCTGCCCGGGGACATTCTGACGATCGAAATGACGACCGTCAAGCGGAAGGCAAGCGTCGTCAAGATGAAGGGCGAAGCGCGAGTGGCCGGAGTGGTGGTTGCCGAAGCGACAGTGATGTGCAAACTCGCCGACCGGCCGGATCCCGAGAGCAGCCCCAAACCCGCTGAGTAGGCGTTGAAGATGGCGATTCATCCGACCGCTCTGGTCGACCCTGCGTCGGTGATCCACGCGGAGGCCGAGGTCGGGCCGTTCTGCGTGATCGGCCCGGAGGTGGAGATCGGCGCTCGTACGCGGCTGATGGCCAATATTTACGCCGAAGGTCCGACGATCATCGGCGAAGACAACGTTTTCTACCCGTATTCCACAGTGGGCGTGGCTTCGCAGGACTTGAAGTACAAGGGCGAACGGGCGTTTACCAGGGTTGGAAGCCGCAACCGCATTCGCGAGTTCGTGACGATCCACAGGGGCACCGAGGGTGGTGGCCTGGAGACGGTGATTGGCGACGATAACCTGCTGATGGCATACACGCACATCGCCCACGATGCGCAGATCGGCAGTCACTGTATCCTCGGCAACGCAGTGACTTTGGCCGGCCACGTCACCATCGACGATTGGGCAATCGTGGAGGCGTTCTCAGGCGTGCATCAGTTTTGCCGGATCGGGCGGCATTCGTTCGTCGGCGGCTATAGCGTGATCACGCAGGACGTGCTGCCATTCTCAATGACGGTCACACCGCGTGAGTCAAAGGTCTACGGGGCGAACAAGGTGGGATTGAAACGGCGCGGATTCGATGCGGAATCAATTGAAGGCCTGCATAAGGCGTTCCGGCTGCTGGCCAGCGATACGCTGAACACGTCACAGGCGCTTGAAAAGATCGGCGAAGAAGTGGCGCCCACTTCGGAATTAGCCGAACTGATCGGGTTCATACAGAGCGCCAAGCGCGGGTTCATCAAGTGAGATACGGCCTGATAGCCGGCAGCGGCAGATTCCCCGTCCTGGCGCTGGAGACCGCGCGGAACCTGGGCCACGAGGTGGTGGTGGTGGCGTTGAAGGATAACGCGGCAGCCGAGGTGGAGGCGTTAGGGACACGCTGCCACTGGATCAGCATTGCGGAACTGGGCCGGCTGATCGAGATTCTCAAGGAAGAGAAGATCACAGAAGTCGTGATGGCGGGGCAGGTGAAGCACACATCGCTGTTCAGCTCGCTCAAGCCCGACTGGCGCCTGATCAAACTGCTGGCATCGCTACCTTCGCGCAATACGGATGCGCTGATCGGCGGCGTCCAACAGGAGTTGGAGAAAGAAGGGATCAGGTTGGCGGACTCGACACTGCTGCTGAAGCCTTTGCTGGCAGCGGAGGGTGTGTTGAGCCGGCGTAAGCCGGAAGCCGAGGAAGAGAAAGACATCGGCTACGGGCGGCGTGTGGCGGCGGCGCTGGCCGGTTTCGACATTGGGCAGAGCGTGGCGGTGAGCGAGCGTGCCTGCGTGGCTGTTGAGGCGATGGAAGGTACGGACGCGATGCTGCGGAGGGCGGCGGCGCTGGTGAACGGCAAAGCGCTGCGATTGGTGAAAAGCGCTAGCCGGAGGTCGCATCTGCTGTTCGACGTGCCGGTGGCCGGGCCGGGGACAGTGCAGGCGATGGTGGAGACAGGCACCACCGCGCTGGCCGTGGAAGCGGGGCGCACGCTGCTGCTGGATAAAGATGAAATGCTTGAGCTTGCCAACCGGCACAAGCTCGCCATCGTCGGTTACCGACCGGAGACATCATGAGTCAGACTCCTATTCGCGTCGCCCTGTTGGGCGCAGGCGCATTCGGGCGCAATCACCTGCGGGTGATCCGAGAGACAGAGGGTGCCGAGCTGGCAGGTGTCTACGACATCGATCGCGATCGTGCGGCCGAGGCGGCCAGAGAATTTGGCTGCATGGCATTCGGCTCGATGGAGGAAGTGGCCACGCACGCGCAGGCGGCGATCGTCGCGGTGCCGACGGCGGCGCATCGCGACACGGCTGGGTTCCTTATGAACGCCGGGCTGGATGTGCTGGTGGAAAAGCCGATCGCCGTGACTGTCGCCGAGGCACAAGCGATGGTGGCGGAGGCCACGCAGCGCGGCAGGGTCTTGCAGGTGGGCCACCTGGAGCGATTTAATCCCGCAGTGGATGCGGCGCGAAGTCTGGTGACCGTGCCGCTGTTTTTCGAGATTCACCGGCTGAGCGTGTTTTCGCCGCGCAGCCTGGATGTCGACGTGGTGTCGGACCTGATGATCCACGATCTCGACATCCTGCTGTCGATGATTGGGTCGGAGCCGAAAGAAGTGCGGGCGGCGGGAATCGGCGTGCTGTCCGGCAAGGTGGATATCGCCAATGTGAGGCTGGCGTTTCCGGGCGGATGCATCGCCAACCTGACGGCGAGCCGCGTTTCGACGGAGCGGGTGCGAAAACTGCGGTTCTTCCAGCCGGGGCAGTATGTTTCCGTCGATTACGCCAAACAGGAGTGTTTTTCGATTTCGGTCACGCCGGAGAGGCAGATAGTGCCGCGGTCGTCTCCGGTGACGAAGCAGGAGCCTTTGAAACTGCAATTCGCGTCGTTTCTGGAGTGCGTGGCAACACGGCAACGTCCACGCGTGGATGGCGAGGCTGCGACGCGGGCGCTGACTCTGGCCGCGGCGGTGCAGCAGGCGATCAGGGAGCATGGAGTTGAGGTGTCGGCGACGTTGTCCGCGATACCCCAATTCGCTCAATTCGCGTCTAAAGAGTAGAGACTGGAAGCAAACAACGCGCGCAGATGCTCGAAGCATTCGCCCGATACTGGCATGGCGACCAGGACGTGCCGCAGTTTCTCCTCCAGGGGAGAGATCCGGACGAGCCTGCCAGGAAACGTGTAGCTTTTTGCGGGGCGCTGCTCGCCCAGTCCTTTTTCATACTGATGGCGCTATTCGGGCCGTCGGGAGGCGGACCGGTCCGGTCGGATTTGCGGGTGGAGGCCGATCTGCGTCGAGCTATGCCGCTGGTGGCGCCGAATCTGGATGAATTCCGTTTGACACAGAAGGAGCCCCAGCGCTCGAAGCCGTCCACCGAGGTCGATCTGGCCGGTTTGCTGCCCAAGCCCGAAGTGATCCAGGCGCCCAGGCCATCGCCCCGCGGATTCGTTCCCCCGGCAGGTTCGCCACGTCCGGTACAGCAGCAGGCGGTGGTGGAAGCCCCGCGCATTGAGATGGCGCAGCAGGGCATGCCCGCCAACCCCCCTCCTTCGCCGCTGGCGGAACTGAATGTGCCGCCGCCACCGAAGAGTCCGTTTGAGTCCGTTAGCGGACAGCAGGGGCAAGCCGCGACGCAGGCGAGGACTCCGGTGCGGGCGCAGATCGAAGTGTCCAAAGGGCGGGGTGGACGAGACAGTGAGGTCGATAGCGAGGGCCGGGGCCGGGGGTAAGGGCCAGATCGTGGGGGACCCCGGCGAGCCGGACGGCGGGCTGGCCCCGGGGTTGGCACAGCAGGCCACGCCTGGCCGCAATGCGAGCACGCTCGAATTGCTGAGCGATTCTCAGGGCATGGATTTCCGGCCCTACCTGGTGCAGGTGCTGGCGGCAGTGAAGCGCAACTGGCAGTCCGTGATGCCGGAGAGCGCGCGTTTGGGAAGGCGAGGCCGCGTAGCGGTCCAGTTCATTATCGATAAGACCGGCCGGGTGCCGAAGCTTGTGATCGCTGTGCCGTCCGGAGCGGAGGCGCTCGATCGCGCGGCTGTGGCAGGCATCAGCGCGTCGAACCCATTCCCGCCATTACCCAACGAGTTTCGAGGAAATGAGATTCGACTGCAGCTGGTTTTTAGCTACAACATGCCGCGTTAATGAACACGATGGAGATCCAGAAGCCGGAATCCGGGATGAGGCGGCGCCTGAAGTGGGCGCTGCTGGCCTATGGCGCGCTGGCGCTGCTGGCGGGCACGACCCTGGATGGCAATTTCCGCTTCTTCGTTTGGATTGTCCTGGGCGCACTGGGACTAAAGAGCTGGATTGCCGTACAGCGAGAGTCAGTAGATTGATTACCCCCAATTGAGGTAGTCGGTGCTAAGGCAATTCAACCCTTAGGTTCAGGCGAGCCGTCTAGTGGGAATTGCTCAGATTCCCGGTACGATCAACCCGAAGAAGATAATTGGTGGAGCACTGACTCTGCCATGCCGGAACCCGAAAATCTGTTCCGGAATGAAACCTATTGTTCCGAAATGATGGGGATGGAGTGATGCGAGGTACAAAACCGGCCCGACATTGCGCGACTCTGTGCGAGACCACTGAGTCTGAGTTTCTCTCGGCACCTGGGACGGCTGAGAACGGATCTACGGAAAGCCTTCAAAATCTGCGTTTAGCAGTGAACTCGACCGCGTGTGTGGCTCCTCAGGCGGCGGGCCGGAGAAGAACTCCCGCGTTTGGCCCGGCAATTGCCCTAAGTAAGATGCCCGATGGTTCGATTCGCAAGAAGGCCCCGGGTAAGGACCTGCTGATCCGCACGCGTGACAACGGTGAAGGCGAAACGCAGGAAAAGCCCTCCATTAGAGAGGGCGCCAAGAAGGAAACGCCAGCGATTAGGAGCAAGGAAACGGTCATGTCAGTCCAGGCTGTAGCAACTGCGCACACGGGGATTACCCCCCCAAGGTCGCGACGAGTGGTTTCGATGAAGTCGAGGCGGGTGTCCGCGGTTGTGGTGGAGCAACCCGTCGAAGCCGAGGCAACAACGGCATCGGAAATGGAAGCAGTCCGGTCTGCGGTGACGGAAAACCCGAACGACGTCCGCGATCGCGTGGTTCTCGAGAACCTGCCGCTTGTCAAAGCAATCGCCATCCGGGTGCATGAGAGCCTGCCCGTCCATGTTGAACTCGATGATCTGATCCATGCGGGCATTCTGGGGCTTTTCGACGCGGCGACAAAGTTCAATCCGACTAAGCAGGTCGTCTTCTCGAGCTACGCCAAACACCGGATCAAAGGCGCAATGCTGGATAGTCTACGGCAGTTGGATTGGGCGTCACGCGACATGCGCCGCCGGCACAAGCAGGTGGAGCAGGCGACGCGCGACCTTTGTTCGGAACTGCAGCGGACGCCGACTGAAGACGAAGTAGCGACCAAAATGGGCGTTGAAGTCAGCCGGTGGCGGCAGATGGCGCTTGACCTTCGCAACGTGGGGCTGATCTCGGCCTCAACGCGGCCGAACGATGGCGAAGACCTTCCTGCGCCGGACTTCCCGGCCAACCCCGACAGCCAGCCGGACTCTATGTGCGCGCGAGAGCAGATGCGCGAGAAACTCGATCTGGCAATGAGCGCATTGCCTGAGCGCTACCGCAAAGTGGTGACTTTGTACTACACGAACGAGCTGACGATGAAGGAGATCGGCGGGATGATGGGCATCAACGAGAGCCGCGTCTCGCAGATCCACAAGTCGGCCCTGGAGAAAATGGCGACTGTGCTGGTTTCCAACGGCATCACGTCGGCTGGCGCCTTCTAGCGGGTCTAGTGGAAGACCAGACGAAACGGCATCACGCGCAACATGCCGCCCTGGAGCCAAGGCGCGAAGCCGGGCCCTAGCGCCGTGACCAGGGTTTTGATCTCTGAGGGGGCCGACGCCTCCATATCGCGAGCCATCAGCACCTCAATCCAGCTTTTCTGGCGCGGATAGACATCGAGATCCACCGCGGTTTCGTCTCCACCCAGCTTGGCCTTTTTGCGAAGCAGGGAGATTGCGGTGTCGAGCGTACCGGTTTCATCGATCAAGCCGTTCTCCTTCGCCTGAGTGCCGAGCCAAACCCTGCCTTGAGCCACGGGCTCGATCTCGGCGGGCGGCCTTTTCCGGCCTTCTCCTACTCGTTTGAGGAATCCGTCGTAGATGAACTGCAAGGACTCGCGGAGTTTCGTGCGCCCTTCCGGGGAGAGGGCGCGCGCGCCGGAATCGATGTCGGCGAACCGGCCGCGCTTCAGGATCTCAGTACTAATTCCGAGTTTGCTGTAGAGGCCCTCGAGGTTCACCTTGCCGTAGACGACGCCGATCGAACCGGTGATAGTGCCGGGGTAGGCAACGACGGAGTCGCCGGTCATTGAAATGTAGTAGCCGCCGGATGCGGCGACATCGGACATCGAAATGACCAGAGGTTTCTTACGGGCGAGTTGTTTCAATTCGGCAAGGATTTCGTCCGAGGCGATGGCGTCGCCGCCGGGGGAATCGACGCGAAGGATGACTCCGCGAATTGAGGCATTGTCGGAGATCGAACGAATCTGGCGGGCGATACCGGCAGGGGTAATGGCCTGGTCCTCCGAGAAGAGTCCGCCGGGGGCGCTGCGGAGAATATCCCCCTGCGCGGTCAGGAGCGCAATGCTGGGATGCCCTCTTGGGGGCGCCGTGCCGACTGTCAAGATATGCGTGGGCGTCCACCTTGTCGGATGCTGCAACCCCGGCGGCCTTGGAGAGCGAATCAACTGCGTCCTTTTCATAGGAGAGCCCATCGACCAGGCCGCGCTCGAGCGCCTGAGGGGCCAGGAACGGTCCATCGTCCAGAAGCAGTTTTGCCTGCTCGGGAGTGATCTTTCTCGAATCGCCGATCATGACACAAAGGCGGGAAAAGAGACCATCGAGGAGCGAGTTGAGCGACTCCCTGGTTTCGGGGCTCATCGAACTGCGTGAGAACGGGTCGCCGGCGTCTTTGTACTTGCCGATATGTTCGACCTCGAACTGAACTCCCAGCTTGTCCAACGCGCCTTTAAAGTACATGGCCTCAAGGCGTATGCCCTTGAGGTCCAGGAGGTCTTCGGGCGAGAGCAGGACACGGTCGGCAGCAGAGGCAACCAGGTATTCGCGCATGCCAGGGCTGGCCAGCCAGGCGTAAACCGGCTTACCGGCATGACGGACCTTTCGGATTCCGGCGCGCAGCTCCTCGATCTTGCCCCAGCCGATCGCTAGACCCCGCGGTTGGATGAGAACACCTTTGATAGCGGGATCTGTGGCGGCCCGATCAAGAATCTTCCAGACGCCGGCGACAGTTAGAGAGGAAGTGCCCGACAGCCCGGGGAAGGGCGCTTCGGGCTGAGCGACTTCAGGCATCTCGCCTTGGAGTTTGAGGGAGAGCCAAGCCTTGGAGGGTATCTTAGGCTCGGACCTCGTGAACCTGATCGCGGTGAAGGCGAGGACGATGACGGTGACCCCGGCGATGACGACGCCGGCCAAAACGCCCAACAGGAATTTCTTCATCCTGGCTCCAGGATCGCCCAGACGCCTATGCGGCCGCCAGGATGCGGTCCACGCGTTGGCTCAGGTCCTTCAGATAAGCGGCGTCGCCGCCGCTCAACTCGACGGTCGCATCGCCCTTGTAGCCGATGTCGCGGAGCGCATCGTGGATCTCTTTCCAGTTCAGATCGCCGTCCCAGAGATTGGGCCAGTCAGCCACGTTTTTCTTCAATTGAGCATCGCGGCGGAAGCTGAAGTCTTTCAGGTGCACTTTGACGATGCGCGGGCCGAGGGTGCGAATCCAATCCTGCGAGAAGCCGAAGAGGGCGACGTTGCCGACATCGAAGTAGGCGCGCACCCAGGGGCTCTTGAACTGGTCGACATAGGAGGCAAACTCGATGGGGCTGGTGAGGAACTTGTTCCAGACGTTCTCTACCCCGATGATGACTTTGCGGCTGGCGGCCTCGGGAATCAGCTTTCGAATTTCGGCGACGCTGCGGTCCCAAGCCTGTTGATAGCTTGTTTCAGCGTTGACGACGGCGGGCACCAGCAGCACGGTCTGGGCGCCCCAGAGTTTCGCGTTGTCGAGACTGGTCAGCATGCCCTTGACGCTGCGGGCGAGGACGTCGGGCTTGGCGCTGGAGAGCGGGAACTGCCAGTGGTCGCGATTCATCACCGAGTGGACCGGGAAGCGGGTCTCCTCGCTCGCCTTCCGAATTGCTTCGGCCTCGGCCGGGTCGTCGACGGTGCCGCACTCCATGGATTGAAAGCCGCACTCGCGTGCGAGGTCGAACCGCTCCTTGACGCTGAGCGTCCGCGGCAACATGCCGAGCAGAATGCCCTTTCGGATAGGGAGGGAAGCGGAAGGTTGGGAGTGAGCGAGCGAGGCGGCCGCGGCGGTGTGGAGAAAGAGTCGGCGTTGCATGGCTTGTTGGTTTTCTGTCGCGCCCATGATTGTACAGCCAGCCGGGCAGGAGAGTGCAAAAAAAGGGGCGGCCACTGGGGCCGCCCGCGATTAAATGCCAGTTTAGGCAGGTGTGTCAGTCAAAGATGACCGGATGAGAAGTTCAGTTGACGGCAGTTAGCTCACTCAAGCCAGGTTGGGGATCTTGATGATCTTCTTCTGGATGGCGTACTGCACCAGCTGCGCCTTGTTGTGGATGTCGAGCTTGCGCATGAGGTTGAACTTGTGAGCTTCGACGGTCTTGACGCTGAGGTTGAGATCGCAGGCGATCTCCTTTACCGAATTGCCCTCGGCGAGCAGTTTCAGGACTTCGCGCTCGCGCGTGGTGAGCGTCGCGAATCGCGGCAGGCGATTGGCGCTCTTGATGCGCGTGCGGAAGTCGTCGACGAGTTGGGAGAGCATTCGGGGGCTCAGGTAGCTGCCGCCGCGGCAGACGTCGCGGATGGCGCTGACCAACTGAGAGGAGGGGCTGTCCTTGAGGACGTAGCCGTTGGCGCCGACCTCCATGCCTTCGACGAGGTAGTCCTCGTCGTCGTACATGGTGAGGACGAGCACCTTGGTTTCGGGCCGATTCTTCTTGATCTGGCGGGTGGCCTCAAAGCTGCTGAGCCCGGGCATGCCGATATCCATGAGGACAAGGTCGGGACGCAACTCCGCGGCGCGGTCTACCGCATCGCTGCCGTTGGCGGCTTCCCCCACGACTTCCATATCGGTTTCCGAGCTGATGAGCTGCCGGATACCCTGACGGAAGAGGGTGTGATCGTCAGCCAATAAGATCCGAGTCTTCGCCATAACCTGGTCTCCCAATCTCCTGCTACTCCCTGAATCGTCCCGGTCCGAGTCAGCCTGAACTAAGGTCAGTTCCAGCCCGCCGTTTGCGTCAGGAGTGCCTGCTTCTTCTTCTCGTCCGAAATCTGCCCAGCGGTTTCATCAGCCATGGGTTGACCTTTGCGCCGCTTTGAGGCGGGCATTTGGCCGGCCAATCTCTTGCCGGGAGTTGTCACCCGGTCGAGCGGGAGCTCGATTCGGATGGCCGTGCCAGGCCGGTTTTCGCCGATCTGGCCACCCTCGCCGTGCTGAATGGCCTCACCCATCCGGCCGAGGATCGCAATGTCTTCCGAGCCGCGGCCATCACCAGATCGCCGCCGAAGGCTCTTGAGTTCCAACAATCCCCCGAGAAGAGCAACCCTCTCTCTCAGACCCGAGAGGCCGAAGCAGTTGCTGCGGGAGAACGCTTCATCCACATCGAAGCCGACACCGTCGTCCTCGACTTTCAATCTCAGCCTTCCATCGGCGGTTTCCAATGAAAGGTTTACAGAGGAAGCTAGGGAATACTTAGCGATGTTGTTGAAAATCTCCTGAACCAACCTGTAAACGATCTGCTCCACTTTCTTAGGCAGATCGAGCCTGCGAGGCAAGTCCAGGTGGACCTGGGCGGAATGGATGCCGCGGAATCGTCCTACAAGTTGGCGCAAGGCCGCGGCGAGGCCCATCTGCTCCAGGATGGCGGGACTTAGCGCTGCGATGAGACGACGAATCTCAATGATGGTGTGTTCGGTCATCTCGCGCAGCGAGGAGAGCCGGTGGCGAATTCCGGCTGCTTCAACAGGCAGATCCTGCTCGAGCATCTCCATCTGCAGTCTCACGCAGAGCAGGCTCTGGCCGGCCTCGTCGTGCAACTCGCGGCTGATGCGGCGGCGTTCCGCTTCCTCGACTTCCACCATATGTTCGGCAAGACGGCGGACCTGTTCCTCGCGTCTGGCCAGATCATCCATGAGGCGCGCTTTTTCAGCGGCCATCCAGCAGCGTTCGCCGGCAGCGAGTAGCATTTCAAGCTCCCGCGGCAGCCACTCATATTCCTTCGGGAACGCAAATTGCATAACGCCGCGCATGTGCCCGTTGCCTTCCAGCGGGATACTCCAGCAGGTTTTGAAGTGTCCCATCCAGGTCTGGTCGAGCACCAACTCCTGCGTGGACGGAGCGATCCTGAACGACTTCGCTTTCAGCAGCTTGCGGCGCGGGCGCCCGCTGACGGGGGGGCAGCCATCGTGCGAAGGGACGGGCCGCCAAAGTCCTTCTTCCTCGTCGTAAAGAAAAATTCTCGAACTGCTGGCCAAGGTGTAGACCTGCAGGATTTCAAGGAATCGCGGCAACATCTCCTCGAGCGTCCGGGACTCGACCTCGACGCGAAAGAGCTCGTAGAATGTCCGGCTTTCAGCCTCGCGTACCTGATAGAACGCGTTGTTCAGCGACAGCACCGTGAGAAAGTGGAGTTGACTGCGAACCCAGGCGAAGTTGGCGGCCAGGGGCGCCTCGACCGACTCAGTGGAAGCTGCGACCAGATTGTCGTATTCGCGCAAGGCGGCGATGACCTCGCTCGGCGTAGCGCCCAGTTTCGCCAGGCGGCGGCCTCGATACTCGACCTGCTCCAGAAACGCCCCAACGGGCAGACGCTGGGCAATCAGCCGCGTCGCGGCTCCCGCGGTGATCTCGTGCAGGGAGACGCGCTGAGCCATGTCGTAGCGCTGCTCGACGAGCCTTCGCTCGAATCGCCTGTCGATCTGTTCGAGTTTGGGCCCAAGCACCTCAGCCATGGAGGCGAGGAGATCGACCATTTGCCGGCTCAGGCCGGCAGCAGCTTCAGCCAACACAGCGCTGGGCTCAAGAACACGCACAACAGTCTCATCGGTTCTAAGGTGGGTCGACTTTAGGAGTCAGTGTTTTCCCTTGGGGTGAGGGTGGCGAATGTGGGTGGGGAAGTGCGAAATGGGCCTCAGGTCATAAACGGACGTTTATACTGAAGGAGGTCATCCTGCGGAGGCTCCTGAACGGAGTCCTGCTAATTAGAGAACAAAACCCCGGTCGTCGGCGTCTGATGTAAAGAGGAGCAGTGTTGTGAAGCGTAAGTGGAAGTGGATCCTCGGCATAGGCCTGTTGGTAGTCGCCGGAGGCGGCACGTTTGCCAGCTATCCGAATGAAGAACAACGGGATTGTCACCGTGCAGACCGGCCGGAGCGTGAAGCAGGATTTGACCAGCCTGGTCACCGCGTCGGGTGAAATTAAGCCCTTGAAATACATCAACATCGGGGCCAACGTGATGGGCCGCCTGACTGAAATCAACGTCAAGGAAGGCGACCGGGTCGTGCGGAACCAGGTCCTGGCAAAGCTCGAGAGCGTGCAGGCCGAGGCTGACGTGGCGGCGCAAAATGCAGCCCTGAACTCGTCGCTGGCCGATGCGACAGCCGCTGAATCCGGATTGAAGGCGGTGGATGAGAACATGCGCACAGTCCAGGCTTCCGTGGACCGGGCAAACGCCGAACTCGAACGAGCCAGACTCGATTACGAGCGCGCGGGCCAGCTTTGGAAGGAAAAGCTGATCGCCAGGCAGGAATTCGACACCAAGAAGGCACAGTACGACGCGCTCGAAGCCGGCTTGCGCGAGTCGCAAGCCCGAGTGAGCCAGATGAAGGCGCAGCGGGAGCAGACAGCCGCGCAGTTGTCGGCGAGCCAGCGCCGCGTGGCCCAGGTTCGCGCCACTCTGAACCGTTTCTCGGACGTGCTGCAGAAGCACAACGCGTCACGCCCGATCGACGGCATCGTCACCAATCTGCCGGTTCGCGTGGGCGAAACGGTGGTGCCCGGCATTCAGAACTCGTCGGCCTCGCTCATCATGACCATCGCCGACATGTCGCTGATCACCGCCGAGGTCAAGGTGGACGAGACCGACATCGTGAACGTGAAGCTGCGACCAGGCGGCCGACATCACCATCGACGCCATTCCGAACAAGACGTTCAAGGGGCACGTGATCGAGATCGGCAACACGGCCATCCTCCGCTCCACCGGCCTGGCGGCCACCCAGAGCGCCGTTTCCAGCCAGGAAGCCAAGGATTTCAAGGTCGTGGTCGCGCTGGACAATCCGCCCGACGGAGATCCGCCCGGGCCTTTCCTGCACGGCGAAGATCACCACGGCCACACGCCAGAAAGCGCTCACGATTCCGATCCAGGCGCTGACCGTCCGGCAGAAGGGCGATCTGGAGCCGGAGCCCAAGAAGGCGGGTAACGTTCAGGCCGCCGCCAACGCCGATCCGGCCGCAGAAGAAGGCGCAAAGGAAGAGATGCAGGGCGTCTTCGTCGTCAAGGGCGAGAAGGCCGTGTTCCGCGAAGGTGAAGACCGGCATCACCGGCGCGACCGATATCGAGGTGCTCGAACGGGCTGAACGAAGGCGACGAGATCATCACCGGCAGCTACAAGGTGATCCGGACCCTGCGCAACGAGGCTAAGGTGAAGGTGGACAACAAGGCCCCGGCCAAGGCCGAATCCTAACGGTCGAAGGTTTTAAGGAGCCGAGGAAGCATCACGATGGCAACAGCCAGCCCTCACCGAGAAGGCCGCTCGCGGCGAGGAACTGAAGCGCGACGACATCGTCATCCGGACGTACGATCTCTGGAAGACCTACGTCATGGGCGACCAGGAGATCCACGCCGTCTCCGGCGTGGACGTCGAGATCAAGCGCGGCGAGTACGTCGCCATCATGGGCCCGTCGGGCTCCGGCAAGTCGACGCTGATGAACCTGATCGGCTGCCTGGACACGCCCAGCAAGGGGCGAGTACTACATCAACGGCCACCTGGTCAGCGAGATGACCGACGACGAGCTGGCGCGCATCCGCAACAAGGAGATCGGCTTCGTCTTCCAGACCTTCAACCTGCTGCCGCGCGCCACCGCGCTGCACAACGTGGAACTGCCGCTGATCTACGCCGGCATCGCCGCCGAAGCGCGCATCGAGCAGGCCAAGCACGCCCTGCGCATCGTGGACCTCGAAGCACCGCATGTACCACAAGCCGAACGAGCTCTCCGGCGGCCAGCGGCAGCGCGTCGCCATCGCCCGCGCGCTGGTGAACAACCCCTCGATCCTGCTGGCCGACGAGCCCACCGGCAACCTCGACTACCGCGACCGGCAACGAAATCATGGCGCCTGTTCGAGCGGCTGCACCAGCAGGGCAACACCATCGTGCTGGTCACGCACGAGCACGACATCGCCGATGCACGCCCACCGCATCATTCACGTCCGCGACGGCAAGGTGAAGCGCGACGAAGTCAACCCGCACCCGACCAAGCACTGACCGGGCCGCTACTTCAAAAGCGGTTCGAGATACTTCCAGACTAGAGCGGCCATCTTGCGATGGCCGTTCGCATTTGGATGGAGCTCGTCGCGCTGCATCAAGGCCGGATTGAGGGCCACGCCTTCGAGCAGGAAGGGCAAGTAGACGGCCTTGTTCCTGCGGGCCAAGGCAGGGTAGATGCGGTCGAAGTCGCGGATGTAGTCCTGGCCGTAGTTGCGGGGCAACGTGATGCCTGCGAGCAGTACCTTGGCGCCGGAGTCCTTGAAGTCACCCATCATCCGATTCAGGTTGTCTTCAGTGGACTTGATGGGCAAGACCGCGCAGGCCGTCGTTGGCCCCGAGTTCGAGGATGACCACGACCGGCTTCAGGTCGAGCGCCGCCTGAATGCGGGCCACGCCGCCGCTGGTGGTATCTCCGCTGATGCCCTGGTTCACGACGCGGTATTTCCGGCTGTTGCTGTCGAGGATGCCCTGCAGCACTTCCGGCCAAGCCTGGCCCTGCTCGACGCCCAAACCGGCAGTCAGGCTGTCGCCAAAGGCGACGATTACCGGACGTGGGTCGAGGGGGGCAATGGGCGCGGCTGGTTCGGGAGCCGATGCGGCGGGCTGTGCGGGGGCGGCCGGTTCCACTTTCGGGGAGCACCCGGCGAGCAACAGCAGGAGAAAGATCGGGAGAAGGCAGCGATGGATCATCTACTGCCATCATAAATAGAGGAAGTGATCCCACGAATGGAAAACGGGCCGGTTCTGTCAGTGCGCGCAGTAACAAAGTCGATCGATACCGGAACGCACCGGGTTGAGATCCTGCGCGGCATCGACTTCGAGATCGAGCGCGGGGAGTTTGTCGCGATCATGGGGGCGTCGGGCTCGGGCAAGTCGACGCTGCTGGGACTATTGGCGGGTCTGGACGCGCCGACGGAGGGCTCAATCCGAATCGACGGGGAAGAAATCACAGGGCTGAAAGAAGACCAGTTGGCCTCGTTGCGCAACCGCAAGATCGGATTTGTCTTTCAAAGCTACCAGCTCATTCCGACGCTGACCGCGGAGGAGAATATCCTGCTGCCGGCGGAGTTGGCGGGTGAAGCGACCAGGCAGGCGCTCGAGCGAGCACGCCTGCTTCTGGACGCGGTAGGGCTAACAGAAAGACGCGACCACTACCCGGTGCAGCTCTCCGGGGGCGAGCAGCAGCGAGTGGCGCTGGCTCGGGCATTCATGAGGAAACCGCCGCTGCTGCTGGCCGACGAGCCGACAGGCAATCTCGATTCGACGAATGGCAAGCACGTGCTCAAATTGCTGCGGGACCTGAACCGGCAGGAGGGCGCGACGCTTGTTCTGGTGACGCATGACAAGGATCTGTCGAGCCACGCTACCAGGGTGATCACTCTCAAGGATGGCCTTGTCACGTCGGACGAACGGATGCCCGCCGCGGCGGAGAGCCGCCCATGAACATCGCCGGGTGGCGCGCAGCATGGCGAATGGCATGGCGGGAGGCCCGCTCCTCTGCGCCGAAGTTCGCGTTTGTTGTGTTGGGGGTGGCTGCCGGAGTAGGCGCGCTCACTGGAGTCCGCGGCTTCGCCACCGGCTTTCAGGATCTGCTGAAACGGGAAGCGCGAACCCTGATGGCTGGCGACATGCTCATCCGGCTCTTCAACGCTTTGACGCCGGCGCAGGAAGCCGAACTGGAGAAGTGGCAATCCAAGGGCGTCAAGATCACTCCGATTCTGGAGACCGTGTCGATGATCTCCGCGTCGAAAGACCGGCCGCCGCTGCTGACATCTTTGAAGGCGGTGGATACTTCGGCTTACCCATTCTACGGTTCGATCAAGCTCGAGCCGCCGCAGCGGCTGCGGGATGCACTGCAGCCTGATGCGATTGCGGTTAGCGACGATCTGCTCATGCGGCTCGGCGTGAACGTGGGCGATCGCGTGAAGGTGGGCCAGACTGAAATGCGGATTGTGGCGGTAGTGAAGTTTGAGCCGGACAGGATGACTGGCAGTCTCAATGTTGGTCCACGCGCGATGATGTCGAGGCAAGCGCTCGAGACGACTGGGTTGATGCAGGTCGGCTCCCGGGCCGCGCGCCGGTTCCTTTTCAAACTGCCGGCGGAAGGAGTGCCCGTCTCCGCGGTGCGCAATTCACTGAAAACGGCGTTCCCGGATGGATTGATCTCCGACTATCGCGAGACACACCCCATCATCACCAGGACGCTGGATCGTTCAACGACATTCCTGAGCCTGGTCTCGCTGATCGCGCTGATCGTAGGGGCGCTGGGAGTGGCGACGGCAGTCCATTCACACATCCAGCAGCGACTTGACACGATTGCGATTCTGAAGTGCCTTGGCGCGCGGAGTTCACAGATCATCCGCATATACGCGCTACAGACAACCATGCTGGGCATCGCGGGAGGAGTGGCGGGAATCGCCGTGGGCGGCCTTGTCCAGCAATTGTTTCCGCTCCTGCTGGCGAAGTACTTCCAGTTTTCGGGCCTTCTCTGGAGTCCGGCGTTCGCGTTGGAAGGCTTGTTGACCGGTGTGCTGGTGTCGCTGCTTTTCACGCTGCCGCCGCTGCTGTCGATCCGCGACGTGAAGCCGGCGTTGATTTTCCGCCGGGAGATGGCCGAGGTCCAGCCGCCCTGGAGGGTCCGGCTACGGCGGCTACTGCCGGCGCTGGTGAGCGGCCTTCTCATCCTGGGTGGACTTGGGCTGGTCGCCGCCTGGCTGGCGGACTCGGCGCGCATTGGATGGACTTTCATCGGCGGCCTGGTGACAAGCCTGGCGATCCTGTCTCTGGCGGCATGGCTGCTGCTCAAGGGGCTGAAGAGGTTTGTCGAACGCGGGCCCTTCCGATTGCCGGTTGCCTGGCGGCACGGGTTGGCCAACCTGTACAGACCGGGAAATCACGCGGCATCGATTCTGGTGAGCCTGGGCATCGGGGTGATGTTCACACTCACCATTCATCTGATCCAAAACGGCTTCCTGAAGGAAGTGGCCGGGGCGGCGCCTCCCGGGGCGCCCAACGTCTTTCTGATCAACATAACCGACAACGAGAAGGAGGGAGTGCGTCAGATTCTGGAGGCCCAGCAGGGCCGCACGGGAAAAATTCGCATCGAGCCGTTCACTTCCGCGCGGCTACTCCGCATCGGATCTCGCGACCCCGCCTCTTGGAATCTGAAGGGATTCGAAGGGCGGCGGTACTTGCGGACCAGGGAGGTGACCTATCAGGGCGCGCAGCCTGAGGAGGTGGAGGTGCGCAAGGGCGCGTGGTGGGCGCAGGATGAAAAGCGGCCTGTCGTCGCGGTCTCCGATCACTTTGCCGAGGCCTTTTCTGTCTCGCCAGGGACTCAACTCCGCTGGACGATTCTGGGCCGCGAGTTCGACGTGACCATAGTCGCCGTTTACCGGCTGAAGCAGGTGCGCATGAGCCCGGTGTCGGACTTTGTCTTCAATCCAATCGCGCTGGCCGGCGTCCCGACGCAATGGGTGGCGACCGGGCGCTGGAAAGCCGAACAGGTGCCCGCGCTGCAGATGGCGCTGTACAAAAAGTATCCGACGGTCACCGCCGTGAACGCTGCCGACATCCTGAACCTTGTGCAGGAGGTGATCGATCAGGTGGCCCTGCTTGTTCGCTTCATCAGCCTGTTCGCGATTGCGGCGGGGGCGATCATCCTGGCGGCGACAGTGGCCGGGACGAGGCTGCGGCGAGTGCGGGAGTCCGCTGTGCTGAAGACGATCGGCGCGCGCCGGCGGCATTTGACGGGGATCTTCTCGGTGGAGTTTTCGGTGCTCGGGGGAGTTGCCGGGCTTGATCGGCGGCGCGCTGGCGATCGCGTTCACGCGCATCTTGCTGACTCGATTCCTGGACTCGAAATTCGAACTCAATCTGTGGCCGGCGGTGGTGACGATCGCCCTGACCGCACTGCTGGCCACGGCGACCGGATGGCTGGCGAGCCTGAAGATACTGGATCAACGGCCGCTGGAGGTATTGAGAGACGAATGATCCTGCTGCTTGCCGCCGCACTGCCCCTTGCCGTTCAGTTCGAGTCGATTGCCTCGAGCATCGACGGTCGCGTGGGCATCGCCGCAATGCTCGTTTCAACCGGAGAACTCGCCTCCGTCCGAGGCGCTGAGAAGTTCCCGATGCAGAGCGTCTACAAGATGCCGATTGGCGCAGTCGCTCTCAAACACCTGGACATGAAACGCCAGGTGGTAGTCACTCCGGCGGACTATGTCAGCGAAAGGCAGCACAGCCCCATCCGCGACAAGCACCCGAGAGGCGTTACGCTGCCCGTCAGCGAGTTACTGCGGCTCATGGTCAGCGAAAGCGATGGAAGTGCCTGCGATGTGACCCTGCGGCTTCTGGGTGGACCTGCTGCTGTCCAGCGCCGTTTGCCCGTGCCCGGCATTGAAGTCCGAAACACCGAGAAAGAGCTTGGCTCCACCCCGGACGTGCAGTACGAAAACAGCTCGACCCCGACGGCAATGGTCCAATACCTCCGGCTCATTGCCCGCGAAAGGCCCGCGCCCCTTCTGAAATGGATGACCGAAACCGAAACCGGCCCGAAACGGATCAAGGGCCTTCTTCCGGCAGGGACGGTCGTCGCTCACAAAACGGGCTCTTCCCGCACCGTGAATGGCAAGACGGCGGCTACCAACGATGTGGGACTGGTGACGCTGCCGGACGGGAGTCAGTTCGCCATCGCCGTCTTCGTCTCGGACACGACTGCCCCAACGGAAGCGCGGGACGCCGTCATCGCACAGGCCGCTCGCGCGGCTTGGGATTATTGGGTCAGTACTGGCAAGTTTGGTTCTCGGCCTTGACGAACCACTTTTTGTAGTTTTTCGCCTTGGGGTCCATGCAGCCGGCGAGGTTGAGCAGTTCGACTTTGCGGAACTCGACGGGGTGGCTCTCGCTCTGCAGTGAAATGGTGCCGCCTTCGAGCAGCTTGCCGTCGGGCTTCTGCTTGGGGTCGTGACCGCTGACGCTGCCGCCGCCGATCTGGGGCATCACGTACTCGATCAAAGTCTCGCCGTCGATCTTGTGACGAATCAGGCTCGCTCCAAGCACAAGCGCTTCGGCTCGCACCCACTGCTCGCCGTGGTACGTCTTCGATTTCGAGGTCAGGCAGTGCGTTGTGATGAGCTTGGAGTCCATCACCACGTTTGTGCCGGGAGTGCAGAGGTTCATCGTCGTACGCGGGTTGGTGCCGTCACCGCCCAGCAACTGCACCTCGATGGAGATCGGGAAGTCCTGGTCCTTGGGCATGGTAGACGGTTCCTGGCCGTGGATCATGATGCCGCTGTTGCGCAGCGCCCAGGCAGGACCGCCTTTGGCTTGCTGGCCGACGAATCGGTATTCCACAGCGATGATGTAGTAGCTGAACTTGTCCTTGTAGAAGAGGTGGCCGAAGCGCTCCTTGAACTCGTCGTAGGCGTCGTAGCTGACCTTGAGCACGCCGTTCTCAACACGGAACGTATTGCCGAAGTTCACACCAGGCTCGGAGCCGCGGATCTTGGGAGTCCAGCCGGCGAGGTCCTTGCCGTTGAAGAGTTGAACCCAATCGGAGGGTTCCTGCGCCAAGGTGGCACAGCAAACCAGGAGAATGAGGCAGATTGTCTTAGCGAACATCGCTGAACACCACTTTCTGAATCTCTCCGCCGCGCCAGTCCGTGGAGCGCTCGACGGCTTCAATACGGCCCGTAAAGAAGTATGGCCGAATTGTATCGCGCGCCGGGTCGGCTGCGAAGTTGAAGTACAGCGTCGCTGGTTCGCCGTGCAATTGCTGGGCACTGATGTAGGCGACCAGGGCGTGCTCGAGCGAGTGATATCCGTTCTTCCAGGTGTATTGCTTCGGGGTGCCTGGTTTGGGCAGATGTGTGAGGCCGTCGATGGTAGCCCAGACCTCGCCGTAGGTCTTGTCGACGAAGCGGGTGAGCCAGTAGTCATAGGTTGACGGCAGGTGCGCGGCGAACTCGGGACGGGTGAGCGCGACACTGGCGGCGAACTGGTCGAGTTCGGCGTACACCCACCATTCTTTGTTGAGCTCGATTGCGCCACCCGCCTTCACGCCACCCGCCCAACAGCCGCAAGCAGGCTGCCAGGCTCGTTCGAGGATAGCCTTGCCCTTCTCCTCGGCCCATCGGACAAGGGCTTCGTCGTTTCGCATGAGCCCGGTGAAGCGCGTCATCCAGAGCGCTTTGATGGAGTGGCCGAAGTCGGTGGCGGATCTGGCAATGTCGACGTCGGCGGCAGTGTCGGCGCGGAGGAAATAGAGGTTCTCCTTTTCGACGTAGAAGTGCTTGACCATGATCTTCGTGAGTCTGTCGAGGTCGTTCTCCCACTCGACGCGATCGGCTTCCGGCAACAGCGGCGTCAGCATGACCATGTAGGCATTCATCTGGTCGAGTTGAGCCGTCAGCCTGCGTGACTCCGCGGGCTGGACGGACGACGCAGGGTCGAGAGTCCACTGGAGCGCGTCGAGCTGCTCGTTGTAATACCGGGACCAGATGAACTTCTTGATGGCCAGAATATCGTCGAGCACCGCCGCGTCCCGCGTGAGGTAGTAGTAGAAGCTCATGCCGAGCAGGCCGTAGGCGAGTTGCTGCGGGTCGCGGAGCCTGTAATTGGCGTCCGGCTTGCCCGAGGCGTCGCGGGTGATGCGCATGCCGCCGTTTTCGCGATCGATCATCTCCGTACGGATGTAGGCGACGCCGGCACGCATGAGGTCCATGAAGGTCGGGTCGCCGGTGATATGGAAGAGCACGCCGTACGCGTAGGTCTGCCTGGACAACCCGACGAGTGATTGAGTACTCCATGTGCTGCGGAGCGAGGCGCTGTTGGCGATTTCGGGGCAGGGCTTTGCCGGATCGAAGAGAGCGCCGTTATCGCAGCGGGTGGTAGGAAAGTTGCCCATGGGCTCGCCCCAGGCTGCCGGCTGGTGCCAGAAGGGCATGAGGTCGCCGATGGTATGGGAGAGCCACCATTGGCCATGCGGAACTTGCGGCTGTGCGGCGAGGCTCGCGGCGGCGCAGAGCGCGACGAGAGCGATGCGATGGAATAAAGGAGCTCACCGTCTCTTTCTATCACGGCGGCCGAAAGCTACGCGATGGCGGAGACCAGCAGAGGCAGCAACTGCTCGCGCAACTTCACGACTTCTCCGACCACCATCACCGCGGGGGCCGAGACGTCGACGCGGCCGCGGGAAATCTCGCCGAGCGTGGTTGTGATCACTCGCTCGCGCGCGGTGGTGCCATTCTCGATGAACGCCACTGGCGTTTGTTCGGCGCGGCCGGCATCGATGAGGCAGGCTGCGATGTGGGCGCGCTGTTCGACGCCCATCAGTACGATGAGGGTGTCGACTGTAGCGTAGTTATCCCACTGCTGGCAGGAGCCCGGTTTTCGATTACCGGTGACGACGGCGAAGCCGCCGGCGACGCCTCGCAAAGTAGGAGGAATACCGGCCAGGGCGGGGACTGCGATGGCGCTGGAAATACCCGGGACCAATTCGACATCCCAGCCTCGCCGGGCGAGCCAGAGCCACTCCTCGGCGCCGCGGCCAAAGACCATGGGGTCGCCGCCCTTAAGGCGGACAACCACCTCGTGCCGCCGGGCGCACTCCTCGAGTTGCGTCAGAATGCGAGTCTGGATTTCCTCCTGCCGGCCTTCTTCCTTGCCTACCGGAATCAACTCCGCGGAAGGAGGCACGAGGTCGAGGACTTCGCTCGAGACGAGCCGGTCATACAGCACCGCGCCGGCGCGGGCAAGGATTCTGGCGGCGCGGACGGTCAGTAAGTCCGCGCGGCCGGGTCCGGCACCGACGAGGTAGATCCTGCTCATCAGTAGGACCCCAATTCCACGGAGCGCGAGCACCAGTCCCCGAAGGGTTCTCCGGCGCGGCGGGTGGTGCGGTAGTCGTCCATCAGCGGGCGGAGGGTGCCTGGGATGTCGCCAAGTTTGACGAGCCGCCTCCAGGGGCGAGCCAACCGGTCGGCGACGGGCGAGCCGCCGAGGTAGATCGTATAGAGTTCAACCGATTCACCGACGATGCCGATTTCAGCGGTGTAGGGCCTGGCACAGCCGTTGGGGCATCCGGTCATGCGGAGGACCACAGGCTGTTCGCCAAGTCCGGCTTCGTTCAACTGCTGCTGGATGCCCTCGGCCACTGACGGGGAGAATGCGCTCGCTCTCCGTGATTGCCTGACCACAGGTCGGCAGGGCTGGGCATGCCATCGATTGACGCAGTACAGGGGGCAGAGCGGCGGCGGACTTGACTCCATGACGGGCCAGGATTGCGTCGACAGTCTGCCGCTGTTCGTCCTTGAGACCTGTGAAGAGCAGGTTCTGCTGCACAGTGAAGCGAACGTCGCAGTTGGTGGTCTGGACCACTTCCCGCACAGCGGTGCGAACATCCGCCTTGATGCGGCCGCTGATGATTCTCATGCCGTGGAACCAGCCTCCGCCGGCCTGCGGATGCCAGCCCAGGTAGTCTTCCTGACGATGCCAGGACAATGCGGCGGGAGGTGTCAGGGGCGTGCCAAGGCGCGCCGATAGCTCCTGCTTGAACCAGTCGAGCCCTCGCTCGTCGAGCACATACTTCAGCCGGGCCAGCTTACGGTTGGAGCGATTGCCGAAGTCGCGATGGATGCCGATGACGGCTTTGGCCATGGCCATCACTTCTTCGTACGAGGCTCCGATTGAGCAGACGGGGTCCGCCATGCGCGGATGGCTGAGCTTGACGCCGTTGGATTGGCCCATGCCGCCTCCGGCGAGCACGGTGAAGCCGACGACACGCCCATTTTCGATGTGCGGGACAAAGCCGACGTCGTTGGAGTAGATGTCGATCAGGTTCTCTCCGGGAAACGTGAAGGCCACCTTGAACTTCCTGGGAAGGTAGGTCTCTCCGTAGAGTGGGTCCGTCTCCTCTTCGAGCGAAGCCGCCTTCTCGCCGTCGAGCCAGATTTCAACATAGGCCCTCGTACGAGGCTTGAGTTCTTTCGCCAGAAGACGGACGTACTCCATGATGTCGGCGCGGTGAGGCGCGGCCACCGGGGTGGAATCGTAGGTCACGTTGCGGACGACGTCACCGCAGGCGGCCAAGGTCCCCAGCCCGGACCCGCAAATGCCTTGAATCAAGGCCTTGAGGTTGCGTTTGCCGACGTAGTGGTACTGCACATCCTGGCGGGAGGTGACCCGGAGAGTCTCATCACCGAAGACGCCCGCCAAACGATCCAGTTCGAGGTATTGAGCGGCATTCACAAAGCCGCCCGGAATGCCGACCCGGATCATCGAACTGAAGACACGCTCGGGTTGCGTCTTGCGGACGTCCCGGTCGTCCTGTTGGTAAATTCCGTGGAACTTCAGCAACCCCACGGATGGCTTACTGAACTGCGAGGACTCCGTCTGGAGGTCCTCGGAAATGACCCCCCGCAGATGGCGGCTCTGCGCCTTGAGCGCTTCGGCGGGAGAGGGTTTGACATCGTGCATGGCGTTCTCAACCGCCAGACTACCACTTTCCCCTAATCTCTACCAAGTTTATCTGTTTTGAGGGGGATTGCCTGTATCCGGTGACTTCAACCTGCGCCGGAAGAATGGATTGGGGGATTTCATCCATGTTGCCAATAACATAGCGAACAGGACGGTGAGGCTCAGGAGGGTAGCGATGCAGCCGATGACGAGATAATCCATCTCTGAATGAGGGCCTGGGAGGAGCTGAAGCCCTATCAGGACAGTCACAGAGAAGATGATCAACGCGGCCAGCGAAAGGGATGCCCAGCGGGCAATGCTCGTACCCATCCAGGTGATCTATCGGCAGGCGAGGGCCGGGACTTCAGTCGAACTTCTCGACGACGATTTGTTTGCGGTCGAACCCCCGCCGCTTGAGCGACTCGCGGACGTCGTTGACCATCGCCTTGAGGCCACAGATGTAGACGTCAATGGCGGTTCTTCCGGCGAGGGCTTCGTCGAGGTGTTCCTGGACGCGGCCGGTCCTGCCGCTCCAGGCGGGTTCCGGCCGCGTAATGGTGGGCAGAAACAGGAAGCCGGGGCGTGTCGCGGCCAGGTGGTCGAAGAGGTCCCGGTAGAGGAGTCCTGACTTGTAGCGCGCTCCAAAGAGCAGAGTGACCTTGGCGGCCGATTCGAGAACCTCGGGCGACTGGAGGAACGAGCGGAAGGGCGCGATTCCCGTGCCGGTGGCCACGAAGACGGCATCGCGGAAAGGCCGCTTTGGAGTGAAGTAGCCGAGCGGGCCCTGCATCTCGATGACTTCACCGGGAGCCATTTCGAAGAGCCAGGGCGACAGCAGCCCCTCGGTGACGCGGTTGAGGCAGAGCTCGAATCGATTGCCATCAGGAGCGGAGGCGAGAGAATAGGCGCGCGTCACGGGCCGGCCCAAGTGTTCGCTGGTGAAGGAGACGAACTGACCGGGAGTGAAGGCGAGCCTCTCCGTTTCGGGGGATTCGAAGAG
Source organism: Bryobacteraceae bacterium (assembly GCA_963714395.1). GTDB lineage: Bacteria > Acidobacteriota > Terriglobia > Bryobacterales > Bryobacteraceae > JACADU01. The sequence continues at coordinate 164,903 of CAVQOO010000039.1, forward strand.
GAACTCGCGGACTTCAGGCGCCAACTCGCGTGAATGGACCAGACGTGCAGTCACACCTTAGGAGATGCCCTGAGGAGGCAGAATGATGCCAGGCGGCGCTGGGCCGCTCTGCTCAGCGCCTTGTTCCATCGCTTCCGGCGGGAGCAGGCTGAAGAGGCTTTCGATGAAAGCGCGGCCCTTGCGGCGGCCGTTGTTCTGCTGCCATTCCATGCGCTGCCAGAAAACGACGATACCGAGCAGATCCTTGTCGCGGACCGAGTGGGTGCCGGACTGCTGGGCGATTCGCTCGCGGAAAGTACCGACCTCCTGCTGGAAGCGGGCCTGGATCTGTGCGGCAATCGCGTTGGCGGGCCGTGACTCGTAGATAAGGCCGCTCTCCGCGGTGCGATAGGAGCGCGCCAGGGCGTCCAGGGCGGCACGCATGTCGAAATCGACGGCGCCCGGGGTATCGAGCGCGGAGACCAGCAGCAAGCGGCCGCAAACGATGGCCAGTGGCTGCTGTTCCTGCATGAAGCGATCACTCAGCTCAATATCGGGATTGGGCAGCGTCTTGGGATCGGGTTGAGGCTGTTTCTCGTGACGGCGCGCCTCGCGCAAGTATTCGCAGTCGAAAGGGCAATCGAGAGTGGCCTCACGCTCCTGACCGCAGCATGGGGCGCAGATATCGGCCTGCATCGCGGGACAGTAGCGGCGCGGCGCCCGAATCTCGCACACCCGGCACTTGTTTTCTTCAGACATGGAAACCGCTATCGTACCATCCTGTACTCTGGGAACTGCCCCGCATGAAAGCCATCGATTACTATCTCAAAGTGGAAGTGGACCTGCCGGACGGCGAGGAGGCTCGCCGATTCGCCGAGGAACTATGCCGTCAGTTGCGTAAGAACTATGCAGTCAGGAAGGCGGAGCTTTCCTCATTGACGGAGCACGAGAAGTGATCCATCAGGTCTGAGGGAAGAGCCTGCGCTCGGTACGGCGGAAGAATCCGTCAGTCATTCCAGCGATGTAGTCGCAGACGACGCGATGAACGGGGAACTCGCCGATGCGTTCGGCGTGGCTGGCCGGCAGCCGGCTGGGATCCTCGATGAACCAGGAGAACAGGCGGGCAATTGCTCCGGCAGCATACTTGCGCTCCGCCTGCAAGCCCTCGCTCAAGTAGACTCTGGCGAGCAGGAAGCGTTTGAGCGACGCGTTGGTCAAGCCTGGTTCCGGACTCATCTTCACGAGACGCCCGGGGTGCCGCCTGACGTCGAGAACCGATTCAGCCCCGCTGGACTCAACGGCTGCGATTGTTCCCTCGATCAAGTCCGGAAACGAGCCAATCGATGAGCAACCGCAGCACTTCCTGGAACCGCAAGCCGGGGGAGGCGCCGGGGTAGGAAGTTTCGATTTCGGCGGCGAGGTGTCCGTAGTGAGGGACGTCGGAGGCTATTTCCTGAAGCGTGAAGAGCCCGGCAGAGTAGCCGTCGTCAAGGTCGGCGGCGTTGTAGGCTATTTCGTCCGCCAGGTCGATCAGTTGGGCCTCCAGCGGTGGACGAAGGCCTGGAAGGTACTGGTCGAGTTCCTCCGCCTGACCCGGTTCAATATCGTGCGAGTGCTTGACCATGCCCTCACGCACTTCAAACGTCAGGTTGAGTCCAGGAAAGCGGGCGTAACGCTGTTCGAAGTGCTCGACGATGTGCAAAGCGTGGATATTGTGATCGAACCGGTCGCCGAATTGACGCATCTGCGACATCCAGCGCTTCTTCTCCGGCATGGGCGAAGGGGGGATGGCCGATATCGTGGGCCAGGGCGAGGGCTTCGGTGAAGTCTTCATCGAGGCCGAGGGTTCCGGCGAGCGTTCGGGCGATCTGGGCGACTTCGATGGTATGAGTGAGCCGGTTGCGGAAGTGATCGCTGAGGCGCTCACCGAAGACCTGGGTCTTGCCTTCCAGACGCCGGAATGCGCGGGCGTGGACGATACGGTCGCGGTCGCGCTGGAACTCATTTCGATAGGGGTGGACTGGCTCGGGGTAGCGACGTCCCCGGAGGTCGTCTGCCTGAAAGCGCAGCCGCTGAAGCCGCATGACCGTGCCAGAACCGGGCTAGAGGCCCAATTCGGCCATCAGCGCGATGGCGGAGGCCGATGCCGGGCCAGACACTCCACGCATCGGATCGAGCAATTTCCTCGCTTCCGCCGGTTTGGTCTTGGCAAGCACTCTGGCCAAGCTCAGCGTGGACTGCTCCTTGCTCACCATGACGGTGGGATTTGCGATAAGGCTGCGAAGCTCCGTTTCGGCCTCAGCGGCTTTGCCGTTTGCCACCAGCACGTCGGCGAGGGCGAGACGAGCCAGGGAGGCGTGTTCCTTGCCGGCTTCCTTAGTTGCCTGACGCAGCAACCGCTCGGCATCGGCCAACTTACCCTTGTCAGCAGCCCCGACCCCAAGCATGTACATCGCCACGCCGCTCTCGTCCGAGCCTGAGTAGGTGGTGATGATGTCGTTGAATGCCTTGTCGACAGCTTTGTCCTTCGCCTCTTGAGTCGGAAAGTTCGTTCCGCCCGGAGCCGCGGATCCGACGGGACTGTTGACAAACTGAATGGCTTCGCCCAGCATGACCTGGCGCTTGACCTTCGCGTTGTTTGAATAGAACCAATAGCCGGCTGCAACCAGGACCACGGCCACTCCGATACTGGAGTACCTGATCACCTGCGAGCGATGGTGTTCGATAAACTCAACTGTATGACCGACTTCTTCAACGAACTTGTCGGTTTTTAATTCATGACGGGTCTGGCGATCCACTAGTCTCTCCGGAGGGTGAACTTACAGTATATCAATCGGGCGCGCCGCATTAGGGACGCATTTATCCAGCCGGAATCAGGCGGCGGAAGATGGCGAACTTGACGAGGCTGGGGACATCATGAATATCCAGTTTTTTCATGAGGTTGGCGCGATAAGTGTCTACGGTTTTCGGACTCAGAGACAGGCGCGCCGCAATCTCCTTGGCGCGAACACCTTCGACCAGCATCGAGAAAACCTGGAACTCTCGCGAGCTGAGCCGCGACAAGGGGTCGTCGGCGTGTCCCGCCAAGTGGGGATTGAACAGGCTGTGCAGGTTGACTGTGGGAGAGACGTAGATTCCCCCCTCCAGCACCTGCTGTATGCAGTCGAAAAGGTGCTCCTGGGTGCTGGTCTTGAGCAGGTATCCCTGGGCGCCGGAGCGAAGCGCTTCGATAATTGACTTCCGATCGCCCCGGCCGGCCAGCAGGACGCATCGGGTGAGGGGAGCATTCCCGCCCGAGTTTGATTCCGATAACCGCTTGGCAATCTCGAGCGCATAGAGGCCGGGGATGGTGAGGTCAATCAGGGCCAATCCTGGCGTGAGCCTCTCGATCAACTCCCATGCCCCGTCCCCATCGCTGGTAGTGCCGACAACACGATACAATCCCGAAGACTCGCACAGTGCCGCGAGGGAGTCGCGAAACAGGACGAGTTCCTCCGCGATGACAAGCGTTTTTGGTGCAGACGCGATCTGTGACAACAACTAAGACTGCATCCCGACGGGAAGGGGCGTTTTATTGGAACGAAGCCAGTGCGGCCGCCTCATCGTCAAACACTTCGAAAATCGTGTAAAGCTTGGTGATCTGCAACAGGTCTTGAATTCGCTTCGTCAGCTTCAACAGCTTCAGGTTTCCTCCAGCGTTGGAAACGGTGGTGAAACCGCTCACCAGCTCTCCGATGCCTGAGCTGTCAATGTAGGAAACCTCAGCCAGGTTCATCAGGATTTTCTTGTTTCCTTTGGTGACAAGTTCCTTCACGCTGTCACGGAACGTAGAGGATCCTTCCCCAAGTGTGATGCGTCCGACGGCATCAATCACGGTCACATCGCCAACTTGGCGGGTTGTCAATTTCACGCTCACAGTTGTTTTCCAACCTCCTTCAGGTCTATCACTCTCAAAAGCAAATCAGCATCCCTGCTCTTGCGGCCTAAGCCGGAGGCGGGATCGATTTCCTCATCGCCACGCGGGTACCGCCCGTTGGCGTCTTTACGATGTCGACATCGTCCGCGAATGCGCGGATGATCATCAACCCTCTGCCCGACTGGGCGAGCAGGTTCTCCTCAGCCAAGGGGTCATCCTGCCGTTGCTCGTCGAATCCCTGTCCCTCATCCTCAATGACTATCTCAATGATGCCCGGGCAGCTTCCTTATTGTCAGACGGACACGCTTGTTGGCGCTGTAGCGATTGCCGTGAACGACGGCGTTCACCATGGCCTCGCGTACGGCATACCCCAATTGATATGCGTCTTCCTCGGGCAAACCCCATTGCCGGGCGAGCTCAAGGACCTGGCTTTCCGTCGACTCGACGGTGTCGAGAGAGGATTCCAGAAACTGATCGATGTCGACGAAACCGGGATTAGCAGAATCTGCCATGGCTTACAGACGCCGGGAAACTCGTAAGGTATGCCATGCAGTTACCAGAAGTCAAGCAATCGGAATCCAACCGGTTTGGAGCGCTATACTCCAACGCATGGGATGGATGATTCTGCTTGCAGCAACGGCAACTCTCGCCGCAGCTGACTTCAGCCAGGAAGTTCTGGCAGCGGACCGCGCCTTTGATAAGGCGACAGCGGAACGGGGCCTGGACGGATGGATGAGCTTCTTCGCCGAAGATGCGCAGCTGAACCTGCCCGCTGGGCCGCTTCGAGGCAAGGCGGCGATTCGGGAGCATTACTCGCGGATGTTTGCCCAGAAGGATTTCTCGATCCGATGGGCGCCCTATCACGCCGAAACGTCCAAGGACGGAACACTCGGATTCACGCTGGGGACGGCCACGATTTCCTGGACCGATGACAAAAACCAAGAAGTAAAGCGAGACGGGCGTTACCTCACCGTCTGGCGCAAGATGGGCGACGGCAGTTGGCGCGCGGTCACCGATATCGGCAATTAGGAATTCTCCGGCGGCACGACGCAGGGCGCCGAAGAAGACCGAGCCAAGCGACGTGGTGAGCAGGTGCAGCAGCGGAAGGGTTTCCGGCCGGCCCGGCAAAGCAGCCATCCAGATGGTTTCGCCGGAAGTTGAGGGACGGTCGACCAGATTGAGCGTGTTGGCAAAACCACCGAGGACTCCGAGACCGGCTTCGCTGGAAGCGTCGGAGACCATGGCGCCAAATGCCGCCGGAGAAGCATCGACAGACCAGGCGAAAAAGGCGACTCCGCCGGAAGCGGCATTCCACTCAAGCTCAACGGCGCCGTGTTTGAGGAACGGGATCGCATCCTTGAACTGAGCGGGCTTGCCCGCCAGGAATTCCCGCATCACGCCGACAACCCGCCGTGCGTCCTCGAGCGCGGGGTCAAGGTCGAAGGTTCCGGATTCCTGCCGCTGGCTGTCGAGGTGGAAGACCCTCACCTCAAAGCTCATGCATTGGACTCCGCCAAACCAAGCCGTTCAAGGAGAGGCGTCAAATCGGGATCGCGGCCGAGGAATCGGCGAAACAGCTCAGCCGGGTCCTCGCTATCGCCTTTCTCGAGGATGCAGGTGCGGAAGGCGAGTCCGGCATCCCGGCTGAAGAGCCCATCCCGGCGGAAGCGGGTGAACGCGTCGGCGTCGAGCACTTCGGCCCATTTGTAGCTGTAGTATCCAGCGCCGTAGCCGGTGGGGTCGGCGAAGAGATGGGTGAAGCCGGCGAGCATCGCATAGTCGTCAGGAAGCGGCGCGGCGACGAAACCGGCGAGGATGCGGTTGGCATAGTCGAGAACGTCCTGGTTTCCCTCAGGGTCGTAGTCAATGTGCAGTTCCAGGTCGACCGTTCCGAAACCGACCTGCCTCATTTGCCCGCTGGCGCCGCGGAAGGTCCGGGCGCGCTTCATTTTCGAGAAGAGGTCTTCGGGGATTGGCTGCCCGGTTTGCCAATGGCGAGCGAACAAGTCAATCGAATCGCGTTCCCAGCACCAGTTCTCCATGATCTGGCTGGGCAATTCGACGAAATCCCAGGCGACGCTGGTCCCGGCGAGACTACGGATTTCGACTTTGCTCAAAAGATGATGCAGGAGGTGGCCGAACTCGTGAAAAATGGTCTCGACTTCACGATGGGTGAGAAGGGCCGGGCGATCGGCCAGGGCGGGGGTCAGGTTGCCGCACATGAGGCCGGTGTGCTGCTTGGTCCGGCCGTCGCCGGTGATGAAGGCGTCCATCCAGGCGCCGCCGCGCTTGGTGTCGCGAGGGAACCAATCGGCATAGAAGGAGCCGAGCGTTGAGCCGTCCTCGTCGTGGACTTCGTAAACCCTCACTTCCGGATGCCAGACTGGCACGCCGGAGACCTCGCGGACTTCAATGCCATAGAGCCGCTGCACGAGGCCGAACATTCCGGCCAGCACGCGCTCCACCGGAAAGTAGGGGCGCAGGGCCTCTTCATCGAAATCGTACTCGGCCTGGCGCTGTTTTTCAGCCCAGTAGCCGACGTCCCAAAGCGCAAGAGGTGAGCCTTTGAACGCCGCCAATCGGGCATTCTCGCGGGCGAATGCCGCTTCGGTCTTCAGCTTGAGTTCACGCTCGAACTGCAAAGCGCGCTCACCGGTCTTGGCCATTCTTTCGACCAGGGCGAAGTCGGCGAAGTCCTTATAGCCGAGCAGGCGGGCTTTGGCGCGGCGCAACTCGAGGATGCGGCGGACCAGGGGGGCGTTCTGGTCCGCGGCGCGCCGGTTGTAGGCGCGCCACACTGTTTCCCTGGCGGCCTCGTCGTCGAGGTAGGTGAGCAGCGCATTGTAGCTGGGCCCCTGGAGCGTGAAGCGGTAACCGGGCTTGCCCTTCGACTCCGCCGAAGCGCGGGCCGCTTGAACTGCCGATTCGGGAAGCCCGGCGAGTCCGGCTTCGTCTTCAATCCAGTATTCAAATGCGGCGGTGGCGTCGACGACGTTCTGGGCGAACTTCGTCGTGATGGTGGCTAGCTCGACATCCAGGGCTTCGAGCTGTTTTTTGCCCTCCGCGTCGAGGTCCGCGCCATGCCGCCGGAAGCTGTCGATGGTCTTTCTGAGGAATCTGGCCTTGACTCCAGTGAGGGCGCGAGCTTCTTCGGTGCCGGCGTACTCCTTGAGGACGTTCCAGAGTCCGGCATTCAGGGGAATGGTGGCGTAAAACGCCATCACCTCGGGCTGAATCCTGGTCCATGCCTCGCGCAGCTCCGGGCTCGTCACGACGCTTTCGAGATGGCGCACCACCGTGACGGCGATGTCCAGGGGTTCTGTGACCGTGTCAAGCAGGCCCAGAGTGTTTTCAAAGGTTCTCGAGGCCGTGGAGGACGCGATGGCGTCAATGCGTTGTTTTGCATCTGCCAGTAGGGCTGTCAAGGCAGGCTCGACGTGCTCCGTGCGGATGCGGTCGAACGGGATGGGTGACATTGCGTCAAGCAGGGGGTTGGTCTGACTCACAACGATTAGGATAGTAGTTGTTCCACGCAATGCCGCAACGGACCCCCACCCTGGCCCAGTTAATCGGGCTCTCCGTCACGCTTGCAGCGGTGGGCCTGTTTGCCGCATTCACGCTCCGGCAGCTAAGCGGGCTGAGGCGGCTGGAAACAGAAATCGTCGACCGGAACCGGCGCGACTCGCTGCAACTCATCCGCATCGAGAACGACCTGAACCAGATCGGCCTGGCACTGCGCGACATGGCCGAAGGCGTGGAACCCTACCCGGTCACGGCATACAGGCAGGAGTTCGACCGGCTTAAGCAGGATCTGGAGGACGCACTCGGGATTGAGGCCAAGCTGACGGCGGGCACGCCTGAGCCTGCCCAGAGAGCCCTGCTCCAGAGCGCCTTCGAGCGATTCTGGACGGAGGCTTCTCACCTATGGGCGCTGGCCGGGGACGGCAAGGAGGCTGAGGCGAAGACGATCATCCGCACACGGCTGGAAGCGGAGCGGGCGACGATGTCCTCCACGATTTCGCGGCTGCTGATCCTGAATAACGAAGCGGAGGCGGCGGCGGCCAAGGAGATCGAGACCATCTACTCCAATGTCGAGCGGAACCTGTACGCCCTGGTGTTGGCCGCGGTGGCGGCCATCCTGCTGACGGGCTTCCTGGTCATTCGCCACGACCGCCGGGTATTCGCCGAGGTCGGGAGTCTGAGCGAGCAGCGGCGTCAGCTTGCCATGCAGGTCATCTCGGTCCAGGAAGACGTGTTCCGTTCGCTTGCCCGGGAACTGCACGACGAGTTCGGGCAGGTGCTCACGGCGATGGGCGTGATGCTGCAGCGGACGGAGAAGCGGCTGCCGGCGGACTCGAGTGCTCGCGACGAGATCAGGGAAGTCCGTGAGATCGCCAACCAGACGCTCGAGCGGGTCCGGGGCATGAGCCAGATGCTGCATCCTCCGATACTGGACGACTATGGGTTGGAGAAAAGCATCGAATGGTACATCGGACAGTTTGGAAGGCAGGCTGGTCTGCAAATCCACTACGAGAAGACCGGCGTAGCACCCTGGATCGGAGATCAGGTAGCGATTCATGTCTACCGCGTCCTTCAGGAGTCGCTGAACAACATCGTGCGACACTCAGGAGCAAATGAAGCCTGGGTGAAAGCGAGCTACGACGCGGGCTCCTTCACATTGGAAGTGGAAGACCGCGGCTCAGGTTTGCCGGAGAAACCCGCGGAAGGCCGCGGCATAGGTATGATCTCCATGCGGGAGCGGGCCGGACTGCTCGGGGGCTCGATTTCAATCGGGAACCGGGCGGGCGGCGGCACGCGCGTGGCCCTGCAGGTTCCGCTGACTTCGGCTTCGACAGGAGTATCAACATGAGCGCACCGCGCATTCGCGTTCTTTTGGCAGACGACCATTCGCTGGTCCGCAAGGGCTTCCGCCGCATGTTGGAGGACGACCCGGAGATCGAGGTGGTTGGCGAAGCTGCCAACGGGCCGGCCGCGATCGAAGCCGCGCTGCAACTGGAGCCGCAGGTAGTGGTGATGGACCTGGCGATGCCCGAACTCGATGGCATCCAGGCGACGGCGCAGATACTCAAGCATCGCCCATCGACCGCCGTGCTGATTCTGTCCATGTACTCGGAAGAAACTTACGTACGAAACGCCTTTGCGGCGGGAGCGCGCGGGTATTTGCTCAAGAACGCGCTCGAAGTGGATCTGCCGTACGCCATCAAGGAATTGGCCCAGGGCCGCATCGTGCTTGCGCCGGGATTGCCGCAGCCCGGCTCGAGCGATAAGCCCGCCGAAGCCGACAAGCTGACGCAGCGGGAGAGAGAAGTGCTGCAGTACATTGTGCAGGGCAAATCAAACAAAGAGATCGCGACGATCCTCGGCCTGAGCGCCAATACCGTAGCCGTGCATCGGGCGAACCTGATGCAGGCGCTTGGCATCCACCGGACGGCCGATCTGGTCGTCTATGCAATCCGTAAGGGGCTGGTCGCGCTCCCGGATGCACCTGGCTCGGACAAGCTCAGCTAGGGGAAGCCATGCTGGGACGGCGGGACTTCCTGCTCGGCTTCGCTGGATGGCAGCCGCCAGCGCCGGCGAAGCCCGGTTTCCGTCTGGTGGACGTGACGCGCTCCGCGGGCCTCGACTTCTCGCACAACAACGGGGCGTTTGGCAAGAAGTATCTTCCGGAGACGCTGGGTCCGGGATGCGCGTTCATCGATTACGACGGAGACGGCTGGCAGGACATTCTGCTGGTGAATTCGATGAGCTGGCCGGGCCAGCAGCGCCGGCGCTCCACGCTCAAGTTGTACCGCAATAACCGCAACGGCACATTCACCGACGTGACTCGCGCGGCCGGGCTCGACGTGGAGCACTACGGCCTTGGAGTCGCGGTGGGCGACTTCAACAACGACGGGTTTGCGGATTTCTACTTGAGCTGCGTAGGACAAGGCCGGCTCTTTCTGAACAACGGGCGCGGCGGGTTCACTGACGTGACCGCGAAAGCCGGATTGATGGGCAGGGAAGGACTCTCGACATCGGCGATGTGGGTCGACTACGACCGCGATGGGCTGCTTGATCTTCTGGTGGCCAACTACGTCCGCTGGACGCCTGAGACGCGACATCTACTGCTCGTTCGACGGCAAGGTCAAGGCGTATTGCACGCCGGAGGCTTATCGCGGCGCAACCTGCTGGCTCTTTCGCAACAAGGGCGACGGGAGCTTTGAGGATGTCACGGCGAAGGCTGGACTGTTCGACACAAGCTCGAAGTCGCTCGGGATTGCGATGCTCGACTACGATGCCGACGGATGGCCCGACCTGTTCATCGCAAACGATACACAGCCGAACAAGTTGTACCGCAACAACCGGAATGGAACGTTCTCGGAAACCGCCGTGAAGGCCGGCCTCGCCTTCAGCGACGACGGGCGCGCCCGCGCCGGGATGGGCGTTGATGCAGCCGACCTTGAGAACTCCGGCCTGTCGTCCATCGTGGTGACCAATTTCGACAACGAAATGCTCGGCCTGTACCGGGCCACGCGCGGAGGCGCGTTTGTCGATCACGCCGCGCGATCGCCCATGGGCCGCGCGACGCGGCGCTCGCTCGGCTTCGGGTGCTTCTTCTTTGACGCCGATCTTGATGGCGCGCTCGATCTGCTGGTGGTCAACGGTCACATCGACGAGAGCATCTCCCGCGCCAGGCAGGATGTCACCTTCGCGCAGCGTCCGCACCTGTTCTGGAATGAGAATGGGAATTTCAAGGACGTGGCCCAGGATGTGGGGCCGGACTTTGCGATTCCGAAGGTGGGCCGCGGGGCGGCTTTCGGCGACTTCGATCTCGACGGCGATCTCGACGTCCTGGTGACCACCAACGCCGGGCCTGCCTTTCTCTACCGGAACGATCTGCAAACCGGAGCCCGGAGCATACGAATCCGCCTGGTGGGGACCAAATCGAACCGGGACGCGATCGGCGCGATGCTGCAATTCGAAGCCGCCGGCGGTCTGAAGGGGACGCGGACGGTGAAATCCGGGTCGAGCTATCTTTCTCAGTCAGAACTGCCGGTAACGATCGGTATCGGACGCCGCGAGCAACTCGACAAGCTGGTGGTTCGCTGGCCGAGCGGGCGCGTGGAGGAGTATTCACGGATCAAGGCCGGAGCCAGGCTGTCGCTGATTGAGGGGAAGGGAATGGCGTCATCATAATCATCTCAAGCTGAGAGACTCCCGAGCCGGGCTACACTACATATGCGATTACACTGCGCTCTGGACTCGCGAACGAGAGTGCGGTACTGTAAATAGTTACACTACAATCAGCGCAAGGAGAGTGGAACCGGATGGATCCGAAAGAAAAAGCCCGTCTGCTGGGCGTGACGCTCGGCAACATCGAGAAGCAGTTCGGCAAGGGGACCATCCAGCGGCTGGGCTCGCATGATGCGATCGTGCCGGTGAGCGTCGTTTCCACGGGGTCCGTCTCCCTGGACGCGGCGCTGGGCGTGGGCGGATTCCCGCGGGGGCGAGTGGTAGAAATCTTCGGTCCCGAAAGTTCCGGCAAGACGACGCTGGCTTTGCAGGCTCTGGCGCAAGCGCAAAAGGCGGGCGGCATGGCCGCATTCATCGATGTCGAGCATGCGCTCGATCCGGCTTATGCGAGGAAGCTGGGCGTGGATGTGGACAACCTGCTGGTTTCGCAGCCGGACTATGCCGAGCAGGCGCTGCAGATTGCAGAAGCGCTGATTCAGTCCAATGCCATCGACGTGCTGATCGTCGACTCGGTGGCCGCATTGGTGCCCAAAGCCGAGTTGGATGGGGAAATGGGCGACAGTTTTGTCGGCGTGCATGCCCGGCTAATGAGCCAGGCGCTTCGCAAGCTCACGGGCGTAGTGTCCAAGTCCAACACACTGTTGATCTTCATCAACCAGATTCGAGAGAAGATCGGCGTCATGTTCGGCAATCCGGAAACAACCACCGGCGGCAGGGCGCTCAAGTTTTATTCCAGCATCCGCTGCGACATCCGCCGAATCGCGGCAATCAAGGATGGTGATAACGTCATCGGAAACCGCACGAAGGTGAAGGTGGTGAAAAACAAGGTTGCGCCGCCATTCAGGGAAGCTGAGTTCGACATACTTTACGGGGAAGGCATCAGTCTGGTGGGCGACCTGTTGGACCAGGGTGTGGAGCTGAACTGCGTTGAGAAGAGCGGCTCGTGGTACAGCTATGCAGGAGAGCGGATTGGCCAGGGCAGGGAGAATTCGAAGCAGTTCTTGAAGGATCACCCGGAGACGCTGGCGAAGCTTGACACGCAAGTGAGGCAGGCATTGGGCTTAGCATTGCCGGTGGTAGCGGCGGCGATCCCGGCGGAACCGGCTGAAGCGGCGAAGGCGATACCCGCAAAGACCCGAGGCTGAGTCATAGGGCGATTTTTATCCTCAAGGTTCGGCCTCTATCATCCGATAGAGGACTATGTGGCGAGCTGTGCTTGTGCTCTGTGTACTTTCTCTCGCCGGACAAAGTGAACAACGCCACGCAGGACCGGTTCTAGAGCTGCCGGTTTGGACCGAGCCTGCCCCAGCGGATTTGCCGGCCGACCCTGTGGTTGAAGAACCGGCCGACGAGGCTTGGACGTTGCCTGAGACCCCGTTCTCCGACTTCACTTTGGCAGCGATTCTCAGCAGGACTTTCCCCGTCGGTCTGGACTGAACTCGATCCGGCGCCTCTAGAAAGAGGGCCGCCCCCCTTCGGGCTGGGGCGCAGGCTTCGGTTTGCGCGGGAGTTTCTCTTCGCGATTGGCGGTGTGGTAGACCATGGAAGTCACGATGGCCACCATCTGTTTTAAGTCGGCAGGTTGAAGCCGGTCATAGACATCCATGTTCGAATGATGCGTTCGTGTGGAGTATTCCACAGGGTCCTGTATGAACTGGAACCCTGGGAGCCCGACGGCGTCGAAGGATTGATGATCGGTTCCCGAAGTGTTCCGGCTAGTGACAGTAGTGACGCCTAGATCCTTGAAGGGGGCAAGCATGGCTTCAAAGATTGGCCGGCACATGTCATTTCCCTGCAGATAGATACCGCGAATCCTGCCGGTCCCGTTATCGATGTTGTAGTAGGCCGAGAACTTATCGTAGTCCTTGGTGGGCTGCATGGTAGTGCGATCGGCGAGGTGTTCCTTGACATAGCCGCGTGAGCCCAGCAAGCCCTGCTCTTCGCCCGACCACAAGCCGAGACGGACAGTCCGGTCGAGTTTGAGGTTTAGTTTCTTGATGATACGGAGTACATCCATCATCACGGCAGAGCCGGCGGCATTGTCTGTGGCCCCGGTGCCGGCGTGCCAGGAATCCAGGTGGCCGCCGATCATCACAATCTCGTCCTTATGCTTTCCGGTGCCGGGGATCTCGGCGACAACGTTTGTGCCGTCCTCCTGTTGGTCGCCGATTTCATTGCGGACCTCGAATTCAACCTTGACAGGGACCTGCTTGGCCAGCAGTCGCGCGATCCGGTTGTAGTGTTCTGGGGTAATCGTGACCATGGGCGGGGCGGGCGGGTCCTTCGCTTCGCGGCTGCCACCCGTGGTATTGGCCATGGTGCCGCCATCGTTGCGATAGCCGAAATCGATCAGCAGCGCGACACCTTCATCTCGCCAGAACTGCAGCATTTTGGTGCGTAAGGCACGCATTTGCATAAAGTTCGGTTGAGGGGAGCCCGCGTTCATCCTGCCGCGGTCCATTTCCGGCGAAGGCGGCCTGATGACCATGTCGGGGGCGATTTCCATGTCGGCGAGCTGCTTTTCGTCGTAGCGCGAGAGCAAGGCGCGGTCAACGGGCAGCAACTCGCGCATGGGCGCGGTAAGAACAATCTTGCCTTTGAGCTTGCCTTTCCACTTCTCCATGTCAGCTTCAGTCCGGATTGGGGCGTAGACCGGTTCCCCGCTGACGGCTCCTTCGGTTGATGTGGTCCACGGCATGGCGAATCCGTAGATGGGTTGGTAGGAGGGTTCGACCAAATGGGCCGAGAACCGCAGGTTCCGCCAACTCCTGCCGAAGCTGCCCCATTTCTCCGTCTTCGCTTCGATCCCCCATTCTTTCAATGTCTTAACCACCCAGTCGGTGGAGGCTTTGTAGCCGGGAGAGGAGGTGAGACGGGGACCGATGACGTCGGTCATCCACCACGCATGGTCCATCACCTTACCGTTCTGGATGGCTTCCTGCTTAATTAGGTAGATTGCGTTGAGGTCGACCTTCTCCTGGGCGGGTACGTAGGCAGTGGACAGAGCAGCCAGGAGAATTATTGAGAATACGCGGCGAGGCAAAGACATATATGCCAGAGAGCTTATCAGAACTGAAAGGAACCCTATCGGACGGGGGGTACATCAGACGATTGGAGATGTAAATGCGTCTGCCGGCAGAAGAAGTAGCTTGGAGATTGTTTGCCGCTGTCACCGTTTCGATAGATAATGGGGGCACGGAATACTGTGGTTCAGGGGTTTTGACCTCCCCCGCCCCTGCCGCATGGAGCCGATAAGTGAAACGATCTTCCAGCGACGAAACACTCCGCTGCAGCTTTTGTCATAAGAGCCAGGACGTTGTCGGCAAGCTGATCTCCTCGCCCGAGCGACTATCCGCGAGCCTACATCTGCGACGAGTGCATCGCGGTCTGCAATTCGATCCTGGAGGATGACCGCCCCGAAAAGGCCTACGGAACTCCCCACAAACTTCCCAAGCCGCTGGAGTTGAAAGAGTACCTGGATCAGTACGTGATCGGCCAGGAGGCCACCAAGAAGAAGCTCGCGGTCGCCGTCTACAACCACTACAAGCGCATCCAGATGAACCGGCAGCGCGCGTCGGCGAGGTGGAGCTGGCCAAGTCCAACATCCTGCTGATCGGCCCCACCGGCACGGGCAAGACGTTGCTGGCGCAGACACTGGCGCGGATTCTCGACGTGCCGTTCGCCATCGTCGACGCCACCACGCTGACCGAAGCCGGCTATGTCGGCGAGGATGTGGAGAACATCATCCTCCGGCTGCTGCAGAACGCCGATTGGGATGTGCAACGCTGCCAGACAGGGATCATCTACATCGACGAGATCGACAAGATCAGCCGGAAGGACGAGAACCCGTCGATCACCCGCGACGTTTCGGGCGAGGGCGTGCAGCAGGCGCTGCTGAAGATCCTGGAAGGGACGATTGCCAACGTGCCGCCGCAGGGCGGCCGCAAGCATCCGCACCAGGAATTCACGCCGGTCGACACCACCAACATCCTGTTCATCTGCGGCGGGGCGTTTGTCGGCCTGGAAAAGATCATTGCCCGCCGCGTCGGCAAGAAGATGTTGGGCTTCCGGGGCGATGATGTCGTGTCGGATCCCAAACGGGTGAAGGGTCAGCAACGGCGACATGGACCTGCTGGATCAGCTTGCAGCCCGTGGACCTGATCAAGTTCGGATTCATCCCCGAGTTCATCGGGCGGCTGCCGGTGGCGGGAGTGCTGGAGGATCTGGACCGGCCGGCGCTTGATGCAGATTCTGACGCAAGCCCAAGAACGCGATCATCAAGCAGTACCAGAAGCTGTTCGAGTTCGAGAATGTTAGGCTGAAGTTCAGCGACGACGCGCTGGAAGCCATCGCCGAACTGGCTATGGAGCGCAAGGTGGGGGCCCGCGGCCTTCGCATGATTCTCGAAGAGCTGATGCTGGATCTGATGTACTACCTGCCCTCGTACAAGAAGGTCCGCGAGTTCGTCGTGACCAAGGAGATGGTACATGTCGCAGAAGATCAACTGGCGTTACTCGAAAAGGCCGGCTGAGGAGGCCGGCTTCCCCGGAGCGGTTGGCAGTCTCCGGGATCTGGTAGCGTCTGGAGAGCCATGAGCGGCCCTCCGGGGCAGCGTTGTAGAACACGCTGGAATCGAAGTCAGTTCGCGCTGGGGAGCGCGTCATCTAACCCACAATTGGACATCCCACAATGAGCCAATCAAAGGAAAAATCCGATACACGGCGTTCTGCCGATGATGCCCATCCGGGACGTGGTCATCTTCCCGCACATGATGACTCCGTTCGTGGTGGGACGCGAGTCGAGCGTCCGCGCGCTGGAAGAGGCCCTGGCCGGCGAGAAGAAGATCTTTCTGGCCACCCAGCACGACGCCACCGTCGACGAACCGCGGCCCGACGAGATCTTCCAGGTCGGCACGATCGTCAACATCGTCCAGAGCCTGCGAACTGCCGGACGGCAACATCAAGGTGCTGGTGGAGGGCGTGGAGCGCGCCAAGATCGTGTCGGTCACCGACGAGGAGGGCTTCTTCCGCGCGGTCGTCCGCACCTATCCCGCTGCAAGGTGGAGGCGGGCCCGCAGCTGGAAGCGCTTGACTGCGCCGCGTGACAACGCCTGTTCGAGCAGTACGTCAAGCTGAGCCAGAACCTGAACTACGAGACGATGATCGCCGCCATCCGGGTGGACGATCCCGGCAAGCTGGCCGACACCGTCGGGCGCCAACCTGCAGCTCACCATCGAGGAGAAGCAGGAACTGCTGGAGATCTTCGATCCCATCGACCGGCTGACGCGCGTGGCCGAGATGCTCGACATCGAGATCGAGAAGCTGAACGTCGACCGCACCATCCAGGGCCGCGTGAAGCGCCAGATGGAGCAAGGCCCAGAAAGAGTACTACCTCAACGAGAAGATCAAGGCCATCCAGAAGGAACTGGGCCGCGGCGAGAAGAGCGAAATCGACGAGCTGAAGAAGAAGATCGAAACCGCCGGCATGACGAAGGACGCCCACGAGAAGGCGATGGCCGAATTGCAAGCGGCTCGAGCAGATGCCGCCGATGTCGGCCGAGTCCACGGTCTCGCGCAACTACCTGGACTGGCTGCTGGCGGTGCCGTGGAAGAAGAAGTCCAAGGAAATCCGCGACCTCACGCTTCGCCGAGGAGGTGCTCGAAGCCGACCACTACGGGCTGGAGAAGATCAAGGAGCGCATTCTGGAGTTCCTGGCCGTGCGCCGGCTGGTGAAGAATCCCGAAGGGTTCGATTCTGTGCTTCGTCGGCCCTCCGGGCGTCGGCAAGACCTCGCTCGGCATGTCGATCGCCAAGGCGACCGGCCGCAAGTTCGTCCGGCTGTCGCTCGGCGGCGTGCGCGACGAGGCGGAGATCCGCGGCCACCGCCGCACCTACATCGGCGCGCTGCCCGGCCAGATCATCCAGATGATGAAGAAGGCGGGCACGCGCAACCCGGTCTTCATGCTGGACGAAGTCGACAAGATGTCGATGGACTTCCGCGGCGACCCGTCGGCGGCGCTGCTCGAAGTGCTCGATCCCGAGCAGAACTTCATGTTCGTGGACCACTACCTGGATGTGGAGTACGACCTGAGCCAGGTCTTCTTCATCGCCACGGCGAACGTGCTGCACACGATTCCGCCGGCGCTGCAGGACCGCATGGAAGTGATCCGGCTCTCCGGCTACACCGAACTGGAGAAGATGGAGATCGCCAAGCGGTTCCTGGTCCGGAAGCAGATGAAGGCAGACCGGGCTCGGCGAGCAGAACGTCGAGTTCACCGATGACGGCCTGCTGCAGGCTGATGCAGTGCTATACGCGCGAAGCCGGCGTCCGGAACCTGGAGCGCGAGATCGGCAATGTCTGCCGCAAGATCGCGCGCAAGATCGTCGTGGCGCAGGGCGACGGCGAGGAGTCCAAGGACGACTCACTGCCCAAGATTGCCGTCGACCTGGCCAAAGTGACCGAATTGTCTGGGGCCGGCAGCGATTCCGCGACCTGACCGACGGAAAAGAAGAACGAGGTCGGCTCGCGACTGGGCTGGCCTGGACCGAAGTCGGCGGCCAGATCCTGACCACCGAGGCGACCATCATGGAAGGCCGGGGACGCTGACGACGACCGGCAAGCTGGGCGACGTGATGCAGGAATCGGCGCAGGCGGCGATGAGCTACATCCGCTCCCGGGCGCATCCAGTTCGGCCTGCCGCGGGATTTCTACCGCCACCTGGACATCCACGTCCACGTTCCGGAAGGCGCCATTCCGAAGGACGGGCCTTCGGCCGGCATCACGATCGCCACCACCATCTGCTCGCGCGCTGACCAAGCATTCCCGTGCGCGGCGACGTGGCGATGACGGGCGAGATCACGCTGCGCGGCAAGGTGCTGCCGATCGGCGGACTCAAGGAGA
Source organism: Bryobacteraceae bacterium (assembly GCA_963714395.1). Lineage (GTDB taxonomy): Bacteria > Acidobacteriota > Terriglobia > Bryobacterales > Bryobacteraceae > JACADU01. The sequence goes on from CAVQOO010000039.1 coordinate 182,953, forward strand.
AGCTGCTGGCGGCGCACCGGCACGGGATCTTCGAAGCGATCATGCCGAGCGACAACGAGAAGGATCTGCCCGACATTCCGGAGAACATCCGCAAGGAGATGAAGATCCACTTCGTCGAGTCGATGGACGAGGTGCTGAAGATTGCGCTGGTCGGCGACATCGACGCTTGGCCATGCCGGTTGAAGCGCCGGTGCAAGCAGTGGAAGTGCAATCCGGGCGTGTCGGCCGAGGAAGGCCGGGCACACTAGTCCTTTGAGGACAAGCGGATAGTGATAACGAGCAGTGGTGACGTCTGCGGAATTCATGTTGAGCGCGACCGAAGCGCGGCAGTTCCCCCCGGAGGGATTGCCGGAGGTGGCGTTTCTCGGCAGGAGCAACGTCGGCAAGAGCACAGCTGCTGAATTGCCTGACGGGGCAGAAGAGGCTGGCCTATGCCTCTTCAGACGCCGGGCCGCACGCAGACCATGAATTTTTTCCGGGTGGATGGGCGGATACTGTTCGTCGATCTTCCGGGCTACGGATACGCCAAGGCCCCGCAAGGCAGTGGCCCGCGAATGGCAGAAGCTCATTGAAGCGTATCTGCGGGAAAGAACGAAGTCTGGCGCTCGGCGTCCTGCTGCTGGACGCGCGCCGCGGTTGGATGGAATCCGACCTGGAACTGAAGGAGTGGCTGGAGTTCCACGGGCGGCCCTACCTGGTAGTCGCCACCAAGATGGACAAGCTGAATCAGAAGGAACGAAGTCAAAGCCAGAAGGCCTTCAGGGAGCATTACCCGGAAGGCGAGCTCGATCTGGTTCTCGGCCGTGACGCGGCCAGGGAGTGAGGGAAATTTGGCAAGCGATCATCGAAAACAACGGACGCGGTGAATCCCGCAGGAATCGAACCGGAGAGGCCGGCGGAGGCGCGTGCACCCGAGAGCAGCGTCCAGGGAGGGTTCAATCACCAGGCGGAGATCGGAGGGCAAGTCGAAGCGCCGATGCCGAAGGCAAGCCTGCCGCCAAGCCTGTGAACAACGATCCGCCAAAGGCGCCTGAGGCCAGAACCGGCGGAGCGCGAGAACGCCGCCCCGACGCGCCGCGTGAGAAGCAGACAGGCCTCAACAAGCGCGGCGACCTCGACCTGGTCGAGCTGAAGGATATGAGCATTCAGAGCCTGCAACCAGATCGCCACGGATCTCGGGATTGCCGGCGCCGCCGGCCTGCGCAAGCAGGAGCTGATCTTCAAGATCCTCCAGGCGCAGGCCGAAAAGACCGGGCTGATCTTCTCGCGAAGGCGTCCTCGAATGCCTGCCGGACGGCTTCGGCTTCCTGCGCGCGCCCGAGTACAACTACCTGCCGGGCCCGGACGACGTCTACGTCTCGCCGTCGCAGATCCGCCGCTTCGACCTGCGCACCGGCGACACCATCTCCGGCCAGATCCGCCCGCCGAAGGAAGGCGAGCGCTACTTCGCGCTGATCAAGGTCGACGCGATCAACTTCGAGCCGCCGGAGGAGGCGCGCAACAAGATCTTCTTCGACAACCTGACGCCGCTGTACCCGAACGAGCGCCTCAAGCTGGAGACCGCCAAGGACAACTTCTCCGGCCGCGTCATGGACCTGCTGACGCCGATCGGCAAGGGCCAGCGCGGTCTGATCGTCGCTCCGCCGCGCACCGGCAAGACGATGCTGCTGCAGCGCATCGCCAACTCGATCACGACGAACCATCCGGAGGTCGATCCTCATCGTGCTGCTCATCGACGAGCGGCCCGAGGAAGTCACCGACATGCAGCGCTCGGTGAAGGGCGAGGTGATCAGCTCGACCTTCGACGAGCCGGCCCCGCGCCACGTGCAGGTGGCCGAGATGGTCATCGAGAAGGCCAAGCGGCTGGTCGAGCACAAGCGCGACGTCGTCATTCTGCTCGACTCGATCACGCGCCTGGCGCGCGCCTACAACACCGTCGTGCCGCCCATCGGGCAAGGTGCTCTCCGGCGGCGTGGACTCCAACGCGCTGCAGCGCCCGAAGCGGTTCTTCGGCGCGGCGCGCAACATCGAAGAAGGCGGCTCGCTGACCATCATCGCCACGGCGCTGATCGACACCGGCAGCCGCATGGACGACGTGATCTTCGAGGAGTTCAAGGGCACCGGCAACATGGAAATCCACCTCGACCGCAAGCTGGTGGACAAGCGCATCTTCCCGGCCATCGACATCAACAAGAGCGGCACCCGCAAGGAAGAGCTGCTCATCCCGAGCGACGAGCTGAACCGCGATCTGGGTGCTGCGCAAGGTGCTGACCCCGCTGTCGCCCGGTGGAGACGCATGGAACTGCTGCTCGACAAGCTGAACAAGACGCGGCGCAACGCCGAGTTCCTGGCTTCGATGTCGGGCTAGGTTCGAAATCCCCATCACGGGGGCTAAACGCAGTAGAATTCTAGTCTTAGGGCTGGCCACCAACATCTTTCGAGAAGGGCCCCATAACCTTTTCGCGGAAGATGTCGTCTTAACCAATTGAGGCCGCCGATCCGGCCCCATTTGTCCAACTCTAACGTTCAGTAAATAAAACAGTTATGCAGCCGCAACGACTTCCCGATCCCGTACCTCCGGTACAGGCGCCTGTCCCGGCTCAGCCTGTGCCGCACCGCCGGCGGAGGTCCTGGCTCTGGTTGGTGGCCGTCGTGGCGGCGGGCGCCGGATGGTGGGCATGGACCCAAACGGGACTTCAGCCCTCAACCGGGGGACCGGGCGGAGGCGCTCCGGTTTCGCTCCGAACTGTGTCGGCCACTAAGGATCGGATACAGCAGACGATCCGGTTGACAGGCACCACGGTTCCGGAGAGGTTTTCTTCGCTCATTGTTCCGCAACTACGTGGAGGGCGAGGGGGCACGGTCAGCGTGTCAGTGTCCGGTGGCGGTGGGCGGATGAGCGTGCAGGTCTCCTCGTCGGGCGGAGGCGGGGGAGACAGGGGCGGCTCCTCTGGCGGGTCGAGTGGGTCTTCGTCAAGCTCTTCCTCCACGAGTTCGCCAGCTTCCGCGACGGCCGGCCTGACGATGGGTTCAACAGATTCGAGTTCGTCGGCCGCCGGGGGTTCCTCCGCGTCAGGCGGTTCGGGGTCCTCCAGCGGGGGCTTCCGGGGAACATCCTCAAACCGGTTCGGGAGCAGTTCAGCTTCGAGCGGCAGTTCGACGGGCACGTCCAGCGCTTCCACTTCGTCTTCCAGTTCCTCGCGTTCATCGGGCGGATCCGCTGCGGCGGCGTCGGCTTCGATGGGCCAGGGCGGTTTCGGCGGGCCGGATTCGGGTTCGATGAGCGGAGGAATGAGCGACTTCATGCAGGTGCTGCAAAACGTCGCGCCGGCCGGCAAGCGTGTCACCAAAGGACAGGTGATTGCGGAGTTCGACCGGCAGTATCAGTTGCTCCGGTTGGATGACTACCGCTCCAGTGTCGAGCAGAACGAGCGGTCCTATAAGAGTCTGGACGCGAACCTTGAAGTGCAGCGGAAAGCGCACGATCAATCGATTGAGCAGGCCAAGGCCGCTGTCGAAAAAGCCAACCTCGATATCAAGACCATTCCTGTCCGTTCGCAGATCGAGACCGAAGTTCTGAAACTTCAGTTGGAGGAAGCCGAGGCAAAGTTAAAGCAACTCCAGCGGGAAGTGCCTTTCCAGCGAGAAACGGAGCGGACGCAGCGCCGCATTGCGGATCTGCAGATGGCGCAATCCCGCAGCGAGTTGAAGCGAGCCGAGCAGAACGTGGACAAGATGCTGGTGACCGCGCCCATCGAGGGACTGATGGTGATGGAAACCACGCGGCGCGGCTCCGAGATGGCTCAGATCCAGCAAGGCGATCAGTTGTTTCCCGGCCAGATGTTTGCGCGCGTTGTCGACACAAGCTCAATGCTGGTGGCTGCGACGGTCAATCAAGCAGATGTGGAAAGCCTACGGATCAATGCCAAGGCGACACTCCGATTCGACGCTTACCCGGGCCTTGTACTGGCAGCCCATGTCGTTTCCATCGGGGCGATCGCGAATACCGGCGGTACCCGAGCCAACTTTGTTAAAGAGATCCCCGTGTACCTCAAGCTCGATCAGATTGATCCGCGCGTCATCCCCGATTTGACCGTGAGCGTGGATGTGGTTGTCGACTCGAGCGACGACGGCATTGTGATCCCGATGGAGTCGGTTTTTTCCGATGGATCGGGCAAGAAATTTGTTTACGTGAGGACGGCCAACGGCTTCGAGAAACGGGAAGTCGATCTGGGGTTGCAGAACCACGTGAAGGCAGTCGTGAAGTCGGGTGTGCGCGAGGGTGAAGTGCTTGCGCTCGATCCGCCGGCGACACCATCTCAACCCAAAGGAACGGCACAACGAAGACCCGCGAAAGGCCAAGGAGAATTGCATGTCGTCTAAGGATTTGAAGCCGGGTAAGAGGCTGGGGCAGACCAACGGCCGGGCGCGCGTGATTGGGTGGGTCGTCCTGCTGCTCATGCTCGCCGGAGGCGGCTTTGCAGCCTACCGCTATTCAACGAATAAGCCGATCGAAGTGGCGACAGTCGGCGTGAGACAAGGCGAGTTCACCATTACCGTGCGAGCCCGCGGTGAGCTGAAGTCGATCAACTCCACGATCCTGTCCGCGCCACAGGTTCCTGATCCGAAGATCGTCAAGCTGGCCGAGTCCGGCAAGCCGATCCGGAAGGGTGAAGTTGTGGTTGAATTCGACGCGGCGCAGTTGGAGAACTTCTACCTTGACCGCGCCACCAGCGTGCGCACGGTGGATAGCGAGATCGTGCAAACGAAGGCCAGCCACAAGATCGTCGACGAGCAGGATGCCATGAGCCTGATGACGTCAGAATACGACGTTCAGCGCTCTGAACTCGAGGCCTCCAAGGCGGAGATTCTGTCGGAGATCGAAGGCGCCAAGAACCGGATCAACGTAGGCATCGCCGAAGGGTCGTTGGGACAGGTGAAGACCTCGATCAAGGCTCACAAGGTGACCCAGGATGCAGACCTGGAGCGGCTCGACATGCGCAAGACCAAGACGGTGCGCGACATTGACCGCATCAAGGGATACCTGACGCGGATGGTCATCCGGGCGCCCATCGACGGCGTGGTGAACATCCTGCCGAACTTCCGGGCTCAAGGTTCCTGGGGTTCGACTCCCCCGCCCTTCAAGGAAGGCGATCGCGCGTGGACGGGCGCGTCGATCGCCGAGATCCCCGACCTGCAGTCCATGCGCATCGACCTGAAACTGGAAGAAGTCGACCGCGGCAAGATCGTGATCGGCCAGAGCGTCAAAGTCAGAGTGGACGCGATTCTGGACAAGGAATTCGACGCCACGCTGGACTGGCTGAGCCCGATCGCGCAGATTCAGTATCGCGGTTTCGGTTCGGCGAACGAGAAGACTTTCCCCGCGCGCGCGACTCTGAAGACCGTCGATCCAAGGCTGCGTCCCGGCATGAGCACCACGGGGACCGTGCTGATCGAATCGCAGCCGAATTCGCTGTTGATCCCATCGAAGGCGAGTTTTCTGCGGAACGGAAAGCCGCACGTCTGGGTTCAGAAGGGCCAAGGGTTTGAGGCTCGTCAGATTGAAGTGGGCAAGCGAAATGAGACCGACATCATCGTGATGAAGGGCCTGCGGGATGGCGAGCGGATCGCGCTGGAGGATCCGGCCGAAGCGGCTAAACGCGCCCGAAAGTTGTAGAACCGGAAACGGAAACCAATGAACAAGATAGTTTCGCGCTTACTCCTCTTCGTCGTGTTGGCTGGCGTTGGATATGGAGTATTCCATTTCTTCCGGAACATGCAGAAGAAGCAGGACACCGTCCCTATCACCAAAGTGCGGCGGGGCGATGTGGTGGTGCGGAGCTTCACGCGAGGCGAGGTACGCGCAGTCAGGACGGCTACGCTGACAGCGCCGAACCTTGGGGGAACCGTGCAGGTGACGCGCCTGGCGCCGCTTGGGGCGCTGGCTCGCGAGAAGGATCTGATCGTCGAATTTGATGACGCCGAAGTAGAAGCCCGTCTTGAGCAGAAGCAACTGGAGCTTGAGCAGGTTGACGAACAAACCAAGCAGAAACAGGCCGAGCTGTCCATTCGCACCAACCAGGACGAGGTGGAACTGCTGAGGTCGCGCTATTCGGTCCGAAGGGCTGATCTCGAGGTGAAGCGAAACGAATTACTCTCCACGATCGATCAGAAGAAGAACCTTTTGAACCTTGAAGAGGCGCGACGCAGGCTGAAGCAGTTGGAAAGCGACGTGAAGAGCCGGCGCGAACAGGCGCAGGCCGAGTTGAACGTGCTGCGGGAACGCCGCAATCGCAACGTGCTCGACATCAACCGCGAGAAGATGCGCCTGGCGCAAGTGAAGCTGCTGTCGCCGATCAGCGGATTGGTGGCGATCAAGCAGAATCGGGGCGGATTCTCCGGCATGATCGGAACTTCCGTACCGGACATCCGGGAAGGCGACCAGGTATCGCCCGGCATTCCAGTGGCTGATGTCCTTGACTTGTCCGAACTTGAAGTAGTCGCGCGTGTCGGCGAACTCGATCGAGCGAACCTGCGCGATGGGCAGGACGTCATGATCCGGCTTGATGCGCTGGCTGGAAAGACATTCCATGGCACCATCAAGTCGATGTCGGGAACTGCGAGCGCGAATGTTTTTTCCGGGGACCCGGGCAAGAAGTTTGATGTGCTGTTCTCGATCGACATGCCGCAATTGCTCACCTCACTCGGAGCTTCCAAGGAACAGACAGCCCGGATCATGGCTACGGCCGCGGAGAACCGGAAGAAACCCATCACGACGCAGGTTACATCGCTCTTCGCCAGCGGGTTACCGGGAATGACAGGCGGAATGCCGGAAGGCATGGCTGGCGGTTTCGGCGGCGGGCAAATGGGTGGTGGCCAGATGGGCGGCCAGATGACCATGCAGCCTGGCGGACCGGGCGGGATTCCTGGCGCGCAAGGCGGGCAAGGCGGGCAAGGCGGCGAGGGCGGACAGCGCCGCATGTCGATGATGGGCGGCGGACAGGCCGGCGGCCAACAGATGACGCCCGAACAACAAAAGCAAATGCAGGCTCTCATGCAGAAAGTCTTCGCCGGGAAGAATCCGATGGAGATGTCCCAGGAAGAACGGCAGGCTGCGTTCGCCAAGCTACGGGAAGAGGCACAGAAGGCTGGATTGCCAATGCAACAGCGGCGGCGCGAAGGCGGCGAGGGCCAAGGCGCGGCGGACAGGCCCAAGGTCAGGCTCAAGGACAACCTCGGGGCGAGCAGGCGGCCGGCGCGCAGATGCCCGTTCTTGGGCCGCAGTCACCCGGTGGAGCAGGCGGGGAATCCCGCGGCGAGGGCCGAGGCAATCGCGGCGCCGGCGGCGCCGGAGGATTCAACCCCATGATGTCAATGGGTGGTACCGGCCAGTTCTCAGCAAAGGACCTGGAAAACGCCAAGATCCCTCCGCCTCCGGAGGAAGCCAACTCGATGGATGTTCTCTTGCGCCCGGGCCTGCTGGCAGACGTGGAGATCATCGTCGAGAAGGTTCCCAATGCCATCTACATTCCCAACCAGAGCCTGTTTGAGAAGGATGGGAAGAAGATTGTTTACGTCAAACGCGGGAATAAATTCGAGGCGCAGGTGGTTCAGGTGGCCAAGCGCAGCGAGGCCCTGACGATCCTCTCCGGCGGCATCAACCCTGGGGACACTATCGCATTGGCGGACCCGTTCGAGAAGCCCGGCGACAAGAAGAAGGGCGATGAGAAGAAGGGCTCCGGCGGTCCAATGGGCGCGATGCCGGTCTCCAAGGGAGGGCAGCAGTAGGCCATGATCGGGTTTATTCAGGCGTATATTCCTGAAATATACATGGGGCTTTCGAGCCTCCTGGTCCACAAGCTACGCACGCTGCTCACGATGCTGGGCATGATCTTCGGCGTGGGCGCGGTGGTGGCCATGCTGTCGATCACGGCCGGCGTCGAGAAGGAGATGCTGAGCTACATCGACCTGCTGGGTGTCAACAACATCATCATCGAAGCCAAGGAAGCGGTGGACCGCAACGAATTGCAGACGCGGCGCCGCTAGCCCCGGGCTCACGTTCCGCGACTACCGCGCGATCCCGGAAAACGTCCAGGGCATCGAGCTGGCGACCCCTCGCAAGCGCTTCAAGCCGATGAAGGTGCTGCCCAAGACCGCGGCCGAGCCGCCGCTGCTGATCGGCGTCGAACCAGCATACAAGGACATCAAGAGCCTGAAGCATGGTGGAGGGCCGGTTCTTCACCGAGGAAGAGAATCCGCAATCGTCCCCGGTCTGCGTGCTCGGCGAATCCGCCAAGGTGAACCTGCTGGGCTACGAACCGGCCGTCGGCAAGTACGTCAAGGTCAACGACACGTGGCTGCAGGTGATCGGCGTGCTGGCGCAGCAGGCCGGCGCCGACACCGATGTGGAAGGGGTCGAGATCCTGTCCCGCAACAACCTGGTGATCGCGCCGCTCAATACGGTGATGCGGCGGTTCGAGGACAACAACAGCTATCTGAAGGACGAGATCGACGGCATCTATATTCGTGTTCAGCCCGGAACCGATTCGATCGAGACGGCTTCAGTGTATCAACGCGATTCTTGCTGCGACGCACAAGGACGCGGGCGATTTCACCGTCACCGTGCCCGCCGGCCTGCTGGAGCAGAAGAAGCGGACCAGCGACATCTTCAAGATCGTCATGATCTGTATCGCCGGCATCTCGCTGCTGGTCGGCGGCATCGGCATCATGAACATCATGCTGGCGACGGTGCTCGAACGCACCCGCGAGATCGGCATCCGGCGCGCCATCGGCGCGCGGCAGGCCGACATCGTCCGCCAGTTCCTGACCGAGGCCGTGCTGATCTCGATCGTCGGCGGCCTGATCGGCATTGCCTTCGGGTTCACCCTGTCGCAGGTGATCGCGGCCGCGGCCGGCTGGTCCACGGTGGTCACGTTCTCTTCGATCGCGGTGGCCTTCGGCGTTTCGGTGGGCATTGGCCTGCTGTTCGGCATCTATCCGGCCGTGCAGGCGGCGAAGCTCGATCCGATCGAGGCGATTCGTTACGAGTAATCTCGGAGTTATCCGGAAGTAGGCATCAAACATGCGTTTTCTTGTGACTTTTCTGGCCGCGGCCCTACTTGCGCCCGCGCTACAGGTCCAGCCCGGCACGCCGGCTCCTAAACCTGAGGGACAGACAATGACCTTGGGCGAAGGAGCCAAGACCCGCATCGATGGCCCGTTGGGAGAAGCCCCGGCGGCGCCTTGGGCATTCACGGGATCATGGTTCCGCAGTTACTTCGGATCAACTGACACGCGCGTTGTAATGGACGGGCCGGTCCGTCTGAAGGACTACGTCGTTGAGGACAAGCTGACTCTGAGCTTGAAGGCGTACCTGGATCTTGTCGTGTACAACAACACCGACCTGGCAATCCAGAAACTGACTCTTGAGGTCCCAAAGAACGCCATCCAACGAGCATTTGGCATATTCGACCCCTTTGTCACATCCAACTTCAGCGCGACCCGGGCCACTACTCCGGCGACCAACGCACTGCAGGGTGCGGCCGTTGTATCGCAGTTTGAACCAGCCCTTCAGCGGCAGATACCAGCAGACACTGCCGACATCGACGCAAGTCTTCTCGCAGATGAACTGGGGCAAGAACTCCACCAATGACACTTTCGCGCTGTACAATCCCGCGTACACGAACACGTGGCAGATGGGCTTCATTCAGCCGTTGATCCGCAATCGAGGGAAGTACATCACGAAGTTGCCCATCACCATTGCACGGGCGCAGATTGAGCCAGCAGACGTTCACCATCGGTGGACACGATCCAGCGGTTGATTCTTGCAGCAGAGAATGCGTATTGGGACGTGATCAGCGCGCGGGAGAGGCTGAAGGTGCAAGAGCAGGCGCTGGCTTTGGCCGACGCTGCGCTGAAGCGCGCACAGCGCGAGCTAGAACTGGGCGCCACCAGTCCGCTGGAGATCTTCCAGCCGCAGCAGAACTACGCCACGGCCGAAATCGCCCTCACTCAGGTGAAGTACCAGCTTTCGATCGCCGAAGACTTCCTCCGCCGGCAGATCAGCGTCGATCTCGACCCGGAGATTCGCAAGCTGCCCATCGTGCTGACCGAAGAAGTTAAGCCCGAACTCGAAGACGCGACTCCCGAAACCGATACCGCGGTGCAGACGGCGATGACCAACCGCCCGGACCTCAAGTCGGCACGCGTGTCCCTGGACATCAACGATCTGCAGATTCAGAACGCACTCAACGCGGCGAAGCCGCTGCTAAACCTCCAAGGTTCCTATCAGAGCTATGGCCGTGGCGGTCCGGGCTACATCCGCACCGTCACGCCGCCGCTCTTCGTTCCTGGCGGTCCGGGTGACGCATGGGGTCAAATGTTCGGCTTCGATTTCAACACCTTTGCGTTCTCGCTCCAATTGCAGCTCCCCCTACGCGATCGCGCTGGCCGCGGCCAATCTGGCGGACACAGCAGTCAACAAACGCCTGAACGCGCTGCGAGAGCGGTCGCTCGAGCAGCAGATCCGCCAGGAAGTACTCAACGCGATCAACAACGTCGAGAACAGCCAAAGCCAGCGTCACGATTGGCGCAGGTCGCGCTCGACTATGCGCAGAAGCGTGCAGACGCCGACCAGAAGCGCTACGACCTGGGCGTCATCAACATCTTCTTCCTGCTGTCGGCGCAGAACGACCTGACGACGGCACAGTCGAACCTTGTCAATCAGACGGTGCAGTATCGCCGCAACGTGCTGACTTTGCAGCAGCGGCTCGGCACGCTCCTGCCCTCACGCGGCATCGTGATCCAGTAGCTGTCCGATCACCTATCATGAGCTAAGAAGGCGCGGGGCCGCTCGCCTCGCGCCGCTTTCCGTTTCATGGGCCGCATCCGCGTCCTCTCCGACAACATCGCCAACAAGATCGCCGCCGGCGAGGTGGTGGAGCGCCCCGCGTCGCGTCGTCAAGGAACTGCTCGAGAACTCCCTCGACGCCGGCGCCACCGACATCCGCGTGGAGTGTGACGGCGGAGGCCGCCGGCTCATCCGCGTCGCCGACAACGGCGACGGGATGCTCCGCGACGACGCTCTGCTGGCCTTCGAACGCCACGCGACCTCGAAGCTCGCCAGCGTCGATGAACTGGATGCGATCGCGACTCTCGGCTTTCGCGGAGAGGCGCTGCCGTCGATCGCCTCCGTTTCGCGCCTGGTGCTCGAAACGCGCAGCGAGGACGAGCCGACCGGGACGCGCGTCGAGATTGCCGGCGGCAAGATCGTCTGCCTGCGAGGAACTGGCGCTGGCCCGCGGCACCGTCGATCACCGTTCGCGACCTCTTCTTCAACGTGCCGGCGCGCAAGAAATTTCTTCGCAGCGAGCAGACCGAACTGGCCCACATCGCGTCGCTGGTCACCCACTACTCGCTGGCTCGCCCGGCTACAGCTTCACGCTGCACTCATGCGGGCAAGGAATTGCTCCACGTCACGCCGGTGGATTCGCTCCGCGAGCGTGTCTTTCAGGTCTTCGGCTGCCCGACCCTGGATGAGCTGATCGAACTCGAGGAGCGGACGGTAGGCGAGCTTCCGGATTTCCGGGTTCGTCTCGCGGCCGCAGGTCCAGAAGTCGAATCGCAACTCGATCTTCCTCTTCGTCAACCGCCGGCTGATTCGGGACCGCCTGCTGCTGCACGCGATCTCGGCCGCCTACCACAACCTCATGCCGCCGGCCTGCTACCCGTTCGCCCTGCTGTTCGTGGACTGCGAGCCTGGGGAGGTGGACGTGAACGTGCACCCGTCGAAGACTGAGGTTCGCTTCCGGCAGAGCAGTCTTGTGCACGACTTCGTGCGCGACTCCCTGCGGGAGTCTCTGATGGCGTCAAGGCCTGTGGCCAGCGCCCCGCAGGCGTCTCCGGTGGCTGGATTCCCGCAGCCTCAGATGGCCGCGCGGCTGCCGTATTCGGAGTTCACTCAGACCATCGAGAACTTCCGCTTCGACGAAGCGCGGAACGTGCTGCCGGAGCCCAACGCGCCGCCGGAGCGGCTGGCGGATTACACTCTCAAACCCGATGCCCCTCCGCCCAGCCGGTTCGACTTCGCGTCGCGCCGCCGATTCCCGTCGGCTTCCCGAGGCTCGACCGGAACCGCTGCGCCTCCGCGTTCCCGACACTCACGGCGGATCGCCCGAAGGCGTGATCCTCGACCCGCCTCCGACGATGGCAAAGCTGGCCGACCTGCGCGTGCTGGGGCAGATTCACGACAGCTTCATCATCGCCGCCGGCCGGACGGGCTGTGGATCATCGACCAGCATGTCGCCCACGAGCGCATTCTCTTCGAGAGATGCCTCGCGCAGCAGGCGCGCAGGCCGCGTCGAGCAACAGCGGCTGCTGCTGCCGCTCGTTCTCGCAGCTCACGCCCGCGCAGCAGGTCGAGTACGACCGCATCGCCGACGATCTCGCACCGAGCCGGTTTCGAGACCGAGCCGTTCGGCCACCGCACCATCGCCTTCAAGGCCGCGCCCTCGGATCTCTCCGCCTCCGAGATCGAGCGTGTCGTCTACGAGATCCTCGAGATCGCCGAGAAGGAGATGCGGCGAGTGAGCGTGGACGATTTCCGGCGAGGCATCGCCGCCTCGCTGGCCTGCCGCGCGGCCATCAAGATCAACATGCCCCTGGAGCACCGCAAGATGGAATGGCTGCTGTCGGAACTGGCTCGCACTCAATGCCCGATGAGCTGCCCGCACGGACGGCCCGTCGCGCTCCGCTACTCACCCCGGGAGATTCTCCGCGCCTTTCATCGGATATAGCGCCTGCGTCTACCCGGCCTTGACCGGGCTGCGCAGGATGCCGATGCCGTCGATCTCGACTTCCGCGATGTCGCCAGCCTTCATGGCCTTCGTCGAGCCCGGCGTGCCAGTGTAAATGACATCGCCGGGGGTCAGTGTGACGTAGCGCGAGATGAACGAGACGATCGCTTCGCAGTCGAACAACAAATCAGAGACGAACTGCTTCTGGACGACTGTGCCATTGAGACGCGTTTGCAGCAGTGAAGGCTTCGGGTCGAGCCCGACGGCAATAGCCGGGCCAAGGGGCCCAAAGGTATTCGCTCCCTTGGCGCGCCACCACTGCATGTCCTTGTCGGTTCCGTTCTGCCAGTCGCGCTCGCTCACGTCGTTGCCGCAGGTATAGCCGAAGATCTGCTTTGGTCCCTTGCCAATGACGATGACGAGCTCGCCTTCGTAGTGGGTGTTCTTCGAGTCCGAGGGGATCACGATCGGGTCGCCAGGATTCTGCAGGCAGGTATGGGCTTGTAGAAGATCTCAGGCCGCTTGGGCGCGGGCTGGTTGCCGATGTGGGACTTGTAGTTGAGGCCCACAGCGAGAACCTTGGGCGGTTGGCACGGATAGAGCAGCTTGACCGCAGACACCGCGACCGGCTTGCCGGCCGGCTTGGGGTTGTCAAAGAGGCTGCCTTGCAGCGGTTGGATGCGGTCACCCTCCAGTCTGCCGTGAGAGACAGAGCCGTTGATGGAGTAGCGGACGTAGTAGGTTACGCCGGGCTTCGGTTGGGCAAACTGAACCGCGGCGGAAGCGAGTATCTGTCTTCTGGTGATCGACATGGCTGTGGGTCGATTATACTTGCTGCGATGCTCAGTCGCAGGGAGTTCTGCAGTCATGCTGGCGGCGCAGCCCGCGCCGAGGGTCAAGGCCGCCTTTCTGGGTGCGAGCCATTCGCACGCGTTCGACAAGGTCCGGCTCGTGCAGAAGTCGCCGGAGTTCGATCTGGCCGGTGTTTGGGAAGACGACGCCAAGGTTCGCGAGAGCTACTCCAAACTCGGCGGGATCCGCTGGCTTTCCAAGGCCGAGATCCTTGGCGACCGGTCGATCACCGCGGTCTTCATCGACAGCGGCGTCAAGAGTCACGGGCCGCTGGCTATCGAGGCGCTGAAGGCGGGCAAGCACTGCCACATCGAAAAGCCGCCGGCGGAGACCTTGCGTGACATGCGCGAGATCGTTGCACTGGCCAAAGCCAAGCGGCTTGTAATCCAGAGCGGCTACATGTGGCGCCACAACCCTGCCGTCGAGAAAGCCCTGGAAGCGGCGCGCTCCGGCTGGCTGGGCGAGGTCTATATGGTGCAAGCCCGCATGAACACGCTCATAGGCGCAGATCGGCGCCCTGAGTGGAACCTGTTCAGCGGCGGCCAGATGTTCGAGCAGGGCGCGCATCTCATCGACATCGTTGTCAGGTTGCTCGGCAAGCCGTCGAAGATCACGCCGTTCCTGAGGCACGACGGACGCTTCGACGACACGCTCAAGGACAACACCGCGGCGGTATTCGAGTACCCGCGCGCAATGGCTATCCTCGTGTCCAGTGTCCTGCAGCCGAACGCGAGTTCGCACCGGCTGATTGAGATCTTCGGCTCGAACGGAAACGCCGTTGTGAGGCCCATTGAGCCGCCTTCGCTGGAAATCGATCTGCAGAAAGCCGCCGGGCCCTACCAGGCAGGGCGGCAGAAGCCGCAACTGCCTCCGTACGAGCGGTACGTCGGCGACATTGCCGCATTCGCCGCCGCTGTTCGAGGCGAGAAGCCGCTGGAGACAACGCCCGATCTTGAGTTGGCGGTGGAGGAAGCACTGCTCACTGCTTCGGGGATGGTTGGGTAGCCGCCGGATAGTTGGGCGAGTGCAACCGACCTTCCGGCCGGAGAGTGAGCGAGCCGTTTCTGACGTAGAAGTCGCCGCGCGGAGAGAGGTGCGCGATCATGCGCTCGCGCCATGGGCGAAGACGGGCGCTGTCGGTGATCTCATTCCGCTCAAGGGGATCAGAAGTGAGATCGAACAACTGCTCGCGCCCGTCGAAGGCGCTGTAGATGTACTTGGTCTTACCGTCCGTGAGAGCGTTCCAGTTATTCTCCGGGGCGTAGCAGATATTGTGTTCGAGATCGATGAAGTCGCGCCAAGGCCGGCCGCGGACTGCGTCGAGCATACTCCGGCCATCCACTTGTTGCGGGATCGGAGCGCCGGCAGCGTCGAGACACGTCGGCAGAATGTCACGGAGTTCGACCGGCGCATCAAGGATTCTGCCCCCCATCGCGCCAGGCCCGCGAACGATCATCGGTATCCGGGCAGAGGGCTCGTAGGCGTAGGACTTTCTCCACAAGTGATGGTCCCCCGTCATGTCGCCGTGATCCGAGGTGTAGATGACGAGAGTGTTGTCGAGCCAGCCGCGCGCTTCCAAGCGCCCCGAGAATCCGGCCAATTTGTTCATCGACGAAACTCACAGAGCCGTAGTAGGCCTGCCGGGCGGTTCGGGTTGCTTCCGGCGAGAGACGTCCCCTCCAAAGGTCGTCGCGATCCGTGTTTCGTACTTCGTTGCGGGCGGCCCAGCCTCCCACCGCAGGGACAGGAACGTTGGCCGAGCCGTATGCGTCCATCGAGCGCTGCGGCGGATCGTAGGGGCTGTGCGGCCTGGCAAAACTGACCTTCAGGAAGAATGGGTCCGGCCGCTGCCACGTTTCGAGAAAATTCACGGCGACATCGCCGGTCCATCGGGTCGGGTGGAGGCGTTCGGGCAACACGTAGGCCTTGCCTTTGTAGTCGTTCCAGCCAACTCCGGTCGCATCAGGATTGAGGTTGGGCGCCTGCGCGTAGAACCATGAACGATAGTCGCTGCGGAAGTCGATGGACTCGCTGCGACCCGATTCGTCGAGTAGCGCGAGGTCATAGCCGTGATAATTGCGCTGCGGCGTGTAGTGCAACTTGCCGACGGCCATGGTGAAGTAGCCTGCCGCCTTCATCGACCGGGGCATTTCCACGGGGTATTTTCCGGCGACGCGTGAGTAGCCCAGCATCCCGTGATTCCATGGGGACATGCCGGTCAGCAGGCATGCGCGCGCGGGCGTGCATGTCGGCGTTGTCGAGTAGGCGTGACGGAATCGAACTCCGTCGCGGGCGAGGCGATCGAGATGGGGCGTGCGCACGACAGGATGGCCGTCCGCGGAAAGACAGTCGCCGCGGTGCTGGTCGGCCATCAGGAACAGGACGTTAGGCTTCGATCGGGAAGCCGGCTGGAATGCGGGCGCAGCCGGCATGGCCGCGAGCAATTGGCGCCTGGTCAGATCCATTCCATCCATTTACTCATCAGACAGGCTCGAAAGGGGAACCGGAGCCAGGGGCGAGCGAGCATCGGGTTGAGGCCAGCCCCTGAGAAACTGCAAAGCAGCGCCGCAAACGCGACCCTGACACGAGCCCATTCCGCAACGAGTCTGGAGCTTGGCTTCTCGCCAACCATTGAAGCCGGTGAGGCGAGACCACGCCACGTCTTCGCATCTGCATACGAGTGTCTCCGGCTCGGGTACAGTACGGAGTTCATCGCGCAAGCGGAAAGAGTCGGCCAGGATGCCGCGGAGACTGCGGTCCACGTTGACAGACGCTCCGCCTGCGACAAGCCCTTCGCCGATGGCCACATCGACACCGCCGATTCCGCAGACCTCTCCCGCCGCAAAGACGCCCGGCACCGAAGTCCGCTGCCGGTCATCGACCGCGACGAAACCGTCGGGTGTCAGATTGCACCCCAGCAACTGGGCGGACTTCTGTGTTCGGCACGAGGCCGAAGCCGCAAGCTAGCGCGTCGGCGCGGAGCACTTCACCGGACGAAAGCTGAATTTCCTCCACGCTTTTCTGGCCGCGAGCCGCGACAGGCCAAACGCCGAATTGCATACGCCCTGCCAGCTTGACGCCGAGTTCGAGCGCCTGCAGCCACTTTCCCGGGTTTGTGGCGACATGGCGGAAGAACGGCTTAATTTGTCCCAGAGGAGCTTGTTCGACGAGACGCAGTACGTGGGCGCCGGCGTCGAGCAATCCCGCGGCGACGGCAGCGAGCAGGGGACCGGAACCTGCCACGATCACGCGCATTCCGTTGACTGGGAGTCCTGACTTCATCAAGGCCTGAAGCCCGCCGGCACCATAGACGCCGGGCAGCGTCCAGCCGGGGAAGGGAAGGAATAGCTCGCGAGCGCCCGCAGCGACAAGCACTCGCTCGGCGAGAACTGCGGCTGGGTCCTTCAGGAGTTTGCGCCATGAGGCGAAAGCCCGGTGCGGCGTCGAAGACCTCAGCCTGACCTAGCCAGGCGGCGCCGGAGCGAGCGAAGCGGCTGAGCCATTCGTTGGACTTCCCGCGCCAGATCTGCCCGCCGGGTCTGCTTTGCCGGTCAATGACGAGAACCTGGTCGCCTCGTTCGGCCGCCGTACAGGCAGCAGCGAGAGCGGCGGGTCCACCACCGACGATCGCAAGTCCCGTGCGAACTTCACGCATCGGTTTCGATCCTCATCCCCTCGCGGCACTGGATTACACACGAGCGTTCGTGCGGGACGCCGTCAATGACCGCGCGGCACTCATAGCAGATGCCCATCCCGCAAAGCGGCCCGCGCAACTCTCCATGCGTCGAGACTCTCGTCACTGCTCCCGCACGTATACACGCGACTGCTGCCGTGGCCTCTTCATTCACGTCCAGAGGACGGCCGTTCACGAATACCCTCATGCCGCAATCCTCGAAGGCAGATACGGCGCGGCCTCGATTGCAGGTGCGCGATTGGCGATCAAATCGGCCAACAGTCCCGCCACGCCGGGCGCTGTGGTCAGGCCGAGGCCCTCATGTCCCATCGCAATCCACAGGCCCGGGTCCTCGGCCCAAGGTCCGATGTAGGGCAGGTTGTCGGGGGTCGCGGCCCGAAACCCGGTCCAGGTGCGCACAGCCTTGCATTGTGCGAGCGCGGGCACGAACTCAAACGCCCGCTGCAGCATTCGCCTCACCATGTGCGGCTCCACATCGCTGGTCGAGGCACCAAACTGCCGGGAACTGCCGATCAGCAACTGCCCGGTCGAACGCGGCTGGACATTGAACGCGACAGACTCCGTCCCCCCGCCGTGCGCACTCTTCAGGTAGCCGAGTTCGACCAGTTCCGCGTTCAGCAGGCCCGGATACCTGTCCGTGATGACAAGGTGCCCTTTGCGCGGGCGGATCGGCAGTTGTGGCAATAGATTCAACTGTGAGCCTGTCGCGAGGATCCTGATCGGTGCGTCGAGGCGCAATGTCGTTGCGACTTCGCGACGCAACTCAATCATCGGGCGACGAGCGGAGAAACCACTGGGTAACCCAAGGTGGATACAGGACCGAGTCGCCGGGAACCATGAAGTCCGCCAGCGAGGCCGATGCGCAGATTTGGTTCTGCCTCGGCCAGTTGTGCAGGGTCGAGGATGTGCGCTTCAAGGCTCGCCTGCTCAAGGCGTAAGTGCTTCTGCCGCGCGCCAGCGAGTTCTTCATCGTCGCAGGCGACCCACAACGTGCCGCAGCGGCTGCACTCGGCCTCGACGGGCAGGTGCGGGATTATTTCATCCCAGAGACCGCGAGAGTACCGTGTCAGTGCGAACTCGGCCGGATCGTCGTCGATCACCACGATATGGCCCATGCCCGCGCCCGTTACTCCGCCTCCCGGGATATGGCCTTCCAGCACGCGAACCCGCAGGCCGTCGCGCGCCAGGGCAGCGGCGCAAGCCGCTCCCACTATGCCCGCTCCGATGACAATCGCGTCCGGCCGGCTCATGTCTCTAGGATGCCCTGATGCCCCACACGAAGGGGTCCGACTCGTCGAAGAGCAATAGTGAGTCCGCGTTCACCCAGGCACGGCCGCGGATAGTGGGAACGATGCCGCCAGGCGCCTCTTCGTAAGAGCCCTCGAACACGCTGCCGACAATCGACTCCTGCCGCCAAATTGCGCCGGGTGCGAGTTTGCCGCTCGCGGCGAGGCAGGCGAGCTTGGCCGAGGTGCCTGTGCCGCAAGGCGAGCGATCGTAGGCTCCCCCTGGACAGAGAACGAAGTTTCGCGAATCGGCATGCTTCGAGGACGCAGGCCCAAACAGTTCGATGTGATCGATCAGGGCGCCGTTCTCGCCCGTGACGCCTGCCTCTTCGAGCGCATGTCTGATCTTCCAGGCGAATTGAGTGAGCCCTTCGACGTTGGCCAGAGACAGTTGCTGCCCATGATCACTGACGAGAAAGAACCAGTTGCCGCCCCAGGCGATATCGCCATGGAGGACGCCATGTCCTGGCACTTCGACAGGAACCGCGGCACGAAAGCGGCGCGCTGAGACGTTCTGAACAGAAACCGAGCCGTCGGGATTGAGCGTAGCGTGAACGGTTCCGACCGGGGTTTCGACCGCATGGCGTCCTGGCTGAATACGGCCCAGATGCGCCAAGGTCACCATCACGCCAATTGTTCCGTGGCCACACATCCCCAGATAGCCCACGTTGTTGAAGAAGATGACGCCCGCGGCAGAGGCCGCATCGGCGGGAGGCAACAAGACCGCGCCGACGATCACATCGGAGCCGCGCGGTTCGTTCACTACGGCCGAGCGGAAATCGTCATGCTCCCTGCCGGAACACTTCCAGCCGCTCCGCCATCGAGCCGCAGCCGAAATCGGGCGCCCCCTCGATCACTACGCGAGTCGGTTCGCCGCCCGTGTGCGAGTCGATTACTCGTACTGTCTTCATTGCGACGGCCGCGTCCGCATCGCGCGGTGAATCAGGGCCAAAATCCGGGCACGCTCTTCGCCTTCCAGGGTGAGCCGCGGCGGTCGCGTGAGTTCACTGCCGAAGCCACACTCCTGCGCGGCGAGCTTGATGTACTGCACGAGTTTGGGATGTGTGTCGAGATGCAGCAGGGGAGTGTACCAGCGATAGATCTCCCGGGCGCGCTCCCACTGTCCGGCCTCCGCGAGGTCCCAGAGCAACCTGTTCTCGCGCGGGAATGCGTTGACCAGACCCGAGACCCAGCCTGTCGCGCCAAGAAGCAGGCACTCGAGGATCAGGTCGTCCACCCCCGCGAACAGGATGTACCGATCGCGACAAGTGTTGAAGATGTCGGTAATTCTGCGCGGGTTGTCCGACGACTCCTTGATGCAGACCAACGTCGGCTCGTCGGCCAGTTCAGCGAACATGTCGGGCGTGATGTCGACATGATAAGCCGGTGGGTTGTTGTAGACCATGATCGGCAGTGATGTCGCATTGGCGACGGTCCGAAAATGTGCGATGGATTCCCGTTGATCGGCTTTGTAGATCATGGCTGGGAGCACCATGAGGCCATCGACGCCAGAGTCAGCCGCCGCCTCAGCGAACCGGCAGGCCTGAGCCGTGGTCGTTTCGGCAACGCCTGTCAGAACGGGAATCCGCTTGTCCACGCGGGCGGTGAGTTCTTTCAGTACTGTCAGTTTTTCCGCCGCGTCCAGAGCCGTGTTCTCGCCGACGCTGCCAAGCAGGACGACGCCGTGAATGCCCTCCTGGATCTGCTGCTCGAGGTGCTCGGCGGTCGCCTCGAGATTCAGAGAGTAATCGGGGTTGAACTGAGTTGTGAGTGCGGGGAAAACACCCCGCCAGGATACCTGCATGGGCTCACTCTACCACCACGGCTGGAGGGGACGCGCTACTCCCACTCGATGGTTCCGGGGGGCTTGTGGGTGAGGTCGTAGAGCACGGCGCAGATGCCATCGAGGGCAAGAAGTCGCCCAGTCATGGCTTCCATCAGGGGTTGCGGCATGATGACCGCGCTTGCTGTCATTCCGTCCACCGAGTAGATTGGCCGCAACACGACAGAATCCGGCCGATCTGGAGTCCCAAGAGGGGCCAGGATGACGGGGAACTGCCAGACGTCCTTTTCGAAGCCGGACTCACGGCACATCGTTCGCACGATGGCGTCGGCCGCGCGGAGACGCGCGAGCCGTTCTTCGGTGATGTAGGCCTTTTGAGTGGTCAGGGCGCCCAGGGGAGTGTGGGCTCCAGCCAGAGCGGCGACGCGATTGACGCCAAAGATCCTGTTGATCGCCTCGGTTGCCCGAGCCTCCATGCCGGGAGTTGACGGAGACTCCTCGAACACCAACACCGGCCGGTAGCTGCGTGAATCGCCTTGCACTCCGACAGAATGAAGCGGAACTATATACCCGTCGGGGGTCTTTTCCGGGGACTGAACAGAGTCCTCGCAAAGGCATCGAATGGCTAATCCTGGACCTGGAAACGGATGGCGATGGATGAGTTCACCGGGCAAGCCCAGCGCCTCTCCCACCTCTCGTACTTCGTCTTTGTAAAGCAGGTGCAGCGGCTCGACAAGCCGGTGATCCGCGATCAGCTTCTGAATTCCCGCGACCCGGTTGTGATGTGTCTTGATGAGGTCGGCTTTGGCTGTCCCGCCGCTCTCGATCGTGTCCGGGTAGATTGTGCCCTGCCCCAGGACCCAGTTCCAGTCGAGGTAGTGGCCTGAGTCGAGGATTCGTTCCTGCACTTCGACGAACATCTCGCCGATAATGTGCCGCTTCTGTTCAGGGTCGCGGACGCCAGCCAGTTTGGAGAGAAAGCGGTCCGAGGCGTGCTCCACACTGAAAATGCCCTCGCCGAGTTTCTCGAAGACGCTCTGCACAAATGCCGTCTCACCCTCTCGCATCAACCCCGTGTCGACATACAGGGCGCGGACGCGTTCGGAACCGAGCGCCCGCAGGCAGAGTGTGAAGGCGACAGTTGAATCCACACCGCCGGAGACGAAGAAGAACACGTTGCGCCCGGCGGCAGTGCGGCGGATCTCTTCCTCGATCCGGCTCACCTGGTCCTTGGGATTCCAGTCGATTGTGCAGCCGGCGACATCGAACAGGAAATTCCTGAGAACCTGCCTGCCGCAAGGCGTGTGTACGACTTCAGGGTGAAACTGAACGCCATACTGCCGTCGAGACTGCGTTGGCGATTGCGGCAATGGAGCATGTTTCGGTGGAGCCAAGCACGTCAAAACCATCGGGAGGAGCCGTGACCGTGTCTCGATGGCTCATCCAGATTTGCTGCTGGCCCTCAACACCTTTGAACAGCGGTGCATCTGCCGAGAGTGCAAGATGGGCGAGTCCGTATTCGCCTTTAGTTCCCTTTTCCACCTTGCCGCCCCGATGGAAGGCGATCAGTTGCTGGCCGTAACAAATCCCGAGAAGCGCGGCAGGAAGGTCGAAGATGGCGGGGTCCACTTGCGGGCTGCCCGGTTCATAGACGCTGGCCGGACCGCCCGAGATGATCAGGCCCCGGGCTCCCGTCAATTGCGCGGCGGGCGTCTCGCTGGCCACTATTTCGCAGTAGACGCCGAGTTCGCGAACCTTCCTGGCGATCAGGTGCGTGTACTGTCCGCCCGTGTCAAGAACAAGAATTTGTGGTGTTGGACTTTGTAAGTGGGCGACAGCCTGACTCAATCTTTACGGGACCTCTTGTCCAATTGAACCATCTGCTTTTTGGCTGTGTCGAGTAGTGCCTGCGCCTTCGGCAGGCTCTCAACAGCCTTTATCACCGCAGGGTCGGTCTCGATCGCGTACTTCATCGACTCGTTGAGACTGAACGCGGTGATCAGCGCCTCGCGCTTGATCTGCTGCTTGATCCACTCCTGTTGCTCTGCAAACTCCGCCTCAGTGAACTTGACATCGTTCTTGAGCAGGTGCTGATGGAAGTCGTTCATGGTCGTGGTATCCGGCTCCCAATCTCGCGCCAGCTTCGTATCGCGGCCAGCGAAGAACTTCGGAATGAACTCGCGAAACGCCTGCTTGCGAATCAACTGCACCTGGAACGGCTTGTAGGTGTACTCAAACTTCTCGTCCGGCTGAATTCCGTTGCCGCCGTAAACGGCGCGGCCCGCATCCGTCATCTTTGCGTCGGTGGAATCCTTCTTTGCGCCTTCTTTGCGATTGAAGTAGTAGTCGTAAAAGCTACCGCTGGAGTAGTCGCGCTGGATCAGCCTCCCGCTCGGCGTGTAGTACTTCGCCGTAGTCAGTGCCAATCCGGTGTTCTCCGACAGCGGGAACACAGTCTGAACCAGTCCCTTACCGAAGGTATTGTCGCCAAACACCCAGCCGCGATCGTGATCCTGCAGCGCTCCGGCGACGATCTCAGCCGCGGAAGCCGAGTAGGCGTTGACCATCACGACGATCGGGAAGGACTTGCTGCTGCCGCCGGTGGGGGCGGTATAGTGCTTCTCGGGGGTCGTCCGGCCACGGTGGGCGACCACAACCTGACCTCTCTTGAGGAAGCGTCCGGCCACGGCAACGCCCTCATTGAGGAGTCCGCCAGGGTTGTCGCGCAGGTCGAGAACGAGACTCTTGATACTGTCCTCACCCAGTTTCTTGATCGCCTCATCGAGTTCGCGGGAGGTATTTTCGTTGAAACTCTCGATGTCGACATAGGCGACGCCCGGTTTGAGCCAGAAGGCGTTCTGGATCGAAAACCGCGGGATTTCGTCTCGAATCAGATTGAAAACAAGTGGCTTATCTACACCCTCGCGGGCGGCGAGGACGGTCACCTTGGTGCCCTTGGGGCCCTTGAGCAGGTCTGCCACTTCCGTGGTGGTCAAGCCGTCAGTCCGCTTGTCGTTCACCTCCAGCAGGACATCGCCCGGACGGATGCCGGCTTTGTAGGCTGGGGAGCCGGTGAAGGGGGCCACAACCACTGTCCGGCCTTCCTTGGGCTGCACCGTCATTCCGACGCCGTAGTAGGCGCCCCGCTGGTCTTCGCGGAGTTGCTGGAAGTCCTTTGGATCGAAGAAGCTGGAGTGCGGATCGAGTGTCCGCAACATGCCTTGGATGGCACCCTTATAGATCTGCTTGTCGGCGTTCACAGGTTCTGCGGCGTTCTCTTCAAGGAGCCGATAAACAGCCGTAAAGGACTTGAGGCCGGCCGATAGCTCTTCGTCGCCCGCTAGAGCGAGACCTGCGGCTTCAGCACGCGCCGGTCCGCCCGGCGCGAAGTTCCCAGCGATGAGGGCGCAAAGCGCGATCACCAAAAACGACAACAGCATCGACCGCAGTTCTTTTGCCATCGGTGTCTTCTTCTTCCCTTGCTCCAGGTCTAATCAGTACAATTGCGTCCTCTAGGCGAACGCCAGACGTGCCCGGTGATAGAGCCCAGTATAACGCGCGCGGACTTCTGTTCCGTTAGACGGGATGAAGGCGCCGGAAGTTTGCATTTCTTTCAGTCCCGAGACAGTTATTACAGTGCCCGGGCACGCCGCGCGGCGCCGGCGAGGGCGGTTTCGCTCTTTGGAGGCTTTCTGGGGGTGGCGATCAGGCGCTTCAATTGATCGGTGACGCAGACCAGGAACATCGCTTGCCGGGAGGACTTCAGCAGTTCGACGATACGCTCTGGAGAGTCCTCCAGGTGGATCGACTTACCATCGGTGAGCAGATGGACGTCCGAATCTCCGGCCATGATCTGACCCAGGCGGCGCGACATCTCCTTCTGCATCAATTTGAGGACACGGCGAATCTTCTGGAGGCTGAACCCTTTTCGACGGAGTTCGGCGATCATGCTGATCTCCAGAACCTCCTCCATCGAATAGACTCGCTTGTGCCCTTCATGTCGAGGGCTGACCACCCGTTGCTCGTCCCACCACTGCAACTGCCTGAGGCTGACTCCGGTCAACCTGCTGACATCGGCGCTGGAGTGGATCATGAGGGGCGCCGCCTCAGAGCTTTTCGCTTTTGTTTTGAACATAATCACCGCCGCTTGTTTGGGATCGAGGCCAAGCATCAGTCTAACGGCTGGACCGCAGAATTCAATTCGCAAGATCTGGGGCGTGTAGGGAATGGGATGCTACAGATAGTGGGTCGGTTTCGAGCCATTTCCACCGCCCACGAACTCGACAATCTCCAGCGAATCGCCCTCTCCCAGGATCTTCGCGTCCCACAGCGGGCGGCGTATGATCTCGCGGTTTAGCTCGACAGCAACCCGCTGCGGATCCAAGGCGAGTTCGGCGAACAGGCCTGCCAGGGTCTGGCCCACGGCGGTCCTGCGCTCTTCACCGTTCACGCGAATGAGAATCTGCATTTGCGCCATGTTTGTTTCAGTAGGCTTCAACAGCAGCCAAACGCCTCTCCGTTCACGTAAAACGGACAAGCGAGTTGGTTTGACACGTTGTTTCTGGCCTCATTATAGTGAAAGTTCGCTCACCGGGCTTCGCGCAACATCTCATGTCACAATTCAATCCGCAAAACTGGTTCCCGGTGCTTGTCCAGGTCCACATCGCGGCAGCCGTCGCGGCAGGGTTGATCGGGGCGGGCGTTCTGTTGGGCAAGCGCGTAAAGAACAAAGTAAAGGACATCCCTTACGAGTGCGGCATCACGCCGACTGGTGACGCCAAGGAGCGCTTCAGCGTGAAGTTCTACCTGGTGGGGATGCTGTTTATCCTGTTCGACATCGAAGCGATCTTTCTCTATCCCTGGGCGGTCGTTTACCGGGAATTGAAGATGTTCGCGTTTGTGGAAATGCTTCTGTTCATCGTTCTGGTCCTGGCGGGCTTTTTCTACATCTGGAAGAAAGGCGTGCTGAACTGGGCGCAGGAATCGACAACGCAGTCCGACGGCAGTTAGAAGGACAGAATCGAATGTTGACAGAGGCGTTGAAAGAACTGGCGGCGCCGGCCGCCATAGAAGCATGGGATGCGTCGGCGATCGAAGGCGGCAGCCGCGAACTAGGCGAGACGCTGCTGTGGATCAAAGCCGACAAAATCGTCGCGGTCTGCCGGTTGCTCAAGGAGCATTTGGGTTTCGCGCGTCTGGCGGGAGTCACCTGTATCGACCGGCATCCGCTCGAACCGCGATTCGAAGTGCTCTACCTGTTGCACAGTCTGGATAGGAATGAGCGCCTGAAGCTGAAGGTTGCGTTGGCTGGCGGGTCCCCGGAGTTGGATTCCGTTACCGGTGTCTGGGCGGGGGCGAACTGGTATGAGCGCGAAGCATTCGACTTGTTCGGCATTACGTTTACTGGCCATCCTGACCTGCGCCGCATCATGATGCCGGAAGATTGGGCAGGCCATCCGTTGCGGAAGGATTTCCCGGTTCACGGGCACAAGTACAGCTATCAGGATGAATAGAATTGCCGGCTCTGGAACCGGCAGATCGGCTGAGGCCAATAGAGGGAACACGATGAGCGAGATAGAGGCGGCAAGCCCATTGGAGTTGGAGAACTCCAGCGGCAGCGCCGATGCAACCAAGCCGCGGCGCATGACTCTGAACATGGGTCCGCAGCACCCGTCCACGCACGGCGTGCTGCGCATGCTGCTGGAACTGGACGGCGAGACGATCCTCAAGGCTCAGCCCGACATCGGCTTTCTGCACACCGGCATCGAAAAGCAGTTCGAGGCCATGAACTGGCAGCAGGTCACAACGCTCACCGACCGCATCGACTACCTGTCCAACCTGTCGAACAATCTCTGCTACGCCTCTCGGTGGAGAAGCTGCTGGGACTCGAGATTCCCCCCAAGGCGCAGTGGATGCGCGTCATGCTGACCGAGCTGACGCGCATCAACAGCCACTGGTCTGGCTCGGCACGCACGCCCTCGACATCGGCGCGATGACGCGTATTCTTCTACTGCTTCCGCGAGCGCGAGGACATCCTGCGGATCTTCGAGATGTTCTCCGGGCAGCGCATGATGACCAGCTACATCCGCATCGGCGGGCTGGCGCTGGAGCCGCCGCGCGGGTGGCAGAAGGCGGTCGGCAAATTCATCGACGCGTTCCCGACGCCAAGGTCGACGAGTACGAAGATCTGCTCAACGCAAACCCCATCTTCATGCGAGCGCGCCAAGGGCGTCGGCCACATGCCGCTGGAGGAGCTGCTCGACTTCGGCGTCACCGGCCCGATGCTCCGCGCCGCCGGCCTGACCTGGGACATCCGCAAGAGCGAGCCCTACTCGAGCTACGAGAAGTTCGATTTCGAGGTGCCCGTCTACCGGAGAGCGATGTCTACGCGCGGTACCAGGTGCGCATGGAGGAGATGCGCCAGAGCGCGCCGGATCGTGCAGCAGGCTCTGGACGGGATGCCCGAGGGCCGCTGGATCGCCGACGCGCCGAAGGTCGTCCTGCCGGACCGCGAGAAGATGAAGACCCAGATGGAGGCCCTCATCTACCACTTCAAGATCGTCACCGAGGGCGTTCCGCGTGCCGCCGGGCGAGGTCTACGAGCCGATCGAGAGTCGCCGCGCGGCGAGATTGGGTACTACGTGGTCAGCGACGGCACAGCCAAGCCGTACCGCGTGCTCATGCGCACGCCGAGCTTCGGCAACCTGCAGGCGCTGTCCCCGATGTTCGAGGGCAGCCTGATCGCCGACTCTGTCGCGTCTCTCGGCAGCATGGATTTCGTTTTGGGCGACGTCGATCGCTGATCGCCCATGTTTCCTCCACTTGGATCCGAGCGTGAGATGACCTTCTCTCCGGAACTGGAAGCGAAGTTCGCCAACCTGCTCACGCACTACCCGCCCGGGCGCCAGCGGGCGCGCTGATTCCCATGCTGCTGTACGCGCAGGACGAGATCGGCTCCGTCACGCCGGAGCTCATCGCCGAGAGTCGCCCGCGGCTCGAACGTCACGCCGGTGGAGGTGGAAGAGGTGGTCGGCTACTACTCGATGCTCCGGCGCAAGCCGCGCGGCAAGCATCACGTCCAGATCTGCACCAACATCAGTTGCCTGCTGACGGGCGGCGAGGAGCTCTGGGAGCACGCCTGCGAAGAAGCTCGGCATCGGGCACCGGGAGACGACCGCCGGACGGCCAGTTCTCGCTCGAAGAAGTGGAGTGCATGGGCGCCTGCTCCTGGGCGCCGGCGATGCAGGTGAACTACGACTTTCACCACGAATGTGACGCCGGAGAAGCTCGACCGGCTGATCGATTCGCTCGGCTCGAAGCAGTAGCGGCACCACGGGAGACCACAGGAAACGCGATGCTCTACAACGAACCCAGCCCGCTCGAAATCAAGGTGCTGACGCGCCGCTTCGGCCTACCCGCAGACTCGGCCGTCGCTCGACACGTATCCTCGCGACAGGACGGCTACGAGGCGCTTGCGCAAGGCGCTCGACATGACGCCGGAGGCAGATCATCGACGAGGTGAAGACGTCCTCGCTGCGCGGCCGCGGCGGCGCGGGCTTCCCCACCGGCATGAAGTGGAGCTTCGTGCCGCGCAATCCGCCAAGCCGAAGTACATCGTGGTCAACGCGCGACGAGGGCGAGCCGGGCACCTGCAAGGACCGCGTGCTGATCGAGAACGATCCGCACCAGCTGATCGAGGGCATGCTGATCGCCGGCGCTGGCGGTGGGCGCGCACGCGGGCTACATCTACATCCGCGGCGAGTACCGCTACCTGATCGAGATCATGGACCGGGCCATCGCCGAGGCCTACGCGCGCGGCTATCCTCGGCGAAGAACATCCTGGGCACCGGCGTTCGATTTCGATCTCTACACCCACACCGGCGCGGGCGCGTACGAGTGCGGCGAGGAATCGGCGCTGCTCGAATCGCTCGAGGGCAAGCGCGGCAATCCGCGCATCCGGCCGCCGTTTCCGGCCGTGGTCGGGCGCGTTCCAGTGCCCCACGGTGCTGAACAACGTCGAGACGTTCTGCGCGGTGCCCGCCATCATTCTCGACGGCGGCGAGTCGTTCGCCGCGCTCGGCACGCCGAAGAACGGCGGCACGCGGCTGTTCTGCCTCTCCGGCCACGTGAACAAGCCGGGCGTTTACGAACTGCCGATGGGCTTCAACCTGCTGCGCATGATCAACGAGGTCGGCGGCGGGATGCGCGGCGGCAAGAAGCTGAAGGCGGTGATCCCGGGCGGCTCGTCCTGCCCGGTGCTGAAGGCCGAGGAGTGCGACATCGCCATGGATTACGACTCGCTGGCCAAGGCGAGAAGCATGCTCGGCTCGGGCGGCGTGATCGTGATGGACGAAGACACGTGCATGGTGAAGGCTGCCGCTGCGCATCATGAAGTTCTACGCGCACGAAAGCTGCGGCTGGTGCATTCCGTGCCGCGAGGGCACCACCTGGCTGAGGAAGATCCTGGAGCGGCTTCGACGAGGGCATGGGCAGTCCGAAGGACATCGACCTGATCGGCGAGCTCGCGCAGAACATGCTCGGCCGGACGTTCTGCCCGCTGGGCGACGCGGCGGCGATGCCGACCATCGCTTCGTGCGAGAAGTTCCGCGACGAGTTCGAAGGCGCATCCGCTCGCACGGCAGGCCTTCATGCCTGCGCCGGAGACGCAGCCCGCTGGTGGTCATCTAGCGTCACGGAGCAAACCATGGCTGATCTGATCAACCTGACGATCGACGGCCGGCCGGTGAAGGCGCCGGCCGGGACGCTGGTGATCGACGCCGCCAAGCAAGCCGGCATCGAGATTCCCGCGTTCTGCTACTACGAAGGCTTCTCGCTGCAGGCCGCCTGCCGCATGTGCCTGGTGGAAGTGGAGAAGATGCCCAAGCTGCATGACCGGCCTGCACGCTGCCGGTGGCCGAAGGCATGGTGGTCCGCACCGAGACGCCGCAAGGTGGTCGAGGCGCGCAAGTCCATGCTCGAGTTCCTGCTCACCAACCATCCGCTCGATTGCCCGGTCTGCGACAAGGGCGGCGAGTGCGAACTGCAGGACATGGTCTTCCGCTACGGCGCGGGCGAGAGCCGCTTCACGGAGATCAAGCATCACGCGGACGAGAAGCAGTGGTCGCCCGGTGGTGTTCTTCGATCGCGCCGCGCTGCATCCTCTGCTACCGCTGCGTGCGCATCTGCAACGAAGGCATGGGCGTCGGCGCGCTCGGCGTCATCAACCGCGGCGTGGCTGCGGAGATCGCGCCCAACCACGGCGACCACCTCGAGTGCGACGAGTGCGGCATGGTGCATCGACATCTGCCCGGTGGGCGCGCTCACCAGCGGCACGTACCGCTACCAGACGCGGCCCTGGGAGATGAAGCACGTCGGCACCATCTGCACGCACTGCGCGGATGGCTGCAAGACGACTCTCGGCGTGCGCAACGGCGAGATCATGCGCGGCAACAATCGCGACCGCTCCGGCATCAACGGCGAGTTCCTGTGCGTCAAGGGCCGCTACGCCTTCGATTTCGTCGCACTCCGGAGCGGCTGCAGTCGCCGCTGATCCGCAAGAACGGCAAGCTCGAACCGGTCTCCTGGGCGAAGCGCTCGCGACGGTGGCGGCGAAGTTCGCGAGAGATCAAGGCGCGCGGCGGCAAGTTCGGCGTCATCGGCTCGACCCGCACCACCAACGAAGAGAACTACTACCTGCAGAAGTTCGCCCGCCAGGGCTCGGCAACCGCCAACATCGACCATCACCGCACCGGCGACGTGTCCAGCGCTGCTCGACGCGCTGAGCGGCAAGCCGGACGCGCTGGCGACCATGGCCGATCTGTACACCGCGCAAGGCCGTGCTGGTCATCGGCGCCGATCTCGCGCAGCAGCATCCGCTGCTCGCCTACCAGATGCGCGCCAACTACCGGCACCATCAAATGGCCGCGTCTACTCGTGAACCCCGGCCCGGTCCGCGAGGAGCAGTATCGCGACGCAGTCAGTCCGTGCACAGGCGGGCAAGGAGCTCGAGGCGATCGCGTCGCTCTCGCGAGCGAACTCAAGCGAGCACGGAACTGGTCATTCTCTTCGGCGACATCCATTCAAGGCGAGGCCGTCCGCCAGCTGGTCGGCTTTCGGCGATTCGCTCGGCATTCCGGTGAAGTACGTCTGCCTGGTGGATTACTCGAATTCGCGCGGCGCCATGGACATGGGCCTCGTGCCGGAGTTGGCGCCGGGCTATCACAGCGTACGCGAGGCAGGACTCGAGCCCGGCCTGACCCTGGACGAGATGCTCGCCGCGACGGACCTCGACGTGCTTTGGGTGGTCGGCGCCAATCCGCTCGAATCGCGCCCGCTGTCCAGCGCGAACGCGTTCGTCGTCGTGCAGGACCTGTTCCTGACCGAGACCGCCAGGCGCGCCGACGTCGTGCTGCCCGCCGCGAGCGCATACGAGAAGACGGGCACGGTGACCAACGTCACCGGCGAGGTGCAGCGGCTCAAGATCGGAGCGCGCAGTCATGGGCGCGAAGCCGGACCTCGAGATCTTCGGCCTGCTCGCCAAGGAGATGGGCCTCGACCTTGGCATCTGGACTCCGGACACGGTGTTCGACGAGATTCGCCGGACGGTCACGCGGATATAACGTGCCGCTGCCGGTGATCGCCACCGGCGGCGCAGCGCAGACGACGCCCGTGAATGGGCGTGTTCCCGCCATGCCACGGCCCGAGCACATCAGGCCTTCCGGCGATACCCTGTTCACGTCGGGGACTCTGGGCCGGTACTCAAAGAGGCTGACTTCAGTCATGGAGGCGCCCGGCGAACTGTTCAAACGCTAGCGGCCCCGGCAATCCGGGCTCGCCTGTACCCAATGGGCTGAACTCAGAATGAACTTCTACGTCCTCAGTCTCATCAAGGCCGCGGTGGTGGCTTCGTCCTTCTGACCACGCTGCGCCTACCTGCAGTGGGTGGAGCGCAAGGTGCTCGCGCACATCCAGCTGCGTCCCGGACCGTATCGCGTGGGGCCGCACGGCCTGCTGCAGCCGCTGGCCGACGTCATCAAGCTGCTCACCAAGGAAGGACGTGATCCCGCCGAACGTGCAACAAGTTCCTCTACCTGCTGGCGCCGTTCCTGGCGGTCACCCTGGCGCTGATCTCCGTCGTCGTGATTCCGTTCGGCCCCGAGGTCGAGATCTTCGGCGTCAAGACCTACCTGGAGCTCACCGATCTCGAACATCGGCATGCTGTTCATCCTGGCGTCTCGTTCGCTGGGCGTTTACGGCATCGCGCTTGGCGGCTGGGCGTCGAACAACAAGTACTCGCTGCTGGGCGGACTGCGCAGCGCGGCGCAGATGATCAGCTACGAACTGCCGCTGGCGCTCGCGATCGTCGCGCCGCTGCTGATTCTCAATACTCTGAGCTTGCGCGAGATGGTGATGGGCCAGCACGGCTACTGGCTGGGCTTCATCCCCAAGTGGAGCGTCTTCGCCGGACCGTTCCCGCAGGTCTTCAGCTTCCTGATTTTCCTGATCGCCGGGTTCGCCGAGACCAACCGCGTGCCGTTCGATCTGCCGGAGGCCGAAAACGAACTGGTGGCCGGCTTCCACACCGAGTACGCAGCATGAAGTTCGCCGCCTTCTTCATGGCCGAGTACGCCAACATGATCACGGTCTGCTTCATGGCCACGACGCTGTTCCTCGGCGGCTGGCAGCCGCTGTGGCCGGCTGCAGTACGGCTCGGACTTTGTGCCGCCGCTGCTGCTCGGCTGCGCCGGGCTCATGCTGCTCTACCACGGCATCGCAGGCTCTGCGCACGCGCCGGTGGGACCGCTTCTCCTTCCCGGTCTTCGGCGTTATCTTCCTCGGGCTCGCCGGCTGTTCCTGATTCCCGTGCTGCAAGCCGATCCTGGTGCCGCTCTTCTGGTTCGTGGCCAAAGACCGGCGTCGCTGCTCTTCCTGTTCATCTGGGTGCGCGGCACGCTGCCGCGCTTCCGCTACGACCAGTTGATGCGATTCGCCTGGAAGTTTCTGTTTCCCGTCGCCGTGGTCAACCTGCTGATCACCGGCCTGCTGGTGGCGCTCTCATGAGGGCGCAGGGAGTGAGCAAGTAGTCATGTTCGATGTTCCATTGTTCCTGATCTTCGCGGCCATCGCGGTGGCCTGCGCCATCAACCTGGTGGTGCAGACGCATCCGATCTCGAGCGCGCTCTCGCTGGTCGGCGTGATGGGCTCGCTGGCGGTGCTCTACCTGCTGCTGGGCGGCGGAGTTCATCGCCGCCGTGCAGGTGATCGTCTACGCCGGCGCCATCATGGTGCTGTTCATCTTCGTCATCATGCTGCTGAACGCCGGCGCCGAGAAGCGACCGACCCGGAAGGTCGCTCAGCACAGCCGTCGCGCTGCCTCTGCTTTTCACTGCCGCGGCTGCTTGGCGCTGCCACGATTGCGGATGCAGATTCCGCAGACGGCAGCCGTCAAGTTCGGCGGCGTTCCAGCACGGCGACGCCGCCTCGAGTCGGCCGCGAGCTGTTCACCCGCTACCTGCTGCCGTTCGAGGTGACTTCGATTCTGATCCTGATCGCGATTCTCGGCGCGGTCGTGCTGGCGCGGAAGGAGATCTGAACTTGATGCCCTTTCAGATCCCCACGGAGTTCCGCTCTCCTGGTACCTCATCCTGAGCGCGATCCTGTTCGTCGCTCGGCGTGGCGGGCTTCCTGCTCCGGCGCAACATCATCACGGTGTTCATGTCCATCGAGCTGATGCTGAACGCGGTGAACCTGACCTTCGTCGCCTTCAGCCACACAGCTCGGCAAAGTGGACGGCCACATCTTCAGCTTCTTCGTGATGGTGGTGGCGGCGGCGGAGGCGGCCGTCGGCCTGGCGATCATCCTGACGGTGTTCAAGAACCGCGCCACGCTCGAGATCGACGAAGTCACCTCGATGAAGCTCTAGAGAACAACAATGCAGCACCTCTGGCTCATTCCCGCACTGCCGCTCGCCGGGTTCCTGGTCAACGGCATCTTCGGCCGGCGCATGTCGAAGACGGCCGTCAACGCGGTCGCCATCGGCAGCGTCCTGCTCAGTCTTGCTCTGGGTCGGTGAAGACGCTGCTCGGCCTCGGCACGCTCGAGGAGGCCTACGTCGAGCGCTACTTCACCTGGATGCAGAGCGGCATCGTCAACGTCGGCTTCGATTTCGCGGTGGACCGGCTCACCGCGGTCATGCTGCTGGTGGTGACCGGCATCGGCTCGCTGATCCACATCTACGCCATCGGCTACATGGCGCATGAGCACGAGGCGGCTACTACCGCTTCTTCGCCTACCTGAACCTGTTCATGTTCTTCATGCTGGTTCTGGTGCTGGCGGCGAACTACCTGGTGCTGTTCGTCGGCTGGGAAGGCGTCGGGCTGTGCAGCTACCTGCTGATCGGGTTCTACTTCCTCAAGAAGAGCGCGGCCGACGCCGGCAAGAAGGCGTTCATCGTCAACCGCATCGGCGACTTCGGTTTCTCGCTGGCGATGTTCCTGATCATGATCCACTTCGGCTCGCTGGATTTCGGCACGGTCTTCGGCCAAGCCGCGAAGCTGCCGCCGAAGCCAGCGCCGGCATGATGACGCTCATCTGCCTGCTGCTGCTGGTCGGCGCGACCGGCAAGACCGCGCAGATCCCGCTGTACGTCTGGCTGCCGGACGCGATGGAAGGCCCGACGCCGGTCTCCGCGCTGATCCACGCGGCCACGATGGTGACCGCCGGCGTCTACATGGTCGCGCGCGCTCCGCGCTCTTTGAACTGCGCTCCGGTCGCGATGGACGTGGTCGCCATCATCGGTCTCGTCACCGCCGTTCTCGCCGCCACCATCGGCCTGACGCAGAACGACATCAAGAAGGTCTTCGCCTACTCGACGGTCTCGCAGCTCGGCTACATGTTCCTGGGCCTCGGCGTCGGCGCATTCTCCGCCGGCATCTACCACGTGATGACGCACGCCTTCTTCAAGGCGCTGCTCTTCCTCGGCGCCGGCAGCGTGATCCACGCGCTCGACGGCGAGCAGGACCTGCGCAAGATGGGCGGGCTTGCGGACGAAGATTCCGTGGACCTGCTTTCTGCTCTGTTGTGCGCCGCCGTCGCCATCGCCGGCGTGCCGCCGTTTTCCGGATTCTACAGCAAGGACGCGATTCTGCTGGCCGCGCACCACCACGCCCCGTGGATGTACTGGGTCGGCGTTGTGACGGCCGGCATGACGGCGTTCTACGTCTTTCGCGCCATCTTCCTGACCTTCTTCGGCAACTACCGCGGCCATGCGCATCCGCACGAATCGCCGCCGGTGATGACGGCTCCGCTGGGCGTGCTTGCGGTGCCTCGCTCGTCGGCGGCTACCTTCGATGTTCCGCACTACCTGGAGCCGATGTTCGGCGGGGAGCAGCGCCGCACGAGACTTCACTCGTCGCGATCAGCGTGATGGCCGGGCTGGCCGGCATCGCGCTCGCCTGGCTCTTCTACGTGGTGAAGCCCGGGTCTGCTCAGGCGCTGTTAGCCGCGCATTCGGCGGCCCTGTACAGGCTGGTCTACAACAAGTACTTCGTGGATGAGATCTACGACGCGCTCATCGTTCACCCCACTGCGCGACGGCTCGCGACGGTGCTTTGGCAGGGCGTGGACGCCGGCCTGATCGACGGCACCGTGAATGGCGTCGGGCGGTCGCACGCGCGATCGGCGGCGGTCTGCGCCAGCTGCAATCCGGCTACATCCGCAGCTACGCCGCCTGGGTGCTGCTCGGCTCGGTTGTCATCGTCGCCGCCGCCAGCTTCCTGGGAGGCTGCAAGTGAACCTGCTGGACATACTGCTCGCTGCTTGCCGCTGGCCGGCTTCCTGTCGGCACGCTGTTCCTGCCCAAGGACAACCATCAGCTCATCCGCATGTTCGCCCTCGTGGTGCGCATCCTGATGTTCCTCGTTTCTCTCGGCTTGCTCGGCCCCGTGCCTGGCAAATCCGAAGCAGATGAGCTTCGAGACCAACGTTGCCGTGGATCGAATCTCCCGCCATTCGCTACCACGTCGGCCTCGACGGCCTGAGCCTCTGGCTGGTGCTGCTCTCCACGTTCCTGACGCCGATCTGCGTCGCTGATCTCCTGGAGCTACATTCAGAACCGCGTGAAGGAATTCTACGCCTTCCTGCTGCTTCTGCTGTTCGGGCTGATCGGCGTCTTCGTCGCGCTGGACCTGTTCCTGTTCTACGTGTTCTGGGAAGTCTCGCTGGTGCCCGATGTACTTCCTGATCGGCATCTGGGGCCACGAGCGGCGCATCTACGCCGCGGTGAAGTTCTTCCTCTACACGATGGCCGGCTCGGTGCTGATGCTGGCCGCCATCATCTACCTCTACAACCAAGCGCGGCACATTCGACTATCCCGGTGCTGCTCGACATGATGAGCAGCGGGCACGCTGACGCTCGCCTCCACGGAGGCGATTCTGCTGTTCCTGGCCTTCTTCGTCGCCTTCGCCATCAAGGTGCCGCTGTTCCCGCTGCACACCTGGCTGCCGGACGCGCACGTCGAAGCGCCCACGGCCGGCTCCGTCATGCTGGCCTCCGTCATGCTGAAGATGGGCACCTACGGCATGGTGCGCTTCTGCCTGCCGCTGTTCCCCGAGCGCGGCGCGCGAGTGCGCGCCGTGGATCGTCGGCGCTGGCCATCATCGGCATCATCTACGGCGCGCTGGTCGCGATGGTGCAGCCGAACATGAAGAAGCTGGTGGCCTACTCTTCGGTGAGCCACCTCGGCTTCGTCGTGCTCGGCATCTTCTCCTTCACGCAGATGGGACTCGACGGCGCGGTCTACCAGATGCTGAATCACGGCATCTCGACCGGCGCGCTCTTCATCCTGGTCGGCATGCTGTACGAGCGGCGGCACTCGCTCGAGATCGCCGATTACGGCGGCGTCGCGACGGCCGCCCCGTGGCTCACGCACGATGTTCCTGATCACCACGCTGGCCAGCATCGGGCTTGCCGCTGCTGAACAACTTCGTCGGCGAGTTCCTGGTGCTGCAGGGCGCGGCGCAGGCCAACTTCCTCTGGGCGGTCTTCGCCGCCATCGGCGTGATCCTCTCCGCCGTCTACATGCTCTGGATGTACCAGCGGGTCTTCTACGGCGCGACGCCCGACGAGGTGCAGCACCACATGCCCGACCTGACCCCGCGCGAGTGGGCCGTCGTCGTCCCGCTGATCGCGCTGATGGTCTGGATGGGCGTCGGCACGCAGACCTTCCTGCCGCCGATTCGAGCGAGCAACGCGCGCATGCTCGAGTCAGACGCAGCCAACGTCCGTTCCGGTGGTCGCCAGGCGCAGGAGGTTCGCCATGCCCGCTAACTTCATGCCCTCCGCCGCCGAGCTCATGCGCTTCCGCCGGAGATCGCTTCTGACCGTCGCGGGCACGCTGCTGATGGTGCTCGAGCCGCTGACGTCGCACTGAGCGCAAACGCCGGCTTCGCCTGGCATCGCGCTGGTGGCGCTGCTGGCCGCGCTATCGGCTTGCCGCGGTAGGCGCAGCTGACCCCGGGCCGGCGTTCTCGGGCATGCTGATGGTCGACGGCTTCGCGCACGTTCTTCCGCTTGCTGGTGCTGGCGGTCGGCATGCTGACCGATCCTCATCTCCTACGCACTACCTGCGCGCGGAGGGCCACGAGTCCGGCGAGTACTACGCGCTGCTGCTGTTCTCGATCGCCGGCCAGTGCCTGATGGCGACCGCGAACGACCTGATCATGATCTTCATCGGCCTGGAGATCTCGCTCGATCGCCAGCTACGTGCTGGCCGGCTACCTGCGCGACGACAAGCGCACCAACGAAGTCGGCGCTGAAGTATTTCCTGCTGGGCTCCTTCGCCACGGCGTTCCTGCTCTACGGCGTCGCATGGATCTACGGCATCACCGGCTCCACCGAACCTGACGCACGATCCGCGGCAGCGCTGCTCGATCCGGCCGCGCGTCCCAACTCAGTGCTGATCATGGCTGCGCCGCCGCGCTGATGTTCGTCGGCCTCGCCTTCAAGGTCTCCGCCGCGCCGTTCCAGATGTGGGCGCCGGACGTCTACCAGGGCGCGCCCGCGCCGGTGACCGCCTTCCTCTCGGCGGGCCCGAAGGCCGCGGCCTTCGCCATCTTCCTGCGCATCTTCATGACCGCCTTCGAGCCCGCTGGACAAGCCGCTGGGAGCCGCTGGTCTGGATCTCCGCGCTGGCCACGATGATCATCGGCAACTTCGCCGCGCTGCGCGCAGACCAACGTCAAGCGCCTGCTGGCCTACAGTTCGATCGCGCACGCCGGCTACGTGCTGGTGGCGCTCACGCGCGCACTTCGAGATCGGCACGGCGGCCGCCATGTTCTACCTGGCCGCCTACGCGCTTCATGAACATCGGCGCCTTCGCCGTCGTGACGCACGTTGCTCGCCAGGGCGAGCGCTACGTCGAAATCGAGGATCTTCGCGGGCTCGGCATCCGGCAGCCGCTCATGGCCGCGATGCTCACCATCTTCCTGCTGTCGCTGATCGGCGTGCCGCTCACCGGCGGCTTCTTCGGCAAGTTCTACATCTTCAAGGCGGCGCTCGATTCGCAACCTGGTCTGGCTGACGGTGCTCGGCCTGCTGAACAGCGCCGTGGCGGCCTACTACTACCTGCGGCTCATCGTCGTGATGTACATGCAGGCCGCCCCCGAGGGAGGCGACGAGATTCCTGCTCCGGCTTCAGGAATCCTCATCGCCGCCATTGGTTCCGCCATCGCGACCATCGTGCTCGGTGTCTTCCCTTCGTCGGTGCTCGATTTCGCCGGCAAGGCCAGCCGGATCTTTGATTAGAAAATAGTACGAAGGCTCGGGAATTCCTCAACTACCAGCAGCCGGCGCAGTGCCGCTGTTTTCCAACGCTTGATTCTCGAGCGACCACGTACGGGAGTGCGGAACAAACACGGCGTTGATCCCGGCTCGCAGCGCTGGATTAATGTCCGACTTCGGGGAGTTGCCGATCATCCATGTGCGCGTCGAGTCCAACCCCCTCTCAGCAA
This sequence comes from Bryobacteraceae bacterium, assembly GCA_963714395.1. GTDB lineage: Bacteria > Acidobacteriota > Terriglobia > Bryobacterales > Bryobacteraceae > JACADU01. The sequence goes on from CAVQOO010000039.1 coordinate 221,371, forward strand.
CGAGACGAGAGTAAGCCGCTTCGTCCTTCTCCTTCACAATCGCCGTGTGGCCGAAATAGACACCAAGCCCAGACCTGTCGATCTTCAGTTTTTGCTCCTCCGCATGGCCCTTCGTAAACAGGGTCAGATCGTGCCGGGACGCCAGATACTCCAGCGTCTCTGGCACGCCTTTGATGATCTCGAGAGGCTGCTCGAGAATACCCAACGCGAATCCTTTCACGCGGTCAAGGTCCTCCGAACGGACGCCCCGCTCCGTTAACCGCTCATAGCACTGAGCCAGGTTCCGCGCGAAGTTGAGCGACCCGTAGCCGTGCACCTTGATGTTGGCTAATTCGATCTCGTCGAGAATCGTCCTCACCTCCGGGGCGGTGAGGGTCGAGTGCTCCAGGAAATCGACAAATCGCTCGAACGCCGATTCAAAGTAGATGTTGTTTTCCCAGAGTGTGTCGTCGGCATCGATGATCAGGTGCTGACGCTCCCGGAACGCGGTCACTCTCCTGACTCCGGTGAGTGCTTGCCGTGTCCGTTGGAACGGGCGACTCTCTTCATCTCATCGCGCGCACGCTGCCGGGTGGCGAGATTGGCCAAGTGTTCGGCGACGCGCTCCATCCGGTCGGCTTCGCTGCGAATTTGCAGCAGCATCTGTCGAAAGCTGAGGTCAGGTGATACCTGAGCGAGCAGGAAGCTGAGTCGCGGGTCATTCAGGTCGGGCGTCTCCACGTCTGCTTCGATAATCCCGGCGTATTGTGCGTATCGTTCCGCCGCAGCATGAATCGTCCCCGGCCCGGCAGGCCGATCGTCGTCGTCGTCGAAATAACGCACCTCGCAGCGGAAGTATTTGCGCACGGTGTCGATCGAAACAATCTCGAAGCGGTCGACGCCGTAAGCGAGGATGTCCATGCGGCCGTCTTCATGCCGCTGGAGCACTCGGTCAATCGCCGCCGTGCACCCTGTTCGAAGCACTCCGTTGCCCCGCGCCAGGACGACCCCAAACTCCGCGGACTCCTCAAGACACTCACTGATCATCTCCTTGTATCGGTCCTCGAAGATGTGAAGCGGCAGAGGGGTGCGAGGCAGGAGAACGACTTCCAATGGGAACAGCGGCAGCAGACCCTCGCGCATGCTACCATTATCGCGCTTCACCACTGGCAATCTTGGATATGGAGATTCGCGGAAAGACAGTCCTGATCACCGGCGCGAGCGAAGCGTCGCGAGGCGCCAATGCGGGCCTCTCCCGCAGGCAGGCCGCGCTGGGTAAAATGAGCCAACAGCAAAAAATGACGGAAAACGTCGAATGATCCTCAAGCTCAAGAGAACGCCGGGCATTTATCTGGTAGGTTTTATGGGTTCCGGCAAGAGTACGGTGGGCCGGGCCCTCGCCCGCCACCTCGGTTGGCGATTCGCCGACCTCGATGACGACATCGAGAGCCGCGAGCGCATGACCATCCATGAAATATTCGACCAGCGCGGGGAAGTCGACTTTCGCCGGTTAGAACACGAGGCCCTCGTCTTTCGAATCCGCGACATTGCCCGAGGCGTCCCGTGGGTGGTGGCATTGGGCGGCGGGTGCTTCGCTCAAGCGCCAAACATCGACCTGATTCAGAACCACGGCATCTCAATCTGGCTCGACGCTCCTCTGGATATCGTGCAAGCCCGCATTTCGCACGCCACTCATCGGCCGCTGGCGAGAGACCCCGGCAAGGTCGAAGAGTTATTCGAGCTTCGTCGACCCGCCTATGAGAAGGCGGATTACCACATCACCGTGGGTCACGACGGCTCGCAGGGCGCCATCGATGACATCCTGAAACTGCCGATCTTCTAGCCCGCGCCAAGGAGAAAGCATGCCAACCAAGAGTCCGTTGCGACGCGACGCGTTGACGATATTCCGGACGGCGGTCGATGCGGCACAGCCAGGGCGCGCCCTTGAACGCCATCTCCGCAGAGACGGAGAGGTCCTGCTGGCGGGCAAGCGGCGCTACCGCCTCGACCAATTCCATCGCATCTTCATCACGGGCTGCGGCAAAGCCACCGCCGCAATGGCCGCCGCAACGGAGAAGTTGCTTTCCCCGCGCAGGGTGGCCGGTGGCGTCATCGTGGTCAAGGACGAACACACTGCGCACCTGAAGAGGGTTGAAATCGTGGAGTCGTCGCACCCCGTTCCTGACGAACGCGGAGTGGCTGGTGCTCGCCGAGTCGCTGCGCTTTGTGAGCAAGCGGGCGAAAGCGACCTCGTGATAGCGCTCATCTCCGGCGGCGGTTCGGCGCTGCTGCCGCTGCCGGCTTCCCCCATCACTCTCGCCGAAAAGCAGCAAACCACCAAGCTGCTGCTCGCCTCCGGCGCATCAATTCACGAGATCAACGCTGTCCGAAAACATCTGAGTGCTGTCAAAGGCGGGCAGCTTGCCAGGCTTGCTTCACCCGCCACCGTCATCGCCCTCCTGTTGAGCGACGTCATCGGCGATCCGCTCGACGTGATCGCTTCCGGTCCCTTCGCGCCTGACGATTCGACTTGGACCTCAGCGTGGGGCGTCCTGGAGAAATACGGACTCACCGCCAAGGTACCCTCGGCAGTCAGCCGCCGATTGCAGGAGGGGTTGGCCGGGCGAAACTCCGATACACCCAAGCGCGGCGACGCCTGTTTCGACAAAGTCCAGAATCTTATCGTCGGCTCTAACGCTCAAGCTGTTGAAGCCGCCGCAGCGAGCGCTCGTTCACTGGGCTACCGTCCCCTTGTGCTCTCAACCACCATTGAAGGGGAGACGCGCGACATCGCCCGCATGCACGCCGCCATCGCGCGCGAAGCCGCCACCTCCGGCCGCCCCGCTCGGCCTCCGCTTTGCCTTATCTCTGGAGGTGAGACCACGGTGACTCTCCGTGGGGAAGGCATGGGTGGGCGCAATCAGGAGTTCGCTCTCGCCGCGGCCCTCGATATCGCCGGGCTGGATGGGGTGCTCGCCTTTTCGGCAGGCACGGATGGGACAGACGGGCCCACGCCTGCTGCAGGCGCTCTCGCCGACGGAAACACCCTTGCTCGGGCTGCGGCCCTCGGTCTCGACGCCAACTCCTTTCTGGCCCGCAACGATAGTTACCGGTTCTTCGAGCCCCTCGGTGATCTCGTCATGACTGGTCCCACCGGCACCAATGTGATGGACATCCGGCTGATGCTCATTAAGCCGTAGGGTGCCACCAGGTCCAACCGCGTACCGCTACCGCGCCGTCCGCCTTTGTCAGGACGTGCGAGCCCTTCCCGTTCATCAGGTCGAACTGCGCCGTCACCTCCTCCCCGGGCAGTGCCTCCTGTTCAAAGCGCAGAATCATCGCTTCGAGTCGATTGGCATTCCATTGAGTGTATGGGGCAGCTCCCAATACCCACTCCACCAGCCGTGCGAACGTCGCGTGCCCGTTGATGTCGAGGTCTGTCCAGATGACCGGCAGCTTCCACCGCACAGTATTGGCTGCGCCCTCCTCGTCCTGAGTTCCCGACTCCTCAAACGGCGCCAGTTTACCCTCGACCGCGACCTCCAGCACCGCCGCCGGCAGTCGAGCGGGGCGTCGCGAAACAAGTTGGATCAGCAGCCATGTCGACAATCCCGCGGCAACCAGCTCACCGTTCTCTCCCTTGATGGTGAAGTCCCTTTCCGCCCGAAGGCGCCCTGATCTCGCGCTCGGCCAGGTTTCCACTGTCAATGGTGACTCACCTCTCGCGGGGGCCAGGAATCGCATCTCCAAGCGGTGCAGCATCCAAGCGATCCCTTGAGGCCGCAGGATTTCGTCGCCCAGGCTTAATTCGGTCGCGTGGTGTCCGGCGGCCACCCCAAAGTATCGGCATAGTGCGCCGGGTGTCACTTCGCCCCGCACATCGAGATCAAACACCATCGGCACAAACTGTTCCTGCCAAATCCTGCGCATCACTCTATCCTAGCCGCGCAGGGTCTGCGTGCCATCATCGTCCTCGCCGGGTTCATTAGTCTAGTGGATTGAACGGGTTACATCGGCCTTGCTGGTTGGCTGGCGTCGTGCACAGCATTTAGGCGTTCGCAGACAAGAACCAAGAGGAATCCCCAAAATGAACATCATGCGTATTTTCACGGCCGACCGCGCTTCTCGCGGCCACGGCATTTGCTCAGGGTCCCAAAGGTCCCAATCCCGCGGCGCCCGCCACCGGCCAACCCTCGGTCAATATCGCCGCCGCCACAACCATCATCGGCAAAATTACCGCCGTGCAGGTTGCCTACGGCGCGCAGTATCCCTCAATCACGCTTGACGGCAAGACGATCAAGGTAGCACCTGTCTGGTTCCTGCTCGATAATGATTTCGAACTCGCCGCCGGGGAAGAAGTCAGCGTTCTCGCCGCTCCCTCGGCAAGGGAGGGCGACCCGTCGTTCTACGCGATTTGGATTGCCAAACCCTCTTCCGGCGTAACCCTGATGATGCGAAGTGAGAGCGGCATGCCTCTCTGGACCTCGCAAGGCAACGGCAACTCATCCGCGTCAGCGCCGTCAGAACTCCGGCACAGGCTGTGTGGATCCGGCCACCATAGATGAAGCGAAGGGTGTCATCGACGCCGTCACTCAGGGAGCCGGCATCCAACAGCCACAGCTTACGCTTGTTGCAGCCGGCAAATCGATCACGGTTAAAATCGGCCCCGAAAAGATCCTGCTCGCCGCGGACTTGGAGCTGAAGGCCGGAATGACGCTCACGGTCAGATACGCCACCGCCTCCTGCACGGGAGAGCTCGTCGCTCTCTCGCTCACCGATGAATCTGGCAAGACGCTAGCTCTGAGAAGCGACAATGGCGCGCCAGCCTGGAACTAGCCGAACCGCAGAACGAAGGACTACCCAACGGGAAGAGGTGAATCTCAATGAGACTGATGATTGTTGCACTCATGGCTGGATTGCTGATAACCATCCCAGCGCCAGGTCAATCCGCGCAAGGCCGTTCGGCCGAGAGCACGGCGGTGACCTCCTGCAAGGGCAAGGGACCTAAGGGAGGCGGGACTTGCGATGGCACCGGCCCCAAGCGGCAGGGTCCAAGGAATGGACAGGGACCACGCGGTTGCGGAAGGCGCTGACCACACCTGACGTCAACAACAAGTGCCCGGGCCGAACGGTCCGGGCTTTGCCACGTCAAAGCCTCAGCGTCCCAAGGTCTTTATGTAGCTAGTTGAGTTGATCGAGGTCTGGAATCAGCATCAGGCGGTTCAGCCAGTGGAAGACGCCGCGCAACGGCGCGCCCGCCAGCAGGGGCTCCACCATCGAAGCTGCACGCGTCCTGGTCGGGCTGACCCGCTGCAGGACCTCAGGCGCCCACAACGCTACCGGCTGCGATCGCATCGTTCCTCGCGCGATGACCAGGCGCTTGCTGCGTTCCGGTTCGGGCCTCAGGTCGAATACCTGAGCAAGGTCCACCAATGGGGCGGTAACGCCTCGCCAGGGAACCAGCCCCATCATCCGCCCCCCGGGAACGTCAAGAGGCACCCATTCAAGGGCCTCGCAGACCTCAAGAATCTGTTCAACCGGCAGCGCCGCTACGACCTGCGTTCCATCCAGCATCTTTCCGAGTACGAACGTCATCAGGTGGGGTTCACTCACCGGCTCGGCGCTCAGAGAGGGGAACCGTGGGATCGTCCTCTCAGGCAATGCCTGGATCGTGCAGCCACGCTGGAGGAAATCACTCGAAACAAGCGCAACCTTGCGGCCTTCCCAGTCCACCACTCCGTGAAGTCCGCACGATTCCGGCATCGAATCGGGAAGCGGCAACACCTCCCCGCCTGGGATCTCCCGAACCCCGCCCACGCGGTCAACCGGGATCCGGCTCCCCCGCCCGCGTGTGACGAGAATGCGGTGCAACATGTTCTGACGATCCCGCTCGACCGCCTCGATCTCCTCGGCCATCACGGCGAACGGCTGCCCGCCCGTCTCGCACCACAACATTTGCACTCGTTCGCCGCTGATCACAATTCCTCCTCACGCTACGCGTACGCCGTTGCCCTGGCTCGCGCAAAGCCTAACGAGCGACAAAAGTGTCTCGTCCTGGTAGGGCTTGACCAGGAAATGGTTGGCCCCAAGGGAGAGTGCCTTCTTCCGGTGCTTGTCCCCCGCGCGAGAGGTCAGCATCACGATGGGCGTTGACCTGGTTTCAGGCAGCGCTCGCAGAGTCGCGGTCAACTCAAACCCGTCCATGCGCGGCATCTCGATGTCCAGCAGAATTACGTCGGGTTTGCTGTCAGCACTCTGAATGATCTCGAGAGCCTCCAACCCATCCTTAGCCTGCAGCGGAGTCCAACCCTGGTGCCGGACGAGATTGGCAACAACCCTGCGCACGCTCAGGCTGTCGTCGACGATCATCACGTTCAGGTTTCGCCTGACGGCAGGGTTTTGCACGTTCTGCCGGATGGCATTCTCGCCGCGCCGGCCGGGCACCAACGACGACGGGTTGAGAATCAGAACCACGCTGCCATCGCCCAGAAGGGTTGCCCCCACTGCGAGCGGACTCTTCCGCGCCACGCCGGAGAGGGGCTTGACCATCACCTCGCGTGCGCCAGCAATCCGATCGACCGCAAGCGCGTATTCGTCGCCGCCCGACCGGACCACGAGTAAGGGCTGCCGTTCAGCCACTATCTCCGCGCCCCTCAACGCCTCCACAGCCTCGCCCAGCCTGATGATTGGCAACAGCGAGGACCCCAGCCGGATCATCGCGTGATCGCCGGCCTTCTCCACTTGACCCGCGTCGACACGTGCCACCTGCGCGACCGCGGCCAGGGGAATCGCGTAGGTTTCCTGCTGCTCCTCCACGAACAGCACCTTCGTGATTGCCAGAGTGGTTGGCAGTTTAACTGTGAAAGTGGTGCCCGTCCCCAGCTCGGAAACAGCGGAGATTGTACCCTTCAGGGATTCCACGGCCGAACGGACCACGTCCAACCCGACACCCCGGCCGCTGATTTCACTGACCGCGGCCGCCGTGCTGAAGCCAGGCTGGAACATCAATTCAACGAGTCGTTCCGCATTCGCTTGCGCCGCCTGCGGCTCTGACATAAATCCCAGGCGCACGGCTGCAGCGCGCAGTTTCGACGGATCAAAGCCTCTCCCGTCATCGCTCATCCGAATGACGACGTGAGTTCCCTCCTGCTTAGCCTCAACGCGAATCTGGCCCCGATCCGGCTTGCCAAGGGCCCTGCGTGTTTCCAGGTCTTCCAGCCCGTGATCCACTGCATTGCGCAGCAGGTGATCGAAAGCCTGAGCCAACTGGTCCACAACGATCTTGTCGAGTTCGGCTTCCAACCCGGAAAGCGTCAGTTCCGCCACTTTGCCGGACTTCTGCGCCGCATAACGGACAGTGCGATACATGCGGTTGGCCAGCGAATCAAGGGGCACCATCCGCAACCGAACCAGTTTGTCCTGCAACTCACTGGTTAGCCGGCCCTGGGACGTCAGGTAGATGTCAAAGCTGCCCACCAACTGCCGGAGCCCCTGCGAGGCCGTGGCGATGTCGCTCGTTGTCTCGTTCAGTTCTCTCGAGAGCAAGTCGAGTTGAGAGTAACGGTCAAACTCCAGCGCGTCGAACTCAGCCCCAAAGGGAGTCGGGTGCAGGCTGCTCGGTTCGCAAGGCCGCCTGCCGCCGGTAGAGGGACGAAACGCGACATGCTCTGTGTCCAGTTGGCTGGCCAGCCGCTTGATGCGCTGCAGGCTGAGATGGAGCTCTTCCACTTCACGGGCGTAATCGGACAGATGTCGCTCAAACGCCGACCGGTTAACGAACAACTCACCGACCAGCCGCACGAGTTCATCGAGGCGTTCCAATGGCGCGCGAACGGTTCTTGCCGGATCGCCTGCCTCGGATTCACCCTGCGTGGCTTCAGGCACCTCTGATTCTGCCCGGCTTGATTCCGCGAGCCCTCATCCGACGGAAACACGCTGAGCGCCGTTTTGTAGATGTCGAATAGCTGCTTCAGGTGGGCGCCCAAATTTCCCACCCGCCCCTTTTGCCGCACCAGAACCGACAGGGTGTCATAGGTTGCCACCAGCAAGTCGTGCCGCTCTTGGGAGTACTCCAGTTTGCCGTCGAACAATAGATCGAGCAGATCTTCCATCCGGTGAGCCAGCCGAGAGACCGTTTGCAGTCCCACCATGCCAGCCGCGCCCTTGATGGTATGGATGCCCCGCCTGATTTCTCTCAGGTCGTGTTTCTTGTCCGAGGCCGATTCGAGCGACCGGAATGCCTCGCCCGACGCCTGCAAATGTTCTTCACTCTCTTCAAGAAACCCACTCAGCAGATCCGCGGGGATTCGCTGAAGATTGGGATCGTCGAACTCCGGAGGCTCATCCTTCTGCATCAATGGCGCAGCTTCCAGCGCCGACTTCATGCAGGACAGTCCCTCGGCCAGCAACGGCAGGTATTCCGGATCCGGCGCGCCGCCCATTTGCGCCGACTCCTCCAGCAGGGCCTCAATCGCTGAAGCCGCTTCGCCCACGGCTCCTAAGCCGACCATGCGACTGGCTCCACCTACCGAATGGGCCAACCGGTACAACTCTTCGGTTGCCTCGGCCGACGTCGGATCGGCCGTCAGGACTGCGAGTGCGCGCTCCATGCCGGGGACATAGTTACGCGCTTCCTCGTAGAAGCCCTGCAGCACCTCGGGATCGAGTGGACCCATAACGACCTCTTTCCTGGTGTGTCCTGTAGCGCCCGTCAGACTGTCACGGAGCCGCGGGTCTCCTGGCGAGGCAGCTTAAACCGGCTCACACTGGAGTTGAGGTGTTCGGCCAGCGCCGCCAGATGATGAATTGCGGCGGCCGTTTGTTTGGCGCCGTCCGCAGTCTGCCGCGTGACGGTGCTGATCCCGGTAACATTGCGGGAAACGGCTTCAGAACCCATCGCCTGTTGGGAAGCCGCCAGCGAGATCTGCTGCACCATCTCGGCGATTTGATGCGAAACAGCCTCGATCTGGCTCAGCCGCTGACCCGCTTCGTTGGCCAAGGTCGACCCCCCAACCACTTCGCGAGTCGTTTCTTCCATGGCAGCCATGGCTTCGTTCATGTCTCCCTGTACCGACTTGATCAGCGTTCCGATCCGCTTGGTCGCCTCGGTCGCGCGCTCGGCAAGCCGCTCCACTTCGTCGGCGACCACCGCGAAGCCCTTGCCCGCCTCGCCAGCCATCGCCGCTTGGATGGACGCATTCAAGGCCAGAATCGAAGTCCGGTCGGCGATGTCGCCGATCAGTTCCACGATCTCGCCGATCTCCTGCGAACTCTCGCCCAGCCGCTTGATCCGTTTGGCGGTTTCCTGGACCTGGCCGCGGATCGAATTCATCCCCTCGATGGTCTTGCGGACGGACTCGGCACCCTCCTGGGCGCTGCCCAGCGCTTGTCGGGCGACCACGGCCGCACTCTGCGCCGTCGAAGAAACCTGCTGTACCGAGTTCGCCATCTGCTCGATCGCCGACGACGCCTGCAGGATCTGAATGCTCTGCTCCTCACTGCCTCGCGCCAGTACTTCCGCCGTGCTCTGCACCTGGCCGGCACTGGTATTGACCTCGGCCGTCGTGCGTTGCACGCTGGCGATGATGCTTCTCAACTCGCCGATCATGTAGTTGAACGAATCCGCGATCGCCCCCGTCACGTCGGCCGTGACCTCGGCTTCTTTGCGCAGATCGCCTTCGGCCACGCCGCTCACTTCGTCCAGCAGCCGTCCGATCGAACGCTGGATTTGCTCCTTCTCCTCGCGCGTCTGCATCAGGCTCAGGGTGTTGTCGAGCATGCCGTTCAGGCCGCCCGCGATCATGCCCAACTCGTCGCCCTGGATCACCTCGGCTCGCGCTTGCAGATTGCCGTCCCGCACTTGCCGGAACAGTTCCATGATGGATCGTACCTGCGTCGTGATCGCGCGATGAACCGCGATCGTGATTGTGAACACCACAAACAGGATGGCGAGGGCCAAGCCAAGCTGGAACCACTTCTGCGCGTTCAGTTCCGAGATTCGAGCCTGCAGGCTTCCCTCGAAGATCGCACGCACTCTCATCCCAGACCTTGAAATACTGCTCGATTGCCGCAGTGCCCGCGTTGTAGTATTCCTGCGCGTTCACCGACCGGCAGCTCCTTCACGATGAACTCATTTCTTGTCAGATTGGTAAAGTAGCCCGTGGCCGCAGCCGCGCTTGAAGTGAGTGGCGTCAGCCGCTCTTCGATCCGCCTGTTGCCCCGCGCCGCGGACTTCGCATTCGATTCCATCCGAGTGTTGGCCATGCTCGCCAACCGCGTGAGGTAGATCAGTTGCGCTGTCTCCTCCGTCGCCGCCGGCTTTCCGCGAACCACGATGCCCGTGCCCAAGGCTCGCATTTGGTCCATCGCCTCGACCGTCGAGGTCAGGTGCTCGAGCAGGTTGTTCCCGAGATAGAGTGTCTCCACCTGAGGATCCGTGCTCAGCCCCTTCCTGTCGCCAACGGTGCGCAGAACCTGCAATGCCGCCTGGATCACCTGAGTGTGGCGGTTGAAGCTCTCGCGCGGACCCATTGCCGACAACCGCTCTTTCAGGTCCTTCCAGTTGGCCTTGACCACGTCCCAGTTTTGGCTGATGCCCAGAGCGCGGCCTTCGCGGCGTTCCAGTTCATCGATTGCGGCCATCGCACGCTCGATGTTCGGTTCGATCTGCGTCATCCTGCTGCGCGCGTCCGCGTCACCGCTCAAGTAGCTGTTGGCCAGCGTGCGATGCTCTGGCAGGTACTGAATGAGTTCTCGCACTGGCCTGATTGCTTCCAATCCGGACAGTTCTGATTGTGCCTTTGAAATCTGTTCCCCACGGCTTGCCGAGAAGAGGTAGATCAATACCGCCACCGGGGTGGCCCCAAGCAGCGCCAGGGCCGCAAGCTTCTGCCAAATCTTCAGGTTTTTCATCGCAACAAGGACTCCTTCCACTCCTGCCTCACACTCGCTCATCCGGTCACCAGCGGCGCCCGGTTGAACCCGGTGCCGGTTGTACTCAATCCACTCCGCAAGGCGAATCGTTCAGACAGCCTCGCCGACCCGCAGTGATTCGTCGCCGGTCACCCCGGTCGCCTCGAATAGTCGCCCAAGGTCCAAGACATTCACTAACCTTCCCTTGAAACTCCCGATGCCTGCCAGATAGGGCAATATCTTGCTGTCCAGCCACACCGGCGCTGGATGCAACTCGTTGGGCGCCAACAGCGCGACGCCTTCAAGCCGGTCGACCACAAGAACCACCGGCGAGGCCGACGGCAACGGCCGGACTACCAGGATTCGGCCGTCCTGTGGGTTCTCGGCCTCCTCCAGACTCAAGAGCCTTCTCAGGTCGATGACCGGCAGAATCGCACCACGCAAGTTGCTCACGCCAATGGCCCACGCCGGCAAGCCGGGAACTCGCGTCACTCTCGGCAGCCGGTCGGTTTCCAGAATGCCTGCAAGCGCCACAGCGTAAACCTCGCCGGCGAGCGAGAAGGACAAAAAGCGCTCCGTCGTGCGCTGCACGGCCGCGTCTGTGCTGGGCGTGTGTTGGGCCGGCGCCGCCGAGGCTGCCATTTCCGCCAGCATCTGGCCTACAAGTCGCCTGAGTGAATCATCTGATTCAACTTCGGGCCCGGCCTCGCCCTCCTCAAACGTCACGGCTTCCTGGCCGAGATTGGTCAGCGCTAGGCCTTGCTCCATGACCGGCCAATTCAGCAATGCGTCCGCCGGAAGCGGCGGTTCGAAAAGCATCGTCTCGCTAAAACTCGGCGGTGTCGGCGCCGGCAAGGAGGCCAAAGCTTCCCACCGCTCGAGCTCGAGGCTGGGCCATTCGGCTGCTCGTCACTCTCACCGCTCACCAAGGCGTTGAAAAGGTCGTCAGTCCAGAGCGCCGGAGTCTCCTCATCGACCTCAATTGCTGCCACGGGGGATTCCTGGTACGCTTCGACCGCCGGAGAGGGATCAAAGTGCTCAGCCGGCAAGGCAGCGAGTGAGTCATGTTCTACAGCGATCGACTCAGGTTGGCAGCTAGCCTCGGCTTCCAGTTCTTCCCAGCTGGACGGAATTCCATCTTTTTGAACTTCAATCTGTGACTCGACCAGAGGCGCCTCCTCAGTTGAGACATCGCCGGCCGACTGCAGACTGTCTACATCGGCAGCCTCCGCCTGGCGCTCTTCATTGCCGGGAGTAATGGCCTCCGCTTGCGGTTCAAGTTGTGTCCCCACCAGAAGCGCTTCCTCGGTCGAGACGTCCCCGGCCCCCTCTGCCGGCAACTCATCCGCTGCCTGCTGATTGATTTGATCGGCAGCCTCGAACTGCGCCGGCGAGTCATCGGGCGGCACCGCGGCCTCGCCTGCTTCTGCCGGCGGTGCTCCCTCGGCAAGACCGGTCGTTCCCGTCAGGCTTTCATGCAAGGCCCCCAATGAGGCGATCGCAATCGCGGCCTCAAACGGGCCTTCGGTCTTTTCACCCCACTCCACAGCCGTCTCCGAATCTGGCTGCGGCTCCTCCATCAGCCTCGCCATCAATGAAGACAGGGGAACCTCGACAGGTGCTTCTCCTTCCGGTGCTGCTTCAATGCTGGTTCCCGAATCATCCGACCACGAACCGAGCAGTTCCGAGAGCAGGTCTTCGAACGGCAGTGAGAGATCGTTTGACCCCTGAGCCTGCGTTTCAAACGGGTGGACTTCGACATCCGGATCGGCATCGCCGGCAAAAGCCGATGCCGCGTCCTTTCCAGCCTCCGTCCTGTTCAGAAGGCTTTCCAGGTCTGTCCAAACATCCTCGCGCCCGGGATCGCTCATGGGTTCCGCCTTCAATGACTCCGTTTGTCGCTCAGAGCGCCTGCTCCACGGCCCTTAGCAGTTCCGCCGGGGCGAACGGCTTCACCAAATAGCCGTCAGCGCCCTGTTTCATCCCCCAATACTTGTCTGAATCCTGGCTCTTCGAGCTGACCATGATGATCTTGATGCTCTTCGTCGTTGTTCCCTGTTTCAACATCCGACACACCTGGTAGCCGTTCTTTTTCGGTAGAACAACATCCAGAAGGATCAAATCAGGCCGCCGGGCTTCGGCTTTCTCCAGGGCCTGGTCACCGTCCGCCGCGGTGAGCACCTCCCACCCGCGGCCTGCAATAGCTCGTTGCATCAGCTCGAGGTGAGCCGGGCTATCGTCCACCACTAGAATCGTCTTGCTCATCCTTGACCTCTATTCAATGGATCTCTTTTTCACGGGACCTCTATAACCGGAACGGTTCCGGCTGAAATGTGCCAGCCGGCGCCACCCCTTAACCCGGGGACCAGGTCATTTCCTGGCCTTCATGTGCTTTTCCACTGCCTTGATCAACTCGTCCTCCTGGAAAGGTTTGGTCAGGTAATCCGTCGCCCCGGCCAGTTTTCCTTTGACTTTGTCGAAGAACCCGTCTTTGCCCGATAGCATCAGAACAGGAATCTGCTTGGTGTAGGGATTCTGCTTAATCGTCTTGCATACCTGATATCCATCCATCCTCGGCATCGTGATGTCGAGCAGGATCAGGTCTGGCCGCTGCTCATTCAGCCTGGCGAGCGCCTGCATCCCGTCGGCCGCGCTCATCACCCGGAAGCCGAACCGTTCCAGCGTCATTGCCACGATCTTGCGGACCGTCAGGCTGTCATCCACGGTCAGAACCAGCCGTCTGGACTTCAACTTGTCAAGTGCTGTGCGCGCGGCCCTGTTCGTCGGGCACATTTCACAGGCCTTTTCCAGATGCGGTAGCGCCTCCGCGGACCGATTCAGGTTCAGGTAGGCTGTTGCCAGCGCTATGTGAGCTTCCGGCGTCGGCGCACTCTTCAGGTCTTTGACGATTCTCTGCACCGCCTCTTGTAGCGCGTGCTCGTCGGCGTCCCGATTGCCGGCCAAATCGTCGATCTTGTCAACCTCAAGCAACGCGCCACACCTGCGGCACCGGTCCTGCGGCTGGTTCGCCGCGCACTGGCACAGCGGACACGACCACTGTTGCCCTTCCGGTTGCCGGTCGTCGCCCGTAGCCGCCGGGCCTTCCAGGGAGTTCGCCGCGACTCCACCCTGAGTCCTCGCGTCCTCCAGTTGCAAAGCGCTCTCTCGAGCCTCCCGCCCGGTCGGCCGCCGCTTTGCCGCCTGTCGCAGCCTCGCCAAGGCCAGCGCGTTCAATGCTTGCTGATTGTTCGGGTTGATATCCAACACCCGCGTCAGACAGCGCTGGGCTTCCTCTTCATTCTCAGCAAGCGCCGCACACCAGAGCCACGCCTCTTCATGTTTCGGATCTTGCTCCACCACAGCAACCAGTAGCCTGCGGGCGAGGTTCTTGTGTCCCAGCTTGGCCGCCGTGACTGCTTCCCGCATCTGGGTCTTCGCGTTCCGGACTTCGGTTTCCGAGAATTGCATGGATCGACCTTACCGGCTCCTCACCGGTCTTATCGGCCGAACGGCGACTTTTCAGCAGCCACCCGTTCAGAATCTTTGGGCTCCGTTCGCCCTGGTTTCCTTTTCCCGGGGACCAGGCTCTCGCGCCGGAGCGCCCTCTTATTTCCCGCGTCGAGTCTATCTTCGGGATTTTCCTCGATAATTCTTAGGCGGTAGATACCTGAAAAACCGCCAGCGAAGTCCCGTAGTGCGCCTAAGGTGTTTCCCCGGTTGGACCCTCCGCCTCGATCCTGAGACGAGAAAAGGCCGGCCCGTAGGCCGGCCTTTTCTCTCAAACGCAATCAGTCGGTTGTTACTGGTTCTCAGCCTTTTGCGGCGCGGGAAGTTCCTTCGGCGTCGCCTTGGGCGCCATTGGAGCGTCCAGAGAGGCGCTCTCGGCTGCACTCATTTTGCGCAAGTTAAACAGCCCCCGGCCGGTCTTCAGGCGCAACTCAGGGCCCGTGCCCGAGGCTCCAGACAGTTTCGCGCCGTGGTCGTTGGTCTCCACCTTGAATTTTTCATCGAAGCTGTTTGCGATTTCTCCGCGGCCGGTTTCCCCAATGATGCTGAACTTCGCCGATGGGGGCAGGGCGAGTTCAATGTCGCCGCTGTCCACTTCTATGCTCAACCTGGCCAGCGGGGACCTCGCCTGTCGAATCTCAACATCGCCTCGATCGATATCCACCTCGACGGATTCCGTCACGTCGGTCAACTGGATGTCCTTGGACTTCGACTTCACCATCATCGGGCCTTTTAAGTGCGTTGCTGTCAACGTGGAAAGGCTCAAATCCAATTCTCCAGGGACGCTTTCCACGCGGAACTCAGTCGCCGGACTCTGGAACCTGACAATTCCGCCAATCCGCTTCAGGTGAACCTCGCCTGAATATGAGCCGTCAACCATCACCGACCCGGTGACGTCTTCAAGCTCGATATCCCTCCCGCGCCCCTTGATCGAAATGTCGCCGGCAACCCCAGTGGCGCGCAGGATGTCCATTTTGCGGATGTCAACATTCGTCTTGCCGCCGACCTTCACAAGCCGCACTCCAGCGCTCTCACGGTCCACCGTTACTCCGCCAGTCACGCCGTTGACTTCCACGTCACCCGTTCGGCCGCGGATCTCCACCGCCGCGCCGGTCGGCACGCCGATTTCGAGATCCAGGGTCACGCTGGCGCCCTCTCTATCGGCTCGGGCGACAGTCAGGTTGACTAGGTCTCCAGAGACCCTACTGTCGACCTTACTCTCACGATCCAGTTGATCGGCCCCCGCCCGGTCGAGTGCCTTAACGGTCTTGCGGCCGCTGATTGTAATCTCCTCAGAACTGGAAGCGCTCACGCGCACGGCTCCGCGGGGATTCTCGATAATCAGCCTGGGTTTTGCCCCGGCCTTGATATTTGCAGCCGTCACCGGGTATTCAAAACTCTCTCCGAACACCTCCAGGCCGCCCACACGAATCCGCCCAAATCCTTCACGCGACCAGCGCTCAACACCCCATATCGAGGTGGAAACGACGGTGAAGAGGATCACAAGCGCCCACTCGCCACCGCTGATCCCCGATACGGGTAGCTTTGAGCCCCGCGAGTAGCTCACCATGATCTCGCCTAATCTCAATACGCCCCATCCGATCAATACGAACGGCCAATAGTTCATCACCGTCTCGAACAGGCGGATGTCGGGCCAGACATTCTTGGCCAGCAGCGCGGCGCCGATCAGAATGAGGATCAGCGGTCCGGCAATCGATGCTCTCTTCATGACTACCCCCTTGATATCAACCAGCCACAGGTGGATCGCTCGGCCTCAAAGCCAGACGTTCCGCCAGCTTCAGCACGCCCAGGGCAATCAGCAGGATCGGCCAGGTCTTTGTGAAACTGACATTCTGGAATCGCGCCAGCGCCATCAGCCCGCCAAGGATGATAAGCAGCAGAGGGCCGCGACTAGCCCTCACCAGATCAACTGCACTGTTCATTGCCCGCCCCCCTCAGTCCCGCCGCCAGGCAAAGGTACAGCCGAATCCTCGCTCTCGGCCCGTGGTCCTCTGACGCCGGCGAATCGGTCGTACAGCATCCACCCACCGGCTCCGATCATCAGAATCGGCCAGAATTTGAGGACTGCCCTGAGCCGCAACAACTCCAGGTTGTTCAGCAGAAACACAACGCCCAACCCGATCAGTGTGATTGGCAGCCAGGGCAATTGGCTCTGGCGTCCGCCAAACTGGATGAGCGAGGAGAATTCATCTACTGGTTCCCCCACCTGACGTTTGCGTGAAGTGTGGTAGGCCTCGAAAGCCATGTAGAACCAGAACACTGCCACCAGCATTCCGAAGAGGGGCTCAAGGCCGCCTGCGGCATCGGCGCTGGCAATGCTGATGAGCATGCCGAGCACCAGCACGTGCACCAGGCCCTTGGCGTACTGCCCGTTGTAGATCGCTCCAACGCCCGGGATCAGGCCCAGGATAAAGGCAAGACCGGGGGATACGCCGGGATTCGGCAAGCCGGCCGGCGCAAACGAACTCGATCCAGGCGGCGGCGCGCTTGAGGCGGCGGTGTTGGCTGCCGGCAGATGCTCGTCGCAATAGACCGTCCCTTGTGCCAGGCGGACGGTATCTTCGGTCAACGATTTGCCGCAGATTCTGCAGTAGGCCGTTACCGGTTTTGGGGTTTCACTCTCGGTGGTCATGGCCTTTTCTCCCTTGATTCACTAACGTTATCGGGTCCTCTCCCCTTGCGGCCGCGTTTCAATCGGGCCTTCGAGCTCATCCTGATTCTTCAGTGCCGGGGTCTTTGCCCCGTTCGCCTTGCGTCCTTCGGCTGCTGCGCCGTCTTTGCCATCGGTCGCCGGCGCTTCCGATTCGCTCCAGTCATTGAGCGTCTGTTGGATCTCGTAGACGACCCGCAGGCTCTCGTAGTATTTCTTGGCCCGCTCCCACGTTCTGTAGGCTTTGTCCTCGAGCGTCGATACCACCCGCGCCGGTTCCAGATCCTGCGGCGTCAGCCTCCTGATTTCAACACCTGCCAGGCGCCCAAGCATTGAAAACGACAGGATCGTCATCGCCATGCCCATGGCGAACTTCGGCTGCAGGATGGGCTCAAACAGTTTTGCCAGCCAGCTTCCCGCGCCGCCCGCCCGGCGGGAGGTAAACTTGCCTGTCCTTGCTTCGTGCAGGATCGCGTTCACCAGAGCTGGTGGCGGTTCGGGCTCGGCAGCCGTCGCCATGAACTCAATTGCGGCCTGGGCATCTTCCACCAGCAAGCGGCAACCCGGGCAGGACGCCAGATGCAGTTCCACCGTTGCCCGCTCACTTTGCGTCAGCGTGCCATCCACGAAATCGCACAGCAGGCTTTCAAGCTCCGTGCATTTCATACGACAACCTTCTGCCGGCGCAACACTCGCGCCAGCTCGGCCCGGCCCCGATTCAAACGGCTCTTCACCGTCCCTTCGGGAACTCCAAGAATCTGCGCGATCTCCCTGTACTCCAACTCCTGCAGGTCACGCAAAATTACGGTCTCTCTCAACTCCGGAGAGAGCTTCTTCAAGGCCCCCTGGAGGGCTTCGCTCGCCTCGCGCCCGGCCAATACCGAATCGGCCCGAGTCTCGACCCGGGTCCGTTCTTCCAGCATCGGCAGCTGGTCCTCAATTGAATCTGTCGCCCGGTCCTTCTTGGTTCTCCTGTAGTGGTCGATGAGCAGGTTCCGCGTCAGTCTGGTGAGCCAAACAGAGAACGATCCCTCTCCGGCGCGAAAGCTGCCAACGGTGCGAAATACCCTCAGAAACACGTCTTGCGTCAAATCCTGGGCTTCGCTGTCTTTGCCGGTGAAGCGCAGGCAGATGCCATAGACTCGGCGGGTATGCGCCTTGACCAGTTCCTCCCAAGCCCCTTCGTTGCCTTCGAGGCAGCGCGAAACCAGTTGAGCGTCCCTTTCCAGATCAGATCCCGGCTGGGTCATGGTTGGCCGGCTCCAGGCTGCCCCAAGGCCTTCGCCTCTGACCGCCAGCAGGGCTCCGCCAGCTTGGAAGAGTCCACTCTGTTGGGCCGCCGCCATGGCTGTTTCGCGTTCCTTTCCGGTTGGCTTGCCGGCCCGCCCGACCAGAGCGTAGCCGTCATTGCCTTCCGACTTGAACTACGAGGATCTATCATGGGAAGTTCGCAGAAAGTCGCTTCTTCTCTGGACGATCTGGAGAATTGAGGCGGCTCCGGCCTTTATTCTAAGTCGAAACGGTCCTGCGGCGGCTATCTCACCGCCTAGAGTTTGGAAACAATGTCCCAAGATGAGTCGTCCTCCCTGCATCGAAAGCTACGCATCGGCCTCTGGCTGGCGGTGGCGGCAGTCGCTCATCGGCGTGGCCCTGCTGATTCGCAGGGCCAGTCTGACGGGCTTCGATTGGGCGCTGTTTCAGGCCACGCTGCGGACTGCCGACCTGAGGTGGCTCGCCGCGGCATGGGCGCTGGCAGTTCTGAGCTATTGGGGACGTTCGGAGCGTTGGATGATCATGCTGCGACCGCTTGCCCCCGCCGCACGCTCCATCGATGTTTTCCGGGATACTGCCATCGGCTACTCGGCACTCACGGTCTTGGGGAGGCCTGGCGAGATCGTCCGCCCCTGGCTCATCGCGCGCTCCAGTTGCGTCCCGCTCTCATCACAGTTGTCGGCCTGGGTGCTGGAAAGGATTTACGACACCCTCATTGTGCTGGCCATCTTCGGCTTTGCTCTCCTCTCCGTTTCTTCGCCCGAAACGGTCTCGCACGGGTCCGTTCGATGGCTTCTGGATGTGGGTGGCGCACTGGTCGGCCTGATTGCCGTCGTTTGCCTTTCGGTGCTGGTCGCCTTGCATGGAGTGCCCGCACACGCTTGAGGATCGTCTGCAGTCTTTAATTGCACTGCTCCCTCCGAAGCGACGCGATGCCGCTGTCCGTTTGGTGGGCTCCGCCCTTTCTACCCTCCATGCGGCGAATTCGTGGAGTGCTGTACTCAGGCTGCTACTTTGGTCATTGGTCGAGTGGTGCATCCTCGTTGCGGCCTACGTCGCCATCTTCCACGCATTTCCAGAAACTCGAGACTTGACGCTGGCGGAGACCCTCGCATTCATTGGCTTCGTTTCATTCGGTTCGATCATTCAGATCCCCGGCGTCGGGGGTGGCGTTCAGCTTGCTTCGATTCTGGTGCTCAGCGAGTTGTTCCACATTCCGCTGGCCGCATCAACCGGCATCGCTTTGGTTGCCTGGGCGACGTCATTTGTCGGAATTATGCCAATTGGCTTCATCATGGCTCTGCAACAGGGTCTTTCCTTAGCCCAACTAAGGAGAGCTACAAAGGAGATCGTCCCATGAATTGCCCCTTCTGCGCGTTCCGAGAGGATCGTGTTATCGACAGCCGTGAGTCCAAAGAGGGGGATGTGATTCGGCGTCGCCGCGAATGCCTCCAGTGCCTTCGTCGATTTACTACATACGAAAGAATTGATGAGATTCCGAACATGGTCGTGAAGAAGGACGGCCGCAGGGAAAAGTTCGACCGGCAAAAGGTTCTCACCGGGCTGCTGAAGGCCTGCGAAAAACGGCCCATCTCCATGCCCACGCTAGCCCGCCTGGTCGATGAAGTAGAGAGGTCGGCTGGCTGAGAAGGCCGAACGCGAAATAAATACGACGGAAGTAGGGGAGTTGCTGATGGAGCGCTTGATGGCGATCGACAAGATCGCTTATGTACGTTTCGCCAGCGTCTACCGTGATTTCCAGGACGTGGAAGCTTTCCTTAGCGAATTGAAGGACTTAATGCGGGCTAAGCGTGGTTGAAGCGATACACCAGCACCCGGTTGTCCCCCACATTTCTCGCACGTTCCTGTAACGTTTCCCGCTGGGCAACATCTGTTGGAATAGAGCCGTAACAGAAGGCCGGAAACCATGTTATGCTTGTTCGGAGCGTCCTGCCGTTCCCAACAACCGCTTTTCCAGACCGGGCCTGCCGATAACACGGCAGTTGTCCTTGCGCATACGAAGCCGGACCCTGTGACGAGGTTTCGGAAGCCTTGCGCATCTTTTTTTTGATGGAATCTGGTTTTCTGCGCGCCCATGCGTGTGGGGCTACGGCTGTGACGTTTTTTGGAGGTTAGATCGAGTGGACAATTTCACAGAGGAAGATCAGTTCCTCGCTGAATCGCCGGAGGCGCTAGGTCTCCCGTTCGACGATGAGCCAAATTATTTCCACCCGGAAGACGTCCAGGAAGAAGAGTTCACGGCGGTTCAACCCGTCGAGGAATCCATCTACACGGATGACCCGGTACGCGTGTATCTGCGCGAAATGGGTGCCGTGCCTTTGCTTACCCGTGAAGGGGAGGTTGATCTTGCGCGCAAGATGGAGCGCGGCAAAATCAAGATGCAGAAGGCCATCGCCCGATCTGCGCTGGTCCATATACAGGTGCTGGAAATCGCGGAGAACATCCGCACCAATGCCGCCGACCTCGACGACCACGCCGAACTTGGCGAGGTCGAGGAGGGGACATCCGCTTATGACAAGCGGGTTCGCGAACTGCGTGAACAGTTCGCCGCGCTGACGGCTCTGCACAAGAAGCAGGAACAACTGCTCGGCAAGATCGAGGCAATTCCTTCGGCAAACAAGAAGGGTCGCCGCAAGGCCACCTGGAAGTACTACCGTTCTGCGGTCGAACTTAACCTGGCCATCCGGAAAGTGCCCTGGGTCTCTTCCCGTTGGCGGGTATTCTCTCAAGCCATCGAAAAGGCAGCCGAGGATCTTTCTTATCTTGACGCCGAGGTTCGCCGCTATGAGCTCAACAAGGCGGAAAACAGAAACCGGATCCGTGAACTAAAGAAGGAAATCAGCAAACGCGAGACCGATGCCGGCGCTTCGCTGGGAGACCTTCGACACTCGCTTGCGATCATCCGCCAAGGTGAATTGCAGGCCGAACGCGCCAAGAAGGATCTCGTCGAGGCTAACCTTCGCCTGGTTGTCTCCGTCGCCAAGAAGTACGTCAATCGTGGGCTGCATCTGCTCGACCTCATTCAGGAAGGCAACATCGGGCTGATGCGCGCCGCGGACAAGTTTGAGTACCGACGCGGCTACAAGTTTTCCACATACGCAACCTGGTGGATTCGCCAAGCTATCACTCGTGCCATCGCCGATCAGTCGCGCACCATCCGTATTCCGGTGCACATGAACGAGTCGATGAACAAGTTCCTGCGCGCCACCCGCGAACTTGAGAAGGAACTCGGCCGGGTTCCCACCAACGAAGAGATCAGCCGCCGGATGGATATCCCCGTCGAGAAGGTCCAGAAGCTGAAGACCATCTCGCGGGATCCAGTCTCTCTTGAAACGCCTGTGGGCCGGGATGGGGAATCCGCTCTTGGCGACCTCATTGAGGATCGCTGGGTCAGCTCCCCTATCGACACTGTCATCGACTCAAACGTGCGCGAAGAAACCGCGGCGATTCTCAAGACCCTCTCCCCCAAGGAGGAGAAGGTGATCCGCCTCCGTTTCGGCATCGGCTGCGATCGCGAGCACACGCTGGAAGAGATTGGCCAGCAGTTTGACGTTACACGCGAACGCATCCGCCAGATTGAAGCCAAGGCGCTTCGTCAACTCCGCAGTCCTGAGCGGGCACGTCACCTCCGCGCCCTGCTCGCCGCCCGCTGAGGCTACGCTCTTATTCAGCCGGACGCTAATCGCCGGGCGATCCTTCGGGGTCGCTCGGCGATTGTACTTCTGCCCCAGGCAAAGTGATACAACGGGAGCGCGCATGATGCCCGCTCATCTCTACGTCGACGGCTACAATTTCTACTACGGCGTCACCAACCACTTCCGCCGCGAGCGTGACCTGCGAGGATACTCTCTCTCCGGTCTCTGTTGGTGCGATTTCCGATCCCTTGTCGAGCGCCATTTCCTGCGATCCGGGGAGACGCTCGGGTTGATCCGTTACTTCACTGCGGAGGTCGACGCCGAGACCGCTGCAAACAATTTTGAGTCATTCAATCAACGACTCTGGCTCGCAGCGCTACAGACGGTACCTGGCCTTGAGACCGTCTTCGGCTTCCACCAAAGACGCGATGTTCACAAGGGGCGTGAAGAGAAGCAAACCGATGCCAATGTCATTGTCGAGATGCTTCTCGATGCTTCTGGGCAGCGGTCCAAACCTTCCAGGCTTTACCTGCTTTCCGGTGATGCGGACTACATGCCCGCCATCCTCGCATTGGAGGAACGACTTTCTACTCGCTGCCCGGTCACAATTCTGCTTCCTCCCTCAGCCAGTCCGCAGGCATACGCCGAGCGATACCGGAAATCACAGTGCGAGCTTCATCGGCGCCAGCCCAGTTCGCGACCTGGGTTTCCACTCGACATACAACCACTCACTGAGGACATACTCGCCAATTCGCTGCTCCCATACTCCCTCCCGGCTCCTTGTGGCTGCCCTCAATACTGGCGTCTGCAGGAAGACTATCTCGCCGATCGTCTGACTGACCCCAGCCACCATCCCAACCGAAGAATGAAGCATGCACAGACCTAACTACTGTAGAGAATATCGACAGGGTGATTCCTCGCCAGCATCCCGGCGTCAGTAAGTTACCTAATAACACGGCTGTCTGCGCATCAATGCGCTTGCACCCCCCAACTGTGAGGCCCATGTTGGGACTGTGATGACCCATCAAGCGCAAAATACCAACTGGAAGACCATCGCCTTGGCGGCCACATGGATCATTTCTCTCACTCTGGGATTGACACTAAATCACCTGGAGATCTTTCTGGTGCTCGCCCCACTTTCGGCTGGGATTTACCTCCTGGCCCCCGACCCTATTTGAGTTTGTGCAGGACTCAATAAAAGACCGCCGCCGGGCCAGATCGAACCCGGCGGCGGTTTGCTTTCAAGCAGGACTCCCGGATCAGAAGTAGTACTTGAATCCGAGCTGCACGTTGCGCGAGCCGACCTTCGTGCCAGTGATCTGGCCGAAATTGGCTGCGCCGTATGCGCTGGCGGGGTCGCTGAACATGGGGGTGTTGGTCGCATTCGTCGCCTCGAGCCGGAACTCGAAGCGCTGCCCTTCCTTGACGACCCAGTTCTTCAAGAGCGCGGCGTCCAACGTCTTGATGCCCGGTCCACGGTAGTTCAGGTCCGTGGCGCCGTCCCGAACGTATCGTCGCCGGCCGGGAGAATGCAGCGTTGTTGAAGTAGCCGTTCAGGCGTGTCCCGACGCCGCCCGGTGGTGACGGGTCGCCGATCAGGTTCGGCCGCTGAGTGCCGTCCCAGAGCGTGCCGCCGTTCTGGCTGACTTGCAGCGGATTGCCGCCCTGCAGGGTCAGGAATGCCGCTCACCTCCCAGCCACCGATGAACGCAATCCACGCAGCGGTTCACGTTGCCGCCGAACTTCCGGCCCTTGCCGAAGGGCATCTGGTAGGCGCCGGTCACGACGATGCGGTGCGCGATGTCATGCGCCGAAGAGCCCGCTTCTCCAGCGCCGGTTCCAGCGGATTCTGGAGGCTCGTCGAGGCCGCCTAGCCAGCCGTAGTTGCCGGAGCCGATTGAGGAGTCGTCGATCATCTTGGACCACGTGTAGTGACCCAGGCATGTCAGCCCTTTCGAGAAGCGCTTCTCCTACTTCATCTGCAGGGCGTGATAGTACGAGTCGGCCGCTGGAGGTTCGGCTGTTCCGCTGCTGGCGCCGTCGAACTGCGGCATCGGGCGCAGCAGCCGGAACCGCTGCGACGGTCGGTCCGGTTCAGGTTAGCCGCTCTCGGATCCGTAATCACTCCATAGAACGGATTGGTCACCTGTGCTATGCAGGGCCGTGCGGCCCAGGCCCCAATAGATCGGGTCGAGGGACGTCAGGTTCGTGTTCGGCACGAACAGGTGTGCGCCGCGGCTGCCCGTGTAGTTCACTTCGATCATCGAGTTCCAGCCGATCTCCCGCTGAACGGAGAAGTTCCAGGAGTAGTACTCGGGATTGCGGTGTTCGAGCTCAGGGACGATGGTGCCCGCGCCCAAGCCGAGGAACGTCTTGTCGCCCTGCGAATTGCCCGGAGGCAGGAGCATTCCGTTTGGATAGGGGTTGTCGAGCTGCGCGTAGAGGGTTGCGTTCGAGTCCAGCGTGAGTGTCGATGTCGAGTTGACTGTGAACCCCGAGCCGGTGTGCCCGAACACCGTCGCGCGGCGAGAGCTGGTAGAAGCAGGCCGCATCCGCGCGCGGATCGGACGTCTTGTTGTCCAGCGCGTAGGCGAAACCAATGCGCGGGCTGCCAATTGTTCTAGTCCTGTTGAACGGCGAATCGGTTGCTGTCGTCGTTGAACTGTAAGACTCCCGTCGTAGTTGTAGCCAGGCACGCTGAGATCGCCGATTGGGCGTCCAGATCCCAGTAGCTCTGCCGGTTCTGCGTTTCCCACCGCGGAATGTCGAAGTCATACCGCAGCCCGAGGTTCAGCGTCAGCTTGCGGCTGATCTTCCAGTCGTCCTGGACGAAGAAGCCCCAGTAGCGCGATCGCGTGAAGACCTTCGGGTCGATGTGGAATGGTTGCGCCGTCCACCAGCCCAGCAGCATCGTCGCCAGCCGTTGCCCTGCGTTGCCCGGGCCGGTGTTCAGCGATCCTTGCGGTGGCCTGCGCGGCAAAACGAACACTCGCCCGGACGGATAGCCCGGCTGCGCGTAGTCGAGGAAGTTCTTGCCGGAATTCGCCGCCCGAACTTGATGCTGTGGCCGCCGATGAACTTGCTGTCAGACGAGCGAGACAGCTGGTGCACGCCCTCCTGCCGGTCCATGACCACCCAGCCCTCCGTCCCGATGTCCGTGTAGCCTTCCGGGGCGATCGTTGGGAAGACTGAGAGTCGTCGCAGTTGTCCTTCATGTACTTGCGGGAAGCCCAGCGTGGTGAGGTCGAACGGCTCCATCGGGTTCCGGAAGTAGGTCGAGTAGGTGAGGCCGTAGCGAGCCGACCAGAGTGACGTTGCATTCTGCGTCCGCGTGAAGTCCGCCACGCCGATTGCGTGCGCGTTCCCTGTTCGGACCGTCGTTGAACGTGTACGCCGGGTTGCCTTCCCCAAAGAGGTTCGACCGGGATGTCCATCGCCGCGGCTATAGCTGTACCGGCCGGTCAGATCGGCATCTTGTCGCTGAAGTTGTGGTCGCCCTTGATGTCGATCTGGTGTCCCGGTGCTGACGTTGATGCCCTGTTCGAACCAGTTGTTGGTGCTCGGTGAACCGCGTTGCGTCGACCTGGTTCGGCGTCGGGAAGTACGCCAGCGCCTTCAACGCCACCGGGTCCATCATCGACTTCGGAATGATATTGCCCGCGAAGGGCCGCCGCTCGACATTGCCCGCGGCGTTCGTGAACGTGTCGAACGGATTGTAGATCGTCATCAACTGTCCGTTGAGCTGTTGAACGTCTTCGAGAAGTCGCCGTCGCGCTGCAGCAGCGTCGGGAACGTCGCGGTCTGGCTCGTCGGGCTCTTCGACTTGGTGTACTCGTAGGTCGCGAAGAAGAAGGTCTTGTTCTTCGATCACCGGACCGCCGATCACGCCGCCGAACTGATCGCGACGGTAGTAGGGCCGTGCGCTGCCCGGCGCGGTTGGTGAACCAGTTGTTCGCGTTCAGGTCGGCGTGGCGCAGGAAGTAGTAGCCGGTGCCGTGGAAGTCGTTGGTGCCCGACTTGGTCACCATGTTCACCACCGCGCCGCCCGTCTGCCCGTACTCCGCCGCAGAAGAAGTTCGTCTGCATCTTGAACTCCTGCACCGCGTCCACCGAAGGCGTGAACTTCAGATCGGTGATCCCGGAGTTCTGCTCGACGGTCGACACTGTCACCCCGTCCACCAGCACGTCGGAGGTGGAGTTGCGCGAGCCGTTAGCCACGAAGTTCGTATTGTTGTCCGAATTCGCGCGCGCCGGCCGAGCCGACGACGCCCGGGCGTCAGGTAGGTCAGGCTCATCGCGTTCGCGCCCGATGTTCGGCAGCGAGAGAATGTACTTGTTCTCGATCACCTGGCCCAGGTTCGAGATCGTCGTGTTCAGCAGCGGCGCCGAACTGGACATCTCAACCGAGGTGGTGATGTCGCCAACCTGCATCTGAATGTCCATCGTCGCCTGCTGCTGCACCTGCAGCGCGAATTCCTGCTGCACATGCTTCTTGAAGCCGCTCGCCTCTACCGTCAGGTGTAGGCGCCGGGCGGTAGCGCGGTGGCCACATACCGACCCTGGTCGTCCGTCGTCACCGGGTGAGCGACGTTGCGCTCTTTCTCGTTGATCGTGACCTTCGCGCCCGTAACTGCCGATCCGGTCGCGTCTGTGACCACTCCCCTGAGGCCAGCCGTAAAAGACTGTCCCCAAATGAAAGAGGCCGCCAGCGCAAACAGCGCGGCGGCACGGATACACTTTGTGTTTTCCATGTTGACTCACCTCAACTGAGAGACACACCCTGATTGAAGTCGCTTTCCCCAGAGAAAGCGTACAGAACAATATTTATTCACAAGTGGACGAAGGAGTCAATAATGGAAACTGCCTCAAAACAGGGAGCTTACTAACCTGCCTCCCTTGCCTTGCAGGGAGGAGTCGGCCCACCAAAACGAAGAGGGGAGGGGCCCAGTCGGCCCTTCCCCTGTTATTTCAGCAACTTCCGAAGACTCAGAAGTAATATTTGAAGCCGAGTTGGACGTTGCGGTTGCCCACCTTCGCGCCGGTGATCTGGCCGAAGTTGGTGGCAGCCGAAGGCGCTGGCGGGGTCGCTGAAGACCGTGTGGTTGAAGGCGTTCTCGGCTTCGAGACGGAACTCGAACCGCTGTCCTTCTTTCACGCGGAAGCTCTTCAACAGCGCGGCATTGAACATGCTCATGCCCGGACCGCGGTAGTTCAGGTTACGCGCAGCGGAGCCGGGCACGTCGATTGCCGGCTTGCGAGAACGCGCCTGCGTTGAACCAGTTGTTCAGCCGGTCCTGGACGCGTCCGGAGGTGCTCGGGTCGCCGATCAGGTCGGGACGCTGTGTGCCGTCCCAGATGTTGCCGCCGGACTGCGTGACTTGAAGGGGCATGCCGGTGGAGAAGGTAGCCAGGCCGCTGATGTCCCAGCCGCCGACGAGCCAATCCATCGCGCGGTTCATGTTTGCGCCGATCTTCCGGCCCTTGCCGAACGGCATCTCGTATGAGCCGGTGATGACGGCGCGGTGCGAGATGTCGTGAGACGAGAGCGCCCGCTCGCCACGGAGATTCCAGATGTTCTGGAGCGACGAGTTGCCGCCCAGCCAGCCATAGTTGCCGGAGCCATAGGAAGCATCGTCGATCATCTTGGACCACGTGTAGTGAACCAGCGCGGTCAGGCCGCTGGTGTACCGTTTCTCCCACTTCATCTGCAGGGCGTGGTAGGCGGAGTCGGCTCTCGGCGGTTCCGCCGTGCCGACGTTGGTGCCGTCGAACTGGGGCATGGGCCGCAGCAGGCGGTACATCTGGATGGTCGGATTCTTGAGGTTGGTCGCCTTCGGGTCGGTGATCTGGCCGTAGAAGGGATTGGTCACCGGCTGACGTCAGGGTCGTGCGGCCCATCGACCAATAGCTCGGGTCGAGCGGCGACAGGGTGGTGACCGGCAGGAACAGGTGAGTTCCGCGGCTGCCCGTGTAGTTCACTTCCACCACTGACTGCCATCCAATTTCCCGCTGTATCGAGAAGTTCCAGGAGTGGTACTCGGGGTTCCGGCTGTTGGAGCCGAGGATGGTGCCGGCGCCCAGCCCGATGATAGGTCTTGTCGCCCTGCGAACTGCCCGGCGGCAGCAGCATGCCGTCCGGATAGGGGTTGTTGAGCTTGGCGTAGAGCGTCGCGTTCGAATCCAGCGACGAATTCGACGTGGAGTTGACGTTGAACCCTGCGCCCGTGTGGCCGAACACGGTGGCGCGGCTCAATTGATAGAAGAGGCCGTAACCGGCGCGGACGGAGGTCTTATTGTCCACGGCCCACGCCAAGCCGAGGCGCGGCTGCCAGTTGTTCATGTCGCTGTTGAACGGCGAACGGTCGCTGTCGCTGTTGAACTTGAGCACGCCGCGTGTGTCGTAGCCCGCAGCCTTGACCGGAGACTGGGCGTCAAGATCCCAGAAGCTCTGCCGGTTTTGTGTTTCCCAACGCGGGACATCGAAGTCATAGCGGAAACCGAGGTTTAGGGTGAGGTTGCGGCTGATCTTCCAGTCGTCCTGGAAGAAGAAGCCCCAGTAAGCGCTTCTGGTGTAGGCCTTGGGGTCGATGTGGAAGTTGATTGCCAGTCCACCATCCGGTCAGCATGGTGGCGAGTCCATTGCCCTCGTTGCCAGGGCAGGAGAACCGGTCCTTGCAGGTGATGCCGCGCGCGAAGGCAAAGCGGCCCGAGGGATAGCCCGGTTGGGCATAGTCGAGGAAGTTGTTGCGGTATTCTCCGCCGAACTTCATGCTGTGTCCGCCGATGAACTTGCTGGCCGAAGAGGAGACGTGGTGCACGCCTTCCTGCCGGTCCATCACCACCCAACCTTCGGTGCCGATGTCCTGGTAGCCTTCGGGCGCGATGGTGGGAAAGACAGCAAGGGTCGAATTGTCCTTCATGTACTTCGGCAGGCCGAGTGAAGTGAGGTCGAAGCCGGGGACCATCGGGTTCCGGAAGTATGTGGAATAGGTGAGTCCGTAACGCGCCGACCACATGAAGGTGGAACTCTGCGTGCGCGTGAACTCGCCCACCATGGCGTGAGCCGTAGACTGATTGGGGCCGTTGTTGAAGGTGTATGCCGGGTTGCCTTCCCCGAAGAGATTGACTGGCGAGCCGATGCCCTTGTTGTAGCTGTAACGTCCTGTGAGGCGGCTGCGTTCGTTGAAGTTGTGGTCGCCCTTGATGTTGGTCTGGTGCCCGCTGCTCTGGTTGATGCCTTCTTCGAACCAGTTGTTGGTTTCGGTAATGCTCGTGGAGGTCTGGTTCGGCTTGGGGAAGTAAGACAGCATCTTGAGGGCTATGGGGTCCTGCATTCCCTTCGGGACAATGTTGCCGGCAAACGGCCGGCGCTCGATGTTGCCCGCGGCGTTGGTGAAGGTGTCGAAGGGATTGTAAATCGTCATCAACTGACCCGAGCTGTTGAGGGTCTTGGAGAAGTCGCCTTCGCGTTGGAGCAGTGTCGGCCACGATTGTGTCTCCGTCGTCGGGCTCTTGGCCTTCGTGTATTCGTAGGATCCGAAGAAGAAGGTCTTGTTCTTGATCACTGGTCCGCCGATGACACCGCCGAGCTGATCGCGGCGGTAGTACGGCCGTGCGCGGCCGGCGCGATTGGTAAACCAGTTGTTAGCGTTCAGGTCCGAATGGCGCAGGAAGTAGTAGGCCGTGCCGTGGAGGTCGTTGGTGCCCGACTTGGTGATCATGTTCACCACTGCGCCGCCGGTCTGCCCGTACTCGGCGCCGAAGAAGTTCGTCTGCATTTTGAACTCCTGCACCGCATCGACCGACGGGCTGAACTTGAGGTCGGTGATGCCGGAGTTCTGTTCGACGGTCACGACAGTGACTCCGTCAAGCAGGACGTCGGAAGTGGAATTGCGCGAGCCGTTGGCTACGAAGTTCGTATTGTTGTCCGAATTGGCCCGTCCGCCAGACCCGACGACGCCCGGGGTCATGTAGGTAAGCCCCATCGCGTTCCGCCCGATGTTGGGCAGGGAGATGATGTACTTGTTCTCGACCACTTGGCCGAGGTTCGAAATCGTCGTGTTCAGCAGCGGCGCCGAGCCGGAGATCTCCACCGACGTCGTGATGTCGCCCACCTGCATCTGTACGTCCATCGTCGCCTGTTGTTGCACCTGCAGCGCAAACTCCTGCTGCACATGCTTCTTGAAGCCACTGGCCTCGACGGTCAAGATGTACGCGCCCGGAGGCAGCGCCGTGGCCAGGTATCGTCCCTGGTCGTCTGTCGTCACCGTGTGAGCGACATTGCGCTCTTTCTCCGTAATCGTGACCTTCGCGCTGGGAACCGCAGCTCCCGAAGCGTCCGTAACAGTTCCTCTCAGGCCTGCCGTGAAAGACTGGCCCCAAATAATAAAGGCCGCCAGTGCAAACAGCACGACGGCGCGTAGACACATTTTTGTTCCTGCCATATGAGCCTTCCTCAACTGAGAGTCAACACCCTGAAGGGTCACATCAAGACTTAAGGACCCTGTAGTCTGTATTTAGGCACAGAACTACAAGAGAGTCAAGGATCGATGAGGGTTCGATCGATGGCATTCACTTGGCCGATGCCGGCAGGAGCACTTCGGCGTACATTCCCGGTGCCAGAGCGCCGCTTCCGTTCTGGACATCCAACTCGATCGGTATCGTCCGCGTCTTTGTATCCAATGATTTAGAGGATCGGGCAACGACTCCCACGAACTTCTTTCCAGGATAGGATGCGACGGTGAACTCCAGTCTCTGTCCAATCTTGACTCGACCATATTCGCTCTCGGGCATGGCAACCACGCAGCGCAACCGGGCCGTCTGTTCCAGTTCAAGGAGCCCACTGCTCGATGGACCCACCACTGCCCCGTGGTGTACGTATCGTGCCGTGATCACGCCAGAGAACGGGGCTCGCAGAGTCTGCAGCGCCTGCAGTGCCTCTAATGACCGCACAGCCGCGCCCGAGGCGGCCGCTTCCCTCTCTGCTGTCAATACCCCAGCCTGAGCCGCCTCAAGCGCCTTCCGAGCCTGGACGACGTCGTTCTCCGCCACAGCGCCTTGCGTTTTCGAGGCAGCCACAAGACGCTCGAGTGTCGCCTGCGCCGCTCCTGCCCGCGCTTCAGACTCCGCCCTTCGCGCGGACACTGCCTCCAGGCGCGCCCGTCCCTCCGCAATCTGCGCGTCTAGTTCAGGGGCAGACAAGACGGCCAGCACGTCGCCTTCCTTGACAATGCTGCCTCGGTCCACGGCTATCTTAACCACCGTGCCGTTTACCCGCGCCATGATCGTCACCTTCTGGTACGGCGCCAACTCAGCGGGGACGCGCGTCTGCGCTGTCGCCAAAGCCCCAGCCAGCAGAAAGACATCAATGAGCTTCATACCAGGAACTCTCCGGATCCTCAGGATCGAGCGATTGGCTCAAAGCCGCTGCGCGCCCCTGCACGATGGAATAGATGGCAGGCAATGCCGTCAAAGTTGCCACAGTCGCCAAAGTCAGCCCGCCGACTACCGCGCGCGCCAGCGGAGCAGTCTGTGCCGCGCCTTCGCCGACACCCAGGGCCATCGGGATCATGCCGGCGATCATTGCAGTGGCGGTCATCAACACAGCTCGAAGCCGTCCTTTTGCGCCGGCCGCGGCCGCGTCCACAGGAGCTCGCGCCCTCCCGCCTTGCCGCCTCCGCGAAAGTGACGAGCAGAATCCCATTTGCCATGGCGATTCCCAACGCCATCACCGTCCCCATGAAGGACTGCATGTTCAGCGTTGTCCCTGTCAGCATGAGCATCGCGAGCGACCCGGCAAGCACCGCCGGCGCACTCAAAATCACCGCAAGCGATAGCCTGAAGCTCTGGAAGAACGCCGCGAGAAGCAGGAAGATAGCCAACACTGAAGCCACAACTCCCGCGCGTATGTTCGACTCCGTCTCCTTCAAAGCAGGGATCTGTCCACCCAGGCGAACTTTTGCCCCGCGCGGCGGCTCTCCGGCCCTACGAACGCTCTCCTCAACGGCCGCGGCAGCGTCGCTGACAGCGACTCCGTGCACATTCGCCGTCAGGCTCGACACGCGCTGCATGTTGTAGCGGTCCACCAGAGCCATCGTTGTACCTAGCTTCACTTGTGCCAAGTCTCCCAGCACCGGGCGGGCCGCCCCGTTCTCCATCACCGGCACGTCCTTCAGGTTCTCCACGCTCGCCATCCGCTGAAAAGGAATCTCGACCTGAATCTGGAAGGCGTTCCCGCTCCGGGGGTCCCGCCAATAGTTGGGCTCCACGAACCGTGAGGAAGACGTCGCCGTCACCATCGACTTCGCCACTTGCCCCATCGTCAGCCCGTACTGTCCGGCCTTTTGCCGGTCAATCGTCACGTCGTAGGTTGGGTAGTCCATTGCCTGCACGAAGTTCAGGTCGCGCAGCGAGGTGATCTTCATCATCTCGGTTCGGATCTTCTCCGCATGAGCCCGGCTGGCCGGCAGGTCCGGTCCCTGCACCGCGACCTCAACGGGCGCATTTGACCCAAACGACATTGCCTGGCCAATGAGGTCGCCCGGCTCGAAGGCAAACGCCACATGCGGCAGCGCCTCCTTGAGCCTGCCCCGCAACTTCTCGCGCAAGGCCTCGCCACCGAGCGGCGCCTCCGGACTCAGCGCGAACTTCAGCACTGCCTCGTGGGGACCGCCTGTGAACAAGTGAATCGTGTTGATCGGGTAGCTCGCGGGCTGCACGCCGATGAAGCCAGTCGAGATGGCCACATTCGCTTTTCCCGCCGTCTCCCGAATCACTTCCAGCGTCTTCAGCGCGATCTGCTCCGTCGCCTCGATTCGGGTTCCTGTCGGCGCGCGCAGCCGCAACTGCATCACAGTGTCCCCGGTGGACGGCATCACTTCCCTTCCCAGTGCCAGGGCCAATGCATCGCCACGACGGCGATGCTTCCCAGCAAGGTACAAGCCCGCTACCGGCCATCGGAAGCGGACAACCCAATCGACGTAACGTCCATAAAGACGTTTCAGCGTTCCCTCGCGATCGTCGGCATGTCCGCGCAGCAACCACACGCTCATCACAGGCACGAACGTCGTCGAGAGCACGTACGACGACACCATAGCGAATCCCACCGCCATGGCCAAAGGGACGAACAACTGCCTGACGACGCCGGTCATAAAGAACGCGGGAACAAACACGGCCAGCACCGAGACCATGGCGAGCAGCCTCGGCAGCGCGGTCTTCCTGCAAGCTTCCAGCACCGCGCGCGCTCGCGGCAGGCCCATCCCGAGGTGCGTGTGTATATTTTCGATCTCGACCGTCGCCTCGTCCACGAGTACGCCGACGGCCAACGCCAGTCCTCCCAGGGTCATGATGTTGATCGTCTGCCCCGTCGCCCAGAGACACACGGCCGCCGAAAGCAACGCCGTAGGGATCGTCGATACCACGATGAAGGCCCCGCGCCAGTCGCGCAGGAACAGCAGCACGGCCAGGCCGGTCAGCAATGCGCCCAGCAGCGTCTCGTTCAGCAGTCCCTTGATGGCAGCGGCGACATAGCCCGATTGGTCGAATTCCAGCGTCACCTTGACATCGTCGGGGACAGCCTTCTGCATGTCCGGCAGCGCGGCCCTCACGCGCTGGATCACGCGCAGGGTTGAGGCGTCCGCGCGTTTGGTCACCTGCATGTACACTGTGCGCCGGCCATTGACATGGGCGTAGCCGGTGACGATGTCCGTACCTGATTCCACAGTTGCTATGTCGCGCAGGAAGACGCCGGGCCGCACGAGCGCATCGAGCAAGTCAGCGAGATTCCCGCCCAGCACGGCGTTCGAATTCACGATGTAGTTGAGGTCGCCTGAGCGCACGTTGCCTGCGGGAGTGACCGTGCTCGCACTGTTCACCGCCCGTATCGCTTCTTCAGGACTGATGCCGTACTGCCGGATCTTTTCGGGAATCAGCCGCACCAGGATGGTGCGCTGGTTTCCCCCGAAAGGCGGCGGGGCGCTGACGCCTTCCAGCGTTGCGAACAACGGCCGCACCCTGTTCAGGGCGATGTCCTGCATCTCTCCCGGAGTCCGCTTCTCGCTGGTGAACACCAATTGCCCAACGGGCAGGCTCCCTGCGTCAAACCGCGTGATGAACGGAGGCACCGTTCCCGGCGGCATGAACGACCTTGCGCGATTGACATAGCCCACCACCTCGGCCATCGCCTGGCTCATGTCCGTGCCAGGATGGAATACCAGCTTCATCAGCGCCGCGCCCTGAATGTTGCGGCTCTCGACGTGTTCGATTCCCGTGATGTACAGGAAGTGGTACTCGAAATAGTAGGTCAGGAAGCCTTCCATCTGCGACGGGTCCATGCCGCCGTATGGCTGCGCGACGTACACTGCCGGCGCACCCAGGCTCGGGAAGATGTCCACTGGCATCCGCCTGATCGCGAGCCCCGCTGCAAGTGCTATAGAAAGCACTGCCACCAGCACTGCCACGGGCTTTCTCAACGCCCAACGAACCAGGTTCATCGCTCGCCCGCCATTTCCAGAAACGGATCCAGGTCCCCGCGAGCCACGGCCAGCGCCAGTTGAGCCCGCCATACCGCCAGCCCTGCCAATGCTTCATCGATCTCCGCTTGCGTCAGCGTCCGCTGCGCGTCGGCCAGTTCCACCAGCGTTCCCAACCCCGCCTGATAGCGTGCCCTGGATTGTTCGAAGCTCGCTCTGGCCGCACTGGTCTGCTCCGGTGCGATAGAGCGAAGCTTCACTGAGGCCTCGAGCGCGGCCTTGGCCCTCTCGGCTTGCGCGGTCAGCTCCTGGGTAGCCCTCTTCACATCGGCCTGTCCGGCTCGCGCGCGCCGCTGCTCCATCTCTCGTTCGGTCTTTGTGCGCGGCCCCTCAAACAGCGGGAATGTGGCCGTGAAGCCGAGACCCCAGTTGTAGATGTTCGGTCCCAATCCGTTTGCGCCGCCGCCGGTGGTGCCATCGGGATTGGCGCCAGTGCCTCGTGCGTACAGGGCCGACTGAAACTCAAACTTCGGCCGCCAGGCCAGCGAGGCCTCTTTCTCCCGCGACAATGCCGACTCCACGAGTGCCTGCCTGGCCGCAATGAGTGGATGAGGCAGGGCATTCGCGGCAGCCTCAACGACGGGAGCCGGGCGCGACGCCCACTCCGCAGCAGGATCGATCGCAGTCCAGTCGCCGCCCGCCCACTCAGTCACTGCGATCCTCGCCAGTCGAGCGGCGCGCTCGGCTTCCACGACTTGAGCCTGAGCTGCCGCCCGCTCGGCCCGTGCCCTCATCCAATCCGCCTCGGGCTTCAAACCTGCCTTCGCCAGCGCCCCAGTCAGCTCTTCCACCTTCTTCGCCCGTTCCAGGCTCGCTTCGGCGGACCGCTTCGTGGCGTCCGCGGCAAGCACGCAAAGGTATGCATCCGCGGCGCCGGAGCGCGCCGAGAACAGCCGCTCCTCCTCTGCCCTCATCGCCGCGGTAGTCTCCGTTTCCGCCGTCCTTACCTTCGCCGCACGCTGCCCGAAATCGATGGGCTCCCAGGAGATGAGGAATCCGACCAGCGATCCCCAGACGTTCGTTCCTGCGTTCGTCGCCAGGGGCGGGCCGGAAATCGGCGCGTAGCCTCCGTTGGGAAGGACCATGCCGAACACGTTGTTCCGTGTCGCGCGGTTCACCTGCCCCACAAGGTCGCCGGACGGCCGATATGCCGTTCGCGCCGCAATGATCCCGAGCGCCGCCACGGCCGTCTTCTGCTTCGCCGACTCCAGCCCTGCGTCGTAGCTTGCCACCCGGGCAAGAACTTCACTCAATCGGAGTTGTGCACACGCCGGCCCACCGCACAAGGCCAGCAAGGCCAGCAGAAATCGAATCATCGCCATCCTCTTGAGCTAGTCAGTACCTTGTTATACCGCACCGGCTATGCTTTGCTCGCTCATTCCTCACCCAATGACCCTGGTCTGCAGATCCCTCTTTTGCTGCTCCTCACGAACTCCACCAGGTGCCGTGCGTGCTCGCCCTCGCATTCGCTTCCTATCCGAATCAGCGCATCCTCCAGTTTCAGCCCGGACCGGTAGAGCAGCCGGTAGGCTATCTTCAATTGGCGAACATCCTCCGCCCTAAACCCCGCGCGGCGCAAGCCGACCAGATTCAATCCTCGCGGGGTCACGTTGAATTCCGAATAGATGAAGTATGGCGGCACATCGCGATTGACGCGAACATTTCCGCCGATCATCGCCAG
Source organism: Bryobacteraceae bacterium (assembly GCA_963714395.1). Classification (GTDB taxonomy): domain Bacteria; phylum Acidobacteriota; class Terriglobia; order Bryobacterales; family Bryobacteraceae; genus JACADU01. The sequence continues at coordinate 257,578 of CAVQOO010000039.1, forward strand.
CCGCCCGATCTTCGAAAACTGGTGGACCACTACACCACCGCTGATGAACGCCTGGTCCTCCACCTCCACATAGCCCGAGATCAGAGTGCAGCTCGCGATCACCGTGCGGCTACCGACCTTCGCGTTGTGCGCGATGTGCCCCCCCGTCATCACATAGTTCTCATCGCCGATTTCGGTCACGCTTTCCGGCGCTGTCCCCCGCGACACCGTCCAGTGCTCCCTGATCTTGTTCCCCGATCCAATCCGCAGGTAGCTCCGGGCGCCGCCGAAGCCCTTGTCTAATGGATCGGTGCCCAGCACGGTGCCAACGCTGAACTCGTTGCGGTCTCCCATGGTGGTCCAGCGCTTCACCATCACGTACGGCTCAAGCACGCATTGAGCCCCCATCACAACGTCCTGTTCCACGATCGCGAAGTCGCCGATCCGGCACCCCGGCCCGATCACGGCTTCGGGGTGAACGCGCGCCGTCGGCGCGATTTGAGCGCTGGGATCCACTGCCATCGCTTACGATAATGCCATGCGTGTCCGTGAACTGGCTGACAGCCTTGGTCTTTCCTGGGAAGGAGACGGAGACCGCGACATCACCGGGGTAGCGACCCTGGAGAGCGCCGGCGCGTCCGATCTCTCTTTCGCTTCTGGCAAGAGTCTCCGCAAAGCATCAGCATCCTCCGCCGGGTGCCTCATTGTCCCCGCCGATCAACCGGGAGTGGAAATGCGCACGTTGATCCGCGCGGGCGATCCGCGCGCAGCCATGGCGCGCGCTATCGGGATCATCCGGCCGCAGGCGGCGGCCCAACAAGGTGTTCACCCTTCAGCGGTCATCGGCGAGCATTGCCACATCTCGCCAACCGCCTCTATCGGACCGTTCTGCGCTATTGGTGACGACGTCACCATTGGCCCCGGCACAGTCCTGATGCCGCGGGTTACGATCTACTCCGGGACCACCATCGGCGCTCGCGTCCTCATCCACTCCGGCGCGGTCCTCGGCGCCGACGGCTTTGGCTTCGTCCGCACAGCCTCGGGTTATGAGAAGTTCCCACAAGTTGGACGCGTCGTGATCGGCGATGACGTCGAGATTGGCGCCAATACCACCATCGACCGCGCCGCTCTCGGCCAAACCACCATCGGGGATGGTTCCAAGCTCGACAACATGATCCATATCGGCCACAACTGCTCAATCGGAAGACGCGTCGTCATCGCCGCGCAAACCGGCATGGCCGGCGGCTGCATCGTCGAGGACGATTGCGTCATCGGCGGCCAGGTCGGCTTCGGCGACAATGTCACGATCCGCTCCGGCGCCATTCTCGGGTCCGGCTGCGGCATTCTTTCGGGCAAGATCGTTCCGGGCGGAGGTGTAGTCTATTGGGGCACTCCGGCGCGCCCGCTCAAGGAGTACCTGGAGAACCTGGCAACCCTTTCGCGGATTGGCAAGCGCGCCAGGAGACCGGAGTGAAAATTGTTGTCGGCGGATTGGGTAGGAAGTCCGGCAAGACTTCCATGATCTGCCGCATTCTCCGCCTGTATGCCGAGCGGAACTGGCTCGCCATCAAGATCACCGCGCACTGTCACAGCCAGGAAACCGAGCCATTCAGGTTCACTGAAGAAACCGAGCCCGGTGATACGGGCGACACGCGGCGCTATCTTGCCGCGGGCGCGCGCCGCGCCGTGCTGTTGGAAGGCAATCTCGATGCCGCCATGCCGGGCTTGCTCACACTACTGGCCTCTTCTCCCAACTGGATCGTCGAATCGAACCGCGCCGCGACCCGCCTCAATGCGGACTTCACGTTCTTCGTCGCTGACCCGGCCTCGGCAGGCGATGATGAAAAATTACGTCGATTCTTCGCAGGGCCGGAATAGCAGCACCACCTTCAGGCACTCCCCCTCGCTCTCGAGAGTCATGCTGCCGCCGGCAGCCTCCATGAACTGCCTGACCCCGTTGCCCTGAGGAAGCGGGTCGATCGTCTTCTTCAGTTCACCGGGATCAGGGCCGACGTTGCCTTGAATGGCCAGCCGTACTAAGTCCTTCTCCCGGCGCAGCGTGATCCGCAGTGGATCGGCACACCGCGCCACAGAACGGAAAAACTCAAGCAGATGGTCGAAGAACTGCACAGCCAAGGCCGCCGGCGCCCAAACGGAAGGCACTCCCGGCTCCACCAGCAATTCGATGTTGCGCTCATCGTGCAGTGCCATCTGCGCCGCCAGGCCTTCCAGGATTCCGGCCGCCCCCACGGGCTCGACAGGTGAACCGCCGAGTTTCATCGACAGTGCCGCGTTGTCCAGCAGCCAACTGCTCTCTTCCACCAGCCGCCGCAGTTCGGCGCAATGATCGAGCACTTCCTGATCGGCGCTGGTCAGGATCATCTCGAGATAGTAGGCGATATTCTCGATGCTCGAAAGCGGCTGCCTCAACTCATGGCTGAGGTGGCGAAAAATATGATCAGCATCCGGCCGCGTCGATGTCATTTCCAGGGAACGATCCACGATACCACTGCTCGCGCCGCTATCCATCTGTCACCGTCCATGCCTTACGTCGTGGTCCTCTTCCGCCTCGAGATGAGTAATCATCTCCAGGGGAGTGCCGAACTCTCTCTCCAACTGCTCCTCGATCGCCGTCGCCGTCTCGTGCGCCTCGCCGATGGGGAGTGTAGAAGGGAAAAGTAAGTGTACCTCCGCAATCGTCCGCTTGCCCGTGCCGCGGAATCGCAGGTTGTGCCAAGTGATGCCGCGCTCGTGCGCCAGCCGGTTCAGTTTCACTGTCAGATCCGTGGCCACGCCAGGATCGGCATAGTCCAGAAGCCCCAGAGCCGACCGGTACACCAGGTGGCCTCCACTCCACAGAATGTTCAGCGCCACCGCGATCGCGCAGATTGGGTCGAACGGCTTCCATCCCGTCCACATGACCAGCCCCAGCCCGACCAGGACTCCCAAACTCGTCCAGGAGTCCGTCAAGACGTGCTTGCCGTTGGCCTCAAGGATGATCGAGTTTCTCCGCTTGCCTGTGCGCACCAGGTAGAAACCGAGCACGGCGTTCAAGGCCCCTGCCGCGGCCACGATCGCCGTCCCCATGCCCAGGCTTTCCAGCTCAATCCCGTGAATCCACTTATCTACTGCCGTAGCGATGATCGCCGCAGCCGCCACGATGATCAGCGCTCCCTCCGCGCCCGCGCTGAAAAATGCGATCCGCTCGTATCCGTACGGATGCCGCTCTGACGCCGGCCTCACGCTCAGCCATAGGCTGAATGCCGCGAAAGCCACGGCAGCCACGTGAATCACACTCTCGATCGCGTCCGACAGGATAGCGGACGATCCTGTGATCCACCATGCGCCCACCTTGGCAACCAGCATCAATGCGCCGGTTATCAGCGAGAGCCCCATCGCAAGGCGGCTTTCAGCCTGGCCTTCTTCGCTCTCGATCGATCCGGACCGGTGGTGGGGGTGCACAGAGGGATTGTACTCGATACAATCGCAGGCGACATGAACCGCCGCCAAGCCATATTCTCGATCACGAGCGCTCGCGTCGCCCTCGGATCACAGGCCAACTCCAAAGTGCAGGTCGCCACCATCGGCACCGGCAACCGAGGACGCTACGACACTAACTTTGTCTCCCAGGACAGCCGCGCCCAGGTTGTGGCGCTCTGCGACCTCTACCCCGATCAGATCGACCGTGCCAAGACACAGGTCCCGGCCGTCGCCGCGGCCAAAACGTTCAAGGACGCAGGCGAACTGCTCGCAATGCAGGGCATCGACGCCGTCTTCATCTGCACGCCTGTGTACATGCACCCCGAGCACTTCACGCTCGCTATCCAGGCAGGCAAGCACGTTTATTGCGAAAAGCCGGCGGGCCCGGACGTCGCCGGCGTCAGCAAAGTTCTCAAAGCGGCACGCTCCGCCAAGCCCTCTCAAGTTATCTTTTTTGGCTTCCAACAGCGTTGGAGTCCTGAGTATCTCGCCGCCGAGCAAATTATCCGCTCCGGCAAGTTCGGCCAGATGCTGCTGATGCGCTCCGAGTGGATGGTCGGCGGCATTCGTGTCGGCGGTCAGGATCGAGCTCTCACCGCCGAGCAACTCCAGCGCACCTGGTATCCGTTCGTCGCCAAGAGCGGAGGCATGATCGTAGAGCAGGATTGCCACGGTGTCGATGTGCTCAACTGGTACGCCCAGGCCAAGCCACTCTCCGCCATCGGCGCCGGCGGCAAGGGACGCCGCGCTGTCGGCGACAACATCGACTTCGCCAACGTCACCTATCAGTACCCCAATAACGTCAGCGGCATCCTCACCGCGACCCAGCTCGCCCAAACCGGCGGCGACGTCAAGGAACAGTTTTGGGGTTCCGAGGCCACCATCACCACGCACCGCAAGTGGTATGAGCACAACGCCGGGCCCAAGCAGATCACCCGCGTCGAGAGCAAGCGCGAGATCACCATCGACGCGATTACCCATTTCATCAGCCACATCCTTGAAGGCAAGCCCAAGAACATGGCCTTCGACGCCTGCGATTCGACGCTCACCGCGATTCTGGGACGCATGGCTGTCGAGCGCAGCGCGCTCGTCACTTGGGACCAGTTGGGAGTCGCCTGATCGCGGCTGGCCTCCGCGTCTTACTTCCGCCGAAGGGGTTCAGCGACGCGTGTGCGGTCGTGCGGCTCGACTGTGAATGCGAATTCGAGTGGAACGCTCACCGGGGGATGGCACTCCTTGTCGTCGCAAGCCTGGTAGCGAAACGTGGATGGAACCGTAAGCCGCTTGCTGTCGCCGGCAGCGGCCAGAAGGTCATTTTGCTGCGCAAACGTCAGGTCGCGGGTAACGGTGAAAGTCTTCTCGAAGACCGGCAGCGACTCTTTGATGGCCTCCAGACGGAGCACTTTGGAAGCTGGCCATTCGGGCTCGAACGTCTTCCAAAGAGCTTGCGGCGCGAACTCCCACTTGACGGGGATGTAGCTGCCGGAGACCGAGGGGGCGTACACGTGCATCTTCGGCTTAAGGGCGACTTCGAGGGCAAGCGTGGTTGTCATGCCGCCCTGGATCGAAGAATCCGTCGCGCGGTAGCGAAGCTTCAGATGGCGGGTCTCGACCTCGGACCATCCATCGCGCGCGGACGCCGGCGCCGTGCGAAACAGCATGCTGCCGGCGGTGTAACGCTCCTTGTAGTCGCTTTCGAAGAATTTTCGGAGAATGACACCGCGCGAGTCGAGAACGTACGTGCCTGGATACGGAACACCGTAAAAGGGAGTGCCCTTGGGGACAGTTTCGTTCAGAATGCCGAACTCGCGGATAATGTGCGAGTCGGAGTCTGACAACATCGGATAGGTGATTCCCGTGCGCTCAGCGAACGCCTTGAGAACGGCCGTACTGTCGTAGGTGATCGAGGCAACGTTGTAACCTTGGCGGGCAAATTCGGCTTTCTTCTGTTCCAGCTGCACGAGCTGGGTCTTGCACCAGGGTCACCAATCAGCTGAGCGTACAAACTCCAACACCAGGCCGTTGGGACCGCGAAGGGTGTCGAAAGTCTGCGCCTTGCCATTCTGATCGATTGCCTGGAAAGCGGGGATCCTGCTGCCGACAGCTGGCCCAGTCGGAGGGGAGGGAGCCTGGGCCGCGGCCAGTGCGGCGGCGGCAAGGAGAGCGGTAATCCGACTCATGATTGTCCAGTATGGCATCGGACAAGACCGCGAATCAGTGCGGCGCGACCGCTTGCGGGCGCCCGGCGAGAGGGTGGCCTGCCGGACTCAAGCTGGCCATCCACTGGAGACGCGCCAGAACACCGCAAACAGGGTCGATCGCGATACCGGCCGCGAAGTGCCCATTGCCAGGCTGGCAGTGCGTAACGACGCCCTTCAAGATGCTGTTCTGCACGGCAAGCTGGACCTTGGCACCTATCGGCAGCGGCCCCCCTGAGATCAAGCCGACACCGCCCGAGCAAACATCGACAACGCTGACGCCAAAGGCCATGCCCGGTCCATGCTCCTCGATCAGTTCGAGCGTGCCGTGCAGGTTGAGGGGAAGCCGGTTGTAGCGCCTTCTATCCCAGGTCATCGGCCAATCCATCGTCAGAAACTGGTAGCGCCATGCTAGGGGGATTACCTGACAGATTCTCCTGAGCCCACTGACAACGCAGGCAGTCTTGGCGGGCGCACTTCTGCTAGTGTCGCGGTATGCGGCGACGCGAATTCATTTCGACAACATCGATGGCGGTGGCGGGGAGCGCTATCGCCCCGGGCGCTGCTGCGCCTAAGCGAAACGTCCTGTTCATCGCGGTTGATGATCTACGACCGCAATTGGGCTGCTACGGACACAAGCAGATCAAGTCGCCGAACATCGATCAGCTTGCGTCGCAGGGTTTGCGTTTTGACCGCGCCTACTGCCAACAGGCGGTATGCGCCCCGACGCGGGCAAGCCTCCTGACTGGAACGCGGCCCGACACGACTCGAGTCTGGGATCTGCAAACACCGCTGAACACTGTGCGGCCGGACCTGGTGAGCATTCCACATCATTTCCGAAAGAATGGGTACGAGACGGTCTCGCTGAGCAAGATCTACCATCACTCCAACGAGGATCCGCAAGCCTGGAGCGCGGCACCTTGGCTGCCTTCCGGCGATTGGGCCGGCGGCTGGCGCGGCTACCGGGATCCGCTGTCGGCTGTGGCAGTGAAGCAAAACGATGCCGTGATGAAAGGGAGGGGAATTACCGCACCGCAGCAACTCGGACGTGGCCCGGCCTACGAGGGCCCCAACGTGGCAGACAACGCCTACCAGGACGGGATGACAGCCGACAAGGCGATCGAGGAGCTACGGCGCATGAAGGACAAGCCGTTCTTTCTGGCCGCGGGCTTCCTGAAGCCGCACCTTCCGTTTAACGCGCCGAAGAAGTATTGGGACCTCTATTCGCCCGACGACATCGAACTGCCCTCCCGCAACGAATGGCCGGAGAACATGCCGAAGCCTGCAGGTTCAGATTGGGGCGAGCTGCGGGCGTATACAGGGATTCCTCAGAATGGGCCCGGTGGATCAAGTGACAATGCGGATGCTGATTCACGGCTACTATGCATGCGTCAGTTTCATGGACGCGCAGGTGGGGCGTGTGCTGGGCGAGTTGGACCGGCTTGGATTGCGCGATAACACCGCGGTGGTTCTGTGGGGCGACCACGGCTGGAAACTGGGCGACTACGGGGCTTGGTGCAAGCACACCAACTTCGAACTCGATACGCACGTTCCGATGATTCTCTCCGTGCCGGGGCAGAAGAACGCAGGCGGCGCGACGAGTGCACTCGTGGAGTATGTCGATATCTATCCCACGCTTGCGGAAGCATGCGGGCTCGACATCCCGGCGCAGTGCGAGGGCAAGAGCATGATGCCTCTCGTCGAGGATCCGAAACGCAAATGGAAAGCGGCGGCGTTCAGCCAGTATCCGCGCGGCAAGGATGTGATGGGGTACACGATGCGGACAGGGCGGTGGCGCTACACAGAGTGGATTACGCGTGGGACGGGCGAGGTCACAGCGCGTGAACTGTACGACCACGACAACAGCGATGTGGCAAGCGCGAACCTGGCTGACCTGCCAGAGCAGTCGGCCAGGGTAGGGGAATTGTCGGCGATGCTGGACAAAGGGCGCGGGTGGCGGAAGGTGCGATCACAAGTCTAGGCGCACGTTTGCTGCTCGAAGTACTGCTCGTACCGGGACCAATGCCGCCCAAATCGCCGACCTGAGGCACGGGCTTCGCACTTACACTGGTTAGCAGTCTGGGAATTTGCCATACCAGGGAGGTTAGCGATGCAAAGTGGATGTGCGCGATCAATAATCTGCACTATGTTGGCGCTGGTCCCGTCCACACTTCTGGCGGTCACAATCGGGCAAACGGATGACTTTGAAGACGGAACAACACAGGGATGGGTAGTCGGATTACTCGGCGCGGTGCATCCGGCCCCACCTTCCAACGTATCCACCGGCGGACCGGCAGGAGTGGATGACAACTACCTGCTGCTTACCTCCCTGGGCGGACAAGGTGCGGGTTCAAGGCTGGCGGTGATCAACTTCAATAGTCAATGGGCAGGCGATTACTCGGCTGCTGGGGTTAATGCGATCCGAATGAGCCTATTGAATCTGGGGAATTCCGATCTCAACATCAGGCTGGTGCTGGAAGACCCCACGGTCGGGCCGCCGGAAAACGTAGCGGTAACGGATTCGGTGTTTTTGGCCGCGGGATCGGGTTGGGTTGAAGGGACATTCTCCCTTGACGCGAGCGACCTGACCGGGCTTCTTGGCGACGTGACAACACTGCTCGCAAACGTAACGGCCCTTCGGATCATTCACAACCCGGATCCGACGTTTCCAGGGCCGCCGATCGCGGCACAGTTGGGCGTAGACAACATCACCGCGGCACAAGTTCCGGAGCCCGCCAGCGTGAGTCTGATCGCTGGCGGGATCGCCCTCCTGGCGATTCGGGGGCGGCTCCGCGGGTAGCGGACGCCCCCCCGGGAGAGACGCCGGTAGTCTGGCCCCCGGGATCCAATTCGTGACATCATACTCTCCGGCGGCAGTTGATGAACGCCGCCGGAGAGGAAATCCTATGCAGGGACTGATTCAAAGTGCATTTGTTCTGGTGTGCGCGGCGGGCTTTGCGGTCGCGCAGGCGCCTCAGCAGGGGCCCGTTGTGGTATCGCCGGAAGTGACGGCGGAGAAGAAGATAGTCTTCCGGATTCTGGCTCCGAAGGCGGCTGGGGTTGTTCTCCAGGCGGGTGACATACAGGGCTTGCCGAAAGGCGGTCCGCAGTTGGTAAAAGGCGAGAACGGGGTGTGGGAAACGACAGTGGGCCCGGTGACGCCGGGAGCATACCGTTACCGGTTTGCGGTGGATGGAGTACCTGTCATCGACCCGCGCAACCCCGCCTCGAGTGAATCCAACACGAACGGCTGGAGCCTGGTTCACGTGCCGGGGATTGAGTACCAGGATACAGCGCAGGTGCCGCACGGAGCGGTGGCTGCGGTGCACTACTGGTCGACCGCGCTAGGCAGGCACCGGCGCATGCACGTCTATACGCCGCCGGGGTACGAGCTTGGCAAAGGGAAGTATCCGGTGTTCTACCTTCTGCACGGGGCGAGCGATTCCGACGACTCCTGGAGTTCGGTCGGACGCGCGGGATTCATTCTCGACAACCTGATCGCGGCGAAGAAAGCGAAGCCGATGATCATGGTGATGCCGGCGGGACACACGTCGGCAGGATTCGGTGGCGGCGGTATGAACCGGGCGATCGACGAGTTCGGCGACGACTTTGTGAAGGACATCATGCCTTACGTGGATAAGCACTACCGCGTATTGGAAGGCCGCAAGGAACGCGCAATCGCAGGACTCTCGATGGGCGGGATGCAGACGCTGAACATTGGATTCTCACATCTGGACAAGTTCGCCTACATCGGCGTGTTCAGCTCGGGCATCTTCGGCGGGGGACCGCGGACTCCGGCAGCCGCCGGTGCGCCGGCCGCGCCGGCGCCATCTCCAGTGGACCTGTGGGAAAAGAAACAGGCGGCTACCCTCGACGACGCAAAGCTGAAGCAGGGCCTGAAACTGCTTTGGATCGCCACGGGAAAGGACGATTTTCTGTTGAAGTCGTCGCAAGCCACGGTGGAGATGCTCAAGAAGCACGGTTTCGCGCCGGTCTACAGGGAAACCGAAGGCGCTCATACCTGGCTGGTATGGCGGAACTACATGAACGAGTTCGTGCCGCAGTTGTTTCAGTAGAGGAATAGGGCATGGTGAAAAGCTGCGCCGTTCTCCTCCTGCTCGCTGCGGGAGCGGCGTCGCCTGGCGCGCCTCAGCAGCCTGCGCTGGGTGCGCGAAAGGCGACGGTTCTCAAGCAGGACGGACTATCGTTCAAGGACCTGAACAGGAACGGCAAGCTTGACAAGTACGAGGATTGGAGGCTGCCGGCAGCCCAGCGCGTCTCTGACCTGATCGCCCAAATGACGGTGGAGGAGAAGGCGGGGTTGATGATCCACTCCTCGCTGATGGGGTTCACCGGTCCCGGTGGGGTGGTGCTCGACGCCCCGCCGCAACAGCCGGGCGCCGGGAGTGGATTCACTCCGCCGCGGCGCAAGGGTGTGACACCGATGGACAGGCCGAACCCCACTGACCTGATCCTCAAGCGGAACGTCCGATGGATACTACTGCGGCCCAATCCTGCCGAGGCGCCGGAAGTGAGTGCGCGATTCGCCAACGGGCTTCAGGAGATCGCCGAGAGTTCGCGGCTGGGGATTCCGTTGACACTCAGCACGGATCCGCGTCATTCGCCTGTTCGCAGGGGCTCAGCCTTTCCGGCCGCGGCGCCCGATCCCGCCGGGCCGAACATTTCGCAGTGGCCTGAGCAGATCGGGCTGGCAGCCGCCAACGATCCGGCGATGGTGAGGGAGTTCGGCCGCGTTGCCGCGAAGGAATTGCGCGCGCTGGGGTTGCAGGTGACGCTCTCGCCGATGGCCGATATCGTGACAGAGCCGCGCTGGAACCGCATCTCGGGCACGTTCGGCGAGGACGCCAAGACGAATGCGTCGCTGGTGAGGCAGTTTGTCGAGGCGTTCCAAGGCCCACGTCTGGGGCCCGAAAGCGTGCTGTGTATCACCAAACACTTCCCCGGCGATGGTCCCGTCAAGGAAGGGCTCGACCCTCACAACGATTACGGGCGATGGCAGGTTTATCCGGGGAACAACTTCGATCAACATCTGATTCCTTTCAAAGCGGCGATTTCGGCTGGCACGGGAGGGATCATGCCTGGATACGCCATCCCGGTTGGATTTGACACGGTTGGAATGAACTTTTCAAAGGTCATCGTGGGCGACTTGCTGAGGAAGAAGCTCGGCTTCGACGGTGTGGTGATCTCGGACTGGCTCCGGAACATGCCCTGGGGAGTAGAGGAACTGACGGAAAAGCAGCGGCAGCAGAGGATGGTGGAGGCGGGAGTCGACCAGATCGGCGGCGACAACGATCCGAAGTACGTCATCGAACTGGTGAAGGACGGCGCAGTATCCGAAGCGCGTCTCAACGAATCGGCACGGCGTGTGCTCAGCCCGATGTTCGAAATGGGCCTGTTCGAGAATCCCTTCGTGGATCCGGAGACGACCAGGAAGGTCGTAGCGAGCAAGGAATTCATGGAAGCAGGCGCGACGGCGCAGAGGAAGTCGATCGTGTTGCTGAAGAATGCAAATAGGCTTCTGCCGGTTGGAGCGGGGAAGAAAATCTACGTCGAGAACATCGGCAGGGGAATGGCCGCACGGTATGGGAGTCTGGTGGACGATCCGAAGCAAGCCGATGTCGTCGTAATCGCAGTGGATGCGCCATTTGAAGTGAACAAGAGCGGCACGAGCTTCTTCCGCGGCGCGCATGAGGGGAGCCTGGCGTATGCGGGTGCGGAGAACGCCGGTGAGCTGAAGAAGATTCGGCTGCTGACCGCGTCAGGAAAACCGGTGGTAGTGGCGATGTACATGGACCGACCGGCGGTTTTGTCGGAGTTCATCGGCGAAGCCGGGGCGGTGCTGGCGCACTTCAACGTGACCGACGAGGCTCTGCTCGATGTCGTTTTCGGGCGGGCGGCAGCGACGGGCAAGTTGCCGTTCGACCTGCCACGGGACATGGAGTCCGTGAAGAAGCAGAAAGAAGATGTGCCGCACGACCTGGAGAACCCGCTCTTTAAGACCGGGTTTGGATTGACGACCAGGAAGTGATCAAAAGACCGGTGGGCCGCCGGAGTCCTTGCGAATATCGGTCCATCGTTCAGGCTGGCCGGCGATGAAGTCGATCACCTGGTGTTGCGCGCGGAGCTTGTCCTGCAGGGCTTTGACTTCGATTTGCTGAACGGGCTTGCGCGCCTTTGCCGCCATTGCCGCGGCGACACCGGCAGCGTGCCCCGAGATCATCCAGACGCTTTCGAGGCGGTAGCTGCAGAAGGCGACGTGAGAGAAGGAAGCGGCGCCGGGAACGAGCAGGTTCTCGCAGTCGGCTGGTTTGGGCGTGAGTGCGCGGTAAGGGATCTGGTAGGCCATGGACGTTCGCCAGATGCGTCCCTCGTTGACGAATTCGGTTGGTGAGAGGGCGAGCCGCTGGACGTGGTGGGAGTCGATGAAGTGCGAGCTGATGCCGATGGAGTCCGGCTTGCGGCGGTCTTCGGCAACGTCGCGCTGGGTAACGATTGCGGCGCCTTTCATGCGGCGGGCTTCGCGGACATAGAGCTGATAGGGAAGGTTGCCATTGTCGGCGAACTCGCCGCGGTGGAGGCCCCAGGAGCGCATCTCGGCCTGCAAGGCGGCAGGCACGCTCTGATGCGTGGCGAGGAAGTGAAACAGACCTAGCGTGTAATCCCAGTGATTGGCAACAATGCGCTCTCGCTGGGGGTAGGATGCGGCGGGGTAGTCGAACTGCCCTCCGAAGTGGCCGAGGGAGATGATGGCGGCCGGCTTGTTGTTGACCTCGAACTTGCCGTTTCGACGAGGGTACATGTCGAGGATCTGAGCGAGCTTGACCGGTTGACCGGCGGCGGCCATCGCCTGGAGCCAGTTCTCAAGCAGCGCAAAGCGAACAGGGTCGTAGCGCTCGGGCTTGGGAATCGGCACGCGCAGGGCGGGCTCCTTTGCGAAAGTGGGGCGGAAGTTGTAGTTCATGACGCCACGATGGGCGTCGCCTTCCCTCAGAGTCCGGGCCCAGGCCGTGATGCCGGGGAGCAGGTTCCCCTTGACGTCGACCGTGGCCGCCTGGATGGGGGTGCGCTCGAAGCGCACGCCGGCCGCCTCCTCGCTGAATTCAGACTGCGCTTCCCTGCCATACGTGCACGGGATCCCAGCCCGCGCCATCAGGTCTCCTTCATAGCCGGCGTCAATGAAGACGGATGCGCTGACCGAAGTGCCGTCCGACAGCGTGAGGGTGGAGATGCGAGCTCTGGATGCGTGGACCTTTTCTACGCGAAGCCCGAAGCGGACAGTGACACCGGCCTCGCCGAGCATGGCAAGGTAAACCTTCTCGGCGACTGAGGATTCGAAGTAGAACTCCGGCTTGCCGGTGGCGTAGTGGTCGCCGAGGCGCTTGTAGAACTCGAGGGCGATGCCGCCGATGGTCCATGCAAGCATGTGCTCCGACTCGGCGGTGTTGATGCCGCTTGTACTGAGTCCGCCGATATGGCGGGTCGGCTCGATCAGGAGGACCTTGGCGCCTTCGCGCGCGGCGGCGATGGCTGCGGCGATGCCGCAGGGGACGCCGCCGTAGACGGCAATATCGAAAGCGCCGCCTTCCATTGGCGCTGAGCCGGCTGCGAGCAGGAATTCGCGACGACTGGATTGGTTCACTTCCTGACCTCCATCTTTGCCGGCACAAGCGCAAGGCTCACGATTTGACCGTCCTGCCGAAGTCGTTCGCTCAGCTCCCGATAACCCACGTCCTGAATGGCTGCGTTCGCGGAGACCGCAATGACAGCGGCGGTCCCGGCGGCTTGGCCGAGGCTCATGAAGGTCTGTTCGAGGCGTATGGCGCCGTAGGCGACGTGCGTCGAAGAGGGGCAAGTCGGAGTGATCAGGTTGGTGGCCTCAGTGCGACGGGGAATGAGAGCACGGTAGGAGATGCCAAAGGGTCCCCAGTTGTCATCGTCGAACACGAAGCCTTCGTTGTAGGCGGCTCCGTCGCGGACGATGCGGCGGACGCTGTGCGTGTCGGTGGGCCAAAAGGCGACAGCAACAGGATCAGCGACAGGTGCGGGGTTAGTCCGGCGCGTGTGGTGCTCGGTCACCACGAAGTCCGAGACCATACGGCGGGCGTCGCGGATATATAGCGCGCGTGGCCAGCCGCCATTGTCGGTGAACTCGTCCTTGCAGAGGCCCCAATCGCGCCAAGCCGAGCGAGTGGCTTCGGGGATGCCAGGATCGTTGGCGAGGAGCCAGAGGAGCCCGTGCGTGAAGCTGAGATGCTCCCGGTAGATTCGCTCGCGGGCCTTGTAGTCACCGTTGGGATACTCGCGATTCATGCCATAGAGGTTGGCGGAGAGGTCGTGCCAACTGCCGAGGTCTGTCTTGCCGTTGGGCAGGTTGGCGGCCGGTGTCCAAAGCCTGCCGCCAGCGCGGACATAGCGGAAGTAGATCTCATAGAGGGCGCGATCGAAGTCAATAGGCTTCGCGATGGGAAGACGATTATCCGGGTTCTTCGTCAGGCAGAGACGGAAGCAGAAGGCCTGGATGTTGTTGTCCCCGGCCCCGGGCGTTCCCAGCGGTTCGTCCTGAATGGTGGGGATCAGGCCGCTCCTGGGGTCGCCCGGAATCTTGTAGGGATCAACCTTGACCGTGAATTGTGCGTGGGTGGTTTCGCCGCGGATGCCGTTCTTGGTCTCGCCGTACTTGGCATTGGCTTCGCGGCCCGAGGTGGTTTCGACGCCGGCTGCGGCGAGCAGATCGCCTTCGAGGGTGGCGTCGAGAAAGACCTTGGCCTCAAAGCGTTCTCCGGACTCAGTGGTGATGGCGGCGAGGCGGCGCGTGCCGGGGGTGAACTCTACGGAGGATTTGAGAGGCTCGCGAAGGCGGCGTCCGCGATGGACGACGACTTTGGCTTCACGAAGTAATTCTTCGAAAACCTGCTCGGCGACGTGGGATTCATAGCGGTAGACGGGCTCGCTCTTTCCGTACTTTCGACCGAGCCGCAGATAAAACTCGCGGGACAGACCACCAATGGCGACGTCGTTCTGAAACCAGTGATTATTGATGTCACCGCCGCCGAGACCGTTCACCATGATCCCTCCGATGTGTTCCTCCGGAGAGACGAGAACAACGGTGCGGCCCATGCGGGCGGTCTGGACGGCTGCCGTGACAGCGGCGGACGTGCCTCCGTACACGAGGACATCAACCGGCGTTGGTGCGGCAGCCGACGTCAAGCAGGAGATGAAGAGGAAGAACTGGAGGCGCATGGCTTGCAAGAGAACTCTAGCGCAAGCCGGTCTGTGCCGGGGGCTACTGGGTCGGCGCGTCCTTCTGCGCCACGATACGGCCCAGGCGGGCGGGCTGTTTCGTCCAGTCGGCGGTGTCGACGATGTCCTCGTAATGGACGACTCGCAGGTGGGCGAATGATTTGAACAGGGCGTTCGCCGGCCCTTTGCTGCCGGAGGTCGACGGCGAATTGAATTGCTCGACAACGATATGGCCGCCGGGGGCGAGCGAGTCGGTGATCTTGCGGACCATTGTCTCGTCTGCGAGATTCACAAAGGAGTACGTCATCACGATGAGGTCCCAGCGGTTTTGGCCGAAGTCGAAGTCCTGATGGAGAGCTTTTACCGCGTTGATCTTGACGCCTTCCTTTTCGGCGGTGGCGCGGGCGATGGCCAAGCCCTCGTCGCTCAGATCGTAGCCGGTGACATCCCATCCGCTCTTGGCCAGGAAGATGGAATTGCGGCCTTGTCCCATGCCGACATCCAGCGCGCGGCCGGGTTTGACTGAGCGCCCGATGCGGGCGACGAGTGCATTGGGATCCTGCGAGAACGTGTCCGTGTGGTTGCGATAAACATTGCTGAAATTGATCGCCAGCATGTCCTGCTGATTGGAACCTGCGAGTTTTCGCACCTGAAGAAGGCGGGCCTGGGCATCTTCGATTGAAAGCCCGGCGCGCTGCAGTTCGGCCGAGTAGGCCTTCATCACGTCCGGAGGCATCGGTGAACCGTTGTAGGTCTTGTACCAGCCGATGAAGTGCGTCCATGCTTCCTTGTCGTCCACGGCGGCGGGCAATAGTGTAAAGCAGGCAAGAATGAGAGCAGGAATTCGGGCGGTCATGCAATCGGAGACACCACCAGCGCCCGGAACGATCCTTGACGAAAACGTCATTTAGCGCTGTTTGGTGCTCATGGGAATTCGGATCAGAATGAGTGCCAGCACAGCAGCGGCAGCCAGTGAGGTCCAGGGGCTGAAAGCCGCGAAGCCGGGAATCACTTCCGAACCGGTGAGCCATTTCGCCAGGGAGGGCAAGCCGGCAAGGAACTGAACCGCCAGCAGGATTCCCATGATCGCCTCGCCGGCGATAAGGCCTGAGGCGAGCAGTGTTCCCCTGTCCTCGATTCCGGTACGTTCCGCGTCCGGGAGCGAATCGTAGAGTCGGGATGCAATCCACTTGATGACGCCGCCGGCGAATATGGCCGCACTGGTATCGAACGGCAGGTACATTCCGACGGCGATCAACATCATGGCGCGTGCGCCGCAGAGCAGCAGAGCGATGGCGAAGGCGGCTCCGATGATGAGCAGGCCCCAGGCCATTTCGCCGCCGATAATGCCCTTAGTGAGTTGGGCCATCAGCCCGGCCTGTGGCGCTGGCAGGTCGCGACCGCCGATGCCGCCCGTCTTCAGATTCGCCTCATGCAGGGCGATGATCGGGCCAACCAGAAAGAAAGCCAGCAGAACGACAGTGAGAATCTCCGCAATCTGCATCTTCCATGGCGTGCCGCCGAGGATGTGTCCGGCCTTGAGGTCCTGGATGAGAGACCCCGACACGGAGACCGCGACCGCGACCACCGCCGCCACACCGAGCACGGCGGCCATGCCGGCGGTGCCCGTGACTCCAAGCGCCTGCATCAGCAGCGCTGCCAAAAGCAGCGCCGAGAGAGTCAGGCCTGAAAGCGGTTGATTGGAGCTGCCGACAAGCCCGACGAGATAGCCGCCGACCGCCGACAGCAGAAACCCCACGACACCCATGAGTACGGCCGTCGTCAAGGCGATGCCGAGACTGCCCGTGAAGCGGTAATAAATGGCGGCCACCGGAATGAAGAGAATCGCAATGGCTGCCAGCGTCCAGCGAACGGGAATATCGCGCTCACGCGGATCGGAGGACGACCCGCCGCCAGAACGCGAAGCGGCAAGGGCGCCGCGCAGCGACGCACCAATTGAGGCGCGCATGGAGAACATAGTGTTCGCAGCACCCACCAGCATCATGCCCACTGCTATCGGACGCACCACGTTGTACCAGAGCGTGTAAGCCGCGACATCAGTCGCAGCGCCCCCAATTCGAGCGGAGAGGTCCGGATCGAAAAACAACAGCAGCGGGATGAGCACCCACCAGGCAAGAATGCCTCCCGATACGGTGATCGAGGCATATCGGGGGCCGATGATGAAGCCGATGCCAATGAGGGCCGGCGAGAGTGCGGGCGTTGACCACGGGATGCCGCCCCCGTGGCGCACGTCGCCGATGGGCGCCTTCGAGAAGTCAAAATGCCGCACAACACTGGCGGGGAAAGCGAGAAACCCCTCAGCGTATTCCTTCAGGACGGGGAATCCGCTTTCGCTCTTGAGTATCTGAATCAGCGCTCCGAAGCCCATACCTCCGAAGACGAGCCGCGGGGCGTCCGCCGAGTCCTGCCCGGCCCGGACTACCTGCGCGCTGGCGACGCTCTCCGGCCAGGGCAGCCCGGCCTCGACACAAAGGGCGCGACGCAGCAGGATGATGAAGAACACGCCAGCCAGCCCGCCGGCGAGCAGAATCGCCGACGCCTCCCAATAATGCGACCGAAGATCGCTCCACAGCTTTACGCCGTCCGTCTCGACGAGCATGAAGGCGGGGAGGGTGAAGATCGCCCCTGCCACGAGAGCCTCTCCAACCGAGCCGGCTGTCCGCGCGATATTTTGCTCCAGGACGCCGCCGCGGAACATTGGTAGCCGGAAGAGCGCCATTGCGATGACCGCGGCCGGGATCGTGGCCGCCACCGTTTGGCCCGCGACGAGGCCCAGGTACGCATTGGCACTGCCGAAAATGAAGGCCAGCAGCACGCCAAGACCGATCGATTTGATTGTCAGTTCAGGCGAGGCGGAAGGAGAAGACACCCGTTGATTCTAACGGTTCACTCGGGCGTGGAGGCATGCCTGTCCATCAACTCGATGGAGAAAGGAAGGCTCACGCTGAAAACTGAACCGAAGCCCGGCGTGCTCTCAACTGTAATTCTCCCCCCCATGACCGAAACGAGGTTGCGAGTTATGGCCAAGCCAAGGCCCGTCCCACCATGACGCCGGGAATTCGATGCGTCGGCCTGATAGAACCTCTCAAAAAGGTGGGGAATCTTGGATTCCTCAATGCCGATTCCAGTGTCTCGCACCACGAAGCGGATGACAGCGAAGGAGTCACTCGATTCCACGGTGTCGACCTTCAGGGAGACCATCCCCTGATCGGTGAACTTCACCGCGTTGCCGACCAGGTTCAGAAGCACCTGCCTGAGACGCTGCTCATCGCCCACCACACGGCGGGGAAGCGGCTCGTCGAAGGCAGTACGGCATTCCAGTCCCTTCGCCTTGGCCTGCGGGGTCATCAGCGCGCACACCGACTCAACGGTGTCCCGAAGACTGAATGACGAGAGATGGGGCTTGAGCTGTCCCGCCTCCATCTTGGAGAAGTCCAACAGATCATTGATGAGGCGCAGCAGCGAGGTTCCCGAGTCCCGGATGATCTCGGCGTGCTCTCGTTGCTCGGCATTGAGATTGGTCGTGAGTATGAGGTCACTCATGCCAAGGATCCCGTTCAGCGGAGTGCGTATTTCGTGGCTGACCGTGGCCAGGAATTGATCCTTGGTCCTGGAGGCGATGCCGGCGAGGTCGCTTGCACGGCGTAGGCGGCGGTTCTGCGCGATCAGCAGTATTCCAAGTGCGACAGCGAACGCCAGGCCAGCCAGGATTGCCATATTGAGGGTTCTGCTCGAATTGAGCTGTGCGATGACCTCCATCTCCCCGCCGGTGAAGGAGGACCAGCCATCAACGATGCGCCTGAAACTGCCATCCTTGATCATGTCATCGATGCCGGTCCGCAGGGCCGTCACCACAAGGGCGTTCTCCCGGCTACCGATGAGCGAAAGCCGGCGTTCGGCACCCGCCGCGTTGAGTACATTGAATCGCACGCTGGCGCAGCGCGCCGGCCTGTCCAGTAGGGCCTGTTCGAAGTATCGCTGTTCGAGGACAGCGGCATCGACATCTCCCGAACAAAGCGCCTCCAGCCCCTCGCGGCGGCCGCGCAATTCAGTCACGGTAACCCCGCGGATTCCCTCGCCTCCATTGAATTCCTCGAGTATGCGCGCCCGGAGAGCCGAAACCCGCCGCCCTGACAGATCGCCGATTTTCCGCACTGGAGACTCAGCCCGGCTGACGATGCACAGCCGGTTCACGAGATAAGGCTCGCTAACCGCCAGCCATGCCCGGCGTTCCTGCGAATCGGTCGCGGCAGGCCAGAGGTCCACCATTCCTCTCCGGAACGCGTCGTCGACAAGCATCGCCATCGGCACGAACTTCAGGCGGATGCCTTTCCGCCGCGCCGCCTCCTGGAGAACCTCTACGGCCAGGCCTCGCGGCGGCTGATTGGGCTCCAGAATATTGTAGGGCGGTGCATGATCCACGCCCACGCGATACTCGCGACCGGACAGGCTCTCGTCCTGCCTCCAGTGCCAGAAGGCGAGCAAGCCGGCCAGGGCGAATACCGGAATCAACGAAAGCAAAGCCACCCGCGCGCCGATGCTCCAGTTGGGTTGTCGGGTCACCGGATGAGCCTTCGGTTCCGGCAGGCCTGATGGCATACAGGCATTATCGCTCCCTTGTCTTCTCCCCGTACCCGCAGTGTGGCGGTAGAATCAAAGGTTGCCCAACCCAGTGAAGAATCGGCGTCCAGCCTCCTCGATTCCCGAGATCGACCTGAAAGCTCCGGAGTTGTATGTGAACCGCGAGTTAAGCATGCTTGCGTTCCAGAGTAGGGTGCTTGAAGAAGCGCAAGACGCTTCGAACCCACTGCTGGAGCGTGTGCGATTTCTCTCCATCCTCGGGTCCAACCTCGACGAGTTTTTTATGGTGAGGGTGGCCGGGTTGCTGAACCAGGTGGAGGCCGGGACACTCGATGCCGGGCCGGACGGCATGACCCCGGCGCAACAGCTGGAGGCCATCCGTGGCGAGTTCATCTCCTTGTCTGAGGCGGCCCATGTCTGCCGCCGCAGCCTGTTCGGAGAGCTGCGCGCTCAGGGCATCCTGATTCTCGACCATGAGGAATTGAACGAAGGCCAGCGCGAGTACGCCAAACGTTATTTCGACGAGACCATCTTTCCCATCCTGACTCCGCTGGCTGTCGACCCTGGCCGCCCGTTCCCACACATCTCTAATCTCAGCCTCAACCTCTGCGTGCTCATCCGCGACCCCCAGGGCGAACAGCATTTCGCCCGGATTAAGGTGCCCGATACCATTCCGCAGCTCATTCCGCTGCAGAGACCGCAGAAGAAACCCTCCTCCCGCATACAGTCCTTCGTCTGGCTGGAGCAGGTCATTCAAGCGCATATTGGCGCGCTGTTTCCCGGCATGACCATCGTCGAGTCGCAGCCCTTCCACGTCACCCGCGACGCCGAGGTCGCCATCCAGGAACTGGAGGCGGAGGATTTGCTGGAAACTGTCGAAGAGGGTGTCCGGCAGCGCCGTTTCGGAGCCGTGGTTCGCCTGAAAGTGCCATCGGGAATGCCAGAGCGGCTGGTGGACTTCCTGCAGGAGAACCTCGAAGTCGACGACACCGACATTTATCCTATCAATGGCCCCCTCGCCATGAGCAGGCTCCGGCATGTTGTCGCCATCGAACGGCCTGAATTGAAGTGGCCTCCTTTTACGCCCGCGCCGCTCCGTTCCGCTTTGGAGGAAGAAGATGTCTTCGGACAGGTCCGCCGCAGCGACATCCTGCTGCACCACCCCTTCGACAGCTTTCAGCCAGTTGTCGACTTTCTTCGCACTGCGGCGCGGGACCCCCATGTGCTCGCCATCAAGATGACGCTCTATCGAGTTGGCCGCAAGGCGCCCGTCGTCGACGCCCTGCTTGAGGCCAACGAAAACGGCAAACAGGTGGCAGTCCTCGTGGAGCTCAAAGCGCGCTTCGACGAAGAGTCCAATATCGAGTGGGCGCGGGCGCTTGAAAAAGAAGGTGTCCACGTCGTCTACGGGCTGGTTGGCATGAAAGTGCACTGCAAGGTCGCTATGGTCGTCCGCAAGGAAGGCAGCTCCATCCGGCGCTACGTGCACCTCTCCACGGGCAACTACAACGCTGTGACTGCGCAACTCTACACCGATCTCGGGCTCTTTACCAGTTACGAGGAAATCGGGGCGGATTGCAGCGATCTCTTCAACTACCTCACCGGCTATTCGGCAAAATCGGACTACCGCCGGCTGCTGGTTGCGCCCATCAACCTCCGCCAGGGCCTTGAAGGCCTGATCCGCCGCGAGATCGAACACGCCAAGGCCGGCCGCACCGGCCGGCTTGTTTTCAAGATGAATTCGCTTGTTGACGAGCGCATCATCCGGTTGCTTTATCAGGCGTCACAGGCGGGTGTTGAATGCGACCTGCTCGTGCGTGGAATCTGCTGCCTTCGCCCCGGAATGGCCGGCGTGAGTGACCGCATCCGCGTAACCAGCGTGGTTGGCCGGTTCCTCGAACACAGCCGCATTTACTATGTACACAACAACGGCGAGGAGGAGATCTATCTTGGCAGCGCTGACTTGATGCCACGCAACATCAACCGCCGCGTCGAGACACTGTTTCCCATCCTGAAGCCGTCGCTGGTACGCTCCATTCGCGACCAGATCCTCGGCGTGTACCTCGGTGACAACGTCAAAGCGCGCTCAATGCAGGCAGATGGCCATTACCTAAGGCGGCCGCATCCGAAGAACTGCCGGCTGGTGGACGCGCAACATACGCTGTTGGGCAAGATCACCCCGGGATGAAGCGAAGCGCAGCCCTGATCATTCTGGGTGCCCTCATTGCCGGCGATGCCCGGGCGGAAAAGAAGATCAAACGGGGCGATTTCATCGCTCCCGCGCCTCTGCCTGCCGGAAGCCTGCTCGTCATCGGGTTGCTCGGCGGCTGGGAGAATTGGGACAATTCCAAACGATCGGTCAGAAAAGTGGCGCTTTCTCTCCGCGCCAAATCCATGCCCGGCGTGTATGTGGAAACTGCCGGAAACCACAGCCGCAAACTGGTCCGATCCTTCATCCTCGATGTCCTCGACGCCGACCGCGATCGAAAGCTCAGCCCCGACGAGGCCCGGGCGTCCCAGCTCATCCTTTACGGCCAAAGCTATGGGGCCGCTGCGGCTGTCAAGCTCGCCCGCGAGTTGAACAAGCATGGCGTGACAGTGCGGCTCACGGTGATGGTGGACAGTATCGGCCGCGGCGATCAATTGATTCCGCCCAATGTCCGTCGCGTCTTGAATCTATATCAGCGTGACCCCGGTCCCATCCGCGGGGAATCTGAGGTTCGGGCCGAGGATCCTTCGAAGACCCGGATAATCGGCAATCTGCCATTCACCTATTTGTTCCGCGACATCGATTTGTCGGACTACCCGAAGATTGCGCGCAAGGCGCCCATCTCCCACTGGAAGATGGACAACGACCCGGTCGTCTGGACAATCGTCGAGAATGCAATCCTGGCTGAGATCACGGCGTGGCGGCTCGCGCCGCGCCCCTGAGACTCAAGCCATCTTCCAGCCCTTTCGGAACTTCGGTTTGAGGAATTCGTTGGCTTCGTTGTTGTTCGTGAAGCGCATTTTCGCGGCATCCCAGTCCAGCTTGCCTTCGAACTTCATCGCGATGACGCCAAGCAGCATCCACTGCACGAACGGCGCCGCAACACTGAAGTTGGAGCACGACGGATCACCGCCCTTGCAGGCGCGGATCCAGTCGCGGTAGTGGCCGGGCGAACGGGTCAGCAATGGCGCCGGCAGCTTGTAGTCCTTCATCTTCGCGGCGGGAACCAGCCGCGTGCGCTCGCCGTAGCAGCCGGTGGTGACCATCCCCTTGTCGCCGATGAAGAGGCTGCCGTTGATGTCGTTGTCACCGAGCAACTCGCCGGCAGGCACGCCTTCGATCTGTGGCTGCTGGTTCAGCCCGTCATGCCAGAAGAGTTTCAATGCCGGGAACGGCCCGCGCGCCGGGAAGTCGAAGCGGATGACTGAGCGCAGCGGAAATGTGTACTTGCCCTTGCCCTCCTGCTTGATGCACTCGACGCTGGTGGGCGCGCCGAGCTTGAGCGCCATGTTGGGCGTGCCCAGGATGTGGCAGGCCATGTCGCCGATGGCGCCGCAGCCGAAGTCGGGGAAGCCGCGCCAGTTGTGCGGCACGTAGGCGGGGCTGTAGGGACGCATCTCCGCGCCCCCGAGCCAGGCGTCCCAATCGAGCGTCGCGGGCACGGGCGCTTCCGCCGGCACGACGTCCGGCCCCTGCGGCCAGTACTTCATCGGGCGATTGGTCCAGGCATGAACCTCGGTGACGTTGCCGATATCGCCGGACCAGACGATCTCGCAGCACTCTCGCGCGCCGACGTTCGAGTAGCCCTGGTTGCCCATCTGCGTCGCAACGTCGTACTTGACTGCGGCCATTTCGAGTTGTTGCGCTTCCCACACCGTGCGGGTCAGCGGCTTCTGACAATAGACGTGCTTGCCGCGCGCCATGGCCCACATGGCCGCGGTGGCGTGCATGTGGTCGGGACAGGAGACCAGCACGGCGTCGATCTCGCGCTCGTGCTTGTCGAACATCCGCCGGAAGTCCTTGTACTTCGGCAGGTTCGGAAACAGCTTGAAGGTGCGCTCGGCGCGCTTGTCGTCGGGATCGGCCAGCGCAACGATGTTCTCGCCGCTGCAGCCCATGATGTCGCTGTAGCCCTTGCCGCCCGCGCCGATGGCGGCGATGTTCAGCTTCTCATTCGGAGACTTGTAGCCGAGTTGCTTCAGTGAAGCGGCGGAGGCGAACCCGCCAGCCGGAATTGCTCCGGACAACAGGCTGCCATAGAAAAAGTGGCGTCTTGAAACAGGCATCGTCGTCTCCTTATCGTCAAGCTCATTCAATCACGAAGGCCCAGGTCGTCGCCACGGGTTCACGATCCCGTCGGCCACGAGTGGGGGGGGACCGCTACCACTCCGCAACTGAGCCGTCGTCGTGAAATACCCGCGCCATCGAGCGCGTCCCTTCGAACGGGTGCTTCGCAAAGACCTTCTCGTCCAGATCGAAACCGAGCCCAGGTTTCTCGGGCAAAGGGAAGTATCCCTTCACCATCCGCATGGCGGGGAAGCCAAGCCACTCTTCCCAGATCTTCTCCTTCTCCCCGGCTACCGGCCCACTGCAAATCTCCTGCACAAGAAAGTTCGGCATCGCGGCGTCCACGTGCAGCGTTGCGATTCCGCCGATAGGCCCCTCGCAGGCATGCGGCGCAAGCGCCATCCCGGCGGGTTCGGCCATTGCCCCGACTTTGCGCAGTGCGCTGATACCGCCCACATGGTTGATGTCGGTCTGAATGATGTCAACGGCGTCAAGTTCAATCAGTTCCCGGACCGAATAGTGGCTGACCAACCGTTCGCCGGTGGCGATCGGCGTCGTCGTCCGGCGCGCAATCCGCGCCAGCGCCCGGGCATTCTCTGGAGGACACGGCTCTTCAAAAAACAGCAGATTGAGCGGCTCGATCTCCTTGAGGATCACCGATGCCACTGCGGGGCTCATCTTGGCGTGCGCGTCGACACCGATGTCGATATCCGGTCCCAGTGCCTCGCGTAGCAGGGCCATCCGTTTCACTGAGGCGTCGATCTTGGCATGGCTGTCGATCCACTCCCACGTGCGCCCGCCGGGCCCCGTCTTGAAGCAGGTGATGCCTTGCGCCACGGCCGTCTGGCGCAGTTTCACCAATTCCTCTCGCGTGGATGCATTGGCATGGTAGTACCCCCGCACCCCGCGGGCGTCCACGGGACCCCCTAGCAACTTGTAGACGGGTAGGCCCATCAGCTTGCCGCGGATATCCCAAAGCGCCTGATCGATGCCCGAGATCGCTGAGCCGCCGATAGGGCCGGGCCTGTAAAAGCTGTGAACCCACATCGATTGCCAGTGGTGCTCCACCTGCATCGGGTCGCTGCCGATGACGAACTCGCGGAAGTCGTTAACGCAGGCAATCACTGCGCCCGCTTTGCCTTCGAGTGTCGCTTCGCCCCAGCCATGGACTCCGGCGTCGGTCTCCAGCTTGACGAAGACATAGGGCCGGTCAGGCGGCGCGCCGGGTACAGGCACACCAAAGACCTTCAGCCCCGTGATCTTTACCTTCGAGCAGACTGAGGCGTAATCGCCTGTCTGCCACGGGCTGGGCGGCAGCATCGGATTGGCCCGTTGGGCGCCGCGCTGCGGTTGCTGCTGCGGATCAGGGAGCGCGCAGCAGGATGCGGCGCTGCCGAGGAAAGAACGGCGTCTCATCGCGACACCTCCATGTAGCGATCAAGGGCTTTGACGTCCGGAGCAATGCCCAGCCCGCTGCCCTTCGGTAAAGCCACAAAGCCCTCCAGGACGGCTTCCAAGGCCCCGCCGATTGAGGCCCGCATCGCGCGGTCGGGTTCCGCCGTTGCGAACGGTATCTGCTGGATGAAGAAGTTCGGGAGCGAGGCCGCAAGGTGCAATGCCGCGGCCGTGCCCACTGGCCCTCCCGCGTGATACGGTGCGACTGCGGCATAACGCGTCTCGGCCATCGCGGCGATCTTCCGGATGCCTGTGACGCCGTGCACGGCGATGGATGGTCGCAGGACGTCGATGGCCTCCTCGCGCAGCAGGTCCTCGAATCGGGCTGCACTATCAATGTCGCGCCCGAAACCGAGCGGGGTCACACTCTCGGACGACAGCCTCCTTGCGGCCTGGACGTTCGATGCCGCACAGGGCTCGTCGAGCCAGTAGGGGTGAAACGACTCAAACGCCCGGCAGAGGCTTGCCGCCGCCGCCGGAGATTGTGCTGCCGGGCCTTCCAAAACGAAGTCGACTCCCGCGCCGGCGGCGAGGCGCAATGCTTCCAGCAGCGCTCGCGCTCTTGCGCCGGGAAGAGGAACAAGAAAGGCGCGATATCCCGATTGACGCGCCCTGTTCATGGACTCCACAAGTTCCGCTTCCGTCGTGCCCTCGATCCTCGTCATGGCCCGCACCTTGAATCGTGTAGGTCCGCCGAGGTACTGATGCAGCGGGACTTTGGCAAACTTCGACGCGATGTCCAGTGCGGCCATGTTCACTGCCGCGTTCAGACCTGGCCGTCCGGCCAGCATGCGTCCAAGCATTTCAACACCGGTCACGGGTTGTCCGCGGAGGCGCTCAATCGCAAATCGCAGGTCGCCCGGGTCCAACTCCCCGCATTCGCCAAATCCCGCCAAGCCCGAAACAGTCTCCATCCGGAGAACCGTGTAGCGCCGGCCGGAGGCCGGTTCTCTCAGCGGCCAAGCCTTTACCTCAGTGATGGCCAAGGGACCGCTTGCCGCCTGTGTTACGGCGATAGTTGGGAAGGAGCTTGCCAACCGGAGCCGGCGAGATTGGAGTGACTTGGTTGCGATTACCACCTATACAGCTTCTACGGGTTGCCACGCCAAAGCAAGCCATCCAAAGCAAGCCATCCTGTCCGCCTCGACCCGGCGAGGGATATAATCACCTCCGATATGGGCTATCGAGGATTGGTGTGCATTGTGTTGGCCGCGGCCGGCGTGTGGGGACAGAACGGCACGCAGGCGGGACGATTCGTCGTCGAGCATCCGACGCTGCTGAACCTGGGCTTCGAATGGTCGATCACGGGCGACGCGAACCGCAACGCCACCGTGAGCGTGCAGTTCCGCGCGGCCGGCGAGACCGCCTGGCGCACGGCGCTCCCGCTGGTCCGGATCGGCGGCGAGCGTGTCTTCCGCAAGCGCGAGAACCTCGACTACACCGTGCCCGATGGCTTCGCCGGCAGCATTCTCAACCTGCAACCCGGGACCGAGTACGAGTGCCGATTCGAGATGAACGATCCCGATGGAGTCACCGGGCAGGCCACACAGACCGCGCGCGTGAAGACGCGGACCGAGCCGCAACCCTATCAGGGCGGGCGCACGCTGCACGTCTACCCGCCGGATTACAAAGGCGACAAAGTCGAGCCCAGCTTCACCAGCGTGCTGCAGGCCTACTACGGCGCGGGCCTCGGCGACTGGAGCGTCGTCTGGGAGCGGCGCGCCCAACCCGGCGACACGATCCTGGTGCACGCCGGGCTCTACAAGCCCGAACGGTTGAACTACGTCGACCCGATGATGACGCCGTTCGACGGCACGATGTCGCTGACGCTGAAGGGAACACGCGAGAAGCCGATCACGATCAAAGCCGCCGGCGACGGCGAGGTGATCTTCGACGGCGACGGCAACCACCGGCTGTTCGACGTCATGGGCTCGCCTACCACATCTTCGACGGCCTGACGATTCGCAACACCGACGTGGGCATCTTCGCCGGACAGAAGGAGGTGATCGGCGCCGTCGGGCTGACGGTGAAGAACTGCCGCTTTGAGAACGTGGGCTTCGGCGTCTGGACGGAGTACGCCGGCTCCAGCGATTTCTACATCGCGGACAACCTGTTCCTCGGCCGCGACGACCGCTTCCGCCTGATCGGCTGGACAGGACCGATGTGGGCCAGCGCCGGGCCGTACGGCTCGCACCAGCTGACGAGCTATTACGCGATCAAGGTCTACGGACCGGGGCACGTGATCGCCCACAACGCGATCGCCTACTTCCACGACGCGATCGGCATCTCGACCTACGGCACGCCGGAGCAGGACCCCGAGCGGCGGGCCTCGTCGATCGACATCTACGACAACGACATGCACATGTCGAACGACGACTTCGTCGAGACCGACGGCGGCGTGCACAACGTCCGGGTCTTCAACAACCGCGGCGTCAACGCCGCGCAGGGCGGCTACAGCTCGCAGCCGGTGTTCGGCGGGCCGGTGTACTTCATCCGCAACCTTCTGTATCACGTGCCCAGGGGCGTGGCGTTCAAGTTCTCGGCCAAGCCGGCCGGGCTGTTCGTGTACCACAACACGATCATCGGCGAGCAGACGGTGCGGGATCCGTCCTCGAACATGCACTTCCGCAACAACCTGTTCCTGGGCCGGGACACGCCGGGCCGCGGCATCATGACCTGGGCGAACGCGACCGATACGTACAGCTCGGACTACAACGGCTTCCGCCCGAACAAAGGCGTGGCGAAGCAGTATACGTGGCTCGGTCCAAAGGCCGGGCAGACGCTGTACGAGCCCAAGCCGGAGGACTGGAAGAGCTTCGCAACACTGGCGGAACTGCGGGCAGCCACCGGCCAGGAAGCGCACGGCATCGAAGTGGACTTCGACATCTTCGAGCAGATGACGCCGCCGATCCGGCCAACCGTCATGCCGTGTATCACGCCATGGATCTGAACTTCCGCCTGAAACCGGGGAGCAAGGCCGTGGACGCGGGCGTGCCGATTCCGACCGTCAACGACGGGTTCGTGGGCAAGGCCCCCGACCTGGGAGCGCTGGAGGTTGGCGCACCAGAGCCGAAGTACGGGCCGAGGTGGCTGACCTGGCAGCCGTTCTACCGTTAGTCAGCCGGGCAGTTTGAGCCCTAGGGCCGCAGTCGTGCATCCTAAAGAGTTGACACTGATATGGACTCCAGCACGATCAATTTCATCTTCACCAACATCCACCGGCTCAGCGCTGCGGTGGTGGTGGTTCTCCTGGCGAGCCCCGCGTGGACGCAGCGATGCGGCAAATGGCTCGCAGGAATGGCGCTGATTTCACTCATCACCGGGGCACACAAGTTCGGTGTGGGAATGAAGGACGCCTTCCCTGGCTGGCACATGTGGATCGGCATCAAGATCCTTCTTGCGCTGCACGTCGTCGCAATGTCGTTTCTACTCGCCCGCGCCGGCAACCCGGAGAAGAAGGAACGGTGGCGCAAGGGTGCACTCATCTCTTCGCTGCTCACTGCCGCCATTGGCCTCTACGTGGCGCACTTCGCGAAATAGGGGCAGACAATGACGGGCGCCATGATTGATTTGACGGAGCGGGGTAGAATCCGCGTGACGGGTGAGGACCGGAAGCGGCTGATCCACGCCATGACCACGAATCATGTCGAGCAAATGCAGCCAGGGAGCGTGCTGTATGCGTTCTTTCTGAACGCACAGGGCCGCGTGCTCGCGGACGTGATCGTGTATTGCCTCGAAGATCATCTGCTGCTGAGCGTGGAGCCCGAGGTGCGCGGCAAGGTGTTCGCGCATCTGGACAAGTTCATCATCGCCGACGACGTCACGCTCGAGGATGTGACGGAGTCGACGGGCGAATACTCTATCGAAGGCGCGGGAGTAGAGGGCGACATCGCGGTGACCGAAACCGGTTTGCCGGGACGCAGGTTCGTCGTCGAGCGCGGACAGGTCCCCCCCGGGGCGATTTCAAAGGAAGCGGCGCGAGTGATGCGGCTGGAAAACGGCCGGCCGCGATATGGAGAGGACATCACGGAAGCGCACATCGCCCAGGAAACCGGGCAGATGCGTGCGGTTCACTTCTCCAAGGGCTGCTACCTCGGCCAGGAGATCGTGGAGCGGGTGCGATCGCGCGGCCACGTGAACAGGAAGCTGGCCCATTTGCGAATTGAGGGCAGCACCGCCCCGGAGGCTGGCGAAAAGGTTCTTGCCGGCGAGAAAGAAGTGGGTGAGATTACCTCCGCGGCGTACTCGCCCGCCTGGAACGCTGTCGCGGCGCTCGGCTACCTGCGGACCGGAGCAGAACTGCAGCAACTTTACCTGCGCGACGGCACGCTGCGCGTTTCGGTCTTGTAAGTGTTCAGCAGCGCGCGCATCGCGCGGACGCGGTCAGGGTATTGCGCGTAGAGGTTTTTCGCTTCGCGCAGGTCTTCAGCGAGATGGTAGAGTGCGGCGGGTTGATCGGCGTCCTTGAGGCCGTGCATCTCGCGATACCAGGCGGGTTCGGCGTTGCCTCCGCCGCCGTTGGCGGATTCGATGAAGACCCAATCCCCCTGGCGGAGCCCGTACTCGTTGTTCATGCTGTGGTGGACTGTGGCTTCCCGGATGGGCTTCGATCGCGAGCCACCATAGATTGCGGCCGTAATGTCGTAGCTGTCTTCGGCTGCTTCGTTGGGGAGTTTGAAGCCAGTGGTGTTGGCCAGGGTAGCCATCAAATCAGTGAGACAGATCACCTCCTTTTCGGTCCTGCCCCGCGCGATGCCCGGCCCGGAAGCGATGAAGGGGACGCGGTGGCCGCCTTCATAGAGCATGCGTTTAGCGCCGCGCAACGGGCCGGCACTGGAATGGCCGTACTCCTTGAGGACCGGGTAGGTGAGGTTCTCCGGACCGTTGTCGCTGGTGAAGAAGACCAGTGTGTTTTCGGCCGCGCCTGACTGCCGGAGGGCGTCCATGACCTGGCCGACCGAGTGATCAACTTGATGGACGAAATCGCCGTAAGCTCCGGCCTTGGTCTTGCCCTGGAAGTCCCTGTGTGGGGCGATTGGGGTATGAGGCCCTGTGAGCGGAAGGTACACGAAGAATGGCGAGGTCAACTTCGCGCGCTCGTTGATGTGAGCGACAGCACGGCGTGTGATGGTGGGCAGGACTTCTTCGAGCTGCCAGCCGGGGGCCATCGCACCCGGCCAACCGAACATGGAGTCGGGCTTCTGTTCGGTGGGTTCTACTAGAACGCGATCGTTTTCGATGAACGAGTAAGGGGGAAAGTTGGGGAGGTCGACGCCGAAGTAGTAGTCGAATCCGCGGGTGATCGGGCCTTCGGCGATGGGTCGGTTGAAACGGACTTTGTGGGCGAAATCGATGCGGATGGGACGTTGGGGGTCGCCGATTCTGACCAGCGAATTGACCTTGGAATCATCGATGGTGGGCCAATCCCAGCCGAGGTGCCACTTGCCGAATGCAGCGGTGTGGTAGCCGCTCGTCTTCAGCATTTTGGGCAAGGTGAGGCGGTCTTTGTCGATGAGCGGTTTGTCAAAGGGCCAGAGTACTTGGCTCTTGAGTTCGGTGCGCCAGGGGTAGCGTCCGGTCAGGAGTCCGTACCGTGTCGGGGAACAGACGCCGCAGGGCGTATGTGCGTCGGAGAATCGGACGCCCTGCGCGGCGAGGCGGTCAATGTTTGGTGTAGGAATCCTGGATTCAGGGTTATAGCAGGCGACGTCGCCGTAGCCCAGGTCGTCGGCGAGAATGATGACAATGTTGGGGCGTTTGGACGGCGCTGCAGCCGACGTGGAGAGGGCAGCAGCGGATTGCATGAACTGACGTCGTGTTGGGCTCATCGCTTGGTGGCGATTCTATCCCAAGACAGCGGTAAGGCTGTTCCAAGCCTGGATGGGGGCGGATGGGTGGCCTTCGCGACCGTGGCCGAGGCGGACGCCGGGCTTGTGGGCGCCGTGATAGTCGGATCCGCCCGTGGTTGCCAAGCCGAACTTGGCCGCGTACTCGAGATAGCGGGTGTTGCGCTTGGGGTCGTGGTCGCTGTGCCAGACTTCGATTGCGCGGAGGCCCCAGCCGGCGAGAGTGTGGAGGAGCGATTCTTCGTCGGCGGCATTGTGGCGATGCATCCGGCCTATGTGAGCGAGGGAGGGAATGCCGCCCGCCTCGCGAATGCGTTGGATGCCTTCGCGTGCGCTTGGGTCTTCGCGCTCGACGTATGCGGGGGCGCCCTCGCGAAGGAAACGGTCGAATGCCTCGCGCAGATTGGCGACGTAGCCCTTCTGCGCCATGGCTCGGGCAATATGGGGACGGCCCGTGATATTACGGCCAAGGGCCTCGGCGTCCTCCAGGCAGAGGTCGTAGCCGAGCTGGTTCAGTTTCGCGATGGTGGCGAGGTTGCGGACTCGTCGTCCGGCGCGCAGCGTGTCGAGCCAGGCGCGAAATCCGGCCCCGGGGTCTGCAGGGAAGAACGCAAGGACATGGGCCGTGCGGCGTTGCGGAGTCTTCTCATCCAAAAGTCGCGTGCTGAGCTCGAGGCCGCGCAGGAACGGAAGACCCAGAGACTCGGCCACGATCGCCCCTTCATCCGAACCGGCCAGCGTATCGTGATCCGTAATGGCGACCCCGGCGAGCCCGGCTGCGGCGGCCAGCCGCACAAGTTGCTCGGGCGTATCGGTGCCGTCCGATGCTGTCGTATGTGTGTGGAGATCGACGATCATGGGCGGCGGATCAGCTCCCCGGGGTGCTTGAGTCCGCCAACTTCGAATTCGAACTGGGCCGACCCAGGCGTGGCGATGAGCTTTCCGGTGGTGAGCGGCCTGCCCTGCGAGGGAAGAAAGATTGCCCCGTCTGTGGATTCGCCCGGCTTCAACGTGGTCTGGATGAAGGCGATCGCTGAAGCTGCTGCCGCGGCCTTGAGTTTGGCCGACGTCAATTCGGCCAGGTACTGCTGGCGCCGGACCTCATAGCCGTTGGTGGACTTGATCCGCCCGACACCGTAGAGCGACATTTCGTAGGTGGTGACTAGCTTGATCACGTCGTTGCGGCCGCCTCTGTCCAGGAACTCCTTGACCACCTGCCGGGCCGGAGCAGCAGGCACCGTGGCGCCGTCTTCCCTGATGAAGCGAAAGTCCTCGGGCTTGATCGTGCGGGTGGAAGGAGACCCATTTGAGACGGCGACCTGCAGGACCGTGTAGTCGCGGACCTGAACTGGGAGTGTAGCGAACATGATCGTCACGCCATCGCGAGTGAGCGTCTGGTAGAGGAGTCCATTGGATTCAAACTCAATCGCAGGAGGCGGGGCCTGAGCGCGCAGGACGGCCGAGAACAGGACCGTCGCGGCGAGGCGTTTCATGACTTCATGATATCCAGCGGGGAAGTGCTGGTCCCGATCAGAAAGTGAACGAGACCATCACGTCGATCTGGTGCCGGCGTGAGCGTGTGGCCAGATTGTCGAAGGTTCGCCCCAGCCACCACGTGTATCGGACCTCGGGAACGATCCGGATGCCGAAGTCGTCGTTGAATTGAAGGCCAATCCCGCCGGTGACACCAGGCAGGTTCTTGCTGGAGAGTCTTGCAGGACCGGAATCACAGCAGGTGGTCTCACCGTTCTCCGTCTTCTCGATAGAGGTGTTGATCTTGTTGAGATACCTTAACGTGCCGCCTGCCTCGTAGAACCATCGCCAGCCTGGCTCTGTCCGTTCGAAGTTGTAGCGGCGCACCAGGAGCGGGAAATCGTAGAACGTGGCGGTGGTCTTCTCGGTGGTGATGGTCTCCTTGCGATTGGCGCCGGTGTAGATGAAGTTCGTCATCTCGTATCCGGCCTGCCGCCAGAGGCCGTTGACAGCGATGGCCCAACGATCGGATAGGGCGAACTGAAGGACGATTCCGCCGCCGAAAGACTTTGGAATTGAAAGCCTTCGAGTCCGAGTTGATCTCGATGGGGCCAAGCGCCTGGGTCTGCTGAATTTGGCCTCCCGTGACCAGCGAAAGCGGAAGGTACTCAAGGGTGGCGCCGGCGGAGAAGCGGCGAACATACGCCGGAGGTTTGGGATCCACAGTGACCGACGTGGCCTGGCCGCCTGAAGGCGCTTGAGCCGGCGCTTGCGTTGGCGCTTGGGTGGAGGTCTGAGCCGGCGGAGCCGTTGGAACGGGCTTGGGCTCTTGCGGGGCGGTCTGTGCGGACAAGGATACACCTAAGGCGCAGAACGCCCAGTAGCACGTCTTCATCAAAACTCCTTACTTAAAACTGTAGCCTGAGTGAGAGCTGCAGCGAGCGCGGGCCTCCGGTCCGGAACATGGACCCGCCGCCAAATCCGCCTTGACCGACAGTGCGCGTGGCCACGCCGAAGTTGGCAGCCGCCATGTTTGCCCCCTCGTCGCGAGTGGGATTGGCGAAGCTCGGAGTGTTGAAGAGGTTGTAGCCCTGAGCGACGATGTTGAGTCGCCAACCCTCCCCCAGCCGGACTTCGCGGCGCAGTGAAAAGTCCAGCTGCGAGAGGGAGAAACCGTGAATTGTATTTCGCCCGAGGTTGCCCTGTGCGTAACCCTCGGGGCTGGAGAACGCGGCGCGATTGAGACGGCGCCCGCCCGGCGCCGCCCGGTCATCGACCCACACGGGGGCACCCGTGTAATCGGGTCGTACCTGTGCGAAGAAGCGCGGAACGGAGCTGTCGTCCTCGTTATCGCTGGATTCGGAAGAGACGCCTGACACGTCAAACGGCAGACCCGTGCGCGCAGTATACATCCACTCCGTCCACCAACCCTTGAGCAGGGGAGTTAACCATGGTTTCTTCGGGTAAGGCAATAGGTAGGAGCCGCTGAGTGTCAGGTTGTGCCGGACGTCGTAGTCCGAGTTGCCTCGATCACCGCCGCCGAATAGTGTCGCGAATCCCATGCCGGCGTCATTTGACGCCGAGTCGATGGAATGGGACCAAGTGTACGCAGCCATGATCTGCAGATTTCGGGCAAGGCGCCGCCTCACTTGAGCTTGCAGACCGTGATAGTCCGAATCCGCGCCATTGGTGGCGAGACGCAGCATTTCGTAGTCGCCATAAAAGGATGGTTGAGCAGTAGTGCGGAGCAACTGCGTCCCGCGGGTTCCGACATATCCCAGGCTGACGGTCTGTCCCATGCCGAAATTGCGCTCGACTGTTGCATTCCACTGCACCACTTTCGGTGATTTCAGTTCACGTTCAGCGGCGCTGATCTGCCCGTACGGCTTCGTGGGCGGTAGTTCGGGAGGGACAAGATCCGCAGCGGGAATCGGGAACACCGAGGAAGTGAGTGTGCGGACATTTGCGTATGGAGCGCCGCTGAACGCGGAGCCCGTGGTGCCATAGCCAAGATCGTGGAAAATACCGATGCCGCCGCGCAGGATCCACTCTCTGCCTGGGTTTCCCGCCACCTGCTTTGCCATTCCAAATCGGGGAGAGAGGTCCGCCCAGCGAGTGTTATATAGAGGCTCGGATTGAGTGATCCGGTTTTCGAAGGCTGAGGACAATGCAAAAGGCGCCGGCCCTTTCCACGCGAAAGGCGCTGGGTTAACGTCCCAGCGGAATCCGAACGTCAGGGTCAGCGTTGGATCCGCACGCCAGGTGTCCTGCGCGTAGAGCGAAAAGTTGGTGTAGGCAGGGTGCACTGCTGGTTCGCTGCTCGTTACCATGCTTGTGGTGGAGGTGCCAGAGAGAAGTGCGCCATCCTGACCAGACAATCCGTTGAACGTCGACATGGTGCTGTAGCCCTTGTTGCGATTCTCAGAGACGCTGAATCGGACGTCCGCCCCGATCTTGTACTGATGCCGTTCGGCGGTCATCGTCAGGTTTTCCACGATGTTCGTTTGCCACTGAGTGCGGCCACTTCCCTGCCCGAGCGAATAGCCCGACAACCCTAGAACCGAAAGGTTGAATGATCCGGTAGCGGAAGTGATGCCTTCGGGAAACACCTGCGAGTCCGTGAGAGGAACTGCCCCGCCGTAGGAATCCATGGTGCCGAACATTGTACTGGCATTGCGGCTGACGCTGACGCGAAGGTCGCTGAGTACTGCTGGACGGAGGGTCGATTGCAGCGATGCCGTCAGGCTATGGTTTCGGCCGCTGGACTCGTTGATTACATTAGGGGCGCTCATCAGGGAGCTTCGCGTGGAGTTCCACGATTGCGTCCACCCATACCTGAGGAAGCCTGTGTGGCGGCTGCTAATGCCCTGGTCGATTCTGACGGAGCCTGAATCGCGTCTGCTCGGATTCGAGAAGACCGAGGAAAACTCCGCTGCGCCGTCTTCGAGAAGCGGACCGTTAGCGATAGGGAAAGCGAGGACGTATGGCTTCAGAGTTTTGTCGGCTGAGGCGCGTATTGTGTTATCTGGAACACTGACGACTGCGGTTTCCGGATCGCGCAGCCGGTGCGACTCCCATGACGCGAAGAAGAAAGACTTGTCTTTAACCAGACGTCCGCCGAGAGTACCCCCAAACTGGTTGACTCGCATCGGCCCTCGCTCGATTCCTGCCCGATTCGCAAACCAGTCGTTGGCATTTAGCCTATCGTTGCGGAAGTACTCAAACATCGAGCCGTGGAAGGCATTGCTGCCTCCTCGGGAAGTCATGGAAATTTGTGCTCCAGGCGTTCTTCCAAACTCAGGCGCAAACGTCGAAGTCTGGACTCGTATCTCTGCGAGGGAATCGAGAGAAAGATCGGCCGTTCCAGACGTTCCCCCCGCTGCCATTCCTCCGCCTCCTCCCATCATCGGCCCCATGCCTGGTCTCATCGGTCCGCTACCACCGCCGCCGGATTCGGAACTGAGGCTGACGCCGTCCAGCGTGTAGTAGTTGGTGTTGGATCGCAGACCGTTGACGTTGAACCCGCCTGTGGGGTCCGCTCCTGAAGTCACACCGGCGGCCAGAGTAATCAGCCCTTCCGCACTTCGCCCATTGACGGGCAGATGCTGCAGGTATTCTTGCTCAACGCTGGAGCCCGTGGACGCATCCGTGGATATGCCCTCGGCCCGCTCTTCCACGGTGACGGAGTGGCTGAGTGTCTCGAGTCTGAATGCGATTCGAACATCTTTTCGATCGCGCGTCTGCAGGAGGATATGTTGGAGTTGGAACTTGGAGAAGCCCGGCGCCGTGGCTTCAAGCGAGTATTCACCTCCTGGGAGCGAGGTGATCAGGTAGATACCCTGCACGTCGCTAGCCGCGGAGCGGGTAATGTTGCGGGATAGTTCTGTGACCCGGATGGCGGCGCTTGGAACAGGTGCTCCGGTGGGATCCACCACTTGGCCCGAAATGACAGCAGACTCCTGCGCGACCAGCGGCCAGGCGCAAAGCAGACAGAGTACGAGATACCTCATTTGCCCCGAGCAGACGAGTTCGGCTGGCGTGTGGTTTCGGACTTTGCACTTCTTTGCACAGTCTTGACAGAGGAAGGCGCATCTTCACACTCTTTAACGCCCAAGGGGCCGCGCTACTCCGTCATGACAAGTGATGACACGAACGCAGTTCTTCCTCACAGCGATCGGAGCGGCTGCCGGGGCCTATGCGCTGCAGAGTCCGGCGCGGACGCTGGTGGGCACCTTCGAGGGATTCACCGAAGCCGCACCCAACCTGCGCGTGCGAGGGGACGACGGGGCAAGCGTAGTCGTTGAGACGGACTCGACGACCGAGGTGAGGAGGGTCTCGCCTGGCGAGCGTAACCTGCAAAGCGCTAAGCCTATAGCACTTGACGAATTGAAAGCCGGAGACAGACTGCTGATCAGCTACACCCCCTCTTCGCCTGCGGCGCGTCGGATTGTGGTTATGGCGGCATCCGCAATCGCGACCAGAAACGAGGCGCAGAAGCGCGAGTGGACCGAACGCGGCGTCTCGGGTGTGGTGCTTTCGCTAAAGGCCGGCGAGATCGTCCTGCAGCAGCGCTCGCTGATGAGCGAGACGCAGACAACGGTTGCGCTAATTCCGGCAACGAAGTACCGGCAGTATCGTCCGGGCAGCAATTCGTACACCGAGTCGCAGGCAGCTTCGTTCGATCAGATCCGCAAGGGAGATCAGGTGAGGGTGCGCGGCGCCAAGTCTCCCGATGGCGCGCGGATCGAAGCCGAAGAGGTCGTTTTCGGCACTTTCGTGACCAAGGCCGGCACGGTGATATCCGCCGATGCCGCAGCGAAGAGTCTCACGGTGAGGGATCTCGACACGGACCGGCCACTCTCGGTCCGGCTCACCCCCGCTTCCCAAGTGAAGCGTTTCCCCGAGTTCCCCACCTCCCCGGGCATGGTGGGTGGAGCCGCTCCGACCCCCAGGCTCCAACCATCCATGCCGGGACCAGGGGGGCCGCCAGACATCACCACGATGATCGAGCGGCTCCCCGTTTTTTCGTTGTCCGATTTGAAGGCCGGCGACACAGTTGTTTTCTCGGCCTCACCAGCCGGTGAAAAGGGCGAGATGCTTGCCGTAATCGTGCTGGCCAATGCGGGAATGCTCGTGCAGATGGCGCAAATGCGGAACTCGCGGCAGGGCCAGCAGGCGCAGGGTGCCGCAGGCATGGGCGGCATGAGCGGCATGAGCGGAGTGGGCGGTCTTGACCTGGCGGGTTTTCTTCCCTAATTGCAGTTTGGAGATCCGGTTATGAAAGCACTGATGCTGCTTCTTGTTCTGCCGCTGATTGCCGATGCACAAACGTCGGCGACGATTCGCGGCACTGTTACCGATCCTTCGGGCGCGTTCGTGCCAGGGACGCTGGTGCAAATGCGCGGTGCGGGCGCCGAGCACCGCGCCTACACCAACGAAACCGGCCAGTACGCCTTACAGTCAGTCCCGCGCGGGGAATACACGCTACGCGCCATCGCCAAGGGCTTCACCGTCTCCGAGCGCAAGGGCGTCCGCGTCATCGGCGACATGACTCTGGATTTCCAATTGACCATTGAGATCCAGTCGCAGGTGCTCAACGTCGAAGACGAAGCCTCAAAGGTATCGGTGGATCCGACTACCAATGCGTCGGCCCTCGTAATCGGCGAAAAGGAACTGGCAACCTTGTCTGACGACCCCGACGAACTCGAGCAGCAGTTGCAGGCACTCGCCGGTCCGGCTGCCGGCCCGAATGGAGGCCAGATCTTCATCGACGGATTCTCCGGCGGGCGCATGCCGCCCAAGTCGTCCATTCGCGAAGTGCGGATCAACTCGAACCCCTACTCACCGGAGTACGACCGCCCGGGATTCGGCAGGATCGAGATCTTCACGCGCCCGGGGACGGACAACATCCGCGGGCAGGTGTTCTATCAGTTCAATGACGAAAGTCTGAACTCGCGGTCGCCGCTGCTGGCGCAAAGCACCCGGCCGCCTTACCTCCAGAACTTTGTCGGGTTCAGCCTGAGCGGACCGGTGAAGAAGCAGAAAGCGAGCTTCGGCTTCGACTTTGAGCGGCGGATGGTCGACGAGAACGCCTTTATCTACGCGACGACACTGGACCAGAACCTGAACCCGGTCAACGTGAATACGGCCGTGGTCACCCCGCAGACTCGGACGAGTTGGAGCCCAAGGCTTGACCTGGTCCTCAACGCGTCCAACACCCTGGTCGCGCGCTACCAGAGTGGGCGGACGAGCAACGAGAACGAGGGAGTTGGCGATTACAGCCTGGAGTCGCGCGCTTACAACCAGAAGAATACCGACCAGTCGGTCCAACTGACCGAGACCGCCATCATCAATCCGAAACTGATCACGGAGACGCGATTTCAGCTCATGCGATCGGAACTCTCCCGCGACGGAGACAATTCGATTCCGGCACTCTCTGTCCAGGGCGCGTTCGAAGGAGGCGGGGCCCAGATCGGGACTTCGGGCAATCGCACGCGGAGTTTCGAGCTGAACAACATTACGACGGCAACTCTCGGCAAGCACATAGTGAAGTGGGGCGCGAGGCTCCGCCAGTCCTACCTGGAGGACACCTCAGTTTCCAACTTCGGCGGCACGTACACATTCTTCGGCGGGCAGGGGCCGGAATTGGACGCCAGCAACCAGCCGATCGCCGGCACGTGGGTGCAACTGACTGCGTTGGAGCGGTATCAGCGCACTCTGCTGTTCCAAGGCGGTGCCCTTTCCGGCGCCGAGATCCGCCTGCTCGGCGGCGGGGCCTCGCAGTTCAGCCTGGGAGCCGGGACGCCATTGGCCACCGTCAGGCAGTTTGACATCGGGCTCTTCGCCAACGACGATTGGCGGCTGCGGAAGGACGTCACCCTCAGCCTGGGATTGAGGTATGAAGCGCAGACGAACCTGAGCGACATGGCTAACTGGTCTCCCCGCGTCGGCATCGCCTGGCAGGTGCGGCCAAAGACGGTGGTACGCACAGGATTTCGGCATCTTTTATGACCGCGTGTCGAACGGCGTGACGCTGAATGCAATCCGCTACGACGGCCAGAATCAGCAGTCGTACCTCCTTCTGAATCCCAACTTCTTCCCCTCAATTCCGAGTTCGGAGGATCTGGCCTCGGCGCTGGTTCCTCAGCGGCTCCAGTTGGTGGACAGCGGTTTGCAGACCTCGCGCAACTACCAGACGACGTTGTCAGTGGAGCATCAGATTAACTCCTACGCGCGAGTCAGCGTGCAGTACTCCGGTGTTCGCGGAACACATCTGCAGCGGTCCCGGAACATCAACACGCCGATCGACGGCGCGTATCC
This sequence comes from Bryobacteraceae bacterium, assembly GCA_963714395.1. GTDB lineage: Bacteria > Acidobacteriota > Terriglobia > Bryobacterales > Bryobacteraceae > JACADU01. The sequence goes on from CAVQOO010000039.1 coordinate 297,468, forward strand.
CTACGGCGACCGGCAGCTCCGGCTTTTGACCGAATCGACCGGTTTCAGCCGGTCCCACATGCTGATCGTGAGCCCAATGATCAACTACAAGAAGCTGTTCCTGTTCGGCTTCTATTCCCTCAGCTCGGGGTCAACCGACGCCGAAGGAACCCCGGCTGATCCATACAATCTGCGAGCCGATTGGGGGCCGTCCTCCTTTATGGGCGTGCGGCATCGCCTAGTCATCGGGACAAACATCCCAATGCCCTGGAAGATCAGCCTGAGCCCGTTCATGACGGCATCTTCCGGCTCACCGTACAACGTCACGATCGGGCGCGACCTGAACGGGGATGGGTCCACGGCGGAGCGTCCTGGCCTGCTCGCGCTGGGTTCCGCGTCCTGCCAGGGACCGTCTATGGTGTATCAGGCGGGCTACGGTTGCTTCGACCTGAACCCAGCGGCAGGAACGGCGATTCAGCGGAATGCCTTCGTCGGTCCGGCCAACGCGAGCCTGAACCTGCGGGCCGCGCGCACATGGTCGTTCGGGGACCGGGGCGAGAGCGGGATTCAGCCGGGCGGCGGCCCTGGAGGCCCTGGAGGTCCTGGGGGACCGGGCGGCGGCGGTCCGCCTCCAGGTGGTGGTCCCGGCGGCGGTGGCCCGCCTCCAGGCATGGGTGGCGGTGGACCTGGTGGCGGTGGCCCTGGTGGGGGCGGTCCGGGAGGTATGTCCGGCTCGTCATCGGGAAAGAAGTACAACCTGACGCTGAGCGCGTCGGCTCGTAACCTGTTCAACAGCGTGAACTACTCATCGCCGAGCGGCGATCTCTCGTCGCCTTACTTCGGAGAATCACGCGGCCTCGCCGGGTTCGGCCCTTTTGCCGGAAGCACCACTTACAACCGCAAGATCGACATTCAGCTTCGATTCACTTTCTGAAACCGCGGGCCAACTTGAAGGAGGCGGCAGGACTACAATCGACCCATGCGCCTGCCGTCTCTCTCTCCTCTCATATTCTCCGCGGCCTTGTTTGCAACGATTGGTGACGCTCTCCTGACGCCGGCTCTTCGGGCCCAAAACTCTCCCCACATCCGCGACTGGCGGCCGCCGCAAGGCGACGTGGTCGCTCACCCCAAGGCCGCGTGTCCCGCACTGCACAGCCTGACAGGCTACGAATACTCAGTGATTGCCGCCGATTCAATGGCGGCGCAGGGCGAAACTCCCGGGTTTTGCCGGGTGCTGATTCAGGTGATGCCGGAGATCCGGATCGAAGTGAGCCTGCCTGATAATTGGAATCGGCGGCTCTACATGTTCGGCAACGGCGGCTTCGCCGGAGAGGACCTGGAGGCGCCAAACCGCGTAGCGCACCGTAATGGGGCATTACGCCTGGGATTTGCCGTCACACAGACCAACACCGGTCACGACTCGCGAAAGGAGCCTGACGCTACTTTCGCGGTGCATCCGCAGAAACTGCTCGACTACTCGTTCCGATCCTTGCACGTGACTGCCGAGACAGCCAAACGCGTCGCTGACGCCCATTACGGCATGCGCCCATGGAAGTCCTACTACAACGGCTGCTCGACAGGAGGGCGGCAGGGGCTCCAGTTTGCACAGCGATTCCCCGAAGACTTCGACGGAATTGTGGCAGGCGCTCCCGCCTTGAATTCGACCGCGGGTAGATTGCGCGCGATCGCAAATGCCAAAGCGCTGGCTGTGGCGCCCATCCCGGTTTCGAAGCTCAGGATGCTGGCTGACCGCGTCTACGCCCGCTGCGACGATCGAGACGGGCTAAAGGACGGCCTCATCGACGATCCTCGGCGCTGCGACTTCCTGGTTTCCCGCGATCTTCCGGCTTGCGGCCGCGACGGAAAGCGCCCAATGCTTTACTGCCGCTGAATTGAAAACCCTGGAAGCCCTCTATGGGGATGTCCTGGTAAGCGGCAAGAGTCGGTCGCCCGGATACCTGCCGGGTGTCGAAGCGTTCGATTCGAGCGGCCGGAGCGGTTGGAACGGATGGATTATCGGCGATGGCGGCGCGCTTGGCCAGTCGCCGCGCATGACGCTGAGCGCGCTGCGTTACATGCTGTTCCCCAAGGCGATGCCCGATTACGAGTTCAGTCAGTTCGATTTTGAACGCGACACGCCACAAGTGGAGAATGTCGCCCGAATGATGAGCGCTCTCGATCCTGACCTTAGCCGGTTCCAGGCGCGGGGCGGGAAACTGCTGATGTATTTCGGCTGGGCCGACCCGGCGCTGAATCCTCGGCTTGGCATCGAGTATTACGAAAGCGTTGCGCAGGCGATGGGAACGGAAAAGTCCAGGGAGTTCTTCCGGCTGTTTATGCTGCCGGGTGTGTTCCACTGCAGCGGAGGTGTGGGCCCGGCGTGCTTTGACGTCCTGCAGCAGATTATCCCCTGGGTGGAGCAGGGCAGGGCGCCGGAGTCGATCGTAGCCACCCAACTGGAGGGCGGCAAGACGCTGCGGTCGCGGCCGCTCTGCGTCTATCCGGCAGTCGCTCGCTACAAAGGGAATGGAAGCACCGATCAGGCTGAGAACTTTCGTTGCGTTGACCCTCGAGACAACTAGCCTCTGCTGTGAGGCGACTGGGCAAGTTGGCCTGGTTGATACAATCGCTGTCGGAAGCTCAATCCGGCCGGTGCCGGGCCTGGTCTTCAAAACCAGTGAGAGGCGTTTACTCGTCTCTGGTGGGTTCGACCCCCACGAGCTTCCGCCACGGAGCATACTCGGCACGCATGAAACTCCCCGGACGAATGTCGATACTCAAGGCTCTTGGGAGTATTGCGGTGATTATCATCTGTTACTCCCATATTGTTCGACCGTGGATGCTGAATTGGGGAGCAACCCAGGCGGAAATCGCGGATGGTAATTGGCAATCTGTAAGAGCGGTGACGATCCAGGCGACGCCCGACAGGGTCTGGCCCTGGCTGGCGCAGATCGGGCAGACGCGTGGCGGCTTTTACTCCTACACCTGGATCGAGAACCTGCTGGGCTGCGAGATGGTCAACGCCGCGCACATCCATCCCGAGTGGCAAGTGGCCGGAGTGGGTGAGCGTATATACCTCGCTCCGCCCGGGCGGTTCGACGGCAGGATGTACATGGTGGTGGCGCGCCTGGTTCGCGGTGAATCGCTTGACCTCACGACGCCTGACGACTGGGATGCCACAACAAATCGATTACGGAGATCGGGGCACATTTGGTCACTCACTGTCACCGCGATGCCCGGCGGCCGCTCCAGGCTCATCGCCAGGGCCCGGGCGCTGCCGCTGGAGCCGGCCCATTTCATCATGGAGCGCGCCATGCTTCTGGGCATCAAGGAACGCGCGGAGTCCACGCCCCGGACTGTGCCCGACCAGCAGAGTGGATTTGCACCCTCTCCAGCAGCGCGGCTTGTTTGGCTATGCAGACTCCGCCGGCGTCCTTCGCATTCTGCCTCGCTTCGTTGATGCCAGCCCGTTTGAGGACGGTTTTGCTGTTGTGGCGACACGTGTTGTCGCTGGATTGGGCGGCATGTACGAACGCCGATACGGCGTCATCGACAGATTTGGGCATTTCAGAGTACCCCCGGCATTTCGTTACATCTCCCATTTCCGGGAGGGCATGGCGATCGCTACGCTCGACGGCAGAACTTTCGGATTCATCGGACATGATGGAGCGTGGGTGCTCCCGCCGCGGTTCGCAGAAGCGAGCGACTTCGACTCGGGCCTGGCGCGGGTCTTGCCTCTCGGGGGTCTCGCATTCGCGCAGGTCGACACGGAAGGTAGAGTCTATTCGGAGGCCAGCGGGTCGTCAGAATGAGCCAAATCGAGCGAATCTACGGTATTCACCGGCAGCTTGCCGCCAATCGCGCTCCAACCATGCAGCAGTTGATGGCGCGGTTCGAGGCGGCTCGCGCCACCATCCGCCGCGACATCGATTACATGCAGGATCGGCTGCAGGCGCCGGTCATTTTTGATCGGGCCCGCGGAGGATACATTTACCAGGCCGTTGATGGGGAGCCGCCCTACGAACTGCCCGGCTTCTGGCTGACCGCCGGAGAAATTCGTGCCATCTGTCTTCTGGACGACCTGTTGAATCAACTGCAAGCGGGGATTCTTGCAGAGCCGCTCCAGCCTGTGAGGAAGCGGCTGCAATCGCTCTTGAAGGAGTTGCCCGGCGCCGGCCGCCGGCTTCGGGGTATGGTGCGGCTCATGAGTACCGGCGCGAGGCCAGTGGAACCGTCCTGCTTCCGCACCGTAGCGACGGCTTTGGCCGAGGCGCGCCAATTGTCGATCGACTATACCAGTCGTGGCCGGAATGAACGAGGCACTCGAACGGTTTCGCCCTGTCAGCTTGTGCATCACCGGGGTGTTTGGTATGTCGTCGCCTGGTGCCACAAGAGAACGGAGTTGAGGAGCTTCTCGCTCGACGCGATCAACAGTGCCGCGGTTTGCGATCAAGCCGCTATCGAAACTCCGGCTGCGGATTTGCAGGCCTTCCTCGGCCGCGGATTCGGTGTGTTCTCGGGCCCTGTGATCGGCACTGCTCGTATGCGCTTCTCCCGGGAACATGCGCGGTGGGTGCGGCACGAACTCTGGCATCCCGAGCAGAAATCCGTTGTCGACTCAGAGGGCTCACTGGTGTTGGAGGTGCCTTACACCCACGAACAGGAAATCATGATGGAAATCCTGCGTCATGGCGCGGACGTTGAGGTTCTGGGGCCCGCGGCACTGCGGCGGCGTGTGCAGAGAGAACTCGAGCGGGCCGCTGCGGCCTACGCACCGGCTAAGCCTGCCGCGTCGACGTCCTCGGCGGCCGCCATGATACGTTGATTCCGTCCCGGGTAGAATCAGTTCCGATCGGGATCGGTTCATGGAGGGTGCCCAATGCCGGATCCGCAACAGGAGCGAATGGATGCTCTGACCGCGGCCAACGTGCGGATGCTCAGGCGTTTGGACGAGTTGGAGAGTCGCATCCGGCAGTTGGAAGCAACGTCGGGATCCGGTGCGGTGGACGAACCCGAGGCACCTCCTGTCGAGTCTTGGACTGAGCCAATTCCGGCAACTCCGCCGCGCACGCCCACGGAGATTCCTGAAACGAGCTCCGCGCCCGCTCACGAGCGAAGGCCCTCCTCCTTCGACGAGGCGGAAACTGCTGTCGGCCTCAATTGGGTGAACCGCATCGGGGCGCTGACACTGATCATCGGTGCGGCATTCTTCTTCAAGTACGCGATGGACAACGAGTGGATCGGACCGACAGGCCGCGTCCTGCTCGGGTTGCTGGCAGGCAGCGGCGTGTGTGCCTTCGGTTTCCGTTCCTGGCTTCGCGGCCATTCGATCTTCGCCCAGGGAGTGAGCGCCGCGGGATTGGCCATGCTGTACCTCAGCATCTGGGCCTCATACTCGCTGTATCACCTGATTGCTCCCGCGCTGGCATTCACCGTGATGCTTGCCATCACGCTACTCAGCGGCGCGCTCGCATGGCGCTTTGATGCGCTCGCCATGGCCGCACTCGGCATCGCCGGCGGTTACTTCACGCCTGTCCTGCTCAGCAGCGGCGAGTATCGCCCGTGGTTCTTCTCCAGCTACATCTTCATGCTCAACGCCGGGTGGCTCTATCTGGCGCGTCAACGCGGCTGGAAACGGCTGGAACTTCTGACGGCCGGACTGACCGCACTCATTGGCTACGACTTCCTTCAGTCCCTCCAACCGGCTGACCAGGGACCGGTTGGAACGTTTTGCCTCTTCTCGCAGTACGCGGTGTTCGTGACGTCGCCGTATTGGTGGCTTGTCTACGTGGCGCAGGCATTGGGCGGGTTCGGCGGCGCGCTGGCTTGGGAGAATGAGGTCTGGCGGGCAGGCTTCGTCTTGATTGCCGTGCTGTGCTCGGGTCTCATCGTCGCCGGCTGGAAGCGTTACCGGCCGCTTCCGCTCATCGCATGGGCAGGTTTTACCGCAGGATTCGCTTACCTCTTCGAGACCTATGCGCGGCCTGCGCCGGTTGGTCCGCTGTTCCTCGTGGCCTCGACAGGCTTCGCGATCGCCTTTTCCTACATCGCGTATCGGCTGCCGGCGCGCCAGGAATCGCCGGGGCGATTCGAATTGCTCATGCTGGTCGTCCCTGGCCTCTGCTACTTCCTGGAAGGGTTCCAACTCCTCTCAAGGGACTATGTGGCTTGGCGCGGACTTTTCTCCGCGGCCTTGTCGGCAGTCTACCTCAGCACCGGCTGGTGGCTCTGGAGCAGGCAGCCGGAGGACGCACGCGACAACCGGCCGGTGCTGTTTTGCGCTGGCGCCGCCCTGAGCCTGATCACGATCGCCATCGCGCTGCAATTCTCGGGTTTTCGCATCACCATGCTCTGGGCGCTGGAAGCTGCGGCGCTGGCATGGCTCTCCGCCAGATACCAGGTTCCGCAGTTGCGCATCCCCGTCGCGCTGCTCTCGGTGTTCGTGCTGATTCGCCTGGCCGCCGTCGATGCCGATGCCTTCAGGGAGCCGAATACCCTGAGCCTGCTCACAAACGTCCGGTTTCTCACCTTTTTCGTTTCCGCCGCGGCTCTCGGTTTCGCGGCCTGGTTCCTGCGCGCCGGCCTGTTCGCCCTTGTTCCTTACCTCGCCGCTCACGCTGCCCTCCTGCTCGGATTGGCCCTTGAGAACTATTCGTGGGTATTGCGAACGACTCCACCCGAGCGACAGGCGAGTTCGATCTCGTTGGGGCTAACAGTTCTCGGCGCGCTTTACGGGCTGGCTCTCGTAATCGCCGGCGTGATCAGCCGAACGAGGCTGAACCGGTTACTGGGTCTCGGGCTGCTGGCCGTTGTTGTCTTGAAGCTGTATCTCGCCGACGTTTGGACCATGGACCGGCTTTCGCGGATTCTCGCCTTTGGCGCGCTTGGTCTGCTGCTGTTGGCAACATCGTTTTTCTATTCGCGCTTCCGCGCCAGAATTGAAGCATGGATGACAGATGACCCTGCGCACAATGCTTAGCTGCTTGCTGTCGCTCGCCGGATTGTCTGGCGCCGAACGGCCATTCGATTCCGTCGCGTGGCCCCACCGCGCCTTTCTCACCGTGCCTGCACCAGGCGGACAAGCAGGCTACGCAGCGTTCAAGCTTGACACCGCAGTCTACAGGCACGCAACATCGTCGCTTGACGACTTGCGAATCGTGTCACCCACCGGAGTGGAAGTGCCATTTACTCTGCGCGAGCCACGTCTACGCAATGGCGAGCGAGTCGCTTTGCACCCGCGCATGGTCAATCGCGTGAAGACTCCTCGGGGCGAATTGCAGTTTGTCCTCGACTTCGGCCTGACGCCTGTCCCCGCGCACAATTCACTCCAACTTTCCTGGAGCGAAGCAGGTTTCCGCCGCCCCATCCGTATCGAGTCCAGCGCAAACCAAAGCAGTTGGGATCTCGTGAAGGAAGCCGTGCTGTTGGATTTTCGGCAGGACGGCCTTGTCTATCAAACGAGGCGCATCGATTACCCGGACTCGACCCGGCGCTACCTGCGCCTGACGATTTCCGATTGGGCTGATCCCGCGACTCTGGTTTCTGTGGATTCGACTCGCGAAGTCGCGGTGACGCCGCAGTTCACAGAGTTGGTATCCCCGCCAATCCGCAATTCCCCGGCACAGCCGGAAGAAGGCAAGGGCACTGCGGCGTTCGAATTCGACATGCCTTTCAGAACGCCGTCGCCGGTACGCCTGGATTTCGACGTATCGGGCGGCAACTTCGTCCGCGCCGTCGATGTGCAGACAAGGTTCCGCGACCGTCCCTGGTCGACGGTCTGTAAGGGGACTATCGCGAGCGTGGATGGCGACGGCAAGACCTTTGTGGAATGCTCCTGGGCGCTCGACGGCGTTGTGCGAGTCGTAATCAGGAACCGCGACAATTCGCCTGTCCAGGTGAGCGGGATCACGATTCTTGCAGCGGCAAGATCGATCGTCTTCGCGGCCGTTGAAGCGGGTAAGTACGCCCTCTACGCAGGCAACCCGAATATCAGAGCGCCCGAATACGATCTCGACGAGATTCTCGCCAGAACAAGCGGAGCCACGCCGATCGTGGCAAGCATTTCCTCTTGGCAGCCCAATCCCGTCTATCGGCCGCCCCCGATTCCGCTGTCCGAGCGGGCGAAGAAATACCTGACCCCGCTACTGTTTGTCGTCGCCCTCGCAATCGCCGGAGCAGCGTTCGTACTCATCCGAAGGACTAAAGCAGCTCAGTGAACTCTACAGGCTATGAACATGAAGAATCCCACCCTTGTCTTCGCACTCCTGGCTGCGGCCTCGGCGCTGGCCTCGGCGTCAGACTACTACATCAGTACCAAGGGAGAAGACCGCGCTGCGGGAATGAAGGCGACGCCTTGGAGGACGATCGCGCGAGTCAACTTGGCTCAGCTCCAACCCGGGGATCGAGTGCTCTTCGAGGGTGGGCAGAGTTTCGCCGGACGGATCGAGATCAACGCCGGCGATAGCGGCACGAAAGTTGCGCCGGTCACACTCACTTCATTCGGTAAGGGTAGGGCAACGATCGACGGCGGCAATGGCGAAGCGCTCCTAGTCGAAGGCGCCTCACATGTGACGATTCGCTCCATGGAGTTTCAGGGCGCCGGGCGAAAGACAGGCAGCCAGTCTTCCGGCGTCGTACTCAAGAGCAGCAGCAACCTCGTCGTCGAAGACGTCGAGATTCGCGGATTCCGCTCCTCCGGCCTCGCCATCAATGGGGTCACGGGTGCCCGCATTATCCGCGTCCACGCGCACCTCAACGGCGGCGCGGGCATCAGTTCCGGCGGCGCACGCTCACGGGATCTGTATCTGTCACAGTGCCTGGTCGAGAACAATCCGGGGGACCCCACCGTGCGCAGGAATCACTCCGGCAACGGCATTGTCATAGGCCAGGCGCAGGATGTGCTGATCGAGCGCTGCGAGGCGCGCTACAACGGGTGGGACATGCCGTGGAACGGCAATGGACCGGTGGGAATATGGGCTTATCGCTCGGACCGCGTGACCATCCGTCAGTGCGTTGCGCACCACAACCGCAGCACCGCCAAGGACGGTGGCGGCTTTGATTTCGATGGCGGGTTGACGAACTCGGTGCTTGAATACAATTATTCGCACTCGAACTTCGGGGCAGGCTATCTCATCTGCCAGTACGCGAACGCGGGCCTGTTTGAGAATAATGTGGTGCGCTACAACATCAGCCAGGATGACGGTTTGTTCGATCACAATGCGGGCATTTTTGTCTGGGTGGGCGGCGCTGAAATGAAGAGCACTCTGGTGCACAACAACACCGTGTTCAACTCCAAAGGTTCGGCTGTGATCATCAAAGGCGCCAAGGAGTACGAGAAACAGATGCCACGGCTGACCTTCTACAACAACATCTTCGTTACTCAGGGACCGCAAATCGTCGGCGCGCAGCACGGGCAGTTTGCGGGAAACCTGTATTGGTCCGTAGGCGAGAGGGGTTTTCGCGTCGACAATTACAGAAGCCTGGAAGAATGGTCGGGGGCGACCGGTCAGGAGAAGGCCGCAGGCCGTTTGGCCGGCATCTTCGCCGACCCTTTGCTGCGCAAGGACGGCAACGGCCTGCTCACCGACCCCTCCCGTCTTACGGAGTTGCGCGAGTATCAACTGCTGCAAGGCTCGCCGGCCTCTGCGCGCGGCCTCGACCTCCGCACGCTGTTCTCCATCGATCCCGGCAAGCGGGACTATTACGGAATCCCCCTTCCCCCATCCGGCGCGCTCAGTATCGGGGCTCATGAGTCCGGAGCCGGCCGCTAACACTTATCAAACGGACCAGCGGATCTGATATTCGTTTGGAGGAGGTCTTCATGCGGTTCTTCTTCGCTCTCTTCGTGTCCGTTTGCGCATCAGGCGCTCCAGTTGTGACTTCGCCGAACGGCCAGATTACCGTCCTGCTCGAAACCAACTCTTCCGGCGCCCTTGAGTATCAGGTTCAGTACAAGGGCAAAGCGTTGATCGGAGCGTCGAGGCTCGGCCTGGATCCCGTGGGACAACCTGCACTCGGTGACAAAGTGAGAGTCGCGGCGGTGCGAACCGGCGAGATTCAGGAAACGTACTCGATGCCGCATGGCAAGACGAATCCTCTGATCAACCGGGCCAATACGACCGAAGTCATGATCGAGGAGACCGCCGGGTCGCTGCGCAAGTTCACGCTCGAGTTCCGCGCCTGGGACGACGGTATCGCATTCCGCTATCGCGTCCCCGCGCAACCTGAGCTTCGCGAACTCAAGCTGGAAAAGGAGCTCACTCAGTTCCATCTGGCGGCTGAGGGGCGCACATATCCGCTGGTTCTGCAAAACTATCGGACCTCTTATGAAGACAGCTACGTCATTGTGCCTCTCACCTCGATCAAGCAGGGCGCGCTTGTTGCGCTTCCGTTCCTCGCGGAGGTTCCGGGCGTTGGTTGGGTCGGGATTACTGAAGCACACCTTGAGAACTATGCCGGCATGTACCTGAAGCGCGCCAACGGGCGGGTGTTGGAGGCGTCGCTGGCGCCTCTGCCGGATGAGCCCGGCGTTCTCGTCAACCGGGCGACGCCGCTCGAGTCCCCGTGGCGTGTCGTGATGATAGGCGCAACGCCAGGGGCCCTGGTTGAGTCCAATATCGTCCTCCACTCAAACCCTCCGTCGCGAATCGCCGACATCTCGTGGATCAAGCCTGGCAAGACTTCGTGGTCCTGGTGGTCGGGCGACCTCGCGAAGAACGTTTCCTTCAAGCCCGCAATGAACACCGAGACAATGAAGCACTACATCGACTTCTCCGCCGATGCGGGATTGGAGTACGCGCTGATCGATGAAGGCTGGTCGGCCGCGGTCAACGGCAAGTCCCGGGACTTGACGAAGACCAACCCTTCCCTCGACCTTCCGGCGATTCTCGCCCACGCGAAGCAAAAGAATGTAGGTGTCTGGCTGTGGGCATACTGGTCGTTCGTCGACATGCAGATGGACGAGGCGTTTCCACTGTTCGAAAAGTGGGGCATCAAGGGAATCAAAATCGACTTCATGGATAGCGACGACCAGACGATGGTCGCCTTCTATCACCGCTGCGCCGCGCTGGCCGCCAAACACAAGCTGATGGTCGACTTCCACGGGGCGTACAAGCCGACAGGGCTGCGAAGGTACTACCCGAACGTGTTGACCCACGAGGCCGTGATGGGTCTGGAATACCTGAAGTGGTCGGCCCGCGCAACTGCGACGCACAATACGATCATCCCCTTCACTCGCATGTTGGCCGGACCCCTGGACTACACTCCGGGCGGTTTCACCAACGTGAGCTGGGATCAGTTCAGGCCCAGGTCCCTGGAGCCGATGGTGCCTACAACGCGCGCCCACCAACTCGCCCTCTATGTCGTCTTCGAAAGCGCATTTCAGATGCTCGCGGACTACCCGGAGAACTACAAGGGCACCAGGGAACTCGCCTTTCTGAAGGCCGTGCCGGTCACCTGGAACGAAACTCGCGTGCTGTCCGGAATGCCGGGTGAGCATATCGTCATCGCCCGGAGAAAAGGCAAGGATTGGTATGTCGGCGCGATCACGAACGAGAGCGCCCGCAACGTGGATGTGCCCCTTTCAATGTTGGGCAGCGGCAGCTACTCGATCGAGAAGTATGAGGATTCGGGCATCACCGCGGGCTCTGTTTCTTCCGGCTCGACGCTGGGAATCAAAATGTCCTCCTCTGGCGGGGCAGCCTACGTCCTGAAGGCCAAATGAGACTCTTGCCGCGGCGTAACTGATATCGTGAAATTGAGGTCGCAATCATATGAGCAGTCATGAATCCCGATTGAAATCAGGGCTCGACTACGGCAGGGATCTTGTTGAGTCGGCAGTTGAGGGAGTCAAAGAAGCCCGGCGGGAAACATTCGAGGGAGGCGAACTGGCAACGGAGTTGACCGAAGCTCTGGAGGACGCCTGGCGTCCTGCCGTGATCGGCGCCGTCGCGGGCGCGTTGGTCGCCTATCTCACCGATGAAAAGAAGTCGGGGCGGAATGCTCTGGCCGGCGCCTTGGTCGGCGCGGCAGTCGGCTTCAGCGGCGGTATGGTCTGGGGATCGCGGCGCGTCACAGGGACCCTGGCGCGCGGGGCCGCGAAGAGCGTCGGCCGGATGAACGATCGGCGCTGGCTCGAAAAGCACCCCGTCGTTTACGGCTGAGCCTCTGACCCCTGGCCCACCCAGTCTGCCAGCAAAGTGTAGGATACGGCGAGAATAACGGGCCCGGCGAAGATCCCGACAAGGCCGAACGCGACCAATCCGCCCATGACGCCGCTCATGATCAGCAGCAGCGGCAGGTCGACGCCTCTCTTGATCAGCATCGGCCGAAGGAAATTATCCATCGTGCCCACCAAAAGGCTCCAGACCAGGAGCAGCGACCCGGTGAGATTCTCTCCTGACCAGAACAGCCATGCCACCGACGGCAGCAGGATCAGAAAGGGTCCCAGTTGGGCGATGCAAAGCACAAACATCAGGACGGACAGCAGCGGCGCGGCTGGCACGCCGGCGACGGCCAGGCCAATGCGCGCCAGCCGCGGTTTGAGCCAAGGCGGTCCCGACGACGCCTAAGGCGATGCCGCGAATCGCCTTCGATGCCAGGATCATCGAGTTCTCTCCCTGCTTGCCCGCCAGCCGTCGGCCGAATTGCAGCAATCCTGCCGCAGCCTCCTCGCCGCTAAAGAAGAGAATGGCGGAGATAACCACGGTCAGAAGAGAACTGCACGACCAGCATTCCAAATCCACCGAGTTGGGCGATGAACCACTGAACCACCATGCCCAGGTAAGGCGCGACGCGTGCCATCAGGCTGCTCGCTCCGCCTGCTGTAGCTTCAGCCCAGGCTTCAACGGCCTTGGTCCCCACCAGGGGCACGTCCTTAAGCCACGCGGGCGGCGGCGGGAGTATGCCTGTGCTGAGCGAGATCACCAGTTGACGAGCCTCGTCTGCGTGAGCGATCAGCGCGACAGCGCCGAATGTTAAGGGGACGACCAGAATCATCAGCAGGCCAACCATCATCGCAGCCACTGCCCAGATCCGCCTCCCGCCCATCCGCCTTTGCAACTCCAGCATCAGCGGCCACGTCGCAATAACGATCATTGTGGCCCAGATGGTTGCTGGCAGAAAGGGCGAGAAGATCCAGAGACAGGCTCCGGCAAGAATGACGATGAATGCAATGCGCAGCGTAGTCTGCGTCAGATCGCGATGTGTTGATTCGGGCATCAAGGCGAGTCTACACCCAGGGCCCCTGGGCCAGTTATCCTCAAAGCGCCATGTCTCAGCAGTTCTCAACAGCCGATCTTACCCTTGCCCGCCGCTGCGAAGCCGCCGAAGCCGCCAATGGCCGCGCCCTGTCCGTGGGCTCGCGAGTCGAAACCCTTGAAATAGGCGGCGGCATCGCTTTGTTCGCGGGCGCAGGCTCGCCCATGACCCACGCCCTCGGCATAGGTGTCAATGGGCCCATGTCCGCCGCCGATTTTGACGCTTTGGAGGACTTCTTCCGGCAGCGAGGTTCGGAATCGCTCATCGATCTCTGTCCGATGGCCGACCCTTCCGTCCTCGATCAGATCAACAGGCGCAACTACCGCATCATCGAGTTCAACAATCTCATGATCAAGCACCTCTCCCCGGAGGACCTGGACGATCCTATCCCCGCCGAGCTTGGTATTGAGGAGGTCGAGCCCAACGATTTTGCTGATTGGTGCCGGCTCACTATTCGTGGCTTCACCGGTGTCGATGATCCGCCCGACGAAATGCTCTCCGTCTTCGATGGGCTGGAAGGGATGGGTCAGGCCTTTCGAGCCAACATGGCTTGGCGAACCTGCGGGCGGAGCATCCATGTCGATCCACAGCAAACTCGCAATGTTGCACGGCGATTCGACGCTTATCGCACAGCGCAATCGCGGAATTCAGAGAGCGCTCATCCGTCACCGCTTGATGCTCGCCGAATCACAGGGAGCGGATCTCGCCATGGCTTGCGTGATTCCAGGCTCGGCCTCGCACCGAAACTACGAGCGCTGCGGCTTTCGCCTGTTCTATATGCGGGTCAACATCGCGCGCGCGCTTTCCTAGCCCTTGGTGGGCTGCTTGTTCGCCGTCTGCCGCACTGTCGCGCGTTTCCTGGTGGATTTCGTCCGCCTGGCCGCTACCTTTTTCTTCACCGGCGGCCTCTTTCCGGCGGATGCTTCCCGCACCGGCTCTGGTGTCAATTCCACCGGCCCCAGCACACGCCGGCCTTCACGAAACGCCCTGCGAAAGTGGCCCGACTCCATCGACTCCACCCTCACCTTGCCTCGCCGGTTCGGGGAGTGGATGAACTGCCCGTCACCGAGGTAGAGCCCCATGTGCAGTCGCCGTGGTTCGCGGAACACAAGCAGATCGCCAGGCTGCAAGTCCGTCTTCGGAACCTTCACTCCCGACCGCGATTGCTCCCACGACGAACGCGGCAATTCGAATCCGCAGGATTCCTCGAACACGTACCGCGTGAAGCCGCTGCAATCAAATCCCTTTTCCGGTTTCTCACCAGCACGCACATAGGGAGTGCCCAGGTACTTCACCGCCGTCTCGGTCACCGGGGCGTTGCATAGGTTGATTGTGGGATCATCGGCCGCGAAGCAGGTCAAAGCGCCCACCGCGGCCAGTGCCGGCAGAAACTTCACCGGCCCTTCACCATCGGCACAAACATCACTGGATACTCTATCCGTTTTCGGACACGCCCGTCCATTGCTTTCTCGATGACCACCAACTCCTGGTACTCGCGTCCCACGGGCACCACCATTCGGCCGCCGGGCTTCAGTTGTTCTACCAGTGCGTCGGGGATCTCAGGTGGCGCAGCGGTGACGATGATGCGGTCGAACGGCGCCTCTTCCTTCCAGCCCGCGTAGCCGTCCCCGGTGCGTAGCGTCACGAGCCGATAGCCGAGCCGTTCGAGCAGCATTCGCGCCTGCGCCGCCAGTCCCGGCACAATCTCGATCGACCACACTCTCGCCCCGGTTTCGGCCAGAATCGCGGCCTGATATCCCGAACCCGTGCCGATCTCCAGCACCTTCATGCCTGGTGAAGCCGCCAGCAGTTCAGTCATGGACCCCACAATGTAGGGCTGCGAAATGGTCTGGCCCGACCCAATGGGCAACGGGCTGTCGTCATAGGCCCGCCGCTCAAGAGCCGGCGGGACGAACAGGTGGCGAGGCACTTTGCGCATCGCATTCAGCACTCTGCGCGCTCCTCACTCCCCTCGCCGCGATCTGCTCCTTCACCATCCGCGCTCGCGCCGCTTCCGCCCAATCCGGCGCTTCACTCACCCACCAGGAAGAAGGCCACTCAATCATTGAATTGCGAGAGCCGCTTCAGCAGCATCTCAGACGCGATGAAGATCGCGCCCTTCACATACTCCGCCGTTTTTTTCTGGTCTTCCGACGTGCCGTCGATAAAGACCAAAGGAATTCCCTTGCCAGCTCTGTAACCGCGAATCCCCTCGGCCGTCGCTCGAGAATGCGACGGCTTGCGGGAGAGATCGAAGAGCACGAGGTCGGGCTTGCCATTCAACACCATGCCCCCGCCGCGCTTGCCGTCCTCGCACTCCACCTCAACCGTCCAGCCTGCCTTGCGCAGCATCTCCGCGCGCTTGGCCGCGCGCTCGGCATCCCACTCGAACAGAATCAGCTTCTTCATTGCTCCGGCCACTGCACTAATGGTATCTCCACAGTCGACACGCTCCCCGCCATCACCTTGACCCGTGCCGCCTGTTCCAGCACCTCTTTGGGAAGCTCGTATTCCTCGAACCACGTTCTCTGGTCGTTCGCCGTTGCCGCAAACACGAGGTACTCACCGGGCGCGACATTCTTGAAAGAGAACGCACCCTGTGGGGACACTTCGGCCTTAGACTGGTGCGGGAACGGCCGGAACCTCTCCTCAACAGGCCACAGCACAACACCGGTCATGCGACCGAACCCGCCATCTTCTTTCGCCTTGACTGTGCCTTCTACGCTCCCGCCATCCTTCCGATAGATGAGTCGCACGGGCGCAGGCGACCCGTAGGTCAGGTCCAGTTCTCGCCCGAGCAGCTCTTCGCCGCCGGCGCGGATCGAGGCCAGGTATCTTTCACCCCACCTCGCCATCGGCTGCAGATAGTACTTGCCCGGTCTGCCGACGTTGAAGCGAAACGTTCCGTCCGGCTTGGCTTCGCCGCCCTGCGCGAAGCCGCTGTCGTCGCTCGATTGCACCATCACGTACAGGCCCTTGATCGCCTCTGTCTTTTCCCCTTCAGTAACCACAGTGCCTTCCACCACCGCGCCTGGCCCCAATTGGATGCTTACGCCCTCGACGTCCCTGTCCGTCACTAGTCACTGTGGCCACGCCTCCAAGCTGCTCCTGGCCCTCCTGCGGCCTGCGCCCGCCCTCAATCGGAGCGCCTAGTTTCATTTGCTGTGCAAACAAGGTGTAGGTCCCCGAGGCCAGCGGCCCTGCCTTGAACTCGCCATCCATCTGCACCACCGCGGCCCCCCGCCGACGCCCAGGTAAGGGCTCCAACTCGATTGCTGCACAGTGATGTGAACCCCCAGGCTCTGCTCGCCTGCCATCCCCGTCACTCGGCCTTGCACCATGTACTGTGGTGCGGTTCGCGCCTTGATCGACAGACCTTCCAGCTTCGTTCCCGGCTTGATGTCCAGCGGTTGCGCCGACTCGGGTTCGAGCGCGTCCGGGAAGAACACCGGCACCGGCCCCGTGCGTCCCGTTCGGACCACCAACCCCCGCTGCGCCGCACCTGAAGCGCATCCCAATACATACTTTCCCGCCGGCACGCCGAACATCCGGAATTCTCCCCGGTCATCCGACATCGCGTTGCCTTGCGCCGCCGTCCAGGACGTCCTTCCCCCTCGCCTCACTTGTTTCAGCAGCACCAGTCGCGCACCGGTAACAGGATCCCCATCGTTGTCCACAACGCGGCCCAGCCACCAGTCCCAACGGCCGGAGCAGATACCGCAATCCAGTCTCCCCCGCTCCCTGGCCGACCTCCACCCACCCCTTTGATCCTTGGCCGCGCGCCTCCCTAAACTCGTAGCCCGTCTTCGCAACCTGCACTTGATAGCGCCCCGGCGTCACTCCTTCGAACTTGAAACGCCCTTCGGCGTCGGTCATCGCTGACTGCGACTGTCTCCCCGACGTGAGCAGGACCTCGGCCTTCCGGACGCCCGCGCCGCTCGACTCATCCACGACCATTCCGGAAACCACCCCCAACAGCAAGGCCAGAATCATCGCGCTACCTCGATGCCGGAAACCAGATTCGGCTCCACTGTCACCTCACGCGGCTTGCCCGCTTCCCCCGTCACACGGTACGTGCCAGGCGGCAGGTTCTTCAGCGTCACCAGACCCTCGACTCCGCCCACGGCAATTCTCTTTTCACCCTCGCCCTCCACATGAATCTCCTCGCCTGGCGCGGCGAAACACAGCAATTCGCCTGTCCCGGATTTCACTGTCAAAACCAATTCCGCATCGCCGGGCACTTCCACCTTCTTCGTGCCTCCTCCTTCAACATAGAACCCTTCCTTCAGACCCTGCACATGGAGCAGGTATTCACCCGGCACCAGTCCCAGCTCGAATTCTCCGTTCTTGCCGGTCCTTGTCTCAGCACCCTCCCGCCATCCTGAACCCCGCGCCACCAGTTTCACGCTCTCGCCGTCCTTCATCCCCTCGACGCGGCCGCGTATTGTGGGCAGCGGCTCCAGCCGCAGTACCAGCGACTCCCGATCTTCCAGGCGCCAGCTTAACCGGCTGCATCGCAAACCGCTTCCGCGCGCTGCGTTCTCCCCCCGCAATCAGGAGATAGTCGCCGCCCGGCAAGTCCTTAAACTCGAACTCGCCCTTCTTGGTCGCCTGACTTGTCGCCTCCACTCCGTCGGAGTCCAGCATCCCACCAAATACCAGCCGGACGTCCTCCTCTCCCTGCTCTACTTCAACCCGCCCCTTCAGATTGTGAACCGGATCCAACTGCACCGTCATCTCCAAACCAGCACGGACGTCGCCTGCTTCCACCTTCAGCACGGCTGCATTCTCAATCCGGTTCGCTCTTGGGAAGAACGTCAGCGCCGCCAGCTTGGGTGGTTTCTCCCTCTGAGCATGTGCCAGCAACACGTAATCCCCCGGCGCCAATCCGTCGAGCCTGTACTCGCCTCGATCGTCCGTCCGCCCGTTCGCCGCCCGCTGCCAGTGGATCATCCCTTGCTCTTCCGACCGGCGCAACGCGGTGACGCTGGCACTCCGCATCGGCGCTCTATCCTCGTCCAAAACGCGCCCGGCCAGCACCCCCAGCGGCGCCAGCCTGTAGCGCAGGTCTTTCAGTTCCGTGACCTTGCCGATCTCAACTACCCGCGGCGATTGCGTGCTCGCCTTCCAGCGGCCTGTGTAGTCCTGGTGGTCGATTTCGAGCATGTATCGCCCCGCATCCACACCTTCAATCCGGAAGCGGCCGTCCCGTTCCGTCAGCACCGCTGCGGCGACCCGGTCCTCCCGAGCCAGGAGCCGGACACCCGCCTTAGGCACTCCCATTCCGGTGCGCTCGTCGAGCACACGTCCCTCCACCACTCCAAGCAACAGCAGCAGAGCGACCGTCATCATTTCTATGACGCGTTCACCTCGACCTTCGTGGATCCAATAAGCCTCTCCTTCTCCATTCTCCCGCCAGCTGTGATAGCTTGTGCGCGGAAGCCTTATGCCCGCCCCTAAAATCGCCGTTGGAATTTACGTGTTCACCCAGCTCGGCCAGCGGATGCAATTCTCGCCCGAGGAGCGCGCCGCATGGGTCTTCGACACCTGTCGCGACGCTGGTTACAAAGCGGTCGAGCTGCTCAACACCTACGCCACTCCGGCCAACGCCAAGCTCCTGCGTGAACGCGAGTTGAAGGTACCGGCCGTCTACAGCGGCGGCGCCATGCACGAGCCGGATCTGGCTGCAAAGACCATCCCGGCGATCCTCGAACTCGCCCGATCCTCGCAGGATCTCTTCCAGATCGAGGCCATCGACTTCAATCCCAACCCGATCGGACGCGCCAAGTCAGCCTCACAGCTCGATACCCAAGCCAAGGCAACTGCCGAGCTTGCTGCCAAGCTCAAGGACCTTAAACTCGATCTGTGGGTCCACCAGCACGCCCCTGAATTGAAGGACGACGCCCGCGAGTGGCGCCATCTCATGGCAAACACGCCGGCGAGCCTGGTCCGCGTCTGTTTCGACGCCCACTGGTTCTACCGGGGAGGCGTGGACCTGATGGAGCACCTCGGACTCTGGCTGCCGCGCACTAACGCGTTCCATCTGCGGAACAGCACCGGCAAAATCTGGTCTGAATCCTTTGGGCCCGGGGACGTCGATTACTCTGCCGTCGCGGCAAAAACCAAGGCCGCCAACTGGTCCGGCTGGCTCGCTCCCGAACTCGCCTGGGACGAGCCCACGGTCTTCACCCGATCCCTGACAGACAACCTGCGCATGTCTCGCGAATATACTGAGAAACTGTTCTTCTAGGAGTCCGCCCATGTTCGCCACCATCCTGCTCGCTCTATTCATGCAGCCCGCGCCGCCCGCCGGCTGGATTGATGCCTACGTCTATGGAAATGGCATCCGCATCCACTACTGGCGTGCCCCCAATCCCGGCAAGCCCGCTATCGTCTTCGCCCACGGTTCCTCCGACGATGCCCTCTGCTGGACCAATTTCGCCAAGGAACTTGCCCGCGACTACGACCTCTACCTGGTCGACGCCCGCGGCCATGGCCTCACCGACCCGCCCAAGCAAGGCGACCCCGCCGACGCGCAGGCCGAGGATCTTGCCGCCTTCATCCGCGAGGCCAAGCTCACCAAGCCGATCGTCATGGGCCACTCCATGGGCAGCTCCGCCGCGGCCTGGTTCGCCGCCAAGTACCCCGATGTGCCGCGTGCCGTCATTCTCGAAGACCCGGGTCTCGGCGCTCGTCGCCCCGGCGCGGCCCCTGGCGGCACAGCTCCGAGCACGCCTGAAGAGCGCATTCAGCGCATGATCCAGCGCAACAACACCTCCCTGGCCGACCTGCAGGCCGACTGCATGAAGAACTCCCCCAAGTGGGGCGAGTCCGAATGCGCCTATTGGGCTCCTTCAAAACGACGCCACCACCCCGCCACGTCTATCGGGACCGCGACCGCCCGCCCCCCGATGCGCGAGCTACTGCCCAAGATCACAGCCCCCACTCTCATCCTCAAGGCTGATGCCCAGGGCGACGCGCGAAAAGAAAACGAAGAGACGGCCGCGCTCCTGCCCAAGGGGAAGATCGTTCACATCACCGGTGCAGGCCACAACGTCCGCCGCGAAAACAAGGAAATGGCCCTTTCCACCCTCAAGGCCTTCCTGGCAACGCTACAATAGCTCTCAATCGCGCTTTGATGCAATTTCGAACAAGTCAGGGAGACGAATCATGAGATCTCGTATCACCACACTTTTCTCCTGTGTTCTCGTGGCGGCCCTTTCTGCCACGCTGCTTTCTGCCCAGGCCCAAACCGCCAAGCCTAAACGCGATCCGGACGTGCCTTACGTCCCGACCACCGAGGCTGCCGTGGCGGCGATGATGAAGCTCGGCGATGTCAAGAAAACTGACATTCTTTACGACCTCGGCTGCGGAGACGGCCGGATTGTGATCGCCGCCGCCAAGATGGGCGCACGCGGTGTCGGCATCGACATCAACCCGGTTCGCATCGCCGAAGCCCGCGAGAATGCGAAGAAGGCCGGTGTCGAGAATCTCGTCCGCTTCGAGGAGAACGACTTGTTCGAGGCCGACATCCACGAAGCTACCGTCGTCACACTGTTCCTGCTCCCGAATATCAATATTAAGCTCAAGCCCAAGCTCTTGAAGGACCTGAAACCCGGGACCCGCGTCGTCTCCAATACGTTTGACATGGGCGACTGGAAGGCCGAGAAGGAGTCCACAGTCGAAGACGACGGCGGCGATGACACCTATCTCAGCCACAAGTTCTTCCTGTGGACCATCCCGCGCCAAGCCAAGTAAGCCAGCCGCAGCTCGTGCGTGCAGTTGGACCTTTTGGTCTCACTGCCATCGCTGTCAACGGTGTCATTGGCGCAGGCATTTTCGTGATGCCCGCAGCCGTGGCGAACCTCCTCGGCCCCGCCAGTCCCTTGGCCTACATTCTGGCCGGTACAGCAGCGCTCATCATCGCCCTCTCCTTCGCCGAAGCCGGCAGTTTCTTTGACCGGGCCGGTGGCCCCTACATTTATGCGCGCGAGGCCTTCGGCGGCTTCATCGGCTTCGAGGTCGGCTGGATGTTCCTATTTGGACGTCTCGCCGGAGCGGCCGCCATTGCGAACGCCTTCGCCGCCTACCTCGCCTTCTTCTGGCCCGAAGCCGGCACGCCGTTCGGCAGGGCTGCATCCATCAGTCTGGCCATCTTCGCCATCGGGGCTCTCAATTACGCCGGCGTTAGCTATGGCGCCACCATCGTCAACGTTCTCACCATCGGGAAACTGATCCCACTGCTCATCTTCGTCACGGCAGGCCTCTACCTCGTCGACCTGCCGCCTCTCATGCCACCTGCGTTCCCGGCCGGAGGGCCTCTGCGCGAAGCCAGCCTGATATTGCTCTTCGCGCTCGGCGGATTCGAGTTCGCCAGCATTCCCAGCGAAGAGGTCGTCAACTCACGCCGCAACCTTCCCGATCGCCCTCATCATCGGCATCTCTTTCAGCGCCCTGGTCTATCTGCTTGTCCACCTCGTCTGCATGGGTGCTCTCCCCGGACTCGCCCAGGACGCAACTCCAGTCGCTTCCGCTGCGCGCCGGTTCATCGGCCCGGCAGGCGCTGCCCTGATGGTGCTTGGAGCCGTCCTCTCAACCACAGGTACGAACAGCACAATTCTGCTCATCGGTCCGCGCGTCCTATATGCACTCGCGCAGGGCGGGCAGTTGCCATCAGTCTTCGGGCGTGTCCACCCGCGCTTCCGCACGCCGCACGTGTCTGTTGCCCTGTTCGCGGCTGCCGCGCTCGGCTTGGCCCTCTCCGGCACGTTCGCCCAACTCGCAGCACTCAATGCGATCGCCCGGCTGATCTACTCCATCACCACCTGCGCCGCCGTCCCCGTCCTGCGGCGGCGTGTCGCCGCGAGCGAGCGCACGTTCACCCTCCCCTTCGGCTGGCTGATCCCGGTCCTCGGCATCCTGGCTTCAGCGGTCCTACTCTCCGGCATCAACCGGACTCAGGCCTTGATTGGCTGCATTGGCCTCGCCAGCGGCGCTGCAGTCTACTTAATAACCCAGCGACTTTCTGAGCGCGGCGTGGCTGGTTTCAAGACTCGAATAGACCGGCAGCCCTAGCGATTTCTCCAAGTCGACTCGAAGATGCGCCATCGACACCTGTGCGAGCACGATAGCGCCAACTCCTGCATCGCACAGGCTCTCCGCACCTTCTCCGCAGCAGCCTGTCGTGCTCTGCCGTATCGCCTGCAAACAAACGCTCAAACGCTCCGTCGACGAGCCTCGGCACCACCTCGACTTCCCGTCCTGCCGCCGTCGCTGTCTCTCTCAACATCGCCACCGTCGCATCGACAGTTGGGGCGAAAGTAACCAATACACCCACCTTCGAAGCGGCTCTCACTGCAGCCTCGGCCATCGGCGAGTCTATCTTCACAAGCGGAATTGACGACCTCTCCCTCAGTTTGTCAATGAGCTCCAACCGCGCAGCCGAGCACGTAATCAGCGCCGCCTCAGCAGAGTACAGTTTCGTACCGTGTTCCACCAAACTTGCCAGCGCCGCCTCGATCCTTGACTGGTCGTTGCTCCTGAAGAGGCGCAGGATCCCGTCGTCCCACAGATTCGTGATCGTCCATTCCGGCTCCGCCGCGGCATAGTAGGTTTTCAGCGGCTCAATTGCCAGCGGGGACGCATGAATGAATGCGATGTTCGCTCTCGACATCGGCTAATCCAATCCCAACGCGGCCGCTGGATTTTCCACCGTCATCCTGGCAATCTCCGACGAGGTGAAACCCTCCGCCTGCATCTTCTGGCAAAACACTTCCAGCCCCTCCACCGGGTGCGGATGTTCAGCCTGGCCCAAGGCCGTCGCGAGAATGGTCGACTCCACTCCAACAGCGCGGATATCCTTTGCCAGCCCGGCCCAGTCCCGCCGGAAACCGGTCCGGCAAAAGCACCGCTCGAAGTACAGCCCCGCGCCGCGAAGCTGCAACTGGAACTCCACTGGCATCGAGATGAAGTCGATCTCCGGGTGCGTGACGAGAATCGCCCGCACCCCCTCTTGCCGCGCTGCCGCGACCACCGCGGCTGTCTCCTCCGGCGCAAGATGCCCTGTCCCGAGAATCGCACCTGCCCGAGCCACCCGCCTGATGATCTCGATCACCTCGGGTAGCACCTTTCCTTCTGCGTCAATCGCGCGCAGGCCGCCCTGGACGAGACCTCGAAAACTCCGGTCGTTCTCAGCTCCAATCGTCGGCATCCAGATCTCGGCCGCTCCCAGCTTGAGCGCCGTCTCAACAGCCTCGACGTTCCACTCGCCAACTACCCGGTTCAACACGAGACCGCCGCGCACTGCAATACCCGGGATCTTTTGACCCAATGCCGCCGCTAACTCCACTGTTGACCCGTGATGGTCTTTCAAAACCAGACCCCGCATCCCCGCGTCTTTGGCTGCTTGGACGATTTCCTGCGGCTCGCGAGAGTTCTGCCCAGTCTGGACATGAGTGTCGATTGCACCAGTTAATCCCATACGGCGATCCTCTCACATGCCCGCTTTGAGCGTGCTCCGGAACCCGCCGCCCAGTTTCGGAGTCAAGATACCTGAATGATCGGCCTCAATCCCGGAATCAACGCGTTGCTGGCGCTATCGCTGCTGGCTCCCAGCTCCCTCCCGGCCTGCAGTTCTGTCGCTATGGTGATGAACGGAAAGGTCCTGCTAGGCAACCACAACGACAACACCTTTAAGCTCAACATGCTTCTCCACGTCACCCCCAACCGCGACGGACTATTCGGTCGGATCTGCGTCAGCATGGAAACGGTCCCCGGATGGGTTCCAATGGGCATGAAATGCGTGAACGAAATGGGGTTGGCCATCACCCATGCCAACGTCCCCCAATCCGATACGCCCTACGATCCCGACAAGCCCCAATTCCCCCACAACTTTCTGGAAAAGATCGTGGCTGAATGCAGAACTGTCAAGCAGGCCGTCGCGTTGCTGCGAGCCTATTCTCTGCCTCCCGCGCCGCACCTTGCTCACATCCACCTGATGCTGGCCGACGAAACCGGTGACACGGCGATCGTTGAGTGGGTCGACGGCGAGGTCAAAGTGATCCGTCGCACCGGTCCCACGCAGATCATGGCGAATTCCCTCATCTCCAAGCCTCGCCCCACCGACAGCCCGAACAATCGCCAGCACCGTGGCGAAAGGATGCTGGCCGAAGTGAAGGAGGCCTCCGTGGAAACCATGGTTTCCGTACTCAAGGAGATCAGCATTCACGGCCGCTACAACGGCGACGAAGTTGGCAGCATCGAAACCGCCGTTTTCGACCTCACCGCGCACAAGGTGCATCTCTACTACAAGCGCGACTTCGACCATCCGCTCACGCTGGATCTGTACGACGAGATCGCCAAAGGTCCGCGCACCGTCGAGTTCAAGACGCTGTTTCCAAACCCTGTCCCGTTCGAGCCGGGCAACCGTTACGAAGACGGCCCCGTCGCCCCCAAGCCCCAACCATGAAACAAGCCCCAGCTCTGCTATTCCTGGCAGCCTGTGCCCCGATTTGCGCCCAGACCCCGATCGTCTCCAGCCTGCACACCGTCTCAGTCCACATCGACAGTCCCGAGACTTACAACACACTCCTCCAGTTCTTCGAGAAGGACCTCCAGTGGCCCGTTATCTACGGGAAGCCCTGGACCCCGGACCGGCAGGGCCGCCGAAGCTACGCCGGCATCTGGGCTGGCAACGTCGTCCTCGAAATCTGTGGCCCCTACTCTGGCGAGACGTTTCCTGAGGGCGTGCGTGCCCGCCTCCACGGGCTCACTTTCCGCCCTTACCAAACTACCGAAGAGAGCATCGTAGCCCTCGACCGCGCACGCTTCCTCCACAAACCGCCGTTCGGCAACCTGGAAGGGGGCTCACGCTTCGTCGTTCTCGACGACCCCGCAATGACCTCCCCCACCCTCGCCGTCAGCATCATGCAAGTCGGCGATCGCAATCGCGAGAAGACCGAGCAGGACGCGGCTCGCGCAGCCCTGATCGCCAACCATGGCGGCCCGCTTGGGCTGATATCGGTGCAGGAGATCCGCGTCGGCTACCCCGGCGCCCCAAGCCTCGCCAGGTGGCGTGAATTTCTGACGCCGGCCTATCCCGAAACCGGCGCCGGCCCCAGCCTGCGCTTCGCTGAGGGCTCGCAGGGAGCGCTCACCGCGCTCGTCCTTCGTGTCGCCTCCACCGCCAAAGCCACTGCGTTCCTTGAGTCCATCGGTAGCGACAGGATTCTGACAGCCGGCGTCCGAATCATCTGCACCGAATAGAAGCGTGCTGCTCCGCGGCCTTTCGGGGGCGACTTGCGAATCAGACGCCACATCGGAACAAAAGCTCCGATACTCTCGTCAAAGAAAACAGGAAAATAACCCATGACGGTAGCCTCACCGGAAAAGACGATTCCGCAGTCGGAGATGGAGACGGTCGCGAACCTGCGCCGCGAGATGGCGAAGGTGATCGTCGGGCAGGAGTACCTCGTCGAAGGGCTCCTGCTGGCGCTGTTGTCGAACAGCCACGTGCTGTTGGAGGGCGTTCCCGGCCTCGGCAAGACTCTATCCATCACCACTCTCGCCCGCGCCGTGCAACTCTCCTTTCGTCGAATCCAGTTCACGCCCGACCTGCTTCCCGCCGACGTCATCGGAACGCTCGTCTTCGACCAGCGAACCGGTGAGTTCCAGACCCACAAGGGACCAATCTTCGCCAACCTGATTCTGGCCGACGAGATCAACCGCGCGCCCGCCAAGGTCCAAAGCGCGTTGCTCGAAGCGATGCAGGAACGCCAGATCACCATTGGCGGCCAGACCTATCCTCTGGAAGAACCCTTTCTCGTCCTCGCAACGCAAAACCCGATCGAGCAGGAAGGTACCTACCCGCTGCCCGAGGCCCAGGTCGACCGCTTCATGCTCAAGCTGAAGTTGACCTATCCGGACAAAATGGAGGAACTCGGCATCCTGCGCCGCATGGCCAGGGCAAAGCCCGTATTCGACGTCCGGCCGGTAACCTGCGCAGACGACATTCTGCGCCTTCGCGCGCTCACCGACGAGATCTTCATGGATGAACGCGTAGAGGAATACATCGTCACGCTCGTCGACGCGACGCGGCATCCGGCGCAATACCGGCTGCCCTTGGAACCGCTCATCCGCTACGGCGCATCGCCGCGCGCCACCATCTACCTGGCTATGGCCGGGAAAGCGCACGCGCTCCTGGCCGGACGCGCCTACGTCCTTCCTGAAGACATCAAGGCCGTGGCGCCGGACGTGCTCCGCCACCGTCTCATCCCCACTTACGAGGCGGAGGCGCTCGGTCGAACCTCTGAGGATCTGCTCGCGGAAATTCTGAAAGGCGTGGCAGCGCCATGATAGCCGGCGATCTCGCCCTCAAGGTCCGGACCATTCAGATACGCACTCGCAAGAACATCGCCGCGGGGTTCTCAGGCGGATACCGTAGCGCGTTTAAGGGACGCGGTCTGGAGTTCGACGAAGTGCGCGAATACATGCCCGGCGACGACGTGCGCGACATCGATTGGAATGTGACTGCCCGCGCCGGCCGGCCTTTCGTCAAACGCTACGTGGAAGAGCGCCAGTTGAAAGTCCTGTTCGCCGTTGACGTTTCGGCCTCGCTCGGATTCGGTACAGCGGCGATTCGTAAGTGCGAGCTGGCTGCCGAATTCTGCGCCTTGGTCGCTTTCTCCGCCATCCGCAACAACGACAATGTCGGACTGCTGCTCTTCAGCGATCGGGTGGAGCGCTTCGTTCCGCCCGCCAAAGGTTCCTCGCACGCCTTGCGGCTTGTGCACGAACTGCTCGGATTCGAACCGCGGTCCGCCGGAACTGACATCGCCGGCGCGCTGGGCTATCTGGCCCGCATCATGCACCGGCGCTGCGTCGTCTTCCTGGTGTCGGATTTCATTGCGCCTGATTTCGAGCGCCCTCTTCGCGTCCTCGCCAAACGGCACGATGTGATGGCTGTCCGAACCTCCGACCCCTGTGAACTGCGCCTGCCCGACATCGGCCTCACCGAATTGGCCGACCCTGAATCCGGCCGGCGCATGGTCATCGACACCAGCGCCCAGGATGTCCGCGACGATTTCTACGAACGCTGCCTCAGCCGCCGCGATGTGGTCTCCAGGATTCTTCGCGCGGCGGGCGTTGATGAGATTCCCGTATCGACCGACAAGGAGTGCGTAGGTGCCCTGGTCTCCTTCTTCCGGGCTCGCGAACACCGCCGCTAGGCTCACTGCCGCAGCCGTGCTGGCGCCTCCGGGAGAACTGCGCGACATCGCCCCGCCGGTGGAGATGCCCGACGACCCCGTCTGGCACCTCTATCTGGCTGCGGTCGTCTGCATCGCCCTGATCGCCGCGGCCGTAACCTTCTATGTTCGCCGGCGGCGTCCGGAGCCGGTCGCTCCGCCTGTGCCTCCACAGGAAACGGCGCTCGAGGCCTTGCTGCAACTCGAGAGTGCCGCTCTGGATCCGAGAGCCTTCTACACCAGACTGATCGACATCCTGCGCGCCTACATCGCGGCACGCTTCGGCGTCGACGAACCCGACGACACTGCCTCCGAATTGCTCTCCGCGCTCTTCAAAAGCCGCAGAAGTCTCCGAAGCCCACCTGCTCCTACTGCGCGGCATCGTCACCGAATCGGATCTGGTCAAGTTCGCGGCCCGCCTGCCAGCGCCGGACGCGCCGGCCCGCGCTCTGCGCGCCTGCCGCGATTTCGTTCGCGAGACGGCAGTTGTCGAAGCAGAGGAGGCCGCCCATGCACTTTGAGCAGCCGTGGGTACTCCTCCTGCTCGGATTGGCCCCTCTCCTGGTCTGGCTCCGCCTGCGCCGGCCCGCAGATGCAGCCATTCGCTTCTTTGCCGCCGAACCTGCCGCCAGCCTGCGTTCCACCCTGCGCGCGCGTCTGGCGCATCTGCCCTATTGGCTGCGCGTCGCGGCACTGTGCCTGTTTGTCCTGGCTTTGGCACGACCCCAATCGGGGGGCGAGCGTCAGCGCGAAACAGGGCAGGGCATTGCCATCTACATGGTCATCGATCGCTCTCCCAGCATGGACCATCACATCGTGTTTGGCGGCCGGCCGATCACACGCCTCAATCTCGCCAAGCGGTTGCTCCAGGAATTTGCATCCGGAGATGGCGCCTCACTCAAGGGCCGTTCCTCGGACCCCATCGGTATCGTGACCTTCGCCCGGCAGCCCGAAACAGTCTGCCCCCTGACCTTCGCTCACGACTCCTTCTCCGCCCTCCTCGCCGGCGTGCGCGCGCCTCCCACGGGCGACCGCGAAGGGTTTACCGCCATCGGCGACGCTGTAGCTCTCGCCGCCGCCCGGCTAAGGAATACGCCGCACAAGAACCTGAAGAGCAAAGTCATCATCCTCTTGACGGACGGTGAAAACACCGCCGGCAAATACAGCCCGGTCGAGGGTGCGCAATTGGCTGCCCGCTGGGGCGTGCGAGTCCACGCGATCGGCATCACCGGAGCGGCGCCTTCGGCATCCAGAGGCATCCCCTACCGGTTCGCCGTCCAGCAGCGATTCGTCTCTGAGCGGGACATGAATCAGATGGCAGCCATCAGCGGCGGAATCTATCGCAGCGTGCAGGATGGTGAGGCGCTCAAGTCCGTCTACGCTGAGATCGACAAGCTGGAAAAAAGCGAGATCGCTCGCACAAAACTCACCGGCGGGACCGAGCAGTTCTCCATTCCGCTACTAGCGGCGTGGGCGCTGCTGGTGTCGGCTTCGATCTTATCGGCCACCTGGCTCCGGAGGATCCCATGACCGGCTTCGCCTTGGGTTCTCCCTCATCGCTTTGGCTGCTGTGCCTGGTCCCGGCCCTGCTCGTGCTCGCCGCCCGTGCCGAATCCTGGCGGCGACGCACCTTGAACACGCTGGCCCAGCGGGAAACGCAGCCGCATCTGGTTTCGGAACTCGACCCGAGCCGCCGCCGCCGCAAGACCGTGCTGGTCGTAGCCGCCTGCGCGTTCGCCGTGCTGGCTCTCAGCCGGCCGAACTGGGAGCGCACCGCCCCCACCCCCTCTAAAGGCCGCGACATCGTCGTGCTGCTCGACGTCTCGCGCAGCATGGACGCCGAGGACTTGACCCCCAGCCGCCTGGAAGTCGCCCGCCGCGGGCTCGCAGCATACTCCGCTCAGCTCCGCGGCGATCGCATCGGTCTGGTCGCCTTTGCCGGCACTGCCGCCCTTCGATGCCCCCTCACAACCGACTACGACTTCTTCCGCGCCACCGTAGAAGGCGTCTCGCCCGACAGCGTGACGCTCGGCGGCACAGAAATCGCCAAAGCGATTCGCACCGCACTCAAAGACGGCTTCGACGACCTCTCCCAGCGATCAAAACATCTGCTTCTCATCACCGACGCCGAAGACCACGGTTACGCCGCCGCGGCGGCGGCAGCAGAAGGCTCGCGCCAGGGAGTCCGCCTGGCTGTCGTAGGTCTCGGCGACTCCATTCAGGGTGCGCGCGTGCCTGTCGTCGGGCCCGGGCCCGTTCGCTACCTCACCTACCACGGCGAGGAAGTGTGGACGAAGCTCAACGCCATCGCCATCCGCAATCTCGCAGACGCGGGTGACGGCAACTCGATGGTGATCGGCCCTGGCGCCGACCTCGGCCTTGGCGCCAGTCTCGATCGCCTCGTCTCCGGCACGCGTGGCAAGCCCGTCCTCCCGCGCGTCGAGGGGTTCTGGATCCCGCTGGCGTTGGCCATGGGGTGCCTTGCCTTGGAACTCTCGCTGTCGGAACGGAGGAGCCGATGACACTGCTGCTCCTGCTTTTGTTCGCCGCCGGGCCCGCGCAAAACCTGGTCTCCCAGGGCAATGCCGCCATGCGCGACCGCAATCACGAGGAAGCCGTTCAGCTCTATCAGAAGGCGCTGGCGAAACGCCCCGATTCCCCCGAGGCGCATTACGACCTCGGCGTTGCATTCTATCGATTGGGCGACTTCTCACGCGCCCTCGACAACTTCGATCGTGCGGCGCGTCTCCGGCGCAAGGGCCGGCTTGCGGCGCAGGCCCGCTACAACGCCGGAAACTGCATGTTTCATCAAGGTCTCGGGATGGTCTCCTCCGACCCGCAGGGGGCGCTTGGCCTGCTGGAACAGTCGCTCGCCTCCTTCAATGAGGCGGTGCGGCTCGACAGCACCCTCGGAGACGCGACCCATAACGCCGGCGTCGTCAAGCGCTGGCTTCAAATGCTCGAGGAGCAGTTCGCGCAACAGCACGCCCTCGGAGCGGGCATGGGGCCGCCTCAATCCGGAGTGGGTCCCGGCGTCGAGGCCATCCTCGGCATGGATAAAGGCAATCGCCCCTCGGGCGGGGCGAGGACCCGCCCATTGACTGTTGGCAAGGACTGGTAGCACTGGAGGCTCTTCTATGACTGACACCACTCTTTCCCGGCGCAGCCTGATCGGCATCGCCGCCGCCGGCGCGCTTTCAAATCACGTCCAGGGGCAAGCCCAGCCGGAGTTGATCGACTTTCACGCTCACGTCGACGCCGCCGGCACAATCGACGATCTGCTGGCCATCTCCAAGCAGCGTGAGGTCAAATTCGGCGTGGTGGAACATGCCGGAAACCGGAAGGACCACCGTTATCGCGGGCTTCTCGCCAACGACGATGACCTCGATCGCTACTTGGCGCGCTTTGCAGGCAAGCCTTGCCTCAAGGGCCTACAAGCTGAAGGCCTGGATTGGATGCACTGCTTCAGCACGCAGGCGCTCGCCCGCATGGATTTCATCCTCACCGACGCGTTGACTTTTCCTGAGAAGAACGGCGCCCTCGTCCGCCTCTGGACCCCTGCTGCCAGGATCGACGACAAGCAGGACTTCATGGAGCGCTACACCGATCACAACGTGAGGGTCATCGAGACAGAACCCATCGACATCCTGGCCAATCCCCTCTTCATCCCCGCGGAAATTCAGCCGGAGGCCGATTCTCTCTGGACAGATGCCAGAACCGGCCGCATCATCCGCGCCGCGGTGAATCACAACGTGGCGTTTGAGATCAACACTCGCTTCCGCCTGCCAGCACTGAAATTCCTTCGGCAGGCCAAAGCCGCGGGAGCGAAGTTCTCGTTCGGCTCCAACATCCTCGGGCCCGGCGTCGGAGATCTTTCCTACGGGCGCGAAATGGTGAAGGAACTCGGGCTGAAGCAGTCCGACCTCTTCGTTCCCGCGCCTCCCGGCAGGAAGCCCATCCAGATCCGCAAGTTCGCGAGCTGAGGTCGCCGGACTTGGTCGCCGCGGCGATGCCATAAGCTAGTCATTATGCTTCGCCGCTGTCTGTCCTTCCTCCTCTGCGTTCTCCCCCTGTCAGCCGACGTCCGCCTGCCCTCCGTCTTTGGCAACGGAATGGTCCTTCAACGCGACCGCCCCTGCCCCGTCTGGGGCCGCGCCGATGCTGGCGAACTCGTCACAGTCACCTTCCGCGACCAGCGCATTCAGACCACCGCGGACGCCCTCGGCAGATGGCAGGTGACCCTCCGGCCGACTCCCGCCGGCGGCCCCTTCACCCTTGAAGTTTCGGGGAAGAACACGATCGCCATCTTCGACGTCCTCACCGGCGAAGTCTGGCTCGCCTCAGGCCAATCCAATATGGGTTGGGCCGTCCGCCAGTCCAACAACGCCGAGCAGGAGATCGCCTCCTCCGCCAACTCGCAGATCCGTTTCTTCAAGGTCGAAAACACGGTCGCCGCCGCCCCCGCTGAGGATGTCAAGGGCGCTTGGAGCGCTGCCTCTCCAGCCACCACCGGCGCATACTCCGCAGCCGGCTACTTCTTCGCCCGCAATCTAAACGAGAAACTGAAAGTCCCGGTAGCAATCCTTCAATCGGCTTGGGGCGGCACTCCCGCCGAAAGCTGGGTGCGCGCCTCCGCCCTCTCCGCCGACCCCGCGCTCATGCCTGTCTACTCTTACTGGGCCGGCGTCATCGAATCCTACCCTGAAAACGCCTTGCGCCATGCCAGCGCCGTCGCCCAATGGGAAGCCAACGGCAAGCAGGGTGCTCGACCCAACCCTCCCGCCGGCCCCGGCCACCCGCACACACCCTCAGGCCTATGGAACGGCATGATTGCCCCGCTCGTCCCGTACGCGATTCAGGGCGCCATCTGGTATCAAGGCGAGACCAACGCCACCGTCGCCCGCGCACCGCACTACAACCGCCTCTTCTCCACCCTCATCACCGATTGGCGCAGCGCCTTCGGCCAGGGCGACTTCCCCTTCCTCTTCGTCCAACTCGCCAACTATGCCCGCCCCGGCACCAACGACGGCTGGCCGCTCCTCCGCGAAGCCCAGCTCAAAACCCTCGGCCTCCTCAACACCGGAATGGCCGTCACGATCGACATCGGCGAATCGCAGGATATCCATCCCAAGAACAAGCAGGACGTCGGACTTCGTCTCGCACTGCCCGCCCGCGCCATCGCCTATGGTGAGAAAGTCGTCTACTCCGGTCCCATCTTCCGCCAGTCTGCCCGCGAAGGCGCCAGCATCCGGCTCTGGTTCGACCATGCCTCCAACGGCCTCGCGGCTCGCGGCGGCGCGCTTCAAGGCTTCGAACTCGCCGGCGCCGACGGCAAGTTCGCCCCCGCCGAAGCCCGCATCGACGGCCAGACCGTCGTGGTCTCCTGCCCCGACGTGAAGTCTCCCGTCCAGGCCCGCTACGCCTGGGCCGACGATCCCAAAGCCACTCTCACGAACGCCGAAGGCATTCCGGCATCGCCGTTCCGCACCCGCGAGTAATGCGCGCACTACTTGCGCAGGACAATTCCGTCCATCGGCTCCAGTGTCACCGACGCCGCACTCGATCCATCATTGAATCGCCTTGCCGACCTCACGTGAATCGCGTCAGCGATCGCCGCGCCGCTTCCCTCATTCCGAACTCGCACCATCGGCCGCGCAGCGCGCGTCAGCGCCACCGTCGCGATCTCGTGCCATTCGTCGCCGCCTGATGTCTGATCGAATGCCTTCGACGACACAACCCGCCCCTCGGCCACCACCTCGAATACAACCCGCTTGCTCCAGTCCTTCGCCTGCGGCGCGGCCGGCCACCACGCCGTCAATGTGTAGGTGTCGTCCTCCCGCAGATCGAGATCGAACTCCGCCGCTCCCCCTGTCCGTCGTTTTGCCGGCACCCTTCCGCCCAGTCATGGAAGAACGGACCGGCAGACTTCCATTCTCCGCTGTCCAACGAAGCCGCCTTCCACTCCGGGCTTGCCTTGAAGCCCGGCGACGCATCGTCCACGATGTACTCGTGCATCGCCGCCTGCTCGCCCGTCAATCTGCGCAGACCGGCCTCGAGCATTACGGTTCTACGCTGTCGCGTCGCGTTCAACACCGCCACGCCGCGGTCGAAATCCCGCCGCCAAACATCCGGCGCGTGCTCCACCAGCCGGACGTCGTCGATCCACACTGTCCCCGTCCCTGCGCCCAGAAAGAACTGAATTCGCGAATCCTCAACCGTTTCCTTGGCCTCAAACGTCGCCGAATAGCGCCGCCATTCGACTCCGATCTCGACTCGCTTCGACAGCCCGTAGTTCCGCCAGTCCGGGCTGCCCTTCTGCGCACTCAACGCGATCGTCCTGGCTGCATCCGCCTTCGCCCGGAACTCCAGATCGTAGCTCACGCCCGCTCGAAGCCGCCTGTTTCGCTGATTGAAGTCCACATGCCAATCGGTGCCTTGCCCGGCATTCGTCACTAGAATCCGCGCTGATGCGATTCCCTCGGCCGCCGTCTCCGTGTCCCGCGCCAGCACGGCCGCCGCCCCCGCGCCGCTGCTTACTGCCAGAACCCAACTGCCTTCCAGGGGCTGCTCGAAGCTGCCGTTCTCGAGCCATTCCGTCTGCGTAAACCCTTCCACCGGCGCGCTCTTCGCCTCGCCTTGCGGATACCCCAGATCGAAATCCAACTCGTCGTACCACCAGTCGTTCCCATGCCATGTGTCCCCGAACTCGTGCGCAAAGAAGCCGTCGTTTAGCAGCGTGAACGCCAGGCCGAACCGCACGTTCGGGTAGTATGTCCTGGCGAACTCCAGCGTCGACGCAGGCGTCTTCTGCAGCGGGCTATAGTCGTAGCCATAAGCGATCTGGTCGTGCGGGCTCGACTCCACCATCACAACCGCCGGCTCCCGCCCGATCTGCCACCAGTCGTGATACGCCGCCCACAACGCGGCAAAGGGCTGCTTCCCCTCGATCACATCCGCGGTCATGAAGCCGATGCTGTCGCCGTTGAAGATCTTCGAAAACTCCTTCACCGGCGGCCTCGACAGATGCCCCGACGCCAGCGCGTGCGGCATCAGCGCCCGCCAGGTCTCCAGTTCGTGATACACGCCTGCTTTCCATTCCCTGTCGAGCCATGCCGGTTCGTCCTGACGCCCATCCTCATCGGCATCCAGTTGCACGGCCCTGCCGTGAATATCTGCCCGCAGCCACGATTGCGTCGTGAAGAAATTGTCGAAGAAGCAGCCGTCCACCATCAGTCCGCTGTCCAGAATCTGCTGATAGGCCCATCGAGCCTGATACTCCGCCACGTAGCGTCTTCGTGAGGTTCAGCCGATAAGTACCCGGCCATACCTCAATCCGCTGCCCGGTCGTGTCGTGGAGATAGTAGTCCTCCGGCAATCCCGAATTCTCCACCGTGTTGATGCTGGTCAGTATCAGAATGTCGGGGTTCAACTGTCGCAGCCTCTTAATCTCCGTTGGAGTGAAGCTCGCCCCCAAGTGGAGATCGATCCGCGCCGCGTGCTCCAATCCCTTGGGACGCAGTTGCCCCGTCCCCCACAGGTTCCCCGTCCGCGGAAACTTCGGATTCACTCTCGGTATGCTGCGGTACTTCTGGACCATTTCATAGTCCGGCGCCGAATCACAGCGAATTCTGACTTCGTTCACCACCAGCGTGTCCGGTGAAAGCCCCATCAGGGTCGTGTGATGCGCAGCCGCGCCCCGCTCCTCCGCGAACGGCGTCATTGCCTGCCAATCGGCCGCCTTGTTCACCGAATAACGGCACTCCGCCGCCTGCAGCGTCTTCACGCTGAAGTCCAACTGCGTCGTCTCCGGCGGCAGCAAAGTACTCAGAGGCGCAGCCTCGAACAGCGGAGTCCCCTGGTAGTTGAACTCCACGGCAGGACAACCGCTGGTCTCCACGGCAACCCGATCGCCCGCGGCAAACCTCTCCATTGGCATCCACGCTTCGTACTCTCGTGGGGCCTCCGGGCGCGAGGCCAGCATTCGGATCTCTCCGGCCTCCAACGGCCCGCTGAAGATCCGAATCTCGTCAATTAGATACTGGTCCGTGCCGAGGGAGAACCGGTCCCCTGATGCCTCCGGCGCCCAGTAGTGCTTCTCGTTCGTGTCCGCTGTCAGCGCTCCATCCACATAGAAGCGCATGAAATTCCCGCCCACTGACCACGTGAATACGATGTGGTGCCACTCGCCCGCCGCCCAGTCCCTCGTCGCAGCCTGGCTCCCGTAAGCGCTCTGCCACTGCTTGTTGACGTTGCCCCCGCCATACAGCACCCCAATGCTCCGCGACTGCACCACCCGCAGTTCATCGCCGTTCGCCGCCCTGTACTGAAACAAAACGTGATCCCGCTGCGCGTAGACCGGATCGCTTCCGTCCAACCGCGCGGCCACCCACATCTCCACCGCACCCTCGCGCACATCCAGCGCGCCTTCCCTCGCAAAAGAGAGCCGTCCGTTGGCCGCAACCGCGAGCGCGGCTCCGTACCGGCCCGGTCCATGCTCAACCCCCAACGACTCCAACGGCGACCCATCACCCTCTGCGTGCAGCAGAAACAACTGCGGCGACCGCACTTCGCCGGCCGCCGCCCCGTTCTTCCTCAATCGATAAACTGGCGATCCGCTCGCCACCAGCCACGCATAATCAGCCGAAGGTCTCAGCCTGATCTGCTCGCACTGCCCCCAGGCCATCGTGCCTGCCAAGGCAACCAACACAATCGCTCGTCCAGGCACTGTCCCTCCGGCGGTTAGTAGCCCGCCTTTTTATCCACCACATTCATCAGCGGCAAGCCGCTCGCATACCGCCGCACGTTCTCCCCGAAAAACTCGATCAGCCGCGTCTGCCTGTCCGGACTCCAGCCCGACGTGTGCGCAGTCATCACAACGTTCGGACAATCGAAAATCGGGTGCTCGCTCGGCGGCGGCTCCTGCGGGAAGACGTCCAGGCCGGCCCCTGCGATCCATTTTTCCTTTAGCGCCTTCACCAGCGCCATATCGTCGAACACCTTCCCTCGCGAGAGAGCGATGAAGTGCGCTGTCTTCTTCATGCTCCGGAAGACCTGCTCATTGATCATCTTCTCCGTAACCGGCGTCAGCGGCTGCGCCGCCACCAGCACATCGGCCCTCTTCACCATTTCCGGGAAGTAATCCGGCGTGTGCAGTTCCTCGACGTACTCCGGCTTCGGAATCGGCTTCGCATCGGTCGCGATGATCTTCATGTCGAAACCGTAGTGAGCCCGCCGCGCCATCGCGGCTCCCAATCCCCCCCAGGCCGACGATCGCCATCGTCCGTCCCACAAGTTCCGTATGGTCGGCCGACTTCGGCGTCCCCACCGGCTTCATCTGCCGCTTGGCGAACTGCGGCATGTAGAGAGTCGTGATCCCGCGCGTCAGGCACAGCAGCAAGCCGATCCCCGTCTCGGAAATCCCCGGCGCGAAGATGCGCGCGTAGTTGGTCACCACAACCGGGTGCTCCTTCACCCCGGCTTCCATCCCCTCGATTCCCGCCCCGCCCGACTGCATCCACTTCACCTTCGGTGCGTAATCGAGTTCCGCCGCGCGCATGTCCCCGTACACCACCTCAGCAGTGGGCAGCAGTTTCCGGAACTCTTCCCGGCTCTGCGCAATCACGATTTCCACTTTCGCCTTCGGGGCCGCAGCCTGAATCGTGCGGATTTCCTCCGGCTCGAACTTGTACATCGTGACGATGCGAATCGGCCCGTCCTGCCGCTGCATCCCCTGCATCCCCATACTTGCCGCCGGTGCTGCCCCAGCCACTGCGACGAAAGCCCTTCGAGAAAAGTTGTATTCTGACATGCCGCCCGTTGTATCACGTCCTGGCGGCTGACACCATACTTGCTTTCACATTTTCCGCCTGCCACAGATGCCGCCGGCAGTGCGCAGGCAGAATGTAGAACACCAAGCCCAGCGGATATCGCATCCACTTCGCGAACGGCGACTCCACCTTGATCCGCCCCAAATCCAGCGTGTCCAATGCCTCCAACTTGTCCAGAACCCACTGATGCGCCGCGAAGAAATCCCGCCGCGACTTCTTCCACTCCCCGTGCGCTCCTGCCGGCACGAACGGGCCGCCGTCTTGTACTTCCGTTTCACCGGCGGCTCCATCGACTCCACGAACTTTCGCCACAGCCACCCCGGTCTGTAGCTGCTGCCGCCCTGCGGTGACCCGGCCGCCAGATACGTCCTCTATGACCGGCTCATACGCCCGCACCGTCAACGTCAGATGATCGAGGCATTCCGCAATCGACCATTCGCCCACTGCCGGCCTCGTCCGCGCCTGCTCATCGCTCAGGCCATCCACTAGCTTCTCGACATCGGCGAAGACCGCTCTCGTCTCGCTCCGAAATCTCTCCAGTTCGTCCCTCATGTCAGATCAGCCTCCTTCCCTGCGACGCCAGCGCTCAAGGTCCGTCACAATCTCTTCTGGGACCTTCCTCATGTCCATCACCATCGGTACGTACCAGGCCTTGCCGCTTTCAACCGGCGCCCCGACTGCCACAAAGCCCAAGCGCTCGTAGAACCTGATTCGCTCGCGCAGCCCCGAGATCAGCAGCCACCGGTAGCCCTCTTCAAGCGCCACCTGAAACACCCGGCCCAGCAGTCCAGCCAGAGCCATCCTGCTTCGCTCGCCCGGTTGAATCGCGAGCAGCCTGACCTCGAGTTTCTTCCCCTTGTACTGCTCCAGCACCTTTGGCTCACGCAGTTTTTGCTCGACGGAAAACGGCGGTTGGTCATGCAGAGCCACCATCCCCACTACCTCTTCTCCCCTCCACGACAGCAAGTACCGGCTTTTGCTCTCGAACCGGTCCACCAGCGATCCTTCCGGAGTCTCCGCGTGCTGCCCCAACTCAGCCGCAAACACGTCGTGGTTCAGCCGCCGCACTGCGGCATAATCGCTTTCCGATTCTGCCCAGCCGAACCTGTATCCGCTCACAACGGCCGGATCCAGATGTTCCGGTACCGGACCGGATTGTGATGCCCGCCGAACTGCAGCGGCGCCTTCGTCAGGCCGGCCGGAATCTCGCCTGGCAACTGCCGGTGCAGGGTCACCCCGTACACTTCCTGATCGTGCTGCACGAGCACCCCGTTGTGCAGCACCGTCACGCGCGGCCGAGCCTTCAGCTTCCCGTCCTCCCACCTTGGCGCGATGAACACGATGTCGTAGCTCTGCCATTCGCCCGGCGCACGCGACGCGTTCACCAGCGGCGGCGTCTGGCCATACACCGATGCGGCCTGTCCGTCCGGATAGATCTTCACAGTCGCCGAATCGAACACCTGCACCTCGAACAGCTTCATGAAATAGACGCCGGAGTTGCCGCGGTTCATGTTGTCGCCCTCCGGCGGCGACGGCGTCCTCCACTCCAGGTGCAACTGGCAGTCCCCGAAATCCTCCTTGGTCAGTAGATCACCCTCGGTGATCTCAACGTAGCCGTTCTCCACCTTCCACTTCGATGGCTTGAATTGCGCCAGGTCCTTGCCGTCGAACAACCGGATTGCATCCGACGGTACTCCCGCCGTCGCGACCTTCTTCGGCTCCGGCCTGTCCGGATCGTGCACCAGCCAGTCCGACCATGGCTGCTTCGGCGTGTCCTTGTATCCGAAGATGCCGTTGCCCGACTTTGCCATGACCAGCCCGGCCTTTTGCGCTCCAAGCAAGGCCGCGGCCACTCCCGCGGCAATCAACATCAATCTACGACTTTGCATAAGGCAGGCTCCATGGTTTTCTATAGCTCCGAAGCAGGAGTCTGTCCGCTTCTTTGTTGTTCACGCACCGCTCGCGTACTGCATCCCACTCCACACGGCTCCGCGTCCGGAACGCCAGATTTCCCAGCGCCGCGACCGTCGTCACGTGATGCCCCACCTCGACATTCTCCACCGGCTCCTGCCGGCTCCTCACGCATTCAAGAAAATTCCCGGCATGCTCAGTCCGGCCGTCTGCGCCGCGTACCGATTTCATCGCATAGCTCGGAGCGCCCTTCTTCGAAGGCTCCGGAATCACTTCGAATCCACTCTGATCCACAATCAGTGTAGCGTCGCTCCCCGTGAACGCGATCCCGTGCTCCCGCCGGTCCGGACCCAGCCCGCATTCCACCTGATGCTCGCAAATCATCGTATACGACGGGAATTCGTAGACCGCGATCTGCGTGTCCGGCGTCTCGGTGTTGTCCGTCAGCACGTACTTGCCGCCCGACGAGATCACCTCTTTCGGCGCTTCCGGCCCCATCGCCCACAGCGCGATGTTGATCAGGTGCACGCCCCAATCCGTCATCAGCCCGCCCGCATAATCCCAGAACCACCGGAAGTTGAAGTGAAACCGGTTCGGGTTGAACGGCCGCATCGGCGCCGGCCCCAGCCACATGTCGTAATCCACGCCCGCCGGCACCGGACCGTCCGGCGGATTCCCGCCGCCCTTCACCCAGTCCAGGTACGCCCAGCACGCGCACCTGCCGAACCTTGCCCAGCTTGCCCGACTGCACGTACTCGATCGCTTCCTTGTAATGGCGCCCGCTCCGCCACTGCGTGCCCATCTGCACGAACCCGCTTGTTCTGCCGCACAGCCTCGATCATCGCCCGCCCTTCCGCAATCGTCGTCGCCAGCGGCTTCTCGCACGTACACGTCCTTGCCCGCCTGGCACGCCGCAATCGTCGGCAGCGCGTGCCAGTGGTCCGGCGTGCAGACCAGGCACGACGTCGATGTCCTTCCGATCCACCACCCGCCGGTAGTCCTTCGTAGTCTCCGGCTTGATGCCATGGTCCGTGTTCAGCGATTCCAGCCGTTTGGCCAACTGCTTGTCATCGACATCGCAAATCGCGACACACTCTGTCCCCTGATTCAGCAGAAAGGCTTTGATGTCGGCACGGGAGATTCCTCCCGCCCCGATCACCCCGAATCGGATCTTGTCGTTCGCTGAGACGACCCTGGCCAATGAAGCGGCAGTGAAGGCGCGGCGTGTAAGCATAGCGCTCAAATCCCATCACACGCCCCACCCCAGCGTCAACGGCCCCAGCGTCAACGCCCTTCGATCGACCCAATCAGCGCGGCCGTCGCCAGCGCTGTCGCACTGTAAGAGATCCACTGGTCGTGGTCGTACGGAAAGCCTGACTGGAAGTACGGCTGCAGCTTCATTCCGCGGCTCCGCACGTACCACGATCCGTCGTCCATCTGCGTCCTGAGCAGGAAATCGACGCCTTTTCGGTACACCGCCTCCATGCCCGGCTGTCCCGACTCCCGCAGTGCCCGCATCGCCAGCCCTGTCCCGTAAGCATCGCTCGCCAACGTGCTCCGCTGTGCCCATCCTCCGTCGGCCCGCTGCTCTCCCGCCAGCGCCTTCGCCACTGAAGCCATCTGCTCCTGTGATGCCCCAGCCCACTTCAATCCCATCAGCAGGTCGGCCCGCTCGTAGGTGTGCCGCGGATGCGCCGACAGCATCCAGGTCCGCGCCCGCCCGATCCGCTCCTTAAACTCCGTCTTCCGCGACGGAATTGCATAGTCCCGCAGCACCCGCACGCAGTAGGCCGCTGTCGTGATCTCGGATTCTTCCATCGGCGCCCTCGATGTCGAATGACCGTCCGTCCACCCCCCGTCGGTCCTCTGTTGCGCGGCGATCTGCATCGCGACGCTATCGGTCAACCAGTCCGCCTCATGTCCCGCGTTGATCAGTCCCACGGCAGTCTGAGAGAGCTGCGCGAGGCCGCCGCCCCCCAGCTCGATCAGTAGCGGCCTCGG
The DNA here is from genome assembly GCA_963714395.1 of Bryobacteraceae bacterium. Lineage (GTDB taxonomy): Bacteria > Acidobacteriota > Terriglobia > Bryobacterales > Bryobacteraceae > JACADU01. Next base: position 338,686 of record CAVQOO010000039.1, read on the forward strand.
TTGACGCAATGACATCACTACCGCCATCGCACGCCTTTGCTCGGCGAAGTCCTTCTCATCGACTGCGATGCCGCTCTCCCTTGCCGCCTTCACCACCATAGCCATCGCCGGTTGATGATGACACCCCACGCAGCCGCTTTGCTTGAAGAACGTCTGCGATCCCTTCTGCACCAGCGGAACGCTCCTCGCCGCCGCCGAACGCACATCCGCTGGCGCATCGCCCTTCCTCGCCGGCGCGTCCGGCAGCAAATTCCCCTTCGCCCCTTCCCTCTTCAACAACGCCATCACCGCGGGTTCCTTGAACTTCCTCGCCCAATCCAGCACGGTCTCCCCTGTCTCGCTGACCGCATTCACATCCGAGCCTCGATCGATCAGCAGGTTCACTACCTCCGCGTTCTGATACTCGCTCGCGGCCGCCATCATCAGCGGTGTCATCCCCCGCAGGTCGCGCGCTTTCACGTCCGCCCCGGCCTCAAGCAGCACCCGCACCAGCTCTGCCGACCCCGTCGGCACGCCTAGCATCAGCGGCGTCAGGCTTTTCAATTGAATGTCGCCGTTCTTCACGACTCCCGAAAACGTGTTCTTCGCGTTCACCTGCGCGCCCTTCGCCAGCAGTGCACGGACCAACTCGACGTCACCCGCTCCTGCTGCGGCCATCAGCGGCGTGTAGCCGCCCTCGTCCGCCACATCCGGCTTGGCCCCTGCCGACAGCAGCATCCTGGCGATACGACAGCCCCCGTAACCAGCCGCCTCCAGCAGCGCCGTCGTCCCGGTCTGCTGCACCGCATTCACGTCTGCGCCCTTGCCCAGCAGCAGCTTCACGGACTCTTCTGCCGCCTGGCATGCCGATGCCGCCATCAGCGCCGTCCGCCCACTCTTGGTCTTTGCATTGACGTTCGCGCCCCGCTCCACCAGCAATCGCACCCGCGCCGGATCGCACGCCGCCCAGTGCAGCGGAACCTGCTCGAACGAGTCCTTGCCGTTCACGTCTGCCCCCGCGTCCAGCAGAAGCTTCATCGATTCGAGACTTCCAAACGCCGAAGCATAGAGCAGCGGCGTCACGCCCTTGCTGTCAGCCGCATGTAAGATTCGCTCTTTCTACGCTCAGCGCCCGTACTTGTTCCAGTTCATTCGAGCGAATCGCCTGAAAGAAATCTTTCGCTGTTGCCCCTTGCAGCGCCGCCCCCGCGAACGCGCACACAAAGCCACCCAATACGACCTGACGGTACTGCATCCCAGTGTCCCTCTTCCCGGACAGGATACCTTACAAATCGAAAAACTACTCCGTTTTCTTGAACTCCAGGTCCCGGATCCGCCCGGCAGTCAGCCGGAATCCGGTCACCTTCCCGTTCGCCCCACGCTCGACCCTCGCAAACCCCAGTTGACGAACATAAAGCGCATCCGCAAAAGTCGGCTCCACATCGTGCGTTCGCAGCTTCTTGCGTAGCAGCTTCAACTTCCCATCCCGAACCTCAATCCTGTACGTCGAATCCAGCTCCTGGCTGTAGTAGCTACCCGCCAGCGCCTGCATCTCCCCTGCCGACGGTTTCCATTCCGCGACTCGTTTCAATCTGTCCGGCTCCTTGACGCCCGGCCCCAGGATGCTGATCTCATTGCCTCCCACTGATATCTCCACGGGATCGTTCCCCGGCCTGAACTTGCCCGGACCGATCGGCACCAGTTCGGCCTGCCCTGCCAGACTCATCATGAGCTTTCCGTCCGTGACTGCCAGCCTTACCACACCCTCGTCCTTCAGATCGTGATAAAGTCCTGCCGCCTTCTCCAACTCTGCCGCCGCAACCTCCACCCGCGGAGCAGCTTCAGCCCCCTTCGCCACCGGCTCCATCTTGTCCACCAGATAGAGCGCCGCCACATCATGGGCGAGCCCCACCGGATTCACCGCGGCGTTGCACAGGCACGTCACTGACAACTTCTGTTCCGGAAAGCGAACGTAGTGCGATCGGTAACCGGCGTCACCCCCGCTGTGTGAAACCGTAGCCAGGCCCCGTTGCTTGCCAACCGCCAATCCGAACCGGTAATCCGTCTTCTCCCCGCTGTTCAGCGTGTACGGCTCCATCATTTGCGCGACAAGCGCCGTCCCGCCCACTTTCGGCTCGTCAAAGTTCCGGTCCCACTTCACCCAGTCCTCCACCGTCGTCAGCAGGCTGCTCGCGCCCACCGTGTCGTAGTGCGGAATGCTCTGCTTCCAAGCACCCTCAACCTGCGAATACCCGTACGCCATCCCCTTCACCGTCTCCTGATGATCGTCGCGGAAGTGCGTGTCCTTCATCCCCAGCGGCTCAAAGATCTCCTCCGTCGTGAACTGCCTGAAGCTCTTCCCGCTCACTCTCTTCACTATCTGCGCCAGCAGCGTATACCCCGTATTCGAGTACAAGTGTCTCTCCCCCGGTTTGAAGTTGAGCACCTTCATCCGCGACACCAGGTCCAGCACATCCTCGTCCCGCACCACGTCCTCCGAGAGCCGCCAGCCGCTCATCACCAGCAGGCTCCACTGATCCCTCAGTCCGCTCACATGGTGAATCAGTTGACGTACCGTCACCGGCGTCCCAAACTCCGGTAGTTCTGGAATGTACTTCTTCACCGGATCGTCCAGCCCGACCTTCCCCCGCTGCACCAGCAGCACCACCGCCGCTGCCGTGATCTGCTTCGACATCGACGCGATATGGAATACCGTCCTGGGCGTGTTCGCGATGTCGTGGTCCAGGTCTGCCATCCCGTATCCGCGTTCGTAGATCAGCTTCCCTTCGCGCACCACTCCCAGAGCGCACCCTGGCGAGTTGGTCCGGTCGTACTTATCGAACACCTTGTCGATCTCCGCCGCCTTCGGCTCAGCCGCGCCCACGGCGCACGAAACCGCGATCACAAACGCCAGTTCTTTCCTCATTACGCGCGAGTATAGCGCCGCGGCCCCTTCCTACGGAGTAAAATCAGGGCCAATGCTAGTCCCTCTCGCTCTCCTCGCCGCGGATCTCATTCTCCACAACGGTCACTTCCTCACCCTGGACTCCAAATCCACCACCGTCCAGGCCGTCGCCATCGAGAAGGGCCGCTTCGTCGCCACCGGCACATCCAGGGAAATCCTTGCTACCCACCGCACGCCGTCCACCAAGGTGGTTGATCTCAAAGGCCGAACCGTCCTCCCCGGTCTCATCGACGCCCATGTCCACGTGCTCGGCGCGGCCTTGAGCGAATACCGGCGACCCCTCCCGCCGTTGAACAGCATCGCTGACATTCAGCAGTTTATTCGCGAAAAGGCCAAGACTACTCCCAAAGGCGAATGGATCGTTGTTCCTCGCACGCTTCCCCCGCGCCTGAAGGAGATGCGATTCCCCACACGCAGCTGACCTCGATGTCACCAAAGACCACCCTGTCGCCTTTGATGGCAGCTACGTTTGGGGAGCCAACTCACTCGCGCTGCAGCGAAGCGGCATCACTCGAGACACTCCCAACCCGCCCGGCGGTGAAGTCGTCAAAGGCCCCGACGGCGAGCCCAACGGCATCCTCCGCAACGCCGCCAGCCTGCTCAAGGGCGTCCCTGGCGAGGAGGTCTTCACCGAAGCCGAGCGCCTCGACGCCATCGAGAAAATGCTCCGCATTTACGCCGCTGCCGGACTCACTGCCGTCGGCGACCGCGCCGTCACCAAATTCGACGTCGACCTCTACGACAAACTGAAAGCCGCCAACCGCCTCCCCATCCGCGTTGTCCTCACCTGGCGCATCGACGCCTCCCGCCCCGTCGATCAGGTCGTCGCCGAAATCCGTAAGTCACCCTGGACCACCAACCTCGGCGACGAGCGACTCAAGTTCGGCACCTTCAAAGTCACCCTCGACGGCGGCCAGTCCGTCGGCACAGCCTACCAGCGCATGCCCTATGGCCCCTTCGGCCGCCAGCTCTACGGCCAGACCAACCCGGACGCCCGCGGCACTCTCTTCATCGAGCCCGACAAGCTCTACTCGATCTTCTCCGCCGCCAGAGACCGCGGCTGGCAGCTTACCGCCCATGTCCAGGGCGGAGCCGCCATCGACAATCTCCTCGACGCCTTCGAACGCCTCGACAAGGTCAAACCCATCGCCCCAACTCGCTCCCACATCATGCACGGCAGCTTTCAGAGCGAAGACTCCCTCGCCCGCATGGCCCGCATGGGCATCATCGAGGACTACCAGCCCGATTGGCTCCACCTCGACGCCCCCGCCCTCGAGCGCGTCTTCAACCTCTCCAACATGCGCTGGTTCTCTCCCTCCAAGTCCTACCTCGACAAAGGCATCGTCGTCGCCGGAGGTAGCGACCACATGATCGGCCACGACAAGGATCGCGCCGTCAATCCTTTCAACCCGTTCCTCAACATCTGGATGACCCTCACCCGCCGCACTACTGAAGGCAAGGTCCTCTATCCCGAGGAACGCGTCACCCGCGAGCAGGCCCTCCGCATGTACACAACCGGCGCCGCCTACCTGCAGTTCAGCGAAAAACTCCGCGGCTCCATCGAGCCCGGCAAGCTTGCCGACCTCACCATCATTGACCGCGACATCCTCACCTGCCCCGAAGACGACATCAAGCGCATCCAGCCTGTGGCCACTCTCGTCGAAGGCGTCACTGTCGCCGGGGCGCTCCCCCGCGAGTGATCTCAATCTGCCGCTCGAGGTACTCCACCACCTTCTCAAACGGATCAAACCCGAACGCCTGTCCGATCGGCGCCCGCAGATTGGAGTTCGCGTTCACATCGTAGAAGATCCGTCTTCCGTCGGCCGCCTCAAGATACTCGATCCCGCCGACGTCCAGGCCGCCTTGCGCCATGATCCTCTCCCCCATCTCCACCGCCTGAGCCGGCACCTCAGCGTAAGGAAAGAACTCCACCGGCTTCGCCGGTGCCTTCTCCGGGATCGCGCAGTGCGACTCTCCGCCGCCTTCCGGATTGCATGCCTCCGACGGGCAGAGGTTGAACGCCCCATGAGAAACCACCCGCATCGCGTACAGCAGCTTGCCGCCCAGAAACTCCATCCGCACAATCCCCCGCGCCGCATCCACGGGAAAGTACTCCTGCAGCAATAGCAAATTGTCGGGCAGCCACAGCGAAGGCTGATCCCGCAGCAGTCTCCTCAGCTCGTCTGCCGACTGCAGCAGAAACATCCGCGCTCCGCTGCCACCCTGCTCCGGCTTAAGCAGCGCTGGCCAGCCTGCCGTCCACGACTCAAGCGCGGTCTCGACGTCATTGAACGCCAGCGAACGCGGATGAGGAATCCCCAACTTCTGCAGCAGCGCGCACTGCGCCGACTTGCTCAGCTCCAGCAGAAACGCCCGTGACCCGTTCAATACCCTCGCCCCACCCACCTCCAACGAACGCATCAATGACAAAGCGAAAGGCACTGCTCTCGTGTTGCCCCGCACATACGCACTGGGGCTCGCCTGATTGAAGTACAGCGGAGCCTCCGGAACCGCGTCGGGATCAAACGCCGCCCGCTTCAAGTCGACCGCCGCATACCTGACCCCCCGGCGTTCAAGCGCCGCCCAAAGCGGCTTCTGCCATTCAGGATGCTCAAAGAGAACAACCAGATCGTGACTCACGCCAAATACTCCCGGATCAGCTTCACATTCCCCGGCGGCGTCTCCAATGGCAGGCATCCCGTCCCCATCAGGCAATTCTTTCTGCCCGCCGCAATCCCGACAATCCGATCCACCTCCTCGTAGATCGTCTTCGCGTCGTTGCAAGCCACAATCCGCGGATCCATGTTGATTCGCACGTTCACATGAGGATGCGTCTCACACAGCCGGTCCACGAACCCTTGTTGATTGGTCTCCACGTTGCACACCACGTAGCCGGTCCCAGTCGCCAGAATGTCGTCGAGAATCTTGAACGTGTTCCCGCCCATGATGCAAGGCACCGCGTGACCCGCAATCTCCGCCGTCAGTTCGATAATCCGCCTCAAGGCCGGCAATTCCACGCTCCGGAATTGCCTCGGTGACAACAGCGGCGGCGCCGCCGCGGACTCAAAGAACGCGACGTCCAGCCCCGCCTTGATCACCGCCTTCGAAAACACCGCCTGGTTTTCCGCCAGTCTCATCAGCCACTGCGCGACATCCTCCGGCCTCGTCCCAACATCCTCGCAAAGCTGCCCGATCCCACGCAGATTAAACGCGATCGAAAACGGACCCGCAATCGGAATCCGCACATCCGCCTCAGGTAGTTCCGCCTTCAGCCGCCGCCCCACCTCGATCACCATCGCGATCCGTCCGTCCCGCGACGGATCGAACGGCGCGATCACCATCCCATCCTCCAGGCTCTTGAACAGCGGCTCGTGCACCGCCGGAATCCCGTCTCCGCCCGGCACTGCGATCTTGGCCCCGTACGCCTCCGCCTCCAGGTTGTAGATGTCGATTCCCACGACAATCGGCGTGTGCCTGTACTCCAGCCACGCGTCCCTGTGCCCCCGGAACATCATCTCCGCGTCCTGCGACACCTCCCACGGAGTCCGCCCTACAAATCGAGCGGCATGTTCGTACACGGAAGGATTGAACGGAATCTTCATGCGGATTCTCCCTGAAGCTGGCAGTATATCGACATGGCCCGTGTAATCGCTCTGCTGCGCGGCGTCAACGTCGGCGGCCACAACAAAATCAAAATGGAGGCGCTCCGGGCGCTCTGCGACTCGCTCGGCTGCGCCAACACGCAAACCTACGTACAAAGCGGCAACGTCGTGTTCAGCACCACCAAACGCAATCTCGCCGCGCTCTCCGCGGAGATCGAATCCGCCATCGAATCCAGCGTCGGCTTCCGCCCCAATGTCATCCTCCGCACCTCCTCCGAACTCCGCGACGTTGTCGCCGGCAATCCCTTCCCCGCTGAGGCGGCCGCCGACCCCAGTCACCTCGCTGTCTTCTTCCTTTCCGCTCCCGTCACCCCAGAGGCCCAAGCTGGAATCAAAGCCCTTCCGCCCCACCCCGAGAAACTCCACGTCAGCGGTCGCGAAATCTACATCTACTTCCCTGATGGCTTCGGCAACTCAAAACTGCCCGCCCTTCTTGACCGTGCCCTGAAGTCCCCCGCCACCGCCAGAAACTGGAACACCGTCACCAAGCTCCTCGAACTCGCCGACACCCTCGGCTAACCGCTCCCGGCCGCAGTCTATACTGGCACTGAGACGAAAATGGTGCCAGCGCATTCTCTCGTGGCGTTGCTGTTGCTCAGCGCCGCGTTGAGCGGCCAACAGGATCCGGAGCAATTTCTACGGCAGGCCATCGCTCTCCACCAGGCTGGCGACGCGGAACGCGCCATCCCGCAGTATCGTGCCTATTTGAAATCCCGCCCCGGTTCCATCGAAGCACGGTCAAATCTCGGCGCCGCCCTTGCGAAGACTGGCCGTTATAACGAAGCCGTCACCGAGTACCGCGCAGCACTCAAACTTCGTCCTGGCGATAAGTCGATCCGCCTGAATCTGGCTCTCGCTTACTACAAGCAAGGCCAGATCTCGGAAGCTTCAACCGAACTCGCTTCCCTTCACAAGGAGCAGCCTGCCGACCGGCAGGTCCTCCTCCTGCTCGCCGATTGCCGCCTGCGCCAGGGGAACAATACCGCCGTGGTGGAACTCCTCTCCGGCCTGGAACAGCAGAATCCAGACGACCTCGCCATCGCCTACCTCCTTGGCACGCGCTTACCTCCGCGACAAGCAGATCGAACGCGGCCAGCTCATCATTGACCGCATCCTTCGCAACGGTGATTCCGCCGAATCCCGGCTGCTCCTCGGCACTGCCAGGATGACCGCGGAGGAATTCGAAGCCGCCATCCCGGATCTCGAACGCGCCGCCGAGCTGAACCCGAAACTGCCTGAAGTCCATTCCTATCTCGGCAAGCCTACGTCCAGACCGGCGACACCGCCTCTGCCCGCGCCGCTTTTCAGAAGGAGCTCGAACTCAACCCCAATGATTTTGAGTCAAATCTGCAGTTGGCTGCCCTGCTTAAGCTGGATCACGACTACACTGCCGCTCTCAACCTTCTCAACCGCGCCCTCCGCGTGCGCCCCGGTGATCTGCGCGCCGAGTATCAGTTCGCCTCCGTCGAACTCGCAGCGGGGAACCTCGACTCGGCCCGCGCCAAGCTCGAATCCATCCTCAAACGCGCACCGGATTTCGTCGAGGCGCACATCTCTCTCGCCACGGTTTACTACCGGCTCAAGCGGAAGGCCGACGGCGACCGCGAGAAGGCCCTCGCCCAAGAAGTTGTCCGAAGAGAAGCGCGCCGGACAAGCCCAGGAGAAGTTCGAATGAAGGCGTGGCATGCCATCGCGTTCTGCGCCGGGGCTCGCGTGCTGCCTGCCCGCTCGGCCGCGCCGCCCGCCAAACGTCCCGGCTTCGTCGACGTCGCGCCGCGCTCGAAGATCCCCTACACGTCCAACAACAGCTTCTCCGGCCGGAAGTACTTTCCGCAGCCGATGTGCGGCGGGGTCGCCGCCATCGACTTCGACAACGACGGCCGGATGGACATCTTCTTCACCAACGGCGCCAAACTGCCGGAGCTGAAGAAGACCGATGCTTCCTACTTCAATTGCCTGCTGCGCCAGAAGGCGCGACGGCACTTTCGAGGACGTCACGGCCAAGGCCGGCCTCACGGGCGATCAGCTCGATTTCAACTTCGGCGTTGCGGTCGGCGACTACGACAACGACGGCTACGCGGATCTCTTCCTTTGCAGCGCCGGCCGCAACGCGCTCTATCACAACAACCGCGACGGCACGTTCACCGACGTGACCGCGGAATCCGGCATCGGCGGCAAGCCCACCGATACACTCAGCGTCGCCGCCGCCTGGTTCGACTACGACAACGACGGCCTGCTCGACCTCGTCGTCTCCAACTACACTGTCTGGAACCCGAAATCGGACGCCCGCTGCATGATGAGCGATCGCGACTACTACTGCGATCCCCGCCGCTATCCAAGCGTCCCCCACCAGTTGTTTCGCAATCTCGGCAACGGCAAGTTCGCCGATGTGACCCGCAAGTCCGGTTTCGCAGCCGCCCCCGGCAAGGGCATGGGCATCTCCATCGCCGACTTCAACGACGACGGCTGGATGGACGTGTTCATCGCCAACGACACCGAGCCCAACTCGCTCTTCATCAACCACAAGGACGGCACATTCGAGGAGCGCGGCCTCGAGCTCGGCGTCGCCTACAACGAGAACGCCAACGTCGGCTCTTCCATGGGCTGCGATGCCAAGGACTTCGACAACGACGGCAAGGTCGACATCTTCTACAACAACCTGATGGGCCAGATCTGGGCGCTGCTGCGGAATCGCGGAGACCTGTTCGAGTACTACTCCTCTCGAACCGGACGTCCAGAAGCTCAGCATGCCCTACTCGGGCTGGAGCAACGGCTTCATCGACTACAACAACGACGGCTGGAAGGACATCTACTCGTCCAACGGCGACGTCGACATGATGAGCGCCAAGTCGCCCGCAGCACGACACGATGTTCGAGAACGTCGACGGCAAGTCGTTCGTCGACGTCTCCGAGGAGATGGGCGACGACTTCCTGCGCAAAGGCTACCAGCGCGGCTCGGCGTTCGGCGATCTGAACAACGACGGCGCCCTCGACATCGTGGTCACTTCGCTCAACGAGCCCCCGCGCATCCTGATGAACACTGCCGGCACCGGCAATCACTGGCTGGTGGTGAGCCTGAACGGGCCACAAGAGCGCCCGCGATGCCATCGGAGCGAAGGTCAAGCTCACCACCGCATCCGGACGCGTTCTCTACAACCACGTCGCCGTCAGCGTCGGCTTCATGTCCTCCAGCGACAAGCGGGTGCACTTCGGCCTGGGTGCGGAGACGAAGATTGACTCCGTCGAGATTCGCTGGCCCAGCGGCATCCGGCAGAGTCCTCAAGGCCGTCCAGGCAGACAGAATAGATGGCCGCCGACGAACCGCCGGCGGCCAAGTAGAACGGTTCAGAAGAGGAACTTCACCGCCAGCTGAATTACGCGGCGGCCCTTCTTCTGCGTCGCGTAGCCGAACAGCGGCGTGTTGATCTGCCCGTCGTGCCGTTGAACCCGAGAGTCAGGTTCGTGTCGACCGGGAACGACCACAGCGGATGGTTCAGGAAGTTGTAGCCGTTGAACCGGAACTGCAGCTTCTTCCTCTCCGCTGATGTCGAAGTTCTTGAACAGTCCCAGATCCGCGTTGAAGAACGCCGGACCGTAGATCACCGGCAGCGTGGTCGGCCCGTTCTGGCCGACTTGCGTCGGGATGGCGAAGCAGCTCCCGTTGATGTACTGGTTCTCCCCCAGGTCCTGCACGTCGGATCGCAGGTCACGATCGGGCCGCAACTGAATGTTCGGCGTGCCCAGCAGCGACGTGTTGCTGACGTTGAACGTCGTGCCGGGAATCTTGTAGCTGTTCAGGTTCATGCCGAAGTTGTTGCCCCGGTTCCCGGTGAGGTTGGCCCCGCTCTGCAGTTGCAGGATGCCGGAAACCTGCCACCCGTTGACGAAGCCGCCGGCCACCTTGTTCCTGGCAGGAGTTGCCCAGTTCGATCGAGTAGGCCAGGTTGAAGAGGTGCGTTCGGTTGCTGGCTGCACACCGTAGTTGTTCCTCATGTTGAACGAGTCAAATGTGGAGCTGATGATCCCCAGCGCCTTGCCGAACGTGTAGTTCAGGTTGATCGTGTAGCGGCCCCTGGTGCGTACCCACGTCGCCTGCAGCGAGTTGTAGTTGGCGTAGGTCCCGTGGGTCGCCAGGTTGACGTCGGAGAATCCCTTCAGCGGACGGAAGTTGTTCGCCACCAGCGAATTCGGATCCACGCCGCCGTTTGCCGAGGAGAGCATCGCGCCAACCGGCACCAGGTTGAGACTGCTGCCGACACCGCCGGTGTACGCAAGGTCCGTGCTCTGGTTGCCGACATAGGCCACTTCGAGCAGGCTCGACCAGGCAGCCGCTGCGCGATCGTGAAGCTGTAGCTCTTCGTCAGCGGCTGCCTGTCGTCCTTGCTGTCCACGCGCCGGGAGACAGCGCGGCGCTCGAGAAGTTCATCGTGTCGAGGTCTCTCGCCATCAGCGGCTTGGCGTTCGCCGATGGACTCACCACGTACGGCGAAGGCCCGATGCCCTGGTTGTTGTTCAATGTGATGGTCTCGACTCCGGCGGCCACATCCAGCCCGGTCGTGAACTGCCCGGAGTGGAAGTAGTACATGCCCCAGCCGCCGCGGATCACGGTCTTGCCGTTGCCGAACACGTCGTAGGCCATGCCGAATCGCGGCTGATAGAAACGCGCTCCTCGTCGGGAATCCACCCATCGGAACGCTGGGATCGCGCTTGTTCCAGAGGAACCCGCAGTACTGCGTCGGCGTGCAGGTGGAGTTGTACTTGGAGTAGTCGAAGATCGAGAACCCGTAGTCCGAGCCTGTCGATCCACGGCGTGAAATGGGTGATGCGAAGGCCGAGCTTCCAGCGTCAGGCGCTTGTTCACCTTCCAGGAATCCTGCACGAAGCCCTCGTACGTGTCGTACGAGATGTCGTTGACCCGGTTGAACGAGTTCTGCTGGAAGCTGTTCAGGTTCCCGATCAGCATATCGGCGTAATCGTTGCCGAGCGTGTTGGAGTTGCTGTTGGTGAAGCTCATCGTTCCGTTCGTGGCGCTGCTGGCCGGCTGGGCGTTCCGGATCCACTCCCAGAAGAAGCCGGCCTTGAGCGTGTGCCTGCCCCAGACCTTCGACACCGTGTCGCTGAAGCTGGGCATCCACTTGTTCGCGTACAGACCCGCGCGACGGACCGCCGACCTCGAAACCGCCATAGTTGTACGATTGCGCGCCATTTCCGAACCGCCGCTGGAAGTTCGGGATCTGCGCGACTCCGTTCTTGTACAGCAGCTTGTAGTTGAAACCGACGTTGGCCGGATCCACCTTCGACGGATCCTCGAACACATTCGGGAAACCGATGAAGGTATATCCGAAGACGAACTCGTTGGTCATGGTCGGGCTGAACACGTGCGTCAGCGAGGCCGTGACTGAGTCGGACCGGTTCTTGCCGAGCACCGATGATCGGGTAAGGCAGTTGCTGCGTTGTCGTGTTCGACCACACCTGGACCGGGAACCGCTGCACTTCGCGCTGCAGGTTGTAGCGGACGAACAGCTTGGTGTTGTCGCTGATGTTGTAGTCCACGCGCGACATCCACTGATGGTTGTTCTGGTTGAACAGTCAGGTCGTCGGTCCAGTTGTAGCCGCCGTTCGCGTTGGGATCGGAGTTCGGCTTCGGGTAGAGACTTCATCAGCGCCTGCATGTTCTTGTCGATCGCCGATGCCGGGATGATTCCGCCCGGGTAGAGCGACGCGGTTGCGCGCGTTGATCTGGCCCGGAGCAGAGCCGGATGCGGTGATCGTTCCCATCTTGGCGAGTTCCGCCGGCGAGAAATTGCCCGTGCACATGCCCTCTGTCGGAACCGTGGCGCGCAGCAGGCCGGTGTCGAGCACCTGGTAGAAATACTGGTAGCCGGTGAAGAAGAACAGCTTGTTGCTGGCTCTTGTTGAGCCGCGTCCCGGGATCACCACCGGCCCACCGAGCGTGAAGCCCGGATAGTAGTACTTGTTCTGCGGCCTCGGCACCTTGCTTGCGTTGTTCAGCCAGTCGTTGCGTTCAGATGGTAGTGCGCGGCATACAGGAAACCGGACCCGTGGAGATCATTGCCGCCCGATCTGCGCCACCGAACTGATGACCGCCGGACCCTTCTGGTTCTCGGCGCTGAAGTTCGACATCGTGATCTTGAACTCGGCGATCATGTCCGAGTTCGGATTCACCGGCGTGTCGCAGTTGCAGCCGGGGTCGGAGACGTGCGCGCCGTCGGCCGTGATGTCCAGCGTGTTGCTGGGCAGGCCGTTGTAGGCGAATGCGTTGTTCAGCGGGCTCTGGCTGCCGGCGTTGCCGTTGGCATTGATGCCGATGGTCTGTCCGCTGAAGTTGGCCGCGTTCTTCGTCCCGTTCTGAATGCCGAAGCCCGGCATGATCTTGATGAACTCGGCCGCGTTGCTGCCCACCTGCACGAAGTTCTGCAACTGCTTAGTGTTCAGTGTCGTCGACTTCTCGCCGGAGTCGACGGTCGTCAACACCTCCACGGTCCCTGACACGACTACGGTCTCGGTGGTCGAGCCGAGCTTCAGCGTGACGTTGATGTTGCGCCGCTCGCCGCCTCCGAGGGCAATACCGGTTTCGCTGTAGGTGGCGAAGCCGGGTGCTTCGACGGTTAGTTCGTATGTGCCGACCGGGACAGACGCGAATGTGTAATAGCCCTGCGCGTTGGTGACGGTCTCACGCATGGAGCCGGAACTCGTCGTCCCGCAGTTTCACTTTCGCGTGCACGATCAGGCCTTCTGTTGGATCGGATACGACCCCTGTCAGGGTCGAGTAGATGGATTGAGCTGGGAGGTTTGCGGCCAGTGCACAGAGCATTGCACACAGCGCAAACACCCTCGTCCCACGGTTCATAACCTCTTCCTTCCTTCTCGCCCCTAGTCGGGGCTGGAGACAAATGCTGCGGCTAATCTATTCCGATTAGTTCCTGGATGCAAGCGCATTCTCGGATGTGCGCATTCTCGGATGGTGTTGCCCCCGCCACCAAGCGCGCGACAAAATGGGTTCATGCTCGATCCAGCCGTATCGGACGCGCTTCACTACCCGCTTCTCGCCCTCGCTGTCCTGGCAACCCTCTTCTCCGCAATCCTGATCGCCATCGTCTGGCAGTCCCTCCCCTCCTCCATCCCCGTCCACTTCGGCCTTACCGGGAAGCCCGACCGTTGGGGTGGCCGCTGGCACCTCTTTCTCCTGCTGAGTATTCAGGTCGCCGTGAATGCCGCCTTGTGGTTCACCAGCCCAGGAGGACTCCTTTTCTCCTGGATGCAGGCCGTCACCTCGATCCTGATGGCCTTCGTCGTCTGGTCCATCATCCGGGTCGCCCGCAGCGAGGCAACCGGCCTCAATCCGGCCATCCTCTACGGACTCCTCGCCCTGCTGATCGTGCCCGCAATTTCGCGATCCTTCAAGTAAGATCAAGTCTTGCTCCCCCTCCTCCTGGCGATCCTCTCATCCACGGCCGCCTTGGCCCAGACCAATGTTCGCGGCACCCTGGCCGGAACCAACGAATACTCGGCGCTCCCCTCTCCGCGCAGAGCCCCGCATCGCCTGGGAAGTGAAGCCGCGCTACCGCGACTCCAGTTCCCTCGTCCTCTCCGGCAACGTTCTCGTCACCGGCAACACCAGCGGCCGCGGCGGCACTTTCGCCTATGACGCCTCCACCGGCAAACTACTCTGGAGCGTCCCCCGCCACATGCGCGGCGAGCCCGCCGTCGATGCCTCCGCCGCATACGCCGTCAACGATATCGACAGCAACCGCTTCCGCCTGAGCAAGCTCGACCTCAAGACCGGCAAGCCGCTCTGGTCAGTCGATGCTGAGGACCTGGGCAACCACAACGCCGCCCCCCTTGTCGCCGCCGGCGGCGTCTTCCTCGCCAGCCGCAACCGCACCCTTGCCGGCTACGATGCCGCCACGGGCAAGCTCCTCTGGCAGCACGAAAAGACCAGAATCTGCTCGCCCAGTCTTGCCTTCGCCGCTGGAACTCTCTTCTTCAGCGGCGGCATCGCCGGCGACCCGAACACCCTCACCGCCCTCGACGCCGCCACCGGCAAAGTCATGTGGAGCGCCACCCCAAGGCCCACCGCCTGTCCTGAAGCCTCGGCCGTCGCCGGCGGCCTCGTCGTCACCCGTTTCGCCAACGAGATCTTCGCCTACGATGCGAAGACCGGTGCGCCCCGCTGGAAGCAAACCGTCAACCGTGTCATCCCCGGTGGCGAGAGACTCCACGCCCTCACCGAACTCGTTGTCAGCGGCGGAGTCGTCTACACTTCCGCCACCAACGTCATCCTCGGCTGGCAACTCGACACCGGCAAGCCTGTCTTCGAGTTCCCAATGGAACTCCCCGACGTGAGCAAGAACATCCGCATGGCTGCTGTCTCCGGCGTCCTCTACTTTCAGGCCAACGCCGAACTTCCCCGCCAGGACGCCCACGGCTGCGGTTATCTCTACGCGCTCGACCTCGCCTCCAAACAGATCCTCTGGAAGCACCGTACCGCCCGCCCCGACCAATACGACAAGCACGGCGCTTGGCCCACTCAATTCATCCTCCCCGCCGGCAACGCAATCTACTACGAGAACCAGTCCCTCCTCGTGAAGCTCACGCAGTAGCAAGGTCGTCGTATGTCCTGGGACATCGACCTCCTCATCTCCACTTGTCCAGGAAGGGAGCCCCCCCAGGACTTCTACGTCGTCCGCCGCGGCGCGTGGATCGGCTTCCCTACGTATCCGTTCGCCTCAGCGTCGTTCTTGAACTGCTCCTTCACCGGGTCCCACTCCAGCCGCCGTCCCAACTGAATCGCGATGTGCGCCAGATGGCACACCGACGTCGTCCTGTGCCCCACCTCCGCGTCCGCCATCGTCTCCCCGCGGCTCAACACCGCATCGATGAAATCCTGCTTGTCCGTCTTCATCGGTAGCCGGATCCAGTTCGACCCCGACGCCGGAGCCAGCACCTTCGGCGACGACGCCTCAATCTTCCCGGTATCGTCGGCGAAGATCCACCCCTCCGTCCCTTCAAATCGAATCGAGGGCTTGTCGATCCGGTACACCAGCTTCACTCCGTTCGCATACCGGTAGTGAACTTCGAAATCCAGCAGCACGTTCCAGAAACTCTCCGTCTCCGGATACGTCCCCTTGCCTTCCACCTCCACCGGCCCCGTCCGGTCAGTCCCGTTTGCCGACTGCGCCAGATCGTTGTGATGCGTCCCCCAGTTCGTCACCATGCCGTCGCAGTAGTCCAGCTTCCGCATCCACCCCGGTCTCTCGTACGATTTCGGCTTGTGAACTCGCTTCTCCGTGTATTCCGCGCGCGGCGCCGGCCCCTGCCACCGCTCGTAGTCCAGTTCCTCCGGCACCGGCATCGCCGCTTGCGGCGGACAGCCCACATCGCCCTTCGGCACACCCGTGGTGATCGTCTTCAATACTCCGATCCGGCCGTTGAGCACCGCTTCCCGCGCCTGGTGATACCACGCTTTGGTCCGATACTCGCTGTCCGTCCTGAACACCCGCTTCGCCTTCTTCACCGCGTCCGCCAGCCGCCGCCCCTCCCCAATCGACCGCGTCAGCGGCTTCTCGCAGCACACGTCCTTGCCCGCCTTCACCGCTTCCAGCGACATCGGCACGTGCCAGTGATCCGGCGTTGCCATCATCACCGCGTCAATCGACTTCTCCGCCAGCAACTCCTTGTAGTCGCGATACGTCTTCGCGTCCGGGAACATCTTTTTGGCCTGCTCCAGCCGCCACGCATCGACATCGCACAGCGCCGTCACCTGAACTTCCGGCATCGCCTGAAACTGCTTCAGGTTGACTTGAACCGTCTGCCGGCCCACGCCGATCACGCCCACGTTCACCCTGCCCGACGGCGCATACCGCCCGAACACGCTCCCCGATACGATCAGCGGCGCGCATCCCGCCAGCACTCCCCGCCTCGTCAATGAAGTTTTCTCGGTCATGCTCTATTTCCTATCAGAAATCCCCACGGAGAGCGAGTCTTCCCTCCAAACCGCAAGGTTCACTCTCAGTTGCCGTGGACGTCCGGCCATTCCAAACCAATTGCTGAAACTCCTGGAAGCCTTTGCTGGTGGCAAGCGGCGTCAGAGTCACGTGCATGAAGAGATAGTAGCCGAGCAGAACCGGTATCGGCCAACGCACGCGGCCGGAACGCCACTCCACCAGGACGATGGCGGCGCATGTGACTTCTAGGAAAATCAGCGACGCATAGAGGGCTGCGTCGAAGTCGGGCACAAGCGAGGGCAACAGGTTCACGAACAGCTCTCTCGAGCGCCGCCTCGAGTGGAATGAACGCGCTGGCGATCAAGAGCGGTGACGTGCAGCCGGATGTCGCGCCGGCGTGCCGCCGAAATGGCGACGGCGACATAGACACAGAACAGGGCGATGCCGGTCAGGTCGAGCCAGACGAACTTCACACTCGCCAGCCGGAAACTGGTGATGTTGCGATAGGCCATCATCCGGACCACATAGACCCCGCTTGCCGCCACGATGGCCGCAAGCACGACTAGACGCTAGCCCACGAGGCGGTGCAGGCTGCGCCGGCCGCTCCGTATCAGAGCGTACTGAAGCAAGGGGAGGATCATCCAAGCTGTCGCTGACCACCCGTGCACGTGATGTGGCAGTGGCGTGTCCGGCAACTTCGCGAAAAAGCTTGGCCAGAAACCCACCACCGCCAGAGCCAGGGCAGTCGCAAAGATGGGCCAAGGATGCCGTAACGCCTTGTGAAACGACTGGGCTATTGGCATTGCGTTCACTGTACCGAACTAAGCCAACGAAGGAGCCTGAGCGGCCGTCAGGCCCTGCACGGCTCTCCCTACTTCACGTCGACGCTTTTCACGTTGTCGTCCTTCGTCCTGTCCACCAGCAGGTGGAACGGATCGATCCCTGCCTTCTCCGGCAGTTCCTTCACCACGAACGTGCGCGTGTTGTTCGCCTGCGTCAGAAGCACCCGCTCCCGATACAGCGTCCGGCCGAACTTCTTCCCCTTCTCCGGCTTCGCAAACGCACCGAACTCGATCCAATCGGAAACCGCCGTCTCTTTCTCGTTGCCCTGCTCATCGGCTTTGAACTTCTTGCTCTCGGCCCGCACCGTCACGTCGTATTGACCGTCCGCGCGCTTCTTCGCCGTTGCCTCCAGCGTCCGGTTCGAGAACAACGTGATCTCCTCAAACAGATCCTTGATCAGGTACTGATACTCGGCAGGCGTCCTCGCCCGCAGTCGGTCCACCAGCTCATGCGACGTCGGATACGGTGGCTGAGCGTAAGCAAATTTCTGCACAATCTCCCGCAGCGCCCCGTTCACTGCCTCTTCCCCGATCATCTCCTTCAGGTAGTACAGAACCAGGCTGCCTTTGTTGTAGTGAATGTAGCCCTGGCTCGCTTCAACCCGCAGCAGCGGCCGCTCTTTCAGCAACTCCCGGCCCCGCCCGCCCAAGTACCGGTCCATCTCGTACTCCAGGAACTTCCGCATCATGTCGCGGCCATATTCCTTCTCCATCACCATCAGGGCCGTGTACTGTGCCAGAGTTTCCGACAGCAGCGTCGCCCCCTGCATGTCCGCCCCGATCACCTGGTGCGCCCACCATTGATGGCCCATCTCGTGAGCCACCACGTAGAACACGTGATCGATGTTCTCCTTATCCCGCAGGTCCGCGATAAAGCCGATGCTCTCCGAGTACGGCATCGTCCCTGGAAAGGCCTGCGCGAAACTGGCTACTCGTGGAAACTCGATAATCCGGGCCTGCTTGTGCATGTAAGGGCCGTAGTTGCGCGAGCAGTAGTCCAGCGTCTTCTTGATCGAATCCACCATCCGCGGCACGTTCCAGGTGTGCTCCGGGTGGTAGTACACCTCCACCTTCACGTCGTTCCACGTGTCCCTCTTCACCTCGTAGCGTGCCGAGATGAATGAATAGAAGTTCAGCGAATCCCTGTCCAGCTTGTAGTGGAAATACCGCCGCCCCTTGTCCTGCCACTCCCGCAGCAGCGCGCCCGGCGCGACGGCGATCTGGTCCGGCGAGGTGCTGATCACGGTCTCCACGCTCACCCAGTCCGAGCTGTTGCTGATGTAGGTGTTCATGCAGTTCGCCGTGCAGTTCCGCTCCAATGGCGCCATCAGGTCTTTCTCTTTGAGCTTGTACTTGCGGCGGTCGTTCCGGTCTGACATTTCCCGGTCGCTGCTGTACCCGATTTGCGGTGCTATCCCGTTGTTGAAGAACGTGCCATTCTGCGCGAGCTGCGTCCGTTTCACCTCGTTGGCCAACTCCTTGCCATTGCTCGCCACGCTGAACTTCATCGTGCGGCTCTCCCCAGGGGCCATGGGCGGGCTCAGCCGGTAGGTCTGAAACCGCAGCCGTTTGTCGTCCTTCTCCAGTGCCGCCCCAGCGATCGTCAGGCTGGTATCATACTGGCCCGCCAGGTTCATGTACACACGTTCGATCGGCTTGTCGCTCTTGTTTACGATCTGCTGCTCGCCTCGAAACACTACCGCCCGCGCCTCCGGCGTCAGGTCGATGTCGTACCGGACCGAAACGATGCGTGGTTGCGGTGTCGTCTCAAACCGCTTGTACAGCTTCTCGTAGTCCGCTGCCCGCTGCTTCGATTCATCCGGCGAAACGATCTTGTTCAGCACCTTCGTGTTGTAGAAAAGCCAGCCGGCCGTGGCTGCCAGGCAGGTCGCCAGTCCCAGCACCGCCAGCCGGAATCCCCCCTGCATTCTTTGCCCGGCGACGCGCCACCGCCTCGCCCAACTCGCTTCCTTCCCCCGGCGGAACAGCAGAATGGACACCGCTGCGATCAACGCGCACACCAGCACCCAGTAGAGTGTGAACCAGAGCCAGCTCTCCCTGCCTGGTTCAAACTTGAAGAAGTCCGAATAGGGCATGCTCGGCCGCGATCCGAAGTCCACCAGCTTGCTGGTTACATTCAGCCCGCGCCACCCGAATGCGTCTGCGATCAGGAATCCGATGAACGCGAAGTAGCCTACGTATTTGTTCGGCGATATCACGTGAAAGAAGAATGCCGCCACGCTCAGAAACAGCATCGCCGACAGGTCCCGCACGAAGATCTGCCCGAAGTACACAGCCGGCTGAAACCGCGTGTACCCGGAAAACGCCTGCACGATCACGCCGTCCAGAACTGCCGTTGACAGGATGGTCACCACCGTTGCAGCCAGCGCGCTGAACTTGGCCGCGTACAGCAGCCAGTCGCGCATCGGCAGGCTGTCCTGCATCTCGTCTACTCGCTCGTCCCTCTCTCGCCAGATCAATTGCCCCGCGAAGAATGTGATGATCGCCACCAGGAACGGGTACAGCGTGCCCTGAATGATCTCCGCCACTTCGTATGTCACAGGGAACGACTTGTTTCCATACGCTTCCCGGAAACTGAATACCAGCGACGTTGTCGCGTTCAGCAGCGCCGCAGCGAGAATCACAATGAACGCCGGCGTCTTCACCAACGATCGCCACTCGAACTTGAACGCCCCCACGAACTGCGCCAGCCCCGGACTCCCCGCCCACGAAGCCCTTGTGTTCGGCAGCCCCTGCGCCTTGGGCGCCTCTTCCGCCACGGCCAGCTTCTTCGCTTTCCTCCCCTGCTTCTCGCCCAACGTGACCCGCGACGCCAGCCCCAGGAAAGCAACCGCCCCAAGACCGAGCCAGATAAGCCGGTTCATCAGCAGCACACCGGTAAGCCCCAGCGACTGCGAATTCCTCTCAGCCACCGTCCAATACTTGGTCATGTAGTTGAACGCGGCGCCCCCGTATGGATCCAGCAGCGCGGCATACACCTCGTTCTTCAAGTCCGAAGTGAACGCCCCCGCCACCCCCGAAGCCACGATGAATCCCAATGCCGCCAGAAAACTCACCGTCGTGCTGCGAAACAGCAGACCCACCGGAAACAGCAGGCAAGCGATGAAGATCGTGTTTGGAATGACAAAACAGAAGATGCCGTTCCAGTGCGCTTCAAGGTTCACCGGACCGAACCTCTCCGCGTCCACCCAAGGCATGTACTTGCCCAGCAGCACCCCCAACGAAACGCCCAGCGACGGAATCATCGCCACCAGCGTCGAACCCCAAAAGCGCCCCAGAATGAACCCCCACCGCGACACCGGCAGGCTGAAGATCATCTGATGCGTGTTGTGCTGGAAATCGCGGATGGCCGCATTGTTTGAAAACGCAGCCGTCATCAGCAGCGTCAGAATCGACGCGATGGCATAGAAGTTTTGCACAACATAGGGCGCGTTGCGGTGCGTGTTGCCCAGCGACCCGCCAACCGTGACGTTGTCGCTCGTCGTCGCCCCGAAGATCATCGTCCCGATCACGACCAGGAAGATCCAAACCATCCAGCCCTTCAGGAAATAGCGCAGCTCAAACAGGAAGAAAGTCTTGAACATGACTTGCTCCCTACTCCGCCCACGCTTCGTGCAGGCCCCGGATATGCGAAAAGAAGACGTCCTCCAGGTCCGGCTCGGCCAGCGTGAAGCCGTCGCCGGGGTCCTCCATGCTGTACACGTGCACCAGCGGCCGGCCCGCGATCAGCTTGTGCGAGATCACCCGTGTCGCAGTTCCAGCTCCGGCAGCTCCGCCTTGGTCGTCAGCCGCTTCCAGATCCGTCCGTTCAACGCCGAAAGCGCAAGCTCAGGCGCCCCGGAGTACAGCACCTTGCCCTCGTGGATGATTGCCATTGACGTGCATAGGTCCATCACGTCTTCCACGATGTGCGTGGAGAGAATGACGATGACGTTCTCCCCGATCTCCGACAGCAGGTTGTAGAAACGGTTCCGCTCCCCCGGATCGAGACCCGCGGTTGGCTCATCGACGATCAACAGTTGCGGCGCGCCAAGCAGCGCTTGAGCGATGCCGAACCGCTGCTTCATGCCGCCTGAGAACCCCGACAGCGTCTTCTTCCTCAACTCCCAAAGGTTCACGCGTTGCAGCATCGCCTCGACGATGTCCTTGCGTTCGCCTTTCTTCGTGAAGCCTTTCAGCAGTGCGATGTGATCGAGCATCTGCTGCGCCGTCACCCGCGGATACACGCCAAAGTCCTGCGGCAGGTAGCCCAGCTTTCGCCGCAGCTCGTCCTTCTGCCGCAGCACGTCGAGCTCTCCCATCCGGATCTCCCCCGAGTCCGGTTCCTGCAGCGTCGCGATGGTGCGCATCAGCGTTGACTTGCCGGCCCCATTGGGCCCCAGCAGCCCGTACATCCCCAGCGGAATCGTCAGGGTGACGTTATCCAGCGCTCGCACGCCGTTCGGATAGGTCTTGGAAAGATTGCGGATCGTGAGTTCCATTGCGGTCCCGAGACAAGTGAATCGTCTCCTGATTGTAGCCCCGCTCCGCCCGATACCTTCCCGCTGTAGGATGTCCCCAGGAATACGCGATGACGAGCTATACCTTCCGCGTGCTGCGCAACAATCCCCGCTTCACCGCCGTCGCCGTGCTATCCCTCGCCCTTGGCATCGGGGCCAACACCGCCATTTTCACTCTGGTCAATGCGCTGCTCTTGCGGAACCTCCCAGTCCGGCAGCCTGAACGTCTGGTCCAGCTCTCAGCCCTCCGCAGGAATGACAAAATCCCGTTCTCCTACCCGATGTTCCGGGAAGTGGAAAGGGGGCAACGCGTCCTTTCCGGCCTGATCGGCTGGAGCTACCCTGCGTTGTCCAACGTGGAGTTCAACGGCGTGCTGTCGCAGGCTGATGTGGCCACGGTCACCGGGAATTACTTTACTGAACTGGGAACTACTCCCCTATCGGGACGCTTGATCACTCTGGACGATGCGTCTCCTGTGGCCGTTCTCGGCTACGAGTTCTGGCAACGCCGCTTCGGCGGCGCCGATGACGTCGTGGGGAAGAACATCGTAATTGAAGGGCAATCCTACACGATCGTCGGCGTCTCCCGGAAGTGGTTCACGGGTATGACGACGGGCCATCCCCCCGACGTGACGATTCCCATCAAGAAGAACGACAGCCGTTCGCAGCTCTGGGTGTACGTCACTGGCCGGCTGAAGGATAATGTCACCCTTGCCGAGGCTCGCTCGCAACTCCAATCGTTCTGGCCCGCGGTGCTCCTCGCGACCGCTTCGACCGAGACCCCGGGGCTGCGGCGGCAGGCGTTCCTTTCCATGGGCCTGGACGTATCGCCCGTGGCAAACGGTGTCGCCCGCGAACTCCGCTCACAGTTCTCACGGCCTCTCTACGTGCTGCTTGGAATCGTCGGCTTGATCCTGCTGGTGGCCTGCGTCAACCTGGCTAACCTGATGCTGGCCCGCACTGCGATCCGCCGGCACGAGATCAGCGTCCGCGTGGCCCTGGGAGCCGGCCGTTGGGTGCTCGCCAGGCAGGTGCTTGCCGAAAGCCTGGTGCTGTCGATGTCTGGTGCCTTGCTGGGTCTCGCTTTCGCCTACTTGGGCAGCCGCTTGCTCGTCGCCTTCATGACGGAGGGGCGCCTCACGCCGCTCACGCTCGACCTGCGGCCCGATTGGCGAATTCTCTCGTTCACGGCCGCGGTGGCCATCTTCACCGGAGTCCTTTTCGGCGTTGCTCCGGCGTGGCGCTGCTCTCGCGAAGATCCGGCCTCTGCTCTGCAGCGGAGTGCGCGTGGTCTTGGGATCACAACGGGCAGGCTGGGAAGGGCACTCATGATCGCCCAAGTCGCCCTCTCCCTCGTCCTGCTGCTCGGCGCCGGGCTCCTCGCGCAGAGTTTCCGGCAATTGGCCGCTGTTGATCCCGGCTTTTCGGGAAGCGTGCTCAAGGTGAGTCTCCGCCCCAGGCCGGGCGGTAATAAGGACCTGGACGTGGGCGATTACCACCGGCAACTCGTTGAGCGGATCGCCGGTGTGCCAGGCGTGATGTCGGCGGCCTTTTCCAGCTATGAAGGCCCCGGCCAGACAGGCTGGCAGGACACGGTGTCCACCCTGGCCGCAGTGTCGAATCCAAACACGGGCGTGATGTCCACCTGTGTGATGATCTCGCCGGACTTCCTCCAGACGCTCGGAATCTCTCTGGTTCGCGGCCGGGGATTTGAATGGACCGACGATGAGCGGCGGCCACGTCTGGCCATCGTCAGCGCCGGTCTCGCCGGCCGGCTTTTCCCCACGAGCGAGGCTATCGGCCAGCGCATTCGCTTCGGCTTTATGCCCGAACTGCAGGATCTCGAGGTCGTCGGCGTCGCTCGCGACGCCAGGCTTTTCGATCTGCGCGATGTCTCGTCGCCCGTTGTCTATGTTCCCTATATGCAGTATCCGAAATTGACCAAGCAGGGCGACCTGTTCCTGCGCACTCGCCAGGCGCCGGAAGCCATGGCGAAGGCGGTAGGGCGTGAGATCGATTCGTTTGGACGCGAATACGGCGTCAACGCAATAACACTCGGGCAACAGGCCCGCCAAGTTCTGGCGGCCAACCGCGTCATCGCCATGCTCTCAGGGTTCTTTGCGCTATTGGCCCTATTGCTGGCTTCGATCGGCTTGTACGGCCTGACGTCCTATGCCGTGACTCGCCGGACTCGGGAGATCGGGATTCGAACCGCTCTTGGCGCATCGCCATTGGTAGTGCGTTGGGGCGTGCTGCGCGAGTCTCTCGCCCTGGCTCTTTCCGGAATCGCGCTCGGAATTCCCTGTGCGCTGGGTGCGAGCCGGCTCATCGCCAGCATGCTCTTTGGCGTCTCGCCGGCCGACTTTCCAACGATTGCCTTCGTCTCGCTGCTATTGCTCACGGTGGCGTTGTTGGCCAGCTACCTGCCGGCGCGGCGGGCTTCGCGCCTCGATCCCATCGTCGCCTTGAGGACGGAATAGCTGCTATGAGAGCAACTTCTCCAGCTTCGAGCCCTTGCGCACGATCGTCTCGTTGCGCTCCGGACCCGTCGACACGCAGCCGATCTCAACACCCGTCCGCTCCTCCAGGAACGCGACATAGTCCCGCGCTTCCTTCGGCAGATCGTCGTAGCCGGTGATGCCGCTGGTCCGCGTCGCCCAGCCCGGCAACTCCTCGTACACCGGCTCGATCTTCTCCATCAGCGCGTTCTCCGCCGGCATCGTGTCCATCGCTTGACCGTTCACCCGGTACCCCGTGCAGACCTTGATGCTCTTCACGCCGTCCAGCACGTCCAGTTTCGTCACGATCAGGCTGTCGAAGCCGTTCACCATCGCCGTGTACCGCAGCAGCGGCGCGTCGAACCAGCCGCAGCGCCGCGGCCGGCCCGTCACCGACCCGAATTCGTTGCCCGCCTTCCGGATTCGCTCGCCGTCCTCGCCGTGGTCTTCCGACGGAAACGGCCCGCTGCCAACCCGCGTAATGTAGGCCTTCGAAACCCCGATGATGCCGTCAATCCGCGTCGGCGCAACTCCCGTGCCGGTGCACGCCCCGCCTGCCGCCGCGCTCGAACTCGTCACGAACGGATATGTCCCGTGGTCGATGTCCAGCATCGTCCCCTGCGCGCCCTCGAACATCACCCGCTTGCCCGCGTCCATGGCGTCGTTCAACTGCCGCGCCGTGTCGCACACCAGCGGCCGGATCCGCTCCGCCATCCGCTTGTACTCCGCACGGATGTCCTCGATGTGCAGGGCGACGTCGATCCCGAACGCCTCGGCCAGGATCTTCTTGTCCTCGGCCATGTAGTTGTACAGCGCGTCGAAGCCCGCGGAACTCAGTAGGTCCGCCATGCGGATCCCTCGCCGCCCGATCTTGTCTTCATAGCAGGGACCGATGCCGCGCGACGTCGTCCCGATCGCCACCCGGTCCGCCCGCGCCTCGCTCACCTTCTCCACCACACGGTGGAACGGGAAGATCACGTGTGCCCGGTTGGAGACATGCAGCCTTGACCTGACTTCGAAGCCGGCCTGCTCCAGCATCTGCATCTCGTCCAGCAGCGCGATGGGGTCCACCACCACGCCGTTGCCGATCACGACGCTCACGCCCGGATGAAGGATGCCGCTCGGAATCAGCTTCAGCACGAACTTGCGGTCCCCCACGATCACCGTGTGTCCCGCGTTGTGGCCGCCTTGATAGCGCGCCACAACATCGAACTTCTCGCTGAACAGGTCGACGATCTTGCCTTTGCCTTCGTCGCCCCACTGTGCGCCCAATACGATCAGATTGCTCATGGATTCGCCCAAACCTGCTATTGTAGCGCCCTGCGCCAGGTCCCCCATGCTAATCTCGTGGTCGTGATGGAGTTGTGTGACGTTTACCTCGCCATGGGCGAGGATGGATTTCGTGATCTGCTCGGCCGCGTCTCCATGAGCCGCCTCAAGACCTACCAGATCTTCGAACAGGTCAAGGTGCGCTGCCGCCTGGTGAAGCTGAACAGCGAGCACCTGCGTAAGGCCGCTCCCCGCCTTTGGGAGCGTCTCCAGGAGCGCGACGAAGCGCTTTCCAGCGACCTCGCCCAGGCCATCCTCGTCTCCTGGCTCGACATGATCATCGAGGCCCTCGATACCCTGGGCATCCCCCACCAGGACGGGTTCTTCGCCAAGGATGCCAACCTGGATCCCCATTTGAAGGACGATTGGCAGGCGAAGGCTTATAATGCCCTCAAGGACAAGTATCCGCCCGTGGTTCTGCGGTTCTATCTGAACCACCTGGCGGTCGAGACCGGCCGGGCCTCGGAGATCTTCGCTCCCGCTGCCTGAGCCGTCTCCCGAAGGGGGCTGGCATGACTCTGCTGGAAGCGATTCAGCGCTGGGGATGAGGCCGCGTTTGAAGCCGTTCTGGCCGAAGATCCGTCGGCCATTCACTCATCCGACGAACACGATGTTCCCGCGGTCCGCTGGGCCGTCTACATGGGCAAGCCGGCGTGGGCCAAGCGTCTCGCCGGGCTCGGGGCGAAGATCGATTTCTTCACCGCCTGTGCGATGGGCGACGTGATCTACGCCGGCGAAGCGGTCAACCGCGACCCCTCCATCCTCTTCGCCCACTCCACCGACGGCTGGACCGGGCTGCACCTGACGGCCTTTTTCGGCCACGAAACGCTCGCCTCCTATCTCATCTCCCGAGGCGCCGACACACGCCTTCGCTCCACCAACAACAACGAGAATCTGCCGATCCACGCCGCCGCCGCCGGCCGCCACGCCAATGTCATCGACCTTCTGCTCAAGGCCAAGAGCCCGGTCGACGCCCGCCAGACCGGAGGCAACACCCCGCTGCACAGCGCCGCGGCAGAACAACGACACTGCTTCCATTGCAGTGCTCGAAGCCGCCGGCGCCAACTGGGACGCCCGCAACGACGAGGGCCGTACGCCCCGCGACCTGCTGCCGGCCGCCTGAGAGTGCCGCGGCGGAGCGCCGCGATACACTGGAATCTCAGCACGAACAATGATCGAAGCAACTTTGTCCGATCTCGAAGCGCGAGCGGTGTCTCTGCTCGGCCAGGCGCCCGACGCCGAATGCCCTCGAAAATGCCCGCGTCGAGTTCCTGGGCCGCAAAGGCTCCATCGCCGGCGTCAGCAAGGAGATGGGCAAGCTCACGCCCGAAGAACGCGCCGCCGTCGGCAAGCTCCTCAACTCCATCAAAGCCGCACCTGGAAGCGCTCTATGAAGCGCGCAAGGCCGGCTTCGCCCGCGCCGCCCTCGACGCGCGCCTCGCCGCCGAATGGCTCGACCTGACGCATTCCGCCGCCCGGCATCCGTCCCGGCTCGCTGCACCCGCTCACGCAGATCTCGAAGGAACTCGAAGACCTCTTCACCTCCATGGGCTTCGCCGTGGTCGACGGCCCCGAAGTCGAAACCGAGTGGCACAACTTCGACGCGCTGAACATCCCGGCGGACCACCCGGCGCGCGACATGCAGGACACCTTCTGGCTGACCGACGGCCATCTGCTGCGCACCCACACCTCGCCCGGTGCAGGTGCGCGCCATGGAGAAGTTCGGCGCGCCGCTGCGCATGATCGCCCCCGGCCGCGTCTTCCGCAATGAGGAGGTGGACGCCTGCCACGAGCACACCTTCTATCAGCTCGAAGGCATGATGATCGACCGCGACGTCTCCGTCGCCCACATGCTCTACTTCATGAAGACGACTGCTGGCGCGCGATCTTCCAGCGCGAAGTCACCGTGCGGCTGCGCCCCGGCTTCTTCCCCTTCGTCGAGCCCGGCTTCGAACTCGACATCCAGTGCCTGATCTGCGGCGGCTCGGGCTGCCCCGTCTGCAAGCAGAGCGGCTGGGTGGAGCTGCTGCCCTGCGGCCTGGTGCACCCGAACGTGCTGCGCGCCGGCGGCATCGACCCGGATGAGTGGAACGGCTTCGCCTTCGGCCTCGGCCTGACGCGGCTGGTCATGATGCGCTACGCCATCGACGACATCCGCCACCTGCAAGGCGGCGATCTGCGTTTCCTGTAGCAGTTCTAGGCTCGAAAGGTCTTCTGTCGTGAAGTTCTCATACAACTGGCTCCGCGAACTCGTTCCCACACTCTCGCTGCCGCCTCGCGAGCTGATGCGGCTCATCACCATGAAGACGGCCGAGTGCGAAGGCGTCGAGGAATTCGGCCCGTGGCTGGCCGAGGTGTGCGTCGCCCGCGTTCTGGAAGTCGCGCCGATCGAGGGCAGCCACAACGTCAAGGCGGTGGTCGACGCCGGCCCGGTTCGGCAGCAAGACCGTGGTCTGCGGCGCGCCCAACTGCCGCGCCGGCATACTCACCGCCTACGTCCCGGCAGGGGTGACCGTGGGCGGCAGGGAAGTGAAGCTCGCACCATCACCGGCGTCGAAAGCGACGGCATGCTGGCCACCGGCGCCGAGCTTGGCATCAACCGCGACCACGAGGGCATCGTCGAACTCCCGGCCGGTGAACCGGCAACGCGCTGCCGGGCTGCATGCCGGATGCGGTCATCGAGGTCGACAACAAGACCCTCACGCACCGCCCCGACCTGTGGGGCCACCTCGGCATGGCGCGCGAAGTGGCCGCCATCACCGGCCAGCCGCTGGCGGACCCGGTCGACCTGAAGCGCATTCCCAAGGCTCGCCGGCGCATGGCATGTCGACATCCGCGACCTCGAGCTGTGCCCGCGGTACACCGCGCTGGTCTTCGAGAACGTCACCGTCGGCCCGTCGCCGCTCTGGCTGCAAGCGCGGCTGGAAGCGATCGGGCTGAACCCGATCAACAACATCGTCGACGTGACGAACTACGTCATGGCCGAGCTGGCCCAGCCGATGCACGCCTTCGACGCCGACAAGCTGCGCGGCGACACGATCATCGTGCGGCGCGCCGAAGATGGCGAGAACTTCGACGCGCTCAACGGCGAGACGTACACACTGGCCTCCACTCACCTGGTGATCGCCGACTCCGGCGGCGCCGTCGCGCTCGGCGGCGTGATCGGCGGCGCGCATTCGGCAATCAACGAATCCACCACGCGGATCGTGCTCGAATCCGCCAACTTCCAGGCCGCGAGCATCCGCAAGACTTCTTCGCAACTGAAGCTGCGCACCGACGCCTCGATGCGCTTCGAGAAGGCGCAGGACCCGGTGAACACGGTGCGCGGCCTGGCTCGCGCCGCCGACCTGCTCGCGACGATCTGCCCGGCATCCGCCTGGTGGGCGGACTGGTGGACCAGTGGTTCCCGGCCCCGGCCGCCGTGCCGATCGAGCTGCCGATGGACTGGCTGGTGCGCAAGCTCGGCCGGCCGATCGAAGCGGAGCATGTTCGAGCCATTCTCGAATCGCTCGAGTTCGGCGTGAGGCAGCCGAAACCGGGCTTGTTCTTTGTCTCCGTGCCCAGTTGGCGCGCCACGAAGGACATCACGATCAAGGACGATCTGGTCGAAGAGATCGGCCGCATGGTCGGCTACGACACGGTGCCGCCGGTCGCGCCGCTGCAGCCGGTGGAGCGGCCATGGGTGAACCGCGAGCGATTGTTTCATCATGACCTCCGTCAAATGTGCGCCGCACAGGGCTTCACGGAAACTTACAACTACTCGTTCATCAGCGACGAGATGGCGCTCCGATTCGGGATGAAGCCCGAGGAGCACCTGCGTGTCGGCAACCCGATCAGCGTCGAACAGGCCCTGATGCGGCGGAGCCTGCTGCCGGGCATCCATCGCAACATCGTCGACAACATGCGTCACTACGACTCGTTCCGCCTCTTCGAGATCGGCAGCGAGATCCATCCGCGCGGCGGCGGCGACCTGCCCGACGAGACGCCGCACCTGATGGCGGTTGTCTACGCCAAAGACGACGGCGCGGCGGGCTTGAGCGAACTCGGGCGGCTCGCAGCCTGCCTGATGCCGGGCTGCGAGGCCTGGCCCGTCGAGGCACGGACCTATGAACATCCGGCCAGGTCGGCGGAGATCGGCTGGCGCGGCAAGACCCTGGGGCGGATCTACGAACTGCACCCGGAGCACGTCGAAACCGGCCGGGCGGCGATTCTCGACATCGACCTGAAGCAGCTCTTCGAACTCGGGCCGCTGCCGAAGAAGTACACGCCGCTGCGCCGCTATCCGACCAGCGCGTTCGACGTCTCGGTAGTCGCCGGACTGCGCGACCTGACCGGCCGGATCGGTGCGCTGATCAGCGAAGCAGGCGGCGCCGGCTGCATTTCCGTCGAGTATCTCTACTCCTACAAGGGCAAGCCGCTGGCCGACGATCAGCAATCGCTGAGCTACCGGGTCACGGTGGGCGCGGACGACCGGACACTGACCAACGACGAGGTGCAGGCGGTGAGGGACCGCATCATCGCGTCCCTGGCAGCGGCGGGCTATTCGCTGCGCTGACTATTTTGCCTTGACGAGGACTTCAACGTCCTTGAACCAGACGTCTGTCTCCATGCGGTTGTGGCACTGCATGGCGAGGACGCCTTCGGTGCGGCCGGCTGAATCATTGGGCAGGTCGACCGTCTTGATGCCGTTGAGGAAGAACGTGATGCGATGGCCGTGGAGCGAGGCGGTCATGTTGTTCCACTCGCCGGCTTTGTAGTTCTTGTTGTCCTCGGGGCCGGTGACCCAGTTGCGGCCGCGCACTTCCCAGAAGCCGCCAGTGCGTTTTTCGGCATCGATTTCGACCTCGTAGGAAGCCATGTTCGAGGGGTCGGTGCGGACGAAGAAGCCCGAGTTGCCTTTGTTGATCTGGACTTTCCAGCGGACGGTGAGGTCCTTGAAGGACTCCTTGCCGACGACGGAGCCGGCGGCGGTTTCATTGGGGACCGAATGGCCGTGGATGGCGCCGTTCTCGATGGTCCATTTGGCGGGGCCGGTGACGGTCCAGCCGTCGAGAGTCTTGCCGTCCCAGAGGGAGCGCCAGGTGTGTTTGCCGAGGTCCTGGATGCGGATGTTGCGCCAGCGAACCTGGGCGGGCTTCTCGCCTTTGAACTGGTGGACCTGGAGGGCGATGAAGCCGGTGATGTCTTCCGAGTCAACGATGTCGGTGACGGTCACGCCGTTGATGCTGACCTTGAGGTTGTCGCCGTTGGCCTCGACGCGGTACTTGTTCCACTCATTGTCTTTGAACGCCTTGGCCGCGTCGGCGTCCAGTTTGGAGTTGAGGAATACGGCGCGGCGGGCTTCGTCATAGATGCCGCCGGAGTTGCCGTTTTCGGTTTTTGAAATCTCTACCTGGTAGCCGTAGACGCGGCCGGCCGGGTGACGGCCGACCGCCTGGGGATGCTGATGGGAGCGAATCTGGACGCCCGAATTGAGGACGGTGTCGTTTTTCGACTCCCATTCGAGGATGAAGTCGCCATAGTCCCTGGTGGTGCAGAGGAACGAGTTGGGGCTGCCTTCGGCGGTGGTGCCGACGATTTCGCCCTTCTCGACAACGTAGGTGGCCGTGCCGTTGCACTGTTTCCAGCCGTTGAGGGATTTGCCGTCAAACAACGGCTTCCAGGATTGTGCGCACAGCAAGGCCGGCAGCAGGGACAGGATGGCGATCTTCATGGCTGAGACTCTACCTACTTCTTCAAGGTGCGAATGTGGGCGATCACGTCGCCGAGTTCTTCGGGCGTCGAGGCCTTAAGGACGGCCTTGTGGTTGGTGACGGCCTCCATGGCTTTAGTCAGGGCGGCATCGTTCATGGCTTGAACTTCCTTGCCGCCGAGGGCTTTCCACTTTTCGGCGTACTTCTTCTGCATGGCAGGGGTGCCTGCGCCGTCTTCGGCGTGGCAGCTCTTGCACTTCTTCGTGTAAGATTCCTTACCCTTGGCGGCATCGCCGGCGGCGAAGGCAAGGGAGGACAAAGCGAGGGACAGGATGATGGCGGAAATCCGCATAGGGTTAAATCTCCTTTGACCTGTATATCAGACTTTCAAGTCCTATTGGTAGGACGTTACCAGAGCTTACATTGTTTCTCCGAAGGACGGACCATGAAGTCCCCGGTTTTGCAGGAGAAGGCTTTGTGGAACTCCGGGATGTTTTGCAGGGTACCGTTGGCCCGCCATCTGGCGATGGGGTGGGGGTCGGTATTGAGGCGGAGGCGGAGGTCTTCGGGGGTGTGGGCGCGAGCCCAGACGCGGCCGAAGGCGATGAAGAAGCGCTGGTCGCCCGTGAAGCCGTCGATGACGGGGGCTTCCTTGCCGTTGAGAGAGCGTTTGTACGCCTTGTAGGCGATGGTGACGCCGCCGAGGTCGCCGAGGGCTTCACCGACGACGAGTTTGCCTTTGTGTCGAAGGCCGTCGCCGACGTCGAGGGTGTCGTACTCCTCGATGACGCAGGCGGCGCGCTTGTCGAACTCCTTGCGGTCGGCGTCGGTCCACCAGTTCTTGAGGTTGCCCTGGGCGTCGAAGCGGGAGCCCTGGTCGTCGAAGCCATGGCCCATTTCGTGGCCGATGACGGCTCCGATTGCGCCGTAGTTGGCGGCGTCATCGGCGTCCATGTCGAAGAAGGGGGGCTGGAGGATGCCCGGCGGGGAAGGCGATTTCGTTGCGGGTCGGGTTGTAGTAGGCGTTGACGGTGGGAGGCGTCATGCCCCACTCGGTGCGGTCGACGGGCTTGCCGATCTTCTGGAGGTTGAAGGTGCGGGTCCAGTTGGAGACGGCCCGGATGTTCTCGAAGTAGTTGGAGCGGGAGATCTGGATGGCGGAGTAGTCTTTCCACTTGTCGGTGTAGCCGATTTTGGGGGTGAAGGCATTGAGCTTGGCGACGGCGTTCTTGCGGGTTTCGGGGGAGAGCCAGGGGGAGTTCTGGAGCTCTTCGCCGAGAGCGGCGCGGAGGTTTTCGACGAGGTCGAGCATGCGCTTTTTGGCCTGGGGCGGGAAGTGCTTGGCGACGAAGAGCTGGCCGAGTGCGTCGCCGAGGCTGCTGTCGGCGGCGTTGGCGCAGGTCTGCCAGCGGGGGAGCTGTTCTGTGACGCCGGAGATGACGGTGGAGCGGAAGTAGAATGCCTCGTCGCGGAAGGGCTTGGAGAGGGAGGAGGCAGTTGCGTTCAGAAGGCGCCACTTGAGCCAGGTCTTCCACTCGTCGAGCGGGGTGGAGGAGAGCATGGCATTGACGGTCTTGACGGCCTCGGGCTCGGTGACGTTGATGGCGGTGGCTTCGGGGATATCGAGGTTCTTGAGGATGAGTTTCCAATCGATGCCTGGGGCGATTTCGGCGACGCCGGCCAGATCCATCTTGTGGTAGAGATTGTACGGATTGCGGCGCTCGATGTTGGTGAGCTGCTTCTGGGCGACAGCGGTTTCGAGCGCCAGGACGGTCTTAGCGGCCGCGGCGGCCTGTTCGGGCGACTGTCCGATGAGGACCAACATGCGCTCGACGTGCTTCAGGAACTCGTCGCGAATCTTCTTTGTCTTCTCGTCGGCGTTGAAGTAGTAGTCACGCTCGGGGAGGGAGAGGGCGTTGGGGAAGAGCGCTGCGATCGTCGTGTTGGCGTCCTTGAGGTCAGGGAAGGAGGAAACGGCAAAGGGGCCGACGGGGAGTTCGCGCTGGGAGGCGGAGAAGTAGGCTTTGAGGTCGGCGGGGGATTTGATGGCGTCGATCTTGGCGAGGTAGGGATCGACGGGCTTGCGTCCGGCGGCGTCGATGGCGGCGATGTCGATGCAGGAGGCGAAGTAGTCGCCGAGGCGTTTGGCGTCGCCGGCGGCTTTGGGGTCATTGGCGACGGATTCGAGCAGGACGCGGGTGCGTTCGCGATTGGCCTCGCTGAGGACGCGGAAGGTGCCGTAATCGGCGAAGCGTTTGGGGATTGGGTTCTTGTCGAGCCAGGTTCCGTTGACGAAGCGGTAGAAATCGTCACAGGGTTTGCAGGCGGTATCTATGGCATCTTTTTCGATGCCGGACTTGCGCGCGGGCTGGGCAGCGAGGACGGCGCAGGTGGTGAGGGCGAGGGTGAAGGTTGTGGAGAATCGCATGGGAAGGTGGTGACCTGTCAACCATATTGTGACGGATTGGAAGCGAAGTGGTGAGGGGAAGTGCTCGATGCGGAGGCATGGTGAGACCGTTCGAGACCGTTTCACATTCGTTCCAACAGTCGTTTGAAACCGTTCTGGTATTTGTTCCGCGATGGTAGTTGTTGATTTGAATGGATTTGTGAGATTGTTCCTCATCTGGCGGTGGAGGCGAGGGCGGGCAGGGCTGAAGGGTGCCGACACAGGCGTGGCATGTGCAGAGGTGCTCAGAGAACGACCGAGGGCCGGTTTCAGGTTGCTATTTGACATGAGAGCGAGGCTCCCCACGGCGCCAGCCTGGCCGTAGGCAATTGGCGGTTTGGGGCGGATCGTCGCAAGCGATTGATTCGGGAGGAAATATATCGGCCAGGTGGGCGGTGATTGTATGAGAGCGCTGCTGCAACTCCGGGCCGGTTGATGGAAAATCGGCCTAGCAAATAACCCGCGCAGAAGCGCGGTGGAGGTGCAGCAGCATGGAACAGTTTATCGGTTGTGACGCGCACCAGAAGTACTCGGTGTTCGTGACGATGGACGACAAGGGCCGAGCCAGTCAGCCGGTCCGGGTGGAGAACAACAAAGCGGAGCTGAGGCGGTATCTGGCCGGGCTGCCGAAGGCAAGCCCGGTGGCCGTGGAGGCCAGCGGAAGTTGGTACTGGTTGGTGGACGAACTGGAGGCGGCGGGCTTGGAGCCGCGACTGGTGGAGGCCCGGCAGGCCAGGCAGCGAATGGGCGCCCGGAAGAAGACCGACGCGGTGGACGCGCTGGGTCTGGCGATGCTGCTGCGCAACGGCACACTGCCGACGATCTGGATTCCGAACTTCAATCTGCGGGACTTGCGCGGGCTGTTGCGGACCAGGCTGGCGATGAGGCGGCAGGCGACGTTTCTGAAGAACCGGCTGACGGCGGCGATTCGCCGCTACGGGTTGCGCGAAGACCAATGCAGCGACCTGTTCGCGGGCAAAGGGCGGGTGTATCTGTCTAACTACATTGGCTGGCTTCCGGCGCAGACGCAGTTTGCATGTCTGGAGGAATGGGATTTGCTGAACGAGGCCGAGCAGCACATCGCCAAGCTCGAGTTGCGGATCCGGGAAAAGATCGGATCGATCGGCTGGGTCCGGCTGCTGAAGAGCCTGCCCGGAGTGGGCCACGTGTTGGGCGCGACGCTGTGGCTGGAGATCGGAGATGTGGAGAGGTTTCCCACCTCCGAGTATCTGGCCAGCTACGCCGGCTTGACGCCGAGCGTGCACTCCAGCGGCGGCAAGACGCACATGGGGCCAACGTCGAAGTGTTCGAACCATTACCTGCGGTGGGCTTACGTGGAAGCGGCCAATTGCATCGTCCGCCACAAGCAGAAGTACGCCGGCCATCACGTCGGCCGGCTGTACGAACGGATCAAGGCCAAGAAGTGCACGGCCAAAGCCAAGGTCGCCGTGGGGCGCCACCTGGCCGAAGCGAGTTGGTGGATTTTGACTAAGAAACAGGTTTACCGGGAGCCGGCGCCGGCGCTGGTAGTTTCGTCCAAGAACGGGTGAGCGCGAAGGCGGTGTAGCCCTTGTGAGGCTGTCGTTGTGATTGCGAGACCCGGGACGGAAATGCTCTTACCCCTGGAGGGTGGATAGATGACTAGCGGGACGAAGCTGCATCGGAAGAGCCGACCGGACGAAGCGGAACTCAGGAGGTGAACGGCCGGGGGGCGCAGGCACCCGAGCGGCGGGGCTCCGCCCCGCGCCCCGGGATTTAACGCATTGGCGCCGGGATCGGTCATGGACTTCGCAAAACAAGATGGGCCGGAGGAGAGCCGGAGCTCCCCTCCGATCCCGGCCGCTGGCTCGGCGCTCAGGTCGCATCCCTGCGGAGCCTTATCCTCCGGCCAGCTCAGGAGTAGTGTATGCCAAGGCTGAAAAAGTCAGCGCCAACGGCGCTGAAAAGGTTTCAAAAAGTGCTTGACTGAGGCAGCGCTCTCATAGATTACCGCCCGGCTCACGACTCCCGGGTCGCAACTCGCTTAGGCGTCCTAAGGGGCTCAATGCCCCAAGGGCGCCGGTCGGTGGCAGGGGGGTAGCAAGAAAAATCCTCAAGCAAATCAGCTCCGAACTTGTCGCATTCTCTCGCCCATTGCCGCACCTATGGTTGGCGGTCGATGCCTCGGCAAGTGTTCCGAGACTGAAGCCGCAGAACGAAAGCGAGGAAGAAAATGCAGAAAACACATAGCCTATTGGCTCAAATGCTCCTGGTGGCAGTATGCGTATGCACTCCAGCTACCTTGACAGCCCAGCCGGCACATAACAACGCTGCAACCCAGTCGTACGGCATTTGGTCCGCGATGTGGTGGCAATGGGCGTTGAACAAGACAGTCTCCACAAGCCCTCAACTGGGTCCTACCGCGAGCAATCCAGCCAGGCTCTATTGCGAGTCCTCTGGCATCAACTCCGTCTGGTTTCTCGGCGGAACATTCGGCAACGAAGGCCCACTGCTTCGGCAATGTACAGTGCCGGCTGGTGCGCGGCTGTTCTTCCCAGTCGCAAATGCCTTTTACGTGCGCGACTTTCCGACACCGGACTGGCCACTGAAGTTATCGAAGGAATTGGCAGGTACTGCCGTGGACCAAGCAACAGAGTTAAAGGCAGTTATCGACGGAGTTCCCGTTTCTGCGCTCTTGGCCAATCGCGTGGCATCTCCAGCTTTTCAGATCAAGCTGCCGCAAGACAACATTTTTGGGGTGCCCGCCGGGATCTTTACTCCGGCTGTCTCAGACGGGATTTGGCTTATGCTGCCGCCACTGTCGCCCGGGATGCACACCATCTACTTTCACGCGACATTCCCAACAGGTGAACTCATCGACCTGACCTATACGATCAACGCCGTACTTTGAACGAACGTGAAACCCAGTTGAAGCGAGGACCGGCAAAATCTGCTGGTCCTCGATTCACCGAATTGTCGGAACATGTCGCATTCTCGTGCCCGTTGCCGCAATTGTGATTAGTAGCGCAACAGCGAGCGCACCGCCGCCCACAAGATTGGAGACACAAGCCATGACTCAACGAGAAAGGCACCTTGCGATGAGCCTCACAATTCCAGCACTACTCGCCACTTTCGCCGTTGCGCTCGTCGCGAGGTCGCTTGTATTAGTTCTGGGCTGCTGCTTGATGGGGGAGGCACCGCTGCTTACGCTGATGAACGAACACTCAAAGCTACAGGCCGTGTGGACGGGAAAGACATCAGCCAGCTTTGGCGAAGAACTGTGGGGGAAGTGTCGCGACCTTCACGCGCTCGATCAGCCGGTGCCTTGAAGTAGCCTGATGAGGTGCAGAGGAAGCCACTGAGCCGGGAGTGGCATGGTCTGCGGTGCCGGGTGCCCAATTTGAGGACGATCCATTCAGGGGATAATCTGATGAACGCCGCATGGGACCGGAGTACTGGTATCCCCGGACCGGCGTTCGATTCTCTACTCTGCTTTCGAATTCGACAGCGATCTCATTCTGGTGGAGAACTTTCGATGATGTGCCTCAACAAAACTCGATGTCGCAGAGGCCAGGCTAATGCCGCTTACCACTACGAGGGATGTCGCGGCGATTGTTTTGGTGAGGCGTTTGAGACAGCGCGAGCACCCGCTTACAGATCGGGTGGTGAGCCGAGGAAAAGGTAATGGGACCAGAGCAGTGGAAGCAGGCGGAGGAACTGTTCGAGCGTGGGTTCGAGGCCGATGCCGAAGAGCGCGAACGATTGCTCGGCGATGCACCGCCGGATGTCGCCGCAGTGGTTCGCGATCTCTGGCAGCGGCAGGCCGAAGTTGGCTCGTTCCTCGAGCATCCCGTCGCCACGCCGCCGGATGCCCCTCGACAGTTCACGGATGGCCAGACACTCGCCGGACGATTCAAGATCACCGGATTCCTTGGGGCCGGCGGCATGGGCGAGGTCTATCGCGCCCAGGACGAGCGGTTGGGGCGAACGGTTGCGATCAAGGTCCTGCATGCCCATTTGACGGATGACCCGGAGTTGCGGAACAGGTTTGAGCGCGAGGCGCGGGCGGTCTGTTCGCTGAACCATCCGCGCATCTGTTCTCTACACGACGTGGGTGGGAAGGCAACGATGCCGTTCCTGGTGATGGAGCATCTCTCCGGGGAAACGCTGGCTGCGCGCCTTGGCCTGCGGCCGATTGCCGCTGGACGAAGTGCTCGCCGTAGGCGAGGGAATTGCCGATGCACTGGCGTATGCGCATCAGCACGGGGTGGTGCACCGAGATCTTAAGCCGGGCAACGTCATGCTGACCGAGCACGGCCCCAAACTGCTGGACTTCGGCATTGCCAAGCGGGTATTGCCGAAGGCGCGCAGGCTGAGACTGTGACGCAGACGGCGGCGGGCGCGATTGTCGGATCGACGGCGTACATGAGTCCTGAGCAGGCCGAAGGCCGATCCGACGGATCACCGTTCCGACGTGTTCAGCTTTGGCGCGGTGCTGTACGAGATGGCGACGGGCCAGCGGGCGTTCCAGGGCGAGACGCCACATTTCGACGCTGGCGGCGGTCCTGCAGCGCGAACCAGTGCCGCTGCGAACGCTTGGTGCCGGCCTCGCCACCGGCGCTGGACAGGATTGTGCAGCGCTGTCTGCGGAAGAACCGCGACGATCGCTATCCGGAGATGGCTGACGTGCGTCGTAGCTTTGCGAGGCGATCTCGAAGCCATCGAGCAGATGGCACTGGATCGCGGCTGGACTGGTGGCAGCGGTGGCCATCATCACAATCGCAATTGTGCCGATTCTGGCGCCCAGCGCCGCGGCCGCAGCGAGGTGATTCTCCCCAAGGCGGTGCAACTCACGGCGGATCAGGGAGCCAGCGGCGACCCAAGTCTCTCGCCGGATGGGAAGTGGTTGGCCTACGTGTCGGACCGTGGCAATACGGGCAAGTGGGGCATCTGGATCCAACGGTTGGACGGCTCGGAGAGCCGGAAACTGGCGGAGTGCAGAGTATGCAGCTACCCGGTATTCACGCCTGACGGCGAGAAGATCATCTATGCATGTGGCAGCAGCCCGCAAGAGACGGACCTCTATTTGATCAGCGCGAAGGGCGGGGAGAGCAGTCTCCTGGCAAAGGACGGACAATCGCCGTCCATCTCTCCAGACGGGAGGTATGTCGCATATCTCGACCCGAAATCACGCCGCTATGCCGTGAGGCCAATCTCGGGAGGTGAGCCGGTAAGGCTGCCCGTGACGGGATCTTTGGGAGGGCAGTATGGTCACCTGACGGGGAACAACTATTGGTCTTCGGAGATGACGCGGAAGTTCCGGATATGCCACCGCGATGGCGGGACCGCAAGGAAGACCCACTTGCGAGAAGCTACTGGACAAGGCTGGTCTTGAGTGGACAGGCGCCAACGTTCCGTCTTTTGTACGCCTGGACGAAAACGCATGTGTATCTCTCGTTCCGGGCGGCGGGATCCAGCGAAGTATGGCGCGTGCCGTTTGACGCAAAGAAGGGAGTGCCGACGGGCGAAGCCATGCGGATCACTCGGCGTCAAATGTTGTGAACGGGAGCATTCTCGAAGACAAAGTCGTGTTTGAGGTGGGGGGTCAGAATACAAATCTGTTCGCCTTTCAATTGGGAAGCGACGACCTCAGTATTGTGGGCAAGCCCCGCCAATTAACGTTCGATTCAGCGCTGAATTACCGCACCAAGCCTGTCGCGAGACGGCCGAAAGCTCAGCTATGTATCCACACCTTCCGGAAAATCGAAACTGCTCGTCATGGATGTCGCTTCAGGCCGCACCTCATTCATCGCGGAGCTGCCCGAGCAACAACCTGTTTCACTATTCGCACCCATTTCCGCCGATGGAAAGCTCGTCGCGTGGGCTGAGAATAACGGTCGTGACGTCTACGTAAGCCAGACTGATAGACCGACTCGTCAAGCGCA
Source organism: Bryobacteraceae bacterium (assembly GCA_963714395.1). GTDB lineage: Bacteria > Acidobacteriota > Terriglobia > Bryobacterales > Bryobacteraceae > JACADU01. The sequence continues at coordinate 378,512 of CAVQOO010000039.1, forward strand.
TTTGCGCGGATTGTGGTTATCCATGGGCATGGCTGCCTGATGGGTCCGCACTCATCCTGAGCTATCCCAGCAAGGAACACTACGAACACTATGTTCCTCTTGGACGTAGGAACTGGCCGGCGGAGAGAGATCATGAACGCCAAGGAGTATGCCGTCCGGTTTGCCGGCAGTCTCGCGCGATGGCGTCATGGATTGCATTCCAGGCCGGTCGGGACATATCGAGGGGCGTGGATTTGCAGCTATTCGTCGCGCCGATCGATCGCGTCGCTCAAGGGAGCTGCGGTCAAGGCAGAAGAATCGGACTGGATTCCGCTTGAGGCCAGAGGCAGATTATCGCCTGCTGCCTGGTCAGCCCGTGGGGATTCGAGTCTATGTCTCGATTTCGACCAAGAACAGGATCGTAGCCATTCCATTGAATGAAAGAACCAAGTACCCGATCGGCCCCGCCTATCCCGCTCTATAGAGCCGGCAGGAACAGATTCGGTTGCGATGGCTGAGCTTCCTCCGACCGATCGCTTGTGGCAACGATCGGGGCGTGCGCGGGCAACATCTGGATTCAGGATCTGCCCAAGTAACAAGTCCTGTCGCATACGCCGCGCTTTTCGCGCATTGTGGAGTGGGGGTACCTGGGGATGGCTTCTTGGGGTCCTCAATGCGGCAAAGCAGCGACGTAGTTTCCACGCGATAATCTGAGGAACACGACATGGAACCCGACCGTTGGAGGCAAGCCGAGGACCTGTTCGAGCGCGGGCTGGAGGCCGATGCCGACGAGCGCGAACGCCTGCTCGGCACCACGGAGCCGGATGTCGCCGCCATGGTTCGCGATCTCTGGCGGCGGCAAGCCGAAGTCGGTTCGTTCCTGGAGCGTCCTGTCGCCACCCCGCCGGACCGCCCGCACCAGTTCACGGATGGCCAGACCCTTGCCGGCCGCTTCAAGATCACCGGATTCCTTGGGGCCGGCGGCATGGGCGAGGTTTACAGCGCCCAGGACGAGCGGTTGGGTCGCACGGTTGCGATCAAAGTCCTGCATGCCCACTTGACCGCCGACCAGGACCTGCGGAACCGGTTCGAGCGCGAGGCACGGGCGGTCTGCTCGCTGAACCATCCGCGCATCTGTGCTCTCCACGATGTCGGGTGGGAAGGCGCCATGCCGTTCCTGGTGATGGAGCATCTCTCCGGGCAAACGCTGGCGGCTCGATTGGCCTGCGGCCGGTTGCCGCTGACGAACTGCTGGCCGTGGGCGAGGGCATCGCCGATGCCTTGGCGTATGCGCACCAGCACGGGGTGATCCACCGGGACCTCAAGCCCGGCAACATCATGCTGACCGAACACGGCCCCAAGCTGTTGGATTTCGGCATCGCCAAGCGGGTGATCGCGGAAAGCGCGTTCGAGGCTGAAACGGTGACCAAGACGGCGGCGGGGATGATTGTCGGATCGACGGCGTACATGAGTCCGGAGCAGGCCGAAGGCCGACCGACCGACCACCGTTCCGATGTGTTCAGCTTCGGGGCGGTGCTGTACGAGATGGCGACCGGCCAGCGGGCGTTCCAGGGCGAGAGCCACATCTCGACGCTGGCGGCGGTGTTGCAGCGCGAACCGGTGCCCCTGCGAACGCTGGCGCCGGCCTCGCCGCCGGCGCTGGATCGGATCGTGAAACGCTGTCTGCGGAAGAACCGGAGGATCGCTATCCGGACATGGCGGCGGTGCAGAACGCGCTGCGATTGATCTCCAAGCTCCCGGCACGGCGGCGCTGGGTATTGATCGCAACTTCGGCGGTTGCGGCCATTGGGCTTGTAGTCGTTGTTCTTGGGGTCCGGTTCTTTCCGCTCAGTAAGCGTGTTCCAGCCATTGATGTAGAGCCCAAATTGACGCAGTTGACCGCCAATCCTTCCGCATCGCCCATTGTGAGTTTCAGTCTGTCGCCGGACGGCACTCGTCTGATTTGGAGTGATTCCAGTGGAATCCACCTTCGCGATATCCGTTCAGGCGGGGATCAAATCCTGCCCGGCACTGCGGGTCTGCAGGCGGTGGATTGGCTTGATGGGGGCGACCATTACCTGGCTGTGCAGGTGACCTCGGACTGGAGATGGGAATACAAGATAGTCACCCGCAATGGGGAGATACGGAAGCAGACAGTCCCAGGCTTCCGTTCGCCGGACGGACGATTCGTCGCGCGCTCTGATGTACGCGGTGTGCTCTCGATCGAACCGACGGCAGGCGGCAACGTCATTAAGGTAGCGGAGTCCGTTCAATGCTTTTCCTGGAGCCCCGACAGCAAACGTCTTGTCTACTCTGTCTTCGGAAGAGGTGACCGGACGCACAGTCTGGAGATAGTCAGCACTGATGGGCGACAGCGGCATAGGCTCACTCACGGAACAACGGCAATCCCAGGAGCTGCGTGGATTACCGATTCAGAAATCGCCTATTTGGAATTCGTCCCCCCTCGGGGCTCGAGTCTCCGGGCCATCGGCGTGGATCGACGGACCGATGCTGCCTCTGGTCCTGCGCGCAGCCTGGCCCATTGGCCTGACAGGTTATTCTGGGGCCTTGAAGCAAGAGCCCAGGGAAAGCGACTGGCTTTCATGGAATCCAAGCTTCAAGCCGAGGTGTACCTGGCGAAACTGGAAGCGAACGGAACGCGCCTCGGCAAACCGCGCAGACTGACTCTCGATGAGAGCGATGATGTTCCATACGACTTCATGCGGGACAGCAGATCCTTGCTGCTCGTTTCCGATCGAAACGGAAGGCGGGGCTTGTTCAGATTGTGGGTAGAAGACCAGAGAGTGGAACCTTTGGTGACCGGGCCGGATGACGTTCTCGTGGCTCGCGTGGCTCCTGATGGCCGGTCCATTCTCTATATTACATTCTCGGGTTCGGGGCAGGACCAACTCTACCGCTTGATGAGGATCTCAATCGATGGGGGTGCTCCGGTGCAGGTCCTGGAATCCCGTGTCCCGATTAGCGTGAAGTGCTCGGTGGGCGAGAATCCATCTCAGGGTGCCTGTCTCCTGCGTAAAGGAGCCGGAGGAGGTTACTCATACCACCGATTGGATCCTATGAAAGGACTTGGAGAGTTGGTTGGGGAGGGTGTACACTCTGGACTGTCTTTCTCGCCGGATGGCAAGTTTCTGGCTGACGTCGCCGAAGTGGGAGGCAAATCGCTCAGGATTATCGATTCCCAAAGCAAAAGCACGCGTGAACTTCGTGTGCCGGAAGCAACATTCCTGATGAACCTAGACTGGGCGCACGACGGTCGCGCGCTCTACCTTGGCGACTTGGGGCCGGACGAACAGCGACTGCTGCGCGTTGAACTGAACGGCAAGATGAGGGTACTGTTCCGTATGGAAGCCGCTGCCGGTCTCGGTGCCGGCTTGTGGGCGATTCCGTCTCCTGACGGCAACTGGCTTGCTCTTCGAATCGATACAAACTCCGGTAACGCGTGGATGGTTGAGCTTCCTTGAGTGCAGCAGAGCCCGAAGGGATGCTAAGCGTACCTTGCCGTTGTGGCTTCGAATTAAGTCGCGATCTTCGCTCGGATTATGGGGAGAGCGATAGCCACCCGGCCAAATGCCTCGCGGCAGTTCGCCGATGGCCAGACGCTTGCTGGACGATTCAAGACCACCGGTTTCCTTGGTGTCGGCAGAATGGACGAGGTCCACACGAGCGGATTTGGTCGTGCGGTTGCGATCAAGGTCCAGTCGAGCCGAATTATGGGGTCAGGACCTGCCGAAATAGAGAGTCATGTCGCACCAGCCTTGCTTTTTCCGCTTATTGGATCGGGAGGCGGTATGTGCTTGCGTTCGCTTAGGGAAGGGGAACGCCGCCCCGGAAAGGAAATCACGTGGATGAGCACCACTGAAACCGGTTGGACCCGGCGCCCCACGTCGCACGAACTGATGGCCGAGAGCGACCCGGCCTACCGCGAGGTCGCGAGCCGTTGCCTGATCGCTGCGCGCGGCTGGCAACTTCGACCGGACTCCCGCGTGCTCGATGCTTGGGCCGGAACGGGCATTATCTCAGTTCCTCTCGCGCAGGCTCTGCCACAGTGCACTGTCATCCATCTGGAGCCCGACCCTGCCCTGTGCGCCGCCGCCCGCGAGAAGGCAAGCGAGGCTGGCGTCAGGAACCTGGAGTTTCTCCAATGCGACCTGGAGTCCGCGAACTTTATTCCGGGTTCGATGGGCGCCATAGTCTGGGCGCACAAGCCGTCCGCCCAAGGAGACCCGCTGGAAGCCAGCGGATTGCTGGCGGAGTGGCTCGCTCCTTCCGGTCTGCTATTCGCATTCGACATGACCCCGCGACACGGTTGGATGGGGACCGTCAAGACCCTCTGGAATGGCTATCTGGGGGCTTTCGGCACCCGGCGGCGAGATCCGGGGAAATTCCGCGTCATGTTCGAGAATGCGGGCCTGAGGGTCGAAGACGCGTACGACTGCTACTGTGGGTGCTGCGACGTAGTGATCTGCCGCAAGCCTGTTTCATGAGGTGAGGTACTGAAGTGCCGGGCGATTCGACTCAACCGACCGAAGTGACGCTTCTGCTTCAGCGGCTTCGGGCCGGCTCTCCGGATGCGGAGGGCCGCCTGTTCGAGCTGATCTATGGAGAGTTGCGCCGCATCGCGGCCGCACGAATGCAGGCAGAACGGCCGTCGCACACGCTTACACCGACAGCATTGGTGCACGAAGCCTACTTGCGATTGTCCGGCACGGACGAGACGTTCTCGAGCCGGACGCACTTTCTTGCGGTGGCCGCTCGAGCAATGAGGCACATTCTTGTGGATCACGCCCGCGCACGGTGCGCAAGCAAGCGGGGAGGTGCGGCTGGAAATATCCCTCTCGAAGCGCTGGATGTGCCCGCGCCGCAGAGCGATGAAGAGCTACTTCTGCTGGACGACGCGCTTGAGCGGCTCTCGGCGATGAGCCCGCGCCAGGGCCGTGTCGTCGAGCTTCGATACTTTGCCGGGCTGACTGAGGAAGAGGTCGCATCGGTTCTCGGCGTGACGCGCCGGACCGTCAATCGAGACTGGAGCATGGCCCGGGCGTGGCTTCATAGCCAATTGAAGGCGGGTTAGCGCGCCGAAGCCGATAGAGGCCCGGCCTTTTCGCTGAGACTGGACTTGAGGGCGAAATAGTCGCTCCGCAATGTCGCAATCAATGATCCGCACACGCTACTGGATACGAAGGGTCCAGCACGCGATAGGAACCACCTCCGAGGCCGACGTGCTCTCGAGGCTTGGAATGAGAATTCTGGGCCCTTGATTTGCATTAAGGAGCCACCATGTTGAAACCAGTTTTGAGCCGTGTGGCCGTAACTCTACTGGCCGCTGCTTGTCTTGAACTTGAGCCGGCGCTTACCGCCGGTCCACCAATCAATCACAAAGGCCGGGGGGCGGGCTCTGCCAGCGGAAACCCTGGCTTCGGCGCCAAAGGCAATGGCAATCAAGCGAAGGAAACCTACACTTTCGTGGATATAAAGGTCGACGGTTCATTGTTTACCAGTGCCGTCGACATCACCAACACTGGAGTGGTTGCTGGCATATTTATGGACTTGGGCGGGAAGTACCATTCCTTTCTCTGGACGGACCGAAAGACGCAGGTCTTCGATCATCCGCAGGCAGAGCACACCCTCGTTGGAATCCTGAATGAGGCGGGAATCCTATTCGGCAACTGGGGCAGCGCGACCGAGCAGCATGCCGGTTATTACAACATCCATACGAAACAGTGGACACAACTGCCCGACGTTCCCGGCTATCCGGTGAATATCGGTCAAAGGATGGAAGAGACCGGGACCGCCATTGGCTATGCCTGCCGCGACAGCCTATTTGAGTTGCTCGATTGTAAGGGCTGGCTGTGGAACGGAAGGGCGTACGAACCGCTGAATGTTCCCGGAGCGGTCTCCACCTATCCCTATGGACTCAACAATCGTGGAGAGGTGGTTGGAGTCACTTCACACGAACCGTTCGAGTATAGGGGCTTTACGGCCTACAGAGGCATAGTGAAGCCTCTCGAGATTTCGACGCCCACCGGGACTCTGACAGCAACGGGGAATGACATTACCAACAGCGGCAAGATTGTTGGGGTCTCCCCAATCCCACCAAGCTTCTATTGGCCGGCGATCCTGATTGACAATGGATCCTACCAGCTGTTGCCGGACTATCCGGGTGTGGTGAGAACGTTCTACTCGGGCATCAATGAGCGCGGCGATCTGGTCGGCATCTGGTTCAACGATCCTTCCGAACTGCCGCGAAGCTTTGTGGCGTTCCGGAAGCGGTGATCCGGACTCCGGACGCGCTGGAGGGAATGACGCGCAGGGCGCGATTCCGGCATTTGCCAGGATGTGCCCTGCGCGGAATTTGGAGCGGTTAAGTCGGATTGGGTACTACGGCCGGCGCCGCTCGCAGTGCCGGCTGTAGTGGCGCCGGTGCATCCATCGTCGGGAAACGCTCCTGGATCAGTCCCCAACCGTTCATCAGAAGGAACGTGATCGCCGCGTTTGCACCCACTCGCTTGTTGCCGTCGACAAAGGCATGGTTCTGGCAAATGTGAAACAGGTAGGCGGCGGCCATGGCCGGGATGGACGGGTGAAGATACTCGCCACCGAAGGTGGCCTGTGTAGTCGCAAGGGCCGACTGCAGCCCTCCGGAATCACGGATACCGGGTGATCCGCCATATCGGTCAATTTGCTGCTGGTGCATCTCCAGCACTTCATCGAGAGAAAGGAACAGTGGGTCCACGCGAGTTCCGGCGGCCCTTTCACTTGGCCAGTTTCTCGAAAGCCTTGCCGTACCGCTTGTGCGCCCACTCCTGCGCGGCGTCGAACTTCTTCTTCCGGGCGAGAGGGGCCGCAGCAGGAGCGACGATGAGGCGCGTTGCCATCCGTGCTGATGTCGAGCGGCGTCTCCGTGTCGATCTTCAGCAGATCCAGAATCGGCCGGTCGATAACCAGCGCCAGGCTGTTCCCGTGTTTGGTGAGCTTCTTAAGCATCAGCACCTCGTCTTCCGTACTTCCAATGTTACACCAATGGAGCTACCTGAACCGGGCCTTCCGGGTGCCTCATCGCAAGATCCTCACGATCGTGCGGCCACCTGATCGGCGATGACTGGACTCGACGCTATGACTCTTCGGTGTTACAGCTTCTTGAGCAGGATGTTGCGGAACTCGACCTTCATGGGGGGGCCGACGTGGAGTTGCAGACCCAGGAGGCCCTCCATGGCCCTGCCTTTGGCGTCCTCGTCGATGCACATGCTCATCACGCGACCGTTGATGACGTGGGTGATGGTGATTCCGCGGGCGATGATGTGGATCTGATTCCAGTCGGCAATTTTGATGACGGATTTGAGGGCATCGGCTTCGCCGGGGCTGCCGATCAGTTTCGGAGCGCCGCTTTCAGACATGCGGACGAACTGGCCGCGCGGCGCCACGAAGCCGCGGCCGCGCTCTTCGTACAACATGCCGGTGAAATTGCTCTTGCCGTCAATGTCGGCCTGGTAGCCCTTCAGGACATACTTGCCGACATCGGGAAGCGCCGTGCTGCGGTACTGCACGCCGCTGTTGGCGGACTCGGTGAGACGGAATTCGGCCTTGAATTCGAAGTCGGCCGTGGTTCCGCCGCGCCAGATGATGAAGGTGTTCAGCTTGAGCTGCTTTTCGGCTGTGGTTTCGCCGGTCAGGATGCCGTCTTCCACACGCCAGAAGCCGGGTTCGCCTTCCCATTGATCGAGGGTCTTGCCGTCGAAGATGGGTACGAAGCCTGTATTGTCGTCGGGGGCGGCGGCGCGGGGGCCGCGCCCGGCCGGTCGAGGTTTGGGGGCGTCGGCGGGCGGCTGCCCAGCCCACGCGGGAATGAAGATGGCCACGGCAACCGCGGCGACAAGAAGGGTGCGAACGCTTCCAGGAGTCATTGGATTTTCCGATTACAGCCCAGATTCTACGCCTGACGGTCGGGTATGCACAAGTTACGATGGATCTGCCGGAGGTTGAGTTGACCGTGAAGCAGACATTTGAGGTTTCGCCGTCCGTGAAACGAATTCTGATGCTGGCGTTCGTGCTGCTCTGCGCAGTGCCGCAGGCAAACGCGGCTGCAGTCATCAAGAACCTGCAGGTGGAGTACCGGAAGACTCCGCTGGGCATCGATGTCGCCGAGCCGCGTTTCAGTTGGCAGATGGCCACGACGGCAGGCGAGCGCGGATACTCGCAGACCGCGTACCAGATTGAAGTCAAGGACTCCAAGGGCACCACGGTCTGGGATACGAAGCGGACCGAGAACTCAACTTCGCTCGGCATCAAGTATGCCGGGAGCCCGCTCAAAGCCGCGACGAGATACTCGTGGACGGTTACGGTGTGGAATCAGGCGGGAGCGAAACTCACTGCCAGTTCCTGGTTTGAAACCGGTCTCATGGATCCCGCTCCCGATTCGAGCGCCTGGGGCGGCGCCAAATGGATCGGCGGAGGCAGATGAGGACCTGGTGCTGTATGCGCCTTATCTGGCGATCTTCGACGTGAAATATGCGCTGACGATCGCACCGGGCAGCACTCGCGCGAGCTTTGTCTATGGGGCCAACGATTCGCGGTTGATGGACAGGAACAAGAACATCTACCAGCTCGAGAGCGGCAAGGATCAGAGCTACATCAAGCTGGAACTCGACATTTCCGGCGTTGACGGCACGCCGGACGGCAAGGCGAAGCTGCATGTCTACCGCGCCGGCTACAAGGACACCGATACGCCTTCACAACCGCTGCGGACTTTCGAGATCGCCGACCGAGATCATCAATAACGCCAACAAGAATGCGGAACACGTCATCGAATTCCGCAGCGCCTTCGGACAGATTGCTCATTTCGATCGACGGCAAGACCGCACTCGCGGCTGCCGGGCAGCCTCCTGCCGCCGGACCTCAAGGCGGACCTCCGGCGGCTTCGGGGGCCGCGGCGCAGGGCCGAATTCGGTGAATCTGAATCCCATGGGTTCGGGCGGCAATTACATTCCCTTCGGAATGCTCTGCGATATCGGCTTCTCCGTCGGACCGGGCCAGAACGCGACGTTCCGCGATGTGACGGTTCGCAACAACCGCTTTCCGAACAATATCCTCTTCCAGGAGAATCTGACCGGCGGCGCCCTACAAGGGAATCTATGCCGGCTCGTCACGGCCAGTTCCGGATTCTCGGTGGCCAACGGGCGCTACGTCCTTGCCGGCGGCGGCAACGGGCGTCTTTCTGGTCAGGAATCCGAGCCGGAACTCCGACTCCGATGCTGCGCACCACGTTCAAGACGTCCGGCAAAGCCGTCGAGGGCGCACGCCTGTATGTCACCGCGCGCGGAATTTACGAGATCTTCCTGAACGGCAAGCGTGTGGGTGACGACTACTACAATCCCGGCCTGACTCAGTACAACATGACTCACATGTATCAGACCTACGATGTCACCGGCATGATCAAGGCCGGCGAGAACGCCTGGGCGCGATGCTCGGGGAGGGCTGGTGGAGCGGCCTGCTCAGCTTCGGCAACATCTGGAATCACTTCGGCGACCGGCAGTCGCTGCTGGCCAAACTCGTCGTCACGTACAAGGATGGCTCTTCGGACACGATCACCACCAACAGCAAGACGTGGAAATACTACGGCGACGGGCCTCTGGTGTACAGCAGCCTGGATTTTGGCGAGGTTTACGATGCCGCCAGGGAGCCCGCTGTGGAGGGCTGGACGACCGCTGCCTATGACGACAGCAAATGGAAGAGCGCGGCCGTCGTGCCGCTGGAGGGTACGGCGTTTTCGGGGACGGAACCGGCGCGCGGGGGAGGGCCGGGGACGCCGTTCAATTACGACAAGCTATCGCTGATCGGCCAGATCGGCGAGAACGCCGGGGTGTTCAGGACCCTTGCGGCGAACAGTGTCAAGGAAGTGCGGCCCGGCGTGTATGTCTACAACATGGGGCAGAACCTGGTGGGAGTGCCGAGGATCACCATCGCCAACGGGCGAGCCGGCGGCGAGAATCACCCTCAGGTACTCCGAGATGTTGTATCCCGATCTGAAAGAGTCGGGGAAGAATGTCGGCATGATCATGACGGAGAACTATCGTGCGGCGCTGAGCCAGGACGTCTACACGATGAAGGCGGGAAGCCAGGTCTTCCAGCCCCGGTTTACCTCGCATGGTTATCAATACGTCGAAATCACCGGGATGGACAAGCCGCTTCCGCTCGAAGCCGTTCAGGGCGTGGCAATCAGTTCCGTCAGGGAGTTGACGTCCGACTACAAGACATCCAGCGAGAAGGTCAACCGGCTATGGTCGAATCTTGTGTGGTCCAACGTCGACAACTTCCTCACGATCCCGACGGACTGCCCGCAACGCAACGAACGGATGGGTTGGTCGGGCGACATCAATGTGTTTTCGCGCACGGCCACCTATGTGTCGAATGCGGATCAATTCCTGACGCGGCACATGCAAGCCATGCGCGATACACAGTCCGCTGCCGGAAGGTTCGCGGATGTTGCGCCGGTCGGAGGAGGCTTCGGCGGCGTCCTCTGGGGAAGCGCGGGAATTGTGGTTCCGTGGGAAGCCTACCTGCAGTACAAAGACGCCGCGCTGCTGGAGCGGCACTATCCGGCGATGGCCGCCTATATCGACTATCTCGAGACTACGCTCGATCCGAAGACAGGCTTAAGTTCGGATGGACAGCTTGGCGACTGGCTGGGGCCGCAGAACAATGCGCTGGGAACGGCCTTTCTGGCGACCGCATATCACGCCTATGACCTCGACATCATGGCGAAGGTCGGCCGAGGCTTTGGACAAGCCCACCGATGCGGCCAAGTACAGGAGCATGTATGAAAAGCGGAAGGCGTTTTTCAATGCGACTTTCGTGAATGCCGAAAAGAGGACGCTCGGCACCGCCGGCGGACGCGGCGGGTTCGGCGGCCGGGGAGGAGCGCCAACTCCGCTGGAGTTCAGGGTGGCCGATACGCAGACTTCCTACGCAGTCGGCTTGGGCATGGGTTTGTTCAGCGGCGAAAACATCCCGTCCATGATCAGGAACCTGGCGGAGACGGTGGCACGGGAGAACAAGGATGACGACGGGGATCGCACGCCCGAAGTATTCGCTGATGACCGGGTTCATCGGCACTGCCTGGATCAGCAAGGCTCTCTCCGACAATGGGCTGAGCGAACTGGCGTACCGGATTCTGCACAACAATCAATATCCGTCGTGGCTTTACGCAATCGACCAGGGGGCGACCACGATATGGGAGCGGCTGAACGGATACACGGTGGAAAAGGGCTTCGGCGGCAACAACAGCATGAACTCGTTCAACCACTATTCCTTCGGGGCAGTCGGCCAATGGATGATGGCGTATTCGCTAGGCATTCAGCGGGACGAACCCGGCTTCAAGAAGTTCATCCTTCAGCCGGAGCCCGATCCCACGGGAGTGATGACATCGGCGGAGGGCTATTACGATTCCATGTACGGCAGGATCAGCAGCGCCTGGAAAGTGGATGGCAGGGTTCTTACGTACAGGGCTACCGTTCCAGCCAACACGACCGCGACTCTCTACTTGCCGGCAAGCGCGGCAGCGGGCCGTGAAGGAAGGCGGGAAGGATGCCGGCGAGGCGAAGGGTGTGACTTTCATCAGGCATGAAAACGGCAAGGCGGTCTACAGTCTCAAGTCCGGCAGCTACGAGTTCACCTCGAATCGATGACCGCTTCTGCCTGCGGGTCAGCTACGGGGCAGGCCGGGCCGGGGCGCGCAGCGGAGCATGCGTGCGGCGAAGTCGCGCAGGAAGTCTTCGCGCCAGCGGTTCACGCTCTTCGCGCCGGGATGGACGCCCTCGGCGGCGGCCGGGTCGGGGTCGTCGATCCACCAGTTGGGATGCGTTGCGGAAGGCTTGCTGGTGCGTTCGATCGGCGGCGGCACGGCGGTGAAGGTGCCCGAGAGGCCGTCGAGGGCGGCGAAATCGCTGCGGATGACGTAGGGCCACACCTTTGCGTCGCGCGGCGAGAACCGGAAGCGCAGCGTGCGGCCGTCGTTGGAGGCCACGGCCGGGATGCGGCCGTCGAGGATCATCCGGGCGGAGTGTTGCGCGGTCATGCCCGCGGGAAGCGGAAGCGCAAACTCGACCACGCCGAAGACTTCGGCGATGTCCGCTTCAGTCGTGAGGCGATCGAAGACGGTCTTTCTTCCATCCCAGATGCCGGACGAACTTTCCGCCCCAGCCCGGCTGCGACGGATCTTCGGGTGTGCCGTGCAGCAGGTAGCCGACCGACGGGCTGTCGCCCATCTTGATCGTGCCCTTGAGCTGGGTTGCGAAGAAATCGCCGAGCGCGCCGCGGCCCGCGATGTGCGTTGTCACGAACGCGGTGTTGCCCCATTCGCCCGCCTGGTTGCCGCCGGTGAACCAGCCGCGATAGGTCGCGTTGGCTTCGATCATCCAGAGGTTCGGGTGATTCTGCTCGATGTAGTTGTAGGCATCGACGCTCCACATCTTGTTCGGACCGCCGATGAAGTAGACGCGGAGCTTCGGCAGGATGTCGGGAGCGTCGTGCAGCGCCTGGGCGAGATCCTCGATGCCGCCCCAGACCAGCACATACAGCGGCCGCGGGTCGGGGCGCCGCGGCGCAGCGGACGATCCAGTCGGAGCCCTCGGTCGGCTCTGCCCACGCCGGTAGGGCCTGGGCTATCGATGGCGCCCTGTTTGGCGAGCGCGCCGCAATGCGTCCGGCGACGGGTATTTGGCGCGAGTACGTCTTCAGGTTGGCGAAGTCCCGCGCGTAGTGGTCGATGACCTGCAGGATGTGTTCGCGGCGTCCGGGACCGTAGGGCGACGAGATGAGTCCCTCGACGTCGAGACACGTCGGCGTACAGGAGGAGGTGCACCATCGACTGAAAGTCGTCCGGGTCGGTGCCGCCGATGTCGGTCGAGACTACCACCCGAGGCCGGTGACCTGCGAGGGCGCCGCCATCGGCGGCGTACAGCAATCCCGAGAGGAGCGGCAGGGTCAAAAGGAGGTTGCGTGACACGCTTGAAAGTCCACGCGCAAAGCGTACCGCATCTGACGGACGAGGATGCCGGCCGCCGAACCGGGCTAAGGCGACCGCGGGCGAAAGAGCAACGACACGGTCTCGTTCGGGATCTTGCGCGTGACCGGTTCGGAGACATCGACATCGAAGGCGCGGCCGACGCGGTTGCCGGCCAGATCCTCAAGGGCTGACTGGACGATGAGGCGATACTGAGCGTTCTTCCAGGGCTGCGATGGGGTGAAACGCCATCGGGTCTCGCCGCGGTCGAGTTCGACTTTGCCCGTGACGCCGGCGACAGTCAGGGCGTGTTGCAGCATGGCGTAATCCAGCGGTTCGTCGAAAGTGGCGATCAGGGGCTCGGTGGTGCCGGCGCGCGGGCTCGTCATGCGCCACTTGGAGGGCGCGACAGGCTCGCGGTCCGGCGGCCCGACGCGGAACTGCTTGCGGTAGGGCTCGGCGAGGGGCGCGCCCCGGCCATCGCGCCATTCGCGATCGATCACCAGCGTGTACGTTTCGCCCTGGCGGATCGACGGTCCGATCTCCTGCAGAGGCAGCACGCCGCGCTTGATGCGGCCCGGATCAAACAGCACGGTGAGGCGCGTGTAATCGGGGTTCCAAAGCTCCTGATCGATCTCCAGAAACGGCAACTCGACTCTGGCGCCGGCGGAGTCGAGCAGGTGGACTCGGCTCCAGGCCTCCCCGGTTTGCATGGGCGCGGTGAAACAGACGTACAGCTTCAGTTGATTTTCGGGGAGGACGTCCGAGGTAGGGTAGACCTGCGCCACGCGGGTGGTGCTGGGGATTGGAGCGGCCTTCTCCGTCATGAATTCAAACTCTTTGGAGCCGATGACGGCGCGCAGGCGCATTCCCGGCGCGAGCGGGTAGCGCGGCCGGAAAGTCAGGTCACCCTGCTCAATCGCGTAAACGCCGAGCAGCGGCGGAACGCCTGCCGGACCGGCGTACACGGAGAAGATAGAGGACCAGCCGGCCGCAGGCTCCGGGCCAGGCTGCCAGCCGGAGACACGGAATGCGCCGCCCTGCATGGTCACGGACTGACAAAAGCACGGCGCGGCGCAGATCAGCGGGATGAGCGCGAGGAGCCAGCGGATCACGGCAACTGAATCGTGCGCAGATCGACGGCGGAGCCCGAGCCGATCAGCACCATGGCGGACGCGTCATCGATCTTGTCGAGCTGCTGGACACCCTTCAAGCTCGCGATGGTTTCATAGGGAACGCCGGCGATCTCGGTGTGGCTGGTGATGGGCTTATAGGAATCCAGATCGGCGGCCGGCAGCTTCATGACGCCCCGGCTGCTGTTGGCCATCAGGATGAAGTCCTTGCCGCCCTTGGCGTAGACGATCATGTCGAGCGGCCGGTTGCCGGCGCCGAGTTCGGCGATGGTGACGCCCTTCACCTTGTTGCCCGACTTGAGTTCGGAGACAGGGATCCTCACCAACGGGGTGCACGTGTAGGCAGCGAGTATGTCCTGCTTGTACGGGACGAAGGTTCTCACGGGAGCATTGGTCTCGAACTTGCCGTGTGAGCCGTGGTAGATTTCGATCCCCGCCGGCTTGGTGTAGCTCTCAAAGGGATAGGCGATGGAGCGCAGGCTGGAAGAGAACTCTTCGTTGGAAAGCCCCGCCACCAGCACTTTGCCATCGACGTACTTGATCGAGGTAATTGTGTCGCGGCGCTGGCGGTCGGCCTGGGGGCCATCCGGCAGGTTTACGAAGGCGTGCTTGATGTTGTCGAGAGAGACCTCGGACAGCTTGCCGGCTGCATCCACGCGCACGATCACCGGGACCGCGTCGGGGCCGCGGCCGCGAGATACGGACAGGTACACGGACTCCCTTTTCGGATTCGCCACCATGTCGTTGATGACGATCTGGTCGGCGGTGGTGCCGAGCATGGCCGCGATCTTCTCGCCGATGCCGGTCACTTCCAGAGGGCCCGCAGGTTTCCCGGATGGGCGATCATTCACTTCCAGGGCGTAAATAGCCGCGCCCGTTGAATCACCGACTAACAATACGCCGCTCGGCCCGATGGCCAGGGCGCCGGCTGATTTCAGTTCGGCCTTGCCAGCCACCATCGCGGCGGAGGCGATAGTCATCATGCCCGCCAAGCAGGTGGACAGGACAAGCCGGTTCAGCTGTGGAAATCCTCATGCTGCAACCCTCCCTCTAATCCAGACTTTGGCGTAATGATAGCAGAGGCGGGCACGCAACTGAAGGGCTGGCGGGAGGGGTTCGGGGACAGACTCGCCGCCGAAGACGGCGGCAGCGGCTGTCCCGGACGACTGAGCGGCTGTCCCGACTGAGTGGCTGTCCCGGCCGAGTGGCTGTCCCCGACAGAGTGGCTGTCCCCGACGAGTGGCTGTGCCCGACTGAGTGGCTGTCCCCGAAAGTGGATCAGAATGGCTTGAGCCAGCGTTCGAAGAAGTTGCGCCAGGCGGGGTCGATTTCGGGGCCGTTGGCTTTGTGGCCGTCGCTGGTGAGGACGAATTGGATGCGCTCGGGTACGCCGAGGAGCGAATAGACTTCGCGGGCGCGGTTGAAGTAGCCCCAGGACTGGAGGTCGTCGGAGTCGCCGCCGCAGTCCTCGCAATCGCCGCGGCCGCCAATCAGCATGAAGGCGCGAGGGGCGGCGAGGGCCATCAGCTCGTGATGGTCGTGCTCAAAGCCGGGGCGGGCGGGGTCGGAGTTCAACATGCTGAGGACTGTGTGTTCGGGAGTGGGGATGTTGGGGTAGGGGCGGAGCCAGTCGAGATACCAGGGGGCGAACCAGTTGGTTCCACCGTTGACGGCGATGTGGGGGTCGAGCGCGACGGTGGCCTTGAATTCGGGTGCGAAGGCGGCTATGTAGACGGCAGCCTTGGCGCTCAGTGAGAATCCCATGAAGCCGAGGCGGTTGGCATCAACCTGCTTGAGGCTGCGGAGATAGGCGGCTTCGCGGCGGGCGTCGTGGACCATCTTGGCCATGGGCAGCCAGTGGCCGAAACGTTCGTTCAGCTTCTGGCCGGCGGTGTTTTCGCGATAGGACGTGCCGTCGCGATAGTTGCGGATGAAGGACCAGCTTGTCAGGACGACGTAGCCGTTTTCGGCGAGCCAGCGACCCCACCACTCTTCGGGCTGGGTGAAGTCCGGGGTGGTGGAGGTCCAACAGATGACGGCAGGGAAGGGGCCCGGTCCCTGGTTCTTCGGCAGGAGCAGGAGGTGGGATTGGTAGAAGTCCTTTTCGATGGGCAAGTCGAGGCGAACGCGGGTGTAGCGGTCGAACTCTTGCGTGTCGAGGATGCGGGCCTTGCGGATGTCGCCGAAGTGGCGGCGGTCCTGTGCGATTGGGTTCGAGTTTACCGAGCAGTTTGGTCCAGAAGGCGAGGATCCCGGGGCGGCGGCGCTTGCGCCAGTCATCGGGAGTGCGGAGACCCTCGACGAGCGAGGGGATGATCTGAGCTTCGGCGCCGGGCTCAGGGGCGGGGCTGCGAGGATTTGTGACGCGATGGTGGGTGAGGCGTTGAGAGGGGTCGTCCGGCGGCTGGGCGGAAGCGACGGGAAGAGAGAGCACGGTGGCAAGGAGGAGAATATGGCGATGCACAGAATGATCTTTCTGGGGCTTGAGGCCAATTCTACTGGAGACGTGGATGTGGAGGTAATCTGAAGAACTGATGCTCAGCACACGCCGATGGTGGTTGGCGCTTGCCTCAATCACCGCGGTTGCGGTGGGGGTCAGGCTGATCGGGATTGGCCGCAACTGGCTCTGGTATGACGAACTGTTGTCGGCTAACTTCGCCTACGGCTCCCTGCTCAGCGTGCTGATCGAAACACTGCGCTTCGATGTGCATCCGCCGCTGTACTACCTGCAATTGCACTTGTGGATGCTTGGGGGTACGTCCGATCAATGGCTGATGCTGAATTCGGTGATGTGGAGCGCGGCGGGGGTGGCCTCGGCGGGATGGGTGGGTCGACGGATCCATGGGGACCTGGCGGGGCTGCTGGCCGCCCTCCTCATGGCAGTGTGCGCGGGACAGGCGCACTATGCGCAGCAAGTGCGGATGTATTCGATGGTGAGTACGCTCATCATCTGGGCTTACTACTGGAACTACCGCGCGGCGAAATCGGACTCGCGGGCGCTGAGAGGAGAATGGCGCTGGGCGCTACTGTTTGAAGGCGCGGTTGTCTACTCGCACGGGGCGGGGTTTCTCATGCTCAGCGGCGTGGTGCTGTCTTCCCTGGCGCTGGCATGGGAGACGAACCGCAGAGCGGGGGCCGGTCGGTGGCTGGCGACCCATCTCGTCGTGTTTGCGCTGGCTTTGCCGGTCGTGATATTCGCGCGAGCGAAAACCGAGGCCCTGGGACACTTGGGTTTGCCGACGGGCATGGACGTGCTGAGGGCGTGGAACCATCTGGTCACAGGCCGAAGCCGGTTAGAAGCGGAGGCAGCGGCGGGAGCGATTCTGCTTGCCGCGGTCTGCGTGTTCTTCGCCTGGCGGCAGCGGGAGGCGCGAGGGTTGATCCTGTTTGGGGTGGTGACGCCGATTGCGGTCTTCGCCGGGCTCAGCTATCTGGTCAGGCCGCTGTGGCATGAGAAGAACCTTTTGGCCGTCACTCCGTTTGTCTGCCTGGGGCTGGCCTGTGGGATCAGTTACGAATCGCGATTGGGCCGGGGAGGGCGTTTACTGGCCGTTTCGGCGGTGATTGCTGTGACGGCTGCGGGGTGTCTGGCGCAGCAATTCCAAAGGACCAAGGGGGATTCCTTCAGAGCGGGGGCAAACGCAGCGAAGTCGATGGCGGCGCCGGGCGATGTGGTTCTCTTCCGTGGTCACGAATGGGACTATCTCTGTTTCATGTGGTACTTCGGCGGTCCGGATTGGGGAGAGCCGCGAACGATTCAGACGTTTGCGAGACCGCAGGGCTGGGAGCGGTCGCCAATGCTTGCCCGACTGCTTCCTCTGTTTCTGCTGCCCGATCCGGGTTTTGTGATGGCGGGTGGAGTGAAGGTGGTCGGCGAATTCCAGGACCCGCGTCCACTCAATGGCGCGCACCGAATCATCCGCGTGGTTTCGGCGCCGCGTTGGTCCAGCATCCGTAGTCTGGCCCTTCCGCCCGTTGAGGGCAGAACCAGAGGCTGGAGCCAGGTAATCGGGGCGGTGACGTTGGAGATCTGGGATTAGGGGTGGTCTGGGGGCAGGCGGCCGGTTCTGAGAGACCGCTTGATTCATGCTTGACGTTTACATGAAATAATTCTGGCCGGTCGTATTGACTCGCTAGTACGTTCATGTTAAGTATCACGCAGGGCTGTTTTCATCGTCAGAGACTAGGGGCTGTCGGTTTATCCGCAATCTTGTAAGCGCGTGCAAGGATTGAGGGGGGATTGCATGAACAATCTGGCCAAGTGCGCCTTTTTGATGGCACTGCTGGTTCCCGCGGGCAGTCTGTGGGGGCAGCGGGCGGACCGGGCAACGATCACCGGAGTAGTAACCGACCCTGCGGGAAGCGCCATACCGAACGCGACAGTAAAGATCCGGAGCGTCGACACGGGTGTCGAGAACTCCCTGACCACGAACGATGCAGGCGCGTATTCCTCTCCATCGCTCGTCCTGGGCACATACACTGTCACGGTTGAGGTTGCCGGATTCAAGACGGCAGCGCGCGCCGATATCGCGCTGGTGGGCGGACAGACTTACCGCCAGGACATCAGCATGGAACTCGGTTCGGTCAGCGAGCGGGTGACGGTGTCGGCCTCGGGTGAGGTTTTGAATACTACCAATGCGGACGTCACGCACACCGTCGACAAGGTGTACTACGAGAACCTGCCGGTGGTGATGGGTGCAGACATCCGGCTTGCCGAGGCGCTGCTGCAGCTCGAGCCCGGCTACAACCCCATGAAGCCAAACGGCGACCCGATGTTTCGCGGCAGCCAGTTCCAATCGCGGCTGAACGGCGGCCAGCATTCGGCGATGGAGAACTTCTTCGACGGCGTGGCATTCGGATACGCAGCGGGCCACAATCAGAGCCACGAAAGCGCTCCGCCGATCGAGAGCGTCGGCGAGATGAAGGTCATTACTTCCGCTTTTTCAGCGCAGTACGGACACTCCAGCGGCGGCACGGTGGAGTATTCGTCGCGGGGCGGAACCAAGGATCTGCACGGCAGTTTCTACGAGTACTTTGCCAACGACAAACTGAATGCCCGCGGGTTCTTCCCAGCACAGGCGTCCAAGCAACGGAGCAATGCTTTTGGCTTTACGGTCGGCGGGCCAGTCGTCATTCCGAAGGTTTACAACGGCCGGAACAGGACCTTCTTCTTCACCAACTGGGATTGGCTGAAATTCCGGGCGGGTGTGCTTCCAGGGTTCGGCAACACGACGCCGATCGATGCGTTCAAACAAGGCGACTTCAGCGCCCTGCTGACTGGGCGGCAGGTGGGCACGGACGTGCTTGGCCGCGCCATCATGGACGGCCAGATCTTCGACCCATCCAGCACGAGAACGGTGAACGGAGTTCCCGTCAGAGATGCTTTCCCGGGCAATCGGATCCCGCAGGCGATGTTCAGTTCGGTGGCAGGCAAGATTATCCCATTGATGGTTCGCCCCGACCGTGCCGGTTTGTCGTTTAACGTGGCGGGCAATCCATCGGGCGACCAGACCTGGAACGCTGACTTCCGCACTATCATGTTCCGGCTCGACCACAATTGGAACGACAAGTTCAAGACGACCACGAGCTTCTTCTGGCCGCACAGGCCTTCCATCCGCAACTGCGGCGAGGTGCAGGGCTGCGCTTCGGAGTACGATCCACGTGTGTCGCCAGAGAAGAACGACACATACATCGGCGCCGGGTTCGTGCAGCGCATCGCGACGCACCATGCGACACAGCAGTTCGATTACATCATCAGCAACAACCTGCTGTATCACGCCACCGTCTCATGGGACCGCTGGTACATGGGGGGGACACCGATCTCGGCCGGCGTGAACTGGCCGGACAAATTGTGGGGCGTCGATAAGAGCGGGCTGATTGAAAAGGACGCCGGCATGCCGCAATTCACGTTCACCGGCAACACCCCATACACCACATTGGGCATAGGTTGGACAGGGAGCGGATTCGAGGCGATCAACCGCTGGCAGTTTGCCAACGATCTCACGTGGGTGAAGGCCAAGCACAACATCAAGATTGGCTACGAATTCCGGCACCACCAGTTCAACTTCCACGGCTGGGCGGCGGCCACTGCCGGGACCTTCAACTTCAATCGCCTGGGCACCAGCGGGTATGATGCCACCGGCAACAGCCTGGCCGGCACCGGGGATCCTTTCAGCTCATTCCTATTGGGGCAGGTTCACACGTCGAATTTCCTGATTCCCGCATACACGACGTTCAACGGGAACTTCATGGCCCTCTACGTGAACGACGAGTACAAGGTCACCAACAAGCTCAACCTGACGTTGGGTCTGCGGTTCGACTACCAGTACCCGTGGACGGAGCGGTTTGATCGCATGTCCACATTTGATCCGTCACTGCCGAATCCCGGGGCAGGCGGCCGATTAGGCGCGCTCGCATTTGCCGGGACGGGCACGGGGCGCACGGGTTCCAGGACCTTTGACAATGCGCCGAAGGATGCATGGGGTCCGCGCTTCGGCTTCGCATACAAGCTCACGGACTTGATGGTCGTTCGAGGCGGCTACGGGATTTACTATTCAGGCGTCACTTTCGGCCAGGGGAGCACGCCGATCATCGGCTACCAATCCAATCCGACGGCGCCAAACCTGACCAATGGATTGCAGCCGGCTTTCCAGTTGGATAACGGGTTCCCCACTTCCCTGATTCGGC
The DNA here is from genome assembly GCA_963714395.1 of Bryobacteraceae bacterium. Lineage (GTDB taxonomy): Bacteria > Acidobacteriota > Terriglobia > Bryobacterales > Bryobacteraceae > JACADU01. The sequence goes on from CAVQOO010000039.1 coordinate 399,329, forward strand.
AGCCTCCATTCATCGATCCCACTTTTTCGAACGGTACCGCACCGGTGGGCTACCCGGGAGATGGACTGACCCAGCCGCGCTATCAGAACTGGTCGGCAACAGTGCAGAAACAGTTCGGGGAGTCCATGTTCCTGGAGGCCTCCTATATTGGCAACAAGGGCACGCGATTGCCGCACAATCCGCAGTTCCTCGGGCCGGGCTACAACATGAACACGCCGGACGTGCTCAAGTACGGCGCGTCAGTGCTTGCAGGCGGACATCAACTCGCCGGTTGCCCGTGCCGCGGGTATCGGCCTGCCCTATGCCGGGTTTGTGGGTAACGTCGCTCAGGCGCTCCGCCCGTATCCGCAGTACCAGGCGATTGAGTGGCGCGACAATCCCATCGGCAAGAGCCGTTACGACTCGTTCCAGATCAAGCTCGACAAGAAGTTCACGAACGGGCTTCAATTCAGGACCTTCTATGTCTTCGCAAAGCTGTACAACAATCGAGCGGACAGCGGACAACGCGGAGGCGGAGGCGTGCAGAACCCGATCCTGACGCAGGCTGGAGAGTGGAGCATCGCGGGAGACAACGTACCACACGCCTTCGTGTTCTCGGGCACCTACGAATTGCCGTTTGGCAAGAGCAAGACGGGGGCCATGGGAATGCTATTGAAGGGCTGGACGGTGAACGGTATCCTGCGCTACGACGCAGGCCGTCCGCTCGCGATCAGCATGAACAACGACCTTGCGGGCTTGCTCTTCAATACCACCAAGCGGCCCAATCGCGTCAGCGAGACAGATGCGATCGCCCCCAAGGGCGAGGGCGGGTTCGACCCCAACCGCGACCGATACTTTGACCGGGCCGCCTGGACCGATCCGGGCAACTTGCAGTTCGGCAACGCCCCGAGCCGCGACGACACTGCGAGCGGCTTCATGAACATCGTTGAGGATGTCAGCATCTTCAAAGTTACGCGCTTCGGTGAGCGCTACGCCCTGCGCTTCGAAGTTCAGGGTGGCAACATCACGAACCGGACCGTCTTCTGTGATCCGGCCACAAACTGGAGTGCGGCCAACTTCGGACAGGTCAGTTTGCAGTGTAACCAGCCAAGGTCGGTCCAGTTCGGATTGAAGTTCCAGTATTGAGGCTGATGGTTGGTTTGCTCCTTCGGCTCGCTCTGACGCATCACATGGTTGAGACAGGCTGAGATGCGTCTGTGCTGGGCAATTGCTCCGTTCCTGCTCGCCGGGCTTCTGTGCCCGGCGGCGAGCGAGGATGTCGTGCGGCTTCTCGGCTCGGCCAAGGCGTCTCTGCAGCAGCGCAAATGGCAGGAGGCCGCAGCGGATTTCGAGAAGGCGATCAAGGTCTCCCCGCGCAACATAGACGCTCACATCGGACTGGGCATCGCGTTGTGGGGGGCCGGAGACCGGACGGCAGCCCTGGCGGCATTCCGCCGCGCCACGGAGATCAACCCAGCGTCGGCGCAAGCGCACTACAATGTCGCTCTGGCGCTGCGTGATGCAGGCGAGGCTGCGAAGGCCATTGCCGAGCTGAAAACCGCGCTGAAGCTGAATCCTGCCTACAATGAGGCGCGGCTCGCCATGGGCGTGATATTGCAGCAGCAGGGGGACGTGGCGGGGGCGATTGCAGAGTATCGCCTGGTGCTCAAACGTGATCCCGGTTCTGCCGAGGCACATAACTGGCTCGGCGTCGCATCAATGCAAAAGAACCAGCTCGCCGACGCCGAGGCGGAGTTGCGCACGGCGATCAGGCTGAAGCCGGACTACGCGAGGGCGCACAACAATCTTGGCTCGACTCTCGCGCAGGCCGGCGACCTGCAGGGCGGTATCGCCGCATTCCGCGAAGGCCTGAAGTACGCGCCTCAGGACCTCCAACTTCATCTGAATCTCGGGACAGCGCTGCGCAATAGCGGCGAAACAGACGGCGCAATTCGCGAATTCGAGGCAGTCCTTCGTCAGGATCCCGGCAATCCGGAGATTCATCACCAACTCGGGCTCGCGATGCGCGAGAAAGGCGATCTGGAAGGCGCAATCCGCGAACTCGAAACCGCGATCAGCCTCGACCCGGAGTATCGCGACGGATACTATGCGCTGGGTCAGACTCTGCGGCAGGCGTCGGCGGCGCGGCGCAAGCCCTCAACACAACCGCCGTCGCTCCAGGCCCAGGATGAGTTGAAGCGAGGAGCGTCGGCATTTGTTTCGGGTGACCTGGCGGGAGCAGTCTCCTGGTTCCGTAAGGCCGTAGCGAGCGATCCGCAATCAGCCGATGCCTATAACGACCTCGGGTTGGCGCTTGGCCGCAGTGGGGATCTCGCTGGCGCGGTGGAGCACCTGTCGCGCGCGACCGCCCTCCGTCCTGAGTTCCCGGAAGCACACCTCAACCTTGCTACCGCGCTTTGGAAGCTGGGGGAAAAGGCCAAGGCCGCGGCCTCGCTGGACGAGGCGCTGCGGCTGAATCCGGCTTCCACCGAGGCGTGCAATCTTCGTGCGATGGCCTACCGCGATGCCCGCGATGACGCCTCGGCGCGCCGCCTATACCAGCGAGCGATCGCAATCCAGCCGTCGCTGCCCAACGGCTACTTCGACCTCGGCGTCACATTCCTGCGCTTGAACGACCTGAAACATGCGCTCGGCCAATTCGAAGCAGGCTTGAATCTGCCCGTTCCGGCAGGCGCGCCGCCCGATCTGGAGGCGCCCATCCGGGAACTGCGCGCAGCAATCACCGGCAAGCCCGACGCCGAGGCGCACAATGTCCTGGGAAGGATGCTAGGCCGCGCCGGCGCGGAAACGCGCCTGGTTCTGGCCGAGTTCGAAGAGGCGGTTCGCATCCAACCCGATTTCGCCGAGGCTCGCAACAACCTGGGGCTCGTCTACCTGCAATCGGGCGAGGACGAGAAGGCGATCGCAGCCTTTCGAGAGGCGATTCGACTGCGCCCTGAATACGCCGATGCGCACGCCAACCTCGGCGCGACACTGACGGCGACAGACGTCGAGCAATCGATTCGGGAGTTGGAGAAGGCGATCTCGCTGCAGCCCGGCCTGCTGCGGGCTCAATACAACCTTGCCATCGCCTACGGGTCGAGTCCAAAGCACGGTCCAGAGCGGGAGGTCAGCCAGTTGCAGAAGCTGCTGGCGATGGACTCTACGTATCCGCGCGGGGACTTCGCGCTTGGCAAGGCACTGCTGCGAAGAGGCAACGTCGGGGAGGCGATCACGCACCTGGAGCGGGCGGCGAAGGCCGAGCCGGAGTTTGGCGAAGCGCAGTATCAGCTTGGGCTGGCGCTTTCACGGGCTGGACGTTCTGAAGAGGCGGCTGCACGATTGCAGAAGGGGCGCGAACTGATCGCGGTATCGCAGAAGGCGCAGATCGTCGCGCTCGACATGAGCGAGGGCAAGGCCGCGCTGGAGAAGGGCGAGTTCGATCAGGCGGTGGCGAAGTTCCGCCAGGTGCTGCGAGAGCGGCCCGACCTGGCAGAGGCGCATTATCAATTGGGCCTCGCGCTGCAGAAGAAAGGCGAGACCGAGAGCGCCGCAGCCGCATTCCGCGCCGCGCTGGAGAGGGACGCCAAGCGCTCCGACATCCGGGCCGAGCTGGACCGTCTGCAGGGTCCGCCCAAGGTCCTTTCGATTGACGATCCCAGTGCCGTAGCGGCGCTGGAAGCCTACTTCCGCGACCGCCGGTTCAAGGAAGTGCAGCCCCTGCTGGAAGAGTACGTCAAAGGCAGGCCCAACTCCTCCTGGGGGTGGTATGCCCTCGGCTACAGCCTCTTTTCGCAGCAGAAGCTCGGCGAATCCATCAAGGCCCTCTCCCGCTCGCTCGCGCTGAACGTGGCCAACGCTGATGCGCACAAGGTGCTGGGGCGGACGCTGATGATGATCGGCCGATTCGAGGCCGCGCAACTCGAGTTCGAGCAGGGGGAGAAGTACGACCCGAAGTCCGCCGAGATCCCGTTTAACCTGGGCCGGCTGTTTTCAATCCAGGATCAATACCTGCCCGCGAAGGCGGCCTTTGAGCGCGCGCTTCGCAACAGCCCGGAGTACATGGAGGCCCACGACGGCCTGGGCTTCGCGCTCGAGGCTCTGGGCGAGGATGACGCGGCCATCGCCGCCTACCAAAGGTCGATTCAACTCAACGAAGCGCGGAGCGCCGGATACGCCACCCCATACATCAACCTCAGCGCCTACTACAACCGCAAGGGCGCGACGGGCGAGGCTCTCGAGTACGCCCGGAAGGCTGTTGCAGTGAACGCGAAAGCCGATCGGGGATACTTCCAGATGGCCCGAGCGAAGGAGCGACTTGGAGAATTCGATGCGGCCGCCACTGCGCTCAACAGCGCGATTGCCATCAACCCCCGAGTCGCCTCTTACTACTACGTGCTCTCAACGATCTACCGCCGGCTGGGCAAGCTGGATGAGAGCCGTGAAGCCATGGAGAAGTTCAGCAAGCTGAATCGTGAATCGGACGAGCTGGAGGAGAGACGCCGAGAAAGCCTGCGTCCGGAGCGTGCAGGGCGTGAGTAGGGCCGGCCGCGAGGGCTCATCCCGGCGTGCATGGTTCCGTGTGCTGGGAGGACTCTTGTGCCCTGCCGCGCCGCTGGCGGAGCGACTCTCGGCCCGCTCCGAAGTTGCCGTCACGTTCGCTGATGTAGCAGGCGAGTCGGGCCTGGCGGGCGCCAGGAACATCATCGGCTCCGTAGCCAACAAGCAGACTCTGCTGGAGGAGATGGGCGGCGGGGTTGCCCTCTTCGATTACGACAATGACGGATGGCTCGACATCTTCCTGGTGAATGGCACGACGCTCGACGCTGCGCCAAGCTCGCCGGCGCCGACCAGCTATCTCTTCCGCAACAATCGCGACGGCACCTTCACAGACGTGACGCCGCAAGGCCGGCCTGACTCGCACCGGGTGGGGACAGGCCTGCTGCGTGGGCGATATCGACAATGACGGCTTCGATGACCTGTTCGTCAGCTACTGGGGCAGCAATGTGCTCTATCGCAACAACGGCGACGGCACATTCACCGACGTATCTGAGAAGGCGGGCGTCGCGGGCAACGGGTCGCGCTGGGGCGCGGGCTGCTGTTTCCTCGATTACGACCGCGACGGCCGGCTGGATCTCTTCGTCTCCAACTATGTTCCGTTCAATCCCGCGCGCGCCCCGCGCCCGGGCTCGTCGCACCTCTGCCGTTACGCCGATATGCCTGTTCCCTGCGGGCCGCAGGGTTTTGCGGGCGGAACCAACATCCTCTACCGCAACCGCGGTGACGGCACGTTCGAGGATGTGTCCGAGAAATCCGGCGTCGCGACGCCGCGTGGCGCGGCCGCCATGGTCTTCATTGAGCAGGGCTGGCGTCCGACCGGATCGTACGGCATGGGTGTCGTCTCGGCGGACTTCGACAACGACGGCTGGCCCGACATCTATGTCGCCTCCGACACGGCACCGAGCCTGCTCTACCGGAACAACCGCGACGGCACGTTTCGCGAGGTTGGGGTCCCCGCCGGGTGCGCGTTCGACGAGAATGGCGTCGCGCTCTCCGGGATGGGCGTCTCCGCGGCCGACTATAACGGCGATGGCTGGCTGGACATCGTGCGAACCAATTTCTCCGAGCAGGTCACCACGGTCTACCGCAACAACGGCGACGGGACTTTCCAGGATGCGAGCATTGCCGCCGGCATGGGCGTCAATCGCAAGTTTCTCGGGTTCGGCGTAGGCTTCTTCGATTTCGACAACGACGGATGGAAGGACATCTTCATCGCCAACGGTCATGTCTATTCGCAGCTCGCCACGCGCAAGCATCACATCACTTACAAGCAGCGCAGGACCTTGTACCGGAATCTCGGCAACGGGCGGTTCGCGGACGTTTCGGCATCGGTCGGGCCAGGGATATTGGCCGAGCACGCCGGGCGGGGCTGCGCCTTCGGCGATCTGGACAACGACGGCGCGGTGGAGATCGTGGTCAACAACATCGACGCGCCGCCTTCGCTGCTGCGAAGCGATGCCGCGGGGCGGAACAACTCGCTGTTGGTCAAGTGCATCGGGACGCGATCCAACCGCAGCGCCATTGGAGCGCGCGTCACGGTTGTTGAAGGGGGGCGCACACGAATCGACGAGGTGATGTCGGGATCGAGCTACTACTCACAGAATGACTTCCGGCTGCACTTCGGGTTGGGGCAGGCGCTCAAGGCCGATCGTGTCGAAGTGCGTTGGCCTTCGGGAGGGAAGGAGTCCTTCGACGATGTGCCGGCAAACCATCAAATCGTCATCCGCGAAGGCGAAGGCATCGTTCGGCGCGAGCCGTTCCGCCGTGCGGCGCCGAAGCGCACGGCTCGCGCCTGGCGGCTCCCGGCGCTGCTCGGGGCGGCGTTGCTGTATGGCGCGGCACCGCCCCCGAGGTGACCTTCACGGATATCACCGCAGCCTCGAAGATTGAGTTCAGGCATGAAGCCTCGCCGACATCTGAGAAATACCTGATCGAAACCATGGGTGGCGGCGTTGCCTTGCTCGACTATGACAACGACGGCCGGCTCGACGTGTTCTTCGCCAATGGCGCCGGTCTCGCCGATCCCATGCCCGCGGGCAAGATGCCCGACAAGTCCGACAGGAAGTATTGGAACCGGCTGTACCGGCAAGCTCCCGATGGAACGTTTGAAAACGTCACGGAGGCCGCAGGGCTCACAGGCATGCCCCAGATCTCTGTACAGCATGGGCGTCGCCGTGGGCGATTTCGACAACGACGGATTCACCGACCTGTTCGTCACCGGCTATGGCGGGAACACTCTCTACCGGAACAGCGGCAACGGCACGTTCATCGATGTCACCGGGAAGGCGGGAGTGCGCGGCAGCGGCTGGAGCAGCAGCGCCGGCTTTTTCGACTACGACAACGACGGGCGGCTCGATCTGGTTGTCGGGCGGTACGTCGAGTGGAACTTCCAGGCCAACCGGTATTGCGGCGCCGCCAAACCAGGCGGACGAGCCTACTGCCATCCCGACAATTTCAACGGCGTGACCAACATCCTGTATCACAACAACGGCGACGGCACGTTCACAGACGTTTCCGCCAAGGCCGGTATTGCGAATCCGCTGGGAAAGGCTCTCGGGTGTCGCAATCGCCGATTACGATGCCGACGGCTGGACCGACATCTATGTCGCCAACGATTCCGTCCAGTGCTTCCTGTACCACAACAACAAGAACGGGACGTTTACGGAGAAGTCCTTGCTGTCGGGTACCGGCTTCAACGAGGATGGGAGAACCTTTGCCGGCATGGGCACCGACTTCGCCGACTATGACAACGACGGCTGGCCCGACATCAGTCGTGACCGACCTCTCGGACGAACGCTATGTTCTGTTCCGCAACAACAGAGACGGCACCTTCCGGGATGCGACGGTGGAGAGCGGTCTGGGGCGCGCAACACTGCGATTACTCCGGCTGGAGTACGCGCTTCTTCGACTACGACAACGATGGATGGAAGGACCTGTTCGTGGCGCAGGGCCACGTGATGGACACCATCGAGCAAACCTCATCGAACGTGAGCTATCTCCAGCCGCCGCTGCTGCTGCAGAAATCGAGGCGGACAGTTCACCGATGCGGGCGCGGGCGGCGTCTTCCAGTCCAAGTGGGCCGGCCGAGGAGCCGCATTTGGCGATCTTGACAACGACGGCGACGTTGACATTGTCGTGGCGCAACCTCAATCAGAGGGCCTACGTCCTGCGCAACGACGGCGGCAATCGAAACGGGTGGATCACCATCCAGCCCGTCGGAGTGCGCTCCAACCGGGACTGCATCGGCTGCAGTGTGAAGGTGGTGACGGCCTCAGGCTTGGTGCAGCACTATGCTGTTCAGACGGCGGTGGGCTATCAATCCGCCAGCGACAAGCGAATCCATGTTGGCCTCGGTACGGACCGGCTCGCGCGCGACGGTGGAGGTCCGGTGGCCCTCCGGGGCGGTGCTCAAGCTGGAGAACGTCAAATCCGGGCAAACAATCAAAGTCACGGAGCCGCCGCAATGACGCGCCGAAAGCTGCTAGGCGCCCTCGGGCTGTCTGCGGCAGACGCCATTGCACAGGGCATCTCCTCCCGCGGCGTCAAGCCGCAGCCGCGCGGCAAACCTTCGGGGCGGCCTTTCAACGCACGCTTCACGGATATCTCGGCGCAAGCCGGCCTTACCCATCCCGTCATCTACGGGGGTCTCGATCGGAAGGAATTCATCCTCGAGGTGGTCGGCTGCGGCGTCGCCTTCGTCGATTACGACAACGACGGCTGGATGGATCTCTTCGTTCTGAGCGGCGCGCGCCTCAGCGGAACTCCGGCCGGGACCACGAACCGGCTCTACAAGAACAACCGCGACGGAACGTTTACCGACGTCACAGCGAAAGCCGGGCTCACATCAACCGGGTGGTCCTCCGCGGTCACTGTCGGCGACTTCGACAACGACGGGTTCGACGACATCTTCATCACGCGCTACGGACAGAACATCCTTTACCGGAACAACGGCGACGGCACGTTCACGGACGTGACGAAGAAGGCCGGCTTGGAGCAGGCGGTCTGTTCGCTACGGCGCAGGCTGCACCTGGGTGGACTACGACCGTGACGGACATCTCGACCTTGTGGTGGCGACTTACCTGGACACTACGCTGGAGAAGTTGCCCAAACCAGGAGAGAACACCGACTGCAACTGGAAGGGCGTTCCGGTCAACTGCGGCCCGCGCGGCCTGCCAACCGGCTACGTGCAACTGTTCCGCAACAACGGTGATGGGACGTTCACTGATGTGAGCAAGGAGTCCGGCTTCGCCGGCGCGCGCGGCGGATATCCGATGACCGCGGTGGCGGCCGACTACGACAACGACGGCTGGCCGGACGTTTATGTCGCCTGCGATTCCAAGCCCAGCTTTCTGTTTCGGAACAACCACGACGGCACGTTCCGGGAAGAGGGCCTGGCGCGAGGCGCTGCCTTGAGCGAAGACGGCATGGAGCAGGCAGGCATGGGGGTCGGCATCGGCGACTGCAACCTCGACGGCAGTCTCGATCTCGTGAAGACCCACTTCTCCGACGACACGAACGTTCTCTACGTCAACGACGGCAAGGGCTACTTTAACGACGACACAGTGCGCTCCGGCCTGGGGGTCGAGACCCGCTTTGTCGGCTGGGGCGCGGGCATGGTCGACCTGGACAACGACGGACTACCGGACATCCTGATCGTGACGGGGAGTGTCTATCCCGAAATCGAACGGAAGCTGCCCGCTTATCCCTTCCGCACGCCGCGAATGGTCTTCCGCAATCTGGGCGAATGCCGGTTTGAGCAGTTGATCGAAGAGGCCGGGCCTGGAATCGTAGCCGCCCATCCGAGCCGGGGATGCGCGTTCGGCGATTTCGACAATGACGGCGACATCGACGTGCTCATCATGAACATGAACGAGCCTCCGTCGCTGCTGCGCAACGACGTCTCCGGCAACGGCCATTGGCTCAAGGTGCGCCTGATCGGAACCAAGTCGAATCGGAGCGCCATCGGCACGCGGGTGACGGCACGCTATGGCGGCCGCCAACAGGCGCAGGAGGTATGCGCGCAGTCGAGCTTCTATTCGGTGAACGACCCGCGACTCCATTTCGGCCTCGGCGGCGCAACCACGGCCGACCTCACCATCCGATGGACGAGCGGTCATGTCCAGGTGGTCCCGCAGGTGAAGGCCAACCAGATCATCACGATCAAAGAGAGCGCAGCGTAGAAGCGTTAGCGGTTCAGCCCGTTGACGCGCTTTTCCTTCACTGTTACTATAACGATGACTTCATCGATCATTGCGAGTGTTCAATGACTCAGGACCTCCTTGTGAACCCGGCCACCGTGCCGCAGCGGACCCTCTCCACCGGCGCCCGGATGCCGGCCATCGGCCTCGGCACGTTCGGCTCCGACCATGCCGACGCCCACGCGATCGCCGAGGCCGTGCGCGGCGCCGACGAGGTCGGCTACCGCCACTTCGATTGCGCCTCCGTCTACGGCAATGAGGACGTCATCGGCGACGCGTTTCCGGACATCTTCGCCGCCGGCGCTGCAGCGCGAAGGACTCTGGATCACCTCCAAGCTCTGGAACGACAAGCACGCCGAAGCCGACGTGATCCCGTCCTGCCGGAAGTCGCTCGCCGACCTGCGGCTCGACTACCTCGACCTGTACCTGGTCCACTGGCCGTTCCCGAACTTCCATCCGCCCGGCTGCGACGTCGCATCGCGCAGCGCCGACGCCAAGCCGTACATCCACGAGAACTTCATGCGGACCTGGCGGCAGATGGAGAAGCTGGTCGACCTGGGGCTGGTGCGGCACATCGGCACGTCGAACATGACCATCCCCAAGCTGAAGCTGCTGCTGCGCGACGCGCGCATCAAGCCCGGCCGTCAACGAGATGGAACTGCACCCGCACTTCCAGCAGCCGGAGCTGTTCGAGTTCGTGCGCGGCGAACGGCATCGAGCCGGTCGGCTACTGCCCGATCGGCTCGCCCGAACCGCCCGGAGCGCGACCGCACGCCCGGAGGACACCGTCGACATCGAGGATCCGGTGATCGTCGAGATCGCGCAGCGGCCTCGGCGTCCATCCGGCGGTGGTCTGCGTGAAGTGGGCGGTGCAGCGCGGGCAGACGCCGATCCCCTTGTCGACCAATCGCGCGCAACTACCTGGCCAACCTGCGCGCCGTCGTCGAGCGACCCGCTGACCGACGCCGAGATGGCGCGCCATCGCGCGGAATCGACCGCAACTGCCGCCTCGATCAAAGGGCAGGTCTTCCTGTGGAAGGACGGCCAGACCTGGGAAGACCTTTGGGACCTGAATGGAGAGATCACGCAATGAGCGAGAACATGCAAGGCGCGTTTCTGCCGGGCAACAGCACGATCGAGCTGCGGAAGTGCCGGTCCCGGAGCCGGGCCACGGCGAAGTGCTGCTGCGCATGAAGGCGTCCACCATCTGCGGCTCCGACATCCGCTGCATCTACCACGAGCACCTCGGCAAAGGCCCGGAAGGCTACCAGGGCGTGGTCGCCGGCCACGAGCCCGTGCGGGCAGATCGTCAAGACCGGGCCGGGCTGCCGCCGCTTCGGGGAGGGCGACCGCGTGATCGTCTATCACATCTCCGGCTGCGGCGTCTGCAACGACTGCCGCCGCGGCTACATGATCTCCTGCACCAGCGAGAAGTACCGCCGCGCCTACGGCTGGCAGCGCGACGGCGGCATGGCCGACTACCTGCTGGCCGAGGAGAAGGACCTCGTCATGCTGCCCGACGAACTCTCCTACGCCGACGGCGCGCAGGTGGCCTGCGGCTTCGGCACGGTGTACGAGGGGCTGCAGAAGATCGGCATCAGCGGCAACGACGCCGTGCTGATCACCGGACTCGGTCCGGTCGGCCTCGCCACCGCGGCGCTCTGCCGCAAGCTCGGCGCGCAACAAGATCATCGGCATCGACGTCGTCCCGGAGCGCATGGAACTGGCGCTCGACCTGGGCCTCTGCGACGAGGTGCTGACGGCCGGCCCGGACAACGTCGCAGCAGGTGCGCGAGCTCACCGGCGGCCGCGGCGTCGAGCGCGCCGTCGATTGCTCCGCCAACGACGCGGCGCGCGCCACGGCCATCCGCGCCACGCGCAAGTGGGGCCGCATCGTCTTGCTCGGCGAAGGCGGGCGCGTCGAGTTCAACCCGTCGCCCGACATCATCCACGACCAGAAGACGATCTACGGTTCCTGGGTCACCTCGACCTGGCTGATGGAGGAACTGGTGGAGCGGCTGGTCCGCTGGAATCTGCATCCCGGCCGACCTGGTGACGCACCGGTTCGCGCTGGACAAGGTGGGCCGAGGCCTATGCGCTGATGGCTTCCGGCAAGTGCGGCAAAGTCGCGGTCTGCTTCGACGAGGAGCTATAGTCCATGAACATCACCAGAAGAAACGCGATGCGCAGCCTCGCTGCCGCCGCGGCAACAGCGCACACGCTCAACGCCCAAACAGGGCCGTCCTACATGCCGGGTCCGTTCCAGAACACCCGCGAGTCGCTCAAAGGATTCAAAGCCCCCGAGTGGTTTCGCGACGCCAAGTTCGGCATCTGGGCGCATTGGGGGCCGCAGTCCGCTCCCGAATACGGCGACTGGTACGCGCGCAACATGTACATGGAGGGTTCCAAGCAGTACAAGTATCACCTTCAGAAATACGGCCATCCCTCCAAGTTCGGCTTCAAGGACGTGATCCCCACCTGGAAAGCCGAGAAGTTCGATCCCGAAGCGCTCATGGCCCTCTACAAGAAGGCCGGAGCGAAGTACTTCGTCAGCATGGGCGTCCACCACGACAACTTCGACCTCTGGGATTCCAAGCACAATCCCTGGAACGCAGTGAAGATGGGGCCCAAGCGCAACGTCGTCGGCGAGTTCGCCAAAGCAGCCCGCAAGCAGGGCATGAAGTTCGGAGTCAGCGAGCACTTGGCTGTTGTCTACAACTGGTATCAGACCAGTCACGGAGCCGATAAGGAAGGCCCCTACAAGGGCGTTCCCTACGACGGCGCGGACCCCAAGTATCAGAGCCTCTATTGCGAAACCCACGAGGCGCCCAAGCATCCGTGGGAACAGTCCAATGTCCCGCTGAAGTGGAGACAGCATTGGTATTCGCGCATCAAGGACCTGCTCGACCAGCACGAGCCCGACCTGCTCTACACCGACGGCCCGATTTTCTTCGAGGAATGGGGCCTCGGGCTTACCGCGCACCTCTACAACATGAGCGCCAAGAAGCATGGCGGCAAAGTCGAAACACTCTATGCCAACAAAGGCAAGACTGACTGCGTCAAGGGCATCTGCGTGCTCGACCTCGAGCGCGGCGTCGTCGACAAAATCTGGGATGAGCCCTGGCAGACCGACACTTGCATCGGCACATGGCACTACAACACAGAAGCCAAGTACAAGTCGCCCAAGATCGTCACCGACATGCTGGTCGACATCGTCAGCCGAAACGGGAACCTGCTGCTGAACTTCCCGCTGCCCTCAAACGGCATGCTCGACCCGGAGGAGCTGAAGATCCTCGACGGCATCACGCGCTGGATGGCGGTCAACAGCGAAGCAATTTACTCCACGCGCCCGTGGAACACCTACGGCAGCGGTCCCTCAACCGGCAACACAGCCGCGGGTCGCGGCGGAACTTCGGACCACCATGTGGCTGAAGCCTTCAACGAGCGCAATCGCAAGGATCTCTCCGCCGCCGATGTCCGCTACACGAAGAAGGGCTCGACTCTCTACGCCTTCTCCATGGGCACCGACGCCGCTCAGGCTGTCTTCCCCGAACTCGCGCAGGGCAAGGCCAAGGTCTCAGGCGTCTCCGTTCTCGGCCTCAAGGGCAAGGTCGAATGGGCGCAGAGCGCAGCTGGACTTACGGTGAAGCTCCCGGCCCAGAAACCCAGCGAGTATTCCGTCGTCTGTAAGATTGAAGGCGTCTGATACTGGAGGCGCCATGTTCATCGTTCTCTGCGCCGCCGTCCTTACGGCAGCGCCGGAGTTGTCTGTCCAGATCATCTACGACAACACGTCAGCCCGCGAAGGGATCGAAGCCGACTGGGGCTTCGCCGCACTGGTCCGCTACCAGGGACGCACGGTGCTTTTCGATTCGGGGGCGAAGCCGGACCTCTTTCTGGCCAATCTGAAGAAGCTCGACATCGACCCCAAGTCGATTACGCACGCCGTCATCTCCCACGAGCACGGCGATCATCGCAACGGCATCTACGCCCTCTACAGGTTGAACCCGAAGATCGAAGTCAGCTTTCTCGACAGCTTTGCGCCTGTCGCTTTCAATCAGGCCAGCGCCGCCGGCATGACACCGCGGCGGGTTACGGGACCTGTGGAGATCGTGCCCGGAATCTACACAACAGGAAGCGTCGACGGCAGCCCTCCAGAACAAGCGCTGGTCATCGAAACCTCGAAAGGCCTTGTGATGCTGACGGGCTGTAGCCATCCGGGCGTTGTCCGGTTGGTCGAGGCCGCTGAGAAGCAGCGGGGCCGCAAGGATGTTCGCTTCCTACTCGGCGGCTTTCACCTGCTGCAGGATAGCGAAGCTCAGGTCAGCGAGAAGATCGCCAGCCTCAAGCGGCTTGGCGTTGCCTCGATCGCAGCCAGCCACTGCACCGGCGACCGCGCCATCGCCCTCTTCCGCGAGGCCTACGGCAAGGACTTCCGGCCCGCCGGAGCCGGGCAGACGTTCAGCTTTGAGTAGTGCCTCGGGAGGTCGAGGCCCGCACAACCAACCTCGGCTCCAGCAGGATGGTTTCCGGGCGGAGCGGCTGCTTGGATTCAATCAGCGTGAGCGCCAGTTGGCCGGCTCGAGACCCGATCTCGGAGCTGCTCTGGTCTATGGTCGATAGCGGCACCCGCAATGCGCTGGCGTACAGGACGTTGCCGCAGCCGATCACCGCGATGTCCTCGGGAATTCGCAGCCCGGCGTTGAGAATCGCCTGCATGGCGCCCATCGCCGCCGGGTCGTTGTAGCAGAAGACGCCATCCGGGCGCGGCTCAAGCTTCAGCAACTTGCTCATCGCCTGATAGCCGCTGAGTTCCGCCGCCTCGTCGCCGGTGGCTTCCATTACCACCAGTCCATCGGGGGCGTCGAGTCCGTGCTTCGACAAGGCGAGCCGGTAGCCGGCGAGACGGCCGATCGCCGTACTCACCTCGGGACCTCGAATGTGAGCAATACGCCTGCATCCCACTGAAATCAGGTGTTCGGTGGCCATCATCCCGGCGCGCTGATCGTCAATACCGATGAAATTTGCCGGTAGTCCCAGGAACTGCCGGTCAATGAGCACGTAGGGAGTCTTGCTCTCTTCGATGCGGCGGAAACTCTCTACTGTCCACTGCGCCGAGGCGACAATCAGCGCGTCGACGCTCCGCGCCAGCATCTGCTCGATCTCCTGCCGCTCCAATTGGGCGTCCTCCTCAGAGGAGGCCAGCAGCAGCCCATAACTGTGGTTGCGCACGAAGCCCGACAGGCCCTTGGCCACCTGAGCGAAGAATGGATGCACAAGGTCAGGCACGATAAAGCCCAGGCAGAATGTCCGCCCCGTGACCAACGCTCGCGCCGCCAGGTTGGGCTGATAGTTCAGTTCGCGCATCCGTTTTAGAACGCGCTCGCGTGTCGCATCGCCAATGTCCGGATGATTCCGGAGGACCTTCGAAACGGTGATCACCGAAACGCCGAGGTCCTTGGCGATGTCCTTCATCCGGGCGGCCATGTGTATCGTTAACTGTACCGGATGAGTAAAGCAATCAGCAAGAGGAAAAGCCCACCAGTCGTCACGCATAGGGCAATGGCCCGGCCGACGTCGCCGTCCAACCCGGCGGGGGGATCCTCCGGCGCGCCGAGCCATGTCTCATTGACCAGGACGCCCGCTGCGTAGATGGGTCCGGCCAGCCGGCGATGGATGCCTCCGGCGCAGGCCGCCTCGCTCCAGCCGGAATTGGGTCCGGGCACGACAGCGTGCTGCCGCCAGCCGACGCGCAACGCGCCCGCCGCGGTGCAGCCGGGAACGAAGATCGCGGCCACAGCCATCAGGAACCAGGTGAGCCGTGCCGGAAGCCAGTTCATCACATCGTCCGTGCGTGCTCCGCACCATCCGAAGCGCAGATAGCGCGGTGTCTTATAGCCCACCATCGAATCCATCGTGCTGACTACTTTGAACAGCGTGACCCCGGGAAGACCGAGCAGGCAATACCAGAAGAGGGGACTGAGGACTCCGTCGACCAGGTTCTCGCTGAGACTTTCAATCGCGGCGCGCCGGCAGGCGGCAAGGTCCATGCGATCAGTGTCGCGGCCGACCAGCATGGAGATGGCCCGGCGGGCGGCATCGAGATCGCCGGCGCGGGCAGCCCGCTCGACTCTCAAGACGTGCGCCACCAGATCGCGGAACGCGATGAGGCTGTAAAGCCAGAAGACATGGAATGCAGCGGAGAGCCAGGGGTGGACGAGATGAAGCGAGAGCGCCAGGGCTGCGACTGTGCCGCACCAAAGGCCGCTCATCGCCAGCAGCAGCAGGATGCCGCCCAAGTAGCCGTCGAAGCCGGCAGCGCGCAGTGCGGCCTCAATTCTCTCGAGGGACTTGCCCATCAGCCGGGCCGGATGCGCGGCGTATACAGGGTCACCCAATAGGCCATCCAAGGCACAAGCGGCCAGGAGCAGGATTACGGACGCCCCCAGCGGGGTCACTTCCATTTGCGTGCCCATCCGAGAGCGATAGCCCGGATCAGCATTTCGAAGGGGGGGCGCGGGTCCAGAGTGGCATAGAACTCGGGCCAGAGGTCGACTTGGGCGGCGATGGCGGTGGCCAGGCCGGCGGCCTGGCGGCGAACGGCCTCTTCCGCGATATCGGTGGAGAGCGTGCCGTAACGCAACCGGTCGAGAACTGCCGCGACGGCATAGGCATGGGAGGAGGCAAGGGGCTCGTGGACAACGGCCATCCAATTGGCTGCCAGCAATGCGGCGTCCGCTTCGCTGAGCAAGGCGGAGACGCGTTCGCGAAGGACGGCGTCAGTGAGCCCGAATCGGCCGAGGGCATGGGTCAGGCTGCGGGTGTAGGAGGGTTCGAGCCCGTTCTGCCAGCGCAGGGCCTCCATGACTGCGTTGCGCGAGGCGAGGCCGAGCAGTTCGCCGAGTTTGGAGTGCGGGCCGGTGCCGGAGAACTCCATCTGGCCAGTGCTGCGCGGGGCTGCGATGCAGAGTTGATCCGTGCCAGTTCCTGTTGCCAAATCGGGAGAGTAGCGGCTGGGAACGGCCAGACGTGCCAGCGCGGCGCTCTTGCCTTCGGTGACAGTGATGGCCGCGCGGGACAACGCGCCAGGGCTGAGCGGAACGTGACAGAGGACGATGAGGTTGATGGTGCCGGGGGGCTCTTCCGCGCGCTTCCAGCCTTGCGCGGTTTCCAGCCACAAGGCGGGATCTCCCGCGGCGGCGGCGTTGCCATAGACACCGGCAGTAGCGAAGACGGTGACTTCGAGATCGCCGTACTTCTCGCAGGCCAGGGCCGTGTAGCGCACATTGGCCGCTGTGCCCATGGTGGCGGTCCGATCAGGCAAAAGGTCGAGTTCGCCGCAGACCTCACTATGTGCGCCCACCGGGCCGACTTCCTTCAAGTGCGCCGCGCGAGCGGCATGTGCCGCGCCCTCGCAACTCTGGTAGTTCACCAGCCAATTCAGATCTTCGCGGAGACCGCCGTTGACGGAGCAGGTCGTCAGCACCCTGTGCGGCAGCAACAACTCGACGACAAAGTGGCGGCCGCCGCGGCGCGCTGTGAAGAGGGAATTCGAGGCGACAACGTGCATGCAGCGACCCTGATTGTATACCGCTACAGTACGTGGGTGCTGCCCTATCCCCCGGAGGTGATCTTCCGAAGCGCGTTGAGAAAGTCGGCAGGTGCATAGATAGCGTGGACTTTGCCCTTGAGGGCGCGAACGACGTCGTTGATGGTGTCCTGGGGAAGAAAGTTCCTGGGCACTAGAGCCAGATAGTGGACTTTGGAAACGGATTCCTTGAGTGCGGGGCGAATTGGCTTCTGCCCGCGAGAAGGCCGCCACGCGGGCCCCAGGAAGACAAAGGTTTCGCGGTCGTCGCGATGTTCAGCGGCGCGCATCAGGACATCCTCGGCGAGATGTTGAGGGGTAGGTCCGCCGGCGAGCGTCTGGTAGGCGATGGTTGCGAAGTCGGCTTCTTCGAGAGTGCGGCGGAGGCGGCGCATGGCCGGGCGGTCAAAGCGCTCTTCGTCGAAAAGGATGCGGCGTCCGGCGAGATCGAAGACGATGACGTGGGCCGAGGAATAGCCGCCCTGGGAGAGGAGCGTGCCGAGGGCGCTCAGCAGGACGAAGCGGTCATAGGGTTGCAGGCGCGCGATCGTGCGCCGGGGGTAGACCGGTGAGGCGTGCATCATCACGGTGGCGTGGCCGCCAGTGGCGCCGGGGGCGAAACCGGCCCATTGCGGCGTGCTCATCGGCAGCGCCTTGCCGGCAGGAATCGAAGAGGGGATGCGGGTCTGCTCGACTTTGAAGGAGCCGCGCCGGCGGTATTCGCGCCCGTCCTTAACGGCGAGAATGAGACGGTAGCTGTAGCGGCCTGGGCCGGCGAAAAAGCCGCCTGAGAAACGCAGCGAGAGCTTGCTGCAGACTGGCCTTTGCGGCGGGGTCATCCAGTTTCGGTGGGTGAAGATCGTGCTTCTGGAGGAAGTAGGATTTGTCGCCGGCAGTGGATTCGATGCAGAAGATGATGCCGACGGAGCCAGGATCCGTGAGGTCCAATTGCCGGGCGGGCAGAATCAGGTCGTACCCGGCCCAGTGGCGCAGATTGTAGCCCAAGGTTGGCCGGATGAAGGAGAAGGTTCCGTCGAGGCGCCCTTGGCTGGTATCGGCCCAGGCGGATTCAAACGCGTCGATGATCGGCCTGCTGGCCTGATTGGAGGGGTCGAGCAAGGACTGGCAGAATGCAGGCTCCACCGCCAGGGCGGCCCAAAGGCAGAGTCCGCAGGCTCGTATCACTGATATCCATCCTCTCTCTCTTCATCATGGATGCGCGACAGGCGGATTGGTTCTGAAACAAGGATTTTGAGCTGCTTTGGGGCGCCTGGAGGCGCGAAATGGCCGTTTGACAGGCTTTTGATGGGGGCAGGGCCAAAAAAAGCCTGATTTTAGGCCAGTTTTGACCATCCGCCTCTTTACACCGCGCCAAGGGTTCACTTATGATTGATCCGAGAACGGAGCCGTCGACAATTCTGAGCGGTTTTGTTTGAAACATTCGCGGGGCAGGTTGGGACAATCTGGTGACCCGCCAATGGGAGCAATCGAAGGAGACGCTATGGCCGAAGTGAAGAGAATGACCCAGACCGCACTCATTAAAGAGCTGGCGGCAGCGTGCGAAGTAAGCAACAAGCAGGCCAAGGCACTGCTGGACAAGTATGCCGAGATCGCGATTCAGCAGACCAAGAAGGTGGGGCTGTTCGTGATTCCGGGCATTGGCAGACTGAAGAGGGTGGAGCGCAAGGCCCGCATCGGCCGGAATCCGGCGACAGGTGCACAGATTAAGATCCCGGCCAAGAAGGTCGTGAAGTTCCTGGTGGCGAAGACCGTAAAGGATTCCATCGTTCCTCCGAAGAAGAAGTAGTTTCTAAAATCTTCCCAGTCAGTTTTTCCCTCAAAAAGGGAGATGGAGAGCCCCGGGGCCAGAACGGCTCCGGGGTCTTTTTTCGAGTTTTCGCAAATAACAAGCCCCGGCGGCTCATGCGACCGGGGCTCATTCAAAGCGAGACGGGATGGTTGAGGAACGCGGATTGAGGGAAGGCCTCAGGCCTGTTTCTTTTCTTCAGGCTTGGGTTCTTCGCTTTTCAGGGCGTTCTTGAAGTTCTTGATTCCTTCTCCGAGGCCTTTGGCAACCTCGGGGATCTTTTTGCCGCCGAACAAAAGCACGGCGATGCCGAGGATGATGATCAGCTCAGGAATGCCGATTTGACGCACAGGGCCTCCTTGGAAGACACCTAGATTGTACGTTCGCGTGGAAAGCAGCGTCAAGGCAGGGGGCAGGTCCTTAGGTGGGACGCGGGCCGGAGAATGCGATGAAAAAGAAGATTACGCTCGATCTGAGTGAGGAAAAGGCGCTCACGGCGCGCAGGCGGGCGCGGCAGGCGATCGGGGCGGTGAAGCCCGGGCGGGTGGAGGAGCCGGCTCCTCGAAAGAGCCCTAAGCACAAGAAAAAGCAGGAAGACGCGGAGTTGGGTGGGGAGTAGCCCGGCCAAGCTGTTTGAGAGTTTTCGCTCTGTCGGGCCACTTGTTCAACGAACAGCCCGTCATGCGCGATCCGCTTCTGGTTCCAGCTTGTCTCTTTGCCGCCGGAGTTGCCTTCTCCCGGGCGGATTGGGTGACTGGGCCGACCGCGGCGGGATTCGCAGGTTTCCTGATGCTGCTGGCCCTGGGCGGGTTGATGATCAGGAAACGCTGGGTGGTTGCGGTTTGCGGGTCGTTGGCGATCGTGCTGGCGGGAACAGCGAACATGGCGTTGAGGCCGCGACTGGAGCCGCCGCAGGGGGCCAAGGCGGGGAAGCAGTTGATCGAGGGCTGCGTAGTGGAGAGCGCCGCCGTGACGGACGAGCGGGCGATGGTCGTGATCCGGGCCAAAGGGCTGGGCGGGGTCCGGGTGAACACGCCGGTGGGGGCCGGACTGCCCGTGTATGGAGAACTGGTCCGAGGGGAGGCCAATGTACGGCCGGTGAGGAACTTCGGGCTGGAAGGATCGTTCGACCGGGAGACATTTCTTTCGAGGCAGGGCGTTTTCTGGCAGGCCTCGATGGCGTCGAAGGGGAGGTGGGAGCGAACGGGCGCCGCCTGCGGGAACCGCCTGCTGGGGATGCTGGATCGACTGCGCGCGCACGGCACAGGACAGGCTGGCGCTGCTCTATCCGGAGCCCCGGCAGGCAGCGCTGTTGCGCGCGCTGCTGCTCGGAGACGGGGTTGCGCTGCGCCGGTCATGGGTGGAAGATTTCAGGCGAACCGGCACGTACCACGCCCTGGTGATTTCGGGCGGGCACATCACGATGATTTGCGGCCTGTTCCTGATCTGGCGGCGGCATGTTGGATGGGGCTCGAGTGGGGCCATTCTGCTGGCGGCGTTGATTGCCTGGTTCTATTCCGCTGTGGCTGGAGGCGCCACGCCGGCGCTGCGCGCGGCGGCCGCGATGTCGCTGTCGGCCGCAGGAATGCTGATGTTCCGCACTCCGAGGTTATTGAACATATTGGCGGCGGTGACGCTGGTGTTTCTGGCGGCGGACCCTGGGCAGTTGTTCGAGGCCAGTTTCCAGCTCTCGTTTCTGGCGGTAGGAGCGATTGGCCTGCTGGCGCAGCCCTGGTTGACTGCTGAGCGAGCCGGCAGGAGGCTGCCGCAGTCGTGGGAAGTGGAGCTGGAACTATTGGCTGCCACCCTGGCGCTCGCGTTCAGGACCGGGGTGAAGTGGTGGAAAGCCGCACTGCGATCGATCGTGTCGGTTGTCAACTGGGCCGGCCAGGCATTTTTGGTTTCCGCAGCGGTCCAACTGGGGCTGGTTCTGCCGATGGTGATCTACTTTCACCGGTTGTCCCTCAGCGGATTGATCGCCAACGTGGTTGTGACGCCGTTGATCTCGGCGGCCATTCCGGTTGGGTTTCTTGCCCTGCTGACCGGAAGCGGCTCCATTGCCGGGGTAGCAGGGCAGATGATCTCAGCGGCGCAGCGGCTCGCTGAGTACTTTGCAGGATGGGAGCCGGATTGGCCGGTTCCAGAACCGCCCGGCTGGCTGGCAGCGGTGTTCGTCTGTTGCCTGATGGTCACCATACTGGCTCTCAGGCGCGGGCGGCTGCTGGCATTGGCACCGCTGGCGGCTGCGCTGGCAGCGGCGGCGGTAATTGTCATCCATCCTTTCCCTCAGCGACAAACCGCAGGCGAGCTGGAACTCACGCTGCTGGATACCGGACAGTCGGAGAGCCTGCTGGTCGGATTACCTCAGGGCGGATTCGTGCTTGTGGACACTGGAGGCACGCCTGGGCGTCCCTCGTCGGAACGGCGCTTTGATGTTGGCGAGGACCTGATCGCGCCCTACTTGTGGAGCAGGGGGATCAGGCGGCTCGACGGCATGGTGTTGACCCACCTGCACGAAGACCACGCCGGGGGCGCGCCGTTTCTGATCCGCAGTTTTCGCCCGCGGACACTCTGGACAAGCTACGCTCCGGAGCATGCATCGTGGCGCAGGCTGAGGAAGGAGCTGCTGGGAGCCGGAACGCAGATCCGCACGGCCGGGGAAGGCGACAAGTGGCGGTGGGGTGAGGTGGAGGTGCGCGCGCTCGCGCCTTCGCCGGAGCAGCGCTGGCGCGGCAAACCAAGCAACAACGACTCGCTGATTCTGCTGATCACCTATGGGCGACGGCGTTTTCTGCTCGCCGGGGACGCCGAACGCGGAGTGGGGGACAGGCTGGCTGAAGACGGCCTTCTGGAGAAGGTGGACGTCCTGAAGATGCCGCACCACGGCGCGAAGTCCGCATTATCGGCGCCGATGCTCAGAATGACGCATCCGGCCCTGGCGCTGATCAGCGCCGGGTGGCTGAACTCATTCGGCTTTCCGCACGCCGAGACGCTGGAAGCCCTCGAGGCGAATGGTTCGATAGCACTCCGGACAGATCTGCTCGGAACGCTTTCCGTGCGAAGCGACGGGCGCAGCCTCAGCTTCGAAAGCCACGCAGGCTCAGGACTCTGAATGCTCTGACTGCGATGCGGCTTCATCGGCCGCGGCGGGTCCGGCAGCGCGGGCTTCCTTGATGACTGAGAGGGCGCGCTCGAACTGTTCCGATGGCACAAGGAGTTCGTAGGGGAGATTCGGCATCTGGCTGGCCCCAGTCATGACAACGGCGATGCCGTTGGCTTCAAGCAGGGTCTTCAGATTGATCGATTCTAGTTCGTCGAGCTCCAGTTCGAGACCACTTTCGGTCAGCGGGACGAGGTCCGGATCGGGATGGGACATGGTAGCGATAGAATAACGCATGGAGGCATAGAAGCAAGGTGAACTATTCCGAAGAAAACGGCAGTAAGGCAATCTGGTTCGTGGCCGGGGTGGCGATTGGAGCGACGATCGCGCTGTTGTATGCTCCGTCGAGCGGGCGGGTGACGCGCCGCCGCATCGGGCGTGCCGCGGTGCGCGGCAAGGAATCGCTGGTTGACAGCGGACAGGGATTGATGGATCGCGGCAAGGAACTCTACGACCGCGGCCGCAAGATGGCCGACGAAGCCGCCGAGTACTTCGAGCGGGGCAAGAAGATGGTGGAGGGTTGATGGCCCGAAGGCCATTAGCTGAATTCCGCAACGAACCATACGCTGATTTCTCAAAGCCGGGCAATGCCAGGGCGATGCGCGCCGCGCTGGCGCAGGTAAGGTCGACGTTCGGCCAGGAGCACGAAATTCGCATCGGCACGGAGCGCTTCAGGACAGGTTCGCTGTTGGATTCGCTGAACCCCTCCAACCCGAAGGAAATTGCGGGACGATTCCACAGGGCGAGCGCCGCTTTGGCTGAGCAGGCGCTGCAGACAGCGCATTCCTACTTCCCCGCGTGGGCCTCGACGAGTTGGGAGAGCCGCATCGCTCTGGCCCGCAAGTGCGCGGACCTGATGCGATGGCGCAAGTTCGAGTTCAATGCCTGGCTGGTTCTGGAAGCCGGCAAGAGCTGGGCCGAAGCCGAAGCCGATACGAGCGAGGCGATCGATTTCTGCGAGTACTACGCGCTGCTGGCGGAACGGCTGGCCGAGCCGGAAGAACTCGTGCAAATGCCGGGCGAACGGAACGAGCTTCGATATCTGCCGCTGGGCGTGGGAGTGATCATCCCGCCGTGGAATTTCCCGCTGGCCATTCTGGCAGGCATGACGATGGCGGCGCTGGTGAGCGGCAACACGGTGATCGTGAAACCGTCGAGCGACACGCCGGGCGTTGCGATGCTGTTCGCGGAAGTGCTCGAAGAAGCCGGCTTTCCGCTGGAAGCGTTCACGGTGATGGTTGGCTCCGGCGGAGAGATTGGCGACCTGCTGGTGTCGCATCCGAAGACGCGCTTCATCAGTTTCACCGGGTCGCGCGAAGTGGGCCTGCGCATCAACGAACTGGCTGCGAAGACGAACAAGGGCCAGGTCTGGATCAAGCGCGTCATCGCGGAGATGGGCGGCAAGGACGCCATCATCGTCGATGAAGAAGCCGATCTCGCAGCGGCCGTGGAAGGTGTGGCGCTTTCGGCTTACGGCTATCAGGGCCAGAAGTGTTCGGCGTGCTCGCGCGCCATCGTGAGCGAGAAGCTGTATGACGAATTCCTGGAGCGGCTGAAGGCGCGTGTCGCAAAGATCAGCGTCGGCCCGGCAGACGATCCGGCGAATTACATGGGGCCGGTGATCAACCAGGGTTCGATGAAGACGATCCAAGGCTACATGGACATCGGGGCCAAAGAAGGCAAGCTGATCGCCGGCGGCAAGCGTGCCGCGGGCGACGGCTACTTCCTGGAGCCCACGATCTACGCAGACATTGAAGCGGATTCGAGGATTTTCCAGGAGGAGATATTCGGGCCGGTCCTGGCCGTCACCAAGGCTCGCGATTTCGATCACGCGATCGAGCTCGCCAACGCGACCGAGTACGGGTTGACGGGCGCGGTGTATTCGAATAACCCGGACAAGATCAGGGCGGCAGCGGACCGATTCTTCGTCGGCAACCTGTATATGAACCGGAAGTGCACCGGTGCCATGGTGGGAGCGCACCCGTTCGGCGGCTTCAACATGTCGGGCACTGATTCGAAAGCCGGCGGGCCCGACTATCTGCTGCTGTTTACGCAGTCCAAGTCGATCGCTGAGAAGATCGCGTGACCGCTGGGATCTGACACCACGGCCGGTTTGCTTCATGGCGGGAGAACTCATCACAGTAGAAGACTTCCACTCCACGGCTCTGGCCGGGCGCAGAACTGTGATTCTCTATTTGCCTCCGGGATATCGCCGGGACACGCGGCGCCGATATCCTGTGCTCTATCTTCACGACGGGCAGAACGTCTTTGACGGCCGCACCAGTTATGTGCCGGGCCAGTATTGGCGGATGAAGGAGGCGGCTGATTCGCTGTTGGAACAACGCCGCATCGAGCCGTTGATCATTGCGGCGGTCTACCATGCGGGCGAGCACCGCCTGTACGAATACACCCCGACGAAGACACGCAAATTGGGAGGCGGCGGATTGACGGCGCACGGCGAGATGTTGGTGAAAGAGTTGATTCCATGGATCGGGGAACGCTATCGGACTCTGCCTCAGGCCAGGCATACGGCGCTGGGCGGCTCATCGCTGGGGGGATTGGCCACTCTCTACCTGGGGCTGAAGCATCCGAACGTATTTGGCAGGCTGGCGGTGATGTCGCCCTCGGTCTGGTGGGACCAGAGAGTGGTTCTGAGGACGTTGGAAGCGTTTCAGCATCACCGGCGTCCGAGAATCTGGTTGGACGTCGGCACGGATGAAGGGGCGGGCCCGGTTGGGTCGATCCGGGATGTCCGGCTGCTGAAGGCGATGTTGGTGGGCAAAGGCTGGAGAGACGGACGAAGTCTGCACTATTTGGAGGCCGCAGGCGCGGATCACAGCGAACGCGCCTGGGCCGCGCGGGCGCCTCAGATGCTGGAGTTTCTGTTCCCGCGTAACAAAGCCTGACCGGTGAGTGTGTCAGGTTGCAGTCGGGCGTGACCGGGAAAGCCCAATACTGCATCCACCCTGGTTCTCGAACGCGGGCTTGCGCGCACCGGAATGGTGGTCAATGGGAGAGTTTCTTCAAGATGTGCTTGGCGAGGATTTCGTTCACATCCTTGTGCCGCGGTACGGGTTGTGACATTCCCGTTTTCGGGTTGCGATACCAATCGTGATTGCCGCCATGCCGAACAAGGATACAGCCGTGCCCTTCGAGCCTGCGAATCAGCTCAGTTCGCTTCATTCAACGGCCAGCTCGGCAACTCTGCGGATACCCGGGATCTCGCCACTCGTCAGGTCCCGGTAGAGGTCCCGGAGGTTATGCTCCAACTCGTCAAGTGTCTCCCCTTGCGTCAGATAGTCGGGGAACTCCTCAAAGTAGCCGAGCCACACGCCCTGATCTTGCCAGTGGACAAAACGAGCCGTACTCATGACTTTATTCTACTGCCCATGAATCAAATGAGAACGGGCTGGGTTGAATTGGCGAACCACCACGTCCGTTGCGGAGAAAGCGCTCGTCCAAAGGTTGTTCCAGCGCAACAAGGCCTGGCCGGCGGCGCGGAGTGAGCCAGGATCGCAGATCTCCGCGGAGGGCGGAAGGTGATTTCCTGGTAAGGGCGGCAGGACGGAACCCGCGGCAAGTCGGAGTGACTCTTTACGGCTGGCCGCGCATCCTATTCATTAAGCATGCTCACGCTCGACGAAAGGACTTGGCCTACACCCAGGAGACGCACACATGGAAGCAGCCGCTGAATCCGCCCGACCGGTTCGGCGGGGCCCTGATCGCCTGATTGCCGAGATGCAGGCATGTTGGGCGATTCTCGCCGAGGCTACCGGCCGCGTAGCCGAAGCCGCCGCTGCGGTTCGGGGCGTGGCGCGGCCATCAGGCACGCTGGCTGGGGTCCGCTCACATTTCGAGGAAGAGACGCGCGTCCTGCTGGTCGAACCCATTGACCACTTCCTGCGCTTGAGACCCGTCCGGCGCAGTCTGGAGGCGATGCAGGAGTGCGACCAGGAAACAGATCGCGGGAAGCTTCGAAGCAGGGCGAGGATCGATGCGGGATTCCAACGCCTGCTTGCCGAAGCCTCGATTGACCTTTGCGAACCGTGGCGCATCCGGCGTAGCGGGGATCAAGCGGACGAGTGGAAGGACTGGGAGCTTCGGCGCACCGCACAAGCGAAACGGGCTGCCGAATTGCTCGCGAAGTATGAGAAGTGGGCTCAAGGCTCGGCCCAGCCCGGAGCCGGTCCGGGCGAGGACCAGCGGCGCGCGGCACGGTTCGAGTTGTGGTGGCGCCAGAACCGGGCGATCACGTCGCTGCTCGAGATTGAGGTGGCTCTGCGAACCCTGAGTCTTCGATGGCTTGACGTGACCGCGGAACTCATCTCAGGGCTGCACCAGGAACGGACGGAGATCACCGGTTTGACAGCACGGATGGCGCAGTGGGTGCGTGACGGCGCGAACGAAAACGAGCCTGTGGACGTGCTGGAAGTTGCCTCGCCGGAAGAGCGGATGCGTAGCTGGTCGCACCGCATCGAGGCGGCGTGCGAGCAACTGCTGCCTGAGAGAACCGAGCTTGTCGAACCGGGGTGGAGGACTACGTGGCGGCAGTTTCCTGCCCGCGAGGCCTTCCTTTCCGCATTCGGCACCTTCGCCAAGGCTCCCTTGAGTTCGATTGTGACGGAGGCGTGGGGACGGAGTGCGGGCACATTGCGCGAAGTAGCGCGGGCGAAGGAGATTATCGACTACTGGCGGGAGGCGACGCCGGCTAGTGCGGTGGACGGACAAGCGCTGATGGCAGAGGCCCGCAACAACGCTTCGGCCATGTTGGCCGAGCAGTTGGAGGCGGCCAGCGATCCTGACTCGATCGAGGAGAAGGCCGCCACTGCATTTTGGTGGTGGGTCTCGCACGGTTCGACGGTCATCGAAGCGCGGCAGCAGGGGTGGGTATCGCTACTGCGGAGACCGCGCGGGCGCCGGTTATTCCGGGTCGCGCTGGAATCGGGGCAGGAGGGCGGGCGAAAGAGACTGCACCGGGCGGGTCGTTGGGGGGCTGACGAATGGGAGAAACTGCTCGAATCGGTCGGCGGCAAGATGCCGCAGCGTTCGTCAGTCGAGCCGGTCATACGCCGGTCGACCCTGCTCGACATACTTGCCTTGCCGGCGGCGAAGGCACAGTTGCCTGCGATCTACCAATTGCTGTTCCGCATCGCACCGGTCGAGGACCGGCGATTCCTGATCGGGAGGGACAGAGAACTCGAAGGCTTGAACCAGGCGCTCAGGGACTGGGACAGTGGGCGCTTCGCGGCTTGCCTGCTGGTGGGTGCGCGAGGCAGCGGGAAGACGAGCCTGCTGAACTGCGCCACGGGCGAAGCGTTCCGGGGACGAGAGCCGGTCCGCGGGCAGTTCCACGATCGGGTCCTGACCCGCGAGCAGATCGACGGCTTTCTCAGGGAACTGTTGGGACTGGACGGGGACGCCGACATCGTGGAAGCGTTCGCAGCCGAGCGCCGGATCCTCATGATTGAGGAATGCGAGCGAACGTTCCTGAGGGGCGTGGGCGGCTTCCAGGGAGTAAAGTACCTGATGCAGTTGATCCACCGCACGGCGGCCACTACTCTCTGGGTGTTGGTGCTCAACGACAAGGCGTTCCGGGTGCTCGAGGCCGGGGCCGGCTTCGGGCGGGTCTTCTCGCATCGAATCAATGCCATGAACGTATCCAGGCAGGATCTCGAGAATGCGATTTTGGAGCGGCACAGGCTTTCGGGATTGCGGCTCGAGTTCGCCCCACCGCCGGCGTTGGATCCGAGAGTGAGCCGGATCAAGCAATGGATGGGACTCGAGGATTCACCGCAAAAGCTATTCTTCGACTCTCTCTACCAACAGTCGGCAGGCGTCTTCCGGTCTGCATTTGAGCTTTGGCTCGCTTCGATCGATCGGGTGGAAGGTGAAACCTTGAAAGTCCGGCAACCGCTCGAGCCGGCATTCGCGCGATTCCGCAATGAACTCCTGCGAGATGACCACTTCACGCTGATGGCGATTCAGGAGCACGGTTCCGTGACACAGTGCGAGGTTGCGGAGATTCTGTGCGAGAACGAGGAAGCCAGCGGCAGCCGGCTGGATCGAATGCTGGCATTGGGGCTGATCGAGCGGGATCCGGAGCATCCGGGGCTGCGGGTGAAACCAGAGGCGACACGGTTTGTGAACGATGTGCTGCGGCGGGTAAATCTGGCCTGAAAGAGACATTTTCATGGGACAGGAAGGCAACGTTTTATCGCAAATAACAGCCGGGAAGGTCCTGTTCGCCGCACTTGTCATCATCGGAACCCTGGTGTTGTTGAGGTGGGTGCGCGGGTTATTCAACCGGCTCGAGACGGGGAACCCGCGCCTGCGCTTCCTGGCCCGGCAGGTTGAACCGCCGCTGCGCATTGTCGTTTGGTTCGGCGCCTTGATGATGGCGGCGAATGTAGTTGCGCCGTCGAAAGACGCTTTCCTGGCTGCACTGGGATCGGCGGCCCTGGCAATCGGCCTTGGCCTGCAGGATCTGATCAAGAACCTGATTGGCGGGCTGGTCATCGTCACTGATCGTCCCTATCAGTCCGGCGACCGCATTCGTGTGGGCGAGGCCAACGGCGAGGTGGTGCAGATTGGATTGCGCAGCACGAAGATAGTCACGCCGCGAGGCGTACTGGTGACAATTCCGAACTCGGATGTGCTCACCCAATTCACGCACAATGCCAACGCCGGCGTTCCGGAGTGCGTGGTGACTACGGATGTGTCGATTCCGCAGGGGGCTGACCCGGACGTGGTACTCGAAATCGCCAGTGAGGTGGCGGTGGCATGTCCGTTCACGCACCTCGGCCGGCGAATTGAGGTGGAGCTGGACGATAAAGGGACGGGCTGGCAGTTCATGAAGGTGAGCATCCAGGCCTACGCTTACGACCACCGCTATGCGGAGGCGATGCGCACAGACATGCTGCGCCGGGCGAAGCGGGAGTTTCTTGCGCGCAAACTGATCCGGGCCTGGGATCCCACGGTCTGGGATAAGCCGGACGATCGAAAGGGCTAGCCCGCTTCGAAACGCGCGTATCATCAAGGTGCGCGAGGTCACAGGCTCAATTGCAGTCTTTCAGCTCCGGTTGGAGAATAGCGGGCTTCGGCGCTTGCATCGTATTCGGCTCATGCCGCTCGAAGCCGGCGCTGGAGTTCGGCAGCGGCCTGGACGTGCCATACGTGCAGACTTCGCCTGCCGTAGTGCACAAGATGCTGGAAATGGCTCAAGTGCAGAAGGACGATGTCGTGATTGACCTGGGCTGCGGAGACGGCCGCATCGCAATCGCGGCCGTGACGGAGTTCGGCGCCCGGGGGATTGGCTACGACATCGATCCCGACCGAATTGCCGAGGCACGCCAGAATGCCAAGCGAGCCGGTGTGGAAGCACGCGCGCGGTTTGAGCAGCAGGACTTCTTCAAAGCGCCGATCGCCCGAGCCAGCGTGGTGACGATGTTCATGCTGCCGCCGGTCATGGAGCGCATGGAGCCGCGTCTGCGCAGCGACCTGGCGCCAGGGACGCGAATCGTGTCGCACAGCTTCGGGATGCGTGATTGGCCGCCCGCGCAGGTGGTGCACATCGAGGGGCGGACGCTGTATCTGTTTATCGTGCCCGAGAGGGAGCCGCTGCGGCTGCGCTGAGAAGACCGGATGACAGGACCAGATAGGAACCTTCGGCTCCAGGCTGCAGACCACATCCGGCGATTCCGCGATGGGGAACTGACCAACGACCAATTTGAAGACGCCCTCTGGCCAATGCGGAGATGCACCACCGACCGTGCCTTCAACGCCATCGCTAGCGCGATCTGGGGCTCGTACGACGATATGCGGGAGCACTTTCTCGGCGACGGCCTGGAGTTGCCGGCAGAAGCGCGCGCCCTCCTGGACCGGTGCATCCTATTCATGCAAACCGATTTCCCCTACAGATGGGAACGTGAGAATTTCATCTCAGTGCAGCCGCTGGAGCCAATCCGGCGGCTTCTGGCCCGGCTGAGGCGCCGCGCGCCTGGTTTGCGCGAGGGGCCGGAATCAGGAGATGACTGGCGAGTCTGGCCATTTTCAAGCGATGCGGAGTTGGCCCAGGCGAAGGCTGCTGCAAAGCAGTTTCCTGCGTGACTCCCGCGCGGCACCCCTGTTGTATACTGAAGTCAGGCCAGACCTGAACAGTGGGCGAAAGCCCACTTTTTTATTGGCTTGAACGGATTCGAGACCATGCCGGAGAACACACGCCAACTCCTGAAGGACCGGGTTGCCGAACTTGCGCGCCGTGCGGCGGTGCGCGAAGGGATAGAGCTCTGGGACGTCGAATTGCTGGGCAACGGTCCGGCTCGTACGGTGCGGCTCTATATAGACAAGCCAGGCGGAGTGACCCATGCCGACTGCGAACTGATTTCCCAGCAGGCTGGCGCGGTTTTCGACGTTGAGGACGCCATTCCGGGCGGATCCTACAATCTGGAAGTCAGTTCTCCTGGAGTAGAGCGGCGACTGTCCAGGATCGAGCACTTTGCCCTGTGCAAGGGAAAGAAAATCAAGGTCAGCCTGAAGGAAAAAGCCGCGGGCCCGAAGAGAATCGAAGGCGTGATTCAGGATGTCGAGGGGGAAACAGTCGTGGTAGACACCGGCACGGAGCCGCTGAACCTGCGGCTAGGCGACATCGAGAAGGCCAATCTCAAGTTCGAGTGGTAAGCGCACAACAGCGCCATACCGCCTTCAGACAGGAACACCGTAAAGTCAGAGCGCGAGAGAGGGAGCGACCAGCTTGGCATCGATTTATCAGTCCATTGAAATTCTGAGCAAGGAGAAGGGCATCGACCCGCAGATCGTCCTTGACGCAGTCAAGGACGCCATGCTGCTGGCCGCCCGAAAACACTTCAAGGGCAACGAGGACCTGGTGGCCGACTTCGACATGGCGACCGGCAACATTGCGATCTTTGCCCTCAAGACGGTTGTGGAGACGGTCACCGACCCGCAGAAGGAAATCCGGCTGCAGGACGCAGTCAAGCTGGACGCAGAGGCGCAAATAGGCGGGACTGTCAAAATCTCCAAGCCCACCGAGGCTCTGGGCCGCATTTCGGCGCAGACCGCCAAGCAGGTGATTCTGCAGAAGGTCCGGGAAGCCGAGCGCGAGAACATCTTCGCCGAGTTTTCGGACCGGGTGGGCGACCTCGTGAACTGCACGGTGAAGCGCATCGGAGGGCATGGATCTGGTGGTCGACCTGGGCAAGACCGAGGCGCGGCTGCCGAAGAAGGAGCAGTCGCGGCTGGAGAGCTTCGAGGTGGGCGACCGCGTCCGCTGCGTGATCAAGGCAGTGGACAAGAGCGGCAAGAACGCGGGCGTGATGGTGTCCCGCGGCGCGCCGGAACTGGTCATGCGCCTGTTCGAGCAGGAAGTGCCCGAGATCTACGACGGCACCGTCGTGATCCGCGGCTGCGCGCGCGAGGCCGGCGAGCGCACCAAGATCGCGGTGCTGTCGCGGACCGCGACGTGGACTGCGTCGGCGCCTGCGTCGGCATGAAGGGCATGCGCGTGCAGCCGATCATCCGCGAGTTGCGCGGCGAGAAGATCGACATCATCGAGTTCTCCGACGACCCGGTGGTGTTCGCGACTCATGCGCTGAGCCCGGCCAAGATCAGCCGCGTGGCCATTCTCGATTCGGCCGACAAGCACATGGAAGTGATCGTGGACGATTCGCAGCTTTCGCTGGCCATCGGCAAGAAGGGGCAGAACGTCCGGCTGGCGGCCAAACTGCTCGGCTGGAAGATCGACATCAAGACCGAAGAAGAGAAGCGGCAGGAAGTGGAAGCTCAGATGGCCTCGATGGCCGCGGGCACGCCCTTGTCGGTGCTGCTCGACCACGGCCTGACCGAGCCGTCGCTGGAACTGCTGGTGAACGCGGGCGCAGGCACTGTGGAGAAACTGGCCTCGATGACTCCCGAGGAGTTGCTGGCGATCGAAGGCATCGACGACGACTTGCTGGGACGCATCAGCGCGGCGGTCAATGCGTTTTATCGGGGATACGAAGAGGCCGGACCGGCCGAAACGCAATCTCCGGATCCTGTTTTAGAAGATGAAAGTGCCGGGGCGACACCCGCTGAGGCCAATCCGGAACCCGGACTGGACGCGGCGGAGGCGCCGGGGCCGGAAGCCGAAGAACACGCCGAACCCTTGACGGAAGAATCTGATACGATTAAGGCTCAGGGTCTTCCCGCCGATCAGTAACCAGCACAAGGTCACATGGGGGTGCGGAGCTAAGGAGCAATACGGGCTGTCTGCGTTCATAGAGCGACAAACAGCGTCCTGCCTATGAAGAAGCGGATCAACGAGTTGGCTCGCGAGCTGGAGGTCAAGCCCGGCACGATTCTCGACATGTTGCCGGAACTCGGGGTAACTGAGAAAAAAACTCACTCGAGTTCTCTGGACGACCACATCGTCGAAATCATCAAGCAGCGGCTCTCCGGCAGCGCCGGGGAGCAATACCGGCGAGCAGCGGTCGAGTCGGACAGGGCCGAAGCCGAAGCCGCGCAGCAAGTCGCAGAGAAAGCGGCCAGCGAGGCCGTTGTCGAAGCGGCTGCGCCGGTGACCGTCCGCAAGGAAGCGGACGTGCCGGTTGTGCGTGAAGCGGTGAAGGAGAAAGAGGCCGAACCGCATCCTGTGCCCAAAAGCGCTGCAAAGCCACCGATGGCACCGGCAGCTCCGGCGACAGGGCGCGGCCACGCGCCATCGATTCCGATTCCGGCGAGAACGATTCCGGCCCATCCGTCGCAATCCATTCCAGTGCCGCCGATTGTTTCTGCGCCACCTTCGATTCCCGTCCCGCAGGCGATGCAAGCGCATCCGGCTCAGGCAGTGCAGCCCGGGCCAGCGCAACCGGTGCATCCGGCGGCGCCTGCAAAGCCAGCGGCGCCAGCCCAGCCAGCGCCCCCAGCGCGTCCAGCGGCGCGGCAAACGGGCATGCCTGCGCGACCTCCGGCAATGCCAGTAGTGCGCCCTGGAGCGCCTGCAAAGCCTGAAGCGCCGGTGGTGGAATCTCCCAGGATCGCGACTGCGCCGGCGCCCCCGGTGCCTGCGGCTCCTGCTGCCACCCCTGGCTCCGCCAGCTCCCTCGGCTTCAGTGACGCCCATTGCTCCAGCGCCGCCCCAGGCTGCTGCGCCTCCGGCGCCTGGTCCAGTGGAAGCGAAGACGCCGCCCCGGACGCCCCCGCCCGCCCCCGCACCTCCGGCGACGCCGGGAGCTCCAGCACCGCGCGCGGTTCCAGCATTCCCGTCCGCTCCACGGCCGGCACAGCATTCACAGGGACGGCCGGGTCAGATTCTGACGGGCCCGCGGCAGCCATTGCCGGGAGGCGAAGCGCCTCGTCCGCCGGTGGTAGTGCCACAAATGAACCGTCCATCGGCGGCACCGCAGATGCCGCGGCCAGCCAATATTATTTCTTCCCACCCTCGACCGGCGGCGCCATTGCCAGGCGCGCCGATAACTCCAGCTCCGCAGCAGGCCGGCGGGCCCCGGCGCCCCGATGAGACAGAGTCCCAGCTTCAGGCCTCCAATGGGGCCTGGCGGACCGAGAATCGGATCGGGCGGACAGACAATGCCGGCCAGGCCGGTCGTACCGCCGCGTCCTGAGATTCTAGCGAAGCTGCAACAGCATTCTCAGCCGCGAGCCACGCCAGGCATGCCAACCGAGGCACGGCCGGCGATGCCGCGGCCTGGGCAGCCAATTTTTCCGGGCGCACGAAGGCCCGGCGCCCCCGGCGGATACGTCGGAGGCGGGTATCAGGGAAGACCTGGTCCGGGTGGACCCGGGAGGCCGCCGATGCGCGGCCGAGGCCCGCACCCGACAGCTCCCGTGCTCGAACCGCCGCCGCCCACCACGGCAGACGCCAGGGCGCGCGACGCAGGCAGAAAGCGCACTCCGCAGCATGGCCGCGATCGTGACAACGAAGGCAAGCTGAAGCCGCAATACGCAAGACGGCAGGAGATCGTCGAGCTTCCGCCGATCGACCGCGAGATCACCATCAGCGATGGCGTCACGGTGAAGGAGCTGAGCGAGAAGCTCGGCGTCAAGGCCAATCTGCTGATCAAGAAGTTGGTGGATCGCAAGATTTTCGCCACCATCAACCAGACGATGGACACGAAACTGGCCGAGGAATTGGCGCGCACATTCGGCGCTTCCACGGCCAAGATGAGCTACGAGCAGGAATCGGTCCAGGAACTCGAGCAAGGCGAGGTCAGGGACGACCTGGAGACACGCCCGCCGATCGTGACCGTCATGGGCCACGTCGACCACGGCAAAACCCGCTTGCTCGACGCCATTCGTCACGCCAATGTGGCCGGCGGCGAAGCCGGCGGGATCACACAGCATATCGGCGCCTACCAGGTGGAGCTGAACAACCGGAAGATCGTCTTCATCGATACACCCGGCCACGAAGCATTCACCCGTATGCGCGCCCGCGGTTCGAAGGTTACCGACATCGTCGTGCTGGTGGTGGCCGCCGATGACGGCGTGATGCCGCAGACGCGCGAGGCGATCGACCATGCGCGCGCGGCGAAGGTGCCCATCATCGTCGCTGTGAACAAGATCGACAAGCCCGACGCACAGCCCGAGCGAGTGAAGCAGCAGCTTACCGAGCTCGGCCTGATGCCCGAGGATTGGGGCGGCGACACAACGTTTGTCCCGGTCAGCGCCAGGCAGCACGAGAACATCGATCTGCTGCTGGAGATGATCCTGCTGGTCGCGGACATGCAGGAGCTTCGCGCCAATCCGGCGAGGCCCGCTATTGCGACTGTGCTCGAAGCGCAGCTGGACCGCGGCCGCGGACCTGTGGCGACCATACTGGTCAGGAACGGCACGCTGCAGGGTGGGCGACCACTACCTGTGCGGCTCGGTGTTCGGCAAAGTGCGCGCGTTGTATGACGACCGCGGCAATCAGGTCAAGGAAGCCGGCCCTTCGATGCCGGTTGAACTGCTGGGCCTGGAATCGATGCCGGAAGTCGGCGACGCGGTACAGGTGGTGAGCGACCTGACCAAGGCGAGGCAGATCGCGGAGTTCCGCGAGCAGAGATCCAGGGAAATTGCCCTGGCGAAGACCCGCGTCACTCTCGAGCAACTGCACAGGCAACTGCGAGAGGGCGAAAAGAAGGAACTCAACATCATCCTCAAGGCGGACGTGGGCGGCACGGCGGAAGTGCTTTCGGATACTCTGCAGAAGCTCTCCAACGACAAGGTTTCGATCCGGGTGATTTCCACCGGCGTCGGCGCCATCCGCGAGTCCGACGTGGCGCTGGCTTCGGCGTCCGATGCCGTCGTCATCGGTTTCAACGTCAGGCCGGAGCGAAAGGCAGCCGAAGCGGCGGAGCAGGAGGGGGTGGACGTCCGCCTGCACACGATCATTTACGAGCTGACCGACGAGATCAAGAAGGCCATGACGGGCATGCTCGATCCGGTCTTCAAGGAAGCCTACAAGGGCCGGGCCGAGATCCGCGAAACGTTCCGCATCTCCAAGATCGGCACGGTGGCGGGCTGCTACGTGCAGGATGGCGTTATCGCGCGGGACTGCCAGATCCGGCTGCTGCGCGACAACGTTGTGGTCCACACGGGCAAACTCGCCTCGCTCAAGCGGTTCAAGGACGACGCGCGCGAGGTCAAGCAGACCTTCGAGTGCGGCTTGTCGCTGGAGAATTACAACGACATCAAGCCTGGCGACATCGTCGAGGCGTTCGTGATGGAGAAGGTCGCCGCAGAATAGCCCGTTTAGCGGGTAATCGGGTTACATGCCCGCCATCGGCAAACTGACGCTGGAACTCGAGATCAATGACGCCCATTCTCTGAAGGACAAGCGCCATTGGGTGCGTGGCGTGAAAGACCGCCTGCGCGCCTCGCACAACCTGGCGGTGAGCGAAGTGGAGGACCACAATCTCTGGAATCGATCAGTGATCGTGGCGGTGACGGTTTCGGGTTCGCGCGAGAACGCGGCAAAAGTGCTGGAATCGGCCGAGCGGGTTGCGGCCGGCTACCTGGGACCCAACCTGGTGGCGGCAACCATCGACTGGCTGGAATAAGGACAGAGCAGGGTAAAGTTGAGTCATGGATGAGCTAAGGTCGGCCAGAGTGGCCGAGCGAATGAGGGAAGAGCTTTCAGAGCTGATCCGGTTCGAGTGTTCGGACCCGAGACTGGCCGAGATCGACGTAACCGAAGTGATCATCAGCCCCGATATGTCGAAGGCGGACGTGCTGGTGATCCTGCCCGTGGATTCCGCGCGGCGGGAGGCGGCAATGGCCGGGCTGATGGCCGCCAAGGCCTACCTGAGGAAGCAGGTCGCCAAGCGAGTGGAGCTGTTCCGCACGCCGGAACTCTATTTCAGGCCGAACAGCGAAGCGCTTGTCGAGGGGGCTTCACTGAGCAAGTTGATGCGCCGTGTGAGGCGGGGCAGACCGAAGGATTAGCCCGTGGCGGGGGCGAAACGCCGCCAAAGTCCAAGCAAATCCAAGCGATCGGGCCGGGGCAGGCAGAAGTCCGTCGACTCATCCCAAAGAAAACACTCACTTTGCTTGCTCAGCGGGGAAGGCGGTTGTAGCCTAAAATGAGGCGCGCTACGCGGTAGCGCCAAGTAGTAGCAGGTGTATCCAGTCTCCATCACTCTGTGGTTTGCAATGGCCGCAGCGGCTTCAGTGCCGCAAGCGGAGAGCGAACTCGTGCGGCTGGAGCGATCTCTGGATGCCATGGGGACCACCTATACGATTGCGGCCTATGGCACCGACCGCTTCGCGCTTGACTCCGCCGTGGAGTCCGCATTTGAAGAAGCGGCCCGGCTCGATGAACTGCTTTCCAACTATCGCCCGGAGAGCGAGTGGTCGCGAGTGAACCGCGACGCCGCCCGCGGGCCGGTGCAGGTGAGCCAGGAGTTGTTCGATCTGTTGGAGCGCTGCAGAGGCTACAGCGAGGCAAGCGAAGGCGCGTTCGACATCACGGTGGGGCCGTTGATGAAGATCTGGGGCTTCTACAAGAGGATGGGCGGATTCCGCACCGGGCGGAAATCCGGCAGGCCCTGGGCCGGATTGGCTGGCAGAACATCCAACTGGACCGTGCGGCGAGAACGGTGCGATTCGACGCGGCCGATCGAAATGGATCCCGGCGGCATCGGAAAAGGGTATGCGGTCGACCGGATGATCGAGGTTTTGAAACGGCAGGGCGTCGACCGGGCGTTGATCAGCGCTGGCCGGTCGAGCATCTACGGACTCGGCGCGCCGCCGAGCGAACCGCGCGGCTGGCGGGTGACCATTCCGGATCCAAGGGACCATCGCAAGTCCGCGGCGGAAGTTTTTCTGAACAACGAATCGATGTCGACCTCGGGAACGAGCGAGAAGTTCTTCCTGGCAGGCGGCAAAGTTTACACCCACATTATGGATCCCCGGACAGGCTACCCGGCGCAGGGCATGCTGGCTGTGTCCGTCATCGCGCCCAGGACGATCGACAGCGAGGCGTGGACCAAACCCTTCTTCGTCATGGGCCGGCAGTGGGCGGCCCGTACACAGACCGAAAGAGTTTCGCGTCTTCCTGTGCGAAGACAGACTGGAGACAGCATGCGCGTGGCTCCAATGAGCAGCCGCTTTCTGGATGCCTGCCGGCGCCGGCCGACCGACGTCCGGCCGGTGTGGTTCATGCGGCAGGCGGGCCGGTACATGAAGCAGTACCGGGAGATCCGCGCCAAGCACGGCATTCTGGAGATCTGCAAGCGGCCGGACCTGGCCGCCACGGTGACGCTGCAGCCGGTCGAAGTTCTGGATGTGGACGCGGCCATCATCTTCGCCGACCTGCTGCTGCCGGTCGAGCCGATGGGGCTGCAGCTGAAGTTCGTCGCCGGCGAAGGGCCGATGATCGACAACCCGGTGCGCACGTCGGACGACGTCGACACGCTGTCGACCACCAACACGGACGATCTCGGCTACGTCGGGGAGTCGATCCAGATGGTCGTGCGGCGCGCTGGCGGGCAAGGTGCCGGTGATCGGCTTCGTGGGCGCGCCGTTCACGATGGCGAGCTACATGATCGAGGGCGGGCCGTCGCGCAACTTCATCCACACCAAGACGCTGATGTACCGCGACGAGACGCTGTGGCGGCGGCTGATGGGCAAGCTGGTGGACGTGCTGGCGCCGTTCGCCGTGCTGCAGGTGGCGGCCGGGGCGCGCGCCATCCAGGTGTTCGACAGCTGGGTGGGCGCGCTGGGCTCGGACGACTACGTGCGCTACGTGGCGCCCTATTCGCGCGCGCTGATCGAGCGCATCCGCTCCACCGGCGTGCCGGTGATTCACTTCGGCACGGGCGCCGCCGGCTTCTTCCGCGAACTGCACGCCGCCGGCGGCGACGTGATGGGCGTGGACTGGCGGATCAACATCGACCAGGCGTGGATGGACATCAGCTACCGCTCGGCGATTCAGGGCAACCTGGACCCGGTCGCGCTGTTCGCGCCGCTGCCCGAGCTGCAAGCAGAAGGTCACGAGCTGCTGAAGCGCACCGGCACGCGTCCGGGCCACATCTTCAACCTCGGCCACGGCATTCTGCCGGAAACGCCGGTGGAGAACGTGAAGGCCGTGGTGCAGATGGTGCGAGAGTTCCGGCCCTAGACGATGCGGCGGATCGCCATCATCGGCGGCGGCATCACCGGGCTGGCGGCAGCCTATGAGACGATCCGCGCAGGGGCGCAGCCCGTTCTCATCGAACGCGATCGCGAACTCGGCGGGGTCATCCGGACGGAAACTCGTCGACGGATGCACGCTGGAAGGCGGTCCGGACAGCTTCCTTTCGGCCAAGCCCGCGGCGCTTGAGCTGATACGCGAACTGGGACTCGGTGACGACGTGATCGGGTCCAACGACTCTTCACGCGTGACCTACCTGGTGAAGCATGGCAGGCTCGTCCCATTGCCCGACGGGCTGATGATGATGATCCCGACAAAGATCATGCCCGTGGCGATGAGCTCTCTGCTGGGTATGCGGACCAAGATCCGGATGGGGCTCGAGTACTTCAGGCGTCCCGGCTCGGACCCGGCGGATCGAACGGT
This sequence comes from Bryobacteraceae bacterium, assembly GCA_963714395.1. GTDB lineage: Bacteria > Acidobacteriota > Terriglobia > Bryobacterales > Bryobacteraceae > JACADU01. The sequence continues at coordinate 438,665 of CAVQOO010000039.1, forward strand.
GGAGGAGTTTGTTCGCGAGCATTACGGGCAGGAGACGGTGGATTATCTCGCCGAGCCGCTGCTGGCAGGCGTCTATGGCGGCAGCGTGCGGGAACTCAGCGTGCGCAGCGTTTTGCCGCGGTTTGTCGAACTGGAAGGGCAGTATGGCAGTCTGACGCGCGGCGTGCTGGCGGCAAGGGCGAAAGCGGGGCAACGTGAGAGCGGGCCGTTGTTTCAGACGTTGAAGGGCGGATTGGCTCAACTGACGCGCGAACTCGAGCGGCGGATTCGTCCGGCGACCGAGGTGGTGACCGGAAGGGCGGAGGTTGCGGTCCGAGCCGGCGCGGGCTGGCGAATCCGGGTGAACGGCGAGTGGATGGAGGCGGATGCGGTGCTGTTGGCCTGCCCGACATGGGCGGCGGCCGAGGTTCTCGCCGGCGAGGCACCCGCCATTGCGCGGCTGATCGACCCGATTCCATACTCCTCGTCCGTCACACTGTCGCTGGTCTATCGCAGGGAAGACTGCGGGCCAATCCCTCCAGGCTTCGGTTTTCTCATCCCTGCCAAAGAGCGAGGGGTGCTGGTGGCGTGCACGTTCACCGGGGCGAAGTTCTCTCACCGGGTGAGGGACGGCCTGGTGGTGTTGCGCTGTTTTCTAGGCGGCGCGGGGGGCGAGCATGTGCTCGATTTGCCAGAGGACGAGATCATCGCGTCGGCGCGTCGCGAACTACGCGCGCTGCTGGGTTGGGACACGCAGCCGGCGTTCCATGTCATGCACCGCTGGCGGCGCGCAATGGCGCAATACTGCGTCGGGCACTCAGCTCGCATGAAAGAGCTGCAAGGCGAGTTGGAGCGCGTCCCTGGGCTCGCTCTGGCCGGCAACGGGTACGACGGCATTGGAATCCCCGATTGCATCAGAACGGGCCGTGCGGCGGCGCGCCGTCTGGCAGCCGAATCAACGCAACCCTGAGGGAAGCGCCCGCGTCTGATCGAGTGCCGGTCTGATGCACTCTGAAGGAGGCGAAGAGATGGTTCGCAACCTGATGTTGGCAGGCGCCGCACTGCTTTTTTCGGCGCCGGTATGGGGACAAGCCTATGTAAGCGGGGGCGTGAGCATCGTCTTTGGACGACCTGCTCCCGTGTACTACTACCCGCAACCCGTCGTTCCCATGTACGTGGAGCCGATGCCGGTTCCGTATCCCATGGTTATGATGGCGCCGGGGTATCGCATTCCGCCGGGGCACTTGAAGAAGATGCGGCGCGGGTATGCGCCCGTCTACTACTATGGCGACCGCTACGATCGGCATGATCGTCACAACGGCCGGCGTCGACGCTGACCGCTAGGGTTTGTACCAATTCACTGAAGATCGCCCGGAGGGCCCGGAGGCCTCGATTCTGTGGAGGCCGGCCGGGCCCTGCCATTCTGCGGTGATCGAATCGGCGGTGGACGCCGACACGCGAGCAGGGCTGCCGTCGACGCTGACGCTCAAGCCGAGCAGGTTCGCACCGCGCAGCGTTAAGCACCGGGCCTTCCTGTTGCACGGAGCCGATCCACGGCCCCCACTTGATGAGATAGGCGCGTGAGCCGCCGCCGGCGATCGCCGCACCATTCTGCACCCAGCCCGAGCCTGTTTCAAACCAGAGGTCAGTAGTCTCGGCGGGGTGCAGATTTGTCTCATGGCGGTCTTGCGCAGCAGTGTCCCACTCCACACCCGCACCGGAGAGAAGCTTCGACGACGGCACTCGGCGGCCTTGTTCGTCCTGCCACTCCACCACACCGCCGCCGGACCAGGCCAGCACGGAGTGTTCAGCCGCGGAGAGGCCGATGGCGCGCCATTCGTCAGTGCCGGCAAGGAAGGACGTCAAGGCGCGATATGACAAGTGCGAGGCGTTGTCAATATTGGCCAGAAGCGTGCGCGCAGGGCACGGACCCAGGATAGTCGAGGTGTGTCGATATGGCAGGACCCTGGTGCGCTCGGCTTCACGGGAGAATCCCAGCGAAGCGCTGGTGAGGGCGACGACGCCATCGCCAGCCTCTGGCGTCGCGCCAAGCGGACAGCCGGCGCCGGCTATCGCCAAGGCGTCCACGCCGCGCAAGTCGTCGCCGCCCATGTTCCATGTGGCGAGGTCCCAGATGAACGCGCTGCCTTCGGCGAGTTGGGCCACCTGCGGGGGCAGCAGGGGAATCGAGACAGCGGAGTAGGACCCGAAGTGGGGAGTGCCCAGGAAAACCGCCTTCCGGACACGGGTTTGCGCGGGTGGTTCAAAGCCGGTTGCACTCTTGCCGGAGAGCCACGACCGGACTATCAAACCGCCCATGCTGTGGGCGACAAGGTCGGTCTCCGCGGAGGCTCCCGGCGCTCGCGGATAGCGCTCCAGGAAGCGGCCAAGCGCCCTGCCGCAGTCTTCAATCGTTCCACCGGGACATTCAGCGCAATTGTCGAAGAACGCGACCTCAAGGCCCTGGCTGCGGAGCAATTGCTCCATGTTTCCGAACGTGCCGGAACTGGGCGGGTTGCCGGTCGAGAGAGGGCAAATGCGGCCGAGAAGAAAATCACCGATGGAATCGGGCAACTGTAAACCGTTGAGTAACACTACCGGTGGTTGGGGGGTGGCTTCCAGTGGTCGAGGACCAGGAACATCCACGACGAAGGTCCGCCGCACGAGGCCGCTCCGCGGGTGACTGATACTCAGCCTCGACCGTGTAGCGGCCCTTGGGTGTAAGGGCCGAAAACGCCGGAAATACCTCACCAGTCTTTGTATCAATCTGCAAGGACACGGCTTCCTCGAATCTCAGGCGAGATCTTGAGCCGCGTTGGCCTGAGAGCCACCAAGCCCAGCAAGAGGTGCCCAGACCACCAACAGGGCCGTCAGTTTTCCATTCCGAAGCATCGTTACTTGGCCTACTTTCTGTGACAATGTTAAACTAACTACACATTTGTTGGAGTTCCATACTGGGACGTTTGGACTCCATCGAGCGCAGGGGTTTGATCGGGGTTGGCACACTACCTGGCTGCCCGCCCAGGTCTGGATAGTCTCTCACAAACACTCCAATTAACAAGCGGTACCTCCCATTCATTCGATGGGCGGCGCCGCCTATGAGGTATTCACAAAAAGCCATGCTCAAAACACACAAAGCATTGCTCCTGGGTCTCACTTTCGCTACGGGGCTGTGGGCCCAGATGACGACCAGTTCGATGTTGGGTACGGTGAAGGATGCAACAGGCGCGGCGATGTCCGACGCCAACATCAAGATCCGCAACCTGGCACAAACGATGCGCGTGAAATGGCTACTTCGACCGAAGGCCGCTTCCGCGCTCCCGCTGCTGCCGCCGGGCTCCTATGAGGTTACCGTCACGGCAAAGGGCTTCGGCAAGTACGTGCAGGGGCCGATCGTCCTTCGTCTCGGACAGGACGCCGAATTGGACCTGAAACTGGAAGTGGCCAGCGTAACCGAAACCATCACCGTCACCGGCGACGCGACGCTCCTGAACACGACCAACGCCGAGGTCGGGCACTAACATCGACACGAAGCGGATTAGCGAACTGCCGATGGCGCCGAATCGGAACATCCTGAACATGGCGCTGCAGATTCCAGGCGTGAGCCAGTTGTCGTCGGGCAACTCGACGTTCGCCGCAGGCGGCGTGGCCTTTTCGGTCAATGGCATGCGGCACGCGCTCGAACAATTTCATGATCGACGGCCAGGACTCCGTGCAATCCGTCGGTCGGCGGACTGGTTCAGGAAGTGAACAATCCCGACGTCGTGGCGGAATTCCGCGTGGTGACGAACCAGTTCCTGCCCGAGTATGGGCGCGCGGCAGGCAGCGTTGTGAACGTGCTGACCAAGAGCGGGACGAACGCATTCCACGGGTCGGCATTTTGGATGTACAACGGGAATTCGCTGAACGCGAGGTCGAACCTGGACAAGCGGACGTTTACCAAGGCTCCGTGGCGAGTGCAGAACCAGGGCGGCGGGACAGTCGGCGGACCGGTGATCAAGGACAAGACGTTCTTCTTCGCCTCCGGCCTGCGTTGGACTGACCATCGGTTCGCGTCCGGCACGGCGATTGGCGGCGCGCCGACGACGGAAGGTCAGACGGTGATCCGGAACGCGGTGGGCACTTTGCCGCAAGTCAAGGCGTTGTTGGAGAACCTGCCGGCGGCCCAAGCTCCGACGGGCGAACGTGGTGCGATTCAACTACCGCGGTGCCTCGTACGTGGTTCCGGTCGGCACATTGTCTGGAGCGGCCTCGAACACGTTGGACGCCTGGCAATGGTCAGGGCGCGTGGATCACCGCTTCAACGACAAGCACACCCTGATGGGCCGATTCATGTATGACGACGCGGACAGACTGTCGACGGTCAGAGCACGCCGCCGGGTCTGACGTCGCTTTCTCCCGGCGAAGCGCATCGGCCAGACAGTCGCATTGAACTCGACGTTTTCTTCGATGATGTTCAATGAGCTCCGGCTGGGATTCCAGCGGTACGACACGGAGACTAATGCGGCCAATGCGAATGCCATCACGATTCCCTCGCTGGAGGTGACCGAACTCGGCTTGAGCGGGCTTCAATGCGGCGTCCGCCGGAACGGCTATCGGCCTCGCAGTGAATCTTCCGCAGTCGCAGGTGACCAACAACTACCAACTGGCGAACAACTTCGGCATGTTGAAGGGCAGCCACTCGATCAAGTTCGGCATCGACTTCCGACGGCAGGATCAATTCCAGGATTTCAATCCGACGATCCGCGGACGCCTGACCTACAACAACCTGCAGGACCTTGTTGACGACGTGGCGCAGACGGCTTCGATCAACACCTTCCTGCCGGGCGTCGGGCAGTGGCAGTATTACACCTACTACGACTACGCGTTCTACGTGCAGGACGAATGGCGCGTGAAGCCGAACTTCACGCTGACGTACGGCCTTCGCTACGAAACGCCAGGCAATCCGGCGCAGTGGCTGTCTGAGGTCAACAAGACGGTGCTGGCGAACAACAACAACGACCCGCGATACCTGTTCACACCGGTGCCCGCGCGGGACAAGAACAACTGGGCGCCGCGCTTCGGCTTCAACTATCGCGTCGGGCAACCGTGCCCCGAGCGCGTTGGGCTACCTGACGGGAGACGGGAAGCTGGTTTTCCGCGGCGGCTACTCGCGGACCTACGACCTGATCTTCAACAACATCTACCTGAACATCTACAGCGCGTTCCCGTTCACGCAGGTGAACAACCTGGCGGCGCGGACGCCCGGCAGTTGGGACTACGTCTACGGTCTGGGCTTCCAGGGGCGTCCGGCGCCGGCCGTCAATCCGCTGATCGTTCCGCGGACACTGGTGGGCGGCGACTTCCGGTCGCCGTACGCGGAGCAATTGAGCTTCCAGATCCAGCGCGAACTGGCGAACAACTGGGGCCTGACCGTCGGGCTGGGTCGGGACGAAGGGCACTGCGCTGTTCCAGACGATCGACGGCAACCCGACGATACCGGGATCAGCCGGCGCGCGGCGAGTGGACGACACGATCGGGGTCCGGCGGCTGCGCGCCAATGCGGCAAGCTCGATCTACCACAGCCTGCAGACCAGCCTGGAGAAGCGGCTCTCGAACAACTTCTCGATGGCGGCGCACTACACTTGGAGCGCGTTCATCGACGACGCGAGCGAGGTCTTCAATCCATCGGTCGCGGGCGAAGTGGCCGTTTCGCAGGACAGCTTCAATCGGACGGGCGACCGCGGCCGGTCGACCTATGACCGTCCGCATCGGTTCTCGATCAACGGCGTGTACGAACTGCCCTGGATGCGCGACCAGAAGGGCTTCCTCGGGAGGATCGTTGGCGGCTGGCAGATCTCCGGCGTTCCTGACCTTCCAGAGCGGTGCGCCGTTCTCGCCGCTGAACGGGGCGGACCCGGGCTTCCGGCTCTCGGGCATCGACGCGCTGGTCGGCAATGCCATCCGGCCGAACGTCAACACGAGCCTCGACCTGTCGTCCATGACACTGAACGACATCGTGGCCGCGGGCGGCCGCACGCTGTTCAGCCAGGTGACGGCTGCGAGCCCAATCGGCAACGCCGGGACGCAACATCCTGCGCGCTGACGGCATCAACAACCTCGACATGGCCGATTCTGAAGAACTTCAGGGTCAGCGAAGAGCAATCAGCTGCAGTTCCGGTTCGAGATGTACAACACGACCAACACCCGCGATTACGGCATCCCGAACGCGTTCGTGAACAACGCCGGCTTCGCGCTGAACGGCAACACGGACGGCGGCAACCGCCGGATCGTGATGGGCTCTGCGCTACATCTTTTAAGGCGTTGCGCTAAACTCAAATGTAGTGGGCCCGCTTCTCCCTGAGGGGGAGCGGGCCTTTTCATTGACCGGAGGGACCATGCTCAAGAAACTGACCTTTTTGCTCCTGCCCGCCCTGCTCTTCGCGGGCAAGGAAGAAGATGCGCGGCTTGGAGCCGCGACGGAGACGCTCACCGAGATCATGGGCGCCGGCGACAAGTCGATACCACAGGACCTGTTGGGCAAAGCGCAGTGCACGGTCATCATCCCCGGCATGAAGAAGGGCGGATTCATCTTTGGCGGCAAGTATGGCCGGGGCTGGGCATTGTGCCGCCATGCGTCGGGCCAGGGCTGGACCTCGCCAGTGGGAGTTCGCGTCGAAGGCGGCAGCTTTGGGCTGCAGATCGGCGGCAGCGAAAGCGACATCATCCTGCTCGTCATGAACAAGAAGGGGCATGGACCAGTTGCTCAAGTCGCAGTTCTCACTGGGGGGAGAAGCCAGTGTGGCCGCCGGGCCTGTGGGTCGAGACGCTTCAGCGATGACTGATGCGACGATGCGGGCCGAGATTCTCTCCTATTCACGGTCGCGCGGCGTGTTCGGCGGTATCGCCTTGCAGGGCGGCACAATGCGTTCCGACGATGAGGCCGATCAGGGTCTTTATGGAAAAGACATCGACCGCAAGTCGGTACTCGACGGGAAGGTGGCAACGCCACAATCCGCCGCGCCGCTTGTCGCGGCACTCAACAAGTACTCCGGGCGGCACAGCAAGTAAGTACTAAGGGGATAAGGGGGGACAGTCCCTCCTTAGCCCGTCGTTGAGATGGAATAGTCCATGGAGTAAAGGGGGTCTGTCCCCTCTTACCCTCTTACTCCTCTTGCTTACTCCCAGGCGGTGGGGTCGAGGGGAGTGAATTCAATCCACCCTTGGGAAGGCAGACTCTGGAACGGCAGTTGGTCCTTCCAGATCGAGACCTGCAGCCCGACAAGAGCACCAGGGCTGGCCCCTAACGCCGCAAGCGGCGAGGAGAACTCGAAGCACGACTTGCAGGCCGCCCGCGCCGGCCAAACGCTCTTTGCCCCCGAATCGGTGCACAAACAGCGGACCTCCTGCTCGGCGCCGCCCGATCGAGCTCGAATTCTGACCTCAAGCCCAGCCATCGAGCCGGGCTCAGCGTTTGCAAAGTCGATGCGGACAAACAAGGACGTCGAGTCGGAGCCGTAGTGCATTGCGACCACTGGCTGCGGTCTGCCGTGCATCGCGCCCTGCCGGCGATCAGGCTTGTAGTGTCCCGCTCCCATCCACTCAAAATACGACGTCTCCATGCCATCAATGACCGCCTCGATCAATCCGCTCGGCGGGTGCTCGATTGCGGCGGGCGGCGTCTTGAGTATGGGCCGGGAAAGCTCCGCGGGAGCGGGCAGATCAAGATGGCGGTAGACGTTGGCGACGTGATCCCGGAACAGCTGATCGAATTCGGCGCGGTTCTCGGAATGGTGCTCGGGACCGTACCACCAGCACCAGTCGCTGCCTTCGGCGATCATCAGTTCCTCGAAGGCCAGCTGCCGCTGCTCCTCGGAGACCGCAGGAGCCTCGCGATCATAGGCTTCCCTGGCGCGAGCAGTAACTCCCACGCCTGGTTGTCCTCCTCCGCGCCGATCCAGACGTCGAAGTTGGCGTTGAATCCACGAGCCCGGGAAGATGTGGTCCAGCCGCGTCGGCTGGGCGCGCTCAAGCGCCTCGCTGACCGTAACGGCCTCCATGCCGGGTCCTGTTCGATGCGACGGTAGAGCTTCGCGCAGGAACGGCCGCCCGTTGCGGTCGTAGTACTCCCAGGCGTTCTCGCCGTCCAGGATGATCGGCACCAGCGCGGCTGCCCGCCGAGTTCAGGACTGCGCGGCAGTTGTCGCGGATGCGATCCAGGAAATGGTGCGCGGCCTCGTTCGCGTCCATCTTGGAGTAGACGAAGCCGATCAGGTCGCTCAGGAAATGATCGCGGAAGAGCAAGCCCATGGCGGCTGGCCCTGCGTCCAGCGGTAGGGCCGATAGGTCTCCCACGCCCCGGCAAGCGTCTGCAGGGTGGCGCTCAGCACGCCGTTGTCGGTGGCGGTCCATTCGAAGCCCAGCTCCGCGGCCAGCGCAAACGTCTGATCGGAGACCGAACCCTCGGACGGCCACAGGCCCACCGGCGCGCTTGCCGAAGAGCTTCTCCGCGTAGTCGAGCGCGGAGCGGATCTGCCATTCCGCGTCCTGCGGGTAGCGGAAGCGGCGCGGCAGCGGCACACCGGGATGCGAAACGCGAGCGACGTCGGAATCGCACAGCAGCGGCAGGATCGGATGGTAGATACGGCGTGGTGGAGATCTCGATCTGCCCGCGAGCCGCGGCACTCGGCGTAGGCCGGGAGGACCCGGCCGAGGATCGACCTGCTGCTTGACTGCCCATGGCAGCCTGGTCTTCGAGCGTGTAGTCGCGGCCCTTGGCGGCCAGCGCCTGCACCTCGCGGTCGCTGTCCAGGAACTCCTCGTCGAACCAGCGCGAGCTGCGAAAGCACCTGCAGGTCGCGGAAGTCCTGCGGGCCGAGCTTCGACCGGAGCGATGCGCGCGTCCTCGCCGGCGCTCGCCAGGCGTCGAACAGCTCGCCGATAGCGCGGGTAGCGGTAGATCATGCCGCTGATGGTTGGCCTGGAAGAAGTACTTGAGGAGGAACTCCTGCTCGGCGGGCGCGAGCTGCTCGGCCGGGCTTGAGCGCGCAGCGGAGAAACGGGTCGTCGCGCCTCGCCGCGCGCGTACTCCTCAATCTGCACCATCATCGACGGCACCAGGTTGAAGGTCTGCCTGATGCCCGGGAACTCCTCCAGCATCGCCACCATGCCGTAGTAGTCCTTGAGCGCGTGCATGCGAGTCCAGGGCAGCTTGTACTCGCCGCGATCCAGGTCCTTGTAGAACGGCTGGTGCATGTGCCAGAGGAAGACGAGGTTGATTTGCTTTCATACGGGCCGGCGAGCTTCATCGCCCCCAGAAACTGCGAGCCGGCGCAGGCGGGGGTGCCTTTGATGGCCAGCCAGAGAATGTCGTTCAGTTCGTCGTCGTCGATCCGGTCGGCCTCCTCGAAGTCGAGCTTCAGGCTGCGCGCCGCCAGTGGCGCGTTGGCGCGGGTTGCGCTCGTCGAGTTGTACGCGGCTTCTCGGCGGCATAGGCCGTGGCGTCGGCTTGTCCTGGAAGACGGCGTGCATGGCCGCGCGCCGGCGTCGTGCGTCATGGGCGCAGGCCGAGGATGACCTCCATGGTGCGCAGCATGGAGGTGGTGTTGTACATCGTGCAGTCGAGCCCGCGGCCGCGAGTGTAAGGGCGAGATGACGAAGGCGGGAGAGCGGTGCGAGTCCACGTGGTCGGGACCGTTCTGCGCGTCGTCCTCCAGCACGAAGATGGCGGTGCTGGCCCAGAACTTGCTCTTGCTGACTGCCTCGACGATCATGCCCAAGCGCGAGATCGTTGTCGGCCATCGCGGCCAGGGGCGAGTTCTTGCCTGGCGCGGTGCCGGAGGTGTGGTCGTTGCCGAGCCGCAGGATGATCAGGCGCGGCATCTTGCCCGATCTTCTCGAACTCCGCCAGGTCCTTCAGGAAGACCTTGGCGCGGTCGATGTCCGGGTAGTCCAGGTCGAAACCGCGGAAATCCAGGTTGGTATGCGGGGCCAGCAGGGGGTCGCGCACGGCGGCGATCTGCGGCCCGCTCGTGGGGCGGCGTCTTGTTGGTAGACCACCAGCCGTAGTTGCTGCAAGGTGAGGCCGCGCGCCAGGGCGTTGGTCCAGATGTAGCCGGCGGGAGGCAGCGCGGCGCGCTCGCCGCCCTCGTAGTCGTAGTGCCTCCGGCGCGCGGCGTAGCTGTTGGGCCACATCCTCTGCACGTAGGCCGGCGCGATGGCGGCGGTCGACCAGTTGTGGCCGTCGGCGCTGACGTCGGCGTTCACGTAGAAGTTGTCGAGCAGCACGAACTCGCGCGCCAGCTTGTGATGGTTCGGGCTGATGTCCTCGCGGGAAAAGGCAGAGGGAGGCGTCGCCGTTGCCGGTCCCCATGTCGCCGAGCACCTGATCGTAGGTGCGGTTCTCCTTGACGATGTAGATGACGTGCTCGATGGGCGAAGGCCTGCCCGAAGGCGAGGAGAGGACCGACGATTCAGGAATGCCGGCGTCGTCCGCGCTGCGTCTCTGGTAGGGCGAGTTGCGCAGCACTTGCCGGGTGTAGGTCTGCGAGTTCCTCGGCGGTGGGGACGGGAATGATAGAGGCCGAGCCGCGTTGAATGGCGCCGACATACTCAACTGCCACGATGCCCTCATGCACCGGCGCACGCCGGATCTCGGGGTTCGGCCCCTTTGGATTCGGGAAGCTGCGCGGACCACGGCCATTGAGCACCATCAGACGGTCGCCGGCAAGATATCGGGCGGCCAGCGGATACCAGCCTGTGGGGATGAAGCCCTCAACACGGGACCGTCGGCCCGCGACACGTCGACGCTCGCCGCGGCGTTGGCGTCCGACACGGCCACCGCGAGGCGTTTGCCATCCGCGGAGAGCGCGAGCGCGCTCGGCGTCATCCCGGCCGGCTGATTCGAATAGAGGCCTGCATTGATACGTTCAATCAGCCGCAGCGCCGCGCTGCGGAGAAACCCCGAGCACGTGCACACGGAATTCGTGTTCGATAAGGCGACGAAGATGCGCGCGGCATGAGGCCAGTTGCTCTCGTCGCCCTCCTGGTCGGGCCGGCGCGTGGAGAGCACCATGTCCATCGGCGAAGGCCCGACGGCAAGCCTGCTGATCTCAGCTGCCCGTGTTCGCATCGTGCTGCCGGATCTGCCCGTCGCCCCAGCCGGTGACAAAGAAGCTCTTGCCGTCGGGGTGGAACAGGATGCGGTAGGGCCGCGAGCCAGTCTTCCACTCCTCGATCATCATGCCCGACTGCGGATTGATCACGAAGATGCTGTCGCGAAACAGCGCCGCGGCGTAGATGAGCCGCCCATCCGGGGAAAGCTGCACGTCGCCGATGAAGTCCGTGTGCTTGCGGCCGGCTTCCGGGACGAGGGCGAACGTCCGGCGCTGCTCGAGTTTGCCTTCGCGCGTCAGTGCGAACTCAAACACGCGGCGCGCGAGCCGCCGCCGACATAGAAGAGGCTGGCTGTTGGGCGCGAACGTCAGGCCGAGCCAGCCGTCGGGGACGGTTGACGCGTCGAGTTCGCGCCAGCGTGCGGCGTCGTGCACGCTGACCGAGGGCTGCAGGTAGCCGCCCTGCAGGATGAGCAGATACTTGCCGTCCGGCGATATCGCGCTGGCCATGGGGACGGTGCTGAGCGGAATCTGACGGCCCGCGGGCTTGCAGCAGCCAGCCGCTGTTCAGCAGGAAGCCGCCGTCGGGCCGGGGGCCGACGCGTCGCGGCGGCTCGGGCTGTGACAGCAGCAGCCCGCCGCAAATCACGCTGACCAGCCGCCGAGAGATGCGCGGATGAACGAGTTCATTCGGAGAACCTCTGTGCGATCGGGAATCGGCGACCGATGCCGAAGGCCTTGGTCGTCACCTTCAGACCGGGCGCTGCCTGCTGTCGCTTGTACTCGTTGCGGTCGACTTTGTTGACGATGTCCCGCACAAGTTCGGGCGCGAGGCCATTCTCTTCGGCGATCAGCGACGGGCGGCTTCATCTCCTCGATGTAGCCTCGGAGGATCTTGTCGAGAGTGTCGTATTCGGGCAGGGAGTCGGAATCCTTCTGGTCCGGGCGCAGTTCGGCCGACGGCGGCTTGGTGAAGACGCTCTCGGGAATCACGGCGCCCTTTCGACGGTTCACGGCGCGGCACAGGTCGTAAACCATCGTCTTGGGCACGTCGCTGATGACTGCCAGGCCGCCGCACATGTCGCCGTAGAGCGTGCAGTAGCCGACCGCCATTTCGCTCTTGTTGCCGGTGGTGAGCACGATGCGCGTTCCACTTGTTCGACAGCGCCATCAGGGTCAGCCCGCGCAGGCGCGCCTGAATGTTCTCTTCGGTGACGTCCGGCGGCGCGCCGTTGAACAGCGGCTCGAGGCGACGCAAGCAGCTGTTCGTAGGCGTCGTTGATCGGCGCGATTTCGAAGCGGATGCCGAGATTTGCCGCCAGCGTCCGGGCGTCGCTGATGCTGAATGGTCCGACGAGTAACGGGCCGGGCATGGCGACGCCCGCGACGTTCTCCGGGCCCACGGCGTCGGCGGCGACGCAGGCCACCAGCGTCGAATCGATGCCGCCGCTCAGGCCGAGCAGCACGCGTTTGAAGCCGCACTTGCGAATGTAGTCCCGCGTGCCCAGCACCAGGGCATCGTACACCGCCTCGGTCTCATCGGGCATGACTCGTCGCGGATCTCGCCGGTCCCCGCGGCGGTGTCGACGATGATCATGGCCTCCGCGAAGCTGGGGGCGGCGGCGATCACCTCGCCCGCGGCATCCATGACGAAACTCGACCCGTCGAACACCAGTTGGTCGTTGCCGCCCACCATGTTGACGTACACCAGCGGCAATCCGTGGCGTCGCGCAGTGTCGGCGAAGACTTCGCGGCGCAGCGCCGCGCTTATTCATGTGATAGGGCGAGCCGTTGATGACGATCAGGACGCTCGGCGCCCTGCGCGCGCCAGGTCGACGACCGGATCGCGTTGGTAGAGCGGGCGCTCCCAGAACTGCTTGTCATTCCAGGCATCCTCGCAGATGGAGAGCGCGATCCGCTTGCCGCGAAACTCGAACAGCGGTCTGCTTGTCCGCCGGGCTGGAAGTTGCGCGACTCGTCGAAGACGTCGTAGGTCGGCAGCAGCATCTTGGTCTGCGTGAAGAGAATCTCGCCGCGCTCGATGACGGCGGCGGAGTTGGCGGCGTGGCGCGGCGATCCCTCGGGAGCGCGGCCGACATAGCCGGTGATGAGAGCGAGCGGGAGGTGGCGGGTGGCCGCGGCAAGATCGTGGAGAGCTTGGGCGGCGCGGTCGAGGAAGGAGGGCTTCTCGACGAGGTCGCGGGGCGGGTAGCCCGTGAGGGCGAGTTCGGGGAAGACGGCGAGGTCGGCGCCGGCGCCGGCGGCCTGTTCGGCGAAACGCGCGATCAGGTTCGTGTTGCCGGGCAGGTCCCCGACAGTGTTATTGATCTGGCAAATAGCAAGGCGCATGGAAGGCTAGACGAGGATTCTCCATTGTAGCCGCCCGGTACACTGGGACTATGTCTGAGTCCGCCGGGCGCGGGCTGTGGCGCTCGCTGCGGGAGGCGGTCGCCGGGGTCGAACGCGATTACACACAAGAGCCGCTGAATCGGGCCATCGTCCTGCTGGCGATTCCGATGGTGCTGGAGATGTGCATGGAGTCGCTCTTCGGCATCGTGAACATCTTCTGGGTGGCGCGACTCGGCGAGGCGGCAGTGGCGGGCGTCGGGCGTCACCGAGTCGATGCTGACCGATGGTGTACGGCATGGCTCTCGGCGTCTCGATGGCGACGACAGCGATGGTCGCGCGCCGCACCGGGGAGAAGGACCCGGACGGCGCGGCGAAGGCCGCCGCCCAGTCGATTCTGCTGGGCCTGATCGCTTCGGCGGCGATCGCCATTCCTGGATCATTGCTCGCGCCCAAGTTGCTGGTCTGGATGGGCGCCGAGCCGGCTGTCGTCGCGCAGGGGCGTCGACTACACGCGGGTGATCTTCGCCAGCGCGCCGAGCATCCTGCTGCTGTTTCTGATGAATGCGATCTTCCGCGGCGCTGGCGACGCGGCCATCGCCATGCGCGTGCTGTGGACAGCCAACATCATCAACATGGTGCTCGACCCGATTCTGATCTACGGGTTCGGGCCGATTCCCGCCATGGGCGTGACCGGCGCAGCCTGGTCGACTGCGATCGGGCGGACGTGCGGCGTCCTGCTGCAACTCGCCGCGTTCTTGCGGCATCGCGGGCGCGTCAGCATGGCGCGCCACCACTTCACGCCGGATCGTGGAGCATCCTGCGGCGGCTGTCGCGCGTCTCGTCGACAGGGACGCTCCAATTCCTGATCGCGCAGGCGAGCTGGATTGCCCTTGATCCGCGTCATCGCGCTCTCCGGCAGCGCGGCGCTGGCCGGCTACACGATCGCGATTCGCATCATCATCTTCTCGATTCTGCCGTCGTGGGGGTTGTCCAACGCGGCGGCGACGCTGGTGGGACAGAACCTGGGCGCGCGGCGGCCGGATCGGGCGGAGTCGAGCGTCTGGCGCGTGGGCCTCTACAATATGGTCTTCCTGGGCGCGTTGAGCATTGTCTTCATCGCAATGCCGGAGCCGATCGTCGGACTCTTTACCAACGAGCCCGCGATCGTCCGCTTCGGCGCCGACGCCCTGCGCGTGCTCAGCTACGGCTACGTGTTCTACGCCTACGGCATGGTGCTGGTGCAGGCGTTCAATGGCGCGGGCGACACGACGACGCCGACCCTGATCAATCTGTTCTGCTATTGGGTCGTGCAGATCCCGCTGGCCTGGACCTTGGGCATCCGGCTGGGTTATGGCGCTTACGGCGCATACTGGGCCGTGCCTGCCGCGGAGGGTCTGCTGGCGGTAGTCGGCATCTGGTTCTTCCGCCAAGGGCGTTGGAAGAAGCAGGTAATCTGAGGGGATATGGGACGAGTACTCCTTATGGCGATGATCTCGGCGGGGCTGTTTGCGAAAACTGCCAAGCTCGACGGACGGGATGTGTATTACGAATCGCAGGGCAAGGGCGCGCGGACGCTGGTGCTGATCCACGGCTGGACGTGCGATCACACTTTTTGGGATGCGCAGAGCCCGGCCTTGGCAGCCAAGTACAAGGTGCTTGCATTGGACCTGCCGGGGCACGGACGCAGCTCGGCAGCCGGATGAGTACCCGATGTCGTTGTTCGCTCGGGCAATCGATGCAGTCATGCGCGAGGAGAAGGTCGCCAAGGCGACGCTGATGGGCCACTCGATGGGCGGCGCGGTGATTCTCGAGTTCTCGCGGCTCTTCCCGGCGAAACTGGAAGCCGTGGTGCTGGTGGATGCGGGCATGCGAGAGGCTGCGACAGCGGCGGGCGGCGCCCAGTTCTACGAACGATTCGTCGGCGAGGAAGGCAAGGCAGCGAGACAGAAAATGGTTGAAGGCATGTTCTCGGCTGCTTCGACGCCTGCTGTGCGCGAGCACGTGACGAAGGTCATGCTGGCTGCGCCCGAGAGCTTGGCGGTGGGCGCGATGAAGGGGATGTTCGCGCCCGAGGTCTGGCGGGAGAGCAAGTGTGAAGTGCCGGCACTGGCGGTGGTGGCCAAGCCGGCGCAGATCCGGGAAGCGGCGATCAAGGCGCGCTTCCCGAACCTGACTTACAAAGACATGCCCGGCACGGGCCACTTCCTGATGATGGAGAAGCCCGCCGAGTTCAATGCGATCGTCCTGGAGTGGCTGGCGGCGCGGTAAGGCGCGCTGGTGATGCCTTACCCGCTCCAATAGGCGATCCAGTTGACGCCGGCGTCGCGGCGGTACCCGGCCAGGCCGCGCAAGTAGCGGTCCTTCTTGCGCTGCGCCTTGAGGTTTGAGTTGAACTCGCTCTGGTTCAGATGGAACTGGCAGAAGACTCCGGGCGCCTTGGAGTGCCAGATGCCGGCCAGATTCAGCTCGTTGGCGTGCCAGTAGGCGTCGCAGTTGACCAGGTGAAGCCCGTTGGCATGGTTGGCGTCAAACTTGGCGTCGAACTCCGAGGGTGACAGAGTCGAGCGGATCTCCCATTGGCCCACGTCGCGCTTCTCCCAACGTGCGGCGTAGCTGCGCTGGCCGCCGGCGCTGACGACGCTCACTTCCACCGGCGCGAAGCCTTGGCCTTTTAGAGTTTCGATGAGAGCCTCGTGTTCGGCCTTGCTGCGTCCGTGATAAGCGGTAAAATCCGGCCCGGCCGACTTCTCAAACAGCGCCGCGTAACAGATGCGATCGCGCGCGTGGCTCCAGTAGCTCTCGATGTGGGCGAGGCGATACTTCTTGTCCTTCACCCACTTGTCGAACTCGGTCTGATACTCCTTGCCATCCATGCCGTGGCGCGCCTCGTACACGATGCCGGTGGCGGGGCGGAAGATGACGTTGAACCAGGTCATGTTCATCCACGTGAAGCCGTCGATCAGCGCCGGCTTGAGCCCGCGGGCGTGCATGTCGTTGAAGACCGCCTGATACTGCGATTCGTTGACCGAGAGCTTCACAATTTCGGGCCACTCAGGCAGCTTTGGCGAAGGGACTGATGAAGCAATCGCCTTTCCACCACTCGATTGTGCTGCCTTCGGGAACACCGCGTTTGTTGAGCGGCGACCAGAAGCCGCGCTGGTTGGCCTCCTGGATCAGGTCGTTGTCGATCGCCCAGGCGTCACGCAGAATGATGGGCCGCAGCGGGCCGGTTTCCGCCTGCGTGCCCTGGATGGCGTGGATGTGCAAGTGCGGCGCTGTCGAGTTGCCCGCGTTGCCGGCCAGCCCGAGCTTGTCCCCCGCTTTCACCTTGGCGCCATTGACGAGGAATTTCTTGGTGAGGGAACCCTTCTGCATGTGCGCATAGAGCATCACCTCGTCGCCGTGCTTGATGTAGAAATGGTTGCCGGCGCCGCCATGCTGCGCTTCAAACGGTCCCCAGAAGTCCGCTTTCTGCTTTTGCATCTTCTGATTGAGATCATCCTGGCTGGTCCAGGAAAGCGGAGCGGGGTTATTCGGGCAGTCGTTGAGGAAATGCACCACCTCGCCGTCGGCCATGGCGCGGACGGGCTTGCCGAAGATGCGGTGGTCGGCGTTGGCGTTGCCGTTCGTGCCGGGCAGAAGCCAGCTGTGAGTATTGTCGTCGTGATTGACGCCCCAGATGCCCATGTCATAGGCGAAACTCTGGCTGCCCTCGGAGCCCATGGCGTGGGTGCAGCCGTTGAGCTGCCAGAACTCGCCGAGCCGCAGGTCTCCGCCCGAGGAGGGGAAGAGATAGGCGCCGCCGGCCACCGGACTGACGTGCGGCGCGAGCTTGAAGTTGAACGCCTTGGACGGCGAGAAGCCCGTGCATTTGATGCTGAGCTTGATGTCGGCCGGCCCGGGCAGGTCAAACAGGATGTCGTCCTTCGGGTCGCCGAACCACCAGAGCAGGCTCTTGGTCTTGGCGATGGACTTGTTGATGGTCTTGGTCTCGGCTGAGATGCCGGAGCCCGGAAACTCAATCTTCACGGATTCGACGGTGACCGATTGTGTCTCATTGTTGGTAATGCGCAACCGCAGAATCACGCGGCCGCGCGCCTTTTCCTTCGAGGTCTTGGCCGCCATAGGCAGGAAGACGACTTTGTTGTTCTCAAACGGCTCGACCTGTAGGGACACGTTAGGTGCTGGCATGGAACCCTCCGACAAGAGAATTACGCAGTGTCTGGAAACATAGCACGGAAGCGTGGCCGGGCAAATTCGGAAATACCCGAGAGGCAGGGTGATTCTGACAGAATGGCAGCGATGAGGGTTCTGTTGACCCACGGGGCTCGAAAGCCCGTCGACAACTACATGGCCGCGCTGCGAGGCGCCGGCCTGGATCCGGTTGAGTCGACGCCTTCGAACCAGCCGGAGCTGCAAACCTGCCATGGACTCGTGCTGGCAGGCGGTAGCGACGTGGATCCCGCGCGCTACGGCCAACCGAACGTGGCAGCGAAGAATCCGGATTCTGAACGCGACGGCATGGAGCTGCGGCTGATCGTTGAGGCTCTCGCAATGGGTATGCCGATCCTGGGTATCTGCCGCGGCGCGCAGATCCTGAACGTGGCCTTCGGCGGCACGCTTCTGCAGGACATTGGCGACAGCCACACTGGAGTGCGCCTGCGCCACGGAATCAGGTTCGAGGAAGGGTCGCAACTGGCGGCGATAGCCCGGCCGGAAACCGTCAATTCGCGGCATCACCAGGCGATTGGGGAATTGGGCGCGGGCCTGCGCATCACGGCGCGGAGCTCGGGCGACGAGGTGGTGGAGGGGATCGAGGCCGATCGACCGGCCTTTCGTGCTCGCCGTACAGTGGCACCCGGAGGACCTCGCAGTCGACGGCGAGGAGGAGGCGCGGGCGCTGTTTGCGGCGTTCGCGGCGGCTTTGCGTTGAGCCGAACTCAAACGGTCCGCCACTTCTTCTCACGGCATGGTCCGCTGGCGAAGGCGCATCCGAACTACGAGTTCCGCGCGGGCCAGGTGGAGATGGCGGTGGCGGTCGAGGCTGCCCTCAAAGAGCAGCGGCACCTGATCGTGGAGGCCGGCACCGGCACCGGCAAGACGCTGGCCTACCTCGTGCCCGCGATTCTCTCCGGCAAGCGCGTCATCATCTCCACCGGCACCAAGAACCTGCAGGAGCAGCTCTTTTTCAAGGACATCCCGTTTCTCGAGCAGTTCTTCCCGAACGGCATCCGCGTCTGCTACATGAAGGGTCGCTCCAACTACGCCTGCCGGCAGAAGATCTACGACGCCGAACGCGAGCCGATTCTCACCGGACTGGAGGAAGTGAGCGACTTCGCCATCATCCGCGACTGGGAGAAGACGACCGAAAGCGGCGACCGCGCCGAGCTCACCGGCCTGGGCGATGTCTCCACCGCCTGGGCCAAAGTGGACGCACGCAGCGACATGTGCACCGGGCAGAAATGCGCCTCGTTCGAGCGGTGCTTCATCACCGCGATGCACCAGCGGGCGCAGGAAAGCGACATCATCGTCGTCAACCACCACCTCTTCTTCGCCGACCTCGCCGTGAAAGAAGAGGACTTTGCCGCTATCCTGCCCGATTACGCAGCGGTCATTTTCGACGAGGCGCACGAAATCGAAGACGTCGCCGGACAGTACTTCGGGCTGTCGGTCAGTTCGCACCAGATCGAGGATCTGCGGCGCGACACGCTGGCGGTGGCGCGGCGCAAGAAGTTCGCCTCGCACGACCTCGAGCAGACTGCTGACCATTCTGGCCGGACCGCTCCGATCACTTGTTCTGCCCGCTTCCCGCAGGACGAAGGGCGCACCGGCTTCAGCCAGTCACCAGAAGTTCCTCGAGAAGAACGGCGAGCATCTACCGGGACGTCGTCAGCGCCTGGAGCTGTTTGGGCACGCTTCTCTCGCTGGTCAAGGATGCGCCCGACGAGGCCATCCCGCTGCTATCGCCGGTCCAAGGCACTGCTGGAGGCGCTGCAGACCTGGATGGAGGGCGCGGACACCACCTACGTCTACTGGCTCGAGCGGCGCGGCCGCGGAGTTTACCTGCAGGCCACGCCGATCGACGTCGCCGGCCTGATTGCGGAAAGGGTCTTCGCACGCGTGCCGACCGTGGTGCTGACTTCGGCGACCCTGGCAGTTGAGGAGAAGTTCGATTTTGTCCGCGAACGCCTGGGGATGACTTCCGGGCGCGAACTGATCGTTCCGAGCCATTTCGACTACGCCAGGCAGGCGCTGCTCTACGTTCCGCACCATCTGCCGGACGTGCGGCAGCCGGGTTTTACCAAGGCGGCGGCTGACGAAGTGCGCCGGATCCTGCGGCACAGCCGCGGCCGCGCGTTCGTGCTCTTCACCAGCTACCAGCAGATGCGCGCGATTCACGACATGGTGGAGCCGGAGATCGACTATCCCGTCCTGCTGCAGGGCACGGCGCCGCAGCGCGCGCTGCTCGACGAGTTCCGCGCCACGCCGCACTGCGTGCTGTTTGCGACGTCCTCCTTCTGGCAGGGCGTGGACGTGCAGGGCGATCAGTTATCGTGCGTTATCATCGACAAGCTGCCGTTTGCCGTGCCGAGCGACCCCGTGGTGGAGGCGCGCATCAAGGCCATCAAGGCCGCCGGCGGCAATCCGTTCTATGACTACCAGGTGCCGCAGGCCGCCATCGCGCTGAAGCAGGGCTTCGGCCGGCTCATCCGCAGCCGGACCGACCGCGGCGTGCTGGCACTGCTGGACAACCGCATTACGCGGCAGCGCTACGGGCAGATATTCTTCGACAGCCTGCCGCCCTATCGGTTCACCACCGAAATCGCGGACGTCGAGATGTTCTTCGCGAAACTCGAATAGCTCTTATTCGCTGAGCGCCGCGATGAGCGCTCCGCGGGCGGTGCTCTCCAGCGGGTTCTTTGCCACGCGCACTTCCGAAACGGTCACGGGCAGCGCTGCCGCGGCCAGTGCCTTCTCGAAGCGCTCTTTGAAGCCTTGGGGCAGGACGCCGCCGCCGCTGAGAACGAGCGGCACAGGACGGCCGAATTTCGGGACGTTGCGCGTGCCCGAGAAGGCATCCTTCAACCCCTGGACGATCGAGGTGATCATATCGTCGTAGTAGACGGTGAGCGCCTGTTGCACCTTGTCGGAGAAGTGGCCGTTGAAGTGGAAGCCCTCCTCCTTGGCGAGGCGGACGCGGTTGACCAGCTCGCCGGTCACAGTGGCTGCGCTCTGGTCGATGAAGTCGCCGCCCTTGGCGAGGCTGAAGCTGAGCACGGGCACGCTCATGTAGGTGAGCGCCACGTTACACAGCCCGCCACCGCAACTGACGCCGAAGCCGGTGTAGTTGGAGTCTTCCAACTCGCTGTAGATCACCGCCACGCCCTCGTTGACGCTGGTGACATTCTCAAAGCCGAGCTGGCTCAGGATCTGCTCGATGGTGGCCTCGTGGTAAGTGAGGCCATCCTCGCCGCCCAGCGGCGGCGCCGGGACGCTGAAGCAGATGCGGGTGGACTTGTCCAGGCCCGCGCCGACGACGCTCGAGATGATCGCCTTGATCTGCATCAGGCTGTCCGGCTCGCTCGCGTTCAGCATGCCGCGCGTCATCGGACGCCGGATCTCGCGGCCCAGCATGTCGGCCATCCGGGCACTCTCGTTGCCATAGACTACGATCTGCCCGTCGGAGACGGCATGTGGGACGGATTCCCTCTTCAGGCTGTTCTCAGTGAGCTTCGTCCAGGGGATGGAGACGAAAGCGTTGAGCTGGGATTCGATCGTTTCTCCGCCTTCGCCCTGGCGGGCGGCGACGATTCGGCTCGTGCCGATATCGAGGCCGGCGCAAGTGGTCTGGGCGGCTGCTTCTTTCTTCATCCTGCTTTCTCCTTGTGATCTTCGGGCTCTTGCTGCTTTTCGGGCGTGACGTTGAGTTGTTCGAGAATGCGCTTGTACCGGCGGACGAGCGCGTCACGGTACGCGGCGACTGGTTGGCCGTTCGCCGTGGCGTGCTGCCGCAAAGTTTCCTCGCCGAGTGTGAGGCCGCGCCAGAACGGCTGGCCGGTCACATTGACAAGGGTCGGGTCGTATTGAAAGCCGAACAGCCAGAGGCTGGCCACCGGCTGAGCGTAGTTATCGGGCAGGCCCACCGCCTGGTAGGGGAAGTTAGCCCCCCAGTCGAAGTGGTACCCCGCGAGCATGTTGCGTGGATTCACCGACACCTGGGCGTGGGTAACGCAGTTGGCCGCCGCGATCCGATAGCGCGATCGCAGCATCTCCGTCAGGACGCGGAGGGCGTCAATCTGCGCCGGTGTGATGGCCGCTTTGGCTTCTCCCGAGACTGTCTGGGTCTCTACCGAGACACCGAGGAAGCTGCGGTTCAGGTTGACGTAGGCCCATTCGGCGTCGGCCCAGACCGAGTATCCCGCGTGGTTGGCGGAGTCCGTTTCGAGCACGATGCGCCAGACGCGGCCAAAGCGGTCGATGACGTAGTGGTAGCAACGTTTATCGCGGACATAGCCCAGCAATGAGGCGCCGGCCCGGCGGAGTTTGTCCCGCTGGGATTCCTCAAATTCGTGCTGCAGGCTTTCAGTTGTATGGAAGACGATGCCGGCGGGATCCTGCCTGTCGACGCCGAGGGGCTCTTTTCCTGCCAGCTTCCAGGACAAGTACTTGCGCGGCTCATTGGCGACTTCGTATTCCCGCTCGATCCGCAGTCCATTCGACCAGACTTCCTGTTTCGGATTCTGCTCCACCAACCAGACCGAGGCCGGAACGCGGCCGGCGGCCTGTGCGCGGGCTATCGAAGGCCGCAGTTCTCTCATGAAGCGGCTCTCCCAGGTCATCGAACCCACGGGAATCAGCAGAAGAGCGCAGCATAATCCTGCGAACAGCAGGGGCCGCCGCGAGACCGCACGACGCAGGCTGACCCTTTCAGCCGGGTTCAGGTCGCCGACGGTCTGCCGGAGGAATCGAAGGCGTTTGACGGGGTCGTTGATTTGCGCCGCACGCCAATCCACCGCCTTGGACAACCAGGCGGGGGAAGCGATCCGCTGACAATTGGAGTCGCGACGCACCATGTCAAAGATAGAATCGGCAACTGTCCCCTCAAACCTTAGAGGGAGGGAGCATCCTACTGATGAGGAAGTCAGTGAAACACCCGAAAACTCTCAGTCCCTTTGAGGCTCGGCCATCTCCTCAACCGAGACGACGCGCGAGTCCGTGTGGAACTTCCGGTAGCCGCTCCAGGTCACTTCATTGCTGATTCGAAAGGACTTGAGCAATGCGAGCTTGGCGTCCAGGCGCGCGGTTGCCCGGGCTGGAAGCCACACCTCGCTGTTGACCCGCTTTTGCTCAAAGGTGAGCGTCGCCCCTTTGCCCAACCGTGCCAGGAAGAGACCGAAACTGACGGTATCGATGGTTTCCGCCTCGACACGCACCCATTGGTACTCTTTTTTGTCGATCCAGATGCGTCCTTTGAACTTGCTCAGCAGTTCTGCCCGTTTCACCTTGGGGCGATAACCGGGACGAGGCTCTGCATCCAATACCCACGATTCGTGCCCGTCCACTACCTCCTGGCCGCGAAGCCGGAACGTGTATGCCTCCGGGATCTCGCTCAGGAATCGCCGGGCTTCGTCTTCCTGTTTGCGCTGTTGATTCAATCGTTTGGCGCGCGCGCCCGGAGACTCCGCCTTCCGCTGCCGGACCTGCTTCTCAAACTTCTCATCGGCTTCGCGGGCGTCCTTCTCTGATAGTTGTTTGCCGTCCTTGGCGATGAGTTTGGAGTAAAGCTCTTCGCCGATTGTGACGAGATCGTAAGTAGAAGATTCGGTTTTCTTCACCTGTCCGTGAGAATCGAGCTCATGGGTAACTTCCTGACGTTGGTAGGTATACTCCCTCCCGCGGCGGAAGTTCATGGTGTCCTTCTCGACGCTGCGGCGGACAATTTCTCCGGGGTCGATGTCAGCAGCGGTGAGCGGGAATAACACTACCAAGTAAGTAAAGTATTGACATTTGGACACCATATTTTGGATAAGTGGACTAAGCTTAAATTGACTTCATCTTGTCGACTGGCAATATGGCAAGACTTGTCTGCGACCCATGCGAACGCTGCTGAACTCCTGTGATCCCGATGCCATCCGGCGATGGACAGCACATCTGACCGCCGCCGGGAGCGAGGTCGAGGTGGTGGCCGAGCTGATCGGCCCATTTGAACACGGCGACCTCCTTATGATAGTGAACCCCGGTTCGGCATCGAGTTCAGCCGGTGGCCCATTCGACACAATTCGACAGATTCGACAACAGATTCCAGCCTGGATGCCCTTGCTGGCGGCAGGAGCGGGGTCTCGCCGCGACTGCGGATGAGTGGCTCAAGGCGGGGGCCAGCGACATTCTGATGGACGGAATTGAGACGGGTGACCTGAGGGCAAGGTTGCAGTCATCACTTCTCTGGGCAGAACGCTTCAGGGCTGAGGTGGAGCAGCAATGGCAGTCTCAGTCATCTCTGGCGGCGGGATTGGCCCACGACTTCAACAACCTGCTGTCCGCGATCCAGGGCAATGTCGACCTTTCTCTCATGAATCCGCTGCTTTCTGGTGAACTGCGATACAACCTGGAGCAGATCAGCAAGGCGACGGAGCAAGCCGCCCGGCTGGCGAGACAGGTGCTGGACTGCTCACGGACGAACGAGGGCGGCCTGCCACCGCTCAACCTGAACGAAAGCTTGCGACAGTTGCGGTACGGCATGATGAAGGCTGGTGTCGGAGACAGGGTGGAGTTCAAGCTCGACCGGACAGTCCCGCTCGTGCGCTGAATTACCAGGTGCTGTCCGACGCAGTCAGAGCGATGATCCAGTTGGCGCTGGGGGATCCTTCCGGTGAGGGAGGGTCCGTTGAGATAGCTACGGAGGTTGGACCTGAAGGCGGAGCGGTGCTGGAAGTCCGGGCCGGGGAGTCCAGGACGCAGCCTCGCTGAGCATCGACGTCGAGAGGTTGGCCAAGGACGTTCAGCGGCCTCGAGACGGCAGGAGTAAGACTGAGCCTGCCATCGCCGGGAACCGTGCGAGTCAGCTTTCCGACGTTGGGTAATCAGGCGGAGGCGTTACCGGATCAGCCGCGACGCAAGCGCAAGACAGGCGGCGGGCACAATACTGCTCGTCGATGAGGAGGAGGCAGTCCGAACCGCCACCCACGGCGTGCTCCGTCGCGAGGGCTACACAGTGCTTGAAGCGAGTTCAGGTGACGAAGGGATTGGAGCTCTTCCGAAGCATCGGGGGATGCTCGATGCGGTCGTCCTGGACCTTAACATGACCAGGCATGGACGACAGCGAGCTGTTCACCACATTCGCCTCGTGCGCCCGGAGCTCCGCGTGGTGGTGAGGAGTGGCTTGCCGCCAGATGAGGCACGTCGCCGGCTGAACGGCTTCACAGACGTGGCCCTTGTCGAGAAGCCGATGGAACTTGCCGAGTTCCCGGGGATGCTGAATCGCATTCTGCACCATGATGGCTAGGGACGCTGCTTCCAGCCGGGCAGCGAGACGGTGGTGCGGTAGTTGGATTCGTTGTAGTCCGGGTTGCGCACGGGCGCGTAGATCCGGCTACCGGTGAACGGCCGGTCCTGGGTGTAGATCCAGACCTGCTTCGTGTCCCACACGACGATCTCGTCGCGCTCGTCGCCGGTCAGGTTCATCACGTTGTAGGCCAGGTCGGGGTGGCCGTCGTCGGGGAACATCACGACGCGGCGCAAGTGGCCGTCGATCATGCCGCCCTCGCTGATATTGCCCGAGAGCAGGAGAACTCCTGGCCGTCGCCGCGCCAGTTGACCGGCAGCATCGGGCTGCCGTGATGGATCGGCTCCTCCTGCTCCAGCAGGTTGCCGTCGGCGTCGAACAGGCTGACGATGCCGGGGTTGCGCCAGAAGTTGATGGTGATGAATTGCAGGCCGGGCACGTCCATGCGGTACTTGGCGATGCTGGGGCTCTGGGCGTGGCCGATGTGGATGTGCTTGAGCAGGTTGCCCTGGATGTCCAAGAGCAGGAAGCCTTCGTCGCTGCCGCAGGCGTAGACGCGCGGCGCGGCTTTCGGGTTGTCCGTGAAGTTGCCGACGACGATGCCGTCGGCGTGGTCCTTGCAGTCCTTGTCGTGCGACCAGAGCGGCTTGCCGTCGGGACTCCAGAGCGCGTAGCCGATGACGAACTCCTCGCGGCCGTCGCCGTCGATGTCGAACGGGTAGGGGAAGTGGCCGGTCTGGCCTGGCCGCGCCAGAGCAACTTCAGGTCGTTGTCGAAGACCCAGAAGTACTTGTAGCGGTCCTTGAGGAGGATCTCCGCGGCGACCTTGCCGCCGGAGAGGTTGACGAAGGCGATGGAGTCGCCGCAGTTGAGCTCGTAGGGGCGCTCCGTGAGGTCGGCCTCCATGGCCGGCATGGCGACGGTTTTCCGCGGCTCGCCTGTGCGGCCGTCGAGGATCTGGAGCTTGAAGTCGCGGACCAGGACGACCTCGTTCCGGCCGTCGCCGTCGATGTCGTGAATCTGGAAGGGCGTGTCGTTGGTGAGCAGGCCGTTGCGCGGGTCGGGCCGGCCCGTTCTGCCAGAGCACCTTGCCGTCGAGCGTGACGGCGGTGAGGCAACTGATGGCGTCGAAGGCGTCGCCGCGAACGCGCGGGATGTTCTGGGCGATGAGCATGTCGAGCTGCCCGTCGCCGTCGAGGTCGCCGAAGCGGACGTTGCGGCCGGCGCCGAAGCCGGGGGTTTCGAACTTCTTCCAGAGTTTCGGCTTCGGGTTGGCGGCGCGGAGTTGGGCCAGTTCCGCCTCGCGCTTCCTGATGGCTGACTGGATGGAGGCGATGACCGGATCGGGCGCAGTGACGCTGACCTCGGAAGCGGGCGGGGATGTTGGCGGTGAGGCCGGCGGCCCGAGGTGATTTCGCTGTCCGTGGCTTCCAGGATCAGCTTGCCGTCGACGTAGGCGCGGATGCGCGGGCCGTCGTTCTCCACCTTCAGCGTGTAGTAGCGCTGCGTGTCGTAGGCGAACGGGGCGGCGCCGAGTTCGCGCCAGTTGCCGACGCGCAGGGCCTTGTCGATCGGAAGGCGCAGGCGGAGCACCGCCTCCTTGCCGTTGCGCAGGCCGAACAGATAGTAGTGGCGGTTGGTGTGGTAGCGAAAGACGACGCCGGCGAGGTCTTTCGTGCTGAGCGGCTTCACCTGCAGTTCGACGGTGTAGGAATGCCACTCCGGGTCGCCGGTGATGAACAGGGGCTGGAACCAGCCGGGGCGATCGGTGTTGGCGATCAGGTGCTGCTCGACGTAGGGCTTGCCGTCCTCGTCGCTGGCGACCCAGGCGTCCTGGTGGACGATGGCGTTCTCCCAGGGAGCGGTGGGCACGCCGCGGTGCGGCAGGTAGTGATACTCCTGAATGGCGGCATTGAGGAGTCCCACCGGCTGGCTCAACAGTCCGGGCGGGAAGCGGGAGAAGTCGTCCTTGAACAGTTCGCCGGCAGACATTGCGGCGGCGATGAGCATGGCAAGGATGAGCGGACGCGTGAGCATGGGGCTTCCTCCGAAGGCTCTATTCAGATGCAGGCAGGGTCATGGCGAAGACGGCGCCGCCTTCCTCCCGGTTGGCGGCGGTGACCTTGCCGCCGTTGGTCTCGACGAGCGACCGGACGATATGGAGGCCGAGGCCGCTGTGTTTGGACTTGGTCGAGACCCGGCTTTGGAATATCTTGTCCAGCAACGCGGCAGGGATGCCGGGGCCGTCGTCGAGGACGGAAACGACGACGTTGCCCTCCAGGTTGTGCGCCTCGACTGTGATGGTGCCGCCGCCATCCTTCATTGCCTGAGCGGCGTTGAGGAAGAGGTTCATGAAGACGCGCTCCCAGTCGCTGGATGAGCCCAGGAGGCGTGCGCCGGAGCCAAGCCGCTTGGTGACCTTGATCTTTCCGCCGGGCACGTGGCGAAGGAAGTCCTTGAGGAAGAGCGTTGCGCGGTCTACGACATCATCGAGGTCCTGGCCTGTACGGCTCTGGTCGACGAAGGAGCCGACAATGCGCTGGCCGCGTTCGACGCTGCGCTGGAGGGCGGCGGCGACGTGAGCCCATTGGGGATCTTCGGCGAGCAGATCGGCGCCCTCGGAGATGGTTTCGAAGACATTGTTCAGGTCGTGCACGAGGCCGGCCAGCGTCAGTTCAGACAGGGGAGCGGATTCCGGCACCATGCACCTCTCACTCGGCGACGCTGGCCAGTGTATCCCAGAATTCGGGGAAAGACACGGAGGCGGCTTCGGCCTCCAGGATGGTGACCGCGTCCGTGGCGGCGAGGGCTGCCACGGCGAAGGCCATGGCGATGCGGTGGTCGCCGTGGCTTGCGACCGTACCGCCGTGGAAGGTTTGCTTGCCGCGAATGTGGAAGCCGTCCTGGGCAGTCTCGATTTCAATGCCGAGGGCGCGCAAATTGGAGGCTACGGTTTCGATGCGGTCGGTTTCCTTGACTCGGAGTTCGGCCGCATCGCGGACGGTGAGGCCCTGCTCGCTGACAGCGCCAAGGATGGAGAGGACGGGGATCTCGTCAATCAGCGCGGCGGCGAGAGCGCCTTCGATGACGCCGCCCTTGAGCGCGCCGCCGCGGACGAGCAGGTCGCCGACAGGCTCGCCGTGGCGCACCTGCATTTCAAGGATCTTGATCTCGACGCCCACGCCGGCGAGGAACTCGATGAGGGAAGCGCGGGTGGGGTTGAGCCCGACCTCGCGCAGGACGAGACTGGAGCCGGGCCGGATGGCGGCGGCGACCATGAAGAAGGCGGCGGAGCTGAGGTCGCCGGGGACGGCGAGATCGCGCGCTTCGAGACGGGCGGGGCCTGTCACGGAGGCCCACCCTTTGCCGCGGCCGACGTCGACGCCGAACTCACGCAGGGCGACTTCAGTGTGGTCGCGTGTGGCGGCAGGCTCACGAACGGTGGTCTTGCCGTCGGCCATGAGGCCCGCGAGCAGGACGCAGCTCTTGACCTGCGCGCTGGCGACGGGAGAGGCGTAGTCAATTGGGTGCAGCGGGGAGAGGCCCTGGATGGTCAGCGGCGGGAATTTGCCGTCGCGGGCGGAGAGTTTCGCCCCCATCTGCTCGAGCGGCGCCATGATGCGCTGCATGGGCCGGCGGGAGAGGCTTTCGTCGCCGGAAAGGCGGCTGGTGAACGGGCAGCCGGCGAGCAGTCCGGAGAGCATCCGGATGGTGGAGCCGGAGTTGCCGGCGTCGAGGCCTGAAGCGGGCGGCTGGAAGCCCCGCAAGCCGCGGCCCTCAATGGTGATTTCGCGGCCATTCACATCAATGGGGATGCCGAGCGATCGCAGGCAGCCGAGGGTCGAG
The DNA here is from genome assembly GCA_963714395.1 of Bryobacteraceae bacterium. GTDB lineage: Bacteria > Acidobacteriota > Terriglobia > Bryobacterales > Bryobacteraceae > JACADU01. The sequence continues at coordinate 467,435 of CAVQOO010000039.1, forward strand.
TGGCAGTCGGCGCCGGAGGAATAGTTGCTCAGGACGCCGCGCCCTTCGGCGATGGCGGCCAGCATCGCGTAGCGGTGGGAGATCGATTTGTCGCCCGGCAGGCGGACGCTGCCTTCCAACCGCCGGCTGGGTTTCACAATTTGCTGCATGGTTCGTTGTTTCGACTGCCGGTCACTCAATGGGATAAGGGCCGGCTCCTGTCATCTTGATGAAGCGTTCATGGGTGTCGAAGGCTTCGAGGCGGATTTCGGATGCCCGCGGTGGATAGGCCGTCTCCAGCATGAACGACGCATCCTCGCCCGGCTCGAGCCGTTTGACTTCCAGCGGCGCAGTGCGGGTAGAGACCACTTTCTTGTCGGGAGAGACGAAGTAGAAGACGATCAGCAGCTTGTCGATGGCTGAAGTTCCAGTGTTGCGCACCGTCCCGTCGAGGTGGATACGGCTGACGCTGCGCTCCGCCCTGAAACCGGAAAGGTCGACTTCCGAGTTGGGTGCGCGCCGCCGCTGCTGCGCCGGCATTGCCAGCGCTCGCGATCAAGAACAGAAAAACCCCGGCCCGCGTCATCCCTAACAGTGTAGCCAGTCGCGCGTTCGATTGGCCGGTTCGCTATGCTGTGTCACATGCGTCGACGAGATTGGCTGATGACCGCTGCCGCTGCGCCCACTGCCGCCCAGGCTGCGCAGGGCGCGCCGAAGAACATCGTGATATCGAGCGCTAACGGGCTCAAGTGCTGCGCCGTGGCGATGGGCCTGTTGGGCAAGGGCGCCGATACGCTCGATGCCGCAGTGGCCGGAGTAAACATGAACGAAGACGACCCGGAGGACAATTCGGTCGGCTACGGCGGGCTGCCGAACGAGCAGGGCGTGGTGGAACTCGACGCGAGCGTGATGCACGGACCGACGCGGCGCTGCGGGCTCGGTGGCGTCGATTCGCGACATCAAGACGCCGTCGAAGATCGCCAAGCTGGTGATGGAGCAGACCGACCACATCATGCTGGTGGGCGAGGGCGCGCTGCGACTTTGCCAAGGCCTGGGGCTTCCCGGAGGAGAACCTGCTGACCGAGAAGTCGCGGCTGGCCTGGATGGTGTGGAAGCAGTCGCTTGCGCGACGGCAATGGGGCACAACAACTGGACCGACGGGCTCGACGCGCCGCCGGGCAAGAAAGGCGCCGCTCCGGGCAGGCGCTACGGCGCAGTTTCCCGAAGCGGACGACGAGACTGATCGCCTGGGCGCTCGGACATGGCGGCGCACCCGCCCACGGGCACGATCAACTGCCTGGCGCTGAACGCGAAGGGCGAGATGTCGGGCGTGACGACGACACCAGCGGGCTGGCCTGGAAGATTCCGGGCCGCGTGGGCGATTCGCCGATCATCGGCGCGGGCGTGTACGTGGATCAGGACGTCGGCGCCGCGGGCTCCACAGGCCGCGGCGAGGAGAACATCCGCGTGGCGGGCGCGCACACGATCGTCGAGAACATGCGGCACGGCATGGAGCCGAAGGAGGCCTGCTGGATGCGCTGAAGCGCATCGCGCGCAATTTCAACGACGACAAGTCGAAGCTGGAGAAGTTCGACATCAACTTCTACTGCCTGCGCAAGGATGGCGTGTACGCGGGCGCGTCGCTGTGGAGCGGCCGGATGAGCCGGGGCTACATGGCGGCGAGACGGTTCGCCGTCAACGACGGCGGCGAGTCGCGGCTGGAGAACTGCGTGTACTTTACGAGCGAAAGGCATAGGGCGTTCGCGCCGCTGCCTGAACACCCAGCCCGAAACGCAAGAGAATGGAGTTATGCGCACGAGTTCACGCAATCGTTGAACAGGACGGTCCATGGTACGTGGCGTATTGCGCCGAAGTGCCTGGTGCGAACGGCCAAGGCCGATCCCGTGAGGATTGCCTTCAATCTCCGCGCGGCAATCGTCCTGATTCTCGAACACCGCAGGGAAGACTCGATGCGGGCTATGCCTCCGATCTGCGTAGCTGCGCCCGGCCGGCTACAGGCGCGCGGCCTGGACGTGCATCCAATCGAAGTCGCTGGTGCGGCCGAGGGAGACCCAACCTTCGTCCTCCCAGATTCGCCAGAACTCATCGCAGTCGGGCTGCGCAAGCCGGGCGGTTGAGCGATTGGAGCGGAGACCGTTGCGGGCGGGATCGAAATCGATGGCGATGCCCCATGAGTGCATGGACCAACTCTCACCGCCGCGCATCTTGCGGACACAGAGTGAGCCCCCGAACAACTCTATGCCGGTGGCCTTGCGGGCCGGGGCATCGTAGGCGTTGGCGATCCGGTCGAAGCAGCGCCTGGCAGATTCAACGACCTTCTCATGAACGGAGATGGTAGTGACCTTCTTGGTGGGATCCCAGGCGAGTCTCAGGGGAAATGGCGGAGTGAGTTGGACCTGATTGGCGCTGATGGCGCCATAGAAAGCTTCGATGTCAGCCTGTCGCGGCCAGATGGCCGGAGCGCCCACTGGCACGGCGTTGGGAGGGGCGACATTGCGGGCGGCGATGAGCGGGGAGGGCCCTTTGCCCTGGCGAAAGGCGTACTCCTCAAAGGCGTATTCTGTCTGCGGGCCCGACTGGCCGTCGACAGCGCCGACTTCAAGCCCGTCGCGCCGGCAGACAAGCTGCTTGGCGGCGAGAATGCGGCGCGCCTTGGACCACGACTGCGGCACGGCGACCCGCCCGTTGTTCAGGAAGGCGGCGATCGCCTCCATCGACTTGGCGTCGAGATTGCCGTTGATATCGCCCTGAAAGAAGCCGAATGCCTTGAGCCTTCGTTGCAGCTCGAAATTGTCCATTTGTCCCCTCCTGGTGTGAATGCCATACGGGCCTGATGCGGACCGAACTCCGCCCGCCTCAAAAATCTGACGATCGAGAGCCGCGGCAGATTGGCCCGATCCTTGCAACCCTATGCAGACAGGGTAAATCGAAGCGGGTGAGAAACGTGACTGGAGTTAGCGGAGCATGTCGCGGATGGTGACCGCGACCAATGCGAAGGTGAGGCCGATGAGCACTACGACAGCGGTCCAGCCGACCAGGTTGTAGAAAGTGTTGTTGCGCCACTTCTTCATCAGGCGCTGCTTGTTAATCAACAGCATCATGAAGATCAGGACGAGGGGCAGAAGGACACCATTGATCACCTGGCTGGCGAGAATCATCCTGACGAGCGGAAAGCCCGGGATGAGGATCACCCCGCCGCCCAGGACGATGAGGCCAGTGAAGAGCCAATAGAAGACGGGTGCTTCGCCAAACCGGCGGTTGACGCCGGATTCGAAGCCGAGGCCCTCGCAGACGGTGTAGGCCGTTGAGAGCGGCAGGATGCAGGCCGCGAACAGCGAAGCATTAAACAGCCCGGCGCAGAAGAGCAGGTAGGCATAGGCGCCGAACGGACGGAGGCCAAGCGCAGCGTCGGTGGCGCTTTCGATGTCCCGGGCGCCATTGGAGTGGATTGCTCCGGCGCAGGCCACGATGATGAAGAAGGCTATCACCGACATGGCGACGCAGCCGACGATCACCTCAATGCGCGACTCTTTGTAGTCTTTGGCGGTGATGCCCTTCTCGACCACGGCCGCCTGGAGATAGAACTGCATCCACGGCGCGACGGAGGTGCCCACCATGCCGATCAGCATGGCGATGTAGCCGGGGTCGAGCATGAGCACCGGTTTGACGGAGTAGAGTGCGGCTTCTTTCCAGTCGGGTTTCACCAGGATGCCGCTGACGATGTAGCACACGTACAGGGCGGTGGCGAAGAGGAAGACTTTTTCAACGCGCTGGTAGTTGCCTTTGACGATGAGCAGCCACACGGCTGCGCCGGCCAGGGGGACCGAGATGTAGCGGGTGACGTGGAAGAGTTCGAGGCTCGAAGCGACGCCGGCGAAGTTGGCCATGACGTTGGTGACGTTGGCGGCAACGAGGGCGGCCATCATGACGAAGGTGGTTCGCAGGCCGTACTCCTCGCGAATGAGGTCGGAGAGGCCTTTGCCGGTTACGGCGCCCATGCGTGCGCCCATCTCCTGGGTGACGACAAGGAGAATCGTGATGGGCAGCAGCGTCCAGAGAGGCAGGTAGCCGTACTTCGCACCGGCCTGCGAGTAGGTGAATATGCCGCCTGCGTCGTTGTCGACCATGGCGGTGATGAAGCCGGGTCCGATGACGGCCCAGAAGACCAGCAGGTGGTACTTGAGGCGGCGAAACACGTTTGGCGTCATCCCTCCCTCAGCACGGAGATGACGTCGTCCACGGTGACGATACCGGCCAAGCGGCCTTCATGATCAAGCACGGGCAGGGAGAGCAGATTGTACTTGTCGAAGAGTTCGACGACGCGTTTGCTGGGCGCGCCGGCCCGGACTGAGATTGGGGACTGATCGCTCGCAAGTTCCTTGAGGACCCGGTCGGGGCGCGCCAGCAGCGCGCGGGTGACGGGCAGGGCGGCGACGAGGCGGCCGTCCATGTCGGTGAGAAAAAGCGAATAGGTGGACTCGGCGAGATCCGGGTTGCCGCGCAACGCGTCGACTGCATCGGATGCGGTCGCATCGGCGTGCAGCGAAATGAACTCGGGTGTCATCAGTCCGCCGGCGGTATCGGCATCGTATTCGAGCAGTTCCTCGACTTCAGCCTTGGGAGCCGCCTCCATCTCGTCGAGGATCTCTTCACTGGTTTCATCTTCGAGTTCATTGAGGACGTCGGCGGCTTCGTCGGGGTCCATCTCCTCGAGAATGTCCGCGGCGTGCTCAGCTTCCAGAGATTCGAGGACTTGTGCCTGCACTTCGGGCTCGAGCTCTGAGATGGTGTCGGCGGCAGTTTCGGTGTCGATGCCCTCGAAAATCGCCTCGCGATCCTCCGGACTCAATTCCTCGACGATGTCGGCGAGGTCGGCAGGGTGCATCTTTTCGAGCGGCTCGAAGGATATGTTCAGCCGGAGGCGGCGCTGTGGATCGGGTTCGACGATGTTGCAGTGCTCCCAGGAGATGGAGTTGGGAGGGACATGGCCCTGGATGCGGCGCACTGCGCGGCGCGGCAGGACTCCTTGAGCCAGCCGGCGAAGGATGCTGCGCAGGCCAACGTCGACCTCAAGCACGGAGAGCTGGGCGCCGTGCGCTGTTTCCTGAATTTCGAAAGTGATGTCGGTAACGCGGACAACCTTGCGGCCATTCGCATCGATGATCTGCTGATCGAGCAGGTCGCGTTCCAGGCGCAAGATGGACGGGTCAGAACGGTAGGGGAAGAGGCGCTCGTCGCTGAGTTCGATGCCATTGAGCGAGATGGAGCGGACCTGATCGTGGCGGAAGGTCATCCAGGCCCAGCCCCGGCCGCCAATGAAGAAGCGGTCGACGCGGACGGGATGCTCGACGGGCACCAAAGCCGCGTCGGCGACACGGCCGATGACGCGGTGCTGCAGGTCAAAGACCTTCAGTCCGAGCAACTCGGTCATGTAAAGAAGCGGCGCGGCCATCCTGATTCAGGATAGACCGCGCCGGAGGGAATGGCCGGAGTGAATCGGCCGAAACACGCGAGGCTCAGTTCATCAGGCTGCGGGGGCGTCCGGCTTGGGGACAGGGGCGCCGGCGGCAGCGGCGATGCCCATCATGCCGCCGAGGCCCATGGTCTCCACGGCGGAGGAGGGCACGATGACCATTGCGCCCTTCTCCTTGATCGCTTCGTAGAGCATGTTCATGGCGCGCAAGTGGAGAGCGACGGGGTTGCCCTGATAAAGCGCGGAGGCCTGAGCGAACTTTTCGCTGATCTCGGTCTCGGCAGTGCCGAGGATGATTCGAGCGTGGCGCTCGCGCTGTGCCTGCGCTTCGCGCGACATAGCGTCTTCGAGCCCCTGCGGGATCTGCACATCGCGTATCTCGACGCTTTGGATGGTGACTCCCCAGCAGTTGGTCTTTTCGTCGAGGATCCTGGCCAGCTCGTGGCCGAGGGATTCGCGGTCAGTCAGCATCTCGGTGAGCATGTGACGGCCGATGGATTCCCGCAGCGCGGTCTGGGCGCTGAGCAGAACCGCGTCGGTAAAGCTCTCGACTTCGAGAATGCACTTCTCGGCGTTCCAGACCACCCAGAACACGATGGCGTCGACGAAGACCGGCACGGCGTCGCGTGTGAGGGTGGATTCGGCTTTCACGTCGGTGACGCGGATGCGTTGATCGATGAAGTCGCTCAGCATGTCAACGATGGGGAGGATCATGAAGATGCCGGGGCCGCGAAGTCCCTGATACTGACCCAGGCGCAGGACGGCGACCTTCTCCCACTGCCTGGCGACCTTGATGGAGAACAGAAGCAGCAGCCCGATCAGCCCGAGGACGAAAGCGGGCCAAGGGCTCTTCAGCACCGCCGAGCCAACCACGCCGATAACCAGACAGACAATCATGGCGAGCAGGCCGATTTCGCTCACCACTTGCGAGCGGTTGCCCGTGACGGGCTTTTCCGCCTGCGATTGACCAGTCACGCTTGGCATACGCATATCACTCCTTTTAGGCATTTATCGCCCCTTCGACGAGACCCGCTTGACTGGCTCGTCCAAAATCTCCTGCAAACGTTTCACGAGTTCGGCGACAGAGAAGCCTTCAGCTCCGGCGCGCGAAGCGCACTCAGCCGCCAAACGGCTCAACCTCTGGCCGCGCGCGGCTTCGTCTTCGGTCACCTGACGGTCCGCCACATAAGTGCCGGAACCCTGCTGTGTATCCAAAATCCCGCGAATCTCCATCTCCCGATAGGCGCGGAGCACCGTGTTCGGGTTGATGGATAGCTCAACAGCGACATGTCGAACAGTGGGCAATTGAGCGCCCGCGGACAAAGTCCCGGAGGCCAACGCGCTCGACACCTGATCGATGAGCTGCCGGTAGACGGGGACGCCGGAGAGCGGGTCAAGCCGGAACTGGAAGCTTCTGCCTCGATTCATCTAGTTAATTATTGTATTAGTTAACTAGGATCAATACAAGTCTATCAAAGGATAGGTATGCTGAACCGGGGGCCGGGCCACCTTGCGTCCGGCACCAATTTCTCGGGATAGTCATACTGTTATGAGTTCAGCGACAGTGCACGCTCCGCGGAGCATACCGCGTGTGGACAGCAAATACCGCAGGATGGTGACGGACTTTCCGGTGCCGGAGTCGATCCCGGTTTTGGAAGCGCTGGAGAAGTACGAGCTTCGAGCGATGGGCGGGCAGCCGCCGGTTGTTTGGGATCGAGCCGAGGGATTCCAGGTATACGACCGCTGGGGCAACATGTGGCTGGACTGGTCGAGCGGGGTTCTGATAGCGAACGCCGGACACGGGCGTCAGGAGATCGTGGACGCGATCAAGCGGCAGGCGGATGCGCACATGCTGGCGAACTACGCATTCCCGAGCGAACTGCGGGCGGAGTTGTGCCGCCGTCATGTGGAAATGATGCCGGAGCCGCTGAAGAAGATGTTCCTGCTGACGACAGGATCGGAGGCAGTGGAGTTCGCGATCAAAGTGGCACGCACGAACGGGCAAAGAGCGGGCGGGCGGAACAAGCGAGTAGTGGTGAGTTTTGAGAAGGCCTTTCACGGCCGGACGCTGGGAAGCCAACTGGCGGGCGGGATCCCGGCGCTGAAGGAGTGGATCGGCACGCCGGACGCGACATTTGTGCAGGTTCCGTTTCCCGACGGCTACTGGACCCAGGACACGCGGTTTGAGCTATTCGAGCGGATGCTGGGCGAATGCGGTGTGGCGGCATCGGACGTGTGCGGCGTGATCATGGAGACGTACCAGGGAGGGACTGCCGCCTTTGCGCCGGTGGACTACATTCGAACGCTCAGGGAATGGTGCACGGCGCAGCGGGCAGTGCTGGTGTTCGATGAAGTGCAGGCGGGGTTCGGGCGGACGGGCAAGATGTGGGGGTTTGAGCACTACGGAGTGGTTCCGGATCTGACGACATGGGGGAAGGGAATCTCGAGTTCGCTGCCGATCTCGGCGGTGGTGGGCCGGCCAGACCTGATGGACCTGCACGGGCCGGGGAGCGCGTCTTCGACGCACTCGGGCAATCCGATCTGCTGTGCGGCGGCGCTGGCTAACCTGGACATCATCCTGAAGGAGCGTCTGGTAGAGAACTCAGCGCGCTGCGGGGAGTTGCTCAGCCAGCGGCTGAAGGCGATTGAATCGCAACACGCTGAGCTGGGCGGATTGGCAGGCAAGGGACTGGTGGCCGGGCTGGCGTGCGTGCTGCCCGACAGAGGGCACACGCCGGACGGCGATTTGGCGCGGCGAATCGTTCTGCGCTGCATCGAGAAGGGCCTGCTGATGTTCAGTCCGGTGGGGCCGATGGGGTGCACGATCAAGATCTGCCCGCCGCTGACAATTACCGCCGAGGCCATTGAAGACGGGTGCCGAGTGCTGGCCGAGAGCGTGCAGGAAGTGTTGAAGGAGCGCAACGCGAAATGAACATCACTCTGCTTGGCGGGGGGATGATCACGCTGGATCAACTGCTGCCATCGCTTTACCAACTGCAGCGGCTCGGGCGGGTCGGCGCAATTCAGGTCTGTTCAATCCGGCAGGATTCGCTTGACCAACTGGCGGAGTCCCCGGCGCTGTTGACTGCATTTCCGGGTCAGGATTTCAGGCAGCGTCTGGGGTCGTACGAGGGGGTACTGGCCGAACTGCCGCCAGGAGAATTGGTTGTCGTGGCATTGCCCGATCACCTCCACAACGACGCAGTCCGCATGGCGATCGCGGGCGGCCAGCATGTGCTGTGTGTCAAGCCGCTGGTGCTGAGCGTTGAGCAGACTCGGGTGATCGAGCGCGAGGCGCGCGAAGCGGGAGTGATGGTCGCCATCGAATACCACAAGAGGTTCGATGATCGTTCGCTGATGGCGAGGCAGGCCTACCGGGCGGGCCGATTCGGCGAGTTCAAGCTTGGCACGGCGAGCCTGCTCGAGAAGTGGTACTACCGGCACTCCAATTTCCAGAACTGGTTCACGCTGGAAGCCACCGATGCGTTCACCTATGTGGGCTGCCACTATGTGGATCTGGTCGCGTTCATCACAGGACTGATGCCGGTTGAGGTGAGCCTGTATGGATTGAAGGACCGCTTTCCGAACGGCGTGGAAGGATGGTTGTGGACCGATGCTCGCGTGGTGTGGTCCAATGGCGCCTGCCTGAACGTTCAGAACGCGCTGGGCTTCCCCGACGCCGCACCGGGGTCGAACACGCAAGGGATGCGGCTGTACTGTGCGGACGGGGAACGAGGTGCGTGGATCGACCACTCGGATCAGTACAGGGGGTTAGGCTGGTGCGGGGTGAATGCGCCTGAGGGCCAGCCGCTGTATTCTGAGCCGAGTCCGGATTACTTCCAGTATGTCGACCGGGGGGGGCCGGGACTCGTACCAGTGGGGTATGGGTACCGGTCGGTGGAGTTCGCAGTGGAGCGGGCATTGGAGATCGCGCCGATGGCGCTGGAGCGGCGCCGTGAAGTCCTGGAGCGATGGGACGCCGCTGGAATTCTCGCCACTCCAGGCAATTCGGTGTACAACGCGTCGGTGATCGAGGCGGCGCGGAAGAGCCTTTCGCAGGGCGGGATTCCGGTTCGCTGCAACTAACCCGCAACTTCCTGGCATCGGCCCGAATCTGCTACTAAGAAGCAATCCAGCGGATCAGGGTGGGGACTCTCGATGACCGGATACAGGGTGGCAATTCTGACTGTTTGTGTGATGAGCGCGGGCGAACTGCGCGCTCAAGAGGCAATGGTGGGGACGGGTCCAGTGAGCGGTGTGCTGGTGGAATCGAGCACGCGCTCGATCAGGCCGATCGTCGGGATGCCAGGGTCCGCTTATGCAGGCGAGGCGACGGTAAGCTCCTACGACTACGCGGCAGCGGCTCCAGGGTCGCAGCGGGCGTTGATTGCCAAGGACGGAGTGCTGTACGTGCTGCGCCGACTCGATGCGGGACGCCCGGTGTGGCGCGAATTGACTAATGGCACCGGCGATATCAGCTTTGCTGCATGGAGTGAGAACGCCGAATCGATTGTCCTGCAGCCGAGCGGCGAATTACGGCTCGATTTCTGGGCAAGGCTTTCACAGGAGCCGAAAAAGACCGGCTCGGTCGACATATCGACTCTGACCGAGAGGATTGAATCGATCGCAGTGGACCCTGAAGGAAAATTCGCTTTTGCGGCAACGCAGGGCGAGGAGTCGGGCACGCTGTACTACCTGAAGCCGGGAGAGTTGCCGAGAATGCTGCTGCCACTCCAGCGGGCGGGCACCATGCTTCTGAAAGAAGATACGCTCTGGGTGGCAGACCGGGGCCGCAGCGAAGTGTTCCGGCTGAGCAACTGGGATCAGATGCCGCAGATTCAGCCGGCTGCGACGCTGGCGCACGGCATCGAAGACCCGGTGGGATTGGCGTTGTCGCGAGACGGCAAGCTGCTTTGGATAGCCAGCGCGGGGACTCGCCACGTGGTGGGAGTCGATCTGAATTCGAGCCAGGTGAAGTACGGGATGGAACTGGACTTTACGCCGACGCAAATGCACAGGCTGGGGGTTGACGGTCTGTTCCTACTGCAGGACGGCGTGCCGGGAGAAGCTCCGGCTCAGGTGTTGGACACGGGCGCTCGAAAGGTCTTCTTCATCCCGGTGGGCGCCGCAGCGGAATAGACGCTACTTCTTTGAGCCGCGGGATTTGCGGTTCATCGTTTCGATCACCAACTCGTAGCTGCCCTGCACGAGCCCCGTGACTTCAGCCCAATCGATCTTCTGCTGCGCCAGGCGTAGGGAGACCCAGCCGTGTTGTCCCAGGTAGGGAGCGCGGAAGAATCGCGGGTCGGCGAGGAAGACGCCGAGGGATTCCTTGCCCACTTTGACGACGAGGCAGAGCTGGCCCTGATAGATTTCGAGTACGGCGAACATCCGCTGGCGCACGCGGAATGTGGGATTGCCGAAGGTGACCGTTTCGTCGGTGCTTGCCAACCCGAGGCAAATGGGCCGCAGCTTGACGAGAACTTCCTGCATGGTCATCGGCGATGGAACCTTTCTTGGCTAGGTTACCTTGAAACGGGCTCGCGGTCATTCAGGTAATTCAGCGGGAGGCTCGACGAGCCAGTGGCTGAGGATGACGGCGGCGACAGCGAGGATAGTGCCGACGAGCCCGGAAGCGTATGCGAGCTTCGCCGCGGGGGTGGCGCCTGGCGCGGTGGTGGCGAGGGTCGCCGTGATATAGGCGGCGGAGGTTCCGATCATGCGGCCGCCAATATTGGCGGCGAAACTTTCGCCGGTGCCGCGAAGGTAGGTAGGGTAGACACGCGGCAGATAGTTGCCCCAAAAACTGAACTGCGCCACGGTCAGGAGTCCTACGAAGAAGATCCCCGTCTGCAGCATGCCGAGCCCCGCAGCGGGGGCATAGAAGAACGCGAAAGGAATCGCGACGAGGGCAGGGATCTGAAACACGCGCAGCAGCCCGCGCCGGTTGAGGAACCGGACAGCGAGGAAGGCGAGAATGAACCTGCCGACGAGGCCGCCGAACTCCTGATAGAACTGCGTATCGGTGACCGCCCTTTCCTGCAGGGGCCGGGCCAGGGCGCGCAGTTCTTCGATGCCGGGCACGATACGAGGCGTGCTCTGAATGGCGCCGAATGCGATGCCATAGCCGCAGGCAAACAGCGCCGTGGTGACCAGGGTGGTCTTGCGGAACTCGGGAGAGAAGAGAAGGCCGATGCTGGGCCGCTTGAGCGACCCTTCCGCTTTCTTCCTGGCCCAAACGGGCGACTCTGGCAGGAACGGCCTGATCAGAATCAGGGGCAAGGCTGGGATGACTCCGGAAATCAGGGTGTAGCGCCATGGCTCGTGAGCGCCGTGGATGGCGGGCAGGGAGTGTGCCCAGGCGACCGAAAGCGCATAGGCGCCGGTGACCAGCAGGCCGCCGATGGAGGAGAAGGCCTGCGTGTAGCCGAGGACCGCCTCCCGTTGTTTAGGATCGGGGAACAGCTCAGCCAGCCAGGCAACGGCGGCGACGAATTCGACGCACACCCCTATGAAGGTTGTGGTCCGCAGCAGAAGCAGCATTTCGATGCTGGTGGAAAAGCCGGCTGCCGCGGCGGAGAACGCATACAGCAGGATGCTCCAGACGAGCACGCTGCGGCGCCCGAAGCGGTCCGTGAGGTACCCGCCGAGCAGGCCGAAGAGACCGCCGGCGATGGCGGGGATCCAGAACAGCAGCCCCGTCCACTGGTTGAAGGCCGGCATTCCGGGTTTGAGGCCGGCCAGTTCCATCAGAGCCGGACGCACCACCAGGGGCAGCATCAGCAACTCGTAAATGTCGAACGCGAAACCGATGGAGGCGATCGCGCAGATCAGCCACTGAACCCAAGTGAGGCGGGGTGCATTCATATAGTGTTACTCCCTAGCGGCTGTCGGTGGCTTGCTTGAAACGCTCTTTCTCGTCCTCGCGCTCGATGAAAGGAACGCCCTTCTTCATCCAGTCGGGGGCGGGCTCACCCTTCAGGTGGTGATCGAAGAACTGCATCATGCGCCAGGTGTAGTCCTTCTGGTTGTGTCTGCGGCGCAAGCCATGGAACTCGCCGTTGTAGTTCAGCAGGTAGGCCTCTTTCCCGTTGCGGCGCATGGCGAGGAAGAGCTCGATGCCCTGGTACCAGGGCACGGCGTCGTCCTGGTCGTCGTGCAGGATGAGCAACGGGGTAGTGACTCGTTGGATGTGGAAGATGGGCGAATTCTCGATGTAGAGGTGCGGCGCTTCGTAGAGCGTCTTGCCGATGCGGCTTTGGCTTTTCTCGTACTGGAATTGGCGGGGCATGCCGGAGCCCCAACGAATGCCTGAGTAGGCGGAGGTCATGTTGCCGACCGGCGCGCCGGCTTCGGCGGCGGCGAAGCGAGTGGTTTGGGTGATGATGTAGGCGGTCTGGTAGCCACCCCAACTGTGGCCGGCGAGGCCAATTCGCTTCTCGTCGACGAAGCCCATGGCAACGACCGCGTCGACGGCGGCGGTGACGCACTTGAGCGCGCTCTGGCCCGGGTGTCCGATCTCGTAGATGATGTCGGGATTCAGGACGACGTAGCCGTTGGAGGTGTAGACGCTGAAATTGGGGTTATGCGAAGGGCGCGGCTCAGCGAAGTTGTGCACGCCGTTGGACATGATCTCGTAGTAGTAAACGAGCATCGGGTACTTCTTCCGGGGTCGAAGCCGGCAGGCTTATAGAGTCCGGCCTGCAGGGTCTTGCCGTCAGAGTTGCGATAGGAGATCAATTCGCTGGTTCCCCAGGCAAACTGCTTCAACTGATCACCGCCCGAGCTGACTTTCTTCGGGGCAGCGAAGGCGGAATTGGTGGTGTGCAAGTCGGGGTACTCGTCGAAGCGGCTGGCAGTAATGAGCAGGACGTCGGCGTCCTTGGCGCGGCCGGCAAAGCGGTAACGCTTGGAGCCCCAGATAAGCCGCGTTGGGGGGGCGGGGGAAGCGGGATTGACACGGTAGAAGCCCGTTTCGCGGGTTGTCTGGTGCTCGGCGGTCAGCGTGAGCGGCTTGGCGAGGTCGATGCCGCGCTCGTCTTCCGGTTCGACGGGCTCGATGCTCTGCACGCGGAACTCGATGTTCTCCTTGCGGCCGGCGCCGGCGGTGAGATTGCGTGGAGAGCGGCCGTCGGTGAACAGCTGCCACACATCGAACTTGTCATAAACGAGAAAGCTCCTGGAGTCGCGCGCCCAACCGGCGGAACGATATGAGTTGGGCGGTTCAGGATGGTCGTCGTCCTCGTCGTGGAAGGCAACGCTGAGCGAGGCGGTCAGGTTGCGGGAGGTGCCATCGGTGAACGACATCAGGTGCCAGTGCTTTTCGTTGAAGTACATCGCCAATTTGCCGTCCGGCGACATTTGCGCTCCGCCTCCGCCGAAACCGCCGCCGCGCAGGCCGCGAAGCAGCGCACTTCGCTGTCCGCTGTCAGTGTCGACGAGGTAGACGTCGCTGTAGCGGCCATCGTAGTCAACGCGGCTGCGGTAGGCGCGGTCGTCAGTGCCCAACGCCTTAAGTCCGTCATCGGAAAAGGTCGCCTGTGCCATCTGAGCCGAGGCCACAGGGACGTATTTTCCGACGGCGATGTGGAAGACTCCGGCGTAGCTGCGGTTGCGCTCGGCATTGGCCTGAATGCGCTGCATGGGCTGCACGTAATCGTCCTTGTAGTGCCACAAGTCGAGTAAGACCTTCTCGTCGGTGGCGGCTGCGGCGGGAGTGGCGGCTGGCTCGGCGGGTTTTTCGGGCTCGGGCTTGCCGGGTTTGGCGTAGGCGACCATCAGGCGCGCGCCGTCGCGTGAAAAGCCGAAGTTGCCGCGGTCGCTGACGGTCATGCCTTGCGGGAATCCGGTGGTGGCAGCGCTGAGCAACTCAGCAGCCTGGGAGGCTTTGCGGTCCCACCGGTAGACCTTCATCCGTGCTGGTTTGGATGCGACATCGTCCTTGTCGCTGAGAAAGGCCAGTTGTGTTTGCTCGCGGTCCCAAGTGAGTTTGGAGTACTTGCCCTTGCCGGCCAAAAGTGCCACAGGAGCGGCGTCCGTGCCTGGCGTTACCCAATAGAGGCCGTTGTCCTCTTCCTTGCGGCTGGACACCGTGTAGGCCAGGGTCTTGCCGTCGCGAGCGAAGGAGTAGTCGAGCGCGTTGGCGAATGTGCGTTCGTTGTTGTCCGCCTTGGAGAGGTCGCGGAGAACGAGATCGGATCCGTATTCCTTGCGGCCTGAGCCGGCAGCGCCGGAGGCGCCGCCGCGGCGGGACTGATCCTGGTCCGGAGTCCTCAGCATCCGCGGGTTTGGCCGATTCGGCTGGCTTGGCGCCATCGGCAGGCCGCTCAGGTTTGGCTTCCTTGAGGTAGGCCACCCAGGGGCCGCCTTTTTCGGGGACCTGCATGCTCTTTACACTGTCGATTCTCTGCGCCGCGCCGGTTGACAGGTTGATGATCAGCAGGCCGGGTTTAGGCATTTCGTCGGGACGCTTTCGCTCTTGTTTCGCCTTCTCGGTTTCGGCCTTGGATGCGAACGTCGTGACGAGCAGCCACTTGCCGTCGCTGGTGAATGACATGCGCAGCGCGGGCGGGGTAGGTGGCGTCTCTGTCATCTGGTCCGCTGGGACGATGGGCGGCGCGGGCTGCGCGCCGGCCGGATGGCGCCACTCCTTCCCGGTGGCCAACTCGCGCACAACGACGTCGCCGTCGCCATCCTGTGGCATGAATCCGTAGGCGAGGAATCTTCCGTCTCGCGAAAGAACCTGCCCGGCGATACTGCGCCAGGCGTCGAAGTCTTTAGGGCCAACTGGCCGCCGGGTTTGCGCGGAGGCGGGAATCAGGGCGAGGAGCAGAGCGGAGGCCCAAAGCCGCCGAAGTGTCCAGGAAGCGAATGAAGGGGCGATCCGAACCATGAAGCGGATTATAGCCTTTTGTCACTTCGAGCCCGATGACTACATCTCTTGGGTTAGAATGACAATCGTTCCTTCGCCCGTCATCATCCTGTAAAACGGTGGCCTCATGTCCGATACCCTGACAATCACAGACAACCGCACCGGCAAGACTTACGAGCTTCCGATTGAGAACGGAACCATCCGTTCCACAGACCTGCGCAAGATCAGGACAGACCCGGAGGATTTCGGCCTGATGGCCTACGATCCCGGCTTCATGAACACGGCGGCGTGCAAGAGCAAGATCACGTTCATCGACGGCGACAAGGGCATCCTGAGGTATCGCGGCTACCCCATCGAGCAGTTGGCGGAACAGTCCGATTTTCTGGAAGTGGCCTACCTGCTCTGGTTCGGCGAACTCCCTTCGCGGCTGCAGCTCGACGATTTTTCGAGAACGGTTCTGTCCCACACGATCATCCACGAGCAGACCAAGAAGTTCATCGACGGCTTCCGGCACGATGCGCACCCGATGGGGATGTTTCTGTCCACCTGCGCGGCGCTGTCGACCTTCTACCGTGACGGCAAGAACATTTTCGACGCGCACAATCGCATGGTGCAGTTCGAGCGAATGACTGCCAAGATGCCGACAATTGCAGCATTCTGCTACCGGCACTCCATCGGCATGCCGTATGCCTACCCGGACAACGAATTGAGCTACCCGGGCAATTTCCTGAACATGATGTTCAAGGGCACCGAGGTCCGCTACAAGCCGAATCCGGTGCTCGAGCGCGCGCTGGACGTCCTGTTCATCCTGCACGCCGACCACGAACAGAACTGCTCGACGACGACGATGCGCGGCATCGGCTCAAGCCACTGCGATCCGTTCACGGCGATTGCCGGTGCGGCGGCGGCGCTTTACGGACCGCTGCACGGCGGCGCGAACGAGGCGGTGTTGAGGATGCTGGTCGAGATCGGATCGAAGGATCGAGTACCGGAGTTTATCCGCCGCATCAAGGCGGGCGAGGGCGGGCGGCTGATGGGCTTTGGCCACCGCGTCTACAAGAACTACGATCCGCGGGCACGCATCATCAAGAAGGTCGCCTTCGAGGTGTTTGAGGTCACGGGCCGCAATCCGCTCCTCGACATCGCGCTCGAACTCGAGCGGATTGCACTGGAAGACGACTACTTCGTGAATCGCAAGCTCTATCCGAACGTCGACTTCTACTCGGGCCTGATCTATCAGGCCATGGGCTTCCCGACAGAAATGTTCCCCGTACTGTTCGCCATCCCGCGCACGCCGGGCTGGCTGAGCCAGTGGGAAGAGCAGATCCTCGACCCCGAGCAGAAGATCGTGCGGCCGCGGCAGGTTTATCTCGGCCATGATCAACGCGACTACATTCCGATGGGTGTGCGGGAAGAATCACCGCAATCGGTCTGACGTGCCGCGATCCAGGTGATAGAACTAAGGCAGGTATTTCGATGGCCTGCCTTCTTCTATTACTGCTGACCTCAATGGCGGCGTCTGCCGCGCCGGAGGTTTCGCTCCAGACTCTGCGCACAGGTCATCCGAGGCTGATCGCGCTGGACTCGGACATCGCTCGCGCCCGCGGGCTCATCAAGTCAGATGCACGCGCGCGCGGCGCATACGAACGGCTCCGCGCGGATGCCGAAAAGATTCTGGTGGAGCCGCCGGTGGAGTACAAGCTGATCGGGCCACGGCTGCTGGATAAGAGCAGGCGCGCGATGGGGCGGATTTACACGCTGGCGCTGCTCTACCGGTTGGAAGGTGAGAAGAGGTATCTGGATCGCGCCGTCGCCGAGATGAGGGCCGCCGCCGGCTTCAAGGATTGGAATCCATCCCATTTCCTAGATACGGCCGAGATGACGCACGCCTTCGCCATCGGCTACGACTGGTTGTACCCTGCGCTGACCGAGGAACAACGCGGCTGGATCCGGGCGGCCATTATCGAGAAGGGTCTCGACCAGGCGATGCCGATTTATGAGGCGCAGCGGTGGTGGGTGGTGGCGACGCACAACTGGAATCAGGTCTGCAACGGAGGCATCGGGCTGGGAGCGCTGGCGATTGCGGAGTCCGCGCCGGAGAAGTCGCTGCGAATCCTGAAGTATGCCGTGGAGTCGATTCCACGAGCGATGAATTCCTATGGTCCCGACGGGGGCTGGAATGAAGGCCCGGGCTATTGGGACTACGCGACGCGATACAACGTGTACTTTCTGGCCGGTCTGGAGACCGCGCTGGGCAGCGACTACGATCTGTCGAAGATTCAGGGCTTTGATCGGGCTGGGCACTTCAGAATCGATTTTTCCGGGCCATCGGGCCGCACTTTCAACTACGCCGATGCCGGCGACGGGCTCGGGCCATCCGAGGGCTCGCTCTGGCTCGCGCGCCGGTTCAAGCAGCCGGTCTACGCCTGGCAGGAGCTTGAGTTGATTGAGAAGCGGAAGCGCGTGCACGCGCTCGACCTGGTGTGGTGGCCCGATTCGGTGCAGCCGCCGCAGCAGGCAGAGTGGCCGCTGGACTCGGTCTATCGAGGGGTGCAGACGGCCTTCATGCGCGGTTCGTGGACGGACCCGGATACGATCTGGATCGGCGTCAAAGGGGGCGACAACAAGGCCAACCACTCGCATGCCGATCTCGGAACTTTCGTTCTGGATGCGTTGGGCGAGCGCTGGTTTTTCGATCTTGGCTCTGACGACTACAATCTTCCCGCCTACTTCGGCAACAAGCGCTGGACATACTACCGCCTGAGAACGGAGTCGCACAATACGGTGCTGATCGACAATGAGAACCAGGATCCGAAAGCTGGCGCGCGATTACTGGAGTTTTCCTCGAAGCCGGACGAGGCGCGGGTTTCGTTCGACCTCGCCGCTGCTTATCCGGGCCGCCTGTCGAAGCATCAACGAACCGTACGGCTCATTGAGCGGCGAACGGCGAGGATACTGGACGAACTTGCCGCGCCTCAGCCTGTCGAGATGCTGTGGGGAGCAGTGACCGATGCGGAGGTGAAACTGGACGGCTCCACGGCGACGCTCACCAAGGGCGGCAAGAGTATCCGGGCGCGGATTTTGAGGGCGCCCGAAGGCGCAAGGTTCGAAATCGTGTCCACGCAACCGGAGCAGCCGCAGAAGCAGAACGAGGGAACCCGGAAGCTGGTGGTACGCCTGCGGGAGAAGGTCACGCAGGCTGCGATCGAGGTGGCCATCGAGCCGGTCCGTCCATGAGCCTTTTGCTCGCGCTCCTGCTGTTCGGCGACCTGCATACGGCGGCTCGCGCAGGCGACCTGGAGGCAGTGCAGGCGCTGCTGGAGAAGGGCGCGGACGTGAACGAGTACGACCAGCTTGGCGGGACGCCACTGCACGACGCGGCGTGGAATGGCGAGGCGGCCATCGTCAGCGCTGCTGCTGGATCGCGGGGCGAAGATCAATGCGAGGCACAAGGAGGCCGGGTCGACTCCGCTGCACTATGCCGTTCTGATGAACCGCAAGGATGCGGTAGAGATTCTGTTGAAACGAGGCGCCGATATCAACGCCGCCTACCGCAACGGCTCGGCGCCCATCCATCTGGCTGCCAATCGCGGACACCTCGAGGTGGTAAAACTGCTGCTTGACGCCGGAGCTGCAGTCGACACGAAGGACGCCACCGGAGCAACAGCGTTGGACGAAGCCGCATGGAAGGGGCATCCGGAAGTCGCCAGGCTCCTGATTGCCCGCGGAGCGGCGGTGAGCAATCGAAATGGCGACAGCGGCGGGACGCCGCTTCACGAGGCGGCGCTCAAAGGCCACTCAGACGTGGTCGAAATCCTGCTTGCGGCGGGCGCCGATCCGGCGATCAAGGACAACGGCGGGCAGACAGCGCTGGACGAAGCGCTCCGCTACAAACACGTTCGGGTGGCAGAGTTACTGCTGGCCCGAGGCGGGCCGGGCGCGGGGGCCGGGCAGATCAAAGAGGCTGTGATGCGCGGGCAGACGGAGCTGGTGGGGCTGCTGTTGTCTCGCGGCGCGGACGGCAAGCCCTTTCTTCAGGACGCAGCTCTGAAGGGCCACCGGGACATAGTCGAGTTGATCCTGAAGAGCGGTGCGGACGTCAATGCGCGTAATGCTTCCGGCTCTACGGCGTTACACGATGCCGCGCTGGCGGGGCAGAAGACGGTGGTGCAGTTGCTGCTTGACCGAGGCGCGCAGGTGGACGCGCGCGATATCGAGAATGGGGCCACGCCGCTGCATCTGGCCGCAGGCTTCGGACGGACGGAGGTGGTCCAGTTGCTTCTGGAACGGGGCGCCGATCGGACGATCAGGACCAAGGCTGGCAAAACTCCGCTGGAACTCGCGCGCGAGGGCGGCTTCACTGAGGCGGCTTCACTGCTTTCGGCTCCTCGAAGGTGATCGTCGACTCCGCGCCGAAGCGTTTGTAGTTGCGGTACTCGATTCTCATGCGCAGCCGAAGCGGCCCGTTCTTGAAAGGCAGCGTGTCGTCGGCGTGGGTCAGGGTGGGGAACCAGTGCATCCCGTCGACCTTCTCGCGGAAGGTCGTGAAGCGCGGAAAGAGGTTCTCCTGATCGCGCGAGTAGATGGGCGGGACCGCCTGCCCGTGCGTTCGAACAATGTGAAGGCCCGACTTTTCGACCCAGGCCATGCCCTCGAACATACGGAAGCCGGCGAATAGCTGCCGCGGGGTGATCTTCAGCACCCAGCAGTCGATTCCGTCCACGTTTTCGTCGCCCTTGAACTCGACTTTGTATCGCGGCAGGGATTCAGGCGTGAGCAACAAGGGCTGAATGTTGCGGATATCTTCGAAGTCCTCGTTCGTGAGGACGAGCCGTTTCAGGGCGCTCAGCGGCGCGCCCTGGAACCGTTCGCTGCGCTCGCCTTGAGGGGAGAAGATGACCTCGCGGACCTCCTTGTATCGACCTTCCGCGGCCCCGCGGGCGCTCATCTCCTCGAGCAACACAGTCTGTGTATATAGGTAGCGGCTACGGGCCTCCTCGGTGCGCGCTTCGTTTTCCGCCACGCGCTTAATGAGGCCTTCCGGCGGCTCCTGAGCGGGGGCGGTGGACGTCAATGCTAGCATCAGGAAGACGTTGCAGAGCATGAGCCGCCCGTACCTGATTACCTTATGCGTGTTGTGGATCGCGGGTAGCATTGCCGGCATCGTCTTCGCTCAAGACAAGGGTATTCCGATCGGGCTGGCGGTGGGTGTCCTGCCGGCGTTTCTGATTGAGGTGTCGTTTTACCTTTCGATGGGGACCGAGCGCGAACGCGCGTGGTGGGACGCGCGCCGGATGGTTCTGCTGGCGCCCCTGCCGTATGTGCTGGCATCAATCGGGGCCGGCACTTTCAGCCTCTTCCCGCTGGTAACGATTCCCGCAGCCGTTGCCGTCGTTTGCGTCTGGCCGCGGATCTTCGGCGGCGGACTGGCGGCTCGATTGTGCTTTCTTGCGCTGGTTGCGGCCCCGCTGTTATTCAAGCTGACTGAGATTCTTTATGGGCGTCCGCATGAAGATCTGCCGCTGTCCGCGCTCGGTCAGTTGCTTTGGATTCGCGTAGGCATGTTGACCGCGCTAGAAGCGGGTTATGCGCCAGGCGCGCGTTTCGGCTTCGTTCCTGACCGCGCTGAATGGCGCGTCGGAGCCCTTGGGTTTCTCGCCGGCCTGATACCACTGCTCGCGATGGCGACCTTCACCGGCGCAGTCGCCTATACAGGACCGCGCGTGGGTGCCGGGCGCCTGCTGCTGACGTCCGCGGCCACGTTCCTGGGCATTTATCTCGTGGTTGCGCTGAGCGAAGAGATGTTCTTCCGCGCGATGCTGCAGCAGTGGATCCAGCCGGGAGGAATCGTCATCGCTTCGCTCGTTTTCGGTGCGGCGCACCTGGGATTTCGCGACTTTCCAAACTACGCTTTCGCAGGCACGGCGGCGGCCGGCGGCCTGCTCTATGGGTTCGTCTACAGCCGCGGCGGGTTGCGGGCAGCCATGGTCTGCCACGCCCTTACCGTGACCGTCTGGCGCGCACTATTCCGCTAGAGCGCCGTTTGCCGGTGGACGATCACCACCCTGTGGATTCCGCAGGGGCATTGATATTCCTTCCTTGCGGAACCGGACCAGCAGCCGCCTGCGAATCATGTCGGTGATGAGATACTGACTCTCGAACTTCGCCACGTGTAGAACGAGCGTGAGATTCAGCCCGTTTTCCCCAAAGCCGGGGTTGAGTCGAAGCACGGGGGGCGGGTCGCCCAAGAGACCGTCGATCTTACCAGTTGCCTTGGCGACTTCCTCTAACACAATCGTCTCCAAGCGGTCGACGTCCGTCGAATAGGAGACGCATAAAGGGATGGTAATGCTCAGCGGTCTGGCCGGCTTGCTGAAGTTGACGACCACGGCCTCCGATAGCTTCGAGTTCGGGATCATGATGAGGTTCTGCTGCATCGTCCGAATGGTAGTGACACGCCAGTGGATGTCTTCAACCCAGCCTTCGTGGCCGCCATCGACGCGGACGTAGTCGCCTCTTCGAAGGTTCGCCGTGAGGCTGACGTAGAAGCCCGCGAAGAGGTTTGCCAGCGTGTCCTTGAGCGCCAATGACACAGCGACGCCTCCGACCCCCACCGCAGTCAGGGCCGGTGCAAGGTTCACGTCAAATGCGTTCAGGAGTCCGAACAAGGCGGGAATTGAGCATATGAGCGTTACCGCAGTTCGTGTCAAAGCGGTGACTTCGCGCGCATCAGGCTGTTTGCGAAACCAGTAGACGAGCCCGGTTATGGCAATTCTCGACAGTGCCGCGGTTACGCCTAACCAGATGAGAATCGCCATGAGCCGGCCAAGCCACAAGGCGATGCCTGCGGGCACATCCCGCGTGTCGAGATCGGCAACGGCCCACCGGAGGGCGGTGAAGACCACGACGAGCCTGGCTGGCCAGCGCAAGCCGTCCAGCATGCCGTTATCGACAGAGCTATGGGTGCGTTCGGCGAGGCGGCGCAGCACTCTGAACGCGATTGCCATGATGGCCGTGGCCACGACGAGTCCAAGGCCGAACACAGACAGGAAGCGCCAGATGCCGTGCCAATCGCGGAGGTAGTCAAACTAGTTGAGCCATTTGCGGCGGTTTCAGACCTCGACCCGGACCACAGGCAGGGCGAGAGAGAGCAGGGCGTGATCGACGTCACTGGTTGTGAGACGGGAAGCGTCGAACAGGACAGTGACACCTTCGAGTTGGGCATCGAGTTTGATCGCTCTCAAGCCGTACTGGGTGTGGGCGGCCTGGATAGCCGTAGTGAATTCATCCTTAAAGGGAGCGGTGAAACGGTAACGGGCTTCAACCAACGTCATGCACCCAACAGGGTATCATTCGGCCCTTGTGGGTTCTTCAATTTCCAGAGGATCTGGCGCAGCATTCCCGTCCAGATATGGATGTCGTGCTCGCGCAGGGCGAGACGGCGGGCCAGCCGGTGCGTCTTTTCGGAAGCGGCAGTGGTGCGACAGTAGTCGGTATGGCCGGACAGTTGGAGCACCTCTTCGAGCAAAAGCGTGAATCGCTCGACCTCCCCGGCGGAAGCGAGTTCGACCGCGGCCGGAAGGCTGCGCGCCGCGGCATGGCTGCCGGATCAACTCGTAGAGGCAAACGGCGACGGCGTGGGCCAGGTTCATCGATTCATGTTCGACTCTGGTGGGGATTCGCAGCAGCCAGTGGCAATGGGAGATTTCTTCGTTGGCCAAGCCGAACTTTTCACTGCCAAACAGCAGCGCGGCGCGCGCGGTGCGCAAATGGCGGCGAAGGAGCCGGCCGGCGCGCTCCAGCCGGTGGAGCGCCTGGTGCGGGGTGCGGTGTCCCAGTCCCGTGGCACCCACCACGAGCGAACAATCGGCCACGGCTTCTGCGACGCTCGGGAACACGCGGGCCGAAGCCAGCAGGTCCTGCGCGCCGACGCCGGAGACGGCCTCGCGGAAGGCGACTTCATACGGGTGGACGAGCCGCAAGTCGAAGAATCCGAAGTTCGACATGGCGCGGGCGGCGGCGCCGATGTTCAAGGGATTTCGAGTATCGATAAGCACCACGGCCAGACTCTGGACGGGTCCCGGATTCAGATTGTGCTGCACTATCACCAGAATCCCATTTTGGCCTGCACGGGAAATATTGGAACTTTCCGGGGTCCGGCGGGCAATTGTCAATGAAGGCAATGATGGAGACCGAAGCCGCGCTGGTTGAGAGCATGCGGCGCGGCGATGAGGCGGCCTTTGAGGTCCTCTACGCGCGCCACCAGCCGGCAGTCTATCGGTACGCGCTGCGGATGACGAGTTCGCCGGAGATGGCCGATGACGCGGTGCAGGAGACCTTTCTGGCGCTCTTGAAGGGCCGCGGCTATCACGCCGAGGCCGGCCCGCTGCGCAGCTATCTCTACGGAACGGCGCGCAATCTGCTGTTTCGGATGTGGGGCGTGCAGGGACGTGAGGAAGAGATCGACCCAGGGCATCCTGGCGGGGGCCCGGACCCGCTGGAGGGTCTCGAGGCGGCTGAGCAGGTGGAACGGATCCGGCAGGCGCTGGCGGGCTTGCCTCCGCATTACAGGGAAGTCGTCGTGTTGTGCGATCTCGAAGAGTTGAGTTATGCAGAGGTCGCCGAGGTATTGGGTTGCGCGGTGGGAACCATTCGTTCAAGGCTCAACCGCGCACGGTCGTTATTGACGGAACGAATGACACGAGAGCGCGTGTCGAGCGACAGGTGCCGGGCATGAGCGAAGACAACGCACTGCACAATTCGATGAGGGCGCTGGCTGAAGAAACGGCGGAAGCCGAGGCCTCGCCGCGGGTTCGCGCCGCACTGCTCAAGGAAGTGAGACGGCGGCGGTCGCATCACGTGGCGCCGTGGTGGCTGGCTGCCGCGGCGGCGCTGGTGATTGGTGTGTCGATCGGTGTCTGGTCGAGGGTGAATCGCGGCGGGGTGGACGTGCCCGACCTTCCGGGTCAGCCAATAGCAACGGGCCAGGTTCAGGTTCCAGAAGTTCCGCCGGCCGTGCAGGAAAGCCCCCCTGCGATTCCGCCGCGGCAGGCGGTCAACGCAAGGCGCGCTGTTGCCGCGCCAATACCGGCAACGGCGCGCCTGGCAGCGACTCCCTGGATGGTGCACCAGGCTCTGCCGCCCGCCGAACGGGGGCAGGTGCTACGACTTCCCGTCAGCGCTGAGTTGGCGCGCCAATTCGGGGTACCGCAGCAGTCGGGCGAGTGGCAGGCTGAGATTTTCGTAGGCGATGACGGCTTGGCGCGGGCATTCAGGCTCGTGCGCATGCCCACCTACAAATGAGTGTCTTTGATCGCAGGGAATAATCCTCAAGGAGATGAGTTCGATGAACAAGACAATTGCCGTTATCGCAGCGGCCGGGGTTTTGAGCCTGTGCGCCGCGGCGCAAGAGAAACACGTGACGGGCGGCGAGCACACTGTGATGTTCCAAGCCCATGCGGCGCAGAGCGTGCCTGCAACCAGCGGAGTGCGCATCATGTCGATGTCCACGGAAGCAGTGAAGGGAGCGCCCTATTCGGCAGAATCGGTTAACGAGTCGATTCAGACGCTGGCCGACGGGAACCGGATCATCCACACTTCGAAGGGGATGAACTACCGCGACAGCGAAGGCCGTACAAGAATGGACAATTCCATCAGCCCCGTCGGAATGTGGGTGCCGGAGTCCAAGGAGATGATGATCTCCAACATCAACGACCCCGTTTCTGGCGAACACTTCATGCTCGACCACACGAGGAAGTCGGCCGTGAAGTCGAACATGCGGAACATGACGAGCATGCGGCATATGATGGCTGGGCCAGTGGCGGCCGGCGGGACCAAGGAGGTCAACGTCGAGGTCAAGCAGCGCGTTCGGGGCAGCGCGGGCGTTTCCGGCGCTGCCGTCGCGGTCGTGGGGGAAGCCCCGACAACCTTCACCCAGGGGATTGCCGAACCTGCGGGCGATGTGCTCATCGGGCCGGGTCCAGCCGTCATGATGTACCACGCCGAGGGCGCGGCTGTGTCAGGCATGGACGTGAAGAAGGAGTCGCTTGGCAAGCGGGTGATCGAAGGCGTGGAGTGCGAGGGCACGCGCGAGACGGTCACTATAGAGGCTGGCAAGATGGGCAATGAGCGCGCAATCCAGACCATCACCGAGCGCTGGCGCTCAGCGAAACTGCAGCAGGACGTCCTGCGCAAGACCACCGACCCGCGCTTCGGCGAAATGACCTACAAGCTCACACGCGTCACCCTGGGTGAACAGCCCCGGTCGCTGTTTGAAGTGCCGGCCGACTATCAGGTGGAAGACATGCAGAACACAATGCAGCACATGATGAAGACCCGCACGAAGGAAT
>CAVQOO010000040.1:0-434362 GCA_963714395.1 Bryobacteraceae bacterium
CCGCATTCCGGCAGATCGAAAAGGCAACCGCTCCCGTGCCTGGGCCTGCCGGGTCGCGGCGCCGCGTTTGGATATGGCTTGCCGTCGCCTTGGCCGGATGCGCCATTGTGCCGGCGGTCTTATGGTGGCAGGGGATCCTGCACCGAAACGCGCCGATTCCGATCGCAGTGCTGCCGCTGATTAACTTGGATCGGAATCCCGATCACGACTACTTTGCGGACGGCCTCACCGGCGAGATCATCCGCAACCTGTCCATCATTGATGGGCTGGCGGTTCGCTCCCAGACATCGTCTTTTGCGTTCAAAGGCAAGCCTCAGAATGTGCGCGACGTGGGAAAGCAGCTTGACGCCGAATACATTCTCGAAGGTTCGGTCCTGCGCTCCGGGCCAGCAGTTGCGGATCAACGCCCAGTTGGTTCGCGTGCGCGACGACTTCCCATTGTGGTCGGGCAAATATGACCGGAGTTGACGGATGTCTTCGCGATCCAGGACGAGATTTCCCGCGGTATCGTCAATGGCTTGCGGTTGAAACTCGGCCGCGGCCGCCGGCGCTATGAGACCAGCGTCGGAAGCGTATGATCTCTACCTTCGCGCCCGGGCCTTACAGATTCAGCACGGCGAGCCCGGGATCGACCAAAGCATCGGTCCCCTGGAGGAAGCGATTGCCAAAGACCCCTCGTTCGCTCCCGCTTACGCAGGCTTGGCCATGGCCTACGCCGTCAAGGTCGGGTCAGTCCAGGCAGGATATCCCAGACGAGGTACGGAAATTGAGAGCGGCGGTGGAGCAGGCCATTCGTTTAGACCCCCTGTTAGCCGAGGCCCACGCCGCCTTGGGGATGCTCTACGCACGCGATGCGCGATGGGTGGAGTCGGAAAAGAGCTTCCGGCGCGCGATTGAGCTCGATCCTGGCAGCTCGGCTTCGCACATTGGTTTCGCGCTGTATCTTCTTCGGTCTCTCGGCCGGGTCGAAGAGGCGCTGCATCAGTTGCGCATCGCGGAGAAAAACGACCCGCTCTCACCCCAACTTCAATTCAACCTGGGCTGGTTGCTCATTGCGGCCGGCCGCTATGATGAGGCCGCCGGATATTGCAGTAAGCTGCCAGCGGACTACCCGAGCAGGAACATGTGTCTGGGCCGCGCCCTGTTAGGCCAGGGTAGAACAGAGGAAGCAATCCGGATTTTCATCAAAAGTGACGTCAGGTCCGATCGGGCCTATCTGGGCTACGCTTATGCGCGGTCCGGCCGCCGCGAGGAGGCTGAAAAGCTGGCAATTGATCTTTCGCAACGCGCTCCAACAAGCCGTGATCTTCGCGGGTTTGGGCGATAAGGAACGCACACTGGAGGCTCTGGATCGCATGGCCGTAGTGGGGCCTGTTCGGATGGGCTCGATACTCAGTCTCCCGGAACTGGCTCTGCTTCGCGGCGATCCGCGATTGAAAGCTCTTCGCAAGAAGGTCGGCTTGCCGGAATAACATCTTCGCGGTTTGGCATCACAGACCGGGTACGGGTGTTGCAGGCAAAGACTTTACTCGTCAAACTGCGGAAGTTGGGCTAACACATTGAAAGCAATCGGAGTGAATCCGCCTATGGCCCAGAGTCAACGGCCATCAGCCGCGTCAGCCGCCGAGTCTTCTGCCGCGTCCAGCAGCCACGTCTTGAACACGTGCCCGTGCCGCTCCATGTCGACCTTGCGCCCCTTGAATGCCACGCCCTCGAACTCCAGCCGCGTACGCTGCTCCAGCGCTCCCGGCCGCTCTCAGTCGAATTTCTCCACCCGCCCCTAGCACTCGCTGCCAGGGCAGCGTATCCCCCGCCATCCGCAGCAGTCGCACCACCAGCCGGTGATACGACGGATACCCCGCCGCCGCCGCCACCTTGCGAATAACTCGCCACCTTGCCTTTGGGAATGGAGCGGATCACGCGCAATATCCGCGCGTCCCGCTCCTCGCTCTTGCTGAACCGGACCGGCGCCTTATACGCCCCAGCAGTAGTCTTCCACGGCCTTTTCGATCGACTCGTCCTTCTCGGTCAGCCGCATCAGCTCCAGCCGGATGGCGTCCACCAGCGCGTTCCAGCTCGCCTCGATCACGTTGTCGCTGACGCCGACCGTCGACCAGCTCCGGCGGTGGTCGGACCACTCGATCAGCACGCGCACCTTCGCCGCGGTGCCCTTTCTTGGTATCGAGCACGCGCACCTTGTAGTCGGTCAGCCGCACGTCGGCGATCTCCGGATAGACGGACGACAGGCACTGCCGCAGGCACAGGTCCAGCGCGTTGAACGGGCCGTGGCCCGTCGCCGTGGCCGAGTGGACGCCGTCGCTGCACCCGCAGAATCACCGTCGCCGTCGTCTGCGATTCGCCGGTTGCCGATCATCCGCGTCGCCACTTCGTAGCTCACCACGTCGAAGAATGCTGCCCGGGCTGCAGCGCCTCGCGCACCAGCAGTTCGAACGTGCCCTCGGCGGCTTCCAGCTCGTAGCCCTCGTACTCCATCTGCTTGATGCGCTCCAGCAGTTCGCGCTGCGCGTCCTCGGTCAGCCGGTCGCCCAGGCCGTGCTGCTTCAGCTTGTAGAGAATGTTGCCGCGGCCGGACAGGTCGCTCACCAGCACGCGCTGCCGGTTGCCCACCACTCGCGGCTTGATGTGCTCGTAGGTGAGCGCGTCCTTCAGCACCGCGCTGACGTGCATGCCGCCCTTGTGCGCGAAGGCGCTCCGGCCGACGAACGGCTGGTTCGCTGCGCAGCGGCAGGTTGGCCAGCTCGGCGATGAAGCGGCACACGCTCGTCAGGTGCGCCAGCTTCTCGCGGCCCGATGGTCGTGTGGCCCAGCTTCAGCTTCCAGGTTGGCGATGACGCAGGCGAGGTTGGCGTTGCCGCAGCGCTCGCCATAGCCGTTCATGCAGCCCTGCACGTGCGTCGCGCCCTGCTCGACGGCGGCGATGCGTGTTGGCCACCGCCAGGTCGGAATCGTTGTGCGCGTGGATGCCGATCACGCCGTCGAACCGCTTCCGCACCTCGGCGACGATCTCCGTCGAGCCGCCCGTCAGGGTGCCGCCGTTGGTGTCGCACAGGCACAGCACGTCGGCGCCGGCGTTCCTGGCCGCTTCGAGCGTGCGCAGCGCGTAGTCCGGATTGGCCAGGTAGCCGTCGAAGAAGTGCTCGGCGTCGTAGACCACTTCCCTTGCCGTGCTCCTTCAGGAATGCGCACGGTCTCGGCGATCAGCGTCAGGTTCTCCTCCACGGTGATGCCCAGCACCCGCGTCGACGTGCAGGTCCCAGGTCTTGCCGAAGATCGAGACGACCGGCGTGGCCGCGTCGAGCAGGGCCAGCACGTTGGCGTCCTGCTCGACCGGGTTCTTGGCGAAGCGCGTGGAGCCGAAGGCCGTCAGCTTGGCGTGCTTGAGCTTGAGGTCCCGCGCGCGCGCGAAGAACTCCTTGTCCTTCGGATTGGACCCCGGCCAGCCGCCCTCGATGTAGTCGATTCCCAGCTCGTCCAGCTTCTGGGCGATGAGCGAGCTTGTCGTCCACCGAGAAAGGAGACGGCCTCGCCCTGCGTGCCGTCGCGGAGGGTGGTGTCGAATGTCAAGATCACGCATCGCGCTCTGGTAGGCCGGTACTGCCTGATCGGCGGTACGCCTGTCTTCCTTTCTTCTTCTTCAGGAACGGCATCATCTGCGCGCAGCTCGCGTCCCACCGTCTCGATCGGCTGGTCGCGCTGCGCTTCCCGCATCGCCAGGAAGTTCTTCCGGCCGCGTCTTGTTCTCCGTCGATCCAGTCCTTGGCGAACTCGCCCGACTGGATCTCGGCCAGGATCTTCTTCATCTCCTCGCGCGTCTGCTCGTTGACGATGCGCGGGCCGCGCGTGTAGTCGCCGTACTCGGCCGTGTCGGAGACCGAGTAGCGCATGTAGCCGAGGCCGCCTTCGTAGATCAGGTCGACGATCAGCTTCAGCTCGTGCAGGCACTCGAAGTAGGCGATCTCGGGCGCGTAGCCGGCCTCGACCAGCGTCTCGAAGCCGGCGCGGATCAGCTCGCTCACGCCGCCGCAGAGCACCGCCTGCTCGCCGAACAGATCGCTCTCGGTCTCTTCCTTGAAGGTGGTCTCGATCACGCCGGCCTTCAGGCAGCCGAGCGCCAGCGCATACGCCAGCGCGTTCTCCAGCGCCTTGCCCGAGGCGTCCTGGTGCACCGCCACCAGCGCCGGCACGCCCACGCCTTCGGTGAACAGCTTCGCGCACGCGATGGCCGGGCGCCTTCGGCGCGATCATCGACACGTCCACGCCCTCCGGCGGCATGATCGGCCGAAGTGGATGTTGAAGCCGTGCGCGAACATCAGCGTCTTGCCCGGCGGTCATGTGCGGCGCGATCTCCGTCGTTGTAGAGATCGCGCCTGAATGTGGTCCGGCACCAGGATCATGATGACGTCGGCCTTCGGCCGCCTCGGCCGGCGGTCAGCACTCGCAGGCCGGCGGCTCTCGGCCTTCGCCCGCGACTTCGGTCGCCGGGCAGGCCGACCACCACGTCGACGCCGGA
The DNA here is from genome assembly GCA_963714395.1 of Bryobacteraceae bacterium. GTDB lineage: Bacteria > Acidobacteriota > Terriglobia > Bryobacterales > Bryobacteraceae > JACADU01. The sequence goes on from CAVQOO010000040.1 coordinate 4,532, forward strand.
ATCGCGCAGGTTCAGCGCGTGCGCGTGGCCCTGGCTGCCGTAGCCGATAATGGCCACGGTCTTGCCCTTCAGCAGCCTGGCGAGGGATCCATCTTTTTCGTAAAAGCGTCTGGGCATTGTCTTGACTGCTTCCTTCTCTTTCTTAAATTCTCTTCTGTGAACTATCTCGTCTCAATCGGCTCGATCGACGGCTTCGGAATGGGCGGATGCAGCCGCAGCTTCTTCGCCTCGAGGCGACACGCCACCATGCCGGAGCGCGTCACCTCGATCTCGCCGTAGCTGCCCATCACGTCGATGAACTCGTCCAGCTTCTCCGGATCGCCGGTGACTTCGATGGCGAAGCCTTCCAGCGAGCGAGTCCACCACGCGCGCGCCGAAGATCTCGGCTTCCTTCAGGATCGCCGTGCGGGTCTCCATCGCCGCGCGGACGCGCAGCAGCACCATCTCGCGGCACACCGCCGGCGCTTCGGTCAGGTCGGTGGCCTGCAGCACGTTGATCAGCTTGTTCATCTGCTTGATCACCTGCGGGCGCAAGCTTGGCTTCCACGTCCACCACGATGGTCATGCGCGACAGCGCCGGATCGAGCGTGCGCGCCACCGTCAGGCTCTCGATGTTGTAGCCGCGCTGCGCTCAGCAGGCCGGTGACGCGCATCAGCGCGCCGGGCTTGTTTTCCAGCAAAACTGAGATGACTTGCAGCATGGTTTCGACTCCTGCTACTCGGCACCGCCACCGGCTGCGGCTGCGCCAGCACCATTTCGTTGATCGCGCCGCCCGGCCGGCACCATCGGGTACACGTTCTCGAACGGCGTCACCCTCACGTTCAGCAGGTACGGCCCTTCGGCTCGCAACCGCTCCTCCAGCGCCGCCCGCAGCTCCGACGGCTTCTCGCACGATCGTGCCCTTGAATGCCGTACGCCGCCGCCCAGCTTCTCGACATCCGGGAACGAATCCAGCTGCACCGACGACAGCCGGTTGTTGTAGAACAGCTCCTGCCACTGCCGCACCATGCCCAGGTAGCCGTTGTTCATGACGATGATCTTGACGGGCAGGCCGTGGTTGGCGATCGTCGCCAGTTCCGGAATCGACATCTGGAAGCCGCCGTCGCCCACGATGGCGAACACCAGCTTGTCCGGCCGCGCGAACTGCGCGCCGATGGCCGCGGGCAGGCCGAAGCCCATCGAACCCAGCCCGCCCGAGCTGAGCCACAGCCGCGGCTCGTTGAAGCGGATGAACTGCGCCGCCCACATCTGGTGCTGGCCCACGTCGCACGCTCACGATCGCCTCGCCGCCCGAGCAGTCGGTCGATCTCGTCCATCAGGTGCTGCGGCTTGATCTCCGTCGTCGAGAAAACCGGAACCAACGGGTGCTCTTCCTTCCAGCGCGCACCTGGCCCCACCACGCTCGGCGCGCGCTCGGCGTTCGCCTCGCGCATCTCCGGCTCGCAGTTCCTTCAGATTGCGGTTCAGCTTCGACAGCACGCGCTTCACGTCGCCGACGATCGGCAGGTCCGCCACGCGGTTCTTGCCGATCTCCGCCGGATCGATGTCCACGTGGATCACCTTGGCGTGCGGCGCGAAGGCCGCCAGCCGGCCTGTGACGCGGTCGTCGAAGCGCACGCCGAGCGCGATCAGCAGGTCGCCTCGTACATCGCCCATGTTGGCCGCGTAGCTGCCGTGCATGCCCGGCATGCTGATGAAGTTCGGATGGTTGCTGCGCAGCCCGCCCAGGCCCATCAGCGTGCACACCGCCGGCGCATCCAGCGTCTCGACGAATTCCCGCAGTTCGTCGTGCGCCGCCGAATGCGATGATGCCGCCGCCCGCGTACACCAACGGCCGCTTGCGCTTCCCACATCATCTGCGCGGCGCGCCGGATCTGTCCGGTGTGGCCTTCCGGCAACAGCCTTGTAGCCCGGCAGGTGGATCGCGGTCACCGGCGTGTAGTGCGCCTGGCCCTGGAAGACGTCCTTCGTGCATGTCCACCAGCACCGGACCCGGACGCCCGGTGGCCGCGATGTAGAACGCCTCGTGGATCATCTGCGGCAGGTCCTCGAGGTTCTTCACCAGGTAGTTGTGCTTCGTGCAGGAGCGCGTGATGCCGAACGTGTCGGCTTCCTGGAAGGCGTCGCTGCCGATCAGCTTCGATGTCACCTGCCCGGTGAGCGCCACGATCGGGATCGAGTCCATCATGCGCGTCCACCAGGCCGGTGGTCAGGTTGGTCGCGCCGGGACCGGAGGTGGCGCAGCAGACGCCCACCTTGCCCGTGGCCCGCGCATAGCCCGCCGCCGCGAACGCCGCGTTCTCCTCGTGCCGCACCAGCACGTGCCGGATTGGATGGTCGTACAGCGCGTCGTAGAACGGCAGCGTGACGCCGCCGGGATAGCCGAAGATGCAGTCCACGCCTTCCCGAACCAGGCATTCCAGCAGCATCTTGGCGCCGCTCATCAGTTGCGACATGCTCTGTCTCCTCTACCGGACTCTTGTTTGCTCGGGGACCTGTGAAAAAGGCCACCATCGGGAGGGTCCCGCCTGGTGGCCTTGAATCTGTCTTAGATCCCGTCGCGGCTCACTCAGGCGAATCCAGGTACGATCACCCGAATTCGAATTACACCTACTACGGGACCAATAATGGAATTCGCGCTGCCGCCTGGCTGAGTGGTCAAGGCGGACAACGGGTTGCGCGGCCTGCTTCCAACTCCAGGAGGCGCCTGCGGCAACCATATTTATTGAGCCTAAGGCAATAGTCCTGAAAATGCAAGTATGCCGGGCTATAAATTGCGCTGATGCGGACATAGGAGGCTTGCGGGTCGTTTCCGCCCCGCAAGCCTCTTCAAACGCTAGTCGTTCTTGTCAAACATCTGATACACAACGCCTGCGATGGACGCCCCGATAATCGGCGCGACCCAGAACAGCCAGAGCTGCGCCAACGCCCAGCCGCCCACGAACAGCGCCGGACCAGTCGACCGCGCCGGATTCACCGACACGTTCGTCACCGGGATGCCGATCAAGTGGATCAGCGTGAGGCCCAAGCCAATGGCAATCGGCGCAAAGCCCGCCGGTGCCCGCTTGCTTGTCGACCCCAGGATGATGATCAGGAACATGAATGTCAGCACGATTTCCGAAGTCATGCCGGCCATCATTGAATATTGACCCGGCGAATGCTCGGCGTAGCCGTTTGAAGCCAGGCCCCCCGCGATGTCAAAGCCGGCTTTGCCGCTGGCGATCACGTAGAGCACACCTGCACCGGCGATGCCTCCCATCACCTGGGCAACGATATACTGCGCGACTTCGCTTCCGGGAAACCTCTTCCCAACGCACAGCCCGATCGTTACCGCCGGATTCAAATGGCAGCCCGAAATGTGCCCGATGGCGAAAGCCATCGTCAGCACAGTCAGTCCGAATGCCAGCGAAACTCCCAATAACCCGATTCCGACATCGGGAAAAGCGGCTGCCAGTACGGCACTGCCGCACCCGCCGAAAACCAGCCAGAAAGTGCCGATGAATTCGGCTCCCATCCTCTTGCCAAGAGACACATCACCCTCCTTGTTGGGTAAAGCTCGGATTAGCCTAACACTAGCGGCGTCCGGCGGGAAGGCCCATTTTTCGCCAATATCTCACCAAACCCTGCCCGCAGTGCGCGAGATCCGCAACGAGCTCAAAGGCAAGATGCCGCGAGCCGCTCGACTTGGTGCACGAATTCGCGCCCTGCCTCTTCCAGCCCCATATCGCCTTCCGCAATGACTTTCGCAGTTCCCGCCCAATCCCCCAGCCGCCGCTCGAACAATTCCAGGTGCTCCCCCGGGTCGCCAAACATCCCGAAGTGCGTCAGCAGCAGCGCCGCCGGTCGCGCCGCCCTCATAAGCTCCAACGACTCGCCCCATGCCCCCAGATCGATATCCGGCGGCGGCGTGTACGGCAGCACCTCTTCTGAGCCCGCCTCCCGCAAACCCGCGGCATCTCCCGCGAACAATACCCTCGTCTCCGCGTCAATGTACGCCACATGATGCGAGGCGTGTCCGGGCGTCGCCAATACCTCAATCCGCCTTCCATCCACCGTCAGCGACTCTCCGCCGGCAAGCCCGGCAATCTGCCCGCCCGGTACCGCTTCCATCCCTCCGAACAACGCCTCCAACCGGTCTCCGTACAATCGATGAGCCGACCTCAGCAGTTTCTCCGGCTGCCTCAGATGCGGTGCCCCGTTCTCCCCGTGAACAAACACTTGCGCTTCCGGAGCCCTGGCGCACAGCGTCCCCGCCGCACCCGCGTGATCGAGGTGGATGTGCGTTAGCAGGATCGCCCTCAATTCCCCAATGGCGAAGCCGTAGTTCTCCAGCCCCTCCACCAGCGCTTCCAGCGTGATCGATGGTCCGCAATCCACCAGCAGAAATCCGGTCTTCGTCGGCACAACCGCGGCGCACACCTGCCCCTCCACCCCGAGGTACTTCAGGTCAATAACGCCGATGTCGGCCTCTGCCGCTACCTCAGACATCGATACGCTGCAGTTGCGGCGGATTGTTAAATGCAAGCTTCCCCTGCGGCTTGCGAAACCGGACAGATGGGTGGATATGGTCTGACGGAAAGACCTTCCGGAATGGGTCCATCTTCGGATCGAAGTGTGTCCCGAGAGCGGCATCGGTGTTCCACAGCTTCTTGTGCTCAGTCAGGACATCTTTATCCATGGGCAGCCCGCATTCGAGAGCCTTCTCCAACATCCACGACAGCGCGATACTCGTCAGGCCGACGTTTTTCCCTCCGCCGATATCGCTGTGTACTCCCCGGAACCACATCTCCTCCAGGCACGTCCCCAGCGGATTGGTCCCGTCCGGACATTTCACCCGCTGCACCGGGAAATTGTCCCTGCACTCGTCCAGCGCCATCGCGTGGTAGCACTTCTGCACGGTCGCCGGAAGCGTCAGCCTCCAGTGCAGGTTGACATCGTTTCCCGGCACTCCAAATGAAGGCACCGTGTCGAACAGCCCCAGGAATCTCACCGGCGCGTGCTGAAAATACTTGTCAGCTTCATTGACGAAGTGCAGCGCCAACGCGGCCCCGCGGCTGAAGCCGACCACGTCGATCACCTTGTCGCCCGCAAGGATGTTCTCGTGCAACGCTTCCAGGGCCTTCCGCACTCGCGTCCGGCCGCCCGCCCCGGTGAGTCCTCCCAGAACCTTCCCCAGGTGACCCAATCGCGTTCCCACCCCGTCCGTGTAATAGACCTTCCCTCCGTATGCCTCGCGGAACTTAACCACGTTCGAATCTTGCCCGACTGGTCCAGTTTGTTCCGGGTCGTCCTTGTTCCAAGTCCCGTTAAATGCGTACAGCGCCATCCCAGGCAGCCTCCTTTTTTCTTTTTCCAAGTGTACGCTTGTTTCCGCATTATTCAAGTAGCGTCCGAACCATCGAGGGGAAGTCGGATTGCTCACCTGGAGGGGAAATCCAAATGACCATGAAGTCATAAGAAACTAGGTCTGCTTGCCGTCAGCGCTGTGCTTGTTGCGTTACCTGCATCGGCCCAGACCACCATCATCCGCACTGTTGCCGGAGGTGGCCCCGAAGGCGTTCCTGGTCCGCAGGCCAGCTTCAGCCAGACGGGCGCCATCGCCGTCGGGCCTGACCGGACCGTCTATTTCACTGCCCGCGGCAGCCACCGCGTCTTCGCTCTCGACACGAACGGAGCAGTCCGTCCCGTTGCCGGCAACGGCTTCAAAAGCTTCTCCGGCGACAACGGCCCGGCCCTGAACGCGGGTCTCAACGGTCCCAACGGCCTCGCCTTGGACCCCGCCGGCAATCTCTACATATCCGATTCCGAAAACCACCGCATTCGCCGCGTCAATGTCGCCGACGGCACCATCTCCACCATCGCCGGCACAGGCGCCGCCCGCTTCACCGGCGACGGCGGCCAAGCCACCGCCGCCACCCTCTTCCGCCCCTTTGGCCTCGCCTTCGACGTCAACGGCAACCTCTTCGTCGCCGACTCCGATAACAGTGTCATCCGCCGCATCGCCCCCGACGGCATCATCACCACCGTCGCCGGCAACAACCGCGGCGCTCTCGCCGGCGACGGCGGACCCGCCACCGCCGCCAGCCTGAGTAGCCCCTATGCCGTCGCCTTCGACCCCGCCGGCGCCCTCTATATCGCCGACCGCTCCAACCACCGCATCCGTCGCGTCTCGGCCGACGGCACCATCACCACCTGGATGGGCAATTCCTATTCCTTCGGCGGCGACGGCGGTCCCGCCGCCCAGGCTCTCCTCGCCGAACCCTATGCCATCGCCTTCGATTCCGCCGGCAACGCCTACATCGCCGATTACAGCAATCGCCGCATCCGCAAAGTCGCCCCCAACGGGGGAACAGTTTCCACAATCGCCGGCAACGGCGGCCTCTCCCCCGTCGTCGACGGCGGCCCCGCCAACGCAACCGTCACCACCGCTTGGGGCGTCGCTGTCGACTCTCTCGGCAACGTCTACATCGCCGATGGCCAGAACAATCGCCTTCGCAAAATCGACGCCACCAGTCAGCGCATCTCCACCGTGGCAGGCAGCGGCGAGCCTGCCTATAACGGCGACCCCGGCGACGCCACCCGCGCCTCTCTCAACGGACCCACCGGTCTTGCCACCGACGGCAAGAGCCTCTTCATCGCCGACACCGAGAACCACCGCATCCGCAAGATGGACCTCGAAACCGGCAAAATCAGCCTTTACGCCGGCACCGGCGATGCCAACTACTCCGGCGACAACGGCCCCGCCATCGCCGCCAGAATGAACCGCCCCTTCGGCCTCTCCCTCGACCCCCAGGGCAACCTTTACTTCGCCGACTACCGCAACCACCGCATCCGCCGCATCACTCCTTCCGGTACTATCTCCACCGTCGCCGGCACGGGCTCCGGCGGCACCGGCGCCGATAACGTCCCCGCTACCCAAAGCGCCCTCTACGACCCCATCGATGTCGCTACCGACAACTCCGGCAACTTCTACATCGCCGACCGCTACAACTACAAAGTCCGGAAATTCACCGTCGGCGGCAATATCGAAACCATCGCCGGCGCCGGCACCGGCGGCAGCGTCCCCGCCGACGGCTCCCCAGCCAAAGAGACCCGCTTCGGCTACCCCGTCAGCGTCGCCGCCGACGCCTCCGGCAACGTCTTCTTCTCCGACAGCGGCAACCGCCGCGTCATGCGCATCTCCGACGGCAAGCTCTACACCCACGCCGGCGCCGGGACCAGCGTCTCCTCACCCGACTACATCTCTCAACCTCTCTTCCTCGCCCACGACGATCAGGCCAACCTCCTCATCGCCGACGGTTCCGGAAACCGCGTCCGCCAGCGCAACTCCGACGGCTCGATGAAACTGTTCGCCGGCACCGGCATTGCAGGCTTCAACGGCGATGGCTCCACCGGCACCGCAATTCAGGTCAACGCACCCACCGGCGTCGCCTTCGTTTCTCCCTGCACGGTCTACATCTCGGACACTGAGAACAACCGCATCCGCCGTGTTCGACCCCTGCTCAGCTACGCCATCGACACCGTCCCTGCCGGCCTGCAACTCACCGTCGACAACGAAGCCTCCGTCGCCGTGATCAACCGCCAGTGGGAGGCCACCACCGTCCACACCATCGTCGTGCCGACTCCCCAGGCCGGTGCCGAAGGCGTTCAATACGTCGGCCCCTCCGACACGCAGTACGTCGTCGTCCCCTGCGCCCCCGAAGAGCAGACAGTCAACATCGGCTTCCAGACTCAATACCGCCTCACCGTGGAAGCCACCGAAGGCGGCAAGCTCGACGCCGAAACCGGCTGGCGCAATGCCGACACTGATGTGAAGCTGACCCCCGCCCCCGCCGAAGGCTTCGTCTTCTCCGGTTGGGAAGGCGCTTGCGCCGAAAAGAGCGGCCGACGAGTGCGTCGTTAAGATGGACGCCCCCAAGTCGGTCAAAGCCCTCTTCGCCCCGGCAGGATAGGCCAGGCTCGACAACCACTCCCGGCTCGCTCGGCAAGATGCCCAAAAGCATCTTCCGTGCGAGGCCGGTCAACGCGAGCGCCGAAACGCCGCCAATAGGCTATCCCGCAAGAATCGTCAAGACTGCAAACCAGGGCGACACTGTCGCCCTGACTCGACGCCAGTGCCATCCTGAACCCAAGCAGGCTCCGAGAACCAGCAAAGCAGCCGGTTGATCCGTCCCACTCTGGACGCCTGCGCGCTGACACAGAATGCCAAGCCCCGGAGAGCTCAGTACTATCCTGCGCCCTTCCCTCAAGTTAATCTGTATACACATTTCAAGTTAAGATGCTGATTCTTATTTGGATAGTCGTACCGGTACAAACTCGCTCGCTTTCAGGACCACGGTTCCTCGCCGGATCCGAATTGGACGCTCACATAGAAGAGTGAGCGTCCTCTAGGGCCCTCGCGGAGGAATCTAGATGAAATTTCTTGGCATGAGCTTCGTGCTCATCCTTTCTTTGTGCTTGCCGGTTTCGGCGGTTCTGATCACCAACGGAGATTTTGAGACCGTCACCCCGACGCCTCTATGGTAGAGTCAACAATACTCAACTGAGCGACCTCGAGGCACTGAGTGGGACGTGTATGGCCAGATCCCCGGTTGGTCGACGGTTCTGAACTTCAACAACGGCGTTGATTGTGGTGTCTCCGGCTGCACGCCTTCAGGCATCGAGGTCCAGCACAACTCTGTCGTCACGGCCAATTCCGGTAGCCGCTACATCGGTTCAACAGCCACCCGATCTGAACCCCACCCGTACTGGCGGGCCGAGCGTCACAACCCATGGCACAACTCCGCAATGACTCAGCAGGTGTCGCCTTGCCGCGGGGGACTACCTTTTGTCGCTTCTGTTACAGCCGCGCACCAGCAACCGGGCGACAATGGCATTAAAGCCTATCTGGGACGCCGACTCCCTTGGTGGGTCCCATCGAGTGAATTGACATTCGCCGATGAGCCCCTCTCTGGAACGCGAATGCTCGTGGAAGCAGTTCACCGCCAGCTGCTGTGGGTTCAGCCGGGCAACTACAACCTGTCGCTGGCCGCGATGGGCCTCGACAACCCCTGGGTGGCCTGATTGACGACGTTGAGTTGGAGTGGAGTGCCAACCCGCAGGAAGTGCCCGAGCCCGCGACCATGAGCGTTCTCGGCTTGGCCTGGCGGCCCTCGCCTTTGCCCGCCGTCCTGCCGACGTCTGATTGCAGCAGCGGCCGGAAATCCGTCACCCACGGCCGGCCTGGACTACCGGCCGCGCTTTTCTGCATTTCAGCTCATCGCCCCGTCTGGCTCACTCCCCCGTTGCACAGCGGCTCCCCTCCCCGGCCCGCTGCGCGAATTGGTACAACGTCTGGACGTCGCTCCACGGTAGCTGTACCAGCGTTGAGCGCTCGGTCCGGTTCCACGCCGGCCCCTCGATCAGAACCGGCGGATTCGCCGCGCCTCGTCCGCTCAGGCACCGGTAGAACAGGAGCGCATTCAAATACGATCCCGTCATCGTCGGATGTGAACGGTCCGGCATGTGAAGCCGCAATTCCGGCGCCTCGATTTTCGCGATCGTCCAGGCCAGCCCTGCGGGGACAATCACAGCGTTTACCTGCCGCGCCAACTGCGTAAAGGCATCGTCCAGCCTGCGCTGCTGCTCGGGGTAGCCTTCCCGCGCCCACGTCGCATAAAGCACCGTTCGCGCGCCAACCGCCTTGATCTCGGCGTCGAACTTTTTCGCGAAGTCGAAGTACGAACGTCGGATCCCCGATCGCGGGCAGCGCCCCCTCGGCCGGCGGGCGGCCCAACAGCGAATGTTCCTGCAATACGACAAAGTCCCAGCCTCCTCGCCGTATGGCCTCCAAAGCCCTCGAGTTCTCCCAATGCCACTGCAGCGACTTTCCCCCGGACAGCGATCCCTCGGTCTCGATTCGAGGTCCGTCCTTCTGCGATGCAGCGACCGCCCTGAGCAGTTCCGGCAGGTTATTGAAGTACGTGTAGCTATTGCCGATGAACAAAACTCTCAGAGGCTTCGGCTGAACGGCCGTGACGGAATTGGCGGCGGAATCGGTCTGCGCCAGCAGACACCACCCGAGCGCGAGGCCGAGACAAGCGATACGACGGAGCATGGCATCAGTATCGCGCGAGTCAAACCTTCAAATGAGCGACGCCGTCGCCCGGCCGCTTACAATGCCCCCAACTCCGCGATTCGTCTTTCCACTACCCGGCTGAATCCCTCCACCTGCTCGGGCGTCGTAATGCGCTGCCCGGAAGGCGTCGCGGATCTGTTGCGACGAGAGCCGGCGCAGCATCCCAGCGATCCAGCGGACATGTGCCCGCGGAACTCCCTTCCCAATCCATCGCTGAGCCGCGACGTCCGGCACTGCCGGCCGGCCGAAGAGTCTCATGGGCGCGGTGATCAGTGGATAGGGGAGCGGGGGAGTCGGAATGATGCCCATCATCATTGGCCACGACGGCGCGGCGAAGTCAACGTATTCGTCCGTCACCTTCGTGATGAAATTCGACCGGCTATACTCCTCCAGATCGCCTTTGCTGGAAGCCTGGGGCCAGCGCGAACCGGTTCGGCCGAAGGTCGCACCCGAGATCGCTGACTGCATACTCCCGAACACTGTCACGCTCGTAGATCGAGTTTTGATCGTCCTTCATGTCGTAGTTGTTGATCAGCGCCATTAATACGCGCAGACCGTCCAGTTCGCGTGTATCGCTGAAGGGGTTGTCGAGCCATTTCCAGTGCCCCACCCGCTTCAGTTCAATCCTCTCCCAACGTCCATCCCGAACAGCACCAGCGGATGACACATATTCCCGGCCCCGGCGCAGTTGCGCCGGCATCTCTTCCACCCGCTGGCTCGGAACGAAGTAGTCCTCATCCGTGGTGTACCCCACCGCCCACACCAGCCGGGTCGCCGCCGTCTCCGGTCTCGCCTCCTCGCCTACCTTAACTATCCACTTCACTCCCCTGCCGTCCCGGACTACGAACTTGGGGGTTACTCCCTCGCCGATCTCCTCGACAAAGACGTATCTGCTTTTGTCCGGCGCGTGCTTTTTGCCTCCGGCACCGTACAGCAGTTCGCGCGCTTCAATCTTCGGATCTCTCCATAAAGAGACTGGGACGTTTTCCTTCTTCTCAGAGCTTCCCCCGCCCAGGCAGGATACGATCAACAACCCCCAAATCATCACGCCTCTCGCGCTTTGATACATAGCCTTCCCCCTTTCGCCGTCAACCGGACAGGGGGACCCCGCCCTTACGGTGGCCCCCCTTTTGGTTCCCCGCCTTCGTTAATTTTGAGAGTTGGTTTGCTTTTCGTTGATGGAGTAGCGATTCAACAACGAGATCAGCTCTTTGGCTTCAACCGGCATGGCGACCTTTCCGTTGAGAATTTCCCGCCGATCGATTTCGCGGCCATACAGACTCTTGTTCTCGCTATCGTCGGCGCGCATGGTTCCGCCCTCGAGGGCGACACCCGCAAACACGCCTCGCGCTCTCGAGTAGGAGAGGATCTGCGCATGCATCAGTGCGTCCGTCTCGGCCTTCGCGTTGCGGCCCACCGGACCTCCCACCGCCGCCGCCGATCCGCCCAACGTGAATTCGCTCTCCAGCAGTTTCTTTTTGCCTTGCTCGTTCATGACCATCAAAATGGCATCAGTATCGCTGACCCCAATCTGGAATCCGACACTGCCGCCTTCAACACGAATCGCCGAAGGCGCGCTCCAGCCGCCAGTGGCGGCGCGGCACGTCATGATGCCTTTCCCGTACTTGGCGCCGACGATGAACCCGCCCGCTTTCAAGCCCGGCACGATAATCGCGCAGTGTGCACGCTGAAGTACCCACTCCGGTATCTCCTGATCGGGAGCAGCCATTACCTCTCTGAACAGGGTGGCCGAGTCTTTAATCCGGTCGTTTACATCGCCCGCGCTCGCCATCACGCTCGCGGCGACTATCGTCATTGCAAATTTTCCAAAATTCATAGCGATCTCTCCTCCTCCTTACATCTGCACGCGGCCGACCATGACTGTCCCTCGCAACCGGCCCACATGAGCTATCCGTAACTCCTCAAAAGCATTCCGGCCGCGGTCACCCCCGGCCAGGGATCGGCCAGGATGAGGAGGTTGACCGGATTTCCCCATCAAACGGTAATAACTCCCGTGGCGCACCGATTCCTTTTGTTACGGTCACCAGTTTTCTTGCATCGCGCGGGGATGCGAAAACCTGAGGCAATTCCCGAAGCGCAATCAAAACAGACAATGGCACGACAATTGCCATCTCCAACGGCAGTTAGGAGCGCCAAATGCGATTGCCAGCAGCCGCTGCCCTCATTTCCTTCGTCGCGTTTGCTGAAGGTGATCAGGCGTCGAAGGCTTTCGAGGCGCGGGTCGAAGAATACGCGAAGATTCGCAAGGCGGCCACAGCCAAGGTACCGCCGCTACCCAAAGCAGCCACGCCCGAGCAGATCGTCGCACACGAGAACGCTCTGGTCGAGGCCATCCGCGCCGTCCGCCCGAACGCCAGGCCCGGAGATGTATTCACTCCTGAAGTGCGGCCGCTGTTTGCCGCAATCATCAAAGACAATCTGTCTGGATCCACCAACCAACCCAGCCGCGCTATTGCCAGGCAAGGCAATCCCAAACACGATGCAGGAGTTGGCGAAGCCCAACCGGTTATCGAGGTGAACGCCGTCTATCCCAAGAGCGCACCGGTATCGACCATGCCGCCCCTCCTTCTCATGCAACTGCCCCCGCTGCCGAAAGACATCGAGTACCGGTTCGTTGGCGGCACGCTCGTTCTGTATGACAGTCTGTCCAACCTGATCATTGACTACATTCCGAAGGCCGCACCTGGCTTATGAAAAAGCACTTCCTGGTTTTCTCACGCCTCTTTGTCCTGAGTTTCATTGCCGCCTGGGCAACCTCGACGGTTGCTCAGGAACAGCCGCAGCTAAAACTCCCCAATTCAAAGGACTCATTTCCACTTTGCCCTCCTCGGCGACACCGGCACCGGCGGCGAAGCGCAATTCCAGGTGGCGGCGATGCTGGCTCGGTTCCGCAAGGCGTTCGACTTCGACGTAGTCCTGATGACTGGCGACAACATGTACGGAGGCGAATCGCCCAGGGACTTCGAAAAGAAATTTGAGCGGCCGTATGCGGACCTGCTCAACAATGGCGTCAGGTTCTACGCCTCCCTCGGCAACCACGACAATTCAAACCAGCGGTTCTACGAAAAATTCAACATGAAGGGCCAGCGTTACTACACATACAAGCCGCGGGACGGGGTAAGATTCGTGGCCCTCGACAGCAACTATCTCGATCCGCCTCAAATCCTTTGGTTGGACAGGGAACTGGGAGCCTCCGGCGCTGAATGGAAGATCGTATTCTTCCATCACCCCTTGTACTCCTCCGGGAAAACACATGGATCCGCCGTGGAGTTGCGCAGCGTGCTGGAGCCGATCTTCGTGAAACACGGTGTTTCACTGGTCCTCAATGGTCATGAGCACTTCTACCAGCGGATCAAGCCGCAGCAGGGCGTTTCCTACTTCATCCTTGGCAGTTCCGCCAAGCTGCGCAAGGGTGACCTCCGGCCTGCGGAGTTCTCGGCCAAGGGCTACGACGCGGACAACGCCTTCATGCTCTTCGAAATCGATGGGGACAAACTCTACTTCCAGGCGATCACGCGCCTCGGCCAGACCATCGACAGCGGCGTGATCGATCGCTCCAATGTGCTGTCCAACACCGCGTCGGCCCGCTAATGGAGAACAGCAAATGACCCGCCTCGCCTTATTGGTCCTCCTGGCCGGAATACTTCCGGCTCAGGAATTCCCGCGGCATTCGTTCAACGTGGGCGGCGGGTTCACCGAACCCCTGAATGGCGCCGGCCGGCGCTTGGACAGGGGATACAACATCGGTGCGGGTGGCGGAATCAATCTGCGTGAAAATTTCGGCGTGGCGTTCGAGTTCAACTACAACGCATTCAGCGTCAACGCAGGTACCCTCAGTGCATTGGCCGTCCCGGAAGCTAAGGCGCGGCTCTGGTCGCTGACCGCAAACCCGATCCTTCATCTCAATCCCAGGGGCCCTGTGGACGTCTACCTCATTGGCGGTGGCGGCCTATATCATCGCAGCCAGGAATTCGCCCAGCCCGTCTCCTCATCCGTCTACGCCCCGGGCATCAATGGTGGAGTGGGTCTTGGCGTTCGGCCGCTGGTGGCATGCCAAAGTCTTCGCCGAGGCGCGCTACCACCGGATGTTCACCGCTGGCCGCAGCACCGCAGTGTTGCCGGTCACCTTCGGCTTCCGGTGGTGATCGCTTCAGTCGGCCGAGTACGTGTAGCTCACCGTGGCCCCGGTCTCCATCTCCGCCGCCGTCGCCCGGCCCGGGGCTGACTCCTGATCGTCGATGTGTTTGCCCGCGAAAGGGCTGGTTCCTAAATGCCCAACAACCAGGGTTTACTCCACGCATAGAGAGCAGTCAGGCCCGAAAGCAAAGCCACCACATTCAGGCAGTACAAACGGAAGACCCAGATGCCGCTGATACTCTGACGGATGAGCACCTTCAGGAGTACCGTTTCTGCAAATGTCCGTGCAAGGCTCACTATCAGGGCCATGCCCAGGACTAACAGGGGCTCATCCCACCCCGGGCCAGGAACCCGACCGCCAGGATTTCAGATACCACAATCAACGCAAATGCGGTCACAGGAATTGCGACCAGGTCGGTCAACGTCGCCGCAATGTTCATCGCCGCGTCAATGGCTGCCCCCGCCTTCGTCCAGGCAGGATCCAGTGCCCTGAGGATCCACGGGACCTTGAGGAGCAAGCCCATCGCAAGGCTCACGACCAGGAACACGACCTGGTGGATGCGTAGGCAGACCTCCAGTCAAAATGTGAAATGGGAGCCAGAATTGGTCCATACGGAAGCTCATTTGCACAAACGAATGGCGTCTTTTCCAACGCCCTCGACAAACACATTGTCCTTGGCATCAGAGCGTGAGGGGTCCTTCCACGCCAGCCTTCCCGCGGAGTCGTAACCGAACGTCCGCGTCCCGCTCTCCGGCAGCGTCTCCGAAACGAGCTTCTGATTCGTGTCGTAGACCCAGGTCCTCACCTGCGTCGTCGCCCCACGCGTCATCCTGACCTCGGTCAGTTGATTGAGCCCGTTGTACGTGTAGCTCGTCTCCCAGGTCCCTCCCGCAGGATTCGGCTCCAGCACCTTCACAAGATTCCCCGCCGCATCGAGCGTGTAGGTCTTCCACTTGCCCGCCGCATCGGTCACCTTCACCGTGTTGCCCACATACTCATAGGTCGTGAACTGCCCCGCCGGAGCATCAACCCGCGTTGTCCTGCCGAGCACGTCACACGTGTAGGTCGTCCACGCCGGCGTCCCGCCCGGAGCGTATGGTCTCGAAACCCTCCACAGCTTCCCCGACCGGCGAGCATGCGCACGGCGCGTACTCGCTATCGACAATCGACAGCCACGGTCCCCGAGCCGGTTCCATGGCCCTTTTCGACCTTGATGGCTCTTCCGAGTTCATCGGTGGTGGTGCGCGTAAACTTGCCGTTCACCGTCGCAGTCGTCACCCGCCCATCTGCCGAGTACGTGTAGCTCACCGTGGCCCCGGTCTCCATCTCCGCCGTCGTCGGCCGGTGGAGCGTATCGTACCCGAAATTCTGTTGCACCGCGTTCGGCGAGTTCACCTGCGTCATGTCCAGCTCGCGAATTGTCTTATGGCGTTAGCCCAACTCCGACGCACCCGAGATTTATGTTCCTCCCAACAGAACACCTCGCACGCGGACTTTTGGCTTGCTTCGGGGTCGGTAATGTGAGGATAGGCTGAAATGGAAAGACAGCCGGAAAGTCAAAGTCCTCGAAGAAATAGGCATGCGGGCTCACTTCCAGCCGGAGCTGGTCAACTGCCGAAAGTACGAAAAACACGGCTGTCAGTTTCTTGACTGCCTTCGCGGAAATGCTGCCCTCGCATTGAATGTAGGCCACCAATGAGTAGGCGTCCTTTGGAAGTGCCGGACCCGGCTCTGTCAGCGCAATTTGAAGCAATCTCATTGAATGGCCCCCAACTCTGAACTTGGTTGGATCGGGACCCGCGTGCAGGACTTTCTGCCTGAAGCCGCTCTTGTCGCGCAGCCAAAGAACTCCTTGGCCTTTGACCACGAGTACCCGTGCCAGGGGCACAGGCATTGTCGTATTTGCGAGGGACAGTCGCGTTTCCAGATCGCTATTCCCCTCGGTGCCTCTGCCGTGAAAGAGCGAGCTACTCAGGGCGCCTTCGTCGGTCCCCAAGGCCAATTGAGCAATGCTCTTTCCTGCAGCCGGACCATCCATGAACCGGCGAGCAGTGAGTTCCAACGCACTCAATGAGAACTGATCGGGAGGGATGACCACTGCTCGGGAGAGGACCTTGCCGCTATCTCTGCTAAAAAAGAGCCTTTCGGCTGAGCTTCCTTGCAGCGACGGCAGAGAACCTGCGCAAATGAGCAGGGTGAACGCGCCTCTCGCAAACTGCCCTTGTCCATTCATCATCGGCCTTCCCTTCACAGGCAAGCCTCTGCGAGATCGCAGCTTGCCCGACGGCGAGCCTGCGCACGGCGCGTATTCGCTATCCACAATCGACACCACTGTCCCCGAGCCGGTTCCGTAACCCTTCTCGACTTTCGTCGCCCGGCCCGGTCCGTCCGTCGTCGTCCGCGTGACCTTGCCCGTAATCGTCGCCGTCGTCGTGACCCTGCCATCGGCCGAGTCCGTGTTGCTCACCGTGGCCGCGGTCTCTCGTATCACTGATTGGTCCCCCGGCGCCGATCAGTGGTTCAATCGCCTCCACCATTCCACAATGAACCAGACTTCAAGGGAAACGCACGCCCCCCCCATGGCATCACTGTGCGTATCAATCCTTTCTCGAACTCTCGATGGTCGTCAGGCGTATCCACCTGAATGTGCGGACTTTGATCTCAATGGGAAACAAGCCTCGATACCCAAAGCCATTGCCATGAACGATAGTGGCGTCTTCCTGCTTCTTGAATTCCTCCTTGATCGAGAGTTCTCCATCCACTTCTGCCTCAATCCGGAGAGTTCGGTAAATGAGATGCAATGCCTCGAGGATCTCCGATGCGGCCGACAATTTGTCAGCCGCACCGATTGGAAGCCATGGGTCATGCGTCTGCCCGAGGAAGGTGACCTTGGTCTTGCATTCTGAATCAAGAAGCAGCCTTCCGTGGGAAGTCATGATCAGTTCACCCTTGAGTCTAATGAGGCTTGGACGCTCGTTTCGGTTCAGCCTCGCGTAAAGTTCACATGGGGTCATCAGGAGGTGTGCCTCGCCCTCCTGGGCCGTCTGCTTACCACTAGACCCAGCCGCGATCAGCAATAGGAGTAGGACAAGATGACTCATGGCGTCCTCGAAGGCACGGGAAGCCCCAAGGCCCCGGCTAAGATTCAGAATCGTGTTGGTGATTTCCGTCAGCATCGACACCGTGCCGAACTGCTGGCCCCCGTAAACGGCGACTTCAATGCCTGATTGTGCGAGTAGCTGCAACTCATCCCCAGGTCCGGCCCCGTTGATCCGCGAACTCAAATTCACGCCTGCAAGCGCGTTTCCGTAAAGTCACCGACTGTATTTGGAATGGCGCCGATAGTCGTATGTCGGAGTCGACTGGACTTCCACATCCACTATTCGCTCCACGATAATTTCGGCAGGGAATGCACCTAGGTGACCGTAGCCACCCGTGATCCCCGAGTTCGGAACCCAGTGTGAGCTTGGTCCTTTAAGTTGCCCAAACACCGTTACCCAAATCTCCGCCCGCCGACCCGAATGTCCCTGCCGGATCACCTCTGCATCGAGATTCTCCCAACTAGTTCGATCAGTCTTGAAGGTGACAGGTGCGTCGACTCCCGCATGGGAGGCTGAGTCAACCATTTCCAATGCTACAGGCCAAGCGCGCCCGCCTGCCACAACCCATTCTGGACAGCCCTTGCCTCTGAGGCCAGCGTAGTAGATTCCCCGAACCCCAATTCGCTTTCCTGAGTATGCTCCAAGATCCTTGAATAGTTCGCACACGGTGACTACATTCTGCGGAGCGAACTCCAATTCCGTGACTCCTACTCCGTTGCGATGGCACCCACCTAATGGGACCAGCGCGATCGCGGTGATAGCCAGAATAATCCAAGACTCACTTGAGTCTTGGATTACAGTCCTTGAGTGTTTCTGCATTCTGCTTCTGTGACGCGCTGTTTGGCGAACCATCAGCGTTAACATCGTTGACAATAGTTGATCCGCCAAGACTGGTCACAATGTTAAATACGTGACCAAGTTCGTGGATTAATATGATTGCCAAGTCGGCGGCCGTTTGATCCTGGTATGCTCCTGAACTTTGTGGGTTGTTCTGCAGCAGAATATCAGCACTCAATGCCCTCGCTTCCTGGCCTATCGAGATTGGGTCCTTCGGTCTCGTCACTGCGTAATAGTCAAGTTGCAGCCGCTCTTCCTTCACTGTTCCGAAGTATGTTCCATTCAACGTCATACCGAGCACCATCGCCTGCAGGACAATTCCTGGCCCATATGTATGCGGTCTGCTTGAGTCAGTATTGAATATCCCACCACAATTCTCATCACCCAGCGCATTCATCGCAGCCTTTGTAGCTTTCGTAAGTAATGAGGATCTGTCATTACCAGGATTCGTGCCAATGCCCGCCCCGACCCGCGTCGAGTCCACTCTCTCTAGAGTCGGCTTGCCCCAATAGAAGGAAGCTCCGTAGAAGATCGTGGTACAGAAGGAGGCTTGCATAGGTTCTCCGTCTGGATAGGTGGTTATGGCGCTGCACCATTCGGAGCTTACCTGCAACCCAGTTGAATCAACCGAGTTAACCGGGTCCCCATGAACATAGCTGAATCGGTTCCACGATTGTGGCTCTGACGCGCGGCCGGATGACCTCAGCGGATCTGCAGTCGTAAACCT
The DNA here is from genome assembly GCA_963714395.1 of Bryobacteraceae bacterium. Classification (GTDB taxonomy): domain Bacteria; phylum Acidobacteriota; class Terriglobia; order Bryobacterales; family Bryobacteraceae; genus JACADU01. Next base: position 23,474 of record CAVQOO010000040.1, read on the forward strand.
CCCCCACTCGACCTTGTACATCCGGTTCCAGGCGTAGTCGAGCCCTGTCGAGGCGTCGCGCGTGTAGGTGGCGTACTTGGCGCGATCATTCGCGCTCGCTCCACCCTGCTCCTCGCCGTAAGGGTAGTAGGCCAGGTTCGCCGTCCCGTGCCGGATCACGCTCGCGCCGCGATCCACGACTACGTCCTGCGTCCCCATGCGAAGCAGCCGCCCCATCGCGTACACCCGCTCCTTGTCCGCCTGCAGCACCGGCCAGGTCCGATTGGCGTCGCCACCCTGCTTCTCGTGCTTGTACACGGCCAGCATTTCGCCCTCGAATCCATAGAACCACGCAAACACGCCCGACGCACCCTCCACCCGAATCCGCTGATTCGTCGACGAGTACCTGTAGCTGTAGACACCGTCCGCAGCCAGCCGGTTGTCCACGTCATAGCTCAACCCCGTGATCAACATGTTCCCGTTGGCATCATACGACTGCCCGACCATCCGGTTGGTCAGCCCATCCACGGCCACCGAGTGCACCGGCGCCGAGCCCTTCGTCACCGACTGCTGCAATCGATTCCCAAAGCCGTCAAACGCCCACGACAGCCCCCACGCCGTCGAGGTCGTCGCCGCCGTCGACAAGCGGCCGAGTTGATCGTATTGGTAGGTAACCTCCTCGCCCGACACCCAGTTCTTCCGCTGCCACAGCCGGCCGTCGTTGTTCGAAGCCGAATAGCGGTACTCCACATCCACCAGCGTCGACGGATTGAGCAGCTTCTGCCTTGTCAACTGCCCCGCCGCGTTGAAGTCGAACGTCTCTGACGCCGACGGATTCGTGTCCCAGGCCCGCGTCCACGACGTCACCTGGCTCGCCGCGTTGTAATTGATCGCCGAAATCAGCGCGCCTCCCGTCTCCTGGTTGACGGTTGACAGCCGCCCAACCGAATCGAATCCGTAGATCAGCTTCCTGCCGTTGTTTGCGCCGTATGTGCCGCTCGTATAGTGCGTCGGATACCGCAGACTCGTCCTGCGCCCCTCGTTGTCGTATCTCCGCCGTCAGCGTGAGAATCCCCGCCCCCGACGTCGAGGGCCAAGTCAGAGACTTCGTCAGCGGCAGCCCGGCATTGGTGTAGGTGTAGGCCTCGGTCCACCCGAAACCGCATTGCGCCTCCTTCAGCCGGCCCTTCGAGTTCCCCGTCGTGCCGTCGTATGCCAGCGTCGCCCGCTGCGCCGCGTCCTCCGCGCCGCCGTCCACCGGATACCTTTTCACCACCGTCACGCGATCGTAGGTATCGTACTCGAACGTGATCTTCTGGTTCTTCGCGTCCTTCTTCCAAGCCAGCCTTCCGGCGGAGTCATAGCCGAAAGTCCGCGTCCCGCTCTCCGGCAGCGTCTCCGAAACGAGCTTCTGATTCGTGTCGTAGCCCCAGGTCCTCACCTGCGTCGTCGCCCCGCGCGTCATCCTCACTTCGGTCAATTGATTGAGCCCGTTGTACGTGTAGCTCGTCTCCCAGGTCCCTCCAGCCGGATTCGGCTCCAGCACCTTCACAAGATTTCCCGCCGCATCGAGCGTGTAGGTCTTCCACTTGCCCGCCGCATCGGTCACCTTCACCGTATTGCCCACGTACTCGTAAGTCGTGAACTGCCCCGCCGGAGCGTCCACCCGCGTTGTCCTGCCGAGCACGTCCCACGTGTACGTCGTCCACACCGGCGTCCCGCCCGGAGCGTATGGTCTCGAAACCCTCCACAGCTTCCCCGACGGCGAGCACGCACACGGCGCATATTCGCTTTCCACAAACGACACCACAGTCCCCGGCGCGGTTCCATGTCTTACCTTGATGGCTCTTCCGAGTCCATCGGTGGTGGTGCGCGTATACTTGCCGTTCACGGTCGCCGTTGTCACCCTCCCGTCGGCCGAGTATGTGTAGCTTACCGTGGCCCCGGCCCGGGGCTGACTCCTGAGCGTCGATGTGTTTGCCCGCGAAAGGGCTGGTTCCTAAATGCCCAACAGCCAGGGTTTACTCCACGCATACAGAGCAGTCAGGCCCGAAAGCAAAGCAACCACATTCAGGCAGTACAAACGGAAGACCCAGATGCCGCTGATACTCTGACGGAAGAGCACCTTCAGGAGTACCTTTTCTGCAAATGTCCGTGCAAGGCTCACTATCAGGGCCATGCCCAGGACTAACAGGGGCCAAGCCCACCCCGGGCCAGGCGGCCCTACCGCCTGAATTTCACATACCACAACCAACGCAAATGCCGTCACAGGAATTGCGACCAGATCGGTCAACGTCGCCGCAAAGTTCATCGCCGCGTCAATGGCTGCCGCCTTCGTCCAGGCAGGATGGAGTGCCCTGAGGATCCACGGGACCTTAAGGAGCAAGCCCATCGCAAGGCTCACGACCAGAAACACGACCTGGTAGGATGCGTACGCAGTCCTCCAGTCAAAATGTAGAAACCGTAGCCAGAATTGGTCCATACGGAAGCTCATTTGCACAAAGGAATGGCGTCTTTCCCAACGCCCTCTACGAACACATTGAAGTCCTTCTTGCCCTGCAACCAGTCAGAGAATGAGGCGTGGGTCCATGTGAAATAAACACCGAGGGTGCCCCTATTGCCTCTTGCGCCCAAATCAACATTGACCGGCACAAAAGCAGACCCGGCCACCGACACTTCGAAGGACTGGTATAGATTAATTGGTCCTTCGTCCAATTTCATAAGTCCCTTCTCGTCGTTGAATACTCCGTTTCTTCCCACGCTGTTTGGACTGCCAATCACCCCGGTTGCCAGTGTGCCGTCACGTTGTGGCGACGTTGTGACGCGCTCGCGGATTAGCACGCTGCTGTCGCCTGCCAAACTCGTACCGTCGTTGTATGCCACGAATGTAGTGGCCCTGTAAGGTGCATTGGTTTGCGAGTGCGGTTTATCACTCCAGCAATCTGGACCAATCGCTAGGCGAGTGACTCTTATTGGGTCGTCATCATAACCTTCGTTCCATCCGGGCATAGAGGGCAGCAGGATCGGCAAAAGCGGAATCAGCCCGCCCAACGTACCACCAACCGATGGCGGCAGGCCCTTTGAAGCGTCGACGAAATCGCTGCCGCCTCCACCTCCGCTGGACACATAGCCAAACTCGCTGATCATAAAGCCACCAGCAAGAATATCCGTCACCATATGGCATAGGCCGCCATCGCCCCCACAAGAGGGTTCCGAAAACAGACCTCGTCGGTCAATCTTGTTCGCTGGGTCGTTCTCCACGTAGCTATTTTGATTCCAGCTCGCTGGATTCGCTGCACCGCCGCTTGCCTGATACGGATCCGGCGTTGTAAACCTCCCCCACTCGACCTTGTACATCCGGTTCCAGGCGTAGTCGAGCCCTGTCGAGGCGTCGCGCGTGTAGGTGGCGTACTTGGCGCGATCATTCGCGCTCGCTCCACCCTGCTCCTCGCCGTAAGGGTAGTAGGCCAGGTTCGCCGTCCCGTGCCGGATCACGCTCGCGCCGCGATCCACGACTACGTCCTGCGTCCCCATGCGAAGCAGCCGCCCCATCGCGTACACCCGCTCCTTGTCCGCCTGCAGCACCGGCCAGGTCCGATTGGCGTCGCCACCCTGCTTCTCGTGCTTGTACACGGCCAGCATTTCGCCCTCGAATCCATAGAACCACGCAAACACGCCCGACGCACCCTCCACCCGAATCCGCTGATTCGTCGACGAGTACCTGTAGCTGTAGACACCGTCCGCAGCCAGCCGGTTGTCCACGTCATAGCTCAACCCCGTGATCAGCATGTTCCCGTTGGCATCATACGACTGCCCGACCATCCGGTTGGTCAGCCCATCCACGGCCACCGAGTGCACCGGCGCCGAGCCCTTCGTCACCGACTGCTGCAATCGATTCCCAAAGCCGTCAAACGCCCACGACAGCCCCCACGCCGTCGAGGTCGTCGCCGCCGTCGACAAGCGGCCGAGTTGATCGTATTGGTAGGTAACCTCCTCGCCCGACACCCAGTTCTTCCGCTGCCACAGCCGGCCGTCGTTGTTCGAAGCCGAATACCGGTACTCCACATCCACCAGCGTCGACGGATTGAGTAACTTCTGTCTCGTCAACTGCCCCGCCGCATTGAAGTCGAACGTCTCCGACGCCGACGGATTCGTGTCCCAGGCCCTGGTCCACGACGTCACCTGGCTCGCCGCGTTATAGTTGATCGCCGAAATCAGCGCGCCTCCCGTCTCCTGGTTGACGGTTGACAGCCGCCCAACCGAATCGAATCCGTAGATCAGCTTCCTGCCGTTGTTTGCGCCGTATGTGCCGCTCGTATAGTGCGTCGGATACCGCAGACTCGTCCTGCGCCCCTCGTTGTCGTACTCCGCCGTCAGCGTGAGAATCCCCGCGCCCGACGTCGAGGGCCAAGTCAGCGCCTTCGTCAGCGGCAGCCCGGCATTGGTGTAGGTGTAGGCCTCGGTCCACCCGAAACCGTATTGCGCCTCCTTCAACCGGCCCTTCGAGTTGCCCGTCGTGCCGTCATAGGCCATCGTCACCCGCTGCGCCGCGTCCTCCGCGCCGCCGTCCACCGGATACCTCTTCACCACCGTCACGCGATCGTAGGTATCGTACTCAAACGCGATCTTCTGGTTCTTGGCGTCCTTCTTCCAGGCCAGCCTTCCGGCTGAGTCGTACCCGAAAGTCCGCGTCCCGCTCTCCGGCAGCGTCTCGGAAACCAGCTTCTGATTCGCGTCATAGACCCAGGTCCTGACCTGCGTCGTCGCGCCGCGTGTCATCCTGACCTCGGTCAGTTGATTCAGTCCGTTGTAGGAGTAAGTCGTTTCCCAGGTCCCTCCCGCCGGATGTCGGCTCCAGCACCTTCACGAGATTTCCCGCCGCATCGAGCGTGTAGGTCTTCCACTTGCCCGCCGCATCGGTCACCTTCACCGTGTTGCCCACCTCTCGGTCGTGAACTGCCCCCGGAGCGTCCGCCGTCGCAAGGTGCGAGTTGATCGTATTGGTAGGTGACCTCCCGCCGGGAACGCAGTTCTTCCGCTCGACAGCCGCCGTCGTCGGCCGCCGTACCGGTACTCCATCATCCACCAGCGTCGACGGATTCAGTCTCGTCCGCGTACCGCCCTCGCCGTCGTCGACTCGTATACGTCATCCACTCGTCCGCGGCATTGGTCACCTTCACCGTGGTGCCTTCAATCATAGGTCGTGCACTGCCCCGCCGGAGCGTCCATCCCGCGTTGTCCTGCCCAGCACGTCTCAGGTGTACGTCGTCCAACCGGAGTCCCGTGTTCAGCATGTGCCCCTAAATGCAGTTCTGTCTTGGATTCCTTCTCCAGACCGAAGAGCTTCGAGCAATCGCTCTTTTCCAGAGCCTTCATGGCAGCTGCTTGTCAAAAAGAATAACAGAGGTCTTTAAGACCTCAAATACTGATTATCTGTTTTGTGCCTAGGAGAACTCCTGCCCGCATCCCTGCCTTTGCACCTCCTGCGCCGGACCGCGACCTCGGGAAGCACTGCCCAGTCGGACTTACTCTGTTTCCCTGATGTTCTTCAGCCGTTCGGTCAGTTCCAGCGTCAACCTCCCTTCAACCGTCGGAGGGATGAGACCAGCGGCATCCATGCTGCGGATGTGGACCCGGTCTTTGTCCCGATTTGAAGTGAGCTTCATCCGCACCAGGTCCGCAACGGGAATCACCATCACTTCCTTGCCGTGGATTTGCTTTCGCTCAGGCTCAATTGGTAGGGCCTGCTCATCGGCCCGAAACGGCCGGCACTACTTCGCGTGGATGCACAACTGAGATTGTGGCGTACCTTGCGAAATCCCGATCGTTGAGCGTAAGCAACTGCGGGACCCCGTGCGCCATCATGGACGCGACTAACCGGGCATCGTGTACCTGTACCCCCGCCACCGAGTGAGCCACGACCAGTCGCCGCCACTCAGCATGAATCCGTTCGTGATCCGGCAAGAGTCGGAACTTACCTTCAATTAATGCGGCTCGTTCGTCGGTCTGGACGGACGACAGGCCGAGTCCGTTCCTCGATAGCGGACGAGTGCATCGTTGCCAGAATTCGATGAGGTTCTGCGATGCGAAACATAGGCTCTCGCCCCGGACTGTGAGCGTCTTCACGGCTTCTCGAACCAAGGCATACTCCGCGTCCTTAGGCTCCAGCAGCCTTAGGAGGATGTTTGTGTCCATCAGTATGGTCAAGCTAACCTCAGTCTCAATCCTCGTAGATGCTTTCGCGGCTGAAAGCCGACAAAGGCCGGTGAGGGAGACTTTACCCATCTCTGCCAGGGCGTCGAGCGTTGCCTCAAGCTCTTGGAGGTTCGCCGGACGGGCGCCTTCGGCACGCGCGAGATCCTCAATGACGCTCTGCAGATAAGCATCCAGTGGAATCCCTCTGGCGCGCGCCTGACTCGCCAGGTGGGCTTCGATGTCCGGTCGGAGTTCCAGTTTGACGGTCATGACCACTTTCATTATCCCATTCTCGGGGAAGGGCGCTCACGCCCCTTCTCAAGTTCTCGCCGCGCTTTACCGTTGACGCCGTTCCGCGGCACTATGTTCTCCACGTCCTCAACCACTTCCGATCATCCACAGTCAAAATCCTTGTTGCCGTGTGTTCTTTGGTAATGGCGGAGAAGTCCGCTTGACACCATGCACCCCAGCGCGACCTCCATTTCGGCCATCTCCACCACGCGCTCGCTGACCCTCACCAGCCCACCCTTCACCCCCCTACCGCGGAACGAATTCACAACTCCTTGCTCCTCAATACCTTCCCGCTTCGAACGATTCGCAGAACAATTTGGAACGGCCAAGGAACGAATATCGGAACGAATTGGAACGATCTCCCCGCAGCCCAGCTTTCACCGCACGCGCCGCGATCAGGCCCAAGCTTCCAGCCCCCCGCGTCGCCCACCCTGCCGCCCGCCTTCCGCCATACTGGAAAGACGATGCTATCTGGGGGAACCAGCGCCGAAGGCTTCCGCAAATGGGCGGACGACTTCGTCTACCTCCGCGAAGCCTTCTTCACCATGCTCGAAGAGGACGGCGACCACGAACTCGCCGCCTTCCTCCGCGCCTGCTTCGACGCATCCGCCCCGGCCCCCACTCAGCTCCTCACCCTCCGCCATTGCCAGGCCCTCTCCATCGTCTTCCAGCTCCTCAATATCGTCGAGGAAAACACCGCCAATCAGGTCCGCCGCATGAGCGAAGACCCCCTCCGCCACGACGCCGAACCCGGCCTCTGGCTCTGGAATCTCAACGACCTCAAACAGCGCGGCCTCTCCGAGGAACGCATCCGCCAGGGCATCGAGCGCACCGTCGTCGAGCCCGTCCTCACCGCCCATCCCACGGAGGCCAAGCGCGCCACCGTCCTCGAGCACCATCGCGCCATCTATCTCATGCTCGTCGAGCGCGACAATCGCCGCTTCACCGAGGTCGAGCAGGCCATCTTCAACCGCCGCCTTCAAGCCGCCCTCGAACGCCTTTGGCGCACCGGCGAAATCTTCCTCGCCAAGCCCGATGTCGAAAGCGAAGTCCGCAACGGCCTCCACTACCTCCGCGTCGTCTTCCCCGATGTCGTCGCCCTCATCGACCTCCGCTTTCAGCAAACCTGGCGCGAAACCTTCGACACCACCCCGCCGGCGCTCCCGCAGCTTCGCTTCGGCAGTTGGGTCGGCGGCGACCGCGACGGCCACCCCTTCGTCACTCCTGAAGTCACTCAGTCCACCCTGAACCTCCTGCGCGCCGGCGCGCTCTCCGTCCTCCAGGACAAGCTGCGCCTCCTCGCCTCCAAGCTCAGCCTCGCCGACGTCGACGGCTCCTCGCCCGCCCCCCTTCGCCAGCGCCTCGAATCAACCGCCGCCCTCCTCGGCGACGCCGCCGCCAAGCCCGCGCTCGACCGCAACGCCGGCGAGCCTTGGCGCCAGCTTCTCAGCCTCATGCTCCTCCGCCTCGAGCGCGTCGAATCTCCCGGCGGCTACACCAACGCCCGCGAGCTCGAAGACGACCTCGCCCTCGTCGAATCCACCCTCCGCGAGGTCCGCGCCAATCACATCGCCGACCTCGACGTCCGCCCCGTCATCGCCCAGGTCCGCGTCTTCGGCTTCCACCTCGCCACCCTCGACATCCGCCAGAACAGCGACTTCTACGACCGCGCCATCGCCGGACTCCTCAAAGCCGCCGGCTTCCCCCGCTTCAACTACCCCGACTGGTCCGAGCGCGAGAAACTCGACTTCCTCAATCACGAACTCGAAACCGCTCGCCCCTTCACCGGGCCCCACATGAAGCTCGACCCCGAGGCCGATCACATGGTCTCCCTCATGCGCGCCCTCCGCGCCCACATCCGCGCCCACGGCCCCGAAGGCGTCGGCCCCCTGATCGTCAGCATGACCCGCGGCGTCGCCGACCTGCTCGGCGTCTATCTCCTCGCCCGCGAAGGCGGCCTGCTCGCCGAATCCCCTGAAGGCCTCGCCTGCGAACTCCCCGTTTGCCCCCTCTTCGAAACCATCGACGACCTCCATCGCGCCGAAGAGATCCTCGCCCAGTTCCTCAAGCACCCTCTCACCCGCCGCACCCTCAACTTCATCGCCCCCAAAGGCGGCCGCGAGCAGCTCGTCATGCTCGGTTACTCGGATTCCAACAAGGACGGCGGCATCTTCGCCAGCTCGTGGGCCCTCTATCGTGCCCTCCGCAAGCTCTCCGCACTCGCCCGCCGCGCTGGCGTCCGCATCGCTTTCTTCCACGGTCGCGGCGGCACGGTCGGCCGCGGCGCAGGCCCCACCCACGTCTTCCTGGAGGCCCTGCCCCCCGCCTCCCTCATGGGCCACCTGCGCGTCACCGAACAGGGCGAGGTCATCTCGCAGAAATACGCCAACCCCGTCACCGCCACCTACCACCTCGAACGCCTTCTCGCCGGCGTCGCCCGCACGTCGCTTCTCCACGACGCCGCCCAGCCCTCCACACACGATCTCGAAGAGGTCTGGGATGAAGTCGTTGCTCGCAGCTTCTCCGCCTACCGCACCCTCGTCGATCGGCCCGGTCTCGTCGATTTCTTCCGGCAGGCCACACCCATCGACGCCATCGAACATGCCCGCATCGGCTCCCGCCCGGCTCGCCGCACCGGCCAGCAAACCCTCGACGACCTTCGCGCCATTCCCTGGGTCTTCAGTTGGGGCCAGGCTCGCTTCCATCTTCCAGGCTGGTATGGCGCCGGCTCCGCCCTCGATGGCTTCCGCCGCGATCGCCCGGCCGCCTGGCATCAGCTCCAACTCGGCGTCCGAAGCTGGCCCTTCCTCAGCTACCAGATCCACAACGTCGAAGCCAGCCTGCTCATGGCCTCGCCCCGGATCATGGCCCAATACGCTTCCCTCGTCGAGGACCCTGCGCTTCGCGACTCCATCCTCTCCCTCATCCTCGACGAATACCGTCTCGCCCTCGATACCGTCGCCGACCTCCTCGGAGAGGCCACCTCCAAGCGCCGCGCCCGCCTCCTTCGCGCCATCGACCTCCGCGCCGGAGCACTCACCTGGCTCCACTCCGAGCAGGTCCGCCTCCTCTCCTCCTGGCGCTCAAACGCCTCCGAAGTCGATCTTCAATCTCTCCTCCTGACCGTCAATGCCATCGCAATGGGACAAAAAGCAACCGGATGACCCGCACTCCCTTCTTTCTCCTCCTTCTTATCTCCACCCTTGCCCCAGCCCAATCCCAGTGGCCCAAACACACTGTGGCCAAGGGCTTCCGCAACCAGACCGCTATCGCCGCCGACTTCACCGGCGACGGACTCCCCGACATCATCTCCGCCGACATCGACAAGAAAGCCACCGTCCTCTTCGCCGCCCCGGACTGGAAACCCCGCACCCTCCACGAGGGTCTTCGTGTCATTCACGGCGAAACCATGGACGTCGACGCCGACGGCGACATCGACTTCATCGGCGCACAGTACACTCCCGCCGTCGTATTCTGGCTCGAACGTCCCGCGAAACCGCTGGAGGAGCCCTGGACCTTCCACCTCATCGACGACTTCACCAAAGGCGGCGTCAATGGCGTCCATGGCCTCATGACCGGCGACATCGACGGCGACGGCAAGCCCGACCTCGCCGCCTCCTCCGGCCAGCCCGGCGGCAATTTCCCTGACTCCATCGTCTGGTTCAAAGTCCCTCCAAACCCTCGAAGCGCCACTGCCTGGATTCGCAACGTCGCCGGTAAAGCCGATGCCCCCGGTCTCGCCCACTACGTCGGCATCGGAGACGTCGACGCCGACGGCCGCAACGACATCGCCAGCGCCGCCAAATTCCCTCCAGAAGGCAATTGGTTCGCCTGGTGGCGCCAGCCCATGCAGCCCGGCACACCCTGGACCAAACAGGTCATCTCCACCAAGCAGGAAGGCGCCACTAATATCCTCATTGCCGACATCAATGCCGATGGCAAGCAGGACTTTGTCGCCTCCAACGGCCACGGCCACGGCATTTTCTGGTTCGAAGCCCCCACCTGGAAACAGCATTCCATCGACTCCCTCATCGGCGGCCCCACGCCCTTGCCGCCGCCGACATCGACCGCGACGGAGACATCGACGTCGCCACCTGTGCCAAGAACTCCCTCACCTGCGCCTGGTACGAGAACAACGGCAGAGGCGAATTCGACTCCCACATCCTCGACGAAGACCAGGCCAGCTACGACGTCCGGCTCACCGACATCGACGCCGACGGCGACCTCGACCTCCTCGTCGCCGGCCAGGAGACTCAGAATGTCGCCTACTTACCAAAACCCCGGCCCCCAGGCCGGCGCGCTCTATCGACGCTACTGCGCCAGTTGCCACAACTCCGGTACTGCCCGCATTCCCGTCACCTCTGCCCTGCAATCGATGAGCCGCGACGCCATCCTCCGCTCGCTCGAAACCGGCGTCATGAAGGAGCAGGCCGCCCCGCTCACCGCGCGCGAACGCGTCCTCGTCGCCGAGTGGCTCGCCCGCCCCCGTCAGCGCCTCGGCGACACTGTCCGCGGCTGTGCCGATGGCGCCGTCTTCACTCGCGCCGTCCCTGAATGGAATGGTTGGAGCGGCGCCGGTCTCGACAATACCCGCAGTGCTCCTCACCCCGGCCTCACGCGCAACGACATCCCCAACCTCGAACTCGCCTGGGCCTTCGGCTTTCAGGGCGACGCTGTCGCTTTCGCTCAACCCTCCATCTCCGGCGGCTGGCTCTTTGTCGGCAGCCGCTCGGGCAAGGTTGTTGCTCTCGATGCCAAGTCCGGCTGTACCCATTGGTCCATCCAGGCCGACGGGCCGGTCCGCACCGCCCCCGTTATCGACGACAACAACCGCATCTACATCGGCGATCTCCTCGGCCAGGTCTACGCGTTGGAGGGCTCCACCGGCCGCGTCCTCTGGAAAACCAGGCTCGACCTGCACCCCCACGCCCGCATCACCGCCGCCCCACAACTCCATGAGGGCCGGCTCTATGTCACCGTCGCCTCCCAGGAAGAAGGCATGGCCAGCGACCCCAAGTACCCTTGCTGCACCTTCCGCGGCAGCGTCGCCGCCCTCGACGCCGCTTCCGGCAAAATCCTCTGGCAAACCTACATGGTGCCCGACCCGCCAAAACTCGCCGGCAAGAACGCCGCCGGCGTTGACCGCTACGCCAACTCCGGCATCGGTGTCCGCGTTACTCCCACTCTTGACCCCGGCAAGCGCGCTCTCTACGTCACCACCGGCGAAAACTACTCCGAGCCTGCCACTTCCCTCGTGAACGCCTTTGTCGCCCTCTCCATGGACACCGGCAAAATCCTCTGGTCGAAGCAAATCACTCCCGGCGACGTGTGGAACGTAGCCTGCATCTCGCCCGATCGCACCAATTGTCCCTTCGAAGCCGGGCCTGACGCCAACTTCGGCATGTCCCCCATCCTCGTCCAGGCCGGCTCAGGCCAGCGCCTGCTCATCGCCGGCCAGAAGTCCGGCGTCGTCACCGCCGTCGACCCCGACCGCGCCGGCGAGATCGTCTGGCAGACCCCCATCGGCAAGGGCGGCCTGCTCGGCGGCATTCAATGGGGCGGCGCCAGCGATGGCCGTCGCGTCTATATTCCACTCTCCGATTACGGCCTCACCGTCGTCGGCCGTCGGCAGTACGGCAACCCCGACCCCAAAGTCGGCGGCGGCCTCTTCGCCCTCGATATCGCCACCGGCCGCGTCCTTTGGCAAACCGCGCCTCCCGTCTGCCCCCCCGGCCGCGTCCCCTGCAGCCCCGCTCAGTCTGCCGCCGCCACCCTCGCCCCCGGCGCCATTTTCTCCGGCGCAATGGACGGCGTCCTGCGCGCCTATGACTCCGAAACCGGCCGCGTTATCTGGTCTTTCGATACCGTCCGCGACTTCGAAACCGTCAACAATGTCCCCGCGCGCGGCGGCTCCATGGACGGCGCCGGCCCCGTCGTCGCCGGCGGCATGGTCTACGTCACTTCCGGCTACACAATTTTCGGAGGCATGCCCGGCAACGCCCTGCTCGCGTTCCGTCCAAAATGAGTTATCATTAATACGGTTTGAGTGCCCAGCCAAGTCTAAGGCAAGATCATCCAGCGTTTCCCGCTAGTCCGTCTTCCCTCCGAATGCGCCCGCCTTCAGATCAGATTCGAGACCAACCATGAAGAACATTTTTGTAGGGAACCTCAGCTTTGGGGCCACCGAAACGACCCTCCGTTCGCTCTTCGAGCGCTACGGCGTAGTGGACCGCGTCAGCATCGTCACCGATCGGGATACCGGACGGTCCAGGGGATTCGGCTTTGTCGAGATGCCCAATGACAATGAAGGCGATCAGGCCATCAACTCATTGAACGGCGCCGATGTCGACGGCCGTAGCATCAACGTCAACGAAGCCCGCCCCAAATCGGAGCGCAGCGGCGGCGGCGGCGGCGGTTACGGCGGCGGCGGCGGCGGACGTCAGTCCCGCTGGTAAGCATCGCTTCACTCCAGCGCCTTAGTTCAAAGCCCGCAAACCAGATGTCTGCTGTGAGGATGCCCGGCGGCGCTCCATTTTGCGCCGCCAGGCGGATCCTCAGGGCTCCGCTCTGGTTTGCGGCAACCCTCGTCTTTTCCTGTCCTTCGATCAGCCGCCAACCCTCCGGCAGGTTCCACTTCACCCGGAACTCCTGCTCCCCCGCCGTGTGATTGTCCAGCCTCAGCTCCAACTCCACCGCCTCGCTCCCAACCGCTGAAACCTCATACGGATAGAACCGTCGCCCACCCCTCGTCCACCGCGTAGTTGGCGTCCGGCAGCGGCGTGATCGCCCCCAGCAACTCCCTCCGCTTCGCCAGTTCGGCCTTCATCCGTTTGTACTGGCTTTCGTCGAACCGGAACATCGGCGCCACATGCTGGTTGATCAACCAGTATTCGCCGCCCAGCCGCTGCAGCAGGTCGAGAGTGTAGGCATACCCCTGGTCGCCATGCACCAGGTTGCGGTTCTGCAGGCAGTAGTCGTCCGTCCCCGATGGCGTGAACGAGTCGCCCACAAAGAACAGCTTCCCGCCCCCTTCGCGCTCCACCGCCAGCCCGCCGTGATACAGCGTCTGCCCGGGGAAGTAGTAGCCCGTCAGCTTGAACTCGCGCCACTGCCAGGATGCACCCTCCCCCATGGCCTCGCCGGTCACCGGATTCGTCGTCAGGCACGGCATCCGGTAATTCGCCGGATGCGCCAGTATGTCCTTGATGCGCTCATTGAAGTAGACCTTCGCGCCGAACTCCTTCGCCACTGCGGCGGCGTGGTCCGTGTGGTCGTCGTGATAGTGAGTGATCCACATGCCCTCGAGTTGCTTGAACCTGCCCTGCTTCTGCAACTCGCGCAGCGCCTCGGCGATCTTCGGGTATCCCGCATCCATCAGGAACGCCGCGCCGGTGGATGAGACCATCAGCCGGCTGTTGCCGATCGCGATCACCCACTCGGGCAGATCGCGCTCCGCCCCCATCGGCATGGGCGCCGACGGCTCGCGGCCCATTGCCAGCCTGCCGCGAGTCCTCCAGCTCTCCTCGCCCCAATACCAGCGCAGCGCGTCGGTGGTGAAGTGGCTATCGAGCAACTGCTGCAGCCGGCCGATCAGCGTATCAATCTCCTCCGCCGGCTTCTCGATCAGCGGTCCGCGAGCGGGGATCAACACGTCGGGCTTGGCCGCCTTGATTGCCTGCAAGCTCTCGATCAGCTTTCCGGCGCGTGCCGCAAATCCGTGATACCCCCGCGTCTTGGTCTCAGGCACCGCGTCCTGCAGGCTGTAGAGATCCAGCAGCCGCCCGCCGCTGTAGATCAGGTCGCCAGTCGCCGCATAGCGCTTGCCGCCATCGGTGAAGAGATAGGAGACGGCGCCGGCGGTGAAGCCCGGAGTCGCCAGCACCTCAACCTCCACGTCGCCGAACCGCAGCTTCTCTCCAGGCTTGACAGTCCTCGCCACCCGGTGAGGGCTCTCCGGGATCTTGGTCGACTTCTGCGCGTAGTCGTGGAAGCGCGCCTTCCGAAACTCCTCCCAGAACCGCTCCGGGCTCAGCGACGAAGCTGGCCTCCGCTTCGGGCACAATCAGGCTCGCCGAGCCCGGCGGCGGCAGCACGTCCCTGCGAACGTGGGTTACCAGCACGGCGCGGGACGCACCCTCGCCGGCTTCGACGAAATTCACCGGGCCTGTGGTGATCCGGACCTGGGCCACAGCCGCGACGACCGTGAACAAGATCAGCCAGAGCCTCATCACCACATTGTGCATGAGTTCAGGTCACCGGATCTTGCCGAAGCAGCGGTCAAGCCACCCAAGCACTTCCCGAATGAGGTCCGCCCGTTGCTCGGAGACGTCGTGCGCCGTATCGAGGAGGACCGCCTTCTTGTCGGTGGGAGGGGCGGCCATGAGACGCAGCAGTGCATCCTTGCCCCAGAAGATCCAATCGAACTTGCCGGAAACCATCAGCACTGGAGCCTTGATTCGCGCCGCAAAATCCGCTTGATTGGCGCCCGGCACCGGCTTTTCATAGACGAAGCCGCCGTCGAGCAGGATCACCGCCTTCAGCCTCTCTTCCACTCCCGCAAGAATCACGCCCACAGCGGCGCCCATACTGATGCCCATGTACGCCAACTTCTTCGAGTCGATGTCCTGGCGTGTTTCCAGGTAATCGATCGACCGGCCCAGGTCCTTCGACATCTGAATGAAGGTCTCCCTGCCCGCAAGGGTGTCAGCGCCGGCCAGCGACGCTGTCCGCTCATAGGTGCCTTTGTAGACCGGATAGGCCACCGCGCGGCCGCTCTGGATCACGAAGTCAATGAAGTGCATGTCGGTAAGCGTTTCGCTGGACGGCGTAAGAGCTGCCCTCGCCGTGGGAAACAGGATCACCGTTTGAAAGGGCGGAGACGCGCGCAGTGGCAGGAACAGGTAGAGAGTGACTCTTTCCTTCCCATACGCGGCATCGAATACGATCTTCTCTTTGCGCCAGTCGGCGGAGTCCTGAGCGTTGGTTTCGACTTTGGCATTGAGAGGCGCGCGGTCGTAAGCGTAGAGACTCCGGTAGATCCGGAAAACATCATCGGTGACAGGTTTGACCTTTGAGAAATCCTGAGCCGCCTGACGGCGCTCCTTCAACGCGTCCTTGGGCAGGTCCGCCGTGTTCCGCACGCAGCGGAAGCCGGCGTTCGCCCCCCGATGGAACGCAGGCAGGCTGCCCGGCTCAAAGTATTCAGCCGTCGCTGTCCCAAAGGCGCCGCCCAACTGGAATCGAGCACCGTTGCCGGATTCGTTCCAAGCCCACTCGGCAACGTTGCCTGCCATGTCAAAGGTGCCGAAGGGGCCGATACCCTGATGCTTGCCCACGGGGGCGGGAGTCGACGAGAAGTTGCTCAGCGCGATGATGAACTTCGCCACCGAACTGGGCGCGGCCTGGAACCACTGAGAAATGGCGGGCAGGCTCTTGCCGGCGAACTCGGCGTAGGCTGCGGCCTCGTACCAGCTCACACCGCCAACCGGATACTCGGCCTGCCCCTCGGGATAATGGCCTGCCTTCCACGTTGCCGGCCCGGGACGGCCGGTTGCATCGCGCAACAGGTCCATCGCCTGCTCCCAGCCCAGTTCGCGGCCATCGCGAATGAACTTGTGCTTCCAGTACTCACGCTTCTGATAACCACCACGGTCGACAAACTCCTGATACTGGCGGTTGGTCACTTCGAACCGGTCGATGTAATAGGCGGGCAATTCGTAGGGTCCGATTTCCCCTAACGACCAGATGATGTCGAAGAACTTTGCCGCGGGAACGGCCACCATTCCTTCCGGAGCCTGTGCCGCCGCTCCCAGCGGGAATTCGTGCTTCTGAACAAATCCCATCATTTCCCTCGTGACCGGAGCGCCTTCATATGTTGGAAGGCCGGCCTTGGAAACGCGCCATCGCAGATACCCGGAGGGCAGGGCCGCCTTTTCCAGTGGCGTCGTGCCCAGCGCAGTCCACGAGTCATCTGGCGACAGGTAGTCCTTGATCTCGACCAACGCTCCGGGCGGTAAGGAGTGAACCGATGTCTGGTGGGTCAGGTCAGCGGCTAGTTGCGCAAGCTGAGGATCGCCGGGCAGGACATTCTGGGCCTCGCGCAACAGCAGGCTCGCCGCGACTGGTTTTTGCTGATCCCTCAGGCGGGCGATCTCCGGAATCGCCTTTTCGCGAGTCCAAAGCCGCTTTTGGGAGCGCTGATAAAACCAAATCGAGGTCACCGCGGTCACAACCAGCAGAACTGCCGCGATCACGTAGGCAGGGCGCAAACGGGCCGGCGCCGGCGGCGGAGCCTCAAGGGCGGCGAGAGCGGAGGACAGGTCGTCCTCCATCTCCGCGGCCGTCTGATAGCGCTTGGCCGGATCCTTTTCCATGGAGCGCGACACAATGGCTTCAACCTGAGGCGGCACGTCCGGCCGGATATGATGCAGCGGAGCCGGCTCATCCTGCACGACCGTGCGCATCAGTTCGAGCACGGATTCGCCGCGGAAGGGCGGCGCTCCGGCGAGCATCTCGTAGAGAACGACGCCGAGGCTCCACAGGTCGGTGCGGTAATCGACCGCTTTGCCGGAGGCCTGCTCTGGAGACATGTAGAGGGGGGTGCCGCGCGCGCCGCCGTCGATCGTGGCGGTGATGTCGATGGACCTGGCAAGGCCGAAGTCGATGATGCGGACGATGCCGTCCTTCGCGACGACGATGTTGCTGGGCTTGATGTCCCGATGGAAGATGCCATTCTCGTGCGCTCTCGCAAGCCCCAAGGCGACCTGCCGGGCGATACGCAAAGCGTCCGCCACGTTCATTGGCTGGCCGATCCTGGAGCGGAGGGTGCCGCCCTCGTGGAACGCCATGGCGATGAAGAGGTCGTCTCCAGCCTCGTGAATCTCGTGAATGACGACGATGTTGGGGTGATCAAGGACGGAGGCGGCGCGGGCCTCGTCGATCAGACGCCTCTTCAGTTCATGGTCGTGCCTCAATTGAGGCGGCAGGAATTTCAGCGCGACCAGCCGGTTGAGCCTTGTGTCAAACGCTTTGTAGACGACTCCCATGCCGCCGGCGCCGAGCGGCTCAAGGATCCGGTAGTGGCCCATCATGCGGCCGGCCAAGTCCGGCGCGACTCCGGTTTCAAGCAGACTCTCGGTCAATTCCGCGAGGACGTCCGCGGCGGGCCGGTCGAGGATCCGGCCGGTTGAATCCTGCGCGAGCAGCTTCTCGACTTCCCGCCGGATTTCAGGGTCTGTGCCGGAGAGCACACCAACGCCGTGCTCGCACGCCGAGTGATATAACTCGCTCGATCTGTCGCCAACGTTCGGGCGTCATGCCGATCTCCCAGGGGATGAGGTTCCCTCAATATTACAGGCGCAAATCAACGCCGGAAAGTGGAATATCATCAGCGGGTATGGCCGCCGCCGAGTGCTCTGAGACGACTCAACTGCTTCGCGCCTGGGCAAACGGCGACAAAGCTGCTCTGGAGAAATTGACGCCCCGCGTGTATGACGAGCTTCGGCGCATCGCCGCGCGGTTCATGCGCGACGAGCGGCCGGGAAGAACGATTCAGACCACCGCGCTTGTCCACGAAGCGTATCTGAAGCTGATCGACGTCGACAATGTGGACTGGCAGCACCGGGCACATTTCTTCGCCGTCTCGGCGCAGATCATGCGGCGCATTCTGCTCGACCGGGCGCGAAGAAGGGTGGCCTCAAAGCGCGGAGGGGGCGTGGCTCGCGTGAATCTGGATGAAGTCCCAGACATCGGAGGAAGCCGAGCGCGGGAAATCATTCAGCTAGACGACGCCCTCAATGCGCTGGCCAAGATCGATCCTCGGAAAGTGCAAGTGATCGAGATGCGGTTCTTCGCCGGGCTCAGCGTCACGGAGACCGCGGAAGTGCTCAAGGTCTCGGCCGACACGGTGATGCGGGATTGGCGCCTGGCCCGTGCATGGCTGCTGGCCGAACTCGGCGACCAATAGATTTTCCCGCGTCTTCATTCAAGTTTTTTCTCCTGGAATGCGCCTGCAGGTTGAAGCCAGGCGGAAGCCGGCTCTGGCTCAAGTTCGAATCCAGGAGGTTCTTATGCAGACGAAACCAAAGTACACACTGCTGTTGACCCTAGCCATCGTCGCGTCCACGCCAGGAGGACTGGCCGTAGCCGATGGCCCAAGTGACCGTCGAGGCGAGACGAAGGTCTATACACTCGAACCTTCCACACATGGCAATCCGGAGGGAATCGCCTACGACAGAAGTACAGGCTCCTTCTTCGTCGGCGCAACCGGCGACGGGGCCATTTATCGAGGGAAGCTCGACAACCCGGTGTTGACGGAGTTCATCCCCGGCACACCCGGCGGACAGGCGGCGGGCATGAAGGTCGCTCAAGGAAAGCTGTATGTGGCCGGTGGTTTCCTGGGCAGCGTTTCTGTCTATGACATCGCGACCAGGAAGTTGGTAGCCTCGTTCGGCAGCTTCGGCGCCGGCATGCTGAACGACCTCGTGGTCACGCAACGAGGCGACGTGTTCGTCACCGACTCGTTTGTTCCCAAGCTCTGGCGCATCACAGCAGCGATGGTCGCAGCGGGCGGCGGCACGCCTGAGGGTATTCCGGTCGATCCGGAAATCGCGTACGACTTCGGCCCATTCTCGTTCAATCTCAACGGCATCGTTGCGTTGGAAGGCGGCCGGTCACTCATCGTCGTGCAATCGAACAACGGCAAGCTTTTCCGCATCGATCTCAACGAGAATGCGCCGTACGGGCGCAAGATCCACACGATTGCGGTGGAGCCTCTCGCAGGAGGTGACGGCCTACTTCTCGACGGCGGCGACCTGCTGGTAGTCCAGGGCGGTCCCCCGGCGATGTTGACCTTTGTCCGGCTCAACGGGGCAGCGGATCGGGGCAGGGTGATCGAACGCCGATCCGATCCGACACTGCGCGAGCCGTCAACGGTCGCGCGGGTCCGGAACTTCTATCTCATCGTCAATACCGACTTCAGCAACAGCGTCACGCCTTTCACGGTGACGGGCATGCCGCGGAATTACGACGATGAAGACGAATGATCCCAAGCTCCGGGACTGACTGCGCTACTTGTCGGTCAGCGCGGCCACGCCGGGCAGCACGATGCCGGAGAGGAACTCGAGCGACGCGCCGCCGCCGGTGGAGATGTGGCTGATCTTGTCGCTCACGCCGGCGCTCTTGACGGCCTTCTCGCGAATCGCCGCCGCCGACCACCGACACTGCGCCCGACTCGGCCACCGCCTTCGCCACGCGCCACCGTCCCGGTGTCGAACGGCTTCTTCTCGAACACGCCCATCGGCCCGTTCCAGATGATCGTCTTCGCCTTGGCGATCTCCGCCGCGTACAACTCCACGGTCTCGGGTCCGATGTCGAGGCCCATCTTGCCGTCGGGAATCTCGGTGACCACTTCGTTGGCGGCGCCCTCGGCAAGGACTTCTGCCACCACGTGGTCGACAGGCAGCATCAGCCTGTCGCCCGCTTTCGCCAGCAGCGACTTGGCCAGCTCCACCTTGTCCTCTTCCACCAGGGACTTGCCCGTCGGCTTGCCCTGCGCCCTTCAGGAACGTGTAGGCCATCGCGCCGCCGATCAGCAGCTTGTCGACGAACTTCAACAGGTTCTCGATCACTTCGATCTTGTCGGACACCTTGGCGCCGCCGAGGATGCCGATGCAGGGACGCTCGGGGTTGGCCGTGCACTTCGTCCAGGTACTCGCAGTTCCTTCTCCATCAACAGGCCGGCGGCAGCGGGCTTCAGGAAGGCGATCATGCCTACAGTGGAGGCGTGGGCGCGGTGCGCGGTGCCGAAAGCGTCGTTCACATAGACGTCGCACAGCTTCGCCAATTGCTGGCAGAAGGCGGGATCGTTCTTCTCTTCCTCGGCGTGATAGCGCAGGTTCTCGAGCAGCAGCACCTCGCCCGGCGCGGGCTTCATCGCCTCCACTTCGGGGCCGATGCAATCGGGCGCCATCTTCACCGGCTTGCCGAGCAGTTCACTTAGCCTGGCGGCTACCGGCTTCAGGCTCATCTCCGGATTCGGCTTGCCCTTCGGCCGCCCGCAGGTGCGAGGCCAGAACCAGGCCCGCGCCCTGTTCGAGCGCGTACTTGATGGTCGGCAGCGACGCCTTGATGCGCTTGTCGGACGTGATTTCCTGCCCGCCGGGCGCCAGCGGCACGTTGAAGTCGACGCGCATGAAAACGCGCTTGCCCTTCAGATCGAGATCGCGAATAGAGAGCTTTGGCATATGAATGAAGACCTCAATGGAGATCGTAACATCCGAATCCCGCAGGCCGCTTTTACGTGGATTTCACATTCGGAATCCGCAGCAGGAGCAGCGAGCAGCAAAGCAACGCCACGCCCACTCCGCTCAGCACGCCCCCGATGCCGACGGTCGCCTTCAAGACACCTGCCGCATACGCCACCAACCCGCCGGCGAGAGTGCCGGCGAAATTCAAGAGACCATAACCGGTGGAGCGTTCGTCCTCACGCACCACCCCGCACAGCACGGGCATGATGTTGCAGTCGTAGATACCGCGCCCCACTCCGAAGAGCACCAGGGCAATGTAGAGCACCCACGCCTCCGACGTAATCCCACTCAACGCCAGAAAGGGCGCAGCCAGGCAAAGCCCGCCGACCTGTGTCCAGACGCGCCCTCGCGCCATCCTGGCGGCCAACCAATCGGCCAACCATCCTCCCAACAGCATGCCTGCGATGCTCGCCACCTGCACAAAGAAGGTCGCGGTAAACCCCGCCCCTGTCAGGCTGAGTTTGAACTTCTCATAGAGAAACAGAGGCATCCATGTGTAGACCACCCAACCGGCCATCGACATCGACGTGAACACGATCAGCACAGGCCAGAATCCCTTGCGCCCCATGACAGTCCGCGAGGACGCCCAGAAGTGGACGGGAGCCTTGCGCTCACTCGCTACAGGTCGCATATCGCGCAACAGGAATGGCAGAATCGCTGCATACACCACCCCCACCGCGCCGAGAAAAACGAAGACCATCCGCCATCCGTAGTTCTCCCCCACCCAGGCTCCGCCGAATCCGCCCAGGATGATGCCAGCCGAAATCCCGCTCTGATGGATTCCGATAGCGCGGGACCGTGTCCGTTCGCCATGCCAGGACGCGATCCAGGCGAGCGCCGCAGGAATGTAGAAGGCCTCGCTGATCCCCATCAGACCGCGGGCCGCCAGCAGGGCGGGGAAGCTGTGGGCCATGGCTGTTGCGCCCGTCACCAGCGACCACACCACCAGGCTCGCCAGGATCACGCGCCGGTGTCCGAATCTATCGCCAAGCCACCCGGCGAGAGGGCTGAAGCCCGCGTAGACGAAGAGGAAGACGCTGGCCAGTAGTCCCAGTTCTGAATCATTGAGCCGCAGGTCCGAGCGCAGCAGTGGAAAGAGCGAGAAGATCACCTGACGGTCCAGGTAATTCAGCATCGCAACGACCCACAGCAGTGCGACGACTACCCAAGCGGTCTTGTTCTTCATTGGTGTGACGAGGTCTCTTCAATCCGCACTATCGTAGCCCTTGCCGCGGAATGTTACCAGCAGACGGCTGTTCTTGGCGTGCTTCGCCACGTGACGGTCCCCGGCGAGCGCGCTCAGCGCGGGCTATGGATTCGATGAAGCAGCCATCGTCTTGGGATTGTCCCCGGTCACTTCTACGATCCTGACGCTGCCTTTGCCTTTGAGTTCGACCGCGCCGCGCGGGGAGATGGTGAAGCCGTCCAGAGTCACGGCGGTAGGCTCAGTCAGACTAACGGCACCGGGGGAACTGGCTCCCGTAAGGCGGGAGGCTACGTTTACCGTATCGCCCCAAACATCGAACTGGTATCGCTCGTGTCCGACGATCCCTGCCATGAGGGGGCCGATGTGAACGCCGGATCGAACCTGCCAGCCACGGCCGCTGCGGGCGGCCTCTTCACCGATCGCGAGCGCGCATTTTACAGCGGCGCGGAGAGGGTCGTCGACCGGCTGCAGCAATCCGGCCGTGGCGAGGAATGCGTCGCCGATGGTTTTGATCTTCTCCAGTGCATGACGGCGCGCGCAGTTTTCGAAGATGACGAACAGGTCGCCTAGTTCCCGCACTACGTCCTCAGGTGCGTACCGATCACAATAGCTCGTGAACCCCACCAGGTCGCAGAAGAGCACCGCGACGTTTTCGAAGCGGCGGGGGACGACGCCACCGGTGAGTTTGATTTCGGCGACGGCGGGCGGCGGAAGGACGTTGTCGAGCAGGCGATCCACCTTGCGCTTCTCCTCGGCTAACTGCTCGCGGGCTTCGAGCAAAGTCAGTTGCGTCCGGACGCGCACCTGCACGACGGGAGGCGAGAACGGTTTGTGGATGTAATCGATCGCTCCCAGCTCGAAGCCTTTCGTCTCATCCTCGGGATCGGTCTTCCCGGTCAGAAAAATGACGGGAATATCGGATGTGACCGGATCGGATTTCAACCGGCGGCACACTTCATGGCCATCCATTTCCGGCATGGCTATATCGAGGAGGATCAGGTCAGGTTGTGGGGCGGCTTTCGCAAGATCCAATGCTCTGGCGCCGCTGGTCGCGATTTTGACAGTGTAGTGATCCTTCAAGATGTTATTCGCCATTTGGATATTGGCGGGAGTGTCGTCAACGAGAAGGATGATCCGTCTATCGGAGTTCGTGCCCACTGGTGCTCCTCAATCGTTCTTTGCTGCTCTCATTCGCCGCCTCGAGTTGATCGAGGGCTTCGGGAAACGAATAGCTTTCTATCAAGCCCGCCAGAATCTCGAATTTGCCTTCAGAGAAGTAACTCCGCAATTGAGGAGCCGCGGACTCGAAATATTCCAACGCCCTTGAGTCGGACTCGGCCAGATAGCGCGACAACTGATCAATGACCGAATCCAGTGGAGGCCCTTCGGCTGTTTGCGGCGAAGCCTCTTCCGCTTTGGGAAGCAGGGGCCTGAGGCTGGCGAGCAACTGCGCAATCGACGTGTCGAGAGAGGCGCACAGGACTTCCGTTTCCTGCGCGGCGGATGAAGCGGCAATAGCCTTTTCCAGATTAGCCGCGGCGTATTGAACGGATGAAGCTCCCAGGTTTCCGGCCACTCCTTTCACGGTGTGAGCAAGTCGCTCGGCAAGAACACGGTCGTTCACCTTCAGAGCCGTGCCGATCTGTTGGGCGGCGTCGCCCTGGGTGGCGGCGAATTGAGACAGGAGCTTCCAGTAGAGCTTTTTGTTTCCGGCCATTCTGGCCAAACCCGTCACTGTGTCCAACCCTTCAACTTGCGGGAGCGGGGCTTCGACAGGCGTGGATTCGGTCGCGGGGGGGATAGGGACGCTCTCCCGCGGCTGAACGAAACGTCTGACCGTGTCGAATAGGGCCGCAGGGTCGATGGGTTTGGACACGTGGCTGTCCATTCCCGCCTCGGTGCACTTTTGACGCTGATCAAGTGTGGCGTGGGCGGTCATGGCAATGATGGGCAACTTTGTGAATTGTGGTTCCGAGCGCAGCCGCTGGGTTGCCTCGTAGCCGTCCATGCGCGGCATTTGCACGTCCATCAGGACCACGTCAAACATCGATTCGGCAGGCTGGCTGAGCATTTTCTCCACAGCTTCCAGGCCATCATTGGCAACAACAACCGAAGCACCGACGCCCTCCAGCAACTCGACGGCGATCTGCTGGTTGATCTCGTTGTCTTCGGCGAGAAGAATGCGGACGCCGCGCAGAGAGTTCGCGTGGCGGTCCACGACCGGCGCGATTACCTGTCTGCCTTCCCCGGACTCGTGCTGCCCCGCGAAGAGATTCACCAGAGTATCCATCAACATGGAGGCGGTGATCGGTTTGAGCAGGTAACCGTCAATGAGGCTATGCTCGGCGTTCTCACGTACGTCATCGTGTCCATACGCGGTGACGAGCACGACAGCGGGCGGACTCGCGAGACTGGCATCCTCCTTGATCAAGCGTGTGGTTTGGAGCCCATTCATCCCGGGCATGCGCCAGTCCATGAAGACGACGTCGTAAGGATCGGCGGGGTCGTGATTTTTGAGCGCGGTGATGGCATCTTCGCCTGAGGCAACGGCGTCGACATGCGAGCAAAGGCTGCCGAGGGCATTGACGAGGATCTCGCGCGCAATGTCGCTGTCATCGACGACCAGCGCCGAGACGTGCCGGAGTTCCTCCGGAACAATTCGCTTGCGTGCAGCGCCAGACGCGATGCCGGCCCAAATTGTAAAAATGAATGTGCTGCCAACACCGGGTTCAGACTCAAGCCAGATCTCCCCACCCATCAGTTCCACCAGCCGTTTGCAGATGGTGAGACCGAGACCAGTCCCGCCATGCTTTCTGGTGGTGGACGTGTCCGCTTGGCTGAAAGCCTGGAAAAGCCTCGAGGCCTGTTCCGGCGTCATACCAATACCGGTATCCTTCACGCTTAAGCGAAGCTGCACTTTCGCATCCCTGCGATCCAGCACTTCGACTTTGAGATGGATTTCGCCCTTCTCGGTAAATTTGACTGCGTTGTTGATGAGGTTGGTGATGATCTGACCAAGGCGCAACGGATCGCCAACCAGATCCGGAGGGACGGATTCAGGAATCTCGGCGAGAATCTCCAGTCCCTTGTCGTGGGCCTTCTGAGCGGTGATCGAGGTTACGGAGGCGATGACGTCGTCGAGGCGAAATTCGATGGCCTCAATGTCGAGCTTTCCCGCTTCGATCTTCGAAAAGTCCAGAATGTCGTTGATGACACCGAGCAGATGTTTTCCGGCGACGTGAATCTTCGACACATAGTCGTGTTGTTTCTCGTCAAGCGCCGTTTTTAAGGCAAGGTGCGACATCCCGATGATGGCGTTCATCGGCGTGCGGATCTCATGACTCATGTTCGCCAGGAAGTCCGATTTCATTCGCGTGGCGTCCTCGGCGAGTTCTTTGGCGCGGCGAAGGTCCTCGTCGGCCTTGCGGCGCGTGGTAATGTCGCGCATCGCCAACACGGTGCGGGTTCCCTTGTCGGTGACGATCGGACTCTGCGTGATATCGAGAGGGATTTCGCGGCCGTCGCGCGCTACGCCCGTCGCTTCTCCATTCGCGCCCGCCGCCGTGCCGAGGTCCAAGTCCGGAACGAGCGTCTTTATGGGCTGACCGACGAGGTCGCCGTTGGAAAAGCCGAAGAGAAGCTCAGTCTGCCGGTTAGCCATCTCGATGATCTGGCCGGCACTCGAGATGACCATAGCGTCCGGCGCAGATTCGAGGAGGGCTCGAAACTCTTTCTCCTTTGCCTCGAGATCGGCAATCACGGCACGAGATATGGAATCGGCGTGATCTTTGGCTTCCTCCATCAGCGTCCGGTTCGCCTCGGACCGGGACAGCTTTTTCTGGAGCCGGAGCACTTCTCGCTCGAGGGCTTTTATCCGCTCGGCCGGATCGGGCATCGGAGTCTCGGACATGGCGTCTCAGTCAGCAATGAGCAATGTAACGAAGCTCTCGTTATGGCACTTTGTGCCGGTGGGATTACCCGCGTTCGGGCTAATCTCGCCGTAGCCATAAAAACCGCAAATAGGCAGAGTGCTGCCCAGGTCCCCACGGGCCCGTGCCAGTTCCTCCTGAGTGCGGGTGCCGAGCAGAATCTTGCGTGCGGCACAGGAAAAGAGCAGAGCAGCTGTGGGCTGGGTTCCCTCGGGGAGACCGGACTTGGCGATTTTTAGAGATTCGGCGCAACCGGCCAGGATCTCGTCGCGATCCGCGAGAGTGAGCCTCACACGCACACCTTCGGGCACGGCGGCCAGAAACGTGACAGCGCCCGTGTTCTCATCGACCACGCCCAAGCAGGCCCGGAGATAATCGATGCCATCGCTCGCGCTGAGGATTGCGAGCGGCAATTCCACGGTCGGCTTCGTACCCGGGCCGAGATATTTTCGGTAAAAGTCGATCGCAGGCTTGTCGTCGATCTCGTAGACGATCGCTCCGGTCGCGCGGGTGACTCGGCCCACTTCCCCTACCTGGCGCCAGCCGGTAGCGACTCCGTAGGAGAAACTGAATTCTCCGCAGAAGAGCAATACCGGAATGGCATCAGTGAGCACTTCTGTGCCGTAAAACTGATTGACGCCTTTGAGTCTCCACTGGTCACCGGCGAGGGCGCCGAAGATCGGGATTTCATGACCGATAACGTGCTGCAGAGTCGAAGTGACGGAGTGGCCCTCAGCGGTCATGCCCTCGGGCGTGGCGATGCAGAGGCGGGGCGCCTTTTCCGTCTTGGCGATTGCATCTTGCACGGCCGAATTACAGGCTACGGCCACGTCGACGCTCAGGCCCCTCCCTATGCCTGCGCTGAAATCCACGGTGTCCGAAGCGAACACGATGAGGGTGGCCGAGTCCTCCCGGAAGCCCAGTTCGGAGGAGAGTTCGCCGTCGGTGGTGCAACCGATCAGCTCCATTCCGGGAAAGGCTTTAGTGATCCCGCGAGAGGAGTGCATGATGATCGAAGTCGATGGCGGCAAACAACAGGCCGGCACCGGGGACCGTTCCATTGAGCTTGTCTTTGCACTGCTGGACGATCTCTTCGACCGCTGCACTCGGCATCGGGCTCTTCACTGTGACCGACAACTGCTGAGAACATAACTGCCCTCCTGACGGCTGCCACCAGACGGTTATACTTGACTGATTATGGCAGATTGAACTTCGCGCGAGGTCTTTATGGTCAGGTGCGCTGTCTGAGACCATGACTGAACAGGACCACTCCGCTGAGGAAACGTCGTCTGAGCATTTCTGCAATTATGTCTCACATGCCATCGCAGCTTTCCGGAATACTCCCGGCAGTCGTCACCCCGTTGGATCAGGATGGTGTTTTTCTGCCCGCCGCTTTTGAGCGGCTGTGCGCCAAGCTCTACAGCGCCGGCGTTGACGGACTGTACGTCTGCGGGCAGACAGGGGAAGGACTGCAGCAGAGCCCGGAGCAGCGAAAGCGAGTGGTAGAGATGGCTGTGCGTTGCACGCCTCCGGGCCGCCACGTGATGGCTCACATCGGTGCGGCCTCGACGGCTGTGGCGGTTGAGCTTGCACGTCACGCCGAATCCGCCGGAGCCCAATCGATCAGCAGCCTGCCACCAGGAGGCTCATACTCGATGGACGAAGTTCGCGCATACTATTCGGCGATCGCTTCGTCCGTCTCCATCCCCGTGCTGGTGTATTACTTCCCCACCTTCGCGGCGAATCCGAAATCACTGCCAGACCTCGTGAGCCTGTGCGAAATCCCCAATGTTGCGGGACTCAAGTTCACATCGACGGATCTGTACACACTCGGCGAGTTGAAGCGGCAAGGCGCCGTGATCTTCAACGGCTATGACGAGATACTGGTTGCCGGGCTTCTCATGGGAGCTGACGGCGGGATTGGAACCTTCTACAACGTCATTCCCGAGTGGTTTGTGGAGCTTTACAGGTCGGCACGATCGGGCGATTGGGCACATGCACGACTTGTGCAGTCGCGAATCAACGAGATCATCACGATCGGTCTGCGTTATCCGGTGCACTCGGCGGCGAAAGAGATGTTGCGTTGGCTCGGCATGGACTGCGGGGTGGTTGCCGCGCCACGACGGCAGTTGAGCGCGGAGGAAGTCTCAACGCTGCAGGCAGCGTTGGCAGCGTCACCGCTGAGTCAGGAGTCGTAGCTCTTTTCCTGGTCGGGCAGGCCGGTCAATTCGGGCGGCGCAAGGGATGCCGCGCGATAGGCTTCCAGCAGGGCGCCGGCAGCCGGATTGTACTTCGGCTCCCGCACCGTCATGCCGGGCACGGCTTCAATCCTGGCGACAAAGTCCTCCCTCAGTTTTGGGCTGTTAAAGACACCACCGATAGGGGCGACAGCGAATTCCGCTTCCGTTCCGACCGCGAGCCGCCGGCAGGCCACCGCGATTCCGGCCAACTGTTGAGCCGCGCCGTTGAGGATGTCGCGAGCGACGGCGTCGCCATTTGCCGCGGCCTCATCGACGAGTTTGGACAGTGCCGCGATCTTTGGCCGCGGCCAATCCGTCGAGTAGAACCTGTGCATCAGGTCATTCGCGTTCGGCGCCCCGGTTGCAGCAAGCAATTTCTCGCGCAGCACGGTTGGCGGGCCCCAGCCCTCTTCCAGCCGCAGTGCAGCGCGCAGCGCCTGCCGAGTGATATCGAATCCGCCGCCTTCGTCGCCGTAAATGTAGCCCCAGCCGCCCACGCGGGCCACTTTGCCATCCGCATTTCTGCCGAAGGCGATTGAACCCGTTCCAGCGATCACGATCAGTCCGGGGCCACCGCCGTGGGCGCCGGCCAGGGCGATCATCGCATCGTGAGTCACCGAGCGATGCTCGATTGTGAACATCTCAGTCAGCAGAGCCTGTTTGTCGCCTGCGCCGCCGGAGAAGCCGAAGCAGGCGCCTTCGAACTTCTGTCCGTCAGCGAGCCCTGCCTGTGAGAGCGCCTGCCTGACGCACCCGCCAATGGCCGTTATGAAGCGCTCGCGGGCTTCGGGTCCAGACACGTGATTGCACGGCCCGCCTTTGCCGAATCCAAGCACGCGCCCCTGATCGTCGCCGATCAGCGCGGTGGTTGATGACTGGCCGCCGTCGACACCCAGAAAGAAGAATGGCATTGCCCCCTCACTGTATGCGATAGAGGCGGAAATTGTCGACGCTTCCGGCTTCGCGAATTCCCCACATATCCGCCTTGTCGCGGAAATCCTGCCACTTGAAATCGTCTTCCGACAGCAGGATGTAAGAGAAACCCGCCCGCTTGATCTCCTCGGTAGCCATCCTGCGGAGCCCGAGAGGCGGGGCGATGCCACTGGTCTTCGGGGCGTCACTCATTGACACCCATGAGCCGTCGGCCATCAAGCCCTCGACGCGCATTCGGACAGCATACTGGTCCGAACTCATTTCAAGCACCACCCGGTCCACCGGCCTCAGCTTTCCGAAGGCGGCTTCCACGTACCAGCCCGGCTTCATCCATTGCCACGATCTCAAGCGCGTCAGCGGCGAGCCATCGAAGGCGAAGCCGACATCCCAGGGATATGGCCGCGCCGAGATGCGCCACTCATCAGTGCGCTCAAGCTCTTTGTCGCCATCGAATATCCTGAACTCGGCGATGCTCCAGCAATCCCGAACGTCAGCACCCTTGGCCGCCTGGGCAGTCTGCACGACGCGCACGGCCTTCACCTCTTTTGCCGGGAACTTGAAACTGTGCGACAGCACTGGCTGGAAGTCGTGGATCAGCGGGGTGAGCAAGTGGTCGCGAAGCCTTTCGCCGAGGGCCGACTGGTATCCCACCGCGATCAGCCGCGTTGTGTAGCTCTCGGCGACGGGCGAAAATGCGAACACGCGTGCATCTTGCGGCGTGGCTTGCTCGATCATCTTAGCCAGCCTGTAGGCTGGAAACTTGCGGGTCAGCCAACTATCCTCGCTTTCGAGCCGCAGGGCCTGCCGCAAAGGGATCTTCGCCGCGCGCCATCCATACTCCTGGCAGTAAAGCGCGGGTACATCGGGGAAGCTCGCGACTCCGTGCCCGAGCACGAGCGCCGGCAGAATCCAACGTGCCAAACCAAGCGGCAGTGCCAGAGCCATGGCGAAGGAGACGAACGGGAGTGCCGGCAGGAGAAACCGCGTTCCGACGTTGGCTGCAAAGGGCAGGGCAAATATCAGCGCCGCTGCGAGCAGTCTGCGGCCAAGCGGAGAACGCAGGGCCAGCAGCGCCATGGGCGCAAGCAGGAAGAGCGGCCCCAGGAAGCCGCCTAGCACTTGTCCTCTTATCGTCACCTCGAGCGGAATTGCGGCGTCGGACTCCAGACCTACGTAGTGCCGCATCATCTCGGCGTAGTCCTGCTCGAAGCTGACGTGAATCCATTGGTTAGGGAACCAGGCGTTGAGGAACGGCGAAGCCGGATTCTGAAACCAGAGGACGTTTCGGGCGGCCCAGGGGAGCATCATGGCCGCGGCTGCGGCAGCGAACACGCCGACGTCACGCCACTTCCTGCGCATCATTAGCCGGACACCCGCATAGGGGACGGCGAGGAACGCCGTGTACTTCATGCCGAAGCACGCGCCAGCCAGCAAGCCGATCAGCAGCGCCGGCGCTTCCATTTCGCACAGAGCGAAGACGGCGAACAACGACGCGGCCACTGCAACGTCGATGTATGCGCTTGTGCCGTCCACGAGAGCCAATGGAGAGCAGAGGACAAAGAGCGCCGCGGCGGCGCCGGCCACTGCAGTGGCCGGTCCGCTGCCCGAATCGCAGAATCAAGAGCGGCAGTGCCAATAGGAATGCGCAGTGAACCAGCGCGCCGGCGGAATGCCTGCCAAACGCCCAAGCCATCAGGAACAACAGTTCGACACCCTGGGACAGGTTGGCGTACATGTTCGTTTCCAGCCGCACGAAGCCGTGAGCCCGGTAGTAGTGCTGCATCACGCCCAGGTGATAGCTGGAACCGTCGGCACTCCATTCCGGCGCCATCGCGCAGATCACGGCGACGATGCCGAACACCGCGTAGACCGTCCAGAACAACCACTGCCAAAGCCTGGGGAGGGGAGGCAGGCGGTCCGGGGAGAGCTGGAAGGCCCCCCATCGCCAGGCCGCCAGATGAGCGCCCAGCGCGATGAGGAGGAAAGCGGGATCGTAGACCAGTTGCATCGCCGCCAGCGCGAAGACAACCATGCTCAATAACGGCGCCCCGACCAGGAAGCCATACGGCAACTGTTCCTCGCGTGCCAGTTTCACATTCAACCTGGAGAGAAACAGGCGGCCGAGGGCATGCGCCGTCGATACAGTCAGCAGCGCTCCGAACAGAATCGAGATCGCCTTGGGCATCAGACTATTCGACGAATCCGATGCGCGAGAGAATAAAGGCCCGCACCGCTCCGTCGTCGGGCGATGTCCAGACCTTGCTTGCCTCCAGGCTCACCTGGACAGGCGCTCCGGGCATGAGCCACTCCTGCGGGACAGCTTTCTCAAATGTCCGCTGCCCGTGCGTGGCGAATTGCAGGGTATCGAGCACATGCGTGCCCACCCGGACGACGATGCTGACCGGTCCGGTTTGCTTGAAAGTGAGCTCGGGCACAGTGAGATCCACGAGCAGTGTCTTACCCTTCGTATCCGGCAGATCAAACTGGAAGACAGCCTGCTTGAGACACCAGCGCCAGGAGCCGTCATTGAGTCCGAGCACGCCGCTGACGATGTGCCGCTCCGCATCGGTCGAATTCATCGCCACGAAATGCGACAGCCTGTTTTGAGGGCTGATCTCCATTGTCCGGCGCTGCATCGGCGGGCGGTAAGGCTCAGGGTATCTGACGCACCCGGCGAGCAGGAGGCAACCAGCCAACAACGTTGTTCGCTTCATAGAACCACTTTGTCCCGCGAGTAACACAGGCGCTCCAACATGCACTCGTTGCATTTCGGTTTGCGCGCAATGCAGATCTGGCGGCCGAAATGGATGACCTGGTGGGAGAAACTGATCCATCGGCCGCGGGGCAGGATCTTGATCAGGTCGTTTTCGATCTTCACCGCGTCGATCTGCCTGGTGAGGTCGAATCTGGCGCTGATCCGCGCCACATGGGTATCGACAACGACGCCGCTGGCGATGCCGAAGGCGGTGCCGAAAACGACATTGGCGGTCTTCCGGGCCGCGCCGGGGACCTTGAGCAAGCGTTCGATCTCACGAGGTATTTCGCCGCCAAAGTCAGCGAGCAGCATTTTCGCAGCGCCAATGATGCTCTTCGCCTTGTTGTTGAAAAAGCCGGTGGAGTGAATGTCGCGGGCCAGTTCGTCCTGGCTGACGTGAGCGAAGTCCTGCATCGTGGGGTACTTGATGAAGAGGCCGGGCGTCACCTTATTCACGCGCTCGTCGGTGCACTGCGCGGAGAGGATGGTCGCAACCAGCAGTTCCCAGGCGTTGCCGTGGCGCAGCGCGCAGGTCACGTTCGGATAGCGCTCGTCCAACAGCCGGAGAATCTGTTCCAGGCGCGCATGACGCTCAGCCGCTGTCCGCGGGCGTTTTACAGGGCTCATGTGCCTTAACATAGTAACATTGCGCCTCCGCCTGCTCCTTATCCTGGCCGTCTGCATGGCCTATGGCGGCGCAGTGTGGGCGCCGTTCTACCTGAACGATCTCAAGGTCGCAGCCAGTCCGCTAACGGAACTGACCTTCCAGGCTCAACTCGCAATCACGGATCGACCCTGGTCCTTTCACCTGGTGAACCTGCTGCTGCATCTGGCCTGCGTCTGGCTGGCCGTGCCTGTGCTGGAGCACTGGCTTCCGCCACTGCCGGCGCGCATCGCGGCGGCCGTTTTCGCATTCCACCCGCTGCAGACGCAAGCCGTCGTTTATGTTTTCGCTCGCGGGACGCTGCTGGCCGGGCTCTTCGCACTGCTGTGCATTCGGGACTGGCAGCGGGGGCGGCTGTGGCGTGCCGCGGCCTGGTTCGGATTGGCGATGCTCGCCAATGAGGAAGTGGCCGGCCTGCCGATTGTGCTGGCGTTGTCGGAGTGGGCGGTTGAACGCCGCCAGGAGGCGAGGCGCCCGATTGTGGCGATGCTCGCCATGGCACTGCTGATTGGAGCCCGAGGCGCATGGTTCTCCTTCGAGCGGTTCTCATTTCAAGGAGTCGCCATCCTGCGCTACCTGTGGCTGCTGCTGGTGCCGATCGGCTACACTCCCGACCCAGCGATCCGGACCGGCCCGTGGCAGGCGTCGCTTGCCTGGGGCGTGATAGCCGCCATTCTCCTGCTTGCCCTTTCCGGCGCACGCGCACGCCGGCCGGGATTCTATCTCCTGGCCGGGCTGCTGCTGCTTCTGCCGAGTTCAACCATCGCCGGCGGGGCTGAACTCGCGGCCGATCGCCGAATGTACATTCCTTTGCTGTTCCTCGGACCGCTGCTGGGCTTGATGTTGCAGCGCGCGGACGTCAGGCTGCTGCTTGGGCTGGCGGCCATCTGGTGCGGCGCCTCCTACTTTCAGACCAGGCTTTGGCAGAATCCGCAGGCGCTGTGGATGGAAGCGGCGCGCCTTTCGCCCGACGCGATCCTGGCGAAGCGGCAACTGGCCGCCCTGCTGCCCGCCCGGCAGGCGGTGGAACTCCTCGATGAAGCTGTGAGGCTCCAGCCTGACGACCCGGCGATACGATCGGAGATCGGAATGGTCTATTTGAAGTCCGGCGACCAGGGCTTGGCCGTGGAGGCTTTCGGCCGCGCGCTGGCAATCGACCCCTGTTACTTCGAGGCCGCATGGAATCTGCACAAGCTTGGCGTCGAGCGGGCCACGCCGGAATTCTGCCACTACACAGCCGAACAACGCCGCCGGCTGGCTACTTCGGGAAAGTCACAGTAAAGGAGCCGCGAATGAACTGCCAATCCGGCAGTTCGTAGATGCGCAGCTTCGTCTTGATAGGCAGTTCCATCTCTTTAGCGCCGTTGGCATCGATGTCCCCGACATTGGCGTCGACAACGGCAAAGGGCGGTTCACCGGCTGAACCGGTGCTGCTCAGGGAGACCTGCAACTGCAGGTCACCCATCGGGGCGGTAGAGTGATTTACGACTGTGAAGCGGACACGCGGTTTCTTGTCGGCACCTTCAATCAAACGGTAGCCTGTCACCTCAAGAAACTTGCCGTACACACCCCCTGGGGCGCCGGCGCCTGGCTGCTCGAGCGCAGTTTGGGAGGCCTTGCCGCTCGTTCTGGGGCCGGTCTCCAGGAGCTTATAAACGCCGAACAAGCCCCCCCCGATGACGGCCGTGACGAGAATCGCAACCAGCCACGAAGGCATGCCTTTCTTTTCCGCGATTACGTAGCTCTGCTGCTGAGGCGGGGGTTGGTATTGCTGCTGGGGCGGCGGCTGATACTGCTGCTGAGGCGGAGGAGCAGGAGGCTGAAACTGCTGTTGAGGCGGCTGATACTGCTGTGGAGGAGGAGGCGGCTGAAACTGCTGTTGAGGCGGCTGGTACTGCTGCTGAGGAGGCGGCTGGTACTGCCGCTGAGGCGGCGGCGCAGCGACTGAAGGGTGGGCCACCACTGGCGGCTGCGCCGCGGCTGCTCGCGCTTCGGCGCAAGACGGGCACTCAGAGGCAGATGGCGGGACTTCCCGGCCGCATTGAGGACAGATCCAAGTGAACATGACGCGTAAACCTACATTAACCGATGCACGCGCTCCGCGCCCGGTTTCCTTTCTGTCTTCACACTCATCCCGGTACGATGATGGCATGGAGTTCCTCAGGCGTGCCGAACGCCCAGGCCGCACACTGGCCCTGCTGCCGGGCTCGTGGAATCCGCCGACGCGGGCTCATGCTGCCCTGGCGGCAGCGGCACTGGGATTCGCCGACGAAGCGGTGTTCATTTTGCCCGGCATGCTGCCGCACAAGAGCTTCGAGGGCCCTTCGCCTTCGGTCCGGATGGAATGGATTGCGGAGCTCAGCCGACAGCATCCGGCTTACTCGGCTGCCGTCACCGCCGGCGGACTATTCATGGAGATGGCGCGGGAAGCTCGCCAGCAGGGCGCATCGCGCGTGCTTATCGTATGCGGGGCGGACGCCGCCGAGCGAATCGCCACTTGGCCTTACCCGCCGGGCAGTGAGATCGAGGGGCAGCTCGAGGCCGATTTCGAGCTGTTGGTCGCGCCACGGCTGCAGCCTTGGCTGGCGCCTGCTCACCTGGCGCCGCGCGTGCACACGCTGCCGCTGGAGGTTGCACTGCAGGAGATTTCGTCGACTCGAATCCGGGAGTTGATCCGGTCGGGCGGGTCCTGGGAACATCTGGTACCCGACGGACTGGCCGAAGCGATTCGCGCAGTTTACGTGTGTTCCTGACCAGTCTGTTCGAGGAATGCACGCAAACGGTGGCTCCGGCTGGGATGCCGCAGTTTGCGCAGCGCCTTGGCTTCAATCTGCCGGATTCGCTCGCGGGTGACGGCGAAATGCTGGCCGACCTCTTCGAGAGTGTGCTCGCTGCCGTCCTGCAGGCCGAAGCGCATCTTGATGATCTTCTCCTCGCGAGGGCTGAGCGTTTTCAGCACTTCGGCAGTCTGCTCGCGCAGATTGAGGTTGATCACCGCTTCAGAGGGCGACACGACACGCTTGTCGACGATGAAGTCGCCGAGGTGCGACTCTTCTTCCTCGCCCACCGGGGTTTCGAGCGAAATCGGTTCCTGGGCGATGCGCAGCACCTTGCGCACCTTGGCTACCGACATGTCCAATTGCTTGGCCAGCTCTTCCGTGGTCGGTTCACGCCCCAGGCTCTGCTGCAACTGCCGCTGCGTGCGCACCATCTTGTTGATGGTCTCGATCATGTGCACGGGAATGCGGATGGTCCGCGCCTGGTCGGCGATGGCTCGCGTGATCGCCTGGCGCACCCACCATGTGGCGTAGGTCGAGAACTTATAGCCGCGCTGGTAGTCGAACTTGTCGACGGCCTTCATCAATCCGATATTGCCTTCCTGGATCAGGTCCAGGAACTGCAGGCCGCGGTTGGTGTAGCGTTTTGCGATGGAGACGACCAGCCGCAGGTTGGCCTCGATCAGTTGTTTCTTGGCGCTGTCGGCCTCGGCTTCACCGCGGTCGGCGACGGAGAGCGTGCGGCGCAATTCGGTTGAGGTGGCGCCGAACGAGATTTCCAGGTCCTGGAGCTTCTGATTGGCGATCTTTTGATCGCGCTTGCACGTCCTTGGCCGCCGACAGGTGGGCTGGCGATTGCGAAGATGTGTCCTCAGAGGCTCGCTGGAGGCGGGCGATCTCGTACTCGGCTGGGGTCAACTCGTCCACGGCCGACCTCAGGCGGTTGGCCAGTCGGCGCCAGATGTGGCTCGAAAACTGAATCTTGCGGATCTCGCGGGAGATGCTCACCATGAGGCGAGCGAGGGCCCAGCGCGCCGCCCGGT
The DNA here is from genome assembly GCA_963714395.1 of Bryobacteraceae bacterium. GTDB lineage: Bacteria > Acidobacteriota > Terriglobia > Bryobacterales > Bryobacteraceae > JACADU01. The sequence continues at coordinate 59,793 of CAVQOO010000040.1, forward strand.
ACTGCTTGGGCTTGTTGACGCGCGGTGTGGCCAGCAGTTTCATGCGAGTCTGCTGAAGCTTTTTGGCCTGCTTTTCGATGCCTTCGATGGCGGCGAAGAAATCGGCCTTGAAGTCGTCAGTTTCGTCGTCCGAGGCCAGCAGTTCCGGAATCGAGAGGGCATCGCGAAGCAGGAGGCTGCCGTCGTCCACCTCTCGGGCGATCTCCATCAGCTCGCGCATGATCAGAGGCGAACGAGAGAGGGACCGCATGGCCAGGTTCTGGCCGTGCTCGATCCGGCGGGCGAGTTCGATCTCGCCTTCGCGGGTCAGCAGCGCGACGCTGCCCATCTCGCGGAGGTACATGCGGACGGGATCGTTGGTCTTCTCGGCGGCCTCGGAGGCGACCTCGGCGTCGACCAGTTCCTCCGCGTCTTCGCCCTTTTTTTCCGCGCCGAGTTTCGGGACTTCCAGCAAGTCGACCCCGGCTTCGTCCAATCCGGCCAGAAGGTCGTCAAGCTCAGCACCGGTGCCGAGTTCTTCCGGCAACACTTCAGACACGTCGTCGTAGAGAAGGTAGCCCTTCTCCTTGCCGGTATCGATCAGTTTTTGGAAACGGTTGTACCGCTCTTCCGCCACGCTAACCTCGCCGTTACGTTCCCCTCGCTTCGTGCGACTTCACCAATGTACAACAGCGTGAAGTCCCCCGTAGACGGGCAGAGTCAACTTTGATCATGCCCGCGCGCCTCTCTCATTCTCAGTCAACTGTCTCATCAACTCAAACGCCTCCTCCGTCCTGCCCTCCTTGGAGAGTTCGGCGATGCGCCGCCGGATGTCGTTCACGTTCGCCCTGCGGTCGGCGCCGCTGCAGGCTCTTCAGCGCGCTGATGGCGTGCTCCGTCGTATAGTCCCGCGTCAAAGTGTCATCGGCGAAGAGCATCGCATGGAGCAGGATCCTATCGGGCTCGTCGAGCCGCGCCTCCAGTTTCGAATAGTCCGGCTTCTCGCCGGCGGCGACCATCCGCAGAAGGGCCTCCAGAATTCTTTTCGATCTCAGGCGCTCCAGGATGTTCAACTGCGCGAGCACGGGCGGAATCTCCAGCCGGGCCTGCTCGTCTTCCAGCATCGCGTGCAGGAGAATGACCTCGTTAGGGTCGGCCGATTGAGGGGTGGTGGATTTTGAGGGCGCGCCGCGCTTTTCGCCCGCCGCCTTCCTGAACTCGTCAAGCACGATGGACTGCTCGAGCTTCAGGTATTCGGCGACGTCGTTGGCGACGGACAGCCGTTCCAGGCGGTCCGGCATTTTCTGAATTGCCGGCAACAGGAACTGAAATGCAGCCACACGGCCTTCCGGCGTATACAAGTCGTTCTTCTCCCGAGCACGATCGGCAAGCCAGTGGAAGTAGCCGCGCGCGTTCTCCAATGCGCGCGAGTACGCCTCCGCCCCGTGCTCTTTTATGTATTCGTCAGGATCGAGGCCTTCCGATAGGGAGAGAACCTTAAGATGCATGCCTTCCTCGAGCAGTATGGGGATGCTCCGTTCGGTGGCATTCACGCCGGCTTTGTCCGGGTCGAAATTCATGACCAGCATGCCGGCGTGCCGGCGGAGGCTGCGCACCTGGTAGTTGGTCAAGGCGGTTCCGCAGGTAGCGGCCACGTTGGGCACGCCGGCCGCGTAGACGCCGATGACGTCCATATATCCTTCGACCAGAATGGAATAGCCTCGTTCCTGAATCGGCTTCCTCGCCCTGTTGAGGTTGTAGAGCACCTGGCTCTTGCGGTAGATGGACGTCTCCGAGCTGTTGAGGTACTTCGGCTCCTCGCCCGGCTGCAGAGCCCTTCCGCCGAAAGCGATGATCTGGCCGCTTTCGGAGTGGATAGGGAACATGAGGCGGCCGCGGAAGCGGTCGAAGAAGCCCGGTCCTTCGTTGCGCTTCAGGACCAGGCCGCTGGCCTCCATCGCCTCGGCGGAGAAACCTCGTTTCTCGAAAATGCGGACCAGCATTTGCCCGGAACGGTCCGACAGGCCGAGGGCGAATTCCTCCGTCGTCTCTTTTTTCAGTCCGCGCCTGGTCAGATACTCGCGCGCCTGCTCTCCCTGGGAGGAGAACAGCAACTCGCGAAATGCGGCCGCCGCCAAGTCGTGCATTTCGTGAAGCGACTGGCGGAGTTTGGACTCGTCGTCGTTGAATTCGCGTCTCTGCGGCAGAGGAATGCCGCTGCGTTCGGCCAGGTACTTGATCGCCTCCCAGAAGGTGAAGCGTTCGATCTCCATCACGAACTTGATGGCGTCGCCGCCCGCACCGCACCCGAAGCACTTGTAGAACTGGTGAGTTGAGTGGACAGAGAAGCTGGGCGTCTTCTCGGAGTGGAATGGGCAGAGTCCGCTGTAGCGGGGTCCTGCGCCCTGCCGCTTCAAGCGGACGTACTCGCCCACGATGTGAACGATATCGATCGAGGACTTCAGTTGCTCGACAAAGTCCATCCGTCAGCCTCTCTCCAGTGTGATCCTATCGGTGCGCGAGCGCTCGTCAGCCATTTCCGGATGGGAATTACCAGTTGGCTCGCGTGCCGTCGGGGAGTTCCATGGCCTCGTCGCGCCAGGCGACTTCAGTTTTGGAAGCTCGTTGGACTTCAGCCCAATCGACCCGGATGCCCAGGCCCGGCTGCTCCGTGATGGCCAGATGGCCTTCGCCATCGACCTCGAACAGCGGCCAGTCGCGCTCGTCCAAATAGCGCAGCCAGGGATCGACGGCGCCCGAAGCCTGCGACGCGTTGTAGTGGATTCCCTTGGACCACTCCAGAATCCATCCGGCGCGGCTCTGCGCAACGACGTGCAGGCAGGCCATGAATGCGATGGGCGACAGCGGGCAGTGGGGAGCGATGGCGATGCCGTTGGCTTCGGCCATGGAGGCGATCTCGGCGGCGTTCGAAATCCCGCCGACGTGCACCAGGTCCGGCTGCAGGATGTGCGCGGCCTTGGCGGCGATGACATCGGAGAACTCAGCGACTGTGGTCATGCGTTCGCCGGTGGCGATGGGCACGTGGGTGATGGCGGCAATTTCGGGCAGCCAGCGGTTGTAGTCGGGCCGGACGGGCTCTTCGTAGAAGAGCGGACTGGCGAATTCGAGTTCTTTGGCGAGGCGGCGCGCCATGGGTACATTGGCACGACCATGGAAATCGAAGGCGATGTCGACCTCGGGGCCGACTGCGTCGCGCACGGCTCGGGCCCGCGCCACCGCGGCGCGGATTCCGCCGTAGGTGTCGATGGCGGCAAGCGGCGGGCAGGCGTTCATCTTGATGGCGCGGGCGCCTTCGGCGACCACGCGGGCGGCCTCTTCAGCCGCGGCGCCGGGGGCGTTGTTATTGCCGCCGGCCCAGCGATAGACCTTGACGCGGTCGCGCACCTTGCCGCCCAGCAGCCTGTAGACCGGCATCGAGGCGGCTTTTCCGGCCAGGTCCCAGAGCGCGATTTCGATACCGCCGAGGGCCGACATGAAGTGCGGGCCGCCGTGATAGAAGCAACGGTCGTAGCAGGCGCGGACCAGGCGTTTCAGGTCAGATGCGTCGCGGCCGAGGAACTGCTCGCCGAGTTCGTGGACGGCGGCTTCGGTGGAGGCCAGTTGGCCCTCGAGGGTGAACTCGCCGAAACCTTCGAGGCCGTCGGCCGTGGTCACGCGGAGGAGTCCCCAGCGAGGCGCGACGCGCGCCGTTTCGATGCGATCGATGGTCATTGGCATCACCGACGATTCTAGAGTGTTCCGCGGCAGCGTATCGACCGCGTCACTTCGAGAATCTGACAGATGCGCGCGCCTTGGCCCTGGCTGCCTCGTCCTCGCGGTTCTTTGGAGGGGCTTGAGTTTCCAGGGATTGAAGGAGACGGCTCGAGATTTGGCTGATCTCTTCGACCGCGGATTCGAACGCGGCTTCGTTGGCCTTTGACGGCTTGTTGAAGCCGCTGATCTTTCTCACGAATTGAAGCGAGGCGGCTCGAATCTCGTCTTCCGTTGTCGGCGGATCGAAGTTGAACAGGGTCCTGATGTTTCTGCACATTCGCGGTGGCCTAAGGATATTAAACCGCGCTACATTCATTGAACGATGAACTTTAGAAGCTTCCATCTGGTTCAGGCATACGGCCAGTTCGCCGATATCGCACTCCTGTTGCTTCGCGTCACTGCCGGATTGGCCTTCGTCATCCACGGCTGGCCGAAGATTCAGAACCCATTCGGCGTGGATGGGCCCGGAGGGATTCGCCCCAGGCGTCCTGCAGGCTCTCGCAGCGCTTTCGGAATTCGGAGGAGGGCTGGCCTGGGTTTTCGGACTCTTGACGAGGCTTGCATCGCTCGGCGTGGCATCGACGATGGTGGTTGCATTTTCCACCCACGCCTTCCTGCGCGGAGATCCATTCGTGTCCAAGACGGGCGGTCCATCGTTCGAACTGGCCGCGGTCTACCTCTGCATAGCACTCCTGCTGATCGCGTTGGGGCCCGGGCGGATCTCGCTCGACCGAAAGGTGTTCGGTCCGCGGTAGCGTGTAAAGCGGAGGTGTGAATGGGCACGAAGCCGATTGGAGTTGAGGGCCGGCTGGATTCGCCGCGGATCGATCCGGCGGCGATGCTCATAGCCGGAGCCATCACATTGTTCCATTTGGCTACGACGGCGGGCTACGGCATCTTTCGCGACGAGATGTATTACCTGGCTTGTGCCAGACACCTGGACTGGGGATACGTGGACCATCCTCCGCTGGTGGCGGTTTTCGCCTGGATTGGTGAGTCACACGCTCGGCACGTCGCTGCTGGCGCTTCGGCTGCTGCCTGCGCTGGCGGCTGGAGCACCGTTCTGCTCAGCGCGGCTATCGCGCGGCATCTGGGCGGAGGACGCTTTGCGCAGTGCCTGGCCGGCCTGGCCGTCGCGCTCGCGCCTCAATACATGGGCATGCTGTCGATCTATTCGATGAATGCCTTTGACCTCGTCGTCTGGTCGGCCATGATCCTGGTGTTCATGCAGATTGTGAGGGACGGCGGCGGCCGGAAGTGGCTGCTGTTCGGCGCGCTGGCGGGAATCGGCCTGGAGAACAAGCTGAGTGTGTTGTTTCTCGGTTTCGGTCTCGTCGTGGGGATGGTGGCCACGCGCCAGTGGCGGCTGCTGCGCGATCGCTATCTCTGGCTTGGCGCCGGACTGGCCGCGCTCCTGTTTGCGCCTCACGTTATATGGCAGGCGGCGCACGGCTGGCCGACAAGGGAATTCGTGAGGCGCGCCACGGAGTTCAAGAACGTGGCGTTCTCCCCGCTGGAATTCATGGGTCAACAGGTGTTGATGACAAATCCGGTTGCGATGCCGCTCTGGGTGGCTGGTCTCGGGTATTTGCTTTTCGCGAGGCGGGCCCGACCCTACCGGAGCGTGGGGATCGCATATCTGGCGGTGCTGGGACTCATGCTGACGCAGAACGCAAAGCCCTACTACCTCGCGCCGATCTATCCGGTGCTGCTGGCGGCGGGCGCGGTCGTTCTGGAGGGCGTGAGCTGGGGCCGAGCGTTCGTTCGTCCAGCGGCGCTGGCGGCGATCGCGGTGTCGGGTGCGCTCCTGGCACCACTGGCCAAGCCGCTGCTGCCGGAGGATACGTATGTCAACTACTCGAAGACGCTCGGAATCCAGCCGGGAACAGACGAGCGGAAAAGCCTGGGCCGGCTGCCGCAGCACTTTGCCGACATGCACGGCTGGCAGCAGCTTGCTGAATCGGTGGCGCGGGTGCACCAGGAACTGCCTGCTGAGGAGCGTAGCCGGGCGTGCGTGTTCGGCCAGAATTACGGCCATGCGGGCGCGATCGACTTCTTTGGCCCGCAGCTAGGGCTGCCGCACGCGATTTCGGGGCATAACAGTTACTGGATGTGGGGTCCGGGCGAGTGCGACGGGCGGGTGATGATCGTCATCGGCGGCCGGCATGAAGATCTTGTGAAGAGCTTCGCCGAGGTGGCCGAGGGCGGCCGATATCGACTGCTCGGACTGCATGCCGTACGAAGACAAGAAGACGATTTGGGTCGCCCGAGGTCTGCGGATTCCCATCGCCGAAGCATGGCCGCGCACCAAGCATTTCGATTAGCTGCAAAGGAGGGGCTTGACTCCGGCTTCCATCTCCGGTATCGCTCGAATCGTAGGGATCGGGAGGCGGCTATGGTTTCAGCGAAGCTGGTCATTCAAATCGAGACGCATTGGGAAGCGATCCATTCCAAGTTCCTTCGCCTCATGCGCTCGAGTCAGTCATTGCCGGCAATCCAGGCAGTTGCCTGAAAGCGAACTGCAGGAAGCCTGCCGGCAGGATTCTCCGGAATCTGGGCCATTGGCTTGTGTCCAGTTCCGAGGGCGATGCCGCGCGGCTGTATGAACAGGTTGGCCGGCAGCGCCGCGCCGACAAGATCCCACTCAGTCAGGCCATCCGGGCTGTGCAACTCATGCGACAGGCCACCACGGATTACATCCGGGACGAGGGCATCTTTGAATCAAGCGTGGATCTGTATGCTGAAGAAGAACTTGAGCACGAACTCGCCCGCTTCTTCGATCTCCTGGTCTATCTACCTCGCCCGCGGCTTCGAGGAGTGCAAAGACGATGCACGCCCGGGGGCGCGTTGAACTTCCGGTTGGGGCCTTGTGCTAACCTGAAGAGGCATCAAAGCGAAATAAGAACGAGGAGTGTGTTCATCTAGCATGGCACTGGCTACGGAAGCCAAGTCGGGAACTATCACCCAATATCGCGTTCATAAGACGGATACAGGGTCCCCGGAAGTGCAGGTCGCGCTGCTTACGCAGAGGATTGTTCTCCTGACCGAGCACTTTAAGACGCACAAAAAAGATCATCACAGCCGGCGCGGACTCATCATCCTGGTGGCCCGCCGCCGCCGGTTGCTGGACTACCTGAAAAGCCGCAGCCCAGAGCGTTACAAGACGCTTATTGCGAGCCTCGGCATACGCCGGTAGGTAAACGAAACGACGCGAGCGGCCTGGTCCGGATCCCTTAGTTGATCCCGGGCGGTCAGGGCCGCGAGCGCGGTTCGTAAAGGGTTTGACGGGCCTTCCGGGTTTTCCCGGAAGGCCTTGGTCTTTCCCCGGACTGCCGCACCGGCTCTCGCCCGACGCCGATTCCCTGAGGACTTCCCCCCCAATCGCTCGCAATTCAGCGAGATGCAGAAACGTGGTCTGCCCCCGAGCTGAGACGGCTTCGGCCGCTTTGGCTGATACGGGCCAGACCCTGGAGAAATAGAAATGGTAAAGACAGTTGAAATCGACCTTGGAGGTCGGACCCTCGTCCTGGAGACGGGGAAGTTGGCCAAACAGGCCCATGGCGCCGTGAAGGTGACCTGTGGCGACACCGTGGTGCTCTGCACCGCTTGCTCGAACCGGAAGCCGAAGGTCGGAGCGAGCTTTCTTCCCGCTCACGGTCGATTACCGTGAGTACACCTACGCCGCCGGACGGATTCCCGGCGGCTTCATCAAGCGCGAAGGGCGCCCCAGCGAACGGGAAATCCTCACGGCCGCCATGATCGACCGCCCGATCCGCCCGCTGTTCCCGGAAGGCTACTCCTGCGAGACGCAGGTCATCGGCATGGTGCTTTCGGCCGCTCCGGACACCGACCCCGCCACGCTGGCCATCATCGGCGCCGCCGCCGCGCTGGCCATCTCCGACATTCCCGTTCGAGCACGTCCTCGGCGGCCGTGCGCGTCGGCCTCGTCGACGGCAAGTATCATCGCCAACCCCACCTACGAGCAGCAGAAGAGCGCCAAGCTGAACATCGTCGTCGCCGGCACCGAGCAGCGGCATCGTCATGGTGGAAGCCGGCGCGAACGAGGCGTCCGAAGACGAAGTGCTCGGCGCCATCGAGTTCGGCCACGACATGCTGCAAGAAGATCATCGCCGGCATCCGCGAACTGGTGGCAAGGCCGGCAAGCCGAAGCGCGCGTTCACGCCCGTCGCGCCGCAACCAGGAGATCTACAAGAAGATCGAAGCCGCTCGCGCGAACGCGCCTGACCGACGCCGCTCAACACCGAGAAGTACCCCAAGCTCGAGAGCTACGCGCATGGTCGACGCGCTGGAAGCCGAAGCCGTCGCGCTCTTCACCGAAGAGGCGGAGCAGACGGAAGCGCAGCGAGCTGCTTCGAGGTCCTCCGCGAGACGCATCTTCCGCGACGAGATGCTCGAACTGCGCCAGCGCGTCCGGACGGCCGCACGTTCGACGAGATCCGCGACATCACCATCGAAGTCGGCATTCTGCCGCGCACGCACGGCTCGGCGCTGTTCACCCGCGGCGAGACGCAGGCGCTGGTGACCGCCACGCTCGGCACCAAGGACGACGAGCAGCGCATCGAGACTGCTGGAACCTGGCGGAGACCTCCAAGCGCTTCATGCTGCACTACAACTTCCCGCCGTTCAGCGTCGGCGAAGTCGGCTTCATGCGCGGCCCCGGCCGGCGCGAAATCGGCCACGGCGCTCTGGCCGAGCGCTCGCTCGCTCGCGTGATTCCCGGACGACACCGACTTCCCCTACACCATCCGCGTGGTCAGCGACATCCTGGAGTCGAACGGCTCCAGTCCTCGATGGCCACCGTCTGCGGCGCCACGCTGGCGCTGATGGACGCCGGCGTGCCGATCAAGGCGCCGGTGGCCGGCATCGCCATGGGCCTGGTGAAGGAAGGCGACAAGTACGCCATCCTGACCGACATCGCCGGCGCCGAAGATCACTACGGCGACATGGACTTCAAGGTCGCCGGCACGCGCGACGGCATCACCGGCCTCCAGATGGACATCAAGGTGCCCAACGTGACCACCGCCATCATGACGGAGGCGCTGGAGCAGGCGCGCCGCGGCCGCCTGTTCATCCTCGACAAGATGGACGAGGCGATCGCCGCGCCGCGCGCCGAGCATGTCGCCCGTACGCTCCGCGCATCTACACCGTGACCATTCCGACCGACAAGATCCGCGAGGTCATCGGACCGGGCGGCAAGGTGATCCGCGGCATCATCGAGCAGACCGGCGTCAAGATCGACGTCGACGACGACGGCACGGTCAACATCTTCGCCGCCGACGGCGACTCGCGCCAAGAAGGCCATGCAGATGGTCACCGACATCGCCGCGGTGGCCGAAGTCGGCAAGACCTACCTGGGCAAGGTGGTCCGGCATCGTCGATTTCGGCGCGTTCGTCGAGATCTTCCCCGGCACCGACGGCCTGCTGCACATCAGCGAGATCTGCGAGAACCGCGTCACGCGAAGTGCGCGACGAGCTGAAGGAAGGCGACCAGATCCTGGTCAAGGTGCTGGCGCTCGAAGGCAACAAGATCAAGCTCAGCCGCAAGGCCGTGCTTGCCGAACAGCGCGAGAAGCTTGGCGTTAAGCCGGCTGAAGAAGGCGAAGTTCCCGTCGCTGTCGAACGCAAGGCCGAGCCCGGTGACCGTCCCGAAGGCGGCGGTGATCGTGGCGGCGACCGTGGCGACCGTGGGGAGACCGTCCTCGCGGCGACCGTGGTGGCGACCGCGGCGGCCGTGGCCGTGACCGCAGGCGCTAACTCGCAGTTCCCTCCGGGGGGCGGTTCTCCGCCCCCCCAATACCCGCCGTGGTAGAACTCACTCATGGCGTTCCGTTTCCTCCTCTTCCTCCTCCCATTTCCTTCTTACAGCCCAGGAAGTCTCTCAAAGCGGGCTCAAGCTTGAAGCTGCGCGCCCGATGGTGGCGCAGCCTGAGCGCGCACCTAAGGCGATGGCAGCCACTGTGCACCCGCTGGCGACAGAAGCCGCGCTCGCGATTCTGAAGAAAGGCGGCAACGCCGTTGATGCGGCGGTGGCAGTGGCTTTCGTGCTCGGCGTGGTCCATCCGGAGGCCGGCAATCTCGGAGGCAGCGGCTATTTGATGGCGCGTATGTCGGACGGCCGCACGCTGGCGGTCGACTATGGCGGCGACGCACCCGCCGCGGCGAATCGCAAGATGTTCTCCTCGCGCGCAGAGCAGCAGGTTGGATATAAGTCCGCAGCCGTTCCCGGGACTCCTGCCGGCATGGGGCTTGCTCACGCGCGGTTCGGCCGCCTCAAGTGGGCCGAAGTGCTCGAGCCAGCCCGCCGCATCGCGGAGAAGGGGTTTCCGGCCTCGCAGCGCATGGAGATAATTCTCAAGCTGCAGGTTCCCGTGATGAAGTTGTTCCCTGAAACCGCGCGCATCTTCCTGCACGGCTCGGACCAGCCGCTGAAGCAAGGCGAACCGGTTATCCAGAAGGATCTCGCCGCCACCATCAAGCGGATGCAGAAGCACGGGATGGAAGGAGTTCTACACCGGCGAGACCGCGCGCCGCATCGCCGCCGACATGAAAGCCAACAACGCCTACATCACGCTGGCGGATCTCGAGCGATATGAAGCGCGCGCCGCGGAGCCCCTCAAGATCACCTACCGCGGCTACCCTGTCCTGCTTACTCCGCCGAGCTCCACCGGCGGAACGACAGTGGGCTTCCAGCTCAGGATCCTCGATCGCTTCGAGGTCAAGCCGGAATGGAGGGCAGCACTGAGGTCCGTCACCTGCAGATCGAGGCGATGCGTCTGGCTGCGCGGGTTCGGCGCAGCATGATCGCAGGACAGACTCCCGCGCAGATTCTCAGCGAGGCGTCGATGGCTCAGGCCGCTCAAACGATTTCGCTCCAGAAGGCGGGGCGCGTCGAAGCGCCGGCGGAGCCCACCAACGAGAGTTCGGATACAACGCATTTCACCGTAGCCGACGCCGAGGGTAATGTCGTCACCAACACGTATACCCTGAGCGGCTTCTACGGCAGCCAGGTCATCGCCAAAGGCACCGGCGTTTTGCTGAACAACCACATGAGCGCATTCGCCACGGCCGACCTCAAGCCCAGTGTCCGTTACTCGTCCACCATGACCCCCACGATGTTGCTGCGCAAGGACAATAGCCTCTGGGCGGCTTTTGGCACGCCCTGGCGCGGCCACTATCCCTTCGACTCTCGTTCAGATCGTGATGAACCTCGTGGACTTCAAGATGTCCCTCCGCGATGCGGTGGAGTTCCCTCGCATTCACTTCGGCGGGGAGGCTTCCGGGGTGGCCGCGGAGCCGGCCGCGCTCATCTTCGACGTGGCAGAGAAGCTGAAGGCGATGGGCCACAAGCTGAACCCGGCCCTGCGATCGCAGGGCGATGTCAACTCGGTCGTGATCGAGGACGGCACAGGATGGAAGCTCGGCTGGGCCGATGGCCGGCGGGGTGGTGTGGTGCGAGGGTACTAGACCATGCCGGACAATCGCAGCATCGCCCAAGCCCTGGTTGAAACAGAGGCCCTCTACGGCAGCCGCACAGCGCTTGTCAGCCGCCACCAGAACCTGCGCTGGACGTGGAGCGAACTTCTGCTCGCCGCCCGCCGGCTCTCCGCAGGTCTTGCCGGGTTGGGTCTCATTCCAGGCGACCGCATCGGCGTCTGGTCCACCAACTGCGCAGAGTGGGTGGCTCTTCAATACGGGTGCGCGCTTTCCGGCTTCGTGCTCGTCAACGTGAATCCCGCATACCGTTCGCACGAACTCTCCTATGTGCTGAAGCGTAGCTCCATCCGCGCGCTCATTCTGCACGAGCGCGATCATCGGGCCGACTACCGCCTCATCCTCGAAGAAGCCCTCGCCAAGACGCACTGTACGCTGCGGCATGCCCTCTACATTGGCTCATCCGGTTGGCAGAATCTCGCCTCCACTGCGCCGGCTGAAGCCGCATTTCATCCCGCCGCCGGCGACGTCGCCAACATCCAGTACACGTCCGGCACCACGGGTTCGCCGAAGGGCGTGCTGCTCACGCACTCGAATCTGATCAACAACGGCCGGTTCATCGCGCAGCGCCTGAATGCCACAGAGCACGACCGCATCTGCATCCCGGTGCCGCTGTACCACTGCTTCGGTTGTGTCATCGGCACGATGGCCGCGGCAGTGACCGGCGCGGCGATGATTCTTCCCTCGGCGACCTTCGATGCCGAGAAGACGTTGGAAGCGGTTGGCGCTGAACGCGCCACCGCCATCTACGGCGTCCCGGCGATGTTCATCGCCGAACTGCACCACCCGCGCTTCGACGAATTCGACTACTCCAGCCTGCGGACCGGAGTGATGGCCGGCTCGCCGTGCCCGATCGAAGTGATGCGGCAGGTGGTGGACCGGATGAACTGCCGGGAGATCACCATCGCCTATGGCCAGACCGAGAGTTCCCCGGTGATCACGATGTCGAGCGCGGAAGATTCGCTCGATCTGCGCTGCACGACCGTGGGCCGGGCCCTGCCCGAGACCGAGGTCAAGATCGTCGACCCGGCCACTTGCGCGACGCTGCCGCACGGGCCAATCGGGCGAGCTTTGCACACGCGGATACCTGGTGATGAAGGGTTACGACAACGACCCCGCGGCGACTGCCGCCGCCATCGACGCCGAGGGGTGGCTGCATACCGGAGATCTTGCCGTGATGAGTGAGGACGGGTTCTTCCGCATCACCGGCCGGTTGAAGGACATGATCCTGCGCGGAGGGGAGAACATCTATCCTCGCGAGATCGAAGAGTTCCTGTACGAGCACCCGAAGATTGCCGAGGTGCAGGTTGTCGGGATGCCGCACGAGCGGCTCGGGGAGACCGTGCTGGCCTGGATCCGCCTGAAGCCTGGCTGCGAAGCCACGGCGGAAGAGATTCAAGAGTTCTGCCGTGACCAGATCGCCTACTTCAAAGTCCCGGAGTCGATCCGCTTCGTCGATACGTTCCCGATTACGGTCACCGGCAAGATCCAGAAGTTCCGCATCCGGGAACTCGAACTCGAATACCGGCAGTTGGCCGCCGCCGCGCATTGATCAAAGCACTGTCCCCGAGATGGCGCGCATCGCGAGGGTCTGTTTCATCAGTTCTGTCTTAACCCACGGGTCGTAGCATTCACGCGCTTCCTGCAACTGGAGTTCCGTGCAAAATCCAGCCGTTACAAGTTGCTCACCCACATTCTTGATCACCTCCGACCATAAGGCCGTCCGCTCGACAAACTCTGGTCCTCCACGTTCGACAACCTCGTCCTGCACGCGGCTCTTGACGTCAACCAACCCGGCGGATCGAAACAGTTCGGGAAGATGGTCCGCCATTTCGTTATCCCATCGGTTTGCGTGTCGCCACGCGAGGAATGCGCTGTAGAACCGTTTGAACTCACGTGGAGGGTCGGGTTCCCATTCGTTGCTCGTGTGACAGTAATCGAGGACCACGAGCACACCGGCGGGTTTGGTAGCTTGTTTCATCTTCGAAATGGCCAGGGCAGGCTCAGCGATCCATTGAAGTGTCCGGGCGGCGGTCACCAGATCGAATTCCGCGCAGAATTTCAAAGCGGTCGCATCGCCACATTCAAACCGCAAGTTCGGAAGCGTGCCGTGCTCTGTGCGCGCCAGTTGGAGAAGCACCTCATCTCGATCGATACCGACTACGTGCCCATGTGGTCCGACAGCCTTTGCAACCCCAGCGGTAATGGCGCCGGTGCCACAGCCGACATCAAGCACAGCAAACCCCGGCCGCAGGAGTTCGGCAAGGCAGCGGTGGTCCCGCTCAAGGGTTCGTCGCCCGAGGATTCGAGGATCGGACCGGTGCGACTGGGCATTCATGTTCATTTCACGGTAGAACAGCATCGCCTCTCGCGGTGTAGGCCATGCGGGGCCGCACCTCTGGCCAGAGAAGCCGGCGAGCAGCGCTCCATGCCCAACACCTGATACCGTCAAAAAGTGAGGGCAATGTCGAGATTGCGAGGCGCAGCGGTGGCCCCTGCCACTCCGAGAGTGCTTGTCGTTGTGCTCGCATGCACTGCGCTCGCCCTCGCCGAAGACTGGACGAAGCCGGCATTCCCCGAGTGGCGCGAACAGACCGTCCTGCGCCTGATTACAGATTCGCCCTGGGCCAAACCTACAAAGGTCAAGCTCGAATGGGTCAAGAGGGGTGAGCAACCCATTACTTACAAAGACGTCCCCGGGGCAGACCATTCTCCAAACAAACCCTTCGGCAGCCCCGTCGGCGGCATTGGCGTCCCTCGTCAGAAATACCCAACCCAAGCCGACTTGCTCATCCGCTGGGCCAGCGCTCTGCCGGTACGGCAGGCGACGGCGCTCTACAAACAAAGGCAAGGCAAGCTCGATCCGGCGAAGCTCAACGAGTTGGTCGGCGTGCCAACCCCGGATTATGTGGTCGAAGTGCGCGGGATCCCTTCGGAGATCGCCCACATGGGAGCTGAGAGCGTCGAGATGATTGCACGCCAGTCCACTTACCTGCGCACCGCGGGCGGCCGGGTGATCAAGCCGGTGAGCGCCAAGGTCAACCTGCAAGGCGATACTCTCACGCTGCTGGTCCACTTTCCGCGCGCAGAGCCCATCCGCATCGAAGATCGCGAGATCGAGTTTCTGGGCGAACTGCAGATCCTGGAGTTCAAAGAGAAGTTCAGACTATCGGCAATGACCTACCTGGGCCATCTCGAACTCTGAACACTGGGCGCTACTTCAGTTCCGCCGCGTAGACGTTGCCCTTCAATTCTCCGTACTCAAAGACGACTTCGCGCTTTGTGCGAGAGAGAGCCGGGTAGCGAACCAGCAGCGCGCGACTTGTGAATCGCGTCACCTGAGTCACCTTCTTCGTCTTTCTGGAGACTATGTAGATGTTCCAGATGCCGTCGCGCATCCCCGAGAAGGCGATGGTGTCGTTGTCGGCGGCCACGTCGCCGGGCCAGTTGTGCATCTTTTCGCTCACGAGCGTCTCGACAGTTCCGCCCTCTCGCGGCAGTACCACCAACCGGCTGGCGGGGCTGCCGTCCAGACGCTCCTCCGCCGCGATCCACCGCGAGTCGTAAGACCAAACCGGGTAGGCGATGTCGCGATCACGGGGGGTGATCACACGCGCTTCGCCCGTCGCCGCATTGGTGATGAAAATGGCCGGCTTTCTACCTGGTTCCATGAAGATCCCCGCCAGCCACTTGCCGTCCGGAGACAGCTTCACGCGCCGGATGAAACGCCTGTTCAGGTTGACCGGCACAAGCCGGCCAGCGCTCCGGAGCGGCTGTACCCAGTATTCCGGACCGCCGGCTTTGAGTTGCATATACCCTACATCTCCAGCGTCGGTCCACGACGGCGCGAGGGCTGCCACATCGGGCGGGCTCAGCGGCTTGGAGAGACCGCCCTGGGTGTCCAACACCTGAATTGAGAATCTCGCCCCACGCCGAAGCAGGGAATAGGCCAGGTAACGGCCGTCCCTGCTGAAAGAGGGATAGGTGATCCTTACTCCCACTTCGTCGATGAAGGGACCCGCGCCGTCCTGGCCATCGAGCGGCGCGCGCCACAGCGTCGCCTGATCGGTCACCTGGCTGAACACGAGCCTCTTGCCGTCGGGGCTGAACGCAAGGTCGCGGGGCATCTGCGCGCCCGCGGCAACGAGTGTTTCCGGTTTGCCGTCCGGCAATCGCACGCGCATCAGGCCAGACAGGCTACTGAAGTACAGCCACCCGCCATCGGGGGAGAGGCGAGCGTGCAGAACCGAGGCCGGTACAGTGGCGAATCGCCTGATCTCGCCGCTTTCGACATCCGCTGTCCAAGGCTGGCTGATGGTATCGCCGAGTGATGCGCAGAAAAGGACACGCCGCCCGTCGCTGAGCCACACCGGCGTATTGTGTCCGCCGGGGGGAGAGCCGATCCTGGTCAACTCTCTGGCCGGTCCGCCGCCGGCGGCAACTGTCATGAGCTGTGTCGCCTCGAAGGAAGCCGCCTCGCGGGCTGTCGCCGCCACACCGACACGGTAGACCAGACGGGTCGAATCGGGGGACCATGCCGGAAAGACCCCACCCTCGGCCAGGGTGCGGACGGCCCCGCCCTCGGCCGGCATGACGCTCACCTTCGATGCCGCGCCCATCACGAATGCGATCCAGCGGCCGTCCGGACTCCAGTTTGGTTGGATGGCGTCTTCCTCGAGTTCCGCCAATTGCCGGTCGCTGCCCCCGGAGATAGAACGGATATAGAGCTGAAATCGCCCGGAGCGGTTGGAGGAAAAGACGATCTGCCTGCCGTCCGGGGAGAAATGACGGGTTCAGATCGAGTGCTGACGTGTTGGTGATCTGTTCGATGCGCGGGGCGGGCAGCCACTCCGCCGGCATTCTCAGCCGCCAGAACGCAACGGCAGCCAGGGCAAGCACAAGGGCCATGCCGGTGGAGACGAGCCACGCGCGGCCGGTCGCCGGCCTGAGGGCTGGGCCAGGGGCCGAATCCGGGTCATGGACAGCAGCGATGAACCGGTAGCCCGCCGTCGGCACCGTTTCGATGTACCTGGGCGACTTGGCGTCGTCCCCCAGTTGGCGGCGCAATTGCGCGATCACCCGTGTGAGGGCGTTGTCGGTCACCGCCACATCCGGCCAGACGGCGCTAAAGAGTTCCTCCTTGCTCACAACCCGCTCGCGGCGTTCAACCAGACAGATCAGCACTGCGTAGGCCTTGGGCTCGAGCTCAACCGGCCGGCCCTGAACGCGGACCTGCCGCCTGGCGGTGTCAATTTCGAGAGTTCCAGCGCGGATGAGAGCCTCCATCACAAAATCATCACCCTATGATTCTCAACATCATAGCGGCATCACGACTCTCAAGGGCCATTGCCCGCACCATTGCAGGCATGAAACTGGGATTGCTCGTTCTCCTGGCGCTTCCGCTTGCAGCCGCGGACTTTGTCTTTGCGGATGTCAACATCAACGGCGCCGGGCCATTCAGACTTCTCGTTGACACAGGTGCATCCTCTACAAGCCTCTCTCCTGAAGCCGCCAAGGCTGCCGGGCTCGAACCCGAGTATGCAGTCGAATTGACGACGCTGGCCGGCGAGACAGTGGTGCCCGCCGCGTTCGCGCGATCCGTTTCAGCCGGGGAAACAAGTATCCAGAACGTCGAGGTGCTCATTGCGGCCCCCGACGCCATCCGCACCGTGGAGCGCAAGGCTGACGGTGTGCTCGGCCAAAGCTTTCTTGCTCGAACCCCATGGATGATTGACTATCGGAACCGGCGTTTCGTCACAGGGGAAACGGCGATTCTTCTTTCGCGCACCTTTGAGGAATTCGCCTGCGAGCGCGCTGCCGACTCGCGCCTTGTCCTGCCGGTCACCATCGGCAAGGCCACCTTCCGGCTGGCTCTGGACTCCGGCGCAAGCGTGCTCGTCCTGCACTGCGGCGCAGAGTGCCCGCGCCTTGATCGCGCTGAAACTTCGCGGCAGATCCTCACCAACACGGGGGAGGCTCGGGTTACCGTGGGCCGGCTTCGGGAGATTGCTGCCGGGCCTGCTGCCCTCAAAAGCGCAGACGCCGTGTTGATCGAGAGGCCTCCATCGGCGCCCACGATGCACGGCGTCGTGCCCGCAAACTGGTTCAAGGCCGTCTTCGCCGATCCTCAATCGTCGACGATCCGGCTGGCGCGATAGCGCCTACATCTTCTTCCTGACGCTGACGCCGCCGTTCACGGTTTGCAGCTTGACGACAGGTCCTCCGCTGCCGAGTGTCAGATTCATGCTTCTGTTGGAGTGCTTGCCCTCCACCTGCGCGCCGGGGAAGTCGGCATTCATGCCGCCATGAACGGTAGACGCCTTGACCTGAGCGGAATATGACTGGGGCACGCTCAGCTTGACGCCGCCGTTGACCGTCTCCAGATCGATGCCCTCGCCCTGCCAAGTGGCGCCGTCGAGGTCCATGGTGATGCCGCCATTGACGGTCTCGCCTTTGACCTTGCCGCCAGCGCGGGCGAAGTTCAGCCCACCATTAACGGTCTTCGCTTCGATGCTCCCTGTGACGTCGGCCACGTTGACGCCGCCGTTCACCGTCTCCAGTTTCAGGTCGCCTCGTTTGGGAACGAAGATCTCGAAGCTGACGCTCCAGGACTTCCTGTTGGTCTTCATTCCGCCTTCCCACTTGGGTCCGTCGCTCTCCACCTTGCCGCCGGCGCTGACAATCCTGACTTCCTTGAGCAGTTGCTCGGCTTCCGATTTTGTCTCCGCTTGCGCCCGCACCTGAGCGCGGACCATGATCTCGCCGCGGTCCCAACCGCTGATACGAATGCCGCCGTTAGGCGCCGCACTTACCTCCAGTCGCCCCGTTGCGGCCATCGTCGTTTCGCGCATCTCGCAGGCCGATTCATCCCGGCCACCCCAATTGCTGTCACAGGACAGCTTCTTTTCCTGTGCAGAGACGCCAAGTGAACAAACGAGAAGGGCCGCCAATGTGGCGGCCCGGTTCATGTATGCCATAGATAGTACCCAACCTCCTTCCATGGCATAGACGGATGCTTGGAGGAAAGGTTCGAATTCTATTTCGACGGGAGCTTGCGGAACATCAGGTTGCGGTAGTACACGACGCTGTTCGGGTCGTGCTGCTGAAGCGCCAGCCAGCCTTTGGTGAAGGTGTTCTTCTCGTCGGTATAGTCAGTGATGACCTTGTCGTTTACTTTGATCACAATGTGGTTTCCGTCGGCGATGATGTGCTGGGTAAACCACTCACCCGGCTTGCTGGGCGACACGAAGTTCTTGGCGAAATTGTAGAGGCTGCCTGTCTTCACGGGGTCCTTATGGGTAGCGTTCACCTGGCACTCGTAGCCCTTGGGGAAGCCCGGTCCGAATGCGGTGCGGAAGTACATGCCCGAGTTTGCGCCGTCCATGATCTTCACTTCGGCCTTGAACTCGCAGTTCTCGCACTCCTGGCCCTTCCAGAACAGGTGGCTGACGGGGCCGGCGCCTTTGATGGTTCCGTCGACGACGGCCCAGCTTTCGGGTTTCTCGTTGGCTTCCCAGCCCGTCAAGTCCTTGCCGTTGAACATGGCGACCCAATCGCCGGCCTGTGCCGAGGCAGTTGCGCCGGCCAGCAGGATGGCGGCGCCCAGAAAGATTGATGTACGGAGTTTCATGGCCGTTATTGTATCGACATCGGCGGCGGTGCATAATGGTCGCCTATGTCCATTGCACAGTCCTTCATTCCCGAACTCGATCACGAAGCAGAATTGACGCGAAAAGTCCTCTCGCGGCTCCCGGCGGACAAGTTCGAATGGACGCCTCATGCGAAGTCGATGACCGTGCGCCGACTGGCCACCCATATTTCGATGATTCCGTCCTGGGGCACGATGACGTTGGCCACCGAGTCGTTCGACGTCAGCCCGCCGGAGCGCCGCCCTATGTCCCGCCCGAATTAGGAAATGCGGCGGAGGTGATAGCGGCCTTTGACAAGGCTGTTGGCGAATTCAGGGTCGCGCTGGCGGGCGCCGATGACGTAGCCATGATGACGGGATGGTCGCTGCTGAAAGGCGGCGAGACCGTCTTCACGCTACCGCGAGCGGGAGTCCTGCGGGCGATGATCTTCAGCCACCTGGTGCACCATCGCGCTCAGCTCGGGCTCTATCTCAGGTTGCTGGATATTCCGGTTCCGTCGATCTACGGGCCATCGGCCGACGAGCAGAGCTGATCAAAGGTTGCGGAGCACGAAGCTCACCAGGTGGTAGCCGTCGATGAACTTGAACGGGGACTCACCGAGAGTGTAGTGTCCGCAGGGAAGCACGACTTCCTTGAAGTCGAGTCCGTACTTGCGGCACATCCCGATGGTTTCGCGGCTCAAAGACGGCAGGAACGTGGTGTCGTACCTGGCGTAGAGGAAGAGAGACTTATTGCGCTGGGCCGCGAACTTGTCGAAGTAAACCGTTGGGCTGATGGCCAGCCATAGCTTCCTGAGGGTTTCCAGGTCGACCTGCCCCTCCAGGCCTTGTTTGACGTGGATGGTGGACAGGCCCGTCCAGACGACGTCGGCAAAGTAGGTTGAGCAATGGTTGAAGGCGTTCACGCGGATGCGCGCGTCGTGCGCGGCGGCCAGGAACGCATAGCAGGAGCCGAGGCTGGTGCCGACGATGGCCACCTCCTTGACTCCCTGGGTCAATTCCAGCCAGTCGATGGCGGCGCGGATGTCGAGCACAGCCTGGCGGGTGGCGTCGATGGTCCGGCCGACGTTTGAACTGACGGCATAGTCCGCGCGCTCTAATTCGGCCGGCATCCTGAAGTCGTGATAGGGGAGGCTCAGCCGGAGGGCGGGGACGCCAAACCTGGAAAAAGCCTGAGCCAGGGCATTGTGGGCGGTGCCTGGAGCGTTCCAATGGGGCAGGACGATGACGGCCCGTCCCGGCTTGCGATTCTTGCTCAGGCGGGAACCACTGGCCATGAACGACGTTGTTCTCCGCGTAACAGGTATGGACGGAGGAAGTGAAGCGAAGGAGATTGTCGCGAAGGTCGAAGTCGGTGGGGGTGCTGTGGGAAAAGAACTCGTTGCTGGACTGGATGGAGGCTTGGCCGACGCGGATCAACCAGTCCTTGGGCGAGCAACCGTTTTGATGGATTCGAGGAGCGGCGGGCCAGGAGCGGCTCCACTCGAGGCCCCAATCGAAGTCTCGAACGACGCGGTTGGTGGCTTTGAAGCAAAGGCGCTCCTCCCACCCGGTCATCCAGCGGGAATAGGCGGAATGGAAGAGCATTCGGACGCGAACTATCAGGGTAGCATCGCGCCCGGGGGCAGGAACAGGCAGGCGGTCATCCAGCGGCTGAGAATGCCCTTGATCTCGTTGAAATCGGAGCGGGTGACGTGGGCGATTTCGTCCTGGTCAGCAAACAGGCCCACACCGCCGTTGCGGTACTGCTGGTCGCGCCACTCGTCGACCAGGCGGCCGTCGATCCAGGTGCGGAACTGGTCGCCCCTGACCTGAACGGTGATGTCGTAGCGGCGGTCGCGGTGAAGCGGAATGGGCAGAGGCAACTCCGTCCGGCTAAAGGTCTTCTGTCCGTCGAGGCCATAGCGGACGATGGATGCGCCGCTGAGAACGCCGGGCTTGGTCAGCAGGATGCGGGAGGCGTAATAGTGCTGTGCGTCGGATGCCCGGAACGCCCAACCCATGCCCTTTTTCTCGATGGCGGCCTGGAAGGACCATTCGTAGTCTTTGCTTTTCAGAGTGGGGTTCCAAAGGCGTATGCTGCCGGGGCTAAACCCAACGCCGCGAATGGCTTTGCCGCCATTGCCGACCCAATCCCGGATGTCTGAACCCAGGTCCGCCCGGAGCCGGACCGGTTTATCGCCGGGAATGATGTTCTCCAGCCAAGCAGTCCATCCAGTGGGTTGCGAGGGCTTGCGGCCGCCGTTGCCGGAGTCCTCGATAGAGGGAGAAGTAGAAGGGGCGAGGCCTGGCATGGGGCCGCCGGCCACTTGGGTGTCCGGCAGCCAGAGGCCGGCGGCGACCATCAGGCCAACGGTGGCCATCAGCATGAATACCAAAGATGCACTTGAGCCTTGTCTGCGGCGGCTGATTTGTGCGTCCGGTTGGGCGGCCCAGAAAGGATCTTCGAGGTATTCGCTGTCACGCAGAGCGGACGCGGAGGCACGGGGACCCTTCTTGCGGCAGGTCTCGCTGCAGAACTGCCGGTCCGTCAGTTGGCGAAGGGGGCTAACCTCCCTGCCGCATCTTTGGCACCGCATTGTCCGTTCCTCGTGGGGTGGTATCCTCACTCCTGTTCGGCGTCCTCTTTGAACGAATAGTAGCAGTGGTCCGGCCAAAAGGAGCCATCTAGGTATATTTGTTGTCACCTATCAGGCTGGACAGCCACCTAAAGAGTCACCGAAATCCCTGACTTTGCTCAAACTGAGGAAAATCACCCGATCAGAAACGCCCGACGGGAGCCTCGCTCTTCCCAGGACAGCCCGTGGAGGCAGACGTGGTCAAACGCCCACAGGTTGACGCCGGCAAGACCGAGGTCGCGAGCATACTCAATTTCCTTCTTCCATGGGCCGCCGCCTCTGAAGACGGCGACCATACCTTTAACGTCCCCGGCCTGCCAGCCGATCTCCATGGGAAAGCGGAGGCAGAGAGTGGCGAGGTCCAAGTCCCGCGACCAAGCACTGAAATCCAGGGCTTCCACCTTAAATCGGTCTAAGCCACTTGCAACTTTAGAGGCCCATTCAACGGGAAGATTGACTGCGTGGTTAATCGAACCGCCAACGGCGTGAACTCCGCCCGGGGCGGGGTGGTTGACGTCGTGCGGATAGAGCACTTCGATCTTTGCGTTAGGGAAGATGCCGCGGAGGTGGGAGGCGATTGCCGAAACGTGGTCGCGGAGGCGGGATCGCAGGAAGGCAACGTCCGCGCCGCCGTTGACGTTTGGGTTATCCGTTGGGGCGACAAAAAGGTGAAGAGGGCGGCCGAGGGCGGCCTGCGCGGCGGCGCGAGTGGCTGAATCGTAGAAGGCCATGCCGCCAGAGGAATTTTGAGGGGTTTTGTTGGTGAAGTACCACCAGCAGAACTCGCCGCATTGGATATCCGGGATGAGCCCCGCAGCAGACTGCAGCGCGGCCACTTGGGAGAGGACCTTAGTCTGATAGGCGAGCATGGGTGCGGCGAAGGCGCAGTGGGTGGAGACGAGGTCGCCAAAGCCAACCGATGTCATCACTGGTTGATCGTCGGGGAAGCGGGCCGCGAACTCCGGAGGCGGATTGACGAGCTCCATGGAGATGGCTGTGGTGACGGCGCGGCCGCGCAGGGCGGCCTGGGCGTAGAGGTCGGCGTGCCAGGCGCGGGCTCCGGCGTTGAGGCCGTGAGGGGCTGCCGTATCGATGACCCAGGCGCCCATGCTGCCGCCGGTGAGAATGCCTCCGCCGGTCACGGTGGCGGCGCCGTTTTCGACGGAAGCGGAGACGGGGAACTGGTAGGCGGGTGATGCCGAGCGCGAATAGATGTCGAGCACGGCGCCGCTGGCCCGGGCGACGACGCCGACGTAGGTGGCATTGATCAGGAATTCGAAGTGGCGGGCGAGGTTTTCGGGGGGCTCGTCCTGGAGCAGGGTCTTGCCGCAGCGCTGGCCGCCGATGTCGATGAAGGCCTGCATACCAGCGGTGAAGGTTCCGTTAAAGGTGAGGGTGATCCTGGGCAGGGCGCCGCCCTGGCGGAGACGCTCGTTCCACCAGAAGACGCCCAGGTACTCGTTGAGGGCCCCCTGGCAGCCCATCTTGTCGAGCAACCACCAGATACGGGCGGGAGGGAGCTTGAAGGTGTGATCGGTGGAGTAGTCGAGGGCGGGGGTGACGAAGGACTGCGATTCCCAATCGGAGGCGGGGTCGCCCGGGACGGCGGCTTCGAGGAAGTCGAAGTAGAAAGGGCTGGCGCTGGTGGTTTCGATGCGGACATCGTGATCGCCGGCGGGCAGGGAATTGGAGACCTTGCGCCGAGTGAGGATGGCAGGTTCGCAGACGAGACGGGCGTCAACCACTCCGGTCTCCACGCCGTCGACGAGGACTCGCGCCGTACCGCGGCCGGCGTAGAGTGAGGTGCCGATCCAGAGTTCATGGGCGACGGGCGAGTGGTACTTGAAGGTGACAGCGGCGCCTGTCTGGCTGGCACCCATGGCGAAGCCGTCCTGATAGAAGCCCTCCTCGGAGACCCACGGGCCGCTGTAGTGAACTCCCTTGTCGTGCGAGCCGATTCGCATGGACGGGTCGGAGGCGAATCTCAGCAGCCGCTTGGAGGCGGGGCCGGTGACGGTCCAATTGGTGAAATCGGCGCGCCATTCCGTGGCGGCGAAGTTCTCCGTGTTCTGAAGGCGAGGCGCGAGGGTGAGCCACATCTGGCGGATTTCGGGGCAGCCGAGTGCGGCGAAGTCGAGATGAACGCGCAAGGTGGCGGTGGAGGCGCCGCCGGAGAAGGCGGCTTCTGGGGTGGCGGAGAGGCTGGCGTTCCTGGAGGTGGAGTAAATACGGAGGAAGTTGGCGTCGTAGCCGCCCTGAACCGTGGCGATGTTGACGGTTGAACCGGCGGCGGTAGCCGACAGAGCGTAGGGGGCGCCGGCGGCGGCGTAGTTGGCGTTTGAAATCTGCGACGCGAGGATTGCCGCGACGGTGGAGGTTTGAATGTGGTGGAGGGTGTCGCCGGTCTGGCCTGTGGCTGTGACCGGGAATGTGGCGGCGGTATCGAGCCGGGCGCGAAGGCGTACTGTGTGTGGCTCGCTGCCGATTGAGGCAACGACGTCGGGGTCATTGGTGATGAGGGACAGGAGGCCGTTGGCCACATTTGCAGAGCCGTCGCCGGCGGCTTCACTGTATGTGTAGGTGCGGGAGGCGACTGTGATGGAGTGTTGAGTGCCCGCGCCCTGCGCATAGAAGGGGTACTCGGTCTCGACCTTGCCGGGGACAATGTAATCGAAGGCCATGTTCTGGTACCAGAGAGAAACGCGGTCGCCCAGATTGAAGCCGCTGCCGGAGATGGTGACTGAGGCTATGGCTGGGGAATCGGGGTTTGCAATGGTGGCGGCGTGGTCGGAAAGGCGAACGCGGACGGGGTTGCCTGACGGCGGTTGAATGTCGAGGAAGGGCCAATCGATGGACTCGAACTTGCGCGAGTTGAGGGGCATGAGGTTCTGGTAGCGCACGTCGAAGTCGAGAACGAGTCCGTTGAAGTCGAAGTCGGGCAGCCACTTCCAGTTGGGGTGATTGTAGAAGTCGTCGGCGTCGTACAGGATGACGACGGCGAAGTCGGCAGGATCGCGGAAGGCGCCGGAGACGGAGAAGCCGGTGGGTGAGGCGTTGTGGACGGCGGCGGAGGCGCCGAGGTGGTCGAAGCCGCGCAGGGCGACTGTGCGGTCGGGCTGGAGTTTGAAGATCGAATCAGGCATCGCGAGAGAATCTCCCGCAGCGAAGCTAGCATGCGAGGGGCAGGGAAACGGGTTTTGGCGGGGTGAATGCAGGATCTATCTTCTGAGGGATGAATGGGTTAGGGAAATCTTGATCGGCTGTGACTCGGTTTTGGGAGGGAGACATCATGAACGGGGGAGTCGACTGTTCAGACCAGTTCGGTCAGGGTTCGGTCCGGTGTTCGGTCCCCCAGTTCGGTCCTAGTCCGGTCCATGTTCGGTCGGGGTTCGGTCGGAGTTCGGTCCAGTCCATCATCTTTTATTTTCAATAAGATGATGATTGAATTGAATCGCGGTGACCGCTGCCATCGCAGGAGAGGCCTCCTCAGTCCAATGTTCACTTAACTTGACATGACGACACTTCCCGGAACGGGCCCGCCAAACGTCCGACTCGGAATTCAGGGCTGTCACGTCCGCGAGTAGGGCGTTATTCGCCCCGGTGGCTGGCTGGCTACCAGTTGCGGTCTAAGCCGACTCAACTGGCCGGACCTCGGTGCGGCATTCGACACGGCAAGAGCTTACTCGGGGCTTAAAGTGCATTGTGGATCAGAATCCCGAGTCCCAGTGCAGCGATCGCCAGACGTTCAATCGCGTGCGCACCCCTGGGCAGTATCTGCCAACGACGAGGCAGACGATGAGTAATGGCGTTGTGCCGATCCCTCGAATCTCTCACGCTGCGTCAGCCGACGCTGGAAGGGTCCGCTCAGAGCGTGGCCTGCATCAGCGAAAGGTCTCCACCAGCATTAGGTCGGATTCTCCCTGGCTCTGGGTGGAGAGCATCCAGCGGCCGTCGGACGAGACGCTGACGGCAGGTCCGCCGAGGAAGGGAGGATACCGCGAGTCGTGCCACCTCGGTCGCGTGGCGCCGATCGAAACCCTGGAAGCGGACGACCCAGCTCGTTCCCGAGGAGGAAGGCTCCTGGTCGACGAAGTAGAGTCCCTCGGCCGTCAGGTCCCAGCTGCCGTGTGAGGAGCGGTACCCCTCGACGACGACCTCCTCGTCCCCGCCCTCGACCGGGATCCTCCAGAGGGCGTTCTGCAGATCCAGCGTGCCCGACATTTTTTTCGTGAAGTACACGTGCCGTCCGTCGGTCGACTCGATTGCTGCGAACCCGCCACCCCGCGTGACTTGCCGGGCGCTCCCCGCTTCCTCGCCGCTCGACGGCACCTTCCACACCTGCCACGAGCCATTCCGGTTCGACGCAAAGTAGATGAAGCGCCCGTCTTTCGACCAGCTCGGCGTCGCGTCGATCGCGGGAGAGGTCGTCACCCGCCGCGGCGGGCCTCCCAAAGCGCTGATCACGTAGATGTCGACGTTGTTCTCCAGCTTTCGCGGCAAAGTCGAAGGCGATCGTCTTTCCATCCGGGGACCATCGCGGGGCACCGACGAATCC
This sequence comes from Bryobacteraceae bacterium, assembly GCA_963714395.1. Classification (GTDB taxonomy): domain Bacteria; phylum Acidobacteriota; class Terriglobia; order Bryobacterales; family Bryobacteraceae; genus JACADU01. Next base: position 85,879 of record CAVQOO010000040.1, read on the forward strand.
CTTCCCTTCGAAAGAGGTCAGGCGGAGCGGGTGCCTGCCTTGCCCGTCGACCACCCAGATCTCGGTCTGGCCGCTCCGATCGGAGGTGAACGCCACTCGCTCGCCATCGGGGGAAAATTGGGGATTGGCGTCGTCCTTGGTGGACGTGATGAATCGGGTCTGCGCGTCTCCCGTCGCTGGCCCCCGCCGGAGATCGAGCCGCCAGATGTCCGAGTCGATCGTCCCCTGCGAGTAGACGAGGCGATGTCCGTCCGCGGACACGGCCACGTCACCGGCGTTTTCGCTCCCGGCCATGAGGCGGGCCTGCCCGCCGTCGGCAGGGACTCTCCACAAGGAGGCGATGGCTCTTCCCGCCGACGATGGCCTGGGTTGACCTCCGTCGTGTGCGACAGGCACCGCGGTGAAGAGGATCTCCTCGCCGCCGGGAATCCAGGCCAGTCGACCCCTCGGGAAGCTGGTTGGCACGAGCTCTCTCGGCTCGCCGCCAGCCACGGGAACGACGTGCACGAACGGACACGGCCGGGAAGCGTCCGGTTGAAGGCGAGGGTCCGACCGTCGGGCGAGAAGGCCGGCAGGATGTCGCTGAAGGTGGAGGGCGGGATGAGCCTTCTTCTTCACGCCGCTCACGATGTCCAGAACGAAGATCCCGAGGCGGTTCTCCAGGCGACGATCGATCCACGACGGCCAGGGAACGGCCGTCGGGAGACCACGAGAGCCCCTGGTGGGCCAGGCCCTGCACCTCCCCGATCGTGCGCTCGGGTCCGCCGGTGGGAGGGATGAGGCGCACTTCCGAGCCGCCCCCGGGCTTGTCGCGGAGGAAGGCGATCCGGGTGCCGTCGGGCGACCAGGCCGGGCTCCCGTCCCGTGCGCGATCGGAGGTCAGGCGGAGCGGCTGCTCCGCGCCGATCGCCTTGACGTAGATGTCGTGATTGTCCTGGCTCTCGCCATCCCACGTGAACGCCACTTGCGCCCCATCCGGAGAGAACGTGGGCTCCGCCTCGCGCCCGGTGTAGCTGGTGAACGGAACTGCTTCCAGCCGGATCTCACGGGGGACCGGGGCATCGGAACGAGAGGCGTACCGGAAGACGACGAAGGCCGCGACGACCGCGACGAGCGCGATCGCCGCCCAACGCCACATCACCGGGCCGAGCCGAACGCGAGCCGCCGGGGGCAGGTTGACGGTGCTTCACGGTCCCGCGTGTCCTCGGGCCGGACTTCGCGAACCGGGGCCGTGAACCGGTAACCGTGCTTTGGCACGGTCTCGATCCACTTCGCGCCGTCCTCTCCGAGCGCCTTTCGCAGCGTCGAGATCTGGAACGAGAGGTTTCGCCTCCTCGACGAACGTGTCGGGCCAGAGCACATGCATCAGTTCCGCTTTGGAGAGAGCGCGGCCGCCACTTTCGATGAGCAGCAAAAGGAGATCAAGAGTCTTCGGAGGCAGAGGAATCGCTTTACCGTGACGGGTGAACTGTCTTGTCGACTGGTCCAGAGTGAAAGGGCCGAACTCGTATATCACGTTCAAAATAATGTCCTAAGAACTTCCTAAGCGTTTCCTTCGAGTTTGCTCGGGTGGTTCGAAGCCCCTCAAAGGACTTCCTGTCTCCACGTCGCGCAGCATCGCCTCATGCTGCCAAAGAGTTCCCTCATTCTACCTTCCGCGCTCCTCCTCGCGATCCCCCTGGTCTGTCGCCCGTTGGACTCCTATGTGGATGTGCTCTATCAGTTTCGCCGATATGGGCCGGAGGAGTTCGGCGCGCTGCTCGACCGCCGAAGGCCGCCGCTCGTTACTCCGGAGTTAGCCGCGAGGATTGTCGCCGACCTGCCAACGGAAGGCGAAGTAAAGCGTCGGACCGTCTCCGATATGCACAAGCTCGGGTCCATATCGGTGGTCCTGCGGGCGCACGGTCGCGAAGGAGTTTACCTTACGAAGGTGGTGGACAGCGTGCAAGCCCGAGTAGGATTGCATGCCCGCTTCATCCTCCTGGCAACGAATACAGCTCTGCGCGTTCTGTCGCCCGTGCAGTTCCAGGCGATTGTGGCGCACGAGATCGGGCACGAGTACGTGTGGGACGAGTACGAAGCAGCCCGGCATCAAGGCGACTGGCGGAAGTTGCGAGCGCTCGAACTGTTCTGCGATGGCGTTGCAATGGTCACTCTGGCCCGGATCGGGGCGGACCCCGCAACACTCACGGAGGCACTGAGACTAATGGCAGCCTCTGACAAGCTCAACCGATTGGTATCGGACGACAGTTCGCATCCGACTGTGGTCGAGCGCGCCGAGTTTGCGCGGCAGATTGGACAATGGCTCGACGCCGGGCGCGGTTCTACCTCAGACCCATAGGCCCCGCGCTGAAGCGGCGACCGAGCCGTTGCCAGGACAATCTTTAAGACACTGCTACGCAACGGAATCGCCCGGCCCTCCCAAGTGCCTTCAAAAGGTGGTCGCATTCGGAGGGTGAGACGGCGCTACCGGAAACGATGCCGGGCCACTTGAGCGTGTGGTCGTCTATGGTGAGATTGGCCCGATTAAACGGCGTTCGAGGACATTACTCCTTCCTGGCCAAGGGGCGACTGATCCCCGAGCGGAGTCGACGTGCCGCATCGGTCGTCCCTACGTTACTCAATACCTTGCGTCGTTCTGAAGACCCTTCGCGATGATTTCCGCAGCCGCGGCACCTGATGATGAGCGTCGTTGACCTCGACCGTTCAGCTGCGCGGAACACAGCGTCCGCAGTCAGCGCCTTTCGGCGAGCGACGAGGTGAATACCTGGATTTGGTCAAGGACTTCGCGGGGATTGCTGATGAGGAGATGGTGTGTGCCTGAGAGTTCCACCACCCGCCCTTGTTCAGCAAACGCTTCGAACCATTTCTCGTGCTTTCGAACGCGCTCGCGGGTCAAGAGAAAGAGCTTCTCTATGCGTTCGCGAACCGCCGGATCATCAGCTGCTCTGATGCCGAGCTCCGGGAACGGGAGTCGATCGGAGCTGCCCCTTCGTATCAGGTCATCCGCCGACTTCGGGATAGCATAGATAGCCACGGCAGGCACACGGATACGCTCAGGATTGTATGGCTTCTTGAATGCAGCCCGCATCTCTTGAACCATCGCCTGAATGATCGCGCGGTCCGGAGTATACATGCCTTTGACGGTTCCGTCGGCGTTGGCAGTCCAACGAGTCCGCAGGTGTGCTTCGGGTCCTGCGCCGCCGTATTTCTCCAGATGTGCCCGCAGAGCTGTGAAGGACGCCAAGTCACCCTCTTTGGGACTGGGAGCGGTGGGTAGCGTTCGCGCCACTGCATTGAAGGCTTCGCTGTCAGCGTCGTCTCCACGATCGAACGCAGCGTCAACGTACACCAGCCCTGAGATTCGAATGGCATAGCGTGCGCCCAACACGTGCATTTCTTCGCCAGCGAACGAATGGCCGACAACGACCGGGGTCTTCAGGCCGACCGCATCCATCACGCGCACGACGTCCTCGGCCAGGCGTGCGACTCCGTAGCCGGTGGCGGGTGCAGATGAGCCCGGATGACCGCGTCTTGTCACGCCGACGACGCGGTACCGCTTCGCAAGTGTCGGCGCAAGATCGTCGAACACGTGCGCCGTGTCACCGCCGCCGGCCAGGAGCAGCAGGGCCGGGCCGGAACCGCCCCAATCGAGCACCTCCAGCCGCACGTCGGTGTCGACCTCCAGGAGTTTCACCACATGCGGCGACGGGTCCTTCCACTCTGTCTGCTGTGACGAGGAGGGCGCTGCGACAGCGAGGAGGCCGCACAGAACGCACAGGAAACGATGAGTCATCGATGTTGCTCACGAGGAAGAACGGCGCAGGCGACGAGCCGCCGGCGAGCGACTGCGGCGCCTGTGAGCAGCGGCATCGCGGCGATCAGGCCGGTCGTGCAGAAGAGGACATAACTGGTGTTCGACGGGTCGCGCCACACCGCTGGTCCACCGAACCCAATCAACAGTGCCTCACCCCCCACGGCGAGCATCGCGCACGCCGCCATGCCGCGACGCGGCGCAAGGGCGACCAGAGAGGCACCGGTCCAGAGCGCTCCACCCCACCAGAAGAACGGCAGCGCGATCCAACCCACGGGCGAATCCACCAAGTGTGGAACGAGAAAGACCGCGGCGACTCCTCCCAATGCCGGTGCGGCTAAGAGCGCCAATCCTGCCAGCACGAGCGCGAGCACTCGCAGCGGTGCCTCCGTCGCGGCGCTGCGCCAGAGTGCGAGCGTGACGCTCACGACGTGCAGCCAGAACCAGATCCATCCGCGCTGCTCCCGCTCTTCAGCCAGATCGCCGGCAATCGCGACTGCACGATCTGAGGATGTAAACAGCGAGAACAGCCTTTCAACGGCGTTGTCACGCATGCGCACCTCGCATAAGATTCAGCCCGTCCAGCAGCCGTTCGTACGCCTGCACGGCACGGGTGAGCGCCTCCACGCCGGCAGCGGTGACCGTCACAATGGCGCTTCGCTCTACCGCCTCGTTGTGGAGTCGGATCGCTCATGCGCGACGTGATTAGGCCCTTGGTCTCGAGACGCTCCAGCGCGGTGTATAGCGCGCCCGGCGCGACGGTGCGTCCCGCACGATCCGCCAGTTCCGCACGGATGGTCACGCCGTACGCGTCATCGCGCAGTCGCAGAATCGCAAGGAGGATCATTTGTTCGAACTCGCCGAGATTCACCGGAGCTGCCATTTGAACTTCATTGTAGTTCAAATGGACAAACTGTCAAGCTGCGAGAAGGTCCACAACGCGCCCATCCCCTCGAAACGGCTTCCACCGGCCAGTCACGCCCCTCACAGCGTGACTATCCCCATTCCCCTCAACCACCTTCGCTGATCCGCGACAGGAGTCCTTGTGGCCGTGTGCTCTCTTGATAATGGCGGCGAACACCGCTTCCATCCCATGCGCACCAACGCGACCTCCATCCCGGCCTTTTCCCGCAAGCGCCGCCTGCGCGCACTCTCGGCCCCTCCCGCCCACGCACGCTTGGAACGATTTCAGAAGTCGTTTAGATCCAACAGGATCCAACTTGGAACGACACTGGGACAGATTAGGAACGATGCGGGAACGAATTCGGAACGATTTGGAACGGTTGCCCTCGCCCGTTCACTATCCCCCCGCCCGCCGTGCCACATACGCCGCGAACGTCGAGTGCTTGTGCACAACCTCAACCCCCACGAATCCCACCCGCTCCAGCAGTCGCAACTGCCACATCAACCCCCGCGGCGAATCTTCCGTCTCCAGCACCGCGAACACACGCCGCGCCATCTCCTCACCCAGCGTCTCCACCAGGTACCTGCGGTAATGCCCCCACATCACCCGCCGCACCCCCGGCGAATCGTGGTCGATCAGGTCGTACACCGCGAACACGCCGCCCGGCGCCAGCGCTGCATGGATCTTCCCGAAGACCGCCTCCCACTCCTCGTCCCCGCGCAGATGATGCAGCACCGCCCCCGCCACGACGACGTCGAACCTGCCCTCCCCCAACTCCACCCCGCGCACATCCCCCTGCACCGCCTCCAACGCCGCGTCCGTCGCCTTCGACAGCCGCTCTACCGCCCTGTCCAACATCGGCCGGCTCAGGTCCACCAGCGTGATCGACTCCAACCCCAATCCCGCCGCCAGGTGGAGCGAGAAGTTTCCCGCCCCGCATCCGATGTCCAAAAGACGGCGCGCTCCCGCATGCTCCGCCACGATCGAATCGCGCAGCAGAGCCTGCGAAAGCGCGCTGTCTATAGCCGTGTTTTGACCCGCCTCGAAGTTCGAGAAGCGCTCCACGTCGCGGTCGAAGCGCTCCCGGATCTGCTCCGGCGTGGCCTTCTTCCCGATGTCCAGGGCTTACTTCTCCCGGCGGGTGATGATCTTGTCCACCATGCCGTACTTCAGCGCCTGGTCGGACTCCATGATGTAATCGCGGTCCACGTCGCGCGCGATCTTCTCCACATCCTGCCCCGTCGCGTCGGCCAGGATCTTGTTCAGGATCTCCCGCATCCGCAGAATCTCCCGCGCGTAGATGTCGATCTCGGTCGCCTGGCCTGCCAGCCCGCTCATCGACGGCTGGTGGATCAGAATCCGCGAGTACGGCAGCGCGTACCGCTTCCCCTTCGTCCCGCACGCCAGCAGCACGGCCGCCATCGACGCCGCCTGCCCGACGCAGTACGTCACGATGTCCGGCTCCACCAGGTTCATCGTGTCCAGAATCGCCAGACCCGCCGTGATCGAGCCGCCCGGCGAGTTGATGTACAGCGCGATGTCCTTCTCCGGATCCTCGGACGCCAGAAACAACATCTGGGCGATACAGAGGTTCGCCACGTTATCGTCAATCGGCGTCCCGATGAAGATGATGTTCTCTTTCAGCAGCCGCGAGTAGATGTCGTAGGCACGCTCGCCCCGCGAGGTCTGTTCGACCACCATCGGGACAAGCATATTGTGCGGAACGGCGAGATCGCCGCCCTTGGGGATGGGCATTCGGCCTCCTCAAATCGGCCCCGGCCTCGCCGGTGCCGTCCGCGTGTCATTCGGAGCACGCAGGGGAGCCCGGCTGGCTCAGGCCTTCTTTGTCGCGGATCGCTTCGCCTTCTTCGGCTTTTCCAGGTTCCGACGCTTCAGCTCGAAACTCTTGGCCAAGTCCTCGATCGACGTGCGCTCCAGATACTCCATGATACGGGATCGCAGGGCTTTCCAGCTATCGTGCATTCCGCACGGCGCCTGGTCGTTGCACTCGGCCATGCCCGCCGGGCAGCGCTCAAAGTCCGCCAACCCGTCAATCGAATCCACGATCTGCAGCAGATTCAGGTCCGTCGCCGACATGCGCAGACAGAACCCGCCCGTCGGCCCCTTGCTCGAGCGCAGGAACCCCTTGCGGGCCATTTGCTGCAGAATCTTCGCCAGGAAGTGCGACGGAATGTCAGCCTCTTCGGCGATCTGCTTAACCATGGCGTACTTGCCTTCCGGCACTGCCGCCAAGTGGACGAACGCGCGGATCGCGTACTCTGCCGAACGCGAATAGATCATGCGAAACCTCTAGAGAGCTAGATGAAAATACACGTTTATCTTAAAAGTACATTAACACAGATGCAAGAGCGGAATGCCGGGATTCCGATATTTTCATCTTCACCCAAAAATGTTCTGGCTCACTGCGATAGAATCCGGTCCGGAGGTCGTTTTCGAATGTTACACGGACTCACCCGCCGCCAGGCCCTTCGTACCGCTGCCGCTCCCGCCATCCTCGCCGCCTCCTCAGCCGCCCAACCCAGTCTGCCGCCCCTCCCAATATCCTCTGGATCTCCTCCGAAGACACCAGCCCCGACTTTGGCTGCTACGGCGACTCCTACGCCAGCACCCCCAACCTGGACAACCTCGCCACTCAAGGCGCCCGCTACACCCACGCCTTCTCCGTCTACGGCGTCTGCGCCCCCTCGCGCTCCTCCATCATCACCGGCATGTATCCCACCGCCCTCGGCACCTGCCACATGCGCAGTCAGGGCGTCCCGCCCCCGCAAGTCAAGTGCTTCCCCGAGTACCTCCGCGCCGCCGGTTACTACTGCACCAACAATTCGAAGACCGACTACAACCTCGGTCAACCCAACCAGATTCAGTCCCCGCCCCTCACCGCCTGGGACGAGTGCTCCAACAAGGCCCACTGGCGCAACCGCCCCGCCGGCATGCCCTTCTTCAGCGTCGATCAACATCATCGTCTCCCACGAAAGCCAGGCCCGCGCCGACGCCGCAACCCTCGCCAAGTACCGCGCCCAACTCAAGCCCAATCAAGTGCACGACCCCGCCAAGGCCGTCCTGCCTCCCTACTATCCCGACACCCCCGTCGTCCGCCAGAACTGGGCCAACTACTACGACACTGTCTCGGTCATGGACACCATGGCCGGCCAACTCCTGAAACAACTCGAAGACGACGGCCTCGCCCAAAACACCATCGTCTTCTATTGGGGCGACCACGGCCGCGGCCTCACCCGCGGCAAACGCTGGGTCTACGACTCCGGCATCCGCGTCCCGCTGATCATCCGATGGCCCGGCAAAGTCCAGCCGGGCTCGGTCTCCAATCGCATGGTCAGCCTCATCGACCTCGGCCCCACCGTCCTCTCCCTCGCCGGCGTCAAGCCCCCCGAACACATGCACGGCCGCCCGTTCATGGGCCAGCACGAAGCCGCCCCCCGCAAGTACATCTTCGCCGCCCGCGACCGCATGGACGAAACCTACGACATCATCCGCGCCGTCCGCGACTCCCGCTACAAGTACATCCGCAACTACCACCCCGACCGCCCGTACGCCCAGTACATCGACTACATGGACCAGATGCCCATGCTGCAGGAGATGCGCCGGCTCCACAAGGACGGCAAGCTCAACGCCACCCAGGAGCTCTTCTTCGCGCCCTCCAAGCCGGTCGAGGAGCTCTACGACTGCGAGAAGGACCCGCACGAGATCAACAACCTCGCCGCCAAGCCGGAGGGCAAGGCCAAACTCGAGGAGCTTCGCGCCGAGCACCTCAAGTGGCTCAAGGACTACCCCGACCTCGGCCAGCTCCCCGAAGCCGAACTCAAGGCCAAACAGCGCCCCGGCGGCCGGTGGGAAGAAACAGCCGCCCCTGAGATCGGTGTCGCCGCCGGCCAGGTCACCCTGCACTGCGCCACCGCAGGCAGTTCCATCGCCTGGACCGCCGAAGCCGGCGCCAACGTCCGCTGGCAGCTCTACACCAAACCCTTCCCCGCCCCCGCCGGAAAGACCCTCCGCGTTCGCGCCATCCGCCTCGGCTTCGTAAACAGCCCGGAAACCACGAAGGCTCTCTGAGTATGCTGACCAGACGCCAATTCACATCCGCCGCCTTCGCGGCGGCCGCCGATCTGACTTCAGACACCAATCGCCCGCGGCTCCACTTTCTGCCGCCCGCCAATTGGATGAATGACCCCAACGCCCCCATCTTCCACAACGGCCTCTACCACCTCTACTACCAGCACAACCCCAAGGCAGCCAAGTGGGACACCATGCACTGGGGCTATGCCACCAGCAAGGACCTCGTTCACTGGCAGCACCACGGCGTCGTCCTCGCTCCCACCCCCGGCGGTCCCGACAAAGACGGCTGCTTCAGCGGCTGCATGGTCATCGATAACGGCAAGCCCACCATCGTCTACACCGGCGTCAATCCCCAGGTGCAGTGCATCGCCACTCAGCCAGCGACATGAAGTCCTGGACCAAGCACCCCCGCAACCCCGTCGTCGCCGCGCCGCCCGCCCGGCATCGACTCTCCGGGCTTCCGCGACCCCCACGTCTGGCGCCAGAACGGCCAATGGAAAATGCTCATCGGCGCCGGCTTCCGGGGAAAAGGTGGAACCGCCCTCCTCTACACTTCCCCCAGCCTGCTGGAGTGGACCTACGTCCAGCCGTTGCTGACCGGCGTCATCGACCCCTCGAGCAAAGGCGGCGATGTGGCCCGCGGCGAAATGTGGGAATGCCCCGACTTTTTCCCCGTCGGCAACCCCTCCGAGGGCAAGTGGCTCTTCTATGTCGCCACCAGAAACACGGTCCTCTATTGGCTCGGCAAATGGGACGGCTGGCAGTTCACGCCCGACTCCAACGGCGTCCTCGTCCACGGCGCGGGCTATGCCCCCAAGAGCTGCACCACCCCCGACGGCCGCAGAATCATCTGGGCCTGGCTTCGCGAGCAGCGCTCCGCGGAAGATCAGTTGAAAGCCGGCTGGTCCGGAGCCATGAGTTGGGCCGTCGTGCCCTCACTCGGCAAAGACGGCAAACTTCGCCTTGCCCCGGCGCGGGAATACGACAGGCTGCGGACCCGTCGCGCAAAGATCGGGGATCAGCTTTCCGATCAGTTCGAGTTGACCTGCCGGCTCGACAATAAACGCCCCCTGGCCCTGCTCCGTGGTTCATCCGAGCTTTTCGCCTGGGAGCCCGATTCCAGCATGATCACCATCGGGCGGACCGAGGTGAAGGCCCCCGCCGGAGAATTCACGCTTCGGCTGATTGTCGACGGCAGCGTTGTCGAGGCCTTCGTCAACGAATCAGTCTGGATCACGGGCCGCGTCTACGCGCAGCGCTCCCTGGTCAAAGCCATCGGCGATCCGAAGGGAATCAAGGTCTATGCGCTCGCCTGAGGCAGGCCGAGGAACTCGCGCACCACGGGCGCCAGACCCGGCGTATAGATCACTGCGTTTCCGCCGTAGATCGTGTCCTCGCCCGCGTGGCTGTGGAACGCCGCCCCCGACTCTTTGGCAATGATCGCCAGCGGAGCCAGGTCCCACGGCTTGGCCGAAGCCTCAAACCAGAAATCGGCCTGGCCCGAACAGATGAACATCGCGTCCAACGCGCCTCCCATGCTGCGGACGGTGGAGAACTTCTCCATGAACGGCAGCAGCGTGTCGCCATACGGCCGCGATGCCGCGCTCGACAGCCCGTTGACGCACGCCACCGCGCTCGCAACGTCGGTCACTTTCGAGGCCGCCATCCGGTGCTCGTGGCCGTCGAGGATGCGCCACGCGCCCATCCCGCGCGCCGCCCAGTAGAGTTCGCCCAGCGCCGGAAAGACAACCACGCCCAGCGCCGGGCCGTCTTTGTCCTCCAGCGCCAGGAAGTTGGCCCAGAACCGGTTGCCGCGCACAAAGTCGCGCGTGCCGTCGATCGGGTCGATGATCCACCGCCGCCCGCTTGTGCCTTCCGCCGATGCGCCCTCTTCTCCCAGCAGGCCATCGTCGGGAAATTCCTTGGCGAGAATGCCGCTGATCAGCTTCTCGCACGCCTTGTCCGCCGCGGTCACAGGCGAATCGTCAGGCTTGACTTCCGTCGTGAAGCCTTCGCTGGCGAACTTCAATGCCAGCGCCCCGGCGTCGCCCGCGGCGTGTAACGCAGCGCGCAGCTCTCTTTCAAAGGACATGCGCCGTATTCTACTCTGTGAAGGTACCTCATGGGCAAAATGGCGGGCGATCTGCCCCGCGAACAACGCACTGTCTACAAGCTGCTCAAGCACTCTGCCGCCTTCTGGGGCAATGCCCCCGCGCTCCATCAGCCGGACGGCCACGGCGGCTACCGCACCTGGTCCTGGCTCGAGTACCGCCAGATCGCGGAGGAGATCGCCTGCGGCCTGCGCACACTCGGAGTCCGCGCGGGCGACATCGTCGGCCTGGCTTCAGAGACTCGCGCGGAGTTCTACCTCGCCGATGTCGGCGTGATGACCAATGGCTCGACCGCCGCCGCCGTCTATACCAGCCTGCCGCCGGCCGATCAGGTCAGGACGCTGCTCAACTGCGACCCCAAGGCCGTCTTCGTCGAGAACGCCAAGACATTGAGAACCCTCGAAGCCGCCGGATTGAACCAGATCGACGCCCCCAGGATTCTTCTGGTCGGCGAAGACCCTGGCGCGATCACCCTCGATCAGCTTCGCGAGCGCGGCATCAAAGCCATGCTGGAGGATCAGCGCCTCCTGGAGCGCATCGAAGCTGAAGTCACCCCCGAGCACTACGCCATCCTCTACCTCACCTCAGGGGCTACCGGCGAGCCAAAGATGGGCCTGGTCACCAATAACGCCGTCATCGCCAATGTCGATATGGGGCCCAAGGTTATCGACCTGAATGAACGCGATTCCACGCTCGTCTTCCTCCCCTCGGCCCACATCACACAACGCCTCGTGATGGAGTTGCTCATGCTGCGCATGGGAGTCCCGGTCTACTTCAGCGAAGGCCTCTCCAAGCTGCCGGTTGAACTGCGCTCCGTGCGGCCCACCTTCTTCATTGCGCCCCCACGAGTCTGGGAACGGATGTACGCCAGCATCACCACCGAAATCCGCAAGAAGTCCAGCATCGTCCGCAAGCTCTTCTACATGGGCGTCGGCGTCGGCAACGAAGCGATGCGGGCGCGCGAGCAGGGCCGTGAACCTTCCCCCTGGGTGAAATCGTCGTTGAAGGTCTTCGACAAGCTGGTGTTCTCGAAGATCCGTGACCGCTTGGGCGGCCGCATGAGGATCTCCGTCAGCGGCGCTGCGCCGCTTGGCAAGGAACTGGCGGCTTTCTATTCCTCAATCGGGCTTGGCCTGATCGAAGGGTACGGCCTCACCGAGGGCGGGGTGGTAGCGCTGAATCCGATGAAGCGCCCCATCGCCGGCTCCATCGGCGTGGCCCTGCCGGGAGCCGAGTTGAAAACCGCGCCAGATGGTGAGCTGTTGATTCGGGGCGAGACGCTCTTCTCCGGCTACTACAAGGACCCTGCTTCTACCGCGGCCGTGTTGCGCGATGGATGGCTGCATACCGGCGATATCGCCGAAATCAACCGCGAGGGCTACATCTTCATCACCGGCCGCAAGAAGGAGCTGATCGTCAGCTCGAACGGCAAGAAGATCTACCCGTCGCGGATAGAAGGTCTTTTCAAGCTGGAGGGGCTCATCAATCAAGTGCTTCTGATCGGCGATCGCCTGCCGTACATGACTGCGCTGATCACGGTGAATGCCCCTGAAGGGGCCAGAACGACTGAGCAGGTGCAGGCGGAAGTGAAGCGTATCGTCAAGTCGGTGAATCGACACCTGGCGCCGTTCGAACAGATCAAGCGATTTAAGGTGCTCGAACGGGAGTTCTCGCTGGAGAACGGCGAGATCACGCCGACCATGAAGCTGCGCCGCGGCAAGGTGCTGGAAAACTTCAAAGCGGAGATCAGCGAGCTCTACGTGGGCCGCGAAGAGATCTGATGCTGGCACTGGCGGCTGTCGCGATCACATTCCTGGATGTGTCTGCATGGAAGCACGTCCCGGTGCGCGAAGTGTGGATCCCTGCATTCCGGGCGACGGTGGTAAACGCCAGCGGCGTCGATTGGGCCGAAGCCAGCCTGCGCGTCCGCTCGCACTGCGCCGACGGCGAAGCGGCCTACGAGGTGAAAGTTCGAAACCTGCTCGTGGGAGAGCAGAGGTTAGAAGCGGTGATCTACGACGGAATAACGAGGCAGTCGGCCTGCGTTGGACCTGCGGAGGTGGAGTTTCTTGGAGGGACGCCAATTCCGGAGGATCAGCGGCCTGCCTTCGTGCTCCTCGGCTTCCGGCTGGAAGATGCCGCGGGCAACGTCAGCGCGCACCTGGAGGGGATCGTCGACCACCGCCGGCGCAGCGATACCGATCTCGAAACCGAGCGGCTCTACTGGAGCGACGGCGGCGAGAAGATCAGGCTCAACCCGGCTCCGGACTATGACTTGTACTGTTTCCGCGTTCGGCCGGGAGAGATGGGCATCGCGGGCTTTTTGTTGAACCGCGACGCTCAGTCCGAGGGGCCGCTGACCAGGTTCCTCCGCTTCTTCGAAATACCGCCAGGCAAGGAGGCCTGGCTGGGAGTATTTGAGATCAAGCAGGGACCGGGTCGAATGGTGAGCGTGACGATCGACGGGAAGCCGGAGATGGTGGAACGGCTGCAGGCGCTGCGTCAGCGCGCGGTGGTTGCGGCAGCGGCACGCCGCCCCAGGACCTTCTCAGTCTTGACAATGTCGAAGTAAATCGAAGTCTTGCCCTCGTGGGAAGAGTAGTAGCTGACGTAGAGGTTGTCACCACGCAGGACAAGGCCGGGGTAGCTTGTGTCGCCACCTGAGGGCAGGGTGACAAGTTCGCGGAGTTTACCGGCGGCGGGGTCAATCTCAAAGAGGGCGGTCCTTTGAACGGGCTCGTAGAGCCGCCCGCCTCCGATGAGTTTGCCATCCTCGAGAGCGAGGAGCGCAGGGCCGCCGATGTGGACGCCGAGATCGCGCGTCGTCCAGACGCCGGCCTTGGATCGCGACATCAGCATGGCGGTCTTTGAACCGCCTTCGCGGCGGATGAGCAGATGGAGTGTGCCGTCGGGTGTCGTGGCGAGGGCGGTTTCGTTGGGAAAGTCCGGTGGAGCTTCAAAACCATCGACCGGCCGAAAGTCGCGGAAGAGCTTGATGGCGGGCTGCTGACCGGCGGTGGCGTAGCCGACGCTCCAAAGGCCGGCTTCGTGGAAGGCTACCTTCCAGAGCCAATAGTTGGGTTCTCCAACAGCACGCGGCTTTTGCCAGGACTTGCCATCGTCGCTGGCCCAAAGAAACGTCTGGTGGCGGACGCTGCCGCCGGGCGGGTAAGCAGCGGCAGCGGAGATCAGAAGGCCTCCGCGCGGAGCCAGCATGATTTTCGGGTCTCGCAAATCGGCGCCATCCATCTCGAGTAGTGCGGCGGGAGTCCAGGCGAGTCCGTCGGGCGAGGTGAGAATGCGGATTTTTCCATCAGGTGATACGTGCTTGGAGGCGGCCCGGAAAACGCAGTAGAATCGACCCTGGTGCCAGGCCAGGTCGGTGAAAGCGCTGTGCGGGTCGCCGTCCCATATTTTTCGGGCAGTTGGAGCATCTTTTGCCTGGGCCGATAGCGACAAGACAGCGAGCATCAGGTAACCTAGGGGTTTCATTCCAAGGGCAATTTCCATGTCACAACAAAATGTAGCAATTACGGTCGCCAAGGGTGACGGCATCGGTCCGGAGATCATGGACGCGACGCTCTCCATTCTGAAGGAGGCCGGCGCAAGGATAGATATCGAAGAGATCGAGATCGGCGAAAAGGTCTACCTGAGCGGGAATTCGTCCGGCATCGCGAAGAGCTCGATCGAGAGCCTCATGCGGACGAAGATCTTCCTGAAAGCGCCGATCACGACGCCGCAGGGCGGCGGCTTCAAGAGCCTGAATGTGACGACCCGCAAGCTGCTGGGCCTGTACGCCAATGTCCGGCCGTGCGTGGCCTACGATCCGTACATTCCGACGAAGCACCCTGGCATGGACGTTGTGATCGTCCGCGAGAACGAGGAAGACCTCTACGCCGGCATCGAATACCAGAACACGCCGGACCAGGTCGCAGTGCCTCAAGGTGATCACGCGCGGCGGTTGCGAGCGCATCGTCCGCTACGCCTTCGAATACGCGGTGACGGAATGACCGCAAGAAGGTGACCTGCTTCACGAAAGACAACATCATGAAGCTCACCGACGGGCTGTTCCACAAGGTGTTCGACGAGATCGCCGCGGAGTATCCGAAGATCGAGAAAGAGCATTGGATCGTCGATATCGGCGCGGCGAAGACTGGCCGATACGCCAGAGGCGTTCGACGTATTGGTGATGCCGAACCTGTATGGCGACATTCTGTCCGACGTGGCTGCGCAGATCGCCGGCTCGGTTGGCTTGGCGGGCTCGGCCAACATCGGCAGGAAGTACGCGATGTTCGAAGCGATCCACGGCTCGGCTCCGCGGCGCGCAGGACAGAACATGGCAAATCCATCAGGGCTGCTGCTGGGCGCGGTGATGA
This sequence comes from Bryobacteraceae bacterium, assembly GCA_963714395.1. Lineage (GTDB taxonomy): Bacteria > Acidobacteriota > Terriglobia > Bryobacterales > Bryobacteraceae > JACADU01. The sequence continues at coordinate 101,176 of CAVQOO010000040.1, forward strand.
TGCTGGTGCACATCGATCAGGCCGACATTGCGGAGCGGGTGCACAATGCGTTCCTGAAGGCACTGGAAGACGGCGTACACACGTACGACATCGCCAAGAGCGAGAGCACCACGCCGAATCCGCACACGACGCAAGTTGTCGGCACGAAGGAGTTCGCGGCGGCGATCCTGGCGCGGCTGGGGCAGGAGCCGTTGAAACTCAAGCCAGTGCGCTACGCCTCGGCGCCGAAGCAGGGGGTGGAAGGCGGAGCGCGGATCGCGGCGATCAACGCGCCTGCTCCAACCAAGCGCGAACTGGTGGGAGCGGACGTATTCGTCCACCATGCGCCGGGCGACCCGAACATCGTCGGCAGGCTCCTGGAGGCGGTTGCGGGCGACGGACTGAAGCTCGTGATGATCTCCAACCGCGGCGTGAAGGTGTATCCGGATCCGCTGCCGGACACAATCACCTGCGACTCGTGGCGCTGCAGGTTCCAGAGCGCGACAGAGAATCCAGTGGTTAGCACAGCGCAGCTGCTGGGACTGCTGAGTCGCGTGGCCGCGGCAGGCCTGGACTGGGTGAAGACCGAGCATCTGTACAACTTTGACGGCAAGGCGGGCTACTCATTGGGGCAGGGGCAATAGACGATGGAGAAGACACTGGTTGGCGTCATCATGGGCTCCAAAAGCGACTGGAGCACGATGAAGCAGGCCTGCGACGTCCTGGCCGAATTCGGTGTTCCGCACGAGAAGCGCGTGATGAGCGCGCACCGCACGCCCGACCTGGCGGCGGAGTACTCGAAGACGGCGCGTGAGCGCGGGCTGCAAATCATCATTGCAGGCGCGGGCGGCGCGGCTCATCTGGCCGGCGTCATCGCGGCGCACACGACAATCCCGGTGCTTGGCGTGCCGATTCAAAGCCAGGCGCTGAACGGAATGGACTCGCTGCTGTCCACGGTGCAAATGCCAGGCGGGATTCCCGTGGGCACTTTGGCCATTGGCCCGGCGGGCGCGAAGAACGCCGGGCTGCTGGCGGTTTCAATCCTTGCGCTGAGCCGGCCGGAGATTGCAGAGAAGCTGGACAAGTTCCGGGCGAAGCAGGCCAGGAAGGTACTCGAGGAGACGCTCGACTGAGAGCAAGGTCCGGATGAACAGAAAAGCTGTGTTGGTGGTCGGCGGGGGCGCAGTCGGATTGGCTGCCGCTTATCGGATACAAGAACGCTGGCCGGATGTGCGGCTGACGCTGCTGGAGAAGGAAAGCGCTGTTGGCAGACATCAGACGGGGAACAACTCCGGCGTGCTGCATTGCGGACTAGCCTATCGGCCGGGATCGGCGAAGGCGCGGCTGTCGGTGCGAGGCATCCGGCAGATGACCGAGTTCTGCGTGGAGAACGGGGTGCGGCACGAGATCTGCGGCAACCTGGTGGTGGCTGCGCGCGAGGATCAGATTCCGCGGCTCGATAGTCTTATGGAGCGCGGGACGGCGAACGGCCTCAATGGGCTTCGAGTGGTGGGGCGGGAGGAGATGAGAGAGATCGAGCCTCACGTGGGCGGCTTGCGAGGGCTGCGTGTTCCGCAGGAGGGTATCGTCGACTACCCGGCGGTGTGCGACACACTTTCGAAATTGATCGAGGCGCGCGGCGGCAGGGTAGTGTGCGGAGCCGCGGTGAGCGGGTTGGAGTTGCGGGGTTCGGAGTGGGTGGCAAGGACGGGGAAGGGCGAGTTCACCGCGGAGTACGTGGTGACTTGCGGAGGATTGCAGGCCGACCGACTGGCCGCGATGACCGGCGACAAGAGCGACGTTCGGATAGTGCCGTTCCGGGGGGACTACTACAAGCTCAAGCCGGAGCGTGAGCACTTAGTGCGGAACCTGATCTATCCGGTGGCCGATCCGAAGTTCCCTTTCCTGGGAGTGCACTTCACGCGAATGATCGCAGGCGGGATCGAGGCGGGGCCTAACGCCGTGCTGTCTTTGAAGCGCGAGGGGTACGCAAGGACGTCGTTCGATTTTACCGACGCCGTGGATGCGCTGACGTTTCCGGGACTCTGGCGATTCATGGGCAAGCACTTCGGGATGTGCGTGAATGAAGTGCGGCGAGCGTTTTCGAAGAAGTTGTTCACCGAGTCGCTGCAGACGCTCGTGCCGGAAGTTCGGGAAGAAGATCTGGTTGAGGCAGGGGCCGGTGTGCGCGCGCAGGCGATGCGGCCGGAGGGAGTCCTGGTGGAGGACTTCGACATAGTCGCGCGGCGGAAGGCTGTGCACGTGGTGAATGCGCCGAGTCCGGCGGCGACGGCGTCGCTGGCCATCGGCGAGGAGATCGCGAGGAGGCTCGAGGAGGCGGGGTGAGCCGGCCGGCACGGTTTCGTGTTCACGAGGGCCGCTGGGCGGTGTCGAAGCTGGCCGCGGATGCGGCTGTGCCGGAGTGGGCGTGGGCTGGAGGATTCGCAAGCGTGACGCGGACGCCGGCGGAGTTGTCCGTGGTGTGCCGCCAGGAGCATGTTCCCGAGGGTGTACAGGCGGAGAAGGACTGGGCGTGCCTGGAACTGGAGGGGCCGATGCCGTTCGAGATGACCGGCGTGCTGCACGGATTCCTGGCGCCGTTGGCCGAAGCGGGCGTGCCGATCTTCGCTATCTCGACATACGACACGGATTGGGTGCTGGTTCCCGGAGCGAGGCTGGAGGCGGCGCTGGAGTCCCTTGAGCGTATGATGGATTCGCACCCTGGATAGTTCAAAGCCTATGCTCGAAAACGTCAACCTGGAGCGCAAGATCTCGCGCGAAGCATACGAGGAAGCGCTGCCGGCGTTGCAGCACAGACTTTACGACCTGGAGAAGGCGTGCTGGGATCAGAAAGTCAGTACAGTGCTGATTTTCGAGGGATGGGACGCGGCAGGAAAGGGGACGACGATCTCCACACTGACGCAACGGCTGGATCCGCGCGGATTCCGGATGCACGCGACGACGCTGCCGCGGACCTACGAACAGAGCCGCCCGTGGCTGTGGCGCTTCTGGCTGCATGTGCCCAATCGCGGCGAGATGGTCATCTTCGACCATAGCTGGTACGGCCGGGTGCTCGAGAAGCGGGTGGAGGAGATGATCCCGGAGGCGGAGTGGCGGAGCGCGTTCCGCGACATCGTCGACTTCGAGCGGACATTGGCCGACGACGGCACGGTGATGGTGAAGTTCTTCCTGCACATCAGCCGGAAGGAGCAGAAGAAGCGATTCGATAAGATCGCTTCCGACCCGCTGGAGAGATGGCGCGTGACGAAAGAAGATTGGGCGCGCCACAAGAAGTACGACGAGTATCTGGCGGCTACCGAGGAGATGCTGGAGCTGACGGAATCGGAATTCGCGCCATGGACAATTGTGGAGGCGACATCGAAGTGGCACGCGCGGCGGAAGGTCTTCGACACGATCATCCGGACGCTGGAAGCGCGGTTGGGCTCCAATGCTCCGGTTGCTAGCGAATCGACTGAAGCAGCACAAGCGGACGCTGAACTGCGGCAGGCGATGGAGTCGCTGGAGGACGGCGAGAATGAGTCGGGGTCGCGGCCGGCGAAGAAGAAAGGGCGGCGCTGATGTTGGAGACACTCGACCTATCGCGCACGCTCGACCGCAAGGCCTACGTCAGGGAAGTGACACGGCGGCAGATCCAACTGCGGGAACTTGGCTACCAGGTCTACCTGCAGAAACGTCCGGTTATTCTGGTGTTTGAGGGATGGGATGCGGCCGGCAAAGGCGGGGCGATCAAGCGGATCACGGAGAAGCTGGATCCGCGCGGATATATTGTTTACCCGATCAGCGCACCGCAGGGTGAGGACAAGACGCGGCACTACCTGTACCGGTTTTGGCGGCGCCTTCCGGAGAAGGGCCAGATCGCGATCTTCGACAGGTCGTGGTACGGGCGGGTGATGGTAGAGCGGGTGGAGGGGTTCGCGACGGAGGCGGAGTGGAAGCGCGGCTTCAAGGAGATCAATTCGTTTGAGAGGCAGTTGCGGGATTTCGGCACGATCCTGGCGAAGTACTGGGTGCAGATTTCGAGGGACGAGCAGTTGCGGCGGTTTGAGGAGCGCAAGCGGATCGGCTACAAGGAGTGGAAGCTGACCGACGAGGACTGGCGGAATCGGGGCAAGTGGGGGGACTACGAAGAGGCGGTGGAGGAGATGCTGCTCAAGACGAGCACGCGGACGGCGCCGTGGACGCTGATCGAGGGCAATGACAAGTACCACGCGAGGGTGAAAGTGCTGTCGACGCTGGTGGAACTGCTGAGCAAGGAACTCAATTACACGCCGGCGGATCCGTTGGGGAAGCGAGTCCGCCCCCGCCCGTGAACAGAGGAATTCGCTCCCGACTTCGCCGATTCCGGCCTGTTGGGTCCGGATCTGGCTGCTGGAATCCATCGCGTGAAAGGTCCGAAGAACCTCGGCGCAATCAACGCTTTTCAGAATGGGGTCAATGCCCGAATCGGCATCGAACCCAACACTGAACATGAGTAATTCGCAGCCGAAGCCGGCCCTACTCGTGGCGCAGAGCCCGGATCGGGTCGATCCTCGCCGCGCGGTTCGCGGGCAAGAATCCGGATGTCGCCGCTATTGCGGATAGGATCAGCACCGTCGCGGCGACCGTCACGCCATCATGAGCTTCGACGCCGAACAACGCGTCTTCGGCGAAGCGCGACAGTGCGAGCGCGGCGGGCAAACCAGCAGCCAGACCGATGCCGGCGACGATCAGCGATTCGCGCAAGATCATCCACACCACCGTCGTGCGGCGAGCGCCCAGCGCCATCCTGATACCGATCTCGCCGGTTCGCCTGGTCACCGCGTAGGACAGCGTCCCATACACGCCGATAGCCACCAGCAGCAGCGCCAGCGCTCCGAAGAAGATCGACACGCGGGCAAGCATTCTCTCCGTGCCTGTCGCCTCTTCGATCTGCTGGCGCTGGGTTCGTGCGTTGTATAACGGCAGTGCAGGGTCCACACTATGAACCGCCTCGGTCACCGATGCCATCAGCGCGGCCGGAGCAACGCCGGCGGAGCGCACCACGAAACACATGCGGCGTGTCCGGCCCCACTTCTCTCCGTAGGCGAGATAGACGGTCGGTGGAGGAGCTTCGCGCATGCGGTTGTACTTGGCATCCACGGCCACTCCGACGATCTCGTATGCGTACCGCGGGTCGAATGTTTCTCCGCCCGCCCTGAGGTGGTGGCCCACCGGATTCTCGTTGGGAAAGTGCGCCCGCGCCCAGGACTCGTTCACGACGGCCGCCGGATGCCCTCCATCCGTGTCGCGCAGTTCGATACCTCGGCCGAGCAGCACTCGCATTCCCATCGTGTCGAAGAACCCCGGGCCCACCCGGTTGTAAGTAGTCTTCAATCGTCCGGCCGGCCGGCATGGGCGGACCATCGGTCGTGGTTGACGTGCTGTTGTGGGTTCCGGAAAGCAGCGCCTCCTGGACGTAGGTCGCCGACTGCACACCGGGAAGCCTGCCGATCCGTTCCGCCAACTGATTGTGCAGCGCCATACCGCGCTGGCCCGGTGTAACCGCTGCGTTCGGGATCGATGTCGAACAACAGCAGGTTGTCGCGGTCGAATCCGAGATGCTGCCCATCGAGGTTCCGAAGAGTGCGCACGAACAGGCCTGCACCGAAGAGCAACACGACCGACAGCGCAGATCTGTGATCGCCACCAGCGCCCGCGCGAGGCCGCCGCGTTGCGTGGTGGACGCGGCCGGCGTCTTTCAATTGATGCGCCAGATCCTCCCGGGCGGCGCGAACCGCCGGCGCGATTCCAAAGAGAATGCCGGTTGCGAGCGAGACCGCCGCGGCGAACGCCAGAACGACGCCATCGGGGCCGACGTCGAGCTGAGTCGTCTGGCGGTATCCGGCAATCAGGCTTAGCAGCGTGGGCGCGCCCCAGTACGCCAACAGCAGGCCAAGGATGCCGCCGCAGGCGGACAGCAATGATGCTCTCCGTCAGGAGTTGCCGGATCACCCGTGCCCGCGAGGCGCCGATTGCCAGGCGAACCCCAATCTCTCTCTGGCGCGCTTTGGCCCTGCGATACCAGCAGGGCCGCCACGTTGACGCACGCCATGAGCAGCATCAACGCCGCCGTCACGACGAGAATGCCCAACGGAGTAGAGAGCCTGCGACGCACGGTTTGGAACGCAGGGCTGACGCTCGAGACGGTCAGCGCAGGCAGGCGCGCCGGGATGTTGCTGACTCCCGCCGTGATGCTCTGCCGGAAGAGGTATTCCGCTTCACCCTGAACCTGTGCCACTGTTGTCCCCGGCTTCCGGCGGCCGCCGATAATACACCACCACCAGCGGCGATCGGCAAAGTATGTCTCCATGGAAGAGGACCGCGAGCCCCAAGGCCTCACCACGGGTGACGGAAGCAGCGGAAGCCACAGGTCCGAGACGGCGCCGCTCAACCCTGCAAATCCGGGCGGGGCCACGCCAATGACCGTAAACGGGGAGCTGTTCACACGGATGCTCCGTCCGACCGCGGAACTCCGCCCGGCGAACTCGCGCAGCCACAGTTTGTGGCTGATCACGACTACGCCGGGAGCGCCCGGGCTCAGGTCGCTTTCGACGATCGTCCGGCCGAGAACCGGGATACTCCGAGGACGGCGAAATAGCTTCCACTCACCATTTCTCCATCCGCGGTAAACGGCCGGCCGGCGACGTCCACCGTCAGACCGTTGTTGCTCTCCCCTCCCACCGGGGCGTACATAAATATGCCGGCCAGATTGCGGGCGTGGTCTCGAAACCGCGTTGAACGAGCGAGTGATCGCGGATGCAAGCGATGCGGGATTCCGACGGAGGCACGGCGAAGATTCTGATCCGAACACGTGGACGTGCTCAGGTGGCGAGCGGGCTGCCGCAGGCGAGAGCCGGCGAGCCGGGTCAGTTGGACGGAAAACGCCCGAGCCGCGAATCCGCAAACCCGTTAGGAGCTTTCGAACAGCACAACCCGGGCCCGGTGACCTCTAAGCAACTTTTCGTCGCACGTATAGAGGACAGATTCTGTTGCTTCCGCCAACGCGATGTACGCGGCGTCGTAGGCGGTGAAGTTGTGCCGGAGTTCCCAAATCCGGCCAATCAAGGGCGTGTGCGAATACCGCTCCGCGGGCAGAGCCGCAAGCCCTGCAAGAAACTCGCCGCTGCGGTGAGCGTCGATTCGCTGGCCCGCCGCCAGCCGTTGAATCGCGCTCGTCACCTCAACGTCGATCAAATGCGGCGCCAGGAAAGCCTCGTCGCGCCCCGCGAGTTCGTCTCTGATACTGTCGGCGAGGCTGCCGTTGGTGAGGAGTTCAACCACTACGGAGGCATCCAGAACGATCATCGTTCGTCTCGCATCTCGCGTATCACCTGCGCGGCGCCCCGCTTGAGGGGGATCGGGTTCGCCTTGACACCTGTCTTTCGCGAGCGTGCGATGGGCGACGCTTGATTTCTCCGGAATGTGCGCGAGGAGCGCGGCGAGTCCCGCTCCGGGCAGACTCCAGCTCCGGACCCATTGCGCGATGGAGCTGCTCGCCGCATCTGACGATCGGAGAGTCCGGCCATGCCTCACCTCGGGCAGGCCCTACGTCAGTTTCCAGGGCTTGCGGTAGCGGCGGGTGACCAGCTTGTTGGCCTTTGGAGTTGTCGATGAACTTCTCGCGGGCGTCGTCCCATTGGAGGCGCTCGCCGGTGCGGTAGGCGATGTTGCCGAGCAGCCCGCCCTTGGTCAGGCGGTGGCCGTACTCGACGTTGCAGGTGGTCAGCTTGCGCGACTTGATGGAGTCCAGGAACTCGCGGATGTGGCCGGGGGAGTCGGGGATGGTCTGCGCGGGGCGCTGGAAGTTCTCTTCCTTCTTGCCCTTCACCCAAAGTTCGTGCCTGTTGTAGTTGGTGACCAGGGTTGCCTCGGAGCCCTGGAAGATCACGCAACTGCCCATGTGCTCGTAGCCGGGGCGGCCCGTAGGGGTGGAGGGTCCAGGTGAGCAGGAGGCGGTTGGGGAACTCGTAGACGACTTCCATGGTGTCCGGCGTTTCGGCGTTGTCGTCAACCATCCAGCGGCCGCCGGCGGCGGAGAGCAGTGAGGGGGCCTTGAGGTCGAGCGCCCAGTAGGCGACGTCGGCATAGTGGCACCAGAAGTCGATGAGGTAGCCGCCTGAGTAATCCCAGAAGTAGCGATAGGTGAAGTGCGAGCGGTTGGGATTGTAGGGGCGTTTGGGCGCCGGGCCGAGCCAGAAATCGTAGTCGAGTTCGGGAGGCGGGCGTTGAGTCGGGCGGCTTGCCTATGCCTTTGTCACCGCTGTTCATTGCAGCAGTAAACGCGCTGGATCTTGCCCAGCATGCCGGACCGGACGATTTCGACGACGCGGCGGTAATTGGGCAGGTCGTTGTGGATGTGGTTGCCCATCTGGGTGATGCGGGTAGTGCTTGCGCGGCTGCTTCGGCCATGGCGCGGCCCTTCGCCGATGGAGTAGCAGAGCGGCTTTTCGACGAAGACGTCCTTGCCGGCCTGGCAGGCCTGCACCGTCGGGAGCGCGTGCCAGTGATCCGGCGTGGCGATCATGACGGCGTCGAGATCTTTCTTCTCGATCAGCTTGCGGAAATCCTTGAAGGCTTCGGGTTTGTGGCCCTGGGTTTTCTCGACATTGGCGACAGCGCGATCGAGGTGAGTCTGGTCGAGATCGCAGACGGCCGCGGCGACAACGTCGCTGTGCTTCATGAATCCGTTGAGGCGGCCGGTGCCCATTCCGTTGAGGCCGATGAAGCCGACACGGATCTTGTCGCTGGGAGCGGTGGTGGAGGCGGTGGCCCGGTATTGGGCGGCGGTCAGGGCGACGCCTGCGCCTACGGCGGTTTGCAGGAATTGCCGTCTGTTGGACTCGTCGATGAGCATCATTGTCCTCCGGTTGCGATGTGGGCCTTGGTCATGCGGGCTTTGCTGGCAGTATAGACAACTGAGCGGCGGCAGGGGGTGGGCACTCTCCAAGTAAGCCGGCAGCCGCCGGGTTGCGGGTCGCTGAGAATTTCGCAGCGGACAAGCACTAGACTGCGTGACACACTATCGCCGGCGGCTTCCGCACTACTACGAGATCGGACAGCCCATCTTTCTCACCTGGCGGCTCCACGGCAGCCTTCCCTGCAATCGGTGCTTCCCTGCTGCCTCGGTCACCGCCGGACAGGCGTTTGCCGCAATGGACCGATTGTTGGATGAGGCGCGCACGGGCGCCCGTTATCTGCAGCAGCCGCGGATTGCTGACTCGGTGGTGGAGGCTATTCAGTACAATGCACAGCGACTTCAGCATTACTCGCTGCATGCCTTTGCGGTCATGCCCAACCACGTTCACCTGTTGGTCACGCCCGCCGTGGCCTTGCCGATACTGACCAAATCGCTGAAAGGCATTACCGCCAAACGTGCTAACGCGATTCTGGGATCAAGCGGAAACCCCTTCTGGCAGGGCGAAAGCTACGATCACGTCGTGAGGAACGAGGGGGAGTTGGAGAGAATACGGATCTATATTGAGGAAAACCCCGTTAGAGCAGGGTTGGTGCCGCACGCCAGCCACTACCGGTGGTCGAGCGCGGACGGGGCGACCAGGGGGTCGCCCGCTGACCCGGGGGTCAGCCCCACATCCGAACCTTTAAAACCGAACATTTAGTGGAGCCGCGTTGAGGAGGCCGGCCGGTGGGCCGGCGCGGACGAGGCGACCAGGGGGTCGCCCGCTGACCCGGGGGTCAGCCCCACAACCCGACCCCGCGGATTGCTGCCAACCCCCGCTTGCCCTACAATCTCAAGAACATGCAAAAGCCGGCTGGGCCTCTTAGGTTTGGGGAGATTCTGGCGCAGGAGTACTCGGAGCTACTCAAGGATCGCGTAACGCCACCGCCACCGGATGGAGACGCAGGGACGCTCTACAGATATGCGCACAACCTGGCGGACGATGCGGCCATCACGGGGTTGTGCATCTCCGGCGGCGGAATCCGCAGTGCGACATTCGGGCTTGGAGTGCTGCATGGTCTCGCCCTGAAGGGGCTGCTCGGCCGGTTCGATTATCTCTCCACGGTCTCGGGTGGGGGCTACATCGGCAGTTGGCTCAAGGCCTGGCAGAAGAACGACCCTGCGAGCTACAAACATTGCTTGCAGGACTGCAGTCCCGGCGACCCGGAACGCCCTGAACCGACGGCAATACGGCATCTCCGCAGCTATTCCAACTATCTCGCCCCGAAGCTCGGCCTGTTCAGCGGGGACAGTTGGACGCTGATCGCCATCTACCTGCGGAACCTGCTGCTGAACTGGGCGGTGCTGCTGCCGGTGCTGCTAGCCGTGGCATTGATTCCCTGGATGGGGGTGGGCTTTCTCTCTTTCCTCCGGGAGCATTCCCAGGCGGGGCTGTGGACGTTCGCCGTCGGGTTCGGGTTCGGCACGGTGGCGCTGGGGACCATCGCGCGGTTTCTGCCTTCCCTCGTCGGGGTGGAGCCGGGGCGGAAATGGATGGCGCTGGACGTGATGCTGCTCTACGGCATCCCGCTGCTGATTTCCGTGGTGTGTCTCACCTTCTCGTGGTTCCAGCTTCAGACGCTGTTCCCGCCCGATGAGCCGGAGCGTCTGCGTGTGTTGTACGGCGCCGCCTTCAGCATTCATGCGGTAGGTTTCCTGCTCGGGGCATACCGGCGAAATGCGTGGCGCTGGCGGCTGCTGCTTGGTGTTGTCTCAGCCGGTGCCGTCATGGGCGTCCTGCTTTGGTTCATCGACCAAACATTTGTGCAATCACACGGCGATGATCCGATCGCCTATTTCACGTTTGCGGTGCCGATGTTTTTGGCGGCGGAACTCGTCGCAGGGGCGGTGCTGGTGGGCATCTACAATACGCCTCCCGCGGATGAGCAGTTCGACTATTTCGAGGACGACCGCGAATGGTGGGGCAGAGCGGGGGCTCTGGCATTGATGGCGATTTTCGCCTGGCTGGTGGCCGGCGTATCGGTTCTGTACGTGCCGCAGTGGCTGCTGGGCATCAAGCTCTGGTGGCAGGGGTGGATCACCGCGGCCGGAACCAGCTCACTGGCCGGGGTCCTGGGAGCAGTCTACGCCTGGTGGGGCCATTCAGGCAGCGACAAGCATCCGCCGCCCGACATCAGCCGCCTGGAGAAACTCGGCCGCCAGATTGCCGAGAAGCTTCTCGGGCCGGTATTTCTGCTCGGCCTTGCTACGGGGCTGTCGCTGATCATCGCGTGGCGGTTGAATCAATTCCAGCCGTTTGACCAGATCAGATTTCTGCTGCTGTGCAGCAACACCGACTTCATGTGGCTCTCGTGGCGCTGGCTGATTTTGCTGGGCGCCTCGTTCGGGGCGGGTTACTTTGTCAGCGCCAACCGCTTCTCGATGCAGAGCCTGTACCGGAACCGGCTGATCCGCGCCTATCTGGGCGCATCGCGCACTCGCAAGCCGAACCTGTTTACGGGTTTCGACCGCGAGGACAGTTACCTGATGAGCGAACTTTCGAAGGAGAAGCCATTTCACATCGTCAACATGGCGCTGAATATCACCGGGGGCACCAAGCTGGCCTGGCAGCAGCGCCAGGCGGCATCATTCACCGCGACGAGGCTGCACTGCGGCTCGGCGGAGCTTCGTCATCAGTACGGAGCGTACTGGCCTTCAGGCGAGTATACGGACGCCGGAGGGCTCTCGGTGGGAACGGCGGTGGCGATCTCCGGCGCGGCGGCGAGCCCGAACATGGGCTACCACAGCTCGAAACTGCTCAGCCTCCTGATGTCGCTGTTCAATATCCGGCTCGGGATGTGGCTGCCCAATCCGGCAAGCCCGGACCCCAAGCACGTCCGCAAGGCCGACCCGGTGTTTCCTTACATGGTGATTGCCGAAGCGCTGGGACTCACCGACGACGAGCATCCCTGGGTGTACCTGTCCGACGGCGGCCATTTCGAGAACCTCGGATTGTACGAACTGGTCCGCAGGCGCTGCCGGTTCATTGTCATCAGCGACGGAAGCGCAGACCCGGAGTACAAGTTCGAGGACGTGGCCAATGCGATTGAGAAGGTTCGGGTTGATCTGGGAATCCCGATCAGGTTCTCGGTGGCGCCGCGGGTTGGAACGGGTGAACGAGAGCCCAGACATGCCGCGTTGCTGACGATCGATTACCCGGCGGTGGATGGCAGCCTGGCCAAGCCGGGCCTGATTCTGTATCTGAAGGGGGTGATCACAGGCGACGAAGATCAGGACGTGCGCTATTACCACCAAGCGCATCCATTGTTCCCGCAGGAGCCGACGAGCGATCAATTCTTCAACGAGTCGCAATTCGAGGCATACCACCGATTGGGCAGGCACGCGGTTGACTCGGCATTCGCCGGTTGGGACCCGGAAGACGGAAAGGGTCTGGGGGCAGCCATGCGGCACGCCCGCGACACGTATCTCGACTGAGAGCAGGGATAGCGCGGCAGACGGAGCTGAATCAGTGGCCGGTCATGTGCCGGAGGCTCTCGACGACGTCGTGCAATTCGCTGGCCTGACTGCGCAGGCTGGAAACGGCGAAAGCGCCCTCCTGGGCCGAGGCGGCAGTGTCCTGGGTGGCATTGCTGGTCATAGAGACGCTTTTAGCGATTTGCTCCATGCTGCGGGCCTGTTCCTGGCTGGCGACGCTGATCTGACCAATGAGGGAGGTGACTCCACCGGCGATGCCCTTGTTCTTCTCGAGGAGTCGACTGACAGCTTCCAGACGTTCGTGGCCGGCGCCGGTTTTCGCGACAGACTCGGCAATCAGGCCGGAGGTATCGCGGGCGGCCAGGGCGCAGCGCTGGGCGAGGTTGCGGACCTCGTCGGCGACAACGGCGAAGCCCATCCCTGATTCGCCGGCGCGGGCGGCTTCGACGGCGGCATTGAGGGCGAGGATGTTTGTCTGGAAGGCAATATCGTCGATGACCTTGATGATCTTCTCGATTTTCGTACCAGACTCACGAATCTCGGTCATGGCGCTGACCAGTTGTTGGTGAGCGGAATCAATGTCGTTGAAGTTCCTACCTGATTCCTGCATCATGCCGGCAACCTGGGAGGCGTGGTCAGCGTTGCGGCGAGCCATGCTGGTGACTTCCTCACTGGAGGCGGAGGTCTGTTGGAGAGATGCCGCCTGGTGGGTGGCGTTGCGGGCAAGCATATCGCTGGAGTTAGCCAACTGGTCCGAGGCAAGGGCGACATGGCCGGTGCTGGTTTCCAGGCGGCCGGCGACGTCGCGGAGCGGCTGGGCGATGGAGCGCTGGATGGTAACGTGCACCAATGCCCCAGCCAGAAGCACTGTGAACAGGAAGACGCCGAGGGAGACCCAGCGCTGGCGATCGGAATCGCCCTGGGCGGCAGCCAACTCGGCATTCAACTCGGCGGAGGAGTTTTTGGCCAGGGAGGCATAGGCTCTGATGCAGCATCCGGGATTCTCCGGCGACGCGCTTCAGGTCTGCCTGGAGGCTATCGGAGAGATTGCCTCCCGCGGTCGCGGCGGCCCCATAGACCCGAGCCGATTCCTGGATAAAGGTATCGGCGTCACGCCGCAGCTGCTGCAGGGAATCCCGGCGCACATCGTCCAACCCGTCGAGTGATGAGATCGACTGGAGGTGTGCGGAGATCTGGGCCCCTTCCTGACGTGCGGCATCGAGAGCGGCAGCATTCTCTGTCATGACGGCATCGCTGAACAGACCCGTCATGCGCTGGAAAGCCGCTTCAGCCGCCTGCGCCTTCTGGGCCGAAGGAAACAGCGTCCGGTCGGTCCGGACGAGCCTGCGTTCGAGGCGCAGGCTCTGGAATTGTCCGAATGCCACAGACAGGATGTAGCCGAGCAGGAAGACGCCGACGCTAAGCCAGATCTTGGTTGTGACGCTGTATCGCTTCATGGAGATTCCCCAGAGGACTTACTTGACGGCCAGTTGCTTGACCCCCGTGACGGGAGTCGCGGGGCTGATGTAGCCGATGGCGCCCTTGGTTTTGGCGACATATTGAACGATGGCCACGTCCGTAGGAAAGGCTTTCGGCATCGCGCCTTTGCCAGTGAAGACGAGGCTCTTGAAGTGATTGCGAAGAGCCGTATCGGACTTGCCGGTAAGGCCCAGGACCGCCTCGTGGGCAGTGCCCTGCTGGCCGAGGACGGGCTCCACGCCTGCGCCGGCGAGCGAGGTCTTCGAGCCCAGGAATATCTGCTTCAGGTCATCGCTGGACACTTCCGATTGAGCGATCGAAGTGTTGGCGACTACGACAAAGTCGGCCGCGCCGGCGATGCAGGACACAGTGAGCAGGATGACGACTGCGAGCATGGGTCTGAGTGAATCAAGCAAGAGATTGCGTTGCATGGTTGGTTCTCCCGGGAGCTAGAAGTTGAAGCCGGTGCGCAGCAGGAGCATTGTTGTTTGTGGCTTGAGGCCCTGCGGATTGACGCTCTTATAGAACCCACGGGCGGCGTAAGTGCTGCCATAGCCGTCCATGAAATGGCCTTCGATTTTGACATTCCAGAAATGGGTTATGTCGAATCTGGCCGTTACGACGTTGTCGCGCAGGTGGTTATTCGGTAGGGAATGATCGCTGGGCCAGTCCGAGATGTAGATGGAGTGATAGCCGCCCACCTCCAAGAGCCTGCCGAAGCGCCATGCACCGGAGAGATACCAGGCCCTGAAATCATAAGTTGAATCCATGAAGTGGACTCCATTGGAGAACATTTCCTGGAGCGCATAGTTCCGGCGATACTCGCCGGCAACCCGCAGATTCCCCTTCTGGTAATCGGAATAGTACTGCAGGGTGCGGTCAGTCTTTGTGCTGAAGGAGAACGGCATCGCCCCGAAACGGCCGCGCATGCTGCCGGCGGCGTCCAACCTGGCATCGAACAGCGACATGCCGGCCAACAGACCGGGAACGGGTGTCGACCAACGGAGGTCTGCGCCCCAGGAGATTCCGTTGACTGGGCCACTTAGCGGCAATCCGGAGTCCGCAAGGCCATAGCGGTAGCCGCCTCTGGGGTCGTCGGGGCGCTGCCCGCCGTGGGCTGTGTAACTCAGCGTGCCGTACTTCCGCAGTGAGACATCCCCGTACAGGTCAGCACCCACGTGGGCGATGGTGCTGGCGCGGAGATCAGCGGGATAGATCGACTGGGGCAGCAGAGCCCAAGTATGGAGAAACTCCATATCCTGCGTGTCGTTATACAAGCCGAGGGTGGTCTTTACTTTCCCGGCTCGAACACCGAACCAGTCGGCGAACCGATAGTCTCCGAAGGCCCAATCGACCTCGACGCGCCCATTGCTGAGCTCGCCGATATTGCGGCTATAGAACTGAGCGCCGACACGGAACTTGTCAGTGAGCCGCATGGAGATGTTCGCACCGCCATCGGTGAGAGCGGCGCTGCCCTCCGATGTCCGCATTGTCATGTAGTTGTTGGTATCGGACTTCGCAAAGCCCTGCGAAAAGAAGCCGTGGACCTGAACGGGCCGCCCGGCGACCTTAAACTGCACTTGGGCGAGGGCTGCAGGCACAAGCCCCAAGCCCATCATGACCAGCAATGAAAACCATCGTAGAGAGAGCAAGACACGCCTCCAGAATCGAACTTGGTAGGGGGCGAATGAGGTGTGCACCTAACCGCATGAAGCCTCTCTCATGCGCCCTGCGATTCTCATCGGCTCAATTCAGAGCAATTGGATCAGGCCAAGCAGATCTTTCGATATCTGCCTCTCGATGGGAGGCGTACTCCAGCGGGAGAGGACACGCAGCAGCTTTTTGCATTACTGTTCAAAGTAGATATAGTCTGACGAACTCTTCCTGGGACGGGTGGGTTTTGCGAGCTTCAGTCAGGTCAATCGCGGGTTTGTGGGTGAGTCTGGCCGCTACGGCAGTCTCCGCATGGGGACAGGTGTACTTCGCGGGGCAGGTGCAGTCGCCGAACCTGGTTCCTCTGGCTCGAGCGAGGGTGCTGCTGCGAGCAGAATCAGGGGCAATCTTGCAGGGATTCTCAAACGCCCAGGGCCGATTCCTGATCGAGGTTCCCCAACAGGGGACATATGACCTATCGGCCGAACTCGACGGCTACTACAAAACCGAGTCAAAGGCGCTGTCGATCGTAGGGGACACGGAGGCTGCGGTGATCACCCTGGAGCCCGTGCTGGAGCTCACAGAAAGCGTGGAAGTGACAGCGCCGCCGCCGGGGATCGACATGGATACAACCGCGGCGCGCCGATTGATGACCAACCGGGAGGTTATCGATATCCCCTACCCGAACACGAATGATCTCCGCTCGGCTCTGCGGACGGTGACGGGGGTGGTAAGAGACAATCGCGGGGGGTTGCACGTCAATGGTGCGGCCGAGGACCAGGTGTTGTACACGCTGAACGGCTTCAATCTCAACGACCCGCTCAGCGGGCGGTTCGAGTCCCGGTTGAGCGTTGAGTCCATTGAGAGCGTCGAGATCACCAGCGGCAATTTGCCGGCGGAATTCGGCAAGGGGACGGGCGGGACATTGGCGCGTGCGGACGCAGACGGGGGGAGACCGTTATCGATACATTGCCACCAACTTCATCCCCGGGCTTGAGAACCGGAAGGGATGGACTCTGGGCGACTGGACGCCCCGCTTTGGGGTGTCCGGGCCCATCCGCCGCGGCCGCACATGGTTTTCCGACAGTATCGATATCGGATTCAACAGGGTCTTCATTCGGGAGCTTGCCGAAGGGGGAGGACCGGCAGACAAGTCTGCGCGTGAGCAATCTGTTGCACGTGCAGCATAATGTGTCGCCCTCGCACATCCTGACGGGCGGATTCCTGGTGAACGCGCTCAACGCACCGCGCACCGGGGTCAGCGCGATCGATCCATGGGAAACGACGGTGGATCGCCGGACGCGGCAGTGGTTTTTCTACATCAAGGACCAGATTTACCTGACGGGGAAAACGCTGCTGGAATTCGGATATGCATCGAACAGGACTTTCGGCCGGGAGATCCCGCAAGGCCAGGGGCTTCTGGCGTTCACTCCTTTTGGGAAAAGGGGCAACTGGTTCACCGATGGCGTTCGGAAGGCGGGGAGAGACCAGGTGCTCGCGAATGTGTCCTTCCCTTCGTTTTCGTTCTTCGGAGCACACCAAGTGCGGTCGGGCACGGACCTCAATCACCTTTCCTACTGGCAGGATGTCCAAAGGACGGGCTATGAGAACTACGACTCGGCGAACACTCTCACCGTGCGCACCGTGTTTGGGGGGAGCGGCGAACTGCGCCGGACGAACGAGGAAGTGGCGCTGTACGTTCAGGACTCCTGGCGCATCCGGCCCGAGCGTGCTGATCGAGACAGGGATTCGCGGCGATTGGGACCGCATCATCGGATCGTGGAGCGCGTCGCCCCGGGTGGGGGTAAGCTGGTCGCCGGCCAGATGGAGCGACACCAAGTTCTACGCGGGCTTTGGACGAATCGCGGATGCGACGAATCTGCAGGTCTTCACGCGGCAAATGGACCAATACTCGGTGGCAACCTATTTCGGTCCGGATGGATCGGTCAGGCGCGGGCCGGCCTTGAACCTGTTCACCATCGGGAACCCGAGACTGGAGCGGCCGCTGGCCTATAGTCTGACGTTCGGGGGCGCACACCGCTGGGTCAACGGATTCATGGTGCGAGCCGACTGCATGAGGCGCCGCGTATCGAACGGACTGGCATACAACTCGACGGTGGAGGATCCTTACGCGCCTCCGCCGCCATGGGCCGGGGAGATGAATGGGCGAGCGCTTGACGCGGTATACGACCTGGTGAACCGCCGCACGGATACGTTCGATTCGGTTGCGGTCACGGTGCGTCAGGCGATCGGGACGCGGTATGAGTGGCTGGCAAGTTACACGCGATCGCGGGCACTGTCGAACACGGCGGCGGACGTCAGCGTGGAGGACCCGATTTCGTATTCGAACGACATGCGGCCAATGCCATGGGATGTGCCGCATCGATTCCTGGGCTGGGGCTATCTGCCCCTGCCGAAAGTGAAGTGGGCGCTGGCGTTGCTGGCCGATGTCCGATCCGGCTTTCCATACAGCGTGCGCGGGGACGACCGCCAATTCGTCGGCACGTTAAACGCGCTGAGATTCCCGACCTACTTTGAGCTGAACGTCCATCTGGAGCGGCGGTTCGCCTTCCGCGGCCACCAATGGGCATTCCGGTTCGGCTCCAACAACCTCACAAACCGAATCAACCCGGACTCGGTGAACAACATTCGATCCTCACCGGATTTCGGGCGGTTCTACGGGGGTAATGGACGCTCGATCAATTTCAGGATCCGGTGGCTAGGGCGAGGGGTATGAGCCCGGGGGCGAGCGGCGGTTAGTCGAAGTGTTTGATCAGGACGACTTCATTGCCCTGTTCGTTATAGATCACTTCGTCGACGAGTTGCTGGGTCATCATCATGCCGAAGCCGCCGGCGCGCATGCCCTGTTCGGCCCGGACCTTGAGGTGCTCGACGGGGGAGCCTTCGGGGTTTTCGATGGCGGCGTGAGGCAGGTGGCCGCGTGAGAATCCGGCGCCGGGGTCCTGAATGTAGTAGACCACCGTACGCTGCGTGCGGACGCGGGTGACGCGAACCCATGCGTTCGGATTGAACTTACCGCCGTGCTCGATGGCATTGAGCAGCATCTCGCGAAAGGCCATGGCGGCTTCAGTGCGGTCCTCGGGAGATAGGTCGGATTTCATTTGGAGGACGAAGCGAATGAGGCGGTCGGCGGTGGAGACGCGGCAGCGGAGACGGAGAGTGGTGAACTGAGGGTCGTGGGAATCGACACGGATGCCGTCGGAGACGTCGGGGTTCTCCAGCGCCTCGACGACCATCTCGCGGATCTTTTCGGGATCGAAGGGCGGGCTGAAGTAGGCATAGGCCAACTCCATCGCGGACAGGACGTTTTCGAGGGGGGCTTCTGGAGCCAGGACGATGACGGGAAGCTGGGGGCTGGCTTCGCGCACAGGCGCGAGGCTGGGGTAGTCGCAGAGGACCAGGTCGAGGCTGCCGGCAGCGATAGTGGCGAGGGCCGATTCGAGGTTCTCGGCGAGAGAGACTTCACAATGCACGTTCTCGAACGCGTCCGAGAGTTCAGGAAGGTTGCCAACGAGGAGGACTCTGTATGCGGGCCGCATTGATAGAGGGTACGACGGAAATGTGGGCAGACGCTATCGGACCGGATCGCGAGAGGGCGGACAGCGCCGAGGGAGGCTCTGGAGATCGCCCGGCAAATCGCTGAAGGGCTGGAGGCGGCGCACGAGAAGGGGATCATTCATCGCGACTTGAAGCCCGCAAACGTGATGGTGTCGGCGGAAGGCAAGGTCAAGATCCTGGATTTCGGGCTGGCGAAGGTCTTTGACGCGGAGAAAGCCGGAAGCAGCCGATGGGATGGCGCCGACGATCACGGTGAGCCAGCCTGGAGCGATCATCGGGACGACCGCCTACATGAGTCCAGAGCAGGCGCGGGGCAGGCCGGCGCGGAAAGAGATCGGACATCTGGGGATTCGGGTGCGTGCTGTTCGAGATGCTATCGGGGGAGCGGGCGTTCCAGGGGCAGACGGTCACCGACACGCTCGCGAAGATCCTGGAGGGGCGGCCGACGATTTGAGGCGCTGCCCGCGGGACTTGCCCGGGCGAGTCCGGGAACTCCTCAACGAGCTGCCTCGCGCAGGATCCGCAGAAGAGACTGCACGACATCGGGGACGCGCAGGCTGGAAATCGAGCGAATACTGGCGGGAGCGAGCGAACGAGCTGCCGGTCCAGAGGCGAGTGGCGGATGGGCTGCGCGGCGCGCTGCTGGCCGGGATTCTGGTTGGTGCGATTGCGGCAGCTGGTTCTGGTCAGGCAGCGTCGCCGGCAAGACGGCCTCGGGGCCGTTGATCGCTGACCGAGATCGACCTTGGAAAGAAACCTGGAAATTGCTTTTGAGGGAAGGGCCGTCATTTACCGGCTTTGACAGCCCACTGCTGGACGTCTCGCCAGACGGCAAGTCGATCGTTTTTGTCGGAAGCGCTGAAGGAGGAACGCGACTCTTCCTGCGGCGGCTGGACCGCGCGGAGATCCGGCAGATTGAGGGGACGGAGGAAGCGATCCATCGCGTTCTTCTCGCCCGACGGAAACTCGATTGGATTCCTCTCGAACGACAAGGTGAAGATCGGTGCCGATCAGCGGGGGCAACCCGATCACTCTTTGCGGCGCCAACGCTCCGGTAGAGGCCAGTTGGGGCACGGACGGTACATCTACTTCTCGCGAGACAGCAGGGCACAGCTCTGTCCCGAGTGCCGGAGAACGGCGGCAAGGCGGAACAAGTGTTGAAGTCGCAACCCGACTGCCACTTCGGGCCGCGTGTTGCCGGATGGCCGCCACGTTTTGGTGACTCGCATGACGTGCGGGAATCTCAGCGGATCGCGCGGAAATCCGGCTCGTGCCGTTGCGGGCGGCGACACCGAAGCGTCTGATCGAAAACGGGTACGACGGCAGGTATGTGCGAACCCGGGCATCTGATTTTTGGCAGGGCTGGGGATCTCTATGCGGTGGATTTCGACTCGACCGAGCTTGGCGGTCCACGGAAATCGCGCGGCGAATCGCATCGGGCGTGAGGATGCACTCGCTGTTCCCGTATGTTCAGGCAGGGGTTTCGAACGGCGGGATCATTGTTTATGCGACGGGCGGCGATGCGGCACAAGGGAGGCCATGCATTGGGTTGACCGCAGCAGGCAAGGCCGAAGCCAACAAGCCTAGAGGAGCGAGTGTACGGCGCAATTGTCGGTCTCCAACGACGGAAAACGACTCGCCATCCACGTGGCTGACACCACCGATTATGTCCTTGTGGAAGATCTGATCAATGGACGACGACAGGACAATCAGCGGCCAATCAGGCTCAGGGTTCCCGCGCGCTCTCGCCGAAGGGCGACGAGTTGGTTTACACCGAGAGACGGCGACGGCACATTCGAACTGATGTATCAGCGGCTGGATGAGGGAGCGCAGCCGGTGCGGCTGCAGAAGTCAGCAGACAGGCTTACGCCGACGATCGTGGACTGATGATGGCAAGGAAGTTATGGAGGATATGAGTGGCCATCCATGCGGCAGTTCCTGTTCTCCGTCGGAACGGACGGCAACGGCGAGACACAGCGCGCGAACTGTCGGATTCGCAGGGCAGCTCTCCTTGCCATCGCTCCGGGCGGGCGATTGGATTGCGCGCGCGAGCTTCCACGGGGGATAGTGATGCTACGGAAGCCTGAACGGCGAACGGGTATTCCAGATCACATCGCGATACGGGACGGAACCGATTTGGTGCTCCCGGACCGGGGAGCTGTTCTATCGGGAGGGAAACCGGTGGTTCGCGACGAAGGTGCGATTTGAACCGAGCGTTGAATGGGAGAAGCCGCGTCTGGTTTTTGAGACCGAGTTCATTGACACGCCGGGGCTGTCATACGCCCTATCTCCCGACGGGCAGCGACTACTGGTAGTCAAACGGGTCAGGGAGATGCCGCGGAACAAGATCGCCGTGCTGCAGAACTGGCAGAAGACAGGGATCGAGTAGGGCAATTACGGCGTGGACGGCTAGTCGAGGTACTTGATGAGGACCACGGCATTGCCGCGCTCGTTATAGATGATTTCGTCCACCAGATTCTGGGCCATGAGGATTCCGAAGCCGCCAGAGCGCAGGCCCAACTCCTGGCGGTACTTCATGTGGTGATCGGGGGCTTCGTCGGGGTTGGAAGTGGCGGCATGCTTGAGCTCGTCGCGGGAGAAGCCATCGCCTGGATCCAGGATGTAGTAAAAGACCGCTCGTTTCGAACGGACACGGCAGATCCGAACCCATTGCTCGGGGTTCAGCCCGCCACCGTGCTCGATCGCGTTGAGCAGCATTTCCCGAAACGCCACTGCGGCCTGCCGCCGCTCCTCCGCTGGAATGTCGGATTTCATCTGGAGGGCGAAGCGCATGAGCCGGTCGGCTGTGGCGAAGGTGCATCGCAGACGCAGGGTGATGAAGTCGGGATTGTGGGACTCAACTTGAATGGAATCAGGCTGATCCGGGTTCTCGAAGGCTTCACGGACAAGCTCGCGGATGTGGGACGGCTCGAAAGGCGGGTTGAGGTAGGCGAAGGCCATCTCCATGGCGGCCATGACGTCAGGGTTGGGCCGTTCGCGGTCCAGGACGATGACCGGGGTGTGGGCGTCGGCGGCGCGAATCGGCTCGAGGCTCGGATAATCGCACAGGACAAGGCCAACCTTCCCAGAGGCAATGCGGTTCAGGGCCGAATCGACACTTGGAGAGGAAGTGAGTTCACAGGACAGGCCATTGAGCGCTTCTGAAAGGTCGGGCAGGTTACCGACGAGCAGGACAGCGGGAGTCGGGGCCAGGGTCATATGCTACGCCTGAATCGGAGACTGCGGCTGCGTTCCGCAAGACACGCATGCCATCATGGAAGATGATCCAGACGGCGAAGGAGATGCTGAAATCGGCGGGCAGTGTGGCCGTGCTCACGGGCGCTGGCATTTCGGCCGAGAGCGGCGTTCCAACGTTTCGGGGGCCGGGCGGGCTGTGGCGGAATCAGCGACCGGAGGATCTGGCCACTCCGGCGGCATTCAAACGCGATCCGCGGATGGTGCAGGAGTGGTACGACTGGCGGCGAGGGCTGGTGGCGCAGTATGCGCCCAACGCCGGACACCTGGCACTGGCGAGGCTCGGAGCGCCGGTGGTGACACAGAATGTCGACGGCTTGCATCAGCGCGCGGGCAGCCGGAAAGTGCTGGAGATTCACGGCAGCATCCGGCTGACGCGCTGCACCGGTTGCGGGCGGGAAAAGACGGATGATGGCGACGCGGCTGGTTGAACCTTGCGCGGCCTGCGGCGGATTGTTGAGGCCGGGCGTGGTGTGGTTCGGAGAGAGCCTGCCGGAGAGTGTCTGGGCCGAGGCGGTGAGGATCGTCGCGGACTGCGAAGTTTTGCTGGTGGTTGGCACAAGTGCGGTGGTTTATCCCGCCGCGGGACTGGCGCGTGCGGCGCGGCGGGCGAAGGTGATTGAAGTGAATGTGGAAGAGACGCCGCTGAGCGGCTCGGCGCACATGGCGCTGAGGGGCAAAGCCGGCGAGATATTACCGCAATTGGTGCAGGAATGAAAATCGCATATTTCGACTGTTTTGCCGGAATTGCCGGCGATATGACTGTGGGCGCGCTGATCGACGCGGGCGCCGGCGCGGAGGCTTTGTTCGCCGGGCTCGATTCGCTTGGAACGGGGGCGCGGTTCAGCGTCGAGAAGGTCAAGCGGCAGGGCATCGCGGCAACGAAGTTTCACGTCGAGCACGAGGACCAGAAGAAGCACCGGCACCTGCCGCACATCGTGAAGATGATCGAAGCCGGCGGCGCTGCCGGAGCGGGCCAAGGCGGACGCGATCGCGATCTTCAACGCGCTGGGCGCGGCCGAGGCGAAGGTGCACGGCGTGGCGATCGAGAAGGTGCACTTCCACGAGGTGGGCGCGGTGGATTCGATCTGCGACATCGTCGGGGCGGCGTATGGGCTGGAACTGCTGGGAGTGGAGGCGGTCTATTCGCTCGGCGGTGAACACGGGCAGCGGGACGGTGGAAGCCGACCACGGCGTGATGCCGGTGCCGACGCCGGCGACGGCGCTGCTGCTGGCGGGCAAGCCGGCCTATGCGCGGGGTCCGGAGACGGAGTTGACGACGCCGACGGGCGCGGCGATTCTGGCCGGGCTGGGCAAGGGGTTCGGGCCGATGCCCTCCATGGTGATCGAGAGGAGCGGATTCGGCGCGGGGACAAAGGATTTTCCGGGCATGGCGAACATGGTCCGGGTGCTGGTGGGGGAGGGGTCCGGCGCGAAGGAGAGCGTGACGGTGACGGTGATCGAGGCCAACATCGACGACTCGACGCCGGAGGTGCTGGGCTATGCGATGGAGCGACTGCTGGAGGCCGGGGCGCTGGATGTGACGCTCTCGGCCGGTGGGGATGAAGAAGCAGCGCCTGGGCGTCGCGGCTGCGAAGTGATCGCGGCGCCGGAGGACCGGGAGCGGCTGGCGGCGCTGGTGATGGCCGAGACCGTCGACGCTGGGTCTGCGAATGTGGGACGCCGAGCGGCGCGTGGCGGCGCGTCATCATGAAGAGGTGGACCTGGGGTACGGCAAGGTGCGGGTGAAGGTGAGCACGACGGGGCGCGGCGCCCGAGTTTGAGGACTGCAGGGCGGCGGCGCATGGCCGCGGGCAAACCGCTCAGGCAAGTGATGGCCGACGCGATGGCTGCCTGGCTGAGGAAGAGTTGAGGAAGCGAGCATGGACGAAAAGTTTTATCTGACGACGCCGATCTACTACGTCAATTCGGCGCCGCACCTGGGCACGACGTACTGCACGATCGCGGCCGACACGATCCGCCGGTATCAGGCGATGCTCGGCAAGAAGACGCTGCTGGTGACCGGCAGCGACGAGCACGGGCAGAACGTCGAGCGCGCGGCGAAGAAGAAGGGCGTCACGCCGATGGAGTTCGCCGGCGCGGTGGCCGAGGAACTGCGCGCAACCTGGGACCGGTTCGAGATCCCCTACCGCTTCATTCGCACCTCGGACGCCAAGCACAGGGAGACGGTGCAGTGGCTGTTTCAGCGGTGCATGGAGCGACGGCTACATCTATCCGAGCAAGTACACGGGGCAGTACTGCTTCAATTGACGAACTGTACGTGAACGACGCGAAGCCGGGCGACCCCTGTCCCGGATTGCGGCCGGCCGACGGAGACGGTGACCGAGGAGAACTACTTCTTCAAGCTGTCGGCGTTCCAGGACCGGCTGCTGGAGCTGTACGAGTACGCCGGAGCTTCATCCAGCCGGAGTACCGGCGCAACGAGATCGTCTCGTTCGTGAAGGGCGGGCTGAAGCGATCTGTCGATCACGCGCACGACGATCAAGTGGGGCATTCCGGTGCCGGTGGAGGGCAAGCACGTCTTCTACGTGTGGTTCGACGCGCTGATCAGCTACATGACGGCGGTGAAGGAAGACGGCTGTGGCCGGCCGACCTGCACCTGATCGGCAAGGAGATTCTGCGGTTCCACGCGGTCTACTGGCCGGCGTTTCTGATGGCGGCGGAGCTGCCGCTGCCGAAGAAGCTCTTCGCGCACGGCTGGCTTCTCAAGGACAGCGTCAAGATGTCGAAGTCGCGCGGCAACATCGTGCGGCCGGAGCCGATCCGGCAGGTGATCGGCGCCGACCCGCTGCGCTACTTCCTGCTGCGCGAGATTCCGTTCGGGCAGGACGGCAACTTCAGCTACGACGCGCTGATCACGCGGGTACAACGCGGACCTGGCCAACGGGCTGGGCAACCTGGCCAGCCGGACGCTGACGATGATCCGGCAGTATCGCGGCGGCGTGATTCCGGCGGGGTCGTCGAACGCTGGGATCGCGGAGGAAGCGGCGAGGACGATTGGGGCATATCGCGGGAGCTTCGAGAAATTCGAGTTCCACAGGGCGCTGGAGACGCTGTGGGCGCTGATCGGCATGGTGGACCGGGCCATCGTGGAGCATCAGCCGTGGACGCTGGCCAAGAAGGCAAACGCGGAGGCAGCGGCGAAGCTGGACGAGATTCTGTACACGGCGGCGGAGGTGGCTGCGCATCGCGACGGTGCTGCTGCATCCGATCATGCCGGATGCGACAGCGAAGCTCTGGTCGCAGTTGGGGCAGACCGCGGAACTGGGCGCGGTGCGGATCGATCAGCTGGCGTGGGGGCAGTTGGCTGCAGGGCAGACGATCGGCGAAGTGGCGGCGGTCTTCCCGCGTGTGGACGCAGCAACGGCAATCGAGAGGATTCAAGAGATGGACGATCTGGAAGTTGACCGGCTGAACGCGCTGCTGGGCCGCACCGATGCGCCGGCGGCGGCTCAGGCAGAGGCGTGGGTACGGCCGGAAGGCGTGCCGCCCTCGGAGATGATCACGATCGACGATTTCGTGAAGGTGGATCTGCGGGTGGGCAAGGTGCTGACGGCGGAAGCGGTGAAGGGCGCCGACAAGCTGCTGCACATGACGGTGGACATCGGCGAAGAGAAGCCGCGGACGATCGTGGCCGGGATTGCGAAGGCGTACAGCCCGGAGCAGCTGATCGGGCGCAAGGTGGTGATTGTGGCGAACCTGGCGCCGCGCAAGCTGCGCGGCATCGAGACCCAGGGCATGATCGTGGCGGCATCGCTGGAGGGCGGCACGCCGGTGCTGGCGGCGTTTCTCGAGGACGTGCCGGTCGGGGCGCGGCTGAAGTAACGTGACGACTGGTCGACTCCCACTGCCATCTGGACGGCGACGCGTTCGACGAAGATCGCGAAGCGGTGATCGCGCGGG
This sequence comes from Bryobacteraceae bacterium, assembly GCA_963714395.1. Taxonomy (GTDB): domain Bacteria; phylum Acidobacteriota; class Terriglobia; order Bryobacterales; family Bryobacteraceae; genus JACADU01. The sequence goes on from CAVQOO010000040.1 coordinate 127,475, forward strand.
CGCGGGAGGCCGGGGTGCGGTGGATGGTGGCGATCGGCACAGGCGAGGGTCCGCCGGATCTGGAGGCGGGCATCCGGATGGCGGAGGCCTACGACTTCATTTACGCGACGGTGGGCGTGCATCCGCACGACGCGTCGAAGGCGGTTGAAGCCACGTGGATCGACCTGACGGCGCTCGCGGCGCATCCAAAGGTTGTGGGGATCGGCGAGATCGGGCTGGATTATCACTACAATTTCTCTCCGCGGGAAACGCAGCGGGCGGTTTTTCAGCGGCAATTGGAGATCGCCGCGGAGGCCGGCCTGCCGGTGATGATCCACACGCGGGAGGCCTGGGCGGATACGGCGGCCGCGATCCGTGCGTCGTACTCGGGGGCGAAGGGCGGCGGAATCTTCCACTGCTTCACCGGGGGACCGCGGGAGGCGCGAGGAGGCGCTGGGGCTTGGCTTCCATCTGAGCTTCTCGGGAGTCGTCACGTTTCCCAAGGCAGTCGAACTGCGGGAAGCGCTGGCGTTGACGCCGCTGGACCGGCTGCTGGTCGAGACCGACGCGCCGTACCTGGCGCCCGTGCCGTACCGCGGCAAGCGCAACGAGCCGGCCTACCTGGTGGAGACGGCGAAGAAGGTCGCCGAGTCGAAGGGCATGAGCGTGGAAGCCCTGGCGGAGCAGACAACGCGCAACTGGCGGAATCTCTGTTTGCGGGCCAAAGCGGCCAACGGGTACACTTAGGCATTCGATGGCTACAGGCAAGCTGGGTCTGGTCTTCACGGCGCGCGAAATCCAAAAGCTCGTGGCGAAGGATCTCGAGCGCGTCGAGAACGAGTTCAGGCTGGAGGCGGTGGCCACCGTCGAGGCGGTCGGGCAGATCGCCCAGTACCTGCAGGCGAACGGCGGGAAGCGGCTGCGCCCGATTCTGCTGCTGGTGTCGACGCGGCTGTTTTCGCGAGCCGAGCCACGACGCGATCCGGCTGGCGGCGGTGGTGGAGCTGATCCACACCGCCACGCTGGTGCACGACGACGTCATCGACGACGCCAAGACGCGCCGCGGAAAGCCCTCGGCCAACGCGATCTGGGGCAATCACACGTCGGTGCTGGCGGGCGACTGGCTCTACATGCAGGCCTTCCAGATCGCGCTGCGCGAGCGCAATTTCGAGATTCTCGACCTGCTGATCACGCTGACGCAGCAGATGGTGGACGGCGAACTGCTGCAACTGGAGCGCATCGGGAAGCTGGAAGTCACCGAGGCCGATTGCATGGAACTGATGGACCGCAAGACGGCCAGCCTGTTTTCGGCATGCACGCGCCTGGGGGCGATCGCGGGCGCGGCCAATGAAGCCGAGCAGGCATGCTGGCGCGAGTACGGCTGGAACCTGGGCATGGCGTTTCAGCTGGTCGACGACGTGCTGGATTTCACATCGCGAGAGACCGTGCTCGGCAAACCGGTGGGCAACGACCTGCGGGAAGGCAAGGTGACGCTGCCGCTGATCTACGCGCTTGGAACGGGCGACGCCGGCGGAGCGCGCGATGGTGGCAACGGTGCTGCAGGGTGGCGGATACGACGAGGTGCGGTTCGAGGACGTGCGGGCGTTGGTCGAGAAGTACGAAGGAACCGGGCGGGCCAGAGAGCGGGCGAATGAGTTTACATCCAAGGCGCGGAACCTGCTCGCCATGCTGCCCGATTCGCCTGCGCGGGGGGCGATGATGGCCGCGACGGAATTAGTGGCCGAACGCGACAGGTAGGACCGGATCGGGGGCCGACCGCCCAAAGGACTACGGAACGCCGCCTATTGACGGGCCACCGGCCGTTGGACTGCCGGAGCGGGCGTGGCAATGCGCTGGAACAGCGGACGAGTCTTGCCGTCCTGCTTGGGCAGTGCCGTCGGCGGCTTTGGGAACATGATCTGCCACCGGCGCCGCAATTCGGTCCCGTAGGGGACCTGTTCTAGATTGAATTCCTCGCCGCCCGTAGTCAAAAGATCGCGTGGCCCCAGAAACAGATAGGCATCGGCAGATTGCTGCCACGTTCCCACCTGTGTCCCTGAGGAACTCACGGCGGGAAAGCCAATCAGAGGAGTGTCGGACCAGCGGGAAAGTGCTCCCACCCAAGTTCCCTTCATATCCATGATCCAGGGGACAGGCGCGTCCTTCACCCCTGCAAACCGTGAATCCACATCGTCGTAGGTGTGGACGACATCACTGCCGGCGATGATTACATAAGCCTTGGCGAAGGAGCCGAGTATCTGCTGCTCGATAAGTGCAGGCTTTCCTTCACGGCGCTGGAAGTGCCCCGCTCCCATGATCAGCAAAGCCTTATGGCGTCTGGCAAGGACTTCATAGCGAACTGCGCTGGCGAAATGCTCGTCGCGAAATGGGAGAAATGGCGCGATATCCTCGCGGCTGCGCACTCGACTCCAGTCGATCGGCGGATCACCGGCGAGGACGCGAAGCTTACGGTCTGGCTGGAGACGCCTATTCACCTCACGAACAGCTGCAAAGAGCCCGTGGTACGGCGACGTCGCGATCCCGCCCGGCGCCCCAACCACGTCCTGCCACACGGAACGGAGCTTATGCGGCGGCACCTCCGCACCGGAGACGTAATCATCGAGGGTAGGTTGGTGCAATGAGCTGGCCATCTCCACCACGATGTCATTCACTCGCTCGCGCGAACGCGGGCGTCACTACGAGTTCCTTCAGCAGTTGGTCAAACTGAATCGACCCGTGTATCTCGCCAAGCATCACAATTTGCTGTTGATCAAATTGCCGGATGATTTCCGCTATCGCAGGTTTGGCCCTGGACTCGTTCGATTGCTGACCACCGGCGGTGCTGGCAGTCAGGTAAAGAGGATCGTCGCGGCGAATCGCATCTCCCGTTGACACTGCAACAAGCCTGGAAGTTCCCGCCTGCTGGGCCGAAACCCGGCATTCCAGCCAGATGCGATTCCTGGGTATCTGAACTAGACTAAGGAACAATGCGAGTGTTCCCGCTCCTTATTGCAGCGGCGCTTTTGTGGGTGCCTGCCGAGGTCCTGGCGCAGCGGACATTTCCCGAAAAAGAGATTGAGGCGACGATCGAGAAGCTGCGCGCGGCGTTTCAGGCGCCGGGCGTGGCTGTGGCGATCGTGGACGGCGAGCGGGTGGCGTTCGCCAGAGGATTCGGGGTGAAGCGGCAGGGACGCGATGAGCCGGTGACGGCGGACACGCGGTTTGCCATCGCGTCGACAACGAAGGCCTTCACGACTGCGGCGATCGCACTGCTGGTGGACGAGGGGAAGATGCAGTGGGACGACCCTGTGCGCAAGCACCTGCCGGCGTTTCAACTGGCCGACCCGCAGGCCAACGGGATGGTGACTCTGCGCGACATCGTGAGCCATCGCACGGGGCTGAGCCGGAACGACGCGATCTGGTACAACACGCTGTGGCCGCGGGAGGAGATTCTGCGGCGGATCGCGGAGGTGCCGCTGACGAAGTCCTTCCGCTCGACCTACCAGTATCAGAACATCATGTTCCTGGCGGCGGGCGAGGCGGTGGCGCGATGTGCGGGCATGAGCTGGGAGAAGTTCGTCGGCCTGCGGCTTCTGGAGCCGTTGGGCATGAACAACACGGGCTTTTCGCCGGCCGACGCGCAGGCGGCAAGCGACGTTGCGTCACCGCATATCAAGCGCAAGGGCACGGTTGTTGAGGTGCCATGGAAGGATATCACCAGCATTGGGCCGGCGGGCACGATGAACTCGAGTGTGAGGGACCTGGCGCGCTGGACGGCGCTGCACATCAACAAGGGCGTGTTCGAGGGGCGGCGGATCATCAGCGCCAAGGAGATCGAGGAGACGCATTCTCCGCAGACGATCATCCGGGAAGACACGCAGACGCGGGAACTGAATCCGGAGAGTCACTTGAACGCCTATGGGCTGGGGTGGCGGCTGCAGGACTATCGGGGGCGGTTTCTCATATCGCACGGAGGAGCGATCGATGGCTTCAGGGCGCAGGTCGCATTCCTGCCGGACGAGAGGTGGGGCATCGTGGTGTTGACGAATCTGGGTCAGACGACGATGGCAGACGGTCTGCGATTCGCGCTGATCGACATCCTGCTTGACCTGCCGCGAAAGGACTGGGCGGGAGTTTACCTCGCCGCGGCGAAGAAGGCCGAGGACCAGGCCGCGGCCAAGCGGAAAGAGCGCGAGGCCAAGCGGGTGACGGGGACAAAGCCTTCGCTGCCGTTGAGCGAGTATTCGGGTGTGTATGAGAACCCCGGGTATGGGCAGGTCGTGGTGAGAGCGATGGACGAGAACCTCACGCTGGCCTGGGGCGGGCACACGATCCGGCTACAGCATTGGCATTACGACACGTTCGAATCGCCGGAGGACGCGATACCGCTGGAGCAGACCTCGGTTACCTTCAGGCTTGGCAAGGACGCCGAGACGGCGAGCCTGGAGTTCCTCGACCAGGAGTTCAAGCGAGTGAAGGAAGAAGGTGAGAAGAAGTGAGCCTGTGGTCACGCAGGGAAGTGACGAGCCTGCCGCTGGTGAGTCTGGCGGGTTGCGCGACAGAGAAGACCGCAGGCGTGAAAGCAGGCACAGGTTGGCCGGCGGAGTGGGACAGGACGCTGATCGAGAAGGCAGCAAAGGCTGCCGATGAGCGGTTCGACGACAAGGAGCAGATGCTTCGCTCGATCCTTGCCTCCGGGCTACCGCTATCACACGAACCTGCGAGACCGGCAGGTGCATCCGACGCGGGATTCGCTGGAGTATGCGCTGACGCTGCTCGAGGAAGGCTCGGCGGAGAGAGTGGCGCGGGCGAAGAAGGTGTTGGAACGTGTGCTGCCGCTCCAGGTGAAGGATCCGGCGAGCAAGTGGTACGGCATCTGGGGCTATTACCTGGAGGAACCGCCGGAGAAGATGAGTCCGGCGGATTGGAACTGGGCTGACTTCAACGGCTCCTATCTGCTGCTGATCGAATTGCGGCATGGAGCGAAGCTGGAGACGGGGCTGCGGGGAGAAGTGCGGTCGGCGATTGCGCACGCGGCGGAGTCAATCAAGCGGCGTAATGTGACCATGTCGTATACGAACATCGCCATCAAGGGCACGTTTGTGACGATGGCGGCGGCGGAGTTGGCGGGGGACTCGGCGCTGGGCGCCTACGCCCGGGAACGGACAGTCAGGCTGGCGAAGCAGATCGACGAGACCGGCACCTTCAATGAGTACAACTCGCCGACGTATGCGCGCGTGTCCCTCACGTCCTTAACGCGCTACCGGATGTATGTAAAGGACGAGGAGACACGGTCGCGGATGGCGCGCATCGAGCGGCGCTTGTGGGAGCACATGGCGGCTCATTGGGACCCCGCGCGGGCGCAGTTTGCAGGGCCGATGAGCCGGTGCTACTCCAACGACATCGGCTTTCCCCTGTGGCTGGAGAAGGCGATGGACGGGAGGCTGGACATCGCCAATATGATGAATCGGACGGGCGAGGACGCCGAGACGGCGATTCACGATTACCGCTGTCCGGCGGACCTCGCGCCGAGGTTTCTGAATGCGAACCCGGGGCGGGAGCATGTGGAGTTGTTCGGCTTTGAGCGGGCGGGCGAAACTACAGCGCCGGTGCAGGGCACGACATGGTTCGGCCGCGACTTCTCGCTGGGCAGCGTGAATCGCGGCGATTTCTGGAATCAGAGGCGGCCGCTGTTGGGCTACTACGGCGACAGGTCGCGGCCCGCCAGGACTGTGGTGTTGCGGGTGATCAAGGACGGGTACGACTTCTCGTCCGCGCTGCTGTACTCAGTGCAGAAGGGGCCGCGGGTGGCGGGGCTGGTGAACTTCAGAAGTCCGGGAGGCGACCGCCACATTTCGCTGGAAATGATCAAGGACGGCGCCTTCGATTGCGGCCGGTTGTTCCTGGAATTGCGCGTGGAAGGCCTGGAGAACGGCTACGAATTGAAAGAGAGCGAAGGCGGGGTAACGCTGGATTCGAAAAGGCTGGCAATGGCCTTCCGGCTTTGCGGCGCCGGCTTCGGAGAGTACATTCCGCGGCTTGTGCCATCGAAGGCGGCGGGAAATCTGACACTGACGGCGGACTTCAAGCCTGCAGGCTCCGCCAAGCGTGTAGTCTGGAACGATGTGAAGACCGCCTGGGCCGCATTTGCGTTGGAGTTGGGAGAGGGCGGGCAGAAGATTGGGCTGCCGGACGCGAAGCTGACACCGGGCGAAGGACTGGTGGAAGTTGAATTGGGGCGAATTGTGGCTTCAGGGTTCGACACGCGTCGGCGCGGTGGGCAGGCAGAGCGCAGGCATTTGGGTCGAAGATCGGCGGAAAGCCAATTCCCGTAGTGAGGCTCAGCGACGTGATCCTGGCTTAGAGCAAGAGCTGGAAGGAGACCATTGTTATGATCAATCGGCGTACCTTTGCGATGGCGGCAGCCGCCGCGCCTTTGGCGTTTGGGGCCAAGCGGAGCAAACTCCGGCTTGGAGTGACGGATTGGAATCTCGGCATGTCGGGCAAGCCTGAAGCGGTGGCGATGGCAGGCTCGATTGGCTTCGAAGGCGTGGAGGTGAGCTTGGGCAGGCGGCCGGTGGACGGGAAACTGCCGCTGGACAATGTCGAGATTCAGGACCGCTATCTGGCCGAGTCCGCCAAGCACAAGGTGGGACTCGCGGGGACGTGTCTGGACATCCTGCACGTCAACTGCGGGAAGAACGATCCTCTGGCGTTTGAATGGGTGGCGGCGGCAATCCGCATCACAGCCAGGCTGAAGGCGCGGGTGATCCTGCTGCCGTTCTTCGGCAAGTGCGCGCTGGACGCACAGGAGGGCCGTGACTACTTCATCGACGGATTGAAGGACCTGGCCAAGGAGGCCGAAAAAGCCAAGGTAATTCTTGCGCTGGAGAACACGTTGTCGACCGCTGACACTGTTCGGATGATGGAGCGCTCGAAGAGCCCGGCAGTGAAGATGTACTTCGACATCGGAAATCTGCACAACAATGGCCATGATTTGAAGCAGGAGTTTGAGGTGGTTAAGGCCGGACAGATTGCGCAAATCCACCTGAAGGACAACCCGGGCTACCTCGGGGAAGGAAAAATCGACTTCCCGTGGGCGATGGGCAAGCTGATGGAGTTGGGCTATGAGGGTTGGGCGAACCTTGAAACGAGTTCGCCATCAAAGAACGTGGCTGAGGATATGCGGAGGAATCTGGACTACATCCGTAAGCTTGCGGTGTAGCAGGACTTATCAGTCTAAAATGGTTTATTGGCTAGAAGATAGTCAGCACTTGGGCCACGTGGCAAGCGTGCCTGAACCGGACTTAATCCTCTCAAATCAGGCAGGTTAGAGCTTACATGAGGATTTCATTAACTTACCTTTAAGTACCACCAAATGCTTGGGTTACAAGATGGTACTGGTTGACAAAGACGCTTAGTCAGTTTACATTTGGGTACTGCTTCAATGTAGGTCTACTGACAACTCGAAGCTAGTGGTAGCGAGGTCCGCGAATGACCTTTCAGATCGGTGAAAAGGTGGTCTACCCCAACCATGGGGTAGGCACGATCGAAAATATCAGCGCTCGTTCATTCGGCATTCAAAACGAAAAGTTCTATTTGCTCAAGCTGGCCTACAACAGTCTGACGGTCATGGTGCCGTTCTCGCATGTGGAGCAGGTTGGGTTGCGTAAAGTGACTCAGAATGGCGAGATAGCGAGGGTTCTGAACTATCTGGCCACAGGCGAAATCATCGCCTCGCACGATTGGAAGGACCGGTTCAAGGAAAACTCAGTCAAGATGCAGAATGGCAGTCTGCTGGAAGTGGCTGAAGTTTTGAAGTGCCTGGTCCGGCTGCAGTCGATGAAACCGCTGTCGTTCCGCGAGAAGAAGATGCTGGAGCGGGCGCGAGGTCATGCTGTTGACCGAGATTGCCACGTCGAACGGCGTGGGAGAACCGGACGCGGTGAGCCTGCTAGGCAAGGCGCTAGCCAAAGCGAATCTTCGATTCCCTGAACCGCTCTAAGGCCTTCGACTACCCCCCTGGGCGAAGGCATGAAGATCACTGCGGTCGAGACGATCCGGTTGCGCGAGGGGATCCGTGTCCACGCGGGTCCAATCGGATGGCTGTGGGTGCGGATCCACACCGATTCCGGACTGATCGGACTGGGGGAGACCTACCCTCATCCGACCAGCGAGCAGGCGGTGGTTCTCGAGCGTCTTGCTCCGAAGTTGATCGGGCAGGATCCGCTGGCGATCGAGAAACTGTGGGCGGATCTATTCCTGGAAGTCAGCTACAGCGGCTGGGCGGGAGCGGAGATGCGCGCGATGAGCGCCGTCGATCTGGCGCTTTGGGACATTGCCGGCCAAGCCGCGGGAGGCCGATCTATCAGCCTGCTGGGCGGCCCGTGCCGGGAGCGAATCCGAATCTACAACACTTGCTACGACCAGTTCGATTTCCTGACACAGCCGGTGGAACTGGCGGCTTCGCTGATGGATACGGGTGTCCGGGCGATGAAGATCTGGCCGTTCGACCCGATCGCCAAGGAGACCGGCGGCCAGTGGATCACGGCAGCTCAAATGCGGCGGGGGCTGGCCGGGCTGGAAGCGATCAGGGCGAGTCTGGGCGACACGATGGATGTCGCGATGGAGTTCCACGGCTACTGGAACCTGCCCTGCGCGATGGAGATCGCGCGAGCGCTGGAGCCGCTGCGGCCGATGTGGCTGGAGGAGATGCTGCCGCAGGACAACGCGGGCGCATACAAGCGGCTGGCAGACTCGACACGGTTGCCGCTATGCCTTAGCGAACGGCAGATGACGCACTGGCAGTATCGGGAATTGCTGGAACTGGGCGCGGCCAGCATCGTGATGCCGGATCTGGCATGGTGCGGCGGAATGACAACGGCGAAGAAGATCGCGGCGCTGGCCGAGACTTATTATTTGCCCGTGGCGCCGCACAACTGCGGGGGGCCCGTGCTGCACTGGGCGAGCGCCCATTTCGCGGCGGCGATTCCGAATTTGCGCATCCTGGAGACTGTGCGGCGGCACTATCTGGACGAGTACGACGGGCTTCTGGAATCGATGCTGGTTCCCGAGGACGGCTGGCTGCCCCTGCCCGAGGGCCCGGGCCTGGGGGTTAAGTTGAGGGAAGACAGGATCCGGCGGGATGACGTGGAGATCCGGCGTTTCCCTGTGTAGGGGGAGCGCGGCCCAAGTTCGAATCTCAGGTTTTTCGAATAGGGTCTAGGTCCTTTACCTGATAACCATTCACATCCAGATGTCCGATAAATGGTGTGAAAGGGCGCGCACTCCTTCACATGCGGTGTCTGCACTGCGGCAAAAGGCTGAGTCTACTGCGCAAATTCTCCGATGGGGAGTTTTGCAGCGCGGAGCACCGTTCGTTGTTCGACCGGCTGAACAACGATCTGGGGCTGCAGCGGCTGATTGCTTCACAAGGCCTGAAGGAGCGGGAGAAGCCGCCGCTGCCAAAGAAGGCGCAGAAGCTGACAGCGGCAGAAGCGAAGCTTGCCGCCGAGACGCCGCCGCTGGGCGAACTGGTCCAGGGACCGCCGCCGAATCCGATTGTCGCGCGGCACGTCAACCAGCCAGGTGTGCCTCATCTGTTGGGTCCAAAAGAGGCGCAGGTTCCCCAGGCGCAACTCCGGTCGAGCATCAGAGGATTGACCGAGTTCAGGGATATGTTGAGCGCGCCTTTGCCGGGCGCACCCATGGAGTCAGCCTGCTCCCAGGCCGGGCTGGGTCCGGTGCCGCTGGATGCGGCCGGGGGATTCGCAGGCTCCATCGGGTCAATGGAAGCGGGAGCCGCCAGCAATGAGCCGCGGCAACTGGAGGAACTGAAGCCTCTGGAAGCAGGTAAAACGGCGGAGCGGCCACGAGAGTGCCGCTTGCCATGTGCTGAGGGGGTTTGGGTCGAGGAGCAGCACACGGCGCCGGTACTGGCACTGGGTTTGGCAGGGCAGGCTGGCACGCGACGTGGGGAACTCAGTCCGCTCGACGCAGGCAAAGCGGCCGGGCGGCCACGGCGGTACCATTCGGCTCGGCCTGAAGGAGTCTGGGCCGGGAAACAGGCTGGGGCTCCGAGGCTGGCGCTGAGAGTGACCCAGCAGGGCACCGCGCGAGGTCCGGAAAGCAGGCACGCGGAGGACGTCGATTCCGGGGAAGGCGGCAAGTGGCTGGAAGCGCCGGACACGCTGTGTTGCCTGCCCGCGGTCAATCCGCTGCGGGCCGGCCACGCCAACGCAGTGGCGGCGGAGTTGGCCGGCCTATTCCGCGTAAAAGGGCCAGTGGCGCCGTCATCCAGAGGCCGTGCGACAACTGGAACCTGCCTCCGAAGTTCCACCGCGTTAAGCCTCTCGGCGCTCAGCATGCGTTGCGGGTTCCAGGCCAGGAGCGGGAATCCGGACATGCAGCCGGCTGTGGCGGAGACGGCGAAACCGCGGCTTCGGTTCAGGACTGAGAGGGTGGACGAAGGGGAGATGATCCCTGCCGCGGCGCCGACGGAACTGCTGGCGCTTGCACTCAGTGCCTGCGCCACGGGCGTGGCTGCGAAGCCAGCATTGACCGTGGTAGAAGCGGCACCCCTGGCAGCCGGGACAGCGGTTGCAGTGGCGAGCGGACGAAGGCCGCTGGAGCGTGGGTTTGACTTGGGCGGACTCGAGGGTCTGGCTCAGCGGCCCGCGGAGATGCTTCGCTCCTGGCACGAACCCGGGACAGCTCCACTGAGCACCAAGAGTCCGGACGCCTGCGTGCCGGCGCTCGGGTTCAGGCCGGAACTGCCAACCGCCAGCGAGGCGCTGGAAATTGAAGTGCTGGGCATGGAAGAGCCGGCGACCGCCGCCGAGCCGGTGGTGGAAGCCGTGAAAGAGCCGGAGGAGCCCGCACCGCCTCTGCACGACCATCAGCGGCGCTTTGGCGTGCTTCGGCCGATGGAAAAGGCTCAGCCTGCGCCCGCCTGCCCGTTGTCCTCACAACGCGGCGAATGGCGGATGTCACTTGAGGCCGCCGCCACCTGCCCGCGACTGAAGATGAAGCTGGATCACGCTGACGGTTCAGGTTCGCGTTCGCTGAAAGGCGACCTGCGCTCGCGCGGCACCATCGACCGGTTCAAATCTGTCCAGGACAGGATTCCAGGCGGCAGATTCTGGCGCAGCGCGCCGGCCGACTTGAAGTGGATCGGACTGGCGTTGCCGCTGATTCTGGCGTTGGTTGTGTGGAGCTTCCGGGGTTCTGTGGCGCCAGTGGAGGCTTCCCTGCCCCAGCAGCCAGACCCTTCCAAGACGGTCATCGCCAAACAGGTTCACAAGTTCCAGCAGGTTCTGCTGTCGAGGGCGGCGATCCGGCTTATTCGACGACTTCCGCGGCGGGCTGGGCGCCTGGAATGGCAAAGACGCCTGGGCGAAGACCTGGAAATACAGCGACTCGAGCTTCCTTGAACCGGGCGACCTCGCTATCTATGCGCCGACGCTGGAGATGCGCGACTACACGATGGAATTCCTGGGCCAAATCGAGCGGCGGAGCCTGAACTGGACTTTCCGGGCAAAGGACCTGAACAACTACTACGCAATGCGGATCGTGATCACGCGCGGCGGGCCGCTGCCAACAGGCTCGATCGTGCGCTACATGGTGATCAACGGGAAGGAAACGGGCCACAAGACTCTACCGCTGCCCTTGTCGATTCGGGAGGATACCGTGTACCGCGTGCGGATGGACGTGCGGGGATCGCAGTTCACCACGTACGTGCAGGGGCAGGTTGTGGACACATTTGCGGACGACAGGTTGCCGGAGGGTGGAGTGGGTTTCTGGAGCCCGCGGGGCGACCGGAGCCTCCTCAGGTGGGTGGAAGTGATGCATCAATACGACTATTTGGGAAGGTTGTGCGCACTTTTGGCTCCTTACCCCCTGCAGGGCGGAGGCCAACAAGCCGATTAGGAAAGCAGGAACCGCCTGCGGGCGGCATTTGGAGGACAAGGCAAGTCATGCGGGAAGTGAAGCGGACGACTGAGACACCGGCTGTGCAGGGCGGCACCGCTCTGGCACGCGCGGTCACTTTGCACTTGGATGGCAAAGGACGCGAAGCGCTGAAGGAACTCGACCGGGCCGTGGAATCGGGCGACCCGCCGCGTGAGGTGTATGCCGCCAAGGGCCACATTCAGTTCGAACTCGAGATGTACGAGGACGGCGTCAAGAGCTACGAGTCGCTGCTGGGCCTCGACCCGAATTCGACGTCGGCGTACTTCAATCTGGCGGTTTGCCAGGAAAAACTGGGGCGGTGGAGCGAGGCAGCGTCGAACTTCCAGCGGGCGCTTGCCAGCGACGAAGGCCGGCTGGACGCGCGGCTTGGCTTGGGCGTCTGCCTGTTGCACATGAAGCAGGCCGAGAAGGCGATGGAGTCCTTTGACGCGGTGCTCAAGAAGACGCCGGCCGAGGAAACACCGCAGTTCGGCAAGGCGGTTGCGCTCGAGCTGATGGGGCGTCAGGACGAGGCGCTGGAGATTTACCGCAACATCCTGGCGTCAAATCCGAACGCTGAAGAGCCGATGGCGAACACGATCCACATCGGGATGCGGAAGAACGACGTCGCGCTGGTCCGGGACTATAGCGAGAAGCTGCTGGCATTGCGGCCGTTCTCGCAGGCTGCGCTGGAAGGCCTGGCATGGTGCGCGTTCTCCTCCGAGGAGCATGAAGCGGCGTCTAAGTACTGCGCCAAGCTGGTGGAGTTGACGCCGGAACACTTCGAGCGCTGGTATAACCTGGGCGTTGCCTACCAGAAGATCAACCGTCTCGACCAGGCGGAGAAGGCCTATATCGAGGCAGGACGGCTGAAGCCTGAGCATCCGCAGGTATGGGCGAATCTCGGTGTCGTGCGGCAGTTGATGAGCAACCAGAAGGGCGCGCGCGAGGCCTACGAGACGGCATTGAAGCTGAAGAACGAGTCTCCTGAAGTCCTGTCGAACATGGCGGGGCTGCTGGAGGAACAAGGCCAGCAGACAGAGGCAGAGACGCTCTATCTGAAGCTGCTGCAAAAGCACCCCGAGTGGGATGACGCCTGGTTCAGGCTTGGCTTCCTGCGCCTGACGCGGAATGACGCGGGCGGGGCCCGCGAGGCGCTGGAGCACTGTGTGGCGAACCGGCCGGAATGGCTGGAAGCACAAGTGAACCTTGGGCTTGCATTGAAGCAGGTGGGAGAAACCGAGCGGGCCTCCAGTTGCTTCGAGGCGGGATTGAAGATCAAGCCAGACAGCATCGAGGCGTTGCGCGGTTTGGCGGCGCTGGCGATTGAGAAGCAGGATCATGGCCGCGCGTTGGACTTGCAGGGCCGCCTGATCGACCTCGGCGAGCGGAGCCCGGAATTGTTCTACAACACCGGCTTGCTGCTGCAGAAGCAAGGCAAGGTGGACGACGCAATTAGCCTGTATCGCGAGGCCTTGGGACTCAGGCCGAGCTTCCCCGAGGCGCTGCTGAACCTGGGCCATGCGCTGAAATCGCAAGGCCGGGCCGAGGAAGCCCGCACATGCTGGCGCCAGGCATTGGAGATGAAGCCGGAGCTGGCCCAGGGCTATTTCGGCGGCTGATCGGGCAAACCGCAAGCCAATTCAGACGGCCAGGAGGGAACGGGTCGACCGGGGGTCGACCGCAGACCAGGGGGTCTGCCCACCGGAGCCTCTGGCTTTGGTGCAATAGGGGGAAGCCCAAGGCTTGAGGAGTTCTCTCTTTGCAACTGGTCTCATTGATCCGCCATGGACAGGCGGGCTCGCGCACTGACTACGATCGCCTGTCGGAAACGGGGAAAGCGCAGGCCGCGCGCCTTGGCCAATGGCTCGTCAAGGAGGGCGTGCGCTTCGACGCCGCAATCGTTGGCGGACTACGCAGGCAGAAAGAGACCGCGGAAATTGTACTGGGAGAACTCGACCGCTGCGGCATGTCCCCGGTCGCCATCGCGGAGGATGACCGCTGGAGCGAGTTCGACATCGATGCGGTCTTCACGGCGTTGGCACCGAAGCTGGCAGCCGAAGACGAGGGGTTCCGGGCCGGATATCAGCGGCTGCTGGCGGGGTTGAACAATGGCGGCAGCACGATCCACAGGGAGTGGACACACACCGACACGCAGGTGGTGGAATGCTGGATCGCAGGCAAATACGAAACCGGGTGCGAATCCTGGGCCGCGTTCAACGGTCGCGTGGCGGCCGCGCTTGACCACCTGCCGCAAGCGCCGCGCGTGGCAGTCTTCACCTCGGCCACACCGGCAGGGATTTGTGTTGCGCGATGCTTCGGCTCGTCCGATCCGGCTCAGATCATGCACTTGGCGGGGGCAGCCCTGAACACCAACATCACTACCCTGGCGTGGAGCGCGGGCGCCTGGCGACTGGGTGGCTATAACCACATCCCGCACCTGGACGACGCGGCACTGAGGACGTTCCGCTGAAACAGCCTGTCCTTATCCTGGGCTGCGGTTACACAGGGCTGCGAGTCGCCCGGAAAATGGCCGGGAGGGGCCACGAAATCGTGGCGGCTTCCAGGAATGTGTCACGGCTGGAGGGTCTTGCGGGTGCGAAGCTTCTGACTGTGAATTCCGCAGAGCCGGAAACTCTCAGAGCATTGGCCGGCATCCCGGACTGGCTGCCTGGTGCTTCACTCAGTCCCGCTGGCGGAGAATGCAGGAGTTCTTTCCGACCCCACGCCGATGCTGCTCGAGGCATTAGGCTCGCGCGCCGCCCGGGTGGTGTACCTGTCGACGACAGGCGTCTACGGCGCACAGCAAGAGGTGGACGAGCATACGGAACCGGCGCCACGGTCGGACAGGGAGAGACTACGGGTTGAGGCCGAGCGCGCGGTGCTGAACGGCCCCTGGCATCCAATGGTGCTGCGGCCAGCGGCGATCTATGGCCCGGGCAGGGGGATCCAGGTTTCGCTGCCGAGGGGCGAATTCCGGCTGCTTGGCGACGGCTCAAACTGGGTGAGCCGCATCCATGTGGAGGACCTTGCGGAACTGGCTTGCGCGGCCCTGGTCCGGGAGGATGGAGGCGCCTGGCCAGTCGCCGATCTGGAGCCGGCGAGGTCAAAAGACATCGCGGCATTCGTCGCGAAGCTGACCGGATGTGGATTTCCAGAGTCGAGCCGGTCCGAAGACCTGCACGCGACTCGCCGGGCCAACCGGCGAGTGGATGGCAGAGCGGTCTTTCGGCTGTTGGAGATACAGCTCAAGTTCCCGACTTATCGCGACGGAATCCCGGCTTCACTGGGCCATTGACGCCTAAAGTGCTAAAGCCATCTGCCGATTTACTAGTGGAGGGACGGCTGTTACAAGTCTAGATATGGGAGCAGCCTCAGACTCCCTTATGGATTGTGGGCATGAACTGCAAAGTCTGTGGGACACGTCTTGGCATACTCGAGCGCTGGCGCTACGGCGACTTCTGCTCGCAAGAGCACAAGACCGTCTTTGCCGATGACCTGGAATCCATTGACCGGCAACTGACCAACGACATCGAGCGGGTGGGCAAGCGGAGCGAGGCCGGCAAGGGTGTTGGCGCAAAACCTGGGGCCAAGGAAAACAAAGACGTGAAAGCGGGGCCGGTGGAACCGAGCCCCGAATCAACTGCCACTGCTGTGCCGCAAGCCGAGCCTATGCCAGCCATGGCCGGCTTCGTTCGTCAGGTCGACCCGAAGGCCCATCGACCGTTGCGGTTGGATGAGAAGAAGGAGCCCAAGCCAGGCTGAACGCCTGGAGAAACCCGGCGAACTGTGGAAACTGTTGGCCAAGCGGGCCGAGCAGGAGACAGTGCCACCTCCGGTGAAGGCGGACGCGTGGCAACAGGATCGCCCGGTGATCGTGATTTCGTCGCAGCATGAGACCATGCAGGCTCCTGGAGGCTACTACCTGACGGCCGCCTATCCGGCACAAGTTCCCGCGGGACGGATGGTGTCCTGCAACGGCCAGATGCCCCGAGGCGGTTTGACCGGGGTGAGCGAGAACTTTTGGGGCCCAGCTTTCGCCGTCGGTATGCCGCGGGTTCCGGCACAGCCACAACACTGGGTGGACGACCAGGGCTGGCATTGGATTTCCGACCCCTCCGCGCAGATGATTCCGTCTGTCGAAAACGTGTTGGCCTCCTATCCGATGGCTGCTCCGTGGGCGCAATGGCCGATGATGGCCCCCGGCATGGCCCGGCCTCAGGCTACTGCTGGCATGAGACAGCAGATGGGCGAGGCAATGATGCCGAACATGGGGTCCGCCCCCGCCAGCGGAGGCGCCGGTCAACAACCGGGCGGAGTGGGGCCGGGAGGAATGCCGCAGGCCTATCCGGGTCAGGCCAATCCGGGTCAGGCCTATCCGGGTCAGGCCTATCCGGGTCAGGCCTATCCGGGTCAGGCTGGCCCCAGTCCGGCGGGCATGCCGCCGGCAGACATGATGGGCGGCGCGGGCCTTCAGGCCGGGTCTGGATTGGGAGGGACTGGTTTTGGCGGTCAGGGATCGTGCGGGGGCCAAGGTGTGCAGGAGGGGTTTTTGGCGGCGGCCAGGTGATGTCCTGGGGCGGATCACAGCCGATGGCGATGGGCCCTCTGCCGCAAGGTGGGCCAGGATACCAATGGCATGAACTGCCGCCTCCGTTTTTCAGCGCACTGGTGGACTTGTCGCACGGGATTCATCCTCTGGCGCAGCGGTTTGACGCGGCTGAACCAGCCGTCGAGCCCAGCCCTTGGCCGGGCCGCGTTCCTGGATGCCCGGCCCCGCACTGGACGCTGTCGGCTGAACTCGCAGCGGGGCGGACTGAGAGCGTGCTCATCAGGCTCTGCCGTGGAGTCGTCCCAGCGCCGTCAAACCTGGCGGCTGCGGCGGTCGAGTCGCTCGCCTGGCCTGACCGCGCTGCCCGGTGCCCCGCCCCGCGCTGGACGCTGTGGGCTGAACTCGCAGCAGGGCGGACAGAGAGCGTAGTCACCAGGGTTTGCCGTTTTGCGGTCGTGGAACCGGCGAATTCAGCGGTGGCGGCGTGGAGGGCAATGTACACAGGCCTTCCATCCTCGCCGGGATTGCCAAGGCCCAGGGTCCCACGGCGCGCCGCGCCGCCGGTTTTGCTGCCGTTGGGGGGCAGGCTTGGCCTGTCCAGGCCGGCGGAGCCCATGATGTCGACAGGAAGCGGCTTGATGGGAGCCAAGGGAGCATGAGATGAGCGGCCAGACTGCCCGGCTGATTGCCTTGCCGACCCGTCCTTCGGGGCCCGCGCCTAGGACGTCGGTCTTCGTCAGTCCGGGTTCGTATGCGATCACCGGGGTGGATCCGCAACCGCCGCTCCATCCCGAAGTCAGCGTCCCGCTGGCGTTGCTCAGCGACGCCCAGGCGGAGGTTGAGGCGCAGCGGCCGGAAGCGGCCTGCGCGATGCTGACGCAGATTCTCGAGCGCTGGCCGTCGCACGTGCCTTCAATGTTGCTGCTGGGCTATCTCAAGCAATCGGGAGGCGATGGGAAAGCGGCACGGCGGATGTACGAGGAGATCCGAGCGAGGCAACCCGATTGCTGGCAGGCGTATTACAACGAAGCGTTGCTGTGCTTCTCCGGCGGCGATCTTGCGTCCGGTATCGGGCTGCTGCGGGACGCTTGTGCGCTCGCGCCGTCGGAACCTGAACCCATGTTCCGGCTGGCTCTGGCCCTGGACGAGGCCGAGAGGCCGCGCGAGGCGCTGGTTTGGTACCGGCGGTCTGTCGAATTGCGCGAGAAGTTCCCGGCGGCATGGCTCAGGGCCGCCCTGATCATGATGAAGTTCGGTTCGTGGGCGGAGGCGGCCGAGGCGATTGAGCGATGCCTGGATTCCGAGGAAGATGGAGCGTCGATGTGGTATCACTACGCCATCTGTCTGTTGGAACTGGGCGAGGGAGACCGGGCGAAGGCGGCCTTCGAAGAGTCGCACAAGAGGCGGCACGACAGCGCTCCGGTCCTGCTTGGCCTGGCGTTGCTGGCAGTCCTGGACGGCAGTCTCGAGTTGGCAGCCAAGTACGAACGGGCAGCGGAAGAGTGCGGTGAGGTGTCGGCCGCGATTCTCTACAGGCTTGCATTGGCCTTCCAGGAGCGGGGGAACCATGAACAGGCGCACCACTACTATCGGCGGTCGCTTCAGATCGATGCCTCGCTGGCGTTAAACTACTTCAACTGAGTCCGCGCTACAATCCAGGAGTTGAAACCTGCAAGGAAGCGAGCCGCGCCGAAACACCGGACACCGGCTCCGAAACGCCGGACATCTGCGCCGCCACCAGCGCCCAACCCCGCCGACAAGGCGAGACTGAAAACCCTTGATCGCGTCCTGTCGAAGGCCGGCATCGCCTCGCGAACGGAAGCGAGGCAATGGATCGCCCGCGGCCGTCTGAAGGTGAATGGGAAACCGGCGCGCGACCCGGAGCAGTGGGTGGACATGGATCGGGACAAGGTCCTGCTGGATGGCAAGCCGCTGCGCGACGAGAAGAAGCTCTACATCCTGCTCTACAAGCCGAAGGGCTACCTGACCACTTACAACGACCCTGACCGTAGGGAAACTGTCTACAGCCTGGTGCAACAGATCGACCAATGGATCTTTCCGGTTGGCCGGCTGGACCAGGACACAAGCGGCCTGCTGATCATGACCAACGACAGTGCTCTGGCCGAGCAATTGACGAATCCGGAATTCCATGTCCCGAAGACGTACCTGGTGAAATCGTCGATTGCGCTGAGCGACGAGCAGTTGGAACAAATGCGTGGGGGCCTGGAGCTGAAGGATGGGCCGACGCGGCCCGCCAAGGTGCAACGGATAAGGGACGTATCGGGCCGGACTGTGTTCGAGATCACGATCACGGAAGGGCGCAACCGGCAGGTGCGGCGGATGGTGGAGGAACTCGGCGGTAAAGTTCTGAAGCTGGTCCGGGTGGCGATCGGGCCGATTTCAATCAGCGGGCAGCAGATTGGCTCGTGGCGGGAATTGTCGCGGGCGGAACTGGACGGATTGAAGAGGGCTGTGTGGCGTCCCAAGCCGCGCCGGGTTGAGGCTGAGAATCCGGCTGGAGATTCAGCTTTCGCGTCCGGCGGCCTCGGCGCCGCCGAAAGCGCCGAGGGTGAGGGCGAGGACCTCGCTGTCGCCGAGGTTGTGTTCGAAGAGCCCGGTGACCATCACGCCGATGAGCAGCGCCATGGCGGCGTGGAAAGCCCAGGAGGGCATGACACGCGAGCGGAAACGGCCGAACCAGTGGCGGGGTTGGGCGAGCAGGAATAGCAAGAGGAAGACCGCGGCTGGAATGCCGCGCTCGGCCGAGTACTGCAGGTAGAAGTTGTGCAGATGGCCGTACCAGCCCTCGGGCAGGGGCTTGGCAACCCAGGCGGGCACGAATTCGGGGAATCGCCGGCCTACTTGCTCAGGCCCGACGCCGAGCAGCGGATGGGCCTTGATCATTTCGACTCCCGTGCTCCAGGTGACGACGCGGTGGAGGTTTGAATCCGTCTGCCCGCGCGGTCTGACGAGAGAGGTGAGTCTCGTGCGAATCACCTCGGGCCCGAACAGGAGCAGAAGGACAGCCGCGCACGGAAGGACGGGCACAGTCCAACGGCGCCAGCAGAAGAGCAGATAAACGCTTCCGGCCGCGGCGGCGATCCACACCCCGCGAGTGATTGCCATCAGCAGCGCGGTGGCAATCAGGAGGATGGCCGCGGCGAGGAAGAGGCGAACCTTACGTGAGAGCGGGGCGAATAGTAGCAGCGCGGCAGCGGCCAGCAGGCCAAACATCATCTGGCTGCTGAATGTCATCCAGTGGCTCATGAAACCGGTGATCCGGGCGCCGACGTAGCCCTGATAGAAGTCGGTTCCGGCGTGGGCGGCGGCTTGCCATTTCGTCCAGAACTGCCACATGCCGCGAAGTGCGCCAAGGCACGCCAAGCCGCTCCAAAGGAACAGAAGCATCTTGAAGTCGGTTGCCGGGCGGAGTGTGGTGATCAGGACAAACAGCAACAACCAGACGTAAAGCTTGCGAATCTGGGGCAGCCCGCCGAGGGGATCGGCATTGAGTAGAAGTGATACCACTGTCCAGCCCGCGAAGAGGCAGAACCATTTAAAGCCAGGCGGCAGACGCCAGGCGCGGCGAGAGAGTAGTAGGCAGCCCAGGGCGACACCGAGCAGGCTCTGCGAGACGGCGACGGACACCATGGCGGCGGCGGCGGAGCCAAGAGCGGCCCATCGTGCGCAGGCGAACCAATCCGGAATCCGATCGGTTTCGCCGGCGCCCTCATTCATGAGAATCCACACTGTGACACAATATCTCGAACAAGCCCTCGATGCAGATCTATTTGTTGCGACATGGGATTGCCGAAGATTTGGCACCCGGAGGAAAAGACGCCGACCGCAGGTTGACGCCTGAGGGTCGCAAGCGGCTTGGGGCGATTCTCAAGCGCGCCGCGGCGGCCGGGGTCGAGCCGACACTGATCCTGTCGAGTCCATTGGTCCGGGCACGGCAGACCGCCGAGATGGCCGCTAAGGCCCTTGGCTGCACGAATCAAATTCTGCTGACCAAGGTACTGGAGCCGGGCGGGTCGCCCGAACAAGTGTGGGATGAATTGCGAACCCATCGCGGGGAAGTTCAAGTACTGCTAGCCGGACATGAGCCATTGTTCAGCCAACTCGCAGCATTCCTGCTGGGAGCGCCCACATTGGAGATCGACTTCAAGAAGGGCGCGCTGTTGAGGGTGGATTGCGAGACCATGGGGCCCCGGCCGCGCGGCACGCTCAAGTGGCTGCTCTCGCCAAGGCTTGCCTGAGCCAGGCTTCGGCTTGGTCGCGAGTCTTTACGCCGGCCCTCCAATTGTTCATCCTCGAGTTCGGCGAGAAACCGCCCGATGGCGGGACCTTGTGGAACGCCGGCGCGGATCAGATCGTGGCCATCGAGCAGCGGCGGCGGATGAAGCTCAGCCGCGGGGATGGCTCTCCAGCGCCGCTCGACCTGCTCGTACTTCTCCAGGTTCCGATTGCCGGCCAGCTTGTCCATCCGGTAGAGCTCGATGAGCATGGGGAAGACGGGCTGGCGAGTGAAACGCTTGAAGGTCGACTCACGCATTTTCTCCGCGTCTGTGAAGCGCATGTGCTGGGCGATCAGGGAGACGGTGTTTTCGACGATTTCACCTGGAAAACGAAGCCGCGACAGGATGTCGCGCGCCATGGCGGCGCCGACCTGGTCGTGCCGGTTGAAGCGGATACGGTCCGTGACGGTGAAAGTGACCGGCTTGCCGATGTCGTGAAGCAGAGCGGCGAGGGCGAGTTCGAGCCGCGGCGAATGGAGTTGCTCCAGCAGGAGCAGGGTATGGATCCAGACGTCGCCCTCGGGGTGGATAGTCGGGCGGCTGTTGGACGCCTTTGAGCCGGGCGACCTCGGGCAGCACTTGGGCAAGCAGGCCTGCCTCGTCGAGCAGTTCGAAGGCGCGGCGCGCGGCGCCCTGGGTCAACATGCGGGCGATTTCGTCGCGGACACGTTCCGGCGAGGTGCGGTGAATGAGGGGGGCTGCGTGACGGATTGCAGCCAGGGTTCCGGCCTCGATGTCGAAGCCGAAACGGGCGGCAAAGCGGACGGCGCGGAGCAGACGCAGGTGGTCTTCGGCGAAGCGTTCCGAGGGATCGCCGATGGCGCGGATCAGCTTGCGTTCAAGGTCGTCGCGGCCGCCGGCAAGGTCAACGATCTCACCGGTCCACGGGTCTTCCAGCAGGGCGTTGATGGTGAAGTCGCGGCGGCGGACATCTTCGCGGACGTCGGTCTCGAAGCGGACTTCAGAAGGGCGGCGGCCGTCGAGATAGCTGGCCTCGGTGCGGTATGTGGCTAGCTGCACTTCCGAGCCGTGCTCGCGGACGAGAAAAACGCCGAAGTGAGCGCCAACCTGCTGCGCTTTGGGGAAGAGCCGGGCAAGCACGGGCGGGGGAGCGGAGGTGGCGAGGTCAAGGTCGTGGAGAGGGAGACCCAGCAACCGGTCGCGGACAGAGCCGCCCACAAACCAGGCTTCGTGGCCGGCGTCGCGGAGTTTCGAGGCGACTCTCCGGCCCAGGGCGAGTGTGTCCTCTGGACGTGAAGAGCCTTGATCGCCGTCTTCGGACATAATTTGATCGTAGAATACAGCTTGGGGCTTCACAGCCTTCCCAAACTATGGCAGACCCTGCAGAACGGTCGAAGGCCACAACGACAACAGTTGTTGTGGCCACGACGGTAGCCCTCTCGTTCATCTCATTCTGGCGCGGCGCATCCATCGTTCTGAGCGATCTGGCCTCCACGATGTTCTACGTCGGCGGCATCACCGAACAGGCCATCGGCAAGAGTGCCCCTGGTTCATCTTGGCGTGATGCTGTTCGGCTTCGCCGTCCGTTCCATCTACATGGAGAGCTGCACCATGTTCGTGCGCGGCGGCGTGTACGTGGTGGTGCGCGACAGCCTTGGGCCCAGGATGGCCAAGCTGTCGGTCTCGGCGCTGGTGGTGGACTACATTCTCACCGGGCCGATTTCGAGCGTTTCGGCGGGACAGTATCTGGGACGGCTGCTGAACGAGATGACCGAGACGACGCACTCGAGCTTCCGCCTCAATCCGAACTACTTCGCGGCGTTCTTCGGCGTGGCGGTGACGATCTACTTCTGGTGGCAGAACGTCAAGGGCATTCACGAATCGACCACCAAGGCGCTGCGGATCATGCAGATCACCACGGTGATGGTGGTGGTCCTGCTGGTCTGGTGCGGAATCACGCTGGCATTCCAGCCGAAAGTGGAGATCCCTCCGCTGCCGACGGTGGAGAATCTGCAGTTCGACCGCACTCGCTGGGCTGGCTCGAGCGGCACGATCTGGCCCACGATCTGGCTCGCGGCAGTGATCATCGCGTTCGGCCACTCGCTGCTGGCGATGAGCGGCTTCGAAACGCTGGCGCAGGTGTACCGCGAGATCGCCTCTCCGAAGCTGAAGAACCTGAAGATCACGGCCAACATCGTGTGCATCTACGCGCTGCGGGTCGACGGGCTACTGACGTTCCTGTCGGTGATGATCATTCCCGACGCGATCCGCAGCCAGTACTACGACAACCTGCTCGGCGGACTGACGATGAACCTGGCCGGGCCGCACGCGCTCAAGCTGGCGTTCCACATCTTCGTGGTGATGGTGGGCGCGCTGATTCTTTCCGGCGCCGTGAACACGTCGATGATCGGCGCCAACGGCGTGCTGAACCGGGTGGCCGAGGACGGCGTCCTGCTGACTGGTTTCGCAAGCCGCACAAGAGGTTTGGCACGACGCACCACCTGATCAACTCGATCGTCCTGCTGCAGTTGCTGACCATCATCGTCAGCCGCGGCGACGTCTACCTGCTGGGCGAGGCGTACGCCTTCGGCGTGGTGTGGAGTTTTTCCTGAAGGGGATCGGCGTGCTGGCGCTGCGCTTCCAGCGCACCGATCAGGAGTACAAGACCCCGCTGAACTTCAGGATCGGGAAGACAGAAATACCGGTCGGCCTGATCATTCTCACATCGATGCTGTTGCTTGTCGCGATCGCCAACCTGTTCACCAAGCAGATCGCGACGATCTACGGCGTGACCTTCACGATCATCCTGTTCGTGGTATTCACGATTTCCGAGCATCTCAACGCGAAGAAACGTGCCGCATCCGGAAAGCCTCTGGAAGAGTTCAACCTCGACCATCAGCAGAACGTCGACGATGCGCACATGCACGCGCGTCCGGGCTGCGTGCTGGTGGCGGTGCGGGACTTCAACCAGATGGGCCACCTGAAGCGGGTGCTGGAGAAGACCAACCTGCGGCGGCACGACATCGTGGTGATGACGGTGCGCTCGACATCGTCGAGCGCCGGCGAGTACGACCTGGCGGAAGACCAGCTCTTCAGCGACTACGAGAAGGAGCTGTTCACGCGCGTGGTGACGATGGCGGAGAAGGAAGGCAAGCCGGTGGAACTGCTGGTGGTGCCGGGCATCGATCCGTTCGACGCCATGGTGCAGACGGCCCACACGATGAAGGCGTCGCGGCTGGTGACCGGCGTCTCGCGAACCATGGCATGCGAGGAACTGGCGCGGCGCATCGGCCTGGCGTGGGAGAAACTCGACGAGCCGCGGCATCCGTTCTCGCTCGAGATCATCAGTCCGGACCGGCCGTCGACCTATGTGAACCTGGGACCGCATCCGCCGCGGCTGTGGCCGGAGGACGTAGACCGGTTGCACGACATCTGGCTTAGACTCACTGCTGACGAGGAGATCGGATCCAAGCTGCACCATCGCGACGTTGTGGGAGCGGCGTTGCGGCGAATGGAGCATGAGTTGGACGAAGGCACGCGGCAACAAATCATCGACGAGTTGAAGCGGGAGATGAGACGGGGGTAGGTGGCTAGGACGGCAAGTGTTCAAACTCAACGTCGTGGTCAATCGGTAGGCGGAGGCGCGGACTTCTTACGGCCAGCGGGCTTCTTGGGCGCTTCCGGCTCCGGTTCCGGTTCCGGCCCGGGCTCCGCGCCGGGCACCTGGGACAGAACGGCGTTGAAGAGTTCCGCCTTCTTCAAGTCGCGTTTGGACGGCGGGGCAATGCAGTTGCGGAAGGACTGCTCGGAGTAGCACGTGCGGCAGCGGACCTTCGCGGGTTCGCTCTCCATCAGCGAAACGATGACGTGATTGGTGACCCGTTTGCATTTGACGCAAAAGTCGTCACAATCGTCGCCAAGGCGCCATGAGCCCATGAGCAGTCGCTCCTCTCCCAAACAGTAATTGCCAGAGCCACTATAGCTCAACTTGAGGACCGTCTACCTCACCGAGGCACGCGGGCGTCTCCTATAGTCGAGATATGCGAGGGAAATGGATCCTGATTGCGGGCGTCGTGGTTTTTGTCAGCGCCGGCATCGGGGCGTGGACGATGTGGCGGAAGCAGTCGGCCCCGCCTCCGAAGAAGGCCGTGGCGGCCGAACCCGCTCCGGGCGCTGAGATCAGGCTGAACGGCACGATCCGTGCGGTTTACCTGATTCAAATCCCGGCGCCGATTGACGGGATTACCGAGGAGTTCGCGGTGAAGCCGGGCGACGAAGTGTTCGAGGGCCAGATTCTGGGCCGCATCGCCAGCGAGACGCTACAGGAGAATGAGCGCGAGGCCGCCCTGGAGGAGGAACGATCGGTGGCGCGCGTGAATCAACTCGAGAGCGAGTTGATCGCGGCGCGGCTGGAGGAGTCGCGCTTGGGCGCCGACCTGTCGCGCGCCCGCGGAGACGTGCAGAGGCTGGAGCGAGCCTACGCAAAGCAGCAGCTTCTGATGAAGGAAGGTGCGACGGCGCGTAAGACGTTCGAAAAAAGCGAAGAGGACTTTAGCGCGGCTAAGAACGAGAGTGAGAATCTGGACGCGCTGGCACGGCAGGCCACCGACCGGATCGCGCAGGCGCTGCGGGATATCGAAGCGGCCAGGAAAGAACTCGAAGAGAAGAAGGCCGCTCACGACGCCGCGAAAACCGAACTGGCGGCGGCCGATATTCTGGCACCCGTGGACGGTGTCGTCATCGCGATCAAGAAAGGTGCGGGGGAGCAGGTGCAGAAGTCCCTGCCGGACCTGATCGAGATGAGCCCCGACTTGAGCGTGTTGGAGATTGTGCTGGAACCCGACCCGAAGATCCTCAAGCGCATCAAGGCCGGGCAGCCGGCATCGATCCTGTTGGAGGAGTTGAACTCTCCGCTCGAGGCCCCTGTGAAGAACGTCGACGGGCAGAAAATTGTCATCGAGTTCTCTTCTCCGTCGACGTCGATCAAACCTGGAACACAGGCCGCGGTGACGCTGCGGCTGAATTGACCGCTCTCCCGCTACCATAGAGGGAGATTCATTTCGGAGAAGATCATCATGGAATTCCTGGCCAGCAGCCTGCTTGAACTGATTACGCAAACCTCCACCAACCTGCCGCCCGATGTGCGGCAGGCGATGAAATGGGCGATCGGCGCTGAGACGCCGGGAACACAGTCCCATCAGGCGCTCACTATCATGGGCGCGAACATCGACATGGCCAAGGAGGACGAAGGGGCCATCTGCCAGGACACAGGCATGCCGACCTTTATCGTCCACACCCCGGTGGGCGTGAACCAACTCGTGATCGGCAAGGCGATTCGCGAGGCGGTGGCCGAGGCGACCCGGCGCGGCAAGCTGCGCCCGAATTCGGTGGATTCGTTGACCGGCGCCAACAGCGGCAACAACCTGGGCGCGGAAACGCCGGTGATTCATTTCGAGCAGTGGGAGCAGGATGAAGTCGAAGTGAAGCTGGTGCTCAAGGGCGGAGGCTGCGAGAACAAGAACATTCAGTATTCCCTGCCCTGCGAACTGGAGCATCTGGGCAAGGCGGGCCGCGACCTGGCCGGCGTGAAGAAGTGCCTGCTCCACGCCGTCTGGCAGGCGCAGGGACAGGGCTGCGCGCCCGGCGCGCTCGGCGTTTGCATCGGCAGCGACCGGGGGCACGGCTACGTCCTGGCGAAGATGCAGTTGTTCCGGACTCTGGACGATGTGAACCCTGTGCCCGAACTGGCGCAACTCGAAGCTGAAATCATGGACGAGGCCAACCGGCTCGGGGTAGGCGCGATGGGTTTCGGCGGCGGGGTGAGCCTGATCGGCTGCAAAGTGACGGCGGCCAACCGCCTGCCGGCCAGTTTCTTCGTGTCGGTCGCCTACGACTGCTGGGCGTTCCGGCGTCTGGGGGTGCGGCTGGACGCCGCCTCAGGCGCGATCACGCAGTGGCTCTACCGCGATCCCGCCAGGCCCGTGGACAAGATGGCGGCCGAAGCCGGATTCCCGCTGACCGGGCGCGAGATCGTGCTGGAGTCGCCGCTCAAGGCGGAACAGATGCGGGAACTCAAGGTGGGCGACGTCGTGCTGATCCGGGGCGATGTCTATACCGGCCGCGACGCGGTGCATGCGCACCTGATGAAGAACAAGCCGCCGGTGGATTTGAACGGCGCGGTGCTCTACCACTGCGGACCGGTGATGCTGAAGCAGGGCGACGAGTGGTTCGTGAAGGCGGCCGGCCCGACAACGTCCATTCGTGAAGAGCCGTATCAGGCCGACGTGCTGCGCAACTATGGCGTGAAAGCGATCATCGGCAAGGGCGGCATGGGCGCCAAGACCCTGGCCGGGCTCCAGGAGTGCGGCGCGGTTTACCTGAATGCCATCGGCGGCGCGGCGCAGTACTATGCGCGCACCGTTGAGAAAGTGGTGGGGGTGCATCTGCTTGAATTCGGCATTCCCGAGGCGATGTGGCACCTGCGAGTGAAGGACTTCGCGGCCATCGTGACGATGGACGCACACGGCAACTCGCTTCATGCCGACGTGGAAAAGGCGACGGGCGGCGTGCTTGAAAGTCTCAAGGCCTGAACGTCTACAATCGGTGCTATGCGCACCGTTTGCCTGTTTGCGGCTGCGGCGGCCTTGATGTCGGCACAGCCGCCGGCCGCTAAACGCGTTGACCAGTTGGACACCTATCATGGCGTTCGCGTGGCCGACCCCTACCGGTGGCTCGAAGATCCGGATACGCCCGAAGCGCGGGAGTGGATCGAAGCGGAGAACAAATTCACCAGGGCATACCTCGACAAGGCGCCCGGGCGGGAGGCGCTGAAGACGAGGCTGGAGCAGTTGCACCGTTTCGATCGCTTCCAGGGCTACGGCACCCCAGGCGGCGGCATGGCGGGTTGGATCGTCCGCGGCAAACGCGTGTTCACCTACTTCCAGAAGGGGTCTCAGAACCAGCCGGTGTTGTCGGTGCGCGAGGGCGAAGCCGAGCGTGTGCTGCTCGATCCGAACGAGATGTCTCAGGATGGCACGACAGCGATCAACAACTTCGCCATCAGCAGGGATGGGGAGTGGCTGGCCTTCGCGGTTTCAGTGGCAGGTTCGGACTGGCAGAAGTGGCGAGTGCGCAGCGTCGCCACGGGCCAGGATCTCCCTGAGACTCTGGAGTGGTCCAAGTTCTCCACGGCAGAGTGGGATGGAGCGGGCGAGGGCTTCTACTACGGACGGTTCCCGGCCCCCGAGGACGGCGCGGCGCTTCGAGCGGCCAACGATCGATTTCAGCTTTGGTACCACAAAGCGGGTACTCCGCAGGCTGCCGACAGGCTGATCTACGAGCGTCCCGACCAGAAGATGTGGTTCTGGGACACGACCCTGAGCAAGGACTCGCGTTACCTCGTCCTGGAGATCCGCGAAGGCACCTCCAGCATGAACCGCGTGTATGTCCAGGATGTCGCCTCCGGCAAGCCCGTGTCGCCACTGATCGACGAAGCGTTCGCGGAGTTTCAGTTCCTGGGTAATCGGGGCTCGAAACTGCTGTTCAAGACCACTTGGGAGGCGGCGCTGGGGCGCGTGATCGAGATCGATCTGGCTGCCCCGCAGCGAACAAAGTGGCGACAGGTGGTAGCGCAGACCAATGACATGCTGGAACAGGCGCAACTGGTGGGAAATGAGCTGGCGCTGCGGTATTTGCGCGATGTGGCGGGTGTCGTCGAGATCGTGGCGCTGCCTGGCGGCGCCCGGCGGAGCGTTCCGCTTCCGGCTAGCAGCACCATCTTTTTCGTGGAAGGCTCGACTCGCTATTACGGCGTGATGGGGTTCGCGCAGCCGATGTCGATCATGGAATGCGGCGCCGATCAGTGCAGTCCTGCGACTCGCATCACCGCGCCGGTGAGCATGTCCACGATGGAGACGAGGCAGGTTTTTTACGAGTCCACGGGCGGCGTCAAGGTGCCGATGTTCATCGTGATGAAGAGGGGCACGAAGCTGGACGGTTCAGCCCCGACGATTCTCTTTGGCTACGGCGGGTTCAACATCGCACTGACGCCGGCATTCAATCCTACGATCGCGGCGTGGGTGGAGCGCGGCGGAATCTACGCGATCGCGAACTTGCGCGGCGGCGCCGAGTACGGCGAGCAGTGGCACAAGGCCGGGATGAAGAACAACAAACAGAACGTGTTCGACGACTTCATCAAGGCCGCCGAGTGGCTGATAGCGAACAAGTACACCAGTTCTCAGCGGCTGGCGATTCGCGGCGGGTCCAATGGCGGGTTGCTGGTGGGCGCGGTCTTGAACCAGCGGCCCGAACTGTTCGGTGCGGCCGTACCGGCGGTGGGCGTGATGGACATGCTGCGCTTCGATCAGTTCACCATCGGGGCGGCGTGGGCGAGCGACTACGGATCGCCGAAGAATCCCGAGGATTTCGCGGCGATCTACAAGTATTCACCGCTGCATAACATCCGGCAAGGCGCGAAGTATCCGGCAACGATGATCATGACGGCCGACCATGACGACAGGGTTGTGCCGGCCCACAGCTTCAAGTACGCTGCCACGCTGCAGGCGGCGCAGGGGGGCGCGGCGCCGATCCTGATCCGGATCGAAACCAGTGCCGGGCACGGGGCGGGCAAGCCGACAACGAAGAAGGTGGACGAGGACGTAGACCTCTTCAGTTTCCTGGACTTGGCGCTGGGAAAGCCAAAGTAATGCGGCAGTGAAGGCTGTTTGCTAAACTGTAAGAGCACCGATGGCCAGGTAGCTCAGTTGGTAGAGCGCGGCCCTGAAAAGGCCGGCGTCGGCGGTTCAAGTCCGTCCCTGGCCACCACCACCTTCACGCCACCCAACCCTATCTATTCGCCCGGTGTATCCTTAACTCCTCCCCGCCGCAGTTCGATCACCGTCACACTCGATCGCGGAAATAGATACCCGAACTCGGGCCCTGAGTTCGGAATCTCGCTTTCGACAGGGACAACAGCATTGGGGCGCAGTTCGTCGTTCACCTGGTGGAGACTTGTCCCTGAAAGCGTCTGAACGCGACCGCGCCTCACAGGCTTGAAACCCGTGATCCGCAGGTCCGCCTGTATATCCCGGTATTGGTGCCGGTTCACGGCGAACACAGTCAGCGTGTCCCCGGCCTCGTTCAACCCCGCCACCACGTCAAGGTAAGGAACCGCGAGAATCTCCGGCAGCCGGTTGTTGCCTTCCCGGACATCGTAGGTTTCTCCTGTATAGCGCGCCTCAACGGGCCTGGTCGCAGAGGAAGTAGAGTACATGCGCAGTGCCCAATAGGCGGGCGGTGCAAACACCTGGCTGCGCTTCTTCGTGATCCCCGCAAAGTCGATCAATCCGGTCATGTCGGCGATGGGAACGAAGTCGGCTGTCCGGATCAGAGTGTTAAGAAATCCTGCGGCCATCAGGGCGCCGCCCAGATTGGTGAAGCGAGGGACGCTGTCATTAGGACCGTGAAACAGCCACTCTGTGAAGGCGACCTGGACCCGGCCCTTGTGGGGTGAAGCGTCGATCTGCTCCTTCATCTTCCTAAGCTGGCGCTCCAGTCCTACCGGCAGCGCGAGCGCGGATTCCGCAATAAAGTCCGGCGTTGCGTTGGGCCGGCGCACCTGGCCGCAGCCGACGACGAAGTGCGTGGCCAGGTATTGGAACACGCCCGGAGGAAGCGCCAGCAATTGCGCGTTCCACTTCTCGAAATGGTCCGGATCCTGGCCGGTCGCAATCAGCCGCGCCTGCGGGTCGGCCGCGCGTACCGCATCGCTGAAAGCCTGAGTCCGTGCCGCCGCGCGCTCCAGCGTTGGATAGCCGATCTGAAAGTTCCCCCACAACTCGTTGCCCAACTCCCACAACTGCCCCACCGGCAGTTTGTTGTTGACGTGCCGCACCCACCCCGCCGCCTCGTCCGGCGTGCCGCTCCCCAGGTTCAGCGCGATCTGCGGGGCGGAATTCACCAGGCGGCAGAACGCCAGGAATTCATCCGTGCCGAAATGGTTGTACTCCGGCATCCCCCAGGCGAGGTTCATCATCGACACGCGCTTGTCCATTGGTCCGGTGCCATCGCGCCAGTGGTACCCGGATGTGTAATTGCCGCCAAAGCGGATCAGCGGCGTATTCAGTGCCTTGGTCAGTGCGATCATTTCCGGGTCCATGAACTCGACATGATCCGCCGGAAACAGAAATACCTGGTCGAGCAGCACGCGTGTCTCGTTGCTCACCGCGATGACCAGGTCGCTAGGCTCCAGCCGTGCAAGTTTTCCGGCGGGAACTTCCAGCTCAAACTCGTATCGCATCCAATCCCGGCCCATCAGCGCGACGGCGGCGGACGCGAAGGTTTCCGCCGCTTTGTTACGCCGGCGCAGCGAAACCGTGAGCTGCGACGGCCCGCTGGCGTGCTTGGCGTACAGGCTGCCTTGGTAGCGCAGGACCCGGTGCACCGGAAGATGCACCGCCTGGCGGACGCCGGTCTCCCCGTCCGGTAGCGCCATCACCAGCAGCGATCGCGAAGAGTTTGCCGCCTCACCCCAGCGCGGCTCGAAGCGGTTCCCTTGAGCCTGGTCCAGCGGCTCCCACGGAACCGGCAGTCCCAACGCCGATGCCCGAATCAATGCCGGCTCCCGCTCGGCTGCCCGCTGCAATTCGGCGAGACTCCACAGATTCTCCTCAAAGCTCGGGTTCGTCACCAACTGCGCCCACAGGCCGCCATAGATGGATTGCAGGATCGGTTCCAGAAACGTCCCGTAAATGGTCCGAGGAATTCGATATCCGGCTTCCCGCGCCGCGTCGATCTCAATCCGCGTCGTCTGTGCGGCCAAAGGCAAGCAGAGAAGGAAAGCAACGCGTTTGCTCATGGTGTTCGCAGTCTACTCCACACCTGAGAACATGCGCGCTCCCTGACTTTCTGCCATGATTTCTGCAAAGGAAATAAGTTCGTGGGCACGCCCCCGGGGCAATCAGGTCACTCGCCCGCAAAGACCGGCCCCGTATAACGGCCGTAGTCCCGGAACTGCGACTCCACCTGATTGTGAATCTGTTTCATCAGCAGCAAGGTGATGTCGAACTTGACCATGTGCCGCCGTGCAGCCCAGACTCCGGGCTCCACCCTGATCTGGTCCAGTTCGAATTTGGTCCCCAGTTCAACTTTGGCCAGGAAGCCGCCAACGGTTACTTTTTTGAAGATCTCCGCTTCCAGCCGCACCAGTTGCTGCTCACCCTCGTCGATCCAAATGCGCCCACGCACACCCTCATACACGCGCCCCTCCATCGCCTTCGGCTTGTAGCCTGGACGAGGCGTAAACGAGAGAACTCTTGTGGCGCGCCCTTCGCGCATCTCGACGCCGGCGGGCGCGAAGTCCAGGGCCTGGGCGAATTCCCGCAAGTACTCTGTTTCATTGCGTCCGCGTTTGCGCGCCTCTTCCAGCGCCTTGCGACGCTGCTCAGGTGTCCGCGACTTCCACTCCGCCACTTCCTTCTTGACTCGCGCCTTCACCGCTGCCAGGTCCTCCAGCGGCTTGTCGTCCCGCTCCACGACGTATGTCCAACGGACCCCGTCGATGTATTCTGAGACGTTCGTCCAACAGGACCGTTTCTGGAGACGCCCAGTCCCGTCGAACTCGCGCCGCTCCACCCTGCGCTTGTAGGTCATCGACCGCGTCGATTCCAAGGACTTGAAGTAGTTGTCTACTCCCTGCTGAACGAAGGCACGGACAGGATCCGATTCGGCGGGAACAGATTCCGGGCCAAAAAGAAACAGCAGGAGGATTCCGGCGACACGCATCCATCTCTAATGATGCATGGAAAGCCACTTGGAGATCAGATAAGAAGCAATCAGCCCACTCGCCCAATCCGCCTCCTGTAAACTAAGCTCGTGAAGCAGATGTCCGAAGTTCTGGCTGACGCGGCTGCCCGGCTGAGCCTCAACGCCTGTCTGGACATACTGCTCACCGCGATCCTCATCTATCAGGCCATCGTGCTGATTCGCGGCCGGCGGGCGGCAAACATCCTGTCCGGATTCGGCGTGGTCCTGCTGGTTTACGCCATCAGTGTCTTCGTGGGCCTCACGGTTCTCCGGTCGATTCTGGAGACGCTGGCGCCCTACACGGCGTTCGCCCTGATCGTCATGTTTCAGGGCGACATCCGCCGCCTTTTTTCGCGCATAGGCGAAAAGCGCTGGTTCACCTTCGGATCGCGACTTGAATCGCGGGAAATCGCCGACGAGATCGTCCTCGCCGCCAGCCATTTGGCCAGCCACAAGATCGGCGCGTTGATCGTCATCGAGCGGGATATCGGGCTTCGCACGTTTATCGAAAGCGGGGTGCCGGTAGATGCCCGGGTGACGCGCGACCTGCTGCTGGCCGTCTTTCAGCCCGGGGGCGCGCTGCACGACGGCGCAGTGATCGTGCAGGGCGGCCGGCTTGCCGCCGCTGCCTGCTTCCTGCCCCTCACCATGAACCCCGAATTGAGCCGGAAACTCGGCACTCGCCACCGCGCCGCCCTCGGAGTCACCGAGGAAGCCGACTGCCTCGCCGTCATCGTGAGTGAGGAGCGCGGCTCGATATCAATCGCCGTCCGCGGTGAACTCGAAATGGATATCTCCCTCGACCAGTTGGCTCAAAGACTGGGCAGCGTGGCAGCGTCTCCCGGCAGGTCGCGAGTCCATTCCTCTTCCGGAGAGGTAGCCAGCCGATGAGCCGCGTCCTGCGCAATTGGCCTTGGAAGCTCTTCTCGCTCGGCGCTGCCTTTCTGGTTTGGCTCTCTTTCAGCGGCGCACGTGAATTGACCACGGCGGTCACGGTTCCGATCCAATATCGCAATATCCCCAAGAATCTTGAAATCAGCTCAGACCTGGTAGAGGAAGCCCACCTTGTTCTGCGCGGGCCGTCCACTCGCCTGTCACGCCTGACCGGGCCGGATATTCCTGTCATCATCGACCTGGCGGATGTTTCGGCTGGAGGGCAGCGCACTTACACCCTCGACAGGCGCAATACGGCCTTGCCCCCCAGCATTATCTTGGAACGCGCCCTGCCCGCCCAGGTCCGCCTCACTTTCGAGCCGCGCATCACGCGGCGCGTCCCCGTTCACGTTCGCTTCGACAACATCCCTCCGGGACAATCGGTCGAAGGATATGTGGTCGAACCTCCGACGCTGGAGATCTTCGGTCCGCGCTCGAGCGTCATCCGAATCGAGCGCGTCGAGGCCGACCCGATCGATCTCGGGCAGCAGCGCGCCGATGGAGATTACTCCTCAACCGCCTTCGCAGGCGACCAGCGCGTCAATTTCACAGGTTCCTCCACCGTCCGCGTCCACGTCCACATGACGCCTCCACAGGCAACCCGCTAAACTCATCCTCAATGGCTCGACAACTCTTCGGAACCGATGGAATCCGCGGTGTGGCTGGTGAACCTCCGCTCGACGCTCCGACGGTCTATGCCTTCGGCCTCGCCCTGGGCGAGTGGGCAGCCGACACGGCGCGCCAGCACGGCGTGGCCATTCCGCGGGTGGTGATCGGCCTCGATACCCGCGAGTCCGGCCCTTGGCTGGCTGAGACTGTTGCGGCCGGACTTCATGCGCGCGGAGTCGCGCCGGCGTTCGCCGGGCTCACCACGACTCCAGGAGTCGCCCACCTCACCCGCACCCTCGATTTCGTCGCCGGTGTCATGATCTCCGCCTCGCATAATGCTTACCAGGACAACGGACTCAAGGCCTTCGATCACTCCGGCTTTAAGCTGCCCGACTCCACTGAAATCGGCCTCGAGCAACGTATCTTTGAGCTTCTGTCCGACCTGCCCGATGCGGCGCCGATGCCCCTGGCGGAGGATCCGTCGCTGGATCGTCTCTACCTCGATTCCCTCTCGGCAACGTTTCGCGCATCCCTGGCCGGCCGCCGCATCGTGCTCGATTGCGCCAACGGTGCCTCCTGCCGCCTCGCTCCTGAGCTCTTCAAACACCTCGGGGCCGATGTCATCGCCACTTCCTGCGAACCCAATGGCCGCAACATCAACCTGAACTGCGGCGCGCTTCACCTGGAATCCCTTCAGGCCAGAGTCTTATCGGAAAAGGCCTGGGCAGGGATCGCCTTCGATGGCGACGCAGACCGCTGCATGATGGTCGCCCCTTCCGGCCGCATCATCGACGGCGACCACGCCTTGCTGATTTGCGCCCTTCACACCCGCCCCAAGGCTGTTGTGGCCACTCATATGTCCAACCTGGGACTGCAACTCGCCCTGGAAGCCGCGGGCATCGGCCTCATCCGCACCGCCGTGGGCGATCGCTACGTGCTCGAACGCATGCTTGCCGATTCGCTCCCCCTTGGCGGTGAGCAGTCCGGCCACGTCATTTTTCGCGATTACTCCACCACCGGCGACGGCATGCTCACCGCCATCCGGATTCTCGAAATCGCCGCGACCGGGGAATGCACTTTGGACGACCTCGCCGCTCCCATGACCGTCTACCCACAGATCCTGGTCAACGTTCGGTTTTGCGAGAAAAAGCCTCTCGATGAGCTGCCTGATGTCCAAAAGGCAATCCGTGACGCCGAGCAGGAATTCGGCCCCCATGGCCGGGTTTTCGTGCGCTTCTCCGGCACGGAGCCGCTGGCCCGCGTCATGGTGGAAGGCCCCACTCGCGAGCGAGTCGACGCGCAGGCCCATTCCATCGCGCGAGCCATCGCGCACGCGCTTGGGGAACGTTGAACCGGACGGTGACGCAGCAGGCCGGCTAGTTTGATTCCCCGCCCGATGAACACTATGCTGGAGTGAATGCGCACTACTGTCGTTCTCGCCTCCACGCTTCTCGCCGCCGCGCTGCTCTCGGCGCAGCCGGCAACGAGGACCAAGCCTCCCGGCGAAGACTGGATTCAGCTCTACAATGGCAAAGACCTCACCGGCTGGAACCCCGTCGGCGCGGAAGAATGGAAGGTCGTCGACGGCGCCATAGAGGGGCGCACCCTCACTAAAGGCTACGGCTATCTGGAGACAGAGAAGCCCTACAAGGACTTCCAGCTTTCACTTCGTTTCAAGTGCGTCGGCAACGGCAATTCAGGCGTCTACTTTCACACGAGGTTCAAGCCCGGCACGGCCGATGTCAGCCAGGGAGCGCAGGCCGAGATCGACTGCGCCATCAACAAGCACACGGGCGGGATCTACGGCTTCGGGCGAGCCTGGATCGTGTGGCCCTCGCCAGACAAGGAAACTGTCGTCCGTCAGGACGACTGGAACGACATGTTCGTCTCCATCGAGGGCAACCGGTATCGCACTCGCCTCAACGGCGTCGAGCTGATCGACTTCACCGATCCTCTCTCCAAGTTCATTGAAGGCACGGTAGCCCTACAACTCCACTCGGGCGGCAGCGGCCACATGGTGTTCAAGGATATCTGGATCCGCGACCTTCGAAAGTAGCCGGGGCTCGAGGGCCCGCTACCGGGCGCGCCAATAGAGGTGGCAATCATAGCGGAGTTGAATGAGCCCAGCCTCGTTCGTCTCCGCGAAGAGCTGCTGAAGACCCTCGAAGAACGACGAGTGCCGCTCATGGCCTGGCGGCGGGACGTAGGACCAGGATTGCACCAGGCCGAGCAATGCTTCCCGATCCATCGCCTTCTCGTGGCGGAAGACACGGCATTGGAACCGGCGCAACCCTTCGCGCATCAACATGCGCCGCTCTTCATACTTGGCATAGTCGATTGCACGCTCCAGCAACAGCCGCTCCAGCCGGCGGTCAAACTCGCTCAAGTCCTTGCTGCGCAGATTCCAGGCCATCGCCAGCAGGCCGCCCGGGCGCACCAGCCGTTCCATCTCCGCCTGCGCTGTCTCGAAATCGAACCAGTGCGCGGCCTGAAACGCGGTAGCCATGTCGAACGAACCGTCCGGCAATCCGGTGTTCTCGGCCGTTCCCTCCACAGCGCTGAAACCAGCCTTGGCCCCCAGCCATTCCTGTGCGGCCCCGCGCATGTCCTGGTTGGGCTCAACTGCCGTCACACGGCAGCCGTGACGGAGAAAGTACTCCGACGAGATACCGGTTCCAGCACCCAGATCGACTACTTCCGCCGCATCCGGGAGGCCCGCGGCCCGCAGGGTCTCGATCACCTGGTCGGGATACCCCGGCCGGTATCTCGCGTAGACCGCAGCCCGTCCGCTGAATCGTCCAGTAGGGTTCACAAGAACAGGCTAATCCCGGCGACGCCCGCCGCGCCGGCCTCGATGCACCTTTCGGCGTTTTGGCCGGTGATGCCGCCAAGAGCCCAGACCGGCATCCTCACTGCCGCGCACGCCTCCGCAAGCTTCCGCAGCCCCACTGCCGGTCCATACGACGCTTTCGAAATCGGCTCAAACACAGGCGAGAAGAATGCGTAGTCGGCCCCCTCCGCCTCTGCACGCCTGACCTCCTCGACAGTGTGGCAGCTCACCCCTATGAGGAAACCGGCACGGGGTCACGTGGCGCCAGAGACCCGGTGGCGGCGACCCGCCAGGAAGATGGGCGCCTGCCGCTCCGCAGGCGAGCGCTACGTCCACACGCGAATTCACCACCACCCGCAGCCCACGCTCAATCATGTCGCGCGCGATTCCCGCCAGCACCCACGCATCCAGGTCCTTCTCCCGCAACTGCACCAACTCCGGCGACCGCGTCACGGCGAATTCCACCAGGTCCATCCCCGCCGGGAGTTGGCGCCTATCCGTGATCAGGCAGCGGTTCATAGTAGCGGCCTCCGGCGCATGCCCGGCACAGCGTCCTGCCTTCGCGCTCCACCTCGCGCTTGAAGCTGATGCCCTCTCCACATTCGTCACACGTCACGCGCGGCCCCTTGAACCCCGGCATCTCTTCCGGTCCCACAGTCAGCCTGACCCAGGCCACGTCAAACAACTCGGTTTCGGGCAGCTCCCTGTAGGCGGTCATTTGTTGCCGGTTCTTGTCCTCGATCTCCGGGTGGAGTTCTCTCGCCCGCTGTTTGGAGCTTTCCCTGGCCGCCACGCGCACGGCGCGGCCCGTCTGCAAATCGACGAAGGTCGCCGCCATCTTCCCGAAGTCGACAAACTTCAGCGCGCGCTTGCCCAGCCTGCAGCCCGTGACGACTGCGATTGCGTCCGTCGCGCAACGGTCGATCTCGACGTAGGTGACCAGTCTCTTCCGGTCGCGTCCGGCAGGATCCTCGATGCCCAGAAGACCAAGCCCGTACACGGCCATGCGAAGACCCAAAATCTGGCCGGCGCACATGTGTCCATGGGCCTGTGCCGCCAGTTCCTCGTACTCCTGAAATGTCTTCATCGCAGCACCCGCCACGCCCCGGGCGAGATGCTGACATTGTAGACGTCCTGGCGGGGCAGGGAGCCGGATGCCAGTGCGTTCAAACCGTTCTCGAATTCGATTCTGGTCCCGGCAGACACCACCGTCCGGCGCCGCGCGCGAAGCGGCACGCCTCCGCGGTCCAACCGCACCGCATCGACGCGTACCGCCAAATGCAGCTTCGCCCCCAAGAGATGTCCGGGGAAATACGGCCCTTCCCACTCGCTCTCCGCGCCCCCATCGAACCTGCAGCGCATCCGGCTCTTTCCCGCCGCTGGGTTCATTTCGGCGATCTCGGCCTCGGCCACGCTATAGCAGTCCATCAGTCGCGCGACGCGCGCCGATGCTGGCGCGTCCAGGACGTCCGCGGGCGGCCCCTGCTGGACGATCCGCCCGGCCTCGATCACCGCCATCTCGTCTCCCAACTCCAGCGCCTCGTCCACGTCGTGTGTCACCAGCACAACCGGCGCCCCCATCAACTTGGCTTCCCTGACGGCGTCGTAGAACTCGCGCTTCAACGCCGCATCGAGTCCGCGCGACGGCTCGTCGAGCAAAAGCACCCTCGGCCGCGCTAACAAGGCTCGCGCGATGGATCCACGCTGCCGCTGCCCGCCGCTCAATTCCTGCGGTTTTCGCCCGGCAAACTCCACCAGGTGGAAGCGGTGCAGCATCTCATCCACCACCCTCTTCCGCTCGAGCCGGCCGTGTCCTGAAACCGCAAAGCTCAGATTCTCGCGCAGCGTCATGTGCGGGAAGAGTGCGTCGCTTTGGAAGACATAGCCGCACCGCCGGCGCCTCGGCGGCATGTCGACCCGGGCGCCGGAGTCGAACAGAATCTCGTCCCCGACCAGAATGCGCCCCTGGTCGGGCGTCGCAAAGCCAGCCAGGCAGTCGAGAGTGAGCGACTTTCCCGCCCCGCTGGCCCCGAACAGGACTGTTGCAACCGCATTGGATTTCAGATGAAGGTCCAGCCTGAAGCCATCCAGGTTCAGCAGCAGTTTGGCGTCGATCACCGGGCAGCCTTTCCGGTGGAGACTCGCCCCAGCCGTCCTGCCAGCGTCAGGCTGACCAAAGCCACTATGCTGATCACCACAACAAGCGCGCGCGCCACGGCCCCGTTGCCTGATTCCACCGCGTCATAAATAGCCACGGACAGCGTCTGCGTCCGGCCCGGGATATTGCCCGCAACCATGATGGTGATGCCGAAATCTCCCAGGCTGCGCGCAAAGGCGATGGCCACCGCGGCGAGAATCTGGTTCCATGCCACCGGCAGCGTCACCGACCAGAACACGCGCCACTCGCTGGCGCCAAGGCTGCGCGCTGCCTTGCCGTAGCGCCTCGGCACACTCTCCAGAGCCGCGGCGGAGAACTTGATCAGCAGCGGGGCCGAGTGGAGCAGCGCAGCCACCACCGCCGCCTTCCACGTGAAAACGAGCGGCTCGCCGAAAATGCTCTCGTACAACTTACCCAGCGGGCTCGATCGCCCCAACAGCACCAGCAGGTAATAACCCAGCACCGTTGGCGGCAGCACCAGGGGTAATGTGACGGCAGCATCGACGATTTCGCGGCCGCGAAATCGCATCGACGTTAACAGCCATCCCAGCCACAATCCGATGCCAAGCGAGATCAGCGTCGAGAGCGCCGCCACTCGCAAACTCAACCAAAGAGGAAACCAGTCAATCGACATCGCGCCGGACTCCACATTATACGTTTGCGCCCGACCCCTCCCGTTGCGGTAAATTGGCCCAGTGCCCCGGTATCGGCTGAATTCCCGCTCGCGCGCGCTCTCTGACGCACTCGGGCTCCTCGGCTACCCAGGTTTTGAGACGTTGCTCACCGAGCTGGAGAGGGACGAGGTGGCGGCTCAGGACCCCGCTGTCGTGTTGCTCGCCGCCCTGGCCAGCTCCGACCTCGACGATCGCGTCGTCGAAGCACTTCCCTGGCTCGTGCTGCGCTATCCGAACCTCGATTGGACCTGGGCGCTCAAGGAAGCCAGAAGGCGCCGGGTGCAGAACCGTCTCGGGTACGCAGTCTCGCTGGCCCTGCGCGTAGCTGCTTCCGACGGCAGCAGCGAAGTCCTCATGCAGCTCTCCAACATCGAGGAGGAGCTGTTCACTCTCCGCCTCGAAGGCGAGGATACCTTCTGCCAGAAGATTCCGGAGGCCGACCGCAGTTGGCTGCGCGATGCGCGCCCGCCGGAAGCCAGGCACTGGAACATCCTGAGCGACCTCTGCCCGCAGGACCTGCCCTACTCCACTCCCTGATCGGGCTTATACTCATATCCTGCCGTGAATTCGATTCCAACTCCCGACGATGTCGCCCGCACTGCCGCACTGACGGACCTCCCGGCCAGAAACCGCGAAGTCACACTCGGCTATTACCTGTTCTCGACGAAGCTCCGCACGTTGCTCGGCGACGAGGCCACGTGGCCCACCTTCGCCACATGGGCGTCGGCGCAAGCAGGCTGCACCGTGCGCAAGGAAGACCTGCTGCGCACTCTGGAACGCCGGCTCGGTGATTCTCCGGCCATCCGGCGGATTGTCGAAGGCCCTCTGCGGCTCAGCGCCCAGGTCATCCTGCGCGGCATTCTCGAACTGAATCCCTTCGAGCGGTCTTCACAGGCGGTCTCCCGCGGCAACATCAAGGTGTACTCCGAAATCGGAGCAGTTTTCGCGCGCTTCCTGCTATTGCTCGAGGCCAATCCCACGTCAGACGACGTAGCGGCCATGGCAGCATCGCTGACCCCCGGGCCCCCGCCCGGCGGTCAGGACCTGCTCCAACGCGCCCTGTCCGCCCTACACCAGGCAATCCTCCTGGCTCCGTGCAAGCAAAGAAGCGAGCTGATTCTGCTGGCCAACGTCTATATAGGCCTGCATGAGCAGACCCGCCTGCAGCCGGAAATCGAAGCCAGCATCGATGGCTCGGTTTGGGATGCCGTCGAAATCAAGGACCGTCTCGCCGATCGCCTCCTGCCCCACGCCGTGCCTTTGCGCCGCGCCGGCCGTGCGGTCCTCCGCGATCGTCTTCTGCCGGCCTTGGCGCCGCTGATTGCCGAGGTGCAGCGCCTGGTCCGGGAGATCATCACCGAGCGCTTGATGGTCCTCGAACTTCCCGGCGAGACTCTCCGGCTGGGTCGCGACCTCTCTGGCGAATATTCGGCCGATCTCGGCCATCTGGATAACCCCGAACTTTGTGAGTTGCTGCAGAAGGCTGACCCGACGCTGGACTCACTGGGCCAGTCCGGAGCAGAGAACTGGGCGGACTTCGCCGAACGCATGCACTTCATCGCCGAACTCTTCCGCGCCCGCCAGAGATCCGTACGACTGTTCGAGCCGCCACAGGACATCGCCGCAGGTTAGCCCGGATCACCCCTGTCCTTCCTGCCCGAATCGGCGTAAACTTCAGCCGGAGGAAGATCCGCATGGCCGGCTTCTTCAGATTCCTGGCCGCCATCCTGGCCGGCACGTTCGTCATTGTGCCGGCTCAGGCTGCGCTCTGCGTTATTGCGGTGGACCTGGACGGCGTCGTGCATCCTGTCACAGCCGAAATCTTCCGGGACGCGGCGAAACAAGCGGAACAATCCGGCTGCAGCCTGCTGCTGATTCGCATCGACACTCCCGGCGGCTTCCTGGAAGCCACCCGTGAAGCGACCGAAGCCATACTTGCCTCCAAAGCCCCAGTGGCTGCCTATGTCACGCCCGGCGGCGGACGCGCCGCTTCCGCCGGCTTCTTCATTCTTCAAAGCGCGGACATCGCGGCCATGTCGCCTGGCACCCGCACAGGCGCGGCTCACCCTGTGATGTTGGGCGGCGGGGTCGACGACACGCTAATGAAGAAGATCGCCAACGACGCGGCAGCGTCTCTGCGGGCGGTGGTCGAACGGCGCGGAAGAAATCCGAAGACGGCTGAAACGGCAGTGCTGGAAAGCAAGTCGTTCACCGACCAGGAGGCGCTCAAAGAGGGGATGATCGAAATCATCGCCCGGGACGAGGCCGATCTTTTCCGGCAGATCTCGGGGCGCGCCATCCGCCGGTTCGACGGAAGCCAGGTGAAGCTGGATCTGACCGGAGCGCGTGTCGTCGAATACTCTCCGACGGTGCGGCAGAAGGTCCAGAAGTCGATGGCGGACCCCAATCTGGCCCTGGCCATGATCCTGCTGGGCGCCCTCGGAATCTACATCGAGTTCACGTCGCCGGGGCTGATCCTTCCGGGAGTCGCGGGGGCGATACTCCTCCTGCTGGGGCTCACCGCTTTGGCAGTCCTGCCTCTGAACTGGTCGGGCGTGGCGCTCCTTCTCCTGGCGTTCGCCCTGTTCGCGCTCGAGTTGAAGATCGCCTCGCACGGCATACTTGGCATCGGCGGCGCCATCGCACTGGTGCTCGGCGCTGTTCTGTTGATTGATAGTCCCGTGCCGGAGATGCGCATCCGGCTTTCGGCAGCGATCATGCTTGCCGCGCCGTTTGCCGCAATCGTGATCTTCCTTGTGTCGCTGATCGTCAAAGCCCGCCTGGCTCCACCCCAAACGGGCGCAGAGTCGGCGCCAGGGGCCTCGGCGACTGCGCTCACCAGTCTTGCGCCGTGCGGACAGGTGCTCTACCACGGCGAAATCTGGCAAGCCCGTGCAACCCGCCCCCTGCCCGCCGGCGCCGCTCTCCGCGTCAATGGAATCGAAGGTCTCGAATTGAAAGTGGAGCCTCATCCCGATCAAGCACCGGAAGGAAACTGAATATGACCGACACAAACCTGTTTCTAGTCATCGCCATCCTGATCCTGGCCATTTACCTGCTCTCCTCGATCAAGATCCTGCGAGAGTACGAGCGCGGCGTTGTCTTTCGCCTGGGGCGCGTGTTGCCTCAGCCAAAAGGCCCGGGCATCATCCTGGTCTTCGCGCCCATCGACCGCATGGTGCGCATCAGTCTGCGCATCGAGGCGTTCGAGGTGCCCCCGCAGGATGTGGTGACTCATGACAACGTCACCGTCAAGGTGAACGCGGTGATCTACTTCCGCGTCATCGATCCGAAACTCGCCGTGCTGGAAGTCTCGAACTTTCTCTTTGCCACTTCGCAACTGGGTCAGACGACGCTGCGCTCCGTGCTGGGCGAAGAGGATCTCGACTCGCTGCTGTCGGAGCGGGAGAAGATCAACGCGCGGTTGCAGACGATTCTCGATCGCCACACGTCTTCGTGGGGCGTGAAGGTGAGCATGGTGGAGGTGAAGCAGGTGGAGTTGCCCGACCTCATGGTGCGCGCCATCGCCCGCCAGGCCGAAGCGGAACGCGAGCGCCGCGCCAAGGTCATCCACGCCGAGGGCGAATTCATGGCCTCGCAGAGGCTTGCCGAAGCGGCGGAGGTCCTCCAAC
The DNA here is from genome assembly GCA_963714395.1 of Bryobacteraceae bacterium. Lineage (GTDB taxonomy): Bacteria > Acidobacteriota > Terriglobia > Bryobacterales > Bryobacteraceae > JACADU01. The sequence goes on from CAVQOO010000040.1 coordinate 170,852, forward strand.
ACCAGCCGGCGGCGATTCAGTTGCGCTACCTGCAGACGCTGGTGGAAATCGGCTCCGAGCACAACACGACCATCGTCTTCCCGCTGCCGATCGACATCTTCAGCAAGCTCTTGGAGGTTGCCAAGCCTGCACCGCCGGCTTGAGAGAAACTGGCCGCTGCATGAGTTGGAACTTCTTCAAGTGGCTCCTCTTCGCAGTCTGGCTCGCTGCCGCGACGGCGAATGTGGCGGAGATTCGGGGCGGTTTCCTGACCACCCACGCGGCAGACCTGGCGATGCCGGCATGGCTCTACATTGTTCTGCGCATGCAGGCCGCGGACGGAAGAGGGTCACGGTTGCTTCCTTGGGCGGGGCGGTCGTCAGAGGTCACGGCGGGAATGATCTTCGCCGGGGCCACGGCGACGGAACTCTGGCAGTACTTCCGGCCCCAGGGCATTTTCGCAGGCACCTTCGATCCGCTCGACATCGTCGCGTTCGGGGTCAGCATCTCCGCCTGCTACCTGGCCGAGCAGCGGTGGCCGATTGAGGGACAGGGACGCGCCCTGGAGTAAACTGGCTGCTGCATGAACCGGCGACAGTTCCTCTCGGCGGCTGCGGCGCCGCTCTTGCGCTCACATGCCGCCGGAAAGCCGCTCAACTTCGTGTTCATCCTCGCCGACGACCTTGGCTGGTCCGACCTCGGCTGCTACGGCGCCGACCTGCATGAGACCCCGAACCTTGACCGCCTGGCGAAATCAAGCGTCCGCTTCACGCACGCCTGCACCGCGGCGCCTGTCTGCACGCCGACGCGGGCCAGCATCCAGACCGGCAAGCATCCTGCGAAGCTCCACATGACCATTTGGCGGGAGGCCGCCCGCCGCCCGCCTGCGAACCAGAAGGTCGTCCCGCCAGTTGTGGAAGAAAATCTGCCGCACTCGGAAGTCACATTCGCCGAGGTCCTCCACGAGCGCGGCTATCACACCGCACACATCGGCAAGTGGCACCTCGGTGACGCGGAGCATTACCCCGAAACGCAGGGTTTCGACATCAATATCGGAGGCTCGGTCTGGGGCGCGCCGCGGACGTTCTTTTGGCCCTATCGCGGGGCGCGCAGACCCGGCGACGAGTACCGCTACGTGCCCGGACTCGCCGGAGGCCAGCCCGGTGAGTATCTCACTGACCGCCTCACCGATGAGGCTCTGCGCGTGATGGACTCCAGCCGTGAGCGCCCGTTTTTTCTCAATCTCTGGTACCACACGGTCCACACCCCCATCGAAGGGAAACCCGGCCTCGTCGCCCGTTACAAGGCGAAGATCCGTCCGGGAATGCACCACCAGAACGCAGGCTATGCGGCAATGGTGCATAGCCTGGATGAAAACGTCGGGCGCGTTCTGCGCAAGCTCGATGAGATGCGGGTCGCCGACCGGACTGTCGTCGTCTTTACCTCCGACAATGGTGGGTACATCAACGAGTACGAAGGCCAGCCCGTGACGAACAACTACCCGCTGCGGTCAGGGAAGGGTTCGTTGTACGAAGGCGGCGTGCGCGTGCCGCTGATGATCAGGGCGCCGATGATCAAATCCGGGCTGGTGGTGAACGAACCGGTCTGTTCGATCGATTTCTATCCGACGATGCTCGAAATGGCCGGACTTCCCGGCGACGCGAAACACAATGAAGGCCTCGACGGCCTCAGCCTGATGCCCTTGCTCACCGGAGCCAGACAGATCCTGCCACGCGAAGAGCTGTTTTTCCACTACCCGCACTACTACCCAACGACGACTCCGGTCAGCGCGGTTCGCGCGCGGGAGTGGAAGCTGCTTGAGTACCTGGAGGACGGCCGGCTTGAGTTGTACGATCTTGCCCACGATCCCGGCGAGGCGACCAATCTGGTTGCTCAGCAGGCCAACCGCGCGGCCGAGATGAAGGCGCGTCTGGACGCTTGGCGAACGAAGGTCGACGCGCAAATGCCGAGGTCCAAAAAGAGCTGATGGGGAAAGTCATTACCGGGCCGCCCTCCACAGAGGTACATTAGTCAATTCATGCGTTGGATCCTCCTCCTCACACTGGCCGCCTCCGCCGCCGGCCAGACACATCACGCCCTCCATGCCTGCACGGTCAACGCCAAAGCCTGGGTTGTCGGCGCCAGGCTCGGCGGCAGCGGCCTCCTCAAGCTCGCCCCTAAGACCGGTTGGGAACAACTGGGCTTCGTCCACCCGATGATCCTCGCCGCCGATTACGACCGCCGCGATCCTTCCACGCTATACATCGCCGCCGGCAACGGTCTCATCCGAGCAACACAGGGCGGCCGAAAATGGCGCATCACCACAGGCTGGGACGTCACCGAACTGCGCGACGTCTCGGTCGACCCCAACTCGCCCGGCACGGTCTACTTCTCCCACACCGCCGGCATCCACAAGACCACTGACGGTGGCGACACCTGGAAGCCCGCCGACAGCGGAATCCGCGCCAAGTACTGTGAATCCCTCCAGGTCGACCGCGCCCGCGCCGGCCGCGTCATCGCCGGCACCGTCGACGGCATCTTTCTCACTGAAGACGGCGGCGGGTCCTGGCGGCGCACCGGCGCTGAAGGCATCCAGGTCCGCCGTGTCGCGCAATCGCCGCACCGCCCCAATGAGTGGCTCGCGGGAACGCAAGCCGCCGGACTCCTCCGCTCTCTGGACAGCGGCCTGACATGGGAAGCCGTCGGCGACGTCGCCGTCGACCGCAATCTCTACGACATCGCCTTCGACCCTTCCAACTCCAATCGGATCGCTCTCGCAGGCTGGAGCACCGGCGTTCTGGTCAGCGAGGACAATGGCAAAACCTGGGAGCGCCGTAGCCTTGGTCTGCCCCGATGGGACATCTGGAGCGTCGTGTTCGACCCCGATCACCCTGGCCGTCTCTACGCCAATGTGCACGAGGAAGCACTTTACGTCTCCGAAGACGCCGGCAAGACGTGGCGCAAGGCCGGACTCGATGGCGCCATCGTTTACCGGCTGCAGTTCTTCCCGGAGGTCGTTCGATGATCCCGCTGCTGTTCGCCCTCCTCCTCGCCCCGGAGTTCCCTGATCGCGTCAAGGAGGTCATCACCTTCAGCGCTCGTCCCGCGGCGCTCGACACGGCCAGCTACGGCACCATCGCGGCCAAGCTTTGGCTCAAGGAGGACCCCGCCTGGTGCTCCCGCCGTCTGGTCGAGATCCTCAAGGCCGGGCCCAGCGGCGACATGTTCTGGATGTTCCCGGTGACCGCCGTCGCCTATCTCGACAAGGGCCAACTGACGCCCGAAGCCCGCCAGGCTCTGCGCGACTCGTGGCGCACCTACATGCCGTTCCGCGGCGACACTGAGAACCACTGGCTGCTCTACTACTCCACGCTCTACCTGATGGCCCAGAAGTACCCCAATGAGCCCGGCGACGCCTGGTTCAACGGCAAGTCCTCCACGGAGAACTTCAAGGAATCCGAGGAGTGGATCAACTGGTGGGTCGACATGACCACCCGCCGCGGCCAGGGCGAGTACGACTGCACGCACTACATCGGCGTCTACCTGCTGCCCATGTCCTACCTCGCCGCCTGGTCTGATGACCCTGTCATGCGCAAGAAGGCGGCCATGATGCTCGACTATCTCATCGCCGACTACGCCGCCGAGCAGATCGACGGAATCTATGCCGGCTCCCACGCTCGCACAGACGACCGCATGGTGGTCGAGAAATGGGCGGGTGTCGCATCCGACTTTGGCTGGCTGCTCTTCGGCCTCGGCTTCCACTCGGCCGGCTACGGCAGCTACCCGCTCTACTACGCGCTGGCTTCAGCCTACGAACCTCCCGAGATTCTCAAGCGCATCGCCACCGACCGTCCCGACGGAGTCCTCCACAAGGAGACCAAGCGCACACGTCACCGCTGGCGCTTCCACGAAGAGCGCAACGGCGACGTCTTCAAGACCACCTACCTGCGCAACGACTATGTCGTCGGCTCCGACCAGGGCGGTCTCCTTCAGCCCGTGCAGCAGCACTCCTGGGACGTGACATGGAAAGTACCGGACCCGCGCGGCGTCCACAACACGCTGTTCACCGTCCACCCTTACTCGGGATTCAAGGAGCTGCAGGCCTACTTCACCTTCCCACCCGACTCGGCCACCGAGGTCGTCTACCGCTCCAAAAAGTCCTATGACTCTCCCGACAAACTTCTGGGCGGCTCCCCCTACGAGCAGATCTTCCAGGACCGCGACACCGTCGTCGTCCTGTACGACATCGCTCCCGGCGCGCGGTTCCCCCACATCAACGGCTTCTTCTCGAAAGACCTCTCGACCATCGTCGAAGACCCGTCAGGCTGGATCTTCACGCGCGGCGGCAACGCCTGGATCGCCTACCGGCCGCTCGCGCCGTACTCCTGGAAGCCCATCGAAGGCGGCGGCAAGCGCCTGTTCAGCCCGCACCTCAAGAACGGCGCCGTGGTTCAAGTCGCCGCCGCTGAGCGAGTTCCCTACCCTCGATGCCTTCCGGCAAGCCATCCTGAAGCTGCCGCTGGAATTCCGCCTTGAGCCCGCACCCTCCGTCCGTTTCCGCAGTCTTCGCGGTGCGGACCTCAGCTTCACCTACAACCAAGTCCGCGACTTCTCCTCCTGGAAGCTATTCGACGGGCCCTTCCTGCAGGCCGAGCGCGGCAGCCGCCGCCTGGAACTACGCCACGGAAATCTCCGTCCGAGTACTAGACTTTACCTCCTTGACAATTACAAGATAGATAAGTCCTTTAATTTAATTGACTTGACTGGGTGAAGCCAACTTCATAGAATTGCCACATACGCTTCGAGGGTCCGAATTCCTCGTACGCGAAGGGAGTCTATGAGATATCTACTGTCAACTGCGTTGTTGACCGCGGCATTCGGTCTGGCCGCCTGGGGACAGGTGGCGACCGGATCTCTCGCTGGAACGGTGGTCGATCCCTCCGGAGCCGGCGTACCCGCAGTCAAGATTACCGCGACCAACGTCGCATCAGGAGCAAAGATCGAGACCATCAGCTCGGACGCCGGGCTGTACGTGTTCGCGGCGCTGCCGCCCGCCGTCTATACGGTGACCGCAGAGAAGGCCGGCTTCAAGAAGATGAGCCGCGCCGATATCGAAGTCCGTATCGCGCAGCGCATCGACATGAACATTCAGATGGAGTTGGGCGATGTGCAGCAGACCGTGACGGTCACCGCTGAGGTGCCGTCTGCTGGAGACATCGACAGTCGGAGCGCGGCAACAACATCTCGATCAAGATGATGAACGACCTGCCGCTGTTTGCCGGCGGCATCCGCAACCCGCGCAGCTTCGTCAACTACATGCCGGGCGTGACGAACAACGGCGAGCAGAGCGTCAACGGCTCCGGGCGGGCGCGCTCAGGAGGTCATCATCGACGGCGCCAGTGCGCTCAACGTCGAGTCGAGCACCATGCTCACTTTCCCTTCGGCGGAGATGTTCTCCGAGTTCAAGATGCTGGGGAGCAACTACTCGGCGGAATATGGCCGCGTCGGCGGCGGCATTGAGATGTACGTGCCCAAGAGTGGCACCAACTGGTTCCACGGCACGGCATTTCTCAACATGCGGCGCGACATCTGGAACGCGAACGCGTGGGCGCGGAATTCAAGCACGAATCCTGCCACCAGTTTCAAGCCGAAGGAGCGGATCAACGAGGTTGGCGGAGCGGCAGGCGGACCTGTGTGGATTCCAAAGGTTTACAACGGGAAGGACAAGACCTTCTGGTACTTCACTTACACGAAGGACATGCGGCCGATCTCGCCCGGCATTCCCGGTGATGACCGTTCCCACGGCCCTGATGAAGCAGGGCAACTTCTCGCAGGCGGGCGTACCGGTGATCTATGATCCAGCCACGACAGCGGGGAATGTCCGCCAGCCCTTCGCAGGCAACATCATCCCCCAGGCTCGGTTCAGCTCGATTTCGAAGAACGTCCTCGAAGTATATTCCCGACCCGAACGTGCCCAGTCTGGCGTCGAACTACAACTTCGTCAACTCCACGCATTTTCGACCGCTACATCTGGAGCCTGAAGTTCGACCATGCCTTCTCGGCAACCAACCGCTTGTCGTTTTTCTATAACAACGAGATTCAGGATTCAGAAGACATCCAGGGTTTCTCAGGCTCCTGGGCAATGGCCTGCTGGATTCGCAGAAGCCCTACAACTACCGCATTCAACCACGACTTGAGCATCCGGCCAAACCTGCTGATGCACACGACGTACGGGTTCTACAAGTCGCAGCAGACGTGGGACAATCCAGCCCAGAAGGGCGGGGGCACGGCGATGGGATTCAAGGGGCTTTCGGGCGACTCCGATGCAACGCCTCGCATCCGGTTCTCCGGTCCGGCGGGGTTGTCGCTACTACGGCATGGATCAAGGCAAAGTGGGCAACGGCGCACAGTACAACCGGCAGCACTGGCTCAGCCAGGGCTACACGCTGATCAAAGGCAAGCACGAATTCAAGTTCGGCTGGACTTGGCGGCGGTTCGAGACGCTGGGCCAGGACCTGGCCGGCACCAACGGCCTCTATCAGTTCAACCGGGCGCAGACCGCGCTACCCGACGGCTCTGACGAGCACCGGGCATGAGTTCGCCAGCATGCTGCTGGGGACGGCTGACATCGCATCGAACGTCGTGCCTCCGGTGCTGTTCGACACGACGATCTACTACGACAATTCAGGCTATCTCCAGGACAACTGGCGTGTTAATTCGAAGTTGACTTTGAACCTCGGCATTCGTTATGAAGTGCCGATCGGCTGGCACGTTCCTGGCGGCAACGGCTACTCGCACGTCGACATCAATGTGGCGAATCCGGGCGCCGGCGGACGCCCGGGCGCCTTGGTGTTCTCTGGCACCGGGCCGGGCCGGAACGGGCATGAAGCGGTTCTACCCGACCGATTGGTCCGCTATCGGACCGCGTCTCGGCTTCGCGTATCAGCTAGGACGCAAGACCGTCATCCGCGGCGGCTGGTCCATCTACTATCAGGGGCTTTCGAGCGGCGGCTGCGGATGCCGCTTCGGCTTCTCGGGTACCAACGATCTACAGAGCGACGGCGTAAACCCGGTACTCAATTGGGACACGGGAATCCCACTGGCGCCCGGTTATCGCCCGCCACCGATCATCGACCCGTCGTACGTGAACTACCAGTCTGGCTCTTACCAAGGTCCGACCGCCGGCCAACCTGCCCGGATCTACAACTGGAGCTTGAACATTCAGCATGAGTTCAAGAACTGGCTGGTCGACATCGCTTACCAGGGCAATCGGGGAACCCGGCTGAATTCGACGATGGACCTGAACCAGCTTCCGTCCAGTGTGCTTCAGTACGGTTCGGTTCTAGGGCAGCGCATCGATTCGCCGGCAGCAGCGGCCGCAGGCTTCAAGAAGCCGTACGACAGCTTCCCGGGCAACCTGAGCGTGGCGCAGTCGCTGCGCGCCTACCCGCAGTACCTTACCCTCAACAGCCTGTTTGCGGGCTATGGTCGCAGTTGGTATGACGCTTTGCAGGCTAAGGTGGAGCGGCGCTTCGGCTCCTTCCAGTTGATTTCCAACTACACCTGGTCCAAGAGCTTGGGCTACGGGCACTATCGCCAGGTCTTCGGACAGGGCGGCAGCCCTGGCGCGACGCCGCAGGACTACAACAACGTCGCCGAATCAAAGAGCTTCATGAACATGGACATTCCGCACGTGTTCAACCTCCTGCTGTCCTATGACATGCCGTTCGGCAAGGGCAAGAAGTGGATGAGCAACTCCAACGCATTCGTCAACGCGTTTGTTGGCGGATGGACAATCGCAAGTGCGGACGTCTATCGCAAGGGCACTCTCATTTGGCTGACGACCCCGGGCAATCCGCTGGGCAACGGCGTAATGTTTGCACCGGCTACCAAAGCCAACCTGGGCTCAGCACCAATCCGGACGGGCATCGACCGCACAACGCTCGATCCGAACAACCCGAGCACCCGCTGGTTTAACGCCGGTGCGTTTACGGCGGCGCCCGCCTACACGCTGGGTACTGCCGCGTTCTATCACAACGATTTCCGTCAACCGGCAGTGTTTACCGAGAACCTGTCGATCGTGAAACGGACCACCCTGTGGGCCAACGACAGGAATCCTGTCATCCTGACCTACAGGGCGGACGGGTTCAACATCTTCAACCGCACTAACTTCGGCGGCGTCAACGGCACGGTCGGCAACGCCAACTTTGGCCGGCCCACCGCCCCGCAAAACGGCGCGCGTGCCATCACCATGGGCCTCCGGCTCGATTTCTAAACCCTCAACAACCACACCAAGGGCCGCCCTCACCGGCGGCCCTTAGTGTCTCTGCTCGAAGAACTCCAACTCCACCATTGACAGCCCTCATATCCGACCTTACCTTTGAGAATGACCCTGGGTTGCAGGGGAAGCAATGACTCGTAGGACCCCCATGACCGAGACCGAGCTGACGAGTTTTGAGAACAGCGCGGGCAGTGTGCTCCGGCCCGCGCTGGCCATCGCCGGAGTCGCAAACCCCATCGGAAGCGCTGCGTCGTTTGCGCTGGGGCTTGCCTTTCGCGCGCTGAAACTCAGGGCCCGAATCTCCAAAGCCAAGGAAGACGCCGCTGCAGGCCTGGCCGCAACGGTAGGCCAGACAGGCTTGGTGCGCGTGCCGGTGATCGTCGCAGATCCAGTGGCGGCGTTGAAGGCTGTCTTTGTCGACGATCCATTCTTCCCCAACGCATTTCCCGAGGTGGCCCGCCAATTCAAGCCGGAGATCGAACGCTTCAAGTCCCCGGGCGCACCCGACGATGTGGTTCGGACCATGCGAGCGGTTAACCGGATCATCCTGCCGGTCTTCCTCGGGCCGGCCCCGCGGAAATTCTCCAACGCTGAGTTGAACGTGCTCTTTGGCGACCTGCTGGCGATGGATCCGCCCGACCTGCGCCGCATAGTCGCCGAATTCCTCACGCTCGATGGCGACAGAAACGCCGCGCGCGCCAATGAACAAATCAACGACGATCTCGTCAAGCTGCAAGTCGGACTGGCCGTTGAACGGCTAGGTGGATTGCAGTCCGAGGCCGAGACTCAACTTACGGCCGCGATCAGGCAACTCGTCGTCGCCGAGTTCTTCGGATCCTCCGGAGCGATTGCCTCAACGGCCCGGTTTGTCGCCGTTCGACGCATTGACCGTCTCAGAAGCCAGATCGAGGCCGCAGAATCCGAGATCGCAGCATCGGGGGGATTGGCATCGGCATCAGGCGGTGCGGCGAACAAAGCCCATCTGGCGGCGCTCCAATCCAGCCTCAAGTCGCTCAAGGCGGAGAAGCAGGCGGTCGAGAGCTCCATCCAATGATCCTGCGCAACATTTCGCTGGTCATCGTCGCGCTTGCGATAGGTTTCACCGGTTGCGCCAAGCGCGCTCAGGTGCCGAAGGCGCCGTACCAGGTCGCCGTCGAGGAATACTACCGGGAACTGGACAAGGCCGGGACGGGCGACTCCCTCGAAGGCGCCGCCGCCGCCGTCAAATCGGCTATCGCCGACGAATCCGGCCAACCTCGAAACGCGCGTCCTCTACCTCAACATCCTGCTGCAGCGCGCATTCATCAGCTCACCGCCGCCCGATGCCCGCACGCAGTTCATCGCCGAGTTCAAGCGCCTCCACCTTGGCCCTCCTGGAGCGCCGGGCCCGGACTGGGTCAAGCCCCGGACCTACGTCACCTTCGGCGACTACCTTCTCAGGTCAGGCAACGAGGACAGCGCGCGCCAGGAGCCAGGAGCCATCCATCTCGCCAAGGCCGCCTTTCAGGCCGCCGCCGAGTTCTACCTGCATGGACACAAGCTCGCCGCAGCCGTGGCCACTCCCACAGAGGGGGCGATCCAGGAACGCTCCAATGCCGTCGATGGCTACACTCAATCGCAGCGCGGCATTCTCGACATGCTCGCCAATCTCTCGGATGCGAACACGAGCGGTCCAGCAAGCAACAGTGAACTCACTCGCCAGTTGGGCGAGCCGCTGAACGAACGCTTGTCACTCGTTTTCTCCAAAGGCGAACTCCCCGCGGCATCCTTCTCGGGCACGATGATCACGCCTTCCGCCCTCATCGCGCAATCCCGCTTCTTTCAGGACTCGGCGAATCGCAACTCGAAGACTCTCCTGTCGTGGTGCGAGTCACACAAGGCGCTGGTCGCGGCGAGCAATACCGCGCTGGCCGCTGACCAACTAAAGGAAATGCAGTCAGGACTCGTCCAATTGAAGGACACCATCCGGCTCCGGGAAACTCAGCTTGCACGGCAGTACTTGAGCCGCCACCTCTACGGTCTCGACGAGACGGCATCCACCCTTGGAAATCTCGCATTTCTCTACCGGGGGCTGGCTGCGGTCTGCGGAGCCCCGTAGCCGGCCGCGTCACCGCTCCCTGACTTGACGGTCGCGGCACGCAAGCGCGCAAGTGGTTGCGGCGTTCAGAGGCTCAGAACGTGGCGGAGGGCTTGCTCAACGCCGGCCATGCGTGCTGGGGAGAGGGTGCCGGCCGGAGGGTCGAGGAAGCGAGCGGGGTCTAACGAGCGGAGCTGGAAGCCTAAGAAAACGGTGTCAGCGGAGAGGCCTGATTCGGCGGCCGTAACGCGGATGTTGGTGGGGTAGTCGCGCGTGACGTGGGCGGCCGCAGTGCCGACGATGACAGTGATGACGAGGGGTTGGCGGTTGATAGAGTCGGCGGAGACGACAAGGACGGGGCGGCGTCCGGCTTGTTCGCGGCCTTTGGTTGGATCGAGATTGACGAAATAGATCTGGCCGCGGGCGATCATCCGCGGAGGCCGTCCATATCGGTGGCGGTGAATTCGGCGGTAATATCGGTGGAGGCAGATTGGATTTCGGGATCGGCGGCCATTTGGCGCATGGCTTCGTCAAAGGCCTCAGCTTTGCGGCGGCTTACGAATTCGCGGAGCGAGGCGGTTACGAGCTGATTGAGATTGTTGGCCAGTTCCGGTGAGGCACAGGCTAGGACGTCCTCGACGAGCTGCCGCGGCAGGGCGACGCTTCGGCGAATGAGGCGGTTAGCGGCTGGTTTCCGCGGGGTTGCGCTCATGCACACATCGTAGCACACGATTCGTGTTGGGGTTGGGGGCACCGCTCCCTGACCGTCGCAGCTCAGCGGGCGGAAGTGCACAGCCTCTCACTCAGCGGAGCCAAGCCTGCTTGATGTCAGGGTTCCCGGCTGTCTCCAGCCGCCCCATCTGGTCAGCAGAGAGCGTCACGTTCAGCGCCGCGAGGTTCTCCGCGAGTTGCTCCGTCCTGCTGCCGGCGACGATCGGCAGGATCGGCGGATCGCTCTGCAGCATCCAGGCGACCACAACCTGGTTCAGCGTCGCCCCCGTTTCGTTCGCGACCTCCTTGAGGACCGCCAACCGGGCCTCGGCATCGGGACCGGAGTACTGCGCCGGAATCGGGCGATCAGGGCGCGTATAGGACCCCTGCAGCAGCACCGAGTAGCCGATCATCGTCATCCCCCGCAAGCGGCAATACTGCTTCATGTCCTCGTTGATGCAGATCTGTGGGCCGAAGTCCGCGCCGTGGCGGGGGCGGAAATAGGTGTGCCGCTGCTCGACGGCCGCGTACTGCGCATATCCCTGAAGAGCGCTCACAGTGTTCGCTTCCGCGATGCGCCATACCGGCAGATTACTGGCCCCGATCGCTCGAACCTTGCCCGCCCGGATGAGGCGGTCGAATGCCCCCATCGTCTCCTGGAGCGGCGTCGCTGCATCGTCGCGGTGCGCGTAGTAGAGGTCCAGTCTGTCGGTCTGCAACCGGCGCAGGCTCTTCTCGCATTCCCGCACGATCTCGGCGGCGCTCAGTCCTCCCTCGCACCCCGGGTAATCGAACCCAAGTTTGGATGCGATCACCATCTCCTGACGGCAGCCGCGATCCCTCAGCCACCGGCCGATCGCTGTTTCGCTTTCGCCCCCGGACGCATCCCGGGAGCCATGCCGCGTAGAAATTCCCCGTGTCGACAAATGTGCCGCCGCTTTCCCGGAACTGATCGAGCAGGCCGAATGACGTTTCGAGGTCGATCTTGCTCCCGATCGAGTCCGTGCCAAAGCAAAGCACGCTGACTTTGATATCCGATGCTCCGAGCTTGGTCTTTTTCATGGCACGTGTCACTTCTTGAAGGTCGCCAGGGCCACGCCAGCGACCATCACGGCAACTCCCAGGAGCTTCGTCGGCGTTATGGGCTCCACCGGTGAACCCAGCCAGCCAAAGTGCGACATCAACAGGCCGCCCACGACCTGCCCGGCCAGCAGAGTAATCATCAACGGTCCCGCGCCGACCTGGGGAATCAGCCACGCGATCGCGAATACCAGCGAGGCCCCCATCAGACCGGCCGTGAGCAAGAGCGGATGGACCTGGCCGAGAGGCGCCAATGCCCCGCTCCGCCAGCCGGTCAGCCCGATGGCCACCGCCCCGCAGGCGCCAATCATCCAGAACACCGCGTTGCCCACGCGGGCATTGTTGATCACCGCGCCTACCTTGCCATTCATTGCCAGATGCACGGCCAACACGACACCAAGGAAGGTGGTCAGAGCGTAGAGATGGAGTTTCATTTGACAGCCTCGCGAGATCGATCAGTAGCGTTCAGAGGTTTGATTCGAATATTACGGTACCAGACCGGCGTGCCGTGGTCCTGCAGGCCGACCAATCCGGACCGCGCGAAGTCCTTCATCGCCCTTGTGAACTTGTTGGCCGTGCCGTCTGGGCTCTTGCGGGCCTCTGTCCATTGGTCCAGGTTCGCCTCGCTCACAGCTTGGCCGTTCAACACGACGGAGATTTTCGGACCTTCGCAGGTAATTGTGTATCGGTTCCAGTCGTCCGGCTTCAAGGCATTGGTTCGCGGCGCGACCAGATCATAGATCCCACCAACACTGCCCTTCCCCAGGGGCCTCCCCGGCGCAAGACTACCGACCTGAATCTCGATTCCCGTCTGAACGGGGTCGTACGGGTCGGATGTGCGCAGATACACGCCGCTGTTGGTCCCCTGCGCGACCTTAAATTCCAGGTCGAGCACGAAGTCGCCATACGCCCGGTCCGTCCAGAGGTAATTGTCGTTGTGCTCCTGGCGGTCGGTCCTGTTCTTCAGCGTGAGCACATTATCCTCTACAGCCCAGTTCGCGGCACCTCGCCACCCGGTCAGTCCCTTTCCCGAGAAAAGCGGAATGAACCCGTCGGCATCAGGCTGTACGGCGCTCCGAGGAGCATCCCACACGACATTGCCCGGATAGGTATTCCTCTCGGGCATCGGGTTGCGCCCTCGGGTTCTTGGCGAGTAGCCCTTGTTGAAGAACACGTACAGCCCGTTCCTGCACGCCACAACAACGTCCTGCTTTCCGTTGCCATCAAGATCGCCGGTGCTCAGCCTCATCCCCACCCCGACCACGTACTCCGGCGCCGGACCGTTGTAGCCCGGAGCAAAGTATTGCTCGATGTGGCTGTATGAAAGAATGTGCCGCTGGAAGCGGCCTTTGTTGATCGTGTAATAGAACACGAACGTCGGCTCCAGGCCGCCGACGTCGCCGCCGTTGTGCGCCAGCAGTTGCTTGCCCGTGATGAGTTCCGGCTTGCCGTCTCCATCCAGATCGGCCAGCGCCATGGTGTGGAACGTCGGATATTCCGTCTCGATCCAGTGCGGCTCGAAGCTGCGCTTGCCGTTCACGACTTTCTGCTCGTACCAGGCCAGCCCGTATCCGTGATCCGAGCCAATGAGAATGTCGTTCAAGCCGTCCTCGTTGGCATCCATCACCAGCATCGGCAGTCCTGCACCGCCGGGCCTCCCACTGGCTCCGAAGGCGGAAAACTGGTAGTCGGGGTGCCAGATCCATTTGTCCTCGGTCGGCTTCGGTGGAGACTCGAACCAGCCGCTCGTCGTCACCACGTCGTTGCGGCCGTCCCCGTTGATGTCGCCGATGCCGCTGCCGTGACTGACTCCCACATTTTCCGGCCCCAGGACGTGCTCCTTGAACCACGGCGCCTGGTCGATGTGCTCGAACCAGATCAGCCCGCGGCCCGGCCTTCGCGCGAAATAGTTGATCAGAACGTCCTTTCCGTCGCGGCCGGCGAGGTTCCCGATCACCATCCCTTCCAGCCCTTCCGCCAGGTGCATTGTGTGCGACTGCCACTTCGCACCGGCCTTCCCGGGGTTCTCGTACCAGAAGACGCCCTGCCTCAGCATCCAGCCGGAGCTCAGCACGTCGGGACGTCCGTCGTTGTTGACGTCCATCGTCCCTTCGTAGTTGTCGTCCACGTCCGGCCCGTTCGTGGCCGCTCCGTCGCGATAGTCCGCAAACTTCTTCCAATCCGGTGCAAGGTAGTAGTTCCGTCCCGCCGCGATGTCGAGCTTGCCGTCCCCGTCGATATCGAGCACGGAAGAGCATTCGGCGAATGGTCCGAACCAGTATGTGTGCTTGGCCGGGTCGTGAACCGGCCCGTCGATCCTGACTGGCACGAACACGAGTTCCTTCGGCGCTTCAGCCGCCGGATCCGCCGCACTGATCTTCCACGATGGCAGAATCGCGCAGCCAACCGCGGCCAGCGTCATCGCCGGCCATTTGAGCCTTTTCCGCATATCCGTACTCCCGGGCTACTTCTTCAAAGGCAGCGCGATCGGCCGCCCTTCCTTGACGGACATCTTAGCCGCTTCCAGCACTTCCTGCACAGCCACGTTGAGATCGAGATCCGATGGCCCATCGAGCGCTCTCTTGTTGCGGATGCAGTCAACCATGTAGGCGATCGGTTCGGAACGCTCGGGCGGCAGTGGCGTCACGGTGAGGGGATCGCCGCCCTGTTGTCCTCCACGGCCCCCGCCGGCGCCGGGGCTGCCGGCCTTTCGGATCGTGTTACCAACGATGCTGCCTTGCATCCCATAAATCTCGTTGCCGGTCCGCTGCGCTGGCGGCAGGTCCCAACTGGCTTCCAGAATCGCCATACCATCTTTGTAGTTCAGGACGATGAGCGCGTGGTCCTCCACGTTCGGAAACATATCGGGCTTGAGATGCTGCGCCGTGGCGTACACGCTCTCTGGCATGCCCTTCAGCCCCATGCTCCACAGCACCATGTAGCAGCCGAAGTCCATCAGCACGCCGCCGCCGTTCTTCACCGGATCGGCAAGCCAGGCCGCGAAAGAAGACTTCCTGGGATCGCCCGGCCCGTTGTGCCCTGTCATCCCGCGCAACCGCCACACCGGCCCGATCGCCCCCGACTGCACCGCCTCTTTCACCGCATATTGCGATGCCTGCCACGTCGAGCCGTAGTTAGTCAGCACCAGGATCCTGTGCTTTCGCGCCAGCGTCTGAATCTCCAGCGCTTCCTTGAGCGTTGCCGCCAGGGGCTTTTCCACAATCACGTGGATGCCTTTGGGCGCGCAGTATCGCACCACATCCACGTGCTCGTTGGTCGGCGTGAACGCCCACACTAGGTCCGGCTTGGTCTCGTCGATCATCTTCTTCCAATCGGCGAAGATCATGTTCGCCGGAACGCCGGGCCGCGTCACGTTTTGCGTCTGAGGAATGACGTCCTCACGCGTGGCGCGGCTGATCAGATCCGGCAGGGTCTCTGAAACGCCCACCAGCTTGACCTTGTCGCCCTTCAACATGGTGCCCAAGTGCAGCCACACGTGGGCATGCAGCATGCTGACCACGGCGATCTTGTACTCCTGCGCGGCCGCGGGCACGGCCAGCAGGCAGATGAGTGCCAATAGACGATTCATGGAAGGTTCTCCCAACTTGAACAACGATCAATCTGACGGGATTTTGAAGCCGAGTTCTTCGGCGGTGTGGTTCTTGCCGTCGCCTTCGTACCCTTGCCGGGCATGGGGCTTGTCGAGGATCTTCTGCGTCTTGGGATCGAAGGACTTCGTCTTCCCCTCGCGATAGGCAAGGACACCCAGCTTGATGGCGGTGATGATCTTGTGGCCGATCTCAGCCGGAGCGTTCGGCTGTTTGCGCGACCGCACACACGCGAAGAAGTTCGTCGTGTGTGGCGTACGTGCGTCACGTTGAGGCGTCTGAGGCGGAAGCTCGAAAGCCTTTCGGCTCGGGCGCAGTGGGTCGCCCTGAGGCTCGTTGGCCTCGCGGGCGCAGCTCCGGAAACGTCTCTGGATATACCAGCACCTGGTTGCGGTCGACCACCAGCGTCCCCTTGTGGCCGAAAATCGCCTGGCGATGGTACTGACCCATTCCGGCATTGGCCATCGAGCCGGACATTTCGATGTAATAATCCGGGTACTCGATCGTCGTCGCGTAGGTGTCCGGCACCTCGCTGTCCTTGTGGACGTAGATGCCGCCGCTCGCGCTCACCTGCATGGGGAACTGCGCGCCCATCGGATACAGAATCGGCCCCAGACTGTGAAAGAAGAGGTCCGTCGCGATACCGCCCGAGTAGTCCCAATACTTGCGGAATCGGAAGTAACGGTCGGCGCTGAAAGCTCGCTTGGGCGCGGAGCCCAACCAGCGGTTCCAATCGATGTTCTCCGGCGTGCCCTCCGGCTCCACCCGGTAGTTCCACTCCCCGAGCAGTGAGTTGCGGGCCGAAGTCGCCTGCGCGCATAGCAATGGGCCGATCTCTCCGGCCTCGATGATCTCCTTCGACTTGTGCGTACTCGGAGCCGACAGCCCCTGATTGCCCACCTGTAGGATGCGGTTGTATTTCTTGACCGCATCCACCAGCGCCCGCGCCTCCTCAATCGTGTGCGTCATCGGCTTCTCGAGGTAGACGTCTTTCCCCGCCGCCAGCGCATCCAGCGCCATCTGGCCGTGCCAGTGGTCGGGCGAGGCGATCAGTACGGCGTCGACATCGTCCCGCGCCAGCAGGTCGCGGTATTCGTGATGCACATCCTTATCGGTGAGCTTGGCAATATCCCTTGCGCGCTGCTTGCGCTTTGTGTAGATATCGCTGACCGCCACAACTTGGATGTCCTTCTCCTCGTCGGTCTGCTTCATGAAGGCTTGTAGGTGCACGGTGCCCATCCCGCCCATGCCAATCATGCCGAGGCGAATGCGGTCATTCGCCCCGACGACCCGGGAAGCGGAACGGGCCGAGACGCCCGGCCGAATCGATTTCTGCGCCGCCGCCGTGGCGCTGCCAAGCGCCGCCGTTATTGATGCGGCACGGCCAAGAAAGCCGCGGCGGGAGGGGATCTGAATATGTTCTGTCATGACGGTAGTCCTCGATCCGTTAGAACGAGATCCTCGCCCCGAGTTGGATATTGCGCGGACTATTGCCTTGCCCGGTGATTCTGCCGAAATCCGCGCTATTCCGAGTCGTGTTGGGTGAACCAAACAGGACGCGGTTGAAGCCGTTCGACGCAGAAGCCCGGATCTCCAGGTTGACCTTCTCAGTCACGGAGAAGTTCTTGAGTAGAGCAAGGTCTTCATTAACCGTCCAGGGAGTGCGCAGATAAGACATCTGGCGCGGTGTGTCGCCAAAGCTCATGTTGGGCGGCTGGACGAACGCGGCCGGGTTGAGATACGGAATCCTTCCCAGCGCGGCCGTCCCGATATTGTCGTGGTCCCACGTCCAGGCGGGATTGATGAGAGGGATTTCGCCAGTTGACACGCCCGGCGCGAAGTTGCAGCGTTGATTCTGCCCCGCCCCATACAGCGTCTGATTGCAGCTCATCCACAGCGGCGTTCCCGAGACGTATGTGAGCAGCCCTGATATCTTCCAGTTACCGAGAATGCCCTCCACGACGGCCGGCATGTCCGAGAGGAACTTCTTCCCCTTGCCGAACGGCAGATCGTAAGTGAAGCTCACCCTGAGGTTGTGAGGCGTATCCTGGCTCGCCACAGCCTTGTCGTTCAGTCGGTCGTACTGATTCTGCACCGCGCCCAGGCTCGTGCGGTTCGCATCCTCGCCATTGGTCGTCGAGATCAGCTTGGCAAACGTGTATGACGCCAGCAGGAAGAGACCCCTGGAGAATCGATGCTCAAAACTGGTCTCCAACGCGTGGAATGTCGAGTGGCCGTCATTCTGTCCGCCCGCGTTGCTGTCGACGTTGGAGAACTGCGGGTAAGGCCGCAGCGCCTGCTGCAACTGCAGATTCGTCGGGTAGCCCGGATACGGCAACTTGAATCCGGCGTTGACAACGATCGGATTGTTGATGACTGAGCTGATCGTGTTGCCAAGCAGCGTGCCATAAGTGGCCCAATACTTCGGGTCAAGTTGATTTTGCGCCTGCTGCCGAGACAGCATCTTCACGCCGACCACTCCGTGATAGCTGGCCCGAAAGACCGAGCTCGACGTGAGCGTCCGTTCAACCGTAAACTGCCAGTCCGCGAAGTAAGGCGCGCGCCCCGCGGACGGATTGTAGAAGAAGGCCGTCTGCTGAAACAGGTTCGCTGTCAGCGTCTGCGGTGTAGCGATAGGCGGAGTCAGATTCCTGATCTGCGTGGAGAACCCGGTGATGCCATTCTTCACGAGGTAAGAGATTCCGTTCGAGAGGAAGTTCCCGGTCGCGCCGAAGGTCCCGCCAAAACCCTGAATTCCATTGTCGGCGTTGCCATCCTCGCGCGACGGCTGATAGTAGATCGCGCCGCCGGCACGCAGTACCGTCTTCGCATCGAGTTGGTACGCTACCCCAACCCTCGGACCGAAGGCGTTTGTCCGGGTCAGTCCGAACCGCTCGGGCTGCCCGTTGACTCCCGCATACACCATCGCACCAGGGATGTTGTTGAATGCCTCCGCGGGGCAATTCGGGCAGAAATTGCTGTTGTGCAGGTTCCGTTCCTTCTTCGGAATCGGGAGTTCATACCGCAAACCGAGGTTCAGAGTGAACTTCCTCGTCACCTTCCAGTCGTCCTGGATATACCAGGCGTAGTACGGCCACTGGAACGCCGTATCGTCCGGATAACGGAAGCTGCCGCCGCTGGCAACACCCAGGAGCATCGACGCGAGATCGTTGCCGCTGTTTGCCACCGTCTGGTTCCCGGTGCCAGCCGCACTGAAGCTCACCGATCCCCATGTATTGTTGTTCGACAAGCGCCTGTAGATCCCCGACAGATACTCCATCCCGAACTTGATGTTGTGCTGTCCTTTCGTCCAGGCCAACTGTTCCTTGATGTTTGTAGTGCGTTGACGCGAGTCTGTGAAGACGCTGTTGCCCCATTGCGCGCCGCCCGCGCTGTAAACCGTGGATACTCCGGGGATCAGAGTGTTCGGGTTGCCCTTCAGGAAGACCTGGTTCGCGATATTTGATGGATACGTGTTCACATAATCCGGCGCCTCGGTGACGTGCCGGTGGTTGTAGCCGATGGTCAGGTGGCTCAGCAGGCTCGGCGTAATGATGTAGTCGTAGTTCAAGCGGTGGTATTCGACCAGAGACTCGGACGGGAATCCACTCCCCGGCAACCCCTCAAACTGGTTGATGCTCGGAGTCGCCGGACTCAGGAAGTGGCTGAACAGATAGCTGACCCTGTGCTGATCGTTTATCACGTAGTCGCCCTTGATCGACGGCAGCCACGATCGCGATGTCGAGTAACTCCGTGACCTGTAGTTCGCCGTCAGCTTCGTGGGATCGTCTGGCGCAGGCAGCAGCCCGAACAGCAGTTTCGCCGTCGGGTCGATCCGGTTCGCGCAGATCACGTCCAGCACTCCGCCGCATTGCATTCGCGGCCGGTCCGCGGCGTTCGGGATGGTGTTTCCGGCCCCGTCAAACGGGTCATATAGCGGAATCGTCCGCCCCGAGGCGTCGACGTTCCTTCGGAAGTCGCCGGTGAGGAACTCGGGCAGCGGCGCGTTGATCAATGCCGTGGACTGCCCATTCCTCGTCGACGCCCGTTCGAACGCGAAGAAGAAGAATGCCTTGTTGCGCCCGTCAAACACCTTCGGGATGAAAATCGGCCCGCCCAGGCTCCCGCCCGGATTCCACTGCCGGACGATCGGCCGCTTGGACGGCGCGATGGTGAATCCTCGCGCATTGAACACCTCATTCCGGTTGAAGACGAATGCGCTGCCGTGCAGCTCGTTGGTGCCCGATTTGGTCACCCAGTTGATCACGCCGTTCGAAGTCCGCCCGTTCTCCGCCGAATAGGACGAGCTCTGCACCTTGAACTCCTCCATGCCTTCGACGCTGACCCCGTTCATCGCCGGGTCGTTGCGTCGCTCGCTCTGCGCTTCGGCTCCATCCAACTGCTCGCTCTGCCCGTCCAGCAACCCGCCGCCGATTCGCGGATTGTTCGCCGGTCCGATCACGCCCGGCGTCAGTATCACGAATGCCAGATTCGAACGAAGTCCTCCGCCGATAAACAGCGGCAAGTCGCGGATCGCCTGCTTCGGAATCACCTTGCCCAGGTTCGTCCCCTGCGTGTCAAGCAGCGGCGCGGCGGCGCTTACTTCCACGGTTTGCTCCAACGTGCCGATCGCCAACATAATATTTGCGTCGGTGACAGTCGCGACTTGGACGACTACCCCGGAGACCTCCGCCTTGCGGAATCCCGTTCCTTCCGCGGTCACGGTATATGTGCCCGAGGGCAGATACAGAATCGTGTAGTCCCCGCCGTCTCCTGTCTTCGCAGTCTGAGACAGACCGGTGTCGACGTTCTTCGCGGTCACAGTCGCGTTCGGAACGGCCGCTCCGGCCGGGTCCGTCACTGTCCCGCGAATGGTTCCTCGGTTTTGTGCATAGCAATGACTTGCCGCGGTGAGCGACACAAGTAACAAAACAAGGTATTTCGGCATGGAGATCCCTTCCTCTTGACCGTTTGACCGACGTCCTTCTGAAGCCGAAACGATACTAGTGCAGTTGGGACTGTGCCACAAGATACGAACCGTTCTGCGAACAGTTCGTTACAGCACGCGAAGCGCGACAACCCACGCCTTCAAGGCGACCGTGTCGCGCACATCGGTCTCGAGCACTGCCTGAAAGTGCCAGGGGCCATTATGATCCGGGGCCAGAGCCCTGAGGTTCTTCAGCAGACCGGCGGCCGATTTGTCGGAAAGCAGGAAATCGGCCGCTGCCGTTGTCGAACTGGTGTCGAGCCCGCCTAATACCAGGATTTCGTGTGACTCGTCGACCCCGGGAAGGAAGGAAAGCAGCGCGTAGCTCTTGCTCTCTTCCGGCAGCGTCGGGAAATACTCGGCTTGCTCGCCCGGCTTCGGTTGCCGGTTCAGAATCCTCGCCCTCCGCCGTTCATCTGTCGGGGCCAATGTAAAGGGAGTCGACTTCAACACCGGCTCAACCCACTGATTCGAATCCGCATGACCCAGCAGAATGACATTGGATTTGCGGATGCTGTCCCAGGTCAGGAAGCGGCTCTGTGTCGTCTGCACAGGCAAGCCTGTACGGGCGAAAAACACAGACAAGGAAACCGCCGCCAGCGCTTCCCCCATCTTGGCCTGCGCCATCACCGGGTATAGGTAGATGTTGCCACCGCCTGGAAAACGGAAGAAACCACGCAACGCCGCGTCCTGGGCAGGTGTTACCGCCAATCCCTGATGCTCCGGGTTGGGTTGCAGCGGCCCCGCAAACTGGCGAACGCTCGTCGTTGGCGGATTGCTGAAGCACAGTACCGCCCCGGATTTGTGCCCGAGCCACGACCCCCACAGCTCACGCAATGCCTCCGGCAAAGCCGCCTGCACGGCGGCCGGAACCGGCCGTGAGCTCTTCGCCACCCATCCGAGCCAGAAAGCCGCAGCCAGAACCGCCACGGCGCCGCCTGCCAGCGCCACCCTTCTCGCGGGTTGCCAGCCGGCGGGAGTGCCCCCAGTCTCTGTTTGCGCCGGAGCCGCTTCTATGTGCCGCCGTTCCCGGAAGACGGGCACATATGCGCCAAGCGGCAAATCAATCTGGACAGGATCCAAGCGCCCTTCAGTCTCGTAGTACTCTTTCAGCTTTCGCCGCAGCGCGTGCGCCTGCCGCCGAACCACTGAATCCTCACCTGGGGAATATTCATCGCCCCGGCCGAAGACCTCGACTGCGATCAGGTGTTCGTGGACCTGCGCCGCGTCACCTTGGAAGGTCATCTCCGCGACATACTTGAGGAAGCGCTGCAGTTTTTCGGCTCGCGCAAAAGTCTGGCTCTCCAGGACTGCCCTCAACGCCTCCTCAGAGGCGGTGGGCTGCGCTGGCCGTAACTCGGAATGTGCCGAGGTTTCAGACATTTGACCACCCAGCGAACAGTTCAGCGAACCGTTCGTAGCTTTCTTCCCCAGGCCCGGCTCTAATATACTACAATCGCTTTCCGTCGCTGAACGCTCGAGGCCTGGGGATTGCCGCGAACCGCCATGCGCATGGAATCCGCCTTCTCCTTCGAAAGAGGTGATGTGACATGGTGACAGCTCACCCCCAGGCAGATAGCCCCACCCGCCGGCGGGCCATCCAGGCCGCAGCCGCGTTTACCATCCTTCCGGCCGGTCTCTTGAGGGGCTATGCGGCCAATGAAAAGCTCAACCTCGGAATAATAGGACTCGCCGGGATGGGCGGCGTCGATGCCAAGACTTTCAACGCGCTCGGCGACAACATCGCGGCCCTTTGCGATGTCGACTCCAAGGTCCTCGATAAGCGTGGAGCCGAATACTCTTCTGCCGCCAAGTACACCGATTTCCGCAAGATGATCGAGAAGGAGAAACTCGACGGCGTCATCGTCGCGGTTCCCGACCACAACCACGCCTACATCAGCGTCTTTGCCATGCGGCACGGCCTCCACGTCTATTGCCAAAAGCCCCTCTGCAAGTCCGTCCACGAGGCGAGGGTCATGGCGCGCGTTGCCGCTGACACCAAAAAGATCACCCAGATGGGAACCCAGAGCAGCTCCGAAGCTCGCGTTCTGCGAACCGTGGAGTTCATCCAGTCGGGCGCAATCGGTGAAATCACTGAAGTCCACATGACCACCGACCGGCCCATTTGGCCCCAGGGCCATGTTCGGATCGCCGGCGAGGATCCTGTGCCCGAAACCCTCGATTGGGACCTTTGGCTCGGCACCGCAGAGCAGCGCCCCTTCCAGGCCACCTGGCCTACGGGCCACGCCGTCTACAGTCCTGAGCGGAAACGGCAATTCGCCGCCTCGGGTACCCTCTATCACCCGTTCTCGTGGCGTGGCTGGTGGGATTTTGGCAGTGGCGCCCTCGGCGACATCGCGCCGCACAGCATGAATGTGATCTTCCTGGCGCTCGAACTCGGAGCCCCGTCGTCGGCCGAAGTGATTACCACTTCCGGCATGAAGGCTGAGATGTTTCCCGATCAGACGTCTCTCCGGCTCAACTTCCCTGCCCGCAAAGGTCACCCCCCCGTCTCGATCTTCTGGTACGACGGCGCGCAGTCGCTTCCTATGGAGTTGCAGGCGCGGCGCGACCCCACACCTACAGCCAGCGGCGCTCCCCTGCGCGGCGGACAGGGCGGCATGGTCTGGATCGGCACCAAAGGCAGCTACCCCGCTGGCCGCGGACCCTTTGCAGGCCAATCAACCGAAGCGCCGCCTCCGCCGCCACAGCGCGAATGGGGCCGCGAGGAAGTGCACAAGGATTGGTCAGTCGCCATCAAAGCCGGCAAGCAGGCTCCCTGCAATTTCGCCTACGCCGGACCCTTCACTGAGGCCTATCAGCTCGGCAACATCGCCCTGCGAACAGGTCATCGAATCGAATGGGATGCGAAGAAATTCCGCATCACCAACTGCCAGGAGGCTGACAAGCTTCTCATCCGCGAATACCGCCGCGGCTGGGATCTCAAGGAAATCGCCGGCAAAGCCTGGAAGGTTCCCGGCCGCGCTTGATCCCAAATCATGGGAGCCTGATTACTATCCCATGCTGAAGATCGCCCGGCTCACCACCGCCGTTATTGAAGCCAATTACGATTGGACCCTCGTTCGCCTGGACGCCGAAGACGGCCAATACGGCCTGGGAGAAGCCTACATGGGGCCTGGCCTGGCGGCCATCCTGCGCGAGATGGCTTCGTTGGTCGTGGGCATGGATGCCGCCAAGCCGGAAGTGCTCGTTCGCCGCCTTCGCGCGCATTCCATCCATGCCGCCCCTGGCGTCGTTTGGCACGCCATCGCCGGCATCGAAACGGCCTGCTTCGATCTCCTCGGGAAGCACCTCGGCCGTCCTGTTTGCGATCTCCTCGGCGGCGCCTTCCGCAACAGCGTCCCCGTTTATGCCGATTGTCACGCCGGAGAAGCCCTCGATTCCCTCACCGCGCTCCTGCAGCCCCGCCAGCCTGCCTGGGCCGCTTCACAACCCGGAGCCACCGCCGCCACCAGCCTCAAGCACCATGGCTGGGACAAATCCGACGATTCCCTTCCCACACTCGACGACTACCGGAATCGCGCCGCGGAAATGGTCTCCCGCGGCTTCCGCACCCTCAAGTTCGACGCAGACATCCCCACCCCTTTCCCGTCCGACGAATATGACCGCAGCCTGAGCCGCGCCGAAATTGAATACGTTGTCGAGCGACTCTCCGCGGTACGGGAAGCCATCGGCCCGAATGTCGCCCTCGCCGTGGACTGCCACTGGAACTACAACGTCGCCGACGCCAGAAAGCTCATTCGCGCGCTGGAGCCCCTCGACCTGCTCTGGGTCGAGGATCCCATTCCTCCGGAAAGCATCGAACAGCTCGCCGATCTGCAATCGGCCACTACCACCGCGATCGCCACCGGCGAGAACCATTACCTCACCGCCGACTTCACCGCCCTGATCCGCCAGGGCCGCATTCGCATTCTGGCCCCGGATGTTCAGAAGATCGGCCTCCTGCACACGAAGGAAATCGGCCGCCTCGCCGATACCCATGCCGCCTCCATCGCGGCCCACAACATCAGTAGCCCCATCGGCTTCATGGCAGCCGCCCACGTCGCCGCGGCCATCCCCAACTTCCTTGTCCTCGAATGGCACGGCGCCAGCGTTCCCTTCTTCGACTCGCTGGTGAAGGAAGGACCGGTTATCCAGTCCGGCGCGGTCCACATCCCGGATCGTCCAGGACTCGGCGTGACACTGGATGAGTCAGTCGCTTCCAGGTACGCCAGGCCGGGCGAGCCTTTCTTCAGCTAGCGGCGCTAACCCCAGCGCCATTCGACCGCCTCTGTTATCCTCGTCGCAAAATGCGCAATTCGACGCTGCTCTCCCTGCTGTTGGCCACCGCGTCGCTCTGCGTCGCTCAAGCGCAGCCCGAACTCGACTGGCTCGACATCACCCGGCTCAAAGACTACTCGGCCTATCGGTCTTCGAGCAATAACCCCAACCTTGCCAGTAACGACGACAGTCTGCGCCCCATCGCGGGTGAGACGGTCGTGCTCGCCGATCTCGAGGGGCCCGGCGTTGTTACCCACATCTGGCTCACCGTGGCCGCTAATGAATACGGATGGCCGCGCCTGTTCCGGTTTCGCGTGTACTACGACGACAGCCCCACCCCCAGCGTCGACGCCCCACTGGGCGATTTCTTCGCCGTCGGGCATGGCATCGAAAAGCCGGTCGAATCGCTCCTGATCCGCAACGCCTCCAGCGGGCGTTCCCGCAACAGCTACTGGCCGATGCCGTTCCGCAAGCGGTGCCGGATCACGGTCACCAACGAAGGCCACCGGCGGTCGTCTAACCTTTACTTCCACGTGGACTGGCGTAAGCTCCCATCGCTCGCTCCCGACATCGCCTACTTCCACGCCTGGTACCGCCAGGAGTTGCCCGCAACGATGGGACGCCGCTACACGATTCTCGACGTTCGCGGCCGTGGCCACTACGCAGGCACTGTCTTCAGCGTTATTCAGAACCAGCCTGGGTGGTTCGGCGAAGGCGATGAGTTCTTTTTCGTGGACGGCCAGCCGAAAGCGTCCATCGAAGGCACCGGCACCGAAGACTATTTCAACGATGCCTGGTCGCTGCGCGTCGCCCAAGGTCCGTGGACCGGAGTGCCTGTGGCCGAAGGAACCGGCGAGGCGTCACGCATGACGGCATACCGCTGGCATACACCCGACCCCATCCCCTTCCGCACCTCTTTGCGCCTTGAAATGGAACACGCCGGCTGGACCTACAACGCCGACGGCTCTGTTCGCTCCGGCTTCGAGGAACGCCCCGACCTCTTCAGCAGCGTCGCCTTCTGGTATCAGCAGGGGGTCGCCACCGGACTCGCGCCTCCGCCCTATGGTGTCGCGCGCTTGCCCCACGGCAATGCGCGGCAGATCGAAGTCGAGCAGGATGCCGCCCGCGTCACTGCGACCCGCGGCAAGGCAGTCGTACAAAAGGAAGTCTTCTGGTCCCGCGACCTGCTCTTCTTCGACGCCGAGGGCCCCGGCTCCAGCATCGACATCCCCTTCGAAGTCCCCGCCGACGGGCAATACGAGCTTCTGGCGCAACTCGCCCACAGCCCCGACTACGGCATCTACACCATCCTGCTCGATGACAAGAAACTGGCTGGGCCCGGCGACCTCGAGCACGAACCCGGCGCCAACATCGGCGGCCCCGCCGCAATCAACACCTGGCATTCGGAGTTGTATGTTGCCGAAGACCACGTCCTGGGCTGGCCTAAGCTTCAGAGCGGAACTCACAAGCTCACGTTCGTCTGCACTGGCAAGGACATGCGCTCCACCGGCTACCGTCTCGGCGTAGATACATTGGTCCTCGCTCGCGTCGCCTCGCCGGATCCCGCCGGCGGCCCGCGCGCCGACAGCGTGCGCTACGATTACCCCATTCAAGCGGCCGCCTGGCTGTCCGCGCTCAAGGACCCCGACGGCTACGTCCGCTCCGCGGCCGTCTGGCGGGCCACGCAGGATCGCGATCTCGCGGTCCGCGGACTCATCCAACTCATCGAGTCGCTCTCCGACTCCAGTTCCGAAGTCCGTGGCCTCGCAGCGGCGGCGCTGCGCCAACTGGGCGCACAGGCGGCCCCCGCCCAGCCGGCCCTCACAAGCCTGCTCAAGGACCCCGACTCCGGCGTGCGAATGATGACTGCGAACGCGTTGGCCGCCTTGGGCGCCGCCGCCGCGCCGGCCGTCAATGCGCTCATCGAAGCCTGTGGAGTGCCAGGCGAACACCCCCAGGTTCAGCGCAGCCTCGCCGACGCACTCGGCAGCATCGGCCCCCCGGCACGAGCCGCGCTTCCGGTCCTGCGCAAGCTTCGCGAGATCCCCCGCGTCCGCTGGAACGCCGAAGCCGCCATCTCCCAGATCGACGTCCAGCCCTGACCGTGCGCCACTACGCGCTTAGGCGCCGCGCGTCCTTCCAAGTCGCGCGGCCTATTCGAAAAGGGACCGCGGCAACCCAGACTGCCGGATTATGCTCGACAGAGTGCCTACCAGGACGGGATTGTGAAGCGGAACCGGCACCGTGATGGTCGTACTCTCCGCCCGCTTTTGCATGATCCGGTGACTGCCGCGCTGGCGGACCGAGAGGAAGCCATGCTGTTCGAGAATGCGGCAGATCTCGAGGCCCGAAAGAACTCGAAGCCTACCCGATCGGGACCTCGACCTGGGTCACTAGGACGTCGCCGTGGTAGCGTCGCCTCACTTCAGACGGGTCTGCCGTTTCAAAAAACAGCGTCAGTGCTTCGACCAAGTTTGCTCGGGCCTCTTCGATTGAGGCACCTTGGCTGGCGATGTCAAGTTCCGGACACAACGAGACGAAGCCATCGTCTTCACGCTCGATGATGGCTGTCACGCGTTGAGTTCGTTGCATGATCTGAGTCTACACTTTGCCACTTGGCCGTATTGTCCCCAGACCGAAATGATTGTCCGTTGGAGTCTTCGATTCCTGGCGACCTCACCCCGAGCACATAAGACGTGACCAGCAGGGAGGGTTGCGGGAGGAAGTTGCCCCCAAAGCCCCTATACGGAGAACTGGTTCTCAACGAGTGCGCGCGTAATCGAGTATGCGCTGAATGAGACTCTCATAGTCGATGCCTGCCGCCGCAGCCGAGCGCGCGAAGTCATCTCCTCGCTCCAGGGAAGGGTTTGGATTGGCTTCGATGAATACCAACTCGTCGGCGGGCGTCAGGCGGAGATCCAATCGTCCGGTCCCTTTGATCCTCAACAGCGCGTAGACACGACGGGCGAACTTGGACAGCTTCTTTTCCACCAGAGGAGGCAAGGGAGCTGCCGGGCCGTTGCGGATGTTCCATTTAGCGCGATACGCATCGTCCCATTTCGCTCTGAACGTCGCAAACCTGGGCTCGGTTTCAGGCAGATCCCCGAAGAACAGCTCCTGCGCGGGCAGGACGGATACGTTGCGATTCCCGAGAACGCTGACATACAGTTCTCGGCCTTCCACGTATTCTTCGATCATGACATCGCACCCCAACTTCTCGTGCAGATAATGCGTGCGCTCAATCGCCTCCTTTTCGTTGCGGCCGAAAGACGCCTTGGCAATGCCGTCCGAAGACTCCATACCCAGAGGCTTGACGAAGGCCGGAAAGTTGAACCGGCGTAGAGTACGCCGCGGTCCTCGCTTTCGCGACACTACGAAGCGTGGAACTTTGATCCGGTGGTAAGCCAAAATCGTTTTCGCGAGTTCCTTGTCCTTGCACAGGAGAAGCCCATCCACTCCCGCTCCCGTGTACGGCACTCGAAGCAATTCCAGGAGTGCCGGAATGTTCGGCTCATTCGATCGTTCATTGAAGAATGTTTCACACAGGTTGAATACGACATCAGGCGCGCTGTCGCCGACCTTCTGTACAACGGCGCGGGCATTGTCGTAAACCGCCAGCGTATCCACCTGGTGGCCGAGTTTTGCGAGTGCGCTGATTACATCGGCTTCGGTCGGCCTGTCTTCCTGCTCGCGCAGAGCCTGCATGGTGAAGGTTTCGCCGAAATCGACAGGACGGGGAAGGTCGAACAGGACAAGAACCTTCATCAATAACACCTCTTGAATCTGCCCGTATAGAGATGAGTGGTAACGAGAGTCGATGAATAGGAGGCGAGCTCGATGAGCAGCTTTGAGTGGTCGCGCGGGGCAGACAGACCGAGTTCGCGGCATCGGGAAATCAGCTTCTTCACGAGTTCACTACCGATATACTTCCGCTGACCTGTCCAGCGCACGAGCGCCGCGATCAGCACGTTTCGATGCCGCCGCATAAACTGTGCTGCGTTTTCCTCTCCTGGCTCACCCGTTTGGAAGATTGCCCGGAGGTCCGCGTCATAGATATCCGGAAAGTCCTCGGCGTACAGCTTGCGCTTTGAGGCGTAATACTGTTGGAGCGTCCGGCGCAAGCGCGATGCATCCCAGAGGCGGCGTCCCTTGACGACCACCGGGGGATTCGCGCGAGCGTACGACATCATTGCATCGACGGACTCGAGCTTAGTGAGAGCCTTCCAGCCGCGGTATTGCGAACGCCACTCATCGGCAGGCGAAGCCAGCCAGACGGCGAAGGTCTCGGCAAAGTCTTCGTCGGGGTGAGCCTGTGCATACCAGTTGGGGAGATGCCGGACAAAACTCTTGCTGTACGGCCGGGGCTGGTACGTTTCAGGGAGGTATTCCACTTCCCGGTTGCCGAACACCTCTATCCACTCCTCTCTGGACGAGAACTGGTATGCGTGATCGTAGGCATGACCGCATTCGTGGCGGAGTATCTGCATGCACCATTCGGATGTCCCGCCCTCCACCTCCAGCATCTGATGAAGCTCCAGCTGTTTCAGACGTGGATGAGCGAGATAGAACGGGATTGCAATCAGCGGCGATCCCTCAGGCGAGAACCACTCATCGCCAAGGTAGCAGTCCGGTCTGACAGGCAATCCTCGCGCTTCGAGTTCAGCATGCAACTGCTGAACCCGCTGTTCCAGTTCACTGCCCTCTATACGAACGTGCAGATCGCAGATGCGCATCTTCAGAAGCTCGTTATCCGGGAGATCGGCCCAGGCGAAGTGCATCTAAAGCATCCTACCGCGGCTTCTACCCGTGTACTTGTTGATTGATCCAGGAGCAAACCGATCAAGGTGGCCAAACGCTGTCCTGCTGCTCGAACCGATCCAGGGACGTTAGTGTAACTTCCCGAGATCGTCGACCAGGAATCCGACCACTCAACACACCGGTAACCTCCGAGATCCGCAAGCTGCTGCGCCCAGTCGATGCCAGGCCATTGTGAGCCTCTCGCGCTCCCCACCGTGCCGGCGCTCCGGCTCCTTCGCTGGCGCCTATTCCAACCTCCACCAGAAGTACGACGAGTTCTTCTGCCGCTGTTACCCGTGGATAACATGGAACTGGCATGAAACCCGCCCTCCTCCCGCCGCGGCTTTGCCGCCACCGCTTTCTCCGCCCCGGCCGCCTTCGCCCAGCAGGTCCCCTCCACGCCGTCTGAAGCCATCGTTCAGAACCCGCCCCTCTCCAAACGGCTGCCGCCCACCGGCGAAACCATGCCTTTCGCCGAGACGCTCTCTTTCACCCCGAGGGAAGCCCCGCGCCGCCAGTTGCCATTCCCTCTCTCTCGCGTCCGCCTCCTGCCCGGTCCCTGCCTCGACGCCGCCGAGGCCAACCGCGCCTACATGCTGCGGCTCCCGCCGATCGCCTGCTGCACACCTTCCTCGTCAACGCCGGCCTGCCCTCCGGCGCCACCCCCTTCGGCGGCTGGGAGGCGCCCAAGTCCGAGCTCCGCGGCCACTTCACCGGCCACTACCTCTCGGCCTGCGCCCTCCGCGCAGCCTCCACCGGCGACAACGAACTCAAGGCCCGCGGCGATGAGATCGTCGCCGAGCTCGCCCGCTGCCAGCAACAGCTCGGCCGCGACGGCTACTTCAGCGCCTTCCCCCAGGATCCCTCTTCGATCGCCTCGAACGGCTGGAGACCCGTCTGGGCGCCCTTCTACACCCTCCACAAGATCATGGCCGGCCTGCTCGACATGTACGTCCACTGCCGGCAACCGCAGGCGCTCGAGGTGGCCTCGGGCATGGCCGATGGGCCGACGCGCTGGACCGCCGCCCAAACCGTCAGCCGCACATGCAGGCCATCCTGCGCCAGGAGTATCGGCGGCATGAACGACGTCCTCTACAGCCTCTCGGCCGCCGTCACCGGCGAGCGACCGCTGGGCCGCGACCGGCGACCGCTTCAACAAGCACGCCTTCTCAACCCGCTCGCCCGACGCCGCGACGAACTCCGCGGACTCCACGCCAACACCCACATCCCGCAGGTAATCGGCGCCGCCCGCCGCTACGAGCTCTCCGGCGACGCCCGCTTCCGCGACGTCGCCGAGTTCTTCTGGCGAGACCGTCGTCTCCGCCCGCACCTACTCCACCGGCGGCTCCAGCAACGGCGAAGTCTGGCTCACCGCACTCCGGCCGCTCGCCGCTCGAATGGCGCGGCCTGCGCCGACCACCAGGAGTGCTGCTGCGCCTACAACATGATGAAGCTCACCCGCATGCTCTACTCCTGGTCCGGCGACCCGCGCTACATCGACTACTACGAGCGCAACCTGTTCAACCACCGCCTCGGCGCCATCCAGCATGTCCACCGGCCACTCCATCTACTTCCTCTCCCTGACCCCCGGCGCCTGGAAGACCCTCAACACCGAAGACCAGACCTTCTGGTGCTGCACCGGCTCCGGCGCTCGAAGAGTACTCCAAGCTCGGCGACACCATCTACTCCCACGGCCCCGACGGTCTCTCCGTCAATCTCTTCATCGCCTCCGACCCTCGACGCCGCCGTGCTCGGCGTCGGCCTCCGCCAGGACACGAAGTTCCCCCAACGACGCGCAAACCACCCTCACCATCACCGCCTCCCCCACCGTGCCCTGGACCCTCCGGCTTCGCATTCCCGCTTGGACTCAATCGCCCCGCATCGCCCTGAACGGGCAGCCACTCGAAGGCGCGCCCGGCCCTTCCAGCTATTTCTCGTCCACCGCGCGTGGAAGCCCGGCGACCGCGTCACGCTTCAGTTCCCCATGCGCCTCACCGTCGAGCCCATGCCCGACGACCCCTTCCATCCAGTCCTTCCTCTATGGCCCGCTCGTGCTCGCGGGCGACCTCGGCACGGAAGGGCTCACCGACGCTCTCATCCGCCACCACCAGGGCCCCGACGTCGACAAGGCTCCGCTCACAGTCCCCACCCTGCGCGCCTCCGGCCCCGGCCTCGAATCCTGGCTCCAGCCTGGCCCCGATCCCCTCTCTTTCCGCACCGCCGGCGCCAACCCGCCCCTCACCCTCCGCCCCATCCATCAGCTCTGGGGCCGCTTCGCCATCTACTGGCGTGTCGCCTGAGCCGAGTGGATGAGCGGCGCGTGATCGGCTCGCGACCGTGCCACGATACTGGCAAGGATATTCAGACCCTGATATTTGCTTGTGATATGATCGGCTGCAGTCGCCGTCGGCCTGCGTCCTTAAGAGCTAACATTCGGACTGGTGCGAGAGATCCTGGCAGGTTACACCACCCTCCGCAGCAGCGCAGACTCGGACCTCAGTGGCAAGCCGTGCCACGAACGTTGACTGAACGGTAAGTCCGCTTGTGCGGGCGACACACCTGGAGGTGGTCCATCATGTTTCGAAATCGACTCCATCCGGAGCGCTTCTTGCTGGCGGTGGCGATGTTCGTCATCCCATCCATCCTGCATGCCGCCGACGCTATTCCGGTCAAGGTCTGGGAAGAGAAGGCCATGATCCCGACCTACCTGGCTGGCGCGCCCGAGCCCAATCCGATGTTCTTCTTCGGCCGGTCGACTCAGGGCGCACAGGCGCCCGTCTATCCCTACCCCATGTACGACGTCCTCACCGGCAAGAAGCAGGACAAGACCTACAAGATCGTCTACCTGGAAAACGAGTACGTCCGCATCGGCATCCTGCCGGAACTCGGCGGCCGCATCTTCGAGGGCCTGGACAAGACCAACAAGTACAACTTCTTCTATCGCCAGCACGTCATCAAGCCTGCGCTGATCGGCCTGCTCGGCGCCTGGATCTCCGGCGGCGTGGAGTGGAACATTCCGCACCACCACCGCGCCAGCACCTTCATCCCGGTGCAATACAGCATCGAAGAGAACGCCGACGGCAGCAAAACGGTCTGGGTCGGCGAATTGGAAGTGCGCCAGCGCATGCGCTGGGCGGTCGGTTACACGCTGCGGCCCGGCAAATCCTACATCGAAGCGTCATTGCGCATCGTCAATCGCACGCCGGAGGTGAACACGCATGCTGTGCTTCGCCAACGTCGCGGTCCACGCTAACGAAAACTATCAGGTCATCTTCCCGCCCAGCACGCAGTTCGGCACCGGCCACAGCAAACGCTCCTTTCAGAAATGGCCTCTCTCCGAAACCTTCCAGCGGAGCCGACTTCGGCAAGGCCGGTCGACATCAGTTGGTACAAGAACCACATCAACTCCGCCTCGATTTTCGCCTGGAATTACGACGACGATTTCGTTGCCGGCTACGACCACGGCAAGCAGGCCGGGACCATGAGCATTGCCGACCACAATCTGGTGCCCGGCAAGAAGTTCTTCACTTGGGGGAACGGCCCGCGCGGCCGCTACTGGGACAAGGTCCTGACCGACGACGACGGGCCGTATCTCGAGACTGATGGTGGGCGCCTACTCGGACAACCAGCCCGACTACAGTTGGATGCAGCCCTATGAAACCCGAAGCTTCTCGATGAACTGGTACCCGTTCCGCGACATCGGCGGAGTCAAGAATGCCAACCTCGACGCGGCGGTGAACCTCGATGTTGCCGAACGGCATGGCCGACCATGGGCTTCTATACCACCTCGGCGCACCCCTCGGCGGTCGTGATGCTGAAAGCCGGCGACAAAGTCCTGCTCCAGGAGAAGGTCGCCATCGACCCCGGCAAGCCGTACACCAAGCAGGTTGCGGTTCCTGCCGGCACAGACGAGCACGACCTGGTCGCTTCGATCTCCGCCAACGGCAGGGAACTCGTCTCTTACTCGCCTGTCCGGCTCACCCCTGAACCGCTTCCCCAGGGCACAACGCGCCCGCCGGCCCCTGCCGGATGTCAAAACCACCGAGGAACTTTACCTGATCGGTCTCCGCGCCCGGCAGTTCCACGACCCCGCCATCGATCCCGATGCCCTACTGGGAAGAGGCTCTGCGCCGCGATCCGGGCGACACTCGCGTCAACACCGATCCTCGGCATCACCGCCTACAGGAAGGCCCGCTACGACGAAGCCGAGAAGTACCTCGCCAAGGCGATCGAGCGGCTCACCGGACGAGTACACGACACCGAAGGATGCCGAGCCGATTTACTACCTCGGCGCCACACTGAAGGCGTCCGGCAAGACCAGCACAGCCTACACGAACCTCTACAAGGCCACGTGGAGCAGAGCCTGGAAATCGCCTGCCTACTATTCTCTGGCTGAGATCGCCACCGCGCGCGGCGACATGAGCGCCGCCCTCGATTTCGTCAACCGCTCCATCGACTCCGACGCGCTGAACATCCGCGCGCAGAACCTGAAAGCAGCCGTCCTGCGCGCACTGGGCCATCCCAAGGAGGCTCTGCAGGTGCTCGCCTCGGCGTCGCACAAGGCCGACCCGCTCGATGTGCGCACGATGGCGGAGCGCTGGCTGGCATCCAAGTCCCCCGCGGATGCCAAGGCCATGTCAGCCGCGATGAACGAATTTCCGGCCACCGCCCAGGAGACCGCCGCCGAGTACTTCAACGCCGGTCTCTGGCAGGACGGCAGGGACGTGCTGCTGCAAGCCGTCGCCGCTGCACCCGATAAGTCGAAGATCAACGCCATGGTCTATTACTACCTGGGCTACTTCGCGGACAAGTTGAAGCAGTCCGGGCAGGCCGCTGAGTACTACAAACTCGCCGCTTCGATGCCGCCTGATTACGTATTCCCCTTCCAAAACGAGGCCATCGATGTGCTTCGGGCGGCGATGAAGGCCAATGCCCGCGATGCTCGCGCTCCTTACTACCTCGGCAATCTGCTTTACGACTGGCAGCCCGAGGAAGCCGCGCGAATGTGGGAAGCATCGGCGAGCATCGATCCTGCTTTCTCGATCGTGCATCGCAATCTCGCTACGGCCTACATGCACCAGAGGTCCGGCGCCAATCTCGAAAAGACCATCGCCGAGCTGGAAAAGGCGGTCTCGCTTCAGCCGAAACTTGCTCTGCATTTCACGGAACTGGATGAACTCTATGAGCAGACGGGCACGCCCATCGAGAAGCGCCTTTCGCTGTTCGAAGCCAACGCCGCCATGGTCGCCCAACGGGACGACACCCAGAACCGGGCCGTGACGCTCAAGATGGCAGCCGGCAAGTACGATGAGGCCATCCGGATGATGACCGGTCGCACCTTCGCGGTTGCCGAAGGCGCAAACCTCAATGTGGGCGAGCAATGGACCAACGCCCATCTGCTGCGTGGCCGCCAACATATCGCCGCGAAACGCTACAAGGAAGCCATCGCGGATTTCGAAACGGCCGTCAACATACCCTCCACCATGCCCTCGTCTTTCCGGCGCGGCGCGGGTGCTCAATCCGCCGAGTTCGCCTACTGGACCGGCGTGGCCTATGCTGGCTTGGGCGACAACGCCAAAGCCGTCGAGTCCTGGAAGAAGGGTTCGGCAGCGCTTTCTTCCCTCGGTAGCACTGCTGAATCCGCGGCGGGAGGCGGACCTCCCGTCACTTGGGGCTCCTCGGCGGTTGGCGCGGGCAGAGGCTTTGGCAATACCGCCGGAATGGGCGCTCAATACTACTTCCAGGCGCTTTGCTATCAGAAACTCGGCCAGGACGACAAGGCCCGGCAACTGCTCAATAGCCTGCTCGAATCCGGCCAGCGCGGCCTCAAGCAATTGGCCGAGCCACGCGCCGCCGACGGTCCCGGCCGACGCTTCGGCCGCCCGCAGTCGCCCAGATTGCGTGAGGCCGACGCCCACTTCACCATAGGCTTGGCATACCTGGGACTGAACAACCTCACGGAAGCCAAAGCGGAGTTTACCCAGGCGGTGAAGACCAGCCCGGAACTCTTGGGGGCCAGAGTAGCGCTGGCTTCGCTGAACTAGAACAGGCCTCGCGCCCGGCAAGGCGAATCGACCGTTCATTCACGAGTAGGTTCGGCAGCATCCGTGACCTTGGCGCCCTTGGTGCCCTCATAGACATCCACCCCAAGAGAGCGTACGTTAAACATGGCGAAGAACTCGTCGTGTGCAGATCTGCGCCCCAGGACAAGGCTCCGCGGCACTATCCATGCTGCGGGAACTGGTGTGTGCCCGCTCTATTGAGAGGAGCAGGGAGTCGAATCTCAACTGCCCCTGTTGTTCGATTCATAAGGCAGCGATTTCTAAAGGAGACAAGGTAATGAGCAGCATTGATCATCTCAACCGCAGGGCGTTCCTCGGAGCCGGCACGGCGGCCGGTCTCCTACCGGCCGGGCAACTCGCCGGCCGTGCGGCAGCAAATTCTGAAAGAGACGAATGGCCCAAACTGCGGCCGGCGACAATCTACAAGCTCTACATCGGCCGGTCGGGGGCCGCCACAAACGCCGCCGGTAAGACTGTCCAGTACCTGACCTGGGGCCAGGACGAGGTCACGAAGATGAACAACTATCTCGGAGACCTCGAGAAGAAGCTCGGCGACGTGACTTTCGTCGGCGGAGAGACCATCCCGCCGACGGACGTCGCGCAGGTGGCCGCCAGGGCAGCATCGGCCGACGGTCTGCTGCTGATCTGGCTCTCCGGCCATGGCGGAGATTACGCAACGCTGGAGAAGCTCAACTTCGGGGTGGATAAGCCGGCGGTCTCCTTCTTTCAGCCGTTCAGCGGGCACGGATGGATGTGGCACCAGCAATGGAAGAACAGGAAAGTCGTGCTGCTTTCCACCACCGACTGGAGCGAACTCGACGAAGCCGTCAGTCTGCTGCGCGTGCCGGCGTTGATGAAGCAGACTCGAATCCTGGCTGTGAACGGCCCGCGCGGCACGAAGGCCGCCTGTTCGCCCGAGCAGGTGAGAATGAAGCTCGGCGCCGACCTGGTGACGCATCAAGAACGAGCAGATTCTGGAAATCGCCAAGTCGATCGATCCCAAAGCCGCCGAAGCCGAGGCGGAGAAGTACTGGATCAAGCCGGCCATCGGAATTCTCGAACCCACGCGCCAGGAGATTATCGATTCGGCGAGGTATTACCTGGCGGTCAAGCAGTTGATGATCAAGGAGAAGGCCCAGGGAATTTGCAGCGCTGCCTGCATGGGTGACCCCCCGGGCGTGCCTGACATTCAGCAAGCTCAACGATCTCGGGCTGGTGGGCGCCTGTGAAGGTGACATCGATTCGACGCTGACCATGCTGCTGTTCGCCCATGCGTTCCGCTCGCCTGGCTTCATCACCGATCCGGTAGTCGACGAGGCCAAGAATGCACTGGTCCAGTTCCATTGCACCTCGTTCACGCAGAGGCCTGACGGCAGCCGCATGCCGTTCCTGATTCGCAACCAGACCGACAGCGGAGGCGGTGTCGCGTTGCAGGTGCAGTGGCAGGTAGGCGAACCGGTCACTATGGCCAAGCTCGTCAACCTCGACACGATGCTGGCGGTCCCCGGCAAGATCACCGAGACGGGCGTCAGCCCGCTGGCCTGCCGCACGCAGTTTACCCAGTCCGTCCGCGATGCCCGGCACCTGTTCCTGAACTGGGGCGGCGGCGCCATCGTGCAGCCCGGCAGCCCCGGCGACCTCTCGCAGTATGCCGGCGCGATGCCGATGCTGCACCGGGCGGTGTTCTACGGCGATCACATGCGCGGCCTCAGGCGTCTGGGAGACCTGATGGGCTTCAAGGTGCTCGAAGAGGATATCGCCACGTAGGAGGCGCAGGAACGATGCTCAAGACGAAGGGATCCGTATCGAGGCGGCAATTCGCCGGCAGCGCAGTTGGGATGGGCGTAGGGGCGGCAGCGCCCCTCGTCCTGCCTGAAACTTTGCGGGCACAGAGCCCGCCGGCGCCGCCCAATGACCGGATTGTGATGGGCGCGATCGGCATTGGAGGGCGCGGAACGGAGGACCTGAAAGTGCTTCTGGGGGATCCGCGGGTGCAGATTGTCGCCAACTGCGACATCCGCGAGGACCGCCGTGAATCCGTCAAGAGCATGATCGATTCGGCCAACGGCAACCACGACTGCAAGATGTACAGCGACGCGCAGGATCTTCTCGCCCGGCCCGATATCGAAGCAGTCCTCATCGCGACCAGCGACCGCTGGCATACTCTCATGTCCATCTGGGCTGCCGAGGCCGGCAAGGACATCTTCTGCGAAAAGCCGCTATCCATGACGATCGCGGAGAGCTACGCGCTCGCCGAGACCGTCCGACGATACGGCCGTGTCTACCAGGCGGGCTGCCAGCGGCGCAACGTTCCCAACTTCGAACTGGCGGTCGGCCTGGCCCGAAGCGGCAAACTGGGCATCCTGCAGTCAGTGCACGCCAACACTCTGGCTCCCCTGTCGCGATTGGGACACAACTGGTGGCCGGCGGAGCCGGAGCCGGACCGCAGGGTCTTCGATTGGGACAAGTGGCTTGGCCCTTGTCCCTGGCGGCCGTACAACGCCCGCTATCCGAATGGCGGGCGCGGACAGTTCTGGGATTTTCACGGGGGCGGCATCCTGGAATGGGGTTCGCATACTGTCGATCTGTGCCAGTGGGCCGCCGACGCCGACGGCACACAGGCTATTGAATACGAACCGCAAGGGACCGGGGTGAACGCGCGTTACGCCAGCGGCGTGAAACTGGTGATGCGTGTGGACGGCTGGATGAATCTGGGCACGTGTCACGTCCGGTTCGAAGGGTCCGAAGGTTGGGTGGAAACCGCAGACAGCGGAAAAATCGAGCTGTCCGAGAACCTGCGCTCCGAACACCGGACGGTCACGATGCGCGGAACCGATCCGTCGCTGCACATCCGCGAGTTCCTCAACTGCATCCGCTCCCGCACCCAGCCGCGCGCCAACGCGGAGTCCTCATGCAACGCGCATGTCACTTGTCACGCGGCCTATATCGCCTGGCAGCTTGGCCGCAAGCTCACCTGGGACCCCGCCAAGCGGTCCTTTGTGAACGACGAGCAAGCCAACCGGATGCGGTCCCGAGCCTACCGCGAGCCGTGGCGGCATGATGCCATTGCCACAGCCCTGGGTTAATCAGTGGATTACCGGCATAGGAGATCACTGTTCATGCGACAAACATCCCAGCCATCAGCACAGACTCCAGCGGCGGCCAAGCCGGCTCCTGCTCGTCCACCGTTACCGCAAATTCCCCCCGAGTTCGACGCCGCCGCGATCCTGCAACTGGACGCCGCGAAACTCGTCCAGTTGCTGAAAGACCCGGCCGCGACGGTCTTTCAAAAGGCGAAAGCCTGCCACAGGTTGGCGGTGATCGGCGGCAGAGACGCGGTGCCGGCGCTGGCCGCCCTATTGAGCCATCCGGAGCTTTCCAACTACGCACGCTTCGGGTTGGAGCCGAATCCGGACCCGTCAGCGGACGCGGCTCTGCGGGCCGCAATCACCCGGCTCGATGGCCGTCTCCTGGCCGGTGTGGTCACCTCGCTGGGAGTACGCCAGGATGCCAGGTCGACAGACGCACTGGCGAATTTGCTCGGCCATGCGGACGATGATGTCGCGGGAGCAGCGGCGGCGGCCCTGGCGCGCATCGGCGGTCCGGCAGCCGCCAAGGCGCTCCAGCAGGCGCTGTCCACAGTCCGTGCTCCACTCCAACCGGTAGTGTCCAGGGCATCCCTGATCTGCGCCGACGGATTGATGGCATCAAACCGGGAACAGGCTATGGAACTGTACCGGTCGTTGAGTGAGCCTTCCCGGCCCAAGGCGGTGCGGTTGGCCGCGATCCGCGCTATGGGCGGCACTCGGTCCACATCGGTTTGAGCCTGTGTCTGGGATCTCGCGCACGGAGGTTCAGAAGGCAGCGAGTAACGCGTCGACTTGAGTCTGCCACTCTTCGGGCGAGGAATGGATCGCCCTGCCCAGATATGCCGCACGGAGGCTCCGCAGGTCGGGCAGCTTCCGCGCGCCGATCGCGTAACGATGAAAGCGTGGCTGCCTGTCGAGAGATTCGTCTGGCAGATAAACGGGCTCGCGACGGAAGTTGACGAGTGCCAAGCCTCGCGTCAGCTCGCCCGTCGACGCCGCAAACGGTGCGGGAGCGCGGAAGAAGTAGGTTGCGCGCCCCGTGCCTGTGGTTGCTTCCCAAGCGGCGAGTTCATTCGGGAGCGGGAAGAAGAACCAGAAGAAGAGAGGAGTTTTCTCCTCTTGTGGATCGGCCGCTTCTTCGGCGTTTTCGGCCTCGTCCGCGCGGAGGAATTTGAAGCCGGCCATGAGCGGCTCCCTTGTCGACAGCGAGCGCAGTGCGGCGAAATACGGTTTGAGCGTCGCGTCCACCGCGCGCCCGATCAGCGCTTCAGCCAGTTTCGGATGAATCTGGTTCAGCGCATCGAGCGATGTGCTGCGGCCTTCGGGCATGGCGAGCATCAGCCGCGCCAGCAGGTCGGCGGACAGGAACGGGAATACACCATGGAGTGCCTTGGCGGCGTTTTCTCGCAAGGACGCCAGCGTCTCCTGGAGCTTCGCGAAGACTTCATCGGTCTTTTTGGCGAGCTTGGAAAGCACCAGCCGCTCGTTGCCGCTCGCCAGCACGATACTGTAATTGGCATCCTCGAAGACGATTGACTCAACCTCCGCCAGCCTCCACTGGATTGGCGTTCCGGCCTCGGGCAGAAAGGCGATATTACTCCTGTAAATCCGGATCTCGCCCGGTGCGCCGTTCGCGCTACACCGATAGCGGCCGGCTTCTTCCAAATCTTCAAGCAGGAGGCATCGGACAGTCCGGTCGCGCCACGCGGCCAGCAACTCGGCGCTCATGTTGCCGAACGCGGCGCCGAACTGCTTGAGCGTGAGAGTGCGGCCGGTGTAGAGGGTGAGCTGAAGATCCCACTCGCCCTGAGTGGCGCGATCGACGTCGCCGAGATCGAAAGCCAGCGGCGCTCCGCTGGTCGGCGTGATGACGCAAGTCTCGTCGTCGAATGTTAGCTGGCAGGGCCTTGGCACAGATTGTCGCCGGCCTCGCCGTCGTACTGAAACTTCCCGGAATACGCGGGCATCGCACTCAGATTTTATTGCCGCATTCAGGGCAGAACTTGGTTCCAGCGTCGACCGAGGTGCCGCAGCGCGAGCACTCGTTCTTAGGCCGCAACGGCTTGCCGCATTCAGGACAGAACTTTGCGCCTTGTGTGCGCGCACCGCACGACGGACATAAGGCGGCCGCTTCGGCTGTCAGGTTCATGTCCTTGGTGAGGTCCATTTCCTGCAGCTTCTGCTTCATCTGCTCCACTTGCGTGTGCACTTGGGCGCTCGCCAGTTCGCTTTCGACATCGGGCGCACAGTCGTAGCACAGCATCCGCTTGCCATTCCAACAGGTCGCCTGGCACACCCAGTGACTGCACTTCGGGCATTGCCGGAAATTCGGCTTGGCCTCTTCAATCGCGCTGCGGAACGCTTGATCATGGCCGCTTCCCCGCACCGCCCGTTCGATCTCGTAAGAGTTGCTGCCCACGCTGCCGAGAAAGCCGCCGAAGAGATTGCCGACGGTTCGCATGGCGCTGCCGGCCATGCCGACCGCCGAGGTTTTGAATTCCGACATGAACCCATTGCCGCAGCGGTCGCAGAAGAACTCGAATTGGTAGCCCCGGTCAGTGGAGTGGTCTTTGTGGTTGCGGGTAAATTGAATCAAGGCCATGCGAGTCTCCGAAGGTACGAGAATATCACCACGAGCACGGCTTTTGAGAGAGTCAGGGTCTGAATGGCTCCCCGTCGTGGACGCGTGCCGGTGATCACCGCGGCGTGCCCACGCGTTCAAAGTCGCTAGCACGCGCCGGGTATTGCACTGCATCACAAAGTGAGGCAGGTGCAGGTATGCGGCTACAAGCGATGATGCGAACGGCGAAGGAGCGGGAATCGCCCGAAAGCAAGTACCGCCAACCCTCGCGCCCTCCCCTCAGGGGGTGCCAAACTTGAAGAGGACAACTGCCCGCTAATACGGAGAGTGATTGTGACTGGGTGTATCTTTCTTGCTGGTGCTTCCGGCGCTATTGGCCGGTGTTTCGCCCCCCTCCTTCTGGGGAACGGTTGGCGTGTGTTCGGCTCCACTCGAAGTTGGGACAAGGCCGCGGAATTGAAGAAGGCTGGAGTCGAACCTGTCGTGGTCGACGTGTTCGACGCGGATGCGCTGCGGAACCATCTGTACGAGATCCGGCCGGAGGTCGTGATCCACCAGCTCACCGACCTCCCCTACGCCCTGGAAGCGAGCAAAATGACGGCCGCACTTGCGCGCAATGCCCGCCTTCGGGACGTCGGCACACACAATCTTGTCGCCGCCGCCTTGCGCGCCGGTGCCAGACGATTGATTGCCCAGAGCATCTCTTTTATCTATGACGAGGGCGCAAAACCACACCGGGAGACGGACCCGCTGCTGCCGGTGACACATCCGGTCTATGGCGAGACGGTGCAGGGAGTGATCAGCTTGGAACGCCAGGTCACTGAGGCGCCGCTCGAAGGGCTTGTCCTTCGTTACGGGTTGATTTACGGGCCTGGCACGGGATTCGATGCCCCCATCGCCCCTGGATCCGTGCATGTCGAGGCTGCCGCCAAGGCGGCCGAACTGGCCGTCACACGGGGCGAGCGTGGGATCTACAATGTCGCCGAGTCAGACGGGGCGGTTTTGAGCGACAAGGCGATCAAGTCGTTCGGATGGGATTCCGCTTGGCGGTCCGGTACCGCTGTCTAATCGCCGCGCGGGCGTCCCGATGCGACCTCCCCGCGCTCTATTTCGACCGCGCAGCCGGCCTTTGAGCTTCCGGCTGGAACAGCCGCGGGGCAAAATCCTGCAAATTGCGGCGCCACGTCTGCCATTCGTGATCCGTGCCGGGGGACTGCGAGAACACGTGCTGGATTTTCGCTTCATCAAGCGAGGTGTGCAGTTTCTCGATGCCCTGCTTCATGCGCTCAGGCTCGTTCGTTCCCACGCCGATCCACAGCAGATGCACGCGTTTGGAAAACGCGACCGGGTCAGACATTGCGCCGTTGAACGCTGTCTTGGTGTCCAGCTTGTCGTTTCCAGTCGCAAACACATTGGCCGCTCCGCTGAATCCGCCGATATACGAGAACAGGTCGAGATGATTGAACGTCACGTGGAACGTCTGCATGCCGCCCATCGAAAGTCCCGCCATCGCACGATGTTCGCGATCCGGCACGGTGCGAAATGTCGAGTCGATGAATGGAATCAGCGCCTGAGTCACATCGTCTTCGAAAGCACCCATCATGTCCTGCATGGCTTTCCTCATCTCTGGAGAACCAAAGGGCCTTCCCCGGAGATCGGAAACCGGCTGCCCCGCGCGCCGCGCATAGCCATTCGCCATTACGACGATCATCGGCTTCGCGTTGCCGGCGGCGATTAGGTTGTCGAGAATGAAATTGGCCTTGCCCTGCCGCGTCCACCCGGATTCATCTTCGCCTCCGCCGTGCTGGAGGTAAAGCACGGGGTAGCGTTCTTTCAGCCGTGTGTCGTAGGCGGGCGGCGTGTATACCAA
The DNA here is from genome assembly GCA_963714395.1 of Bryobacteraceae bacterium. Lineage (GTDB taxonomy): Bacteria > Acidobacteriota > Terriglobia > Bryobacterales > Bryobacteraceae > JACADU01. The sequence goes on from CAVQOO010000040.1 coordinate 214,255, forward strand.
CGCATGTCGCCATGTGCCGGTGACCTTCGAGTGATACCACACCTCGCGCACCTGCCCGTGTGGGACATCCTGCGGCAGATAATACGTCGCACCCGCTTCCGGCACCTCAACCGCGCTGGCCCATTTGCTTCCCCCGAAGTACGCAGTGCTGCCGGGATCGCTTACTTCTGCGCCGTCCACGATCACCGTGTAGTAGTGGAGCCCCGGGGCCATCGGCGGCGTCGTAAATGTCCAGAAACCATCCGCTTGTTTCTCCATGTCGGCTTTCGGACCGCTCCAGAAATTGACCCGGACCTTACTGGCGTCGGGCGCCTTGAAGCGGATCTCGACCCGCGAGTTGCTGTCGACCCGCGGATACTGTGCGTCCAGAACATTGGACGTAGCGGGTTTGAAATCCACCGGCGCCCTGTGCCAGACAGAAAGCTGTTGCTGCCAGCGCCACCATTACAGTCAGTCGCATTGCACCTCCAGATGATTTTCGGAACCCAGAGCCGCCCTGGAACTGCATTGCTCTGGCCTCTCGGTCGATCGACGTCGTAGCCCACTATATAAAGTAAGCCGTCGATTGTCTCGTTCGGCTTCCGGAACTCGTGCAAAACGATTCGGCATGTCCAGGGTTACGACCGAACCCAACCTCGGGTTCGCACGAACCCAAGGTTCGCAAGGCTCGCCCCCCTTCATTTGAATTCGGACTCCAGCGGGTGATATCGTGACGACGGCCCCTCTTCCCATGCGCACACTAATCCTCGCCCTCATTGCCTGCACGCTGTTCGCCCAGCAAAAACCCGAGTGGGACGACCCTGCGGTGATCCAGGTCGGGACCGAAAAACCACGCGCCACGAGCATGGCTTACCCCACCCGCGCACTCGCCCTCACCTTTGATCGCGCCAAGTCCCCTTGGCATCTCTCTCTCAACGGCACCTGGAAGTTCAATTGGTCGAAGAACCCTGCCTCGCGCCCCGTCAACTTCTACGAAACATCTTTCTCCGACGCCGCCTGGAAGACCATCCCCGTTCCCGGCCAACTGGCAGTTGCATGGATTCGACTACCCCATCTACACCAACATCATCTACCCCTGGCCGCAGTCGCCCAAGGAAGCCCCCAGCGTCCCCAAGGACAATAACCCCGTCGGCTCCTACCGCCGCACATTCACCGTTCCCCCGGCATGGACTGGACGCCAGGTGTTCCTCCACTTCGACGGCGTCGACTCAGCCTTCTACGTTTGGGTCAACGGCAAGCGGGTCGGCTACTCGGAAGACTCCCGCACCCCCGCTGAGTTCAACATCACGCCCCACCTGAAACCCGGCCCCAACCTGCTCGCCGTCGAAGTCTACAAGTACTCCGATGGCGCCTTCCTCGAGGATCAGGATATGTGGCGCATGTCCGGCATCTTCCGCGACGTCTACCTTTGGTCAGCCGGATCGCCGCACATCCGTGACTTTGAAGTCTCCACCGAACTCGACAGCGCGTACAAGGACGCGACTCTGCGCATCAAGGCCGAAACCAGCGGCGGCACGATTCAGGCCGAATTGCTCGACGCAGCGGGCAAGACCGTCGCTCAGGCCACAGGCAGCGGCGTGATCTCAATGCCGGTTGCCGATCCAAGAAAGTGGACTGCCGAGACGCCCAACCTCTACACGTTGTTGCTCACGCTCAAAGACGACAAGGGCGCCACGGTGGAGATCATTCCCCAACGCGTCGGCTTCCGCAAGGTCGAGATCAAGAATGCCCGCCTGCTCGTGAATGGCCGCGAAATCATCATCAAGGGCGTCAACCGCCACGAGTCCGACCCTGACCGCGGCAAGGTGATGACCCGCGCCATCATGGTCAAGGACATCGAGTTGATGAAGCGTTTCAACGTCAACTCAGTCCGCACCGCCCACTATCCGAACGTCCCCGAGTTCTACGAACTCTGCGACATCTACGGCCTCTATGTGATGGACGAGGCCAACCACGAAACCCACCACTACGGATCCTATGGCCCCAATTGGATTGCCACCAAGCCCGAGTGGAAGGAAGCCGTTGTCGACCGCACCCGCCGCATGATCGAGCGCGACAAGAACCACGCCTCGATCATCATGTGGTCGCTCGGCAATGAAGCAGGCGACGGGCCCAACGTGCAGGCCGCCTACCAGCACGCCAAACAGCGCGACTCCTCGCGCCCTGTGCACTATGAGGGCACCACCGGCGGGCACGCCAAACAGCCAAACGCCGATGTGAACTCCTTCATGTACCCAAGCGCGGAGCGCATGGCCAAAGAGGCGGCCGCCCGGCCGGATATGCCTCTGATCCTTTGCGAGTACACGCACGCCATGGGCAACTCTAACGGCGGTCTCCAGCACTATTGGGATCAGTTCTACTCAGGCAAGAACATGCAGGGCGCCTACGTCTGGGATTGGGTGGACCAGGGCCTCCGCCAGCCGGTTCCCGGCTCATCGCCTGCGAAGACGTTCCTCGCCTATGGCGGTTGGTGGGAAGACAAACTCGGCGTTCGCAATGACAATAACTTCTGCATGAACGGCCTCGTCAACGCCGACCGTGTCCCGCACCCTGGCCTCCACGCCATCAAGTACGTCTACCGCTACCTGCACGCCTCGCCGGTCGATCTCGCCGCCGGCCGGATCAAGGTCAGGAACTGGTTCGATTTCACCAACCCCAAGGACCTGGTCGAAGCCTCCTGGACTATTCACTCCTCCGGCTCGCTCACTGCTTCCGGAAAGCTGCCGGCACTCGACATCGAGCCTCGCGCGGAGAGGGAGTTCAGTCTCAATTTGCCGAAGATTGAAGCCGTCTCCGGTGCGGAATACCTGCTCACCATCCGCTTCAATCTGAAGACAGCCACCTCGTGGGCGCCCCTTGGTCACGAAGTCGCCTGGGATCAGTTCCCGCTGCCGCGCGAAGTCGCACGCCCGATGATGCGGCCGCCCGATGCTCCGCTCACGCTCAAGCAGGAAACCGGCAAGGCCACACTCTCCTCTTCCACCTTCTCCGCCACCTTCGAACAGGCTGCCGGAACGCTCACCGCTTATACGTACAAAGCAACCAAGCTCATCGAGCGCGGTCCACGCCCTGACTTTTTCCGCGCGCCCACCGACAACGACATCGGCGCTCTCAAAAACATCCCGATTGCAAACCGCCGCCAGATGAGGCTCGACCTCTCGCCATGGAAGACCGAAGGCCAGAAATGGGCTCCCACAATGACCGTCGGCCAGCCCACTCCCTCGTCCGCAACGATCGTCTTCGAAGGCGCCATGCCGGAATCAGGCGCAACCCTCAAGCAGACCTACACCGTCTACTCCTCCGGCGACATCGTCGTCGACACTTCCTTTACACCCGGCACAGCGAAACTGGCCATGATGCCGCGCTTCGGCACAGAACTGCTTGTGAGCAAGAGCCTCTCGAATATTTCCTGGTACGGGCGCGGACCCGTCGAAACCTACTGGGATCGGCAGTTCGAGCCCATCGGCGTGTACAAATCGACGGTGGCAAAGGAATGGGTAGACTACTCGCAGCCGCAGGAAAACGGCAACAAATCCGATGTCCGCTGGGTCGCCCTCACCAATGCGCAGGGAGTCGGCTTGCTCGCAGTTGGGCAGCTTCCGCTCAGCGTCGCCGCCCGCGAGTTCTCCAACGACGAGATCGACCGCGCTGACTACACCTGGAAGATGAAGCCCTCTGCTTCCATCCACCTTCACCTCGACCATCGCCAAATGGGAGTCGGCGGCATCGACAGTTGGAGCCTCAACGCTCTCCCGCTGCCGCAGTATCGTCTACCGTCCTTCGAGCACTACTCCTACCGCTATCGCCTCACTCCGATCTCTGGAAAGGACTGGGAACCCCGCACTCGCGAGTCTTTCTGATGTGAAACTTGCGAACCTCCGGGAGCATCCTTACAATTACCGAAAGGTGTTTTATGGCGACTCTCGGTGATCGACGTTACGTTGAAATCCCCGGCGACCGCTTGCACGAACTGCCGCCCCTGTTGCTTCCGGCCCTTATGCAGGCTCGCCGAACCAGCAAGACCCTCGAAGCCGCGACCCGGCTGGTGGAGTCGGAAGACATGATTCCACTCACCGGAATGGACCCCTCCGAACAGGAGGCGCGCAGGTTCGACCTGGCGGTGCAGCTTGTCGAGCAGTACCAGGAGTTCGTCGAACGCTGGCGGGCCGGCGAGTCTATCCTCGAATGGATTCGCCAGTGCGAGATCACCTTCGAAACGCGTTCGGATCTGCGGCCGTTGCTGAAGCCGGACTTGTGGCCGCACGCCGGCCGCTGCAGCTTTGTCACCCTGCTCAAAGACAAGAACGCCGATGTCGAAGGCGTCCCGGCCGAGCAGGCCGTCGGCCTTCGATTGGCCTTCCGCCAGCCGCCGCCACTCAAGTGCTGCTCGGATCAGTTTCTCTTCTACCTGAATGCGAACCTGGCCTCGAGCGCCTATTCGGCATGGTCGGCACTCACCCCCGACCCGGTCTCGTCGCTCCCGCCTGAGCGCTTCCACTTCGGTATTCATCACGTCTGAAGTTGCCCACCCGAAGTTGTTACGATGGCCGGTGACATGAAAGTCGCTGTCGTTGGATTAGGTTTCATGGGCCTCACGCACCTGAAGGCCTGGCAACAGATCGAGGACGTGGAGGTCGTGGCCATCGTCAGTTCGGACCCCAAGGTCCTGGCCGGTGACGTCTCCGGTATCCAGGGGAACCTCGACACGGGCTCGACCCCGGTCGACATCTCAAATGTGGCGCGGCTCGCCGATCCGATGGAAGCCATCGGCATTCAAGGCCTCGACGCCGTCGACATCTGCCTGCCTACTTCGATGCACGCCGATGTCTCAGTCGCCGCCTTGGAGAATGGCCTTCACGTGCTGGTGGAAAAGCCCATGGGCCTCGATTCGGCTGATTGCCGTCGAATCATCAACGCGGCCCTCGCCGCCCGCCGGACGCTGATGTGCGCCCAGGTCCTGCGCTTCTTCCCACCCTACACCGTTCTGCACGACGCCATCCGCGGCGGACAACTCGGCCCCGTCCGCCACGCCCTGTTTCGCCGCCGCTGCGCCGCCCCAAAGTGGTCGGCTTGGCTCAGCAAGAAGGAAGTCTCAGGTGGCGGCGTCTTCGACTTGTTGATCCACGATATCGACATGTCCCTCGTCCTGTTCGGCCCGCCGCAATCCGTGCGGGCATCCGGCTGTGAAGACCTCGCCAATGGCCTCGATGTCCTCAATGCGAGCCTTCACTATGCCGGTGGCTTCACAGTCGAAATCACCGGCGGCTGGCACCTTCCATCCAGCTATCCCTTCTCGATGGAATACACGGTCATGGGGGAACGCGGCGTCTTGGAATACTCAAGCGCCAGGCCGGAGACGCCCCACCTGTACACTCCAGACGGGGGCCGCAAGCCTCCTCTGCCAGACAAGGACGGTTACCTGGCCGAAGTGGAGTATTTCGTCGAGTGTGTCCGCACCGGCGCCGAACCCGCGCGCTGCACGCCCGAATCCTCGGCCCAGGCCGTCGCACTGGCACGCCTGCTCGATGAGGCCCGCATGAAGAATGGAGAATTGATTCCATGCCAACTCTGAAGGAACTTGAAACGGGTATCTTCTTCTGGGCCGAGCCCGATGCCCTGGCTACCATCCGGACTCTGAAGTCGCTCGGCGTACAGTCCGGACAACTCGGCCTGGACGGTCACGCGGCCCTCGACCCAGCCCCATGGCGAGCCGCCCTCGTTGCTGAGGACTTCCATCTTTGGACAGTCTTCGCCGCCTACGATGGCGAGAGCTACAACGACATCCCGACGGTGGAACGCACCGTCGGGTTCACCCCGGAGGGTACTCGCGCCGCCCGCGAGGTTCGCACCCGGCAGGTGATCGACTTCGGCGCCGCCCTGGGCGTGAAGAGCTTCGGCTGCCACGTAGGGTGCATTCCGCACTCGAAGACCCACCCGGTCTACCAGCCGGTCCTGGAACTGGTCCGCCGTGTGGCTGACTATGCGGGCTCCTACGGCATGACTTTTTGCCTGGAGACCGGTCAGGAGCCCGCGGAGGAGTTGCTGGCATTCTTCGAGGACGCGGCCAGGCCGAATCTGAGGATCAACTTCGACCCCGCCAACATGATCCTGTACGGTTCTGGCGAGCCCATCGAGGCCTTCCGGCTCCTGCGGAAACATGTCATCAGCGTTCACGGCAAGGATGGCGACTGGCCCGACCCCGCCCACACGGGTTCGCTGGGCACGGAAAGGCCCCTTGGTTCGGGGTCCGTGAACATCCCCAGGTTCATGGCGACCCTTAAGGAAACAGGATATACAGGACCGGTCTGTGTGGAGAGTGGCGTGCATGGTGAAACGCAGCGCTGGAACGCACTGCGGGCGGCTGTGGATTTATTGAATTCCCTGCGCTGAATTACGACTCACCCGAATAGCTCGATTCTCCCTTAAATCAAGCAGTTAGACACTGTCTATAGATTAGGGTATTGACCCGCCACAATATGTTGGGGTACCGTTACAAGCGCACCCCGGCTGCCGCTGGCTTCGACCAGTGTCCGACAAGACCGTGGGCAGAGATATTAATACAACAAATACCGAGTCGGGCTGCCGCTTTCACACCTCGGAAAAGTGGTGGCACTGAGGATCGCTTTACAGGAGCCGCCGAATGGGACAGTTAAGTGTTGAATTGAGCGCCCATGCCAACAGGTTTCGCCGAAACCTGAAAAAAGAAGAACGTGCGGGATTGACGTTTCCCCGCTATTTTACTGCCCGCCTGGAAGGCGGAAAAACTCCGTACGACGAGGTGAAGTGGGAACTTCGTACGGCCTCGATTACAGACTCGAAGGGCGCTGTCATCTTCGAGCAGAAGGACGCCGAGATTCCGGCGGACTGGTCGCAAACGGCGACTAACATCGTAGTCAGCAAGTACTTCCATGGGCGGATGGGGACGCCGGACCGGGAGCGCAGTGTCGCTCAACTGATTCACCGCGTTGTGGACACCATCTCCGAGTGGGGGATTGAGGGACGCTACTTCAAGAGCCTTGAGGATGCGGCGAATTTCAGGAATGAGCTGGCCCACCTGATGTTGACGCAGAAGGCGTGCTTCAACTCGCCGGTGTGGTTCAACGTGGGGGTGAAGGAAGAGAACCGCGGTTACGGCTGGTATTACGAGGAAGCCACAGACACCATCAAAAAGGTGGACAAGTCGACCCACAAGCCGCAGTGTTCGGCTTGCTTCATCAACGCTGTGCAGGACTCGCTGGAATCGATTCTCGATCTGGCCAAGACCGAAGGAATGCTGTTCAAGTGGGGCTCGGGGACAGGGACAAACCTGTCCACGCTGCGCGAGGAGAACGGGCTGTTGTGGGGAGGCGGACGCGCATCCGGTCCGCTGAGCTTCATGAAGGGCTTTGACGCATTCGCCGGCGTCATCAAGAGCGGCGGCAAGACGCGCCGTGCGGCGAAGATGGTGATCCTGAACGCCGAGCATCCCGACATCGAGAAGTTCATCTGGTGCAAAGCCAAGGAAGAGAAGAAAGCCCACGTCCTGGTCGACAATGGCTACGATGCGTCACTGGACGGCGAGGCGTACGCTTCGATCTTCTTCCAGAACGCAAATAACAGCGTGCGGGCCACCGACGAGTTCATGCAGGCGGTAGTGGACGGCAAAGAGTGGTGGACCAGGTCCGTGGTGGCGGGCGAGCCGGTTAAGCGCTACGATGCTCGCGAGTTGTTGGGCGCAATCGCCGAGGCTACCTGGCAGTGCGGCGACCCGGGAATGCAGTTCGACACAACGATCAACAAGTGGCACACCTCGAAAAACACGGCACGGATCAACGCCTCCAATCCCTGTTCCGAGTACATGTTCCTGGACGATTCGGCCTGCAATCTCGCTTCGCTGAACCTGATGAAGTTCGTCGCGCCGGGCGGGATGTTCGACGTGGAAGCCTTCCGGCACGCTGTGGACACCGTTACCCTGGCGCAGGAGATCATCGTCGACAGCGCGAGCTATCCGACGGAGAAGAATCGCGCGCAACAGCCACGATTACCGCCCTCTGGGCCTCGGCTTCGCCAATCTGGGCTGCCTGCTGATGTCGATGGGCGTGCCCTATGACAGCGAGCAGGGCAGGGCGTGGGCCGGCGGGATTACGGCAATCATGTGCGGCCAATCCTACCTGACCAGCGCGAGGATCGCCGAGGTGGTTGGTCCTTGCCCGGGATACGGCATCAATGAGGAGTCGTTCCTCAACGTCATCAAGATGCATGGCGACCAGGTCAGCAACATCGACTCCAAGCTGGTGCCGCCGGCGATGTTTGAAGCAGCGGCCACAGTGTGGAAACTGGCCTATGAGCTGGGCCAGCGGACCGGCTTCCGGAATGCGCAGACGACAGTGATCGCGCCAACCGGCACGATCGGCTTCATGATGGATTGCGACACGACAGGCGTCGAGCCGGACCTGGCGCTGGTGAAGTACAAGAAGCTGGTAGGCGGCGGCGTCATCAAGATCGTGAACAACACGGTCCCGCAGGCCCTGATCCGGCTGGGCTACTCGCCGGACATCGTGGAAAAGATCGTCAATCACATCGACCAGAGCGGGACGATCGAGAGCGCGCCCGGATTGAAGGAAGAGCACCTGGCGGTGTTCGACTGCAGTTTCAAAGCGCCGGGTGGAAAGCGGTTCATCCATCACATGGGCCACGTGCGGATGATGGCGGCCGTGCAGCCGTTCATCTCAGGCGCCATCTCGAAGACGATCAACATGCCGGAGGAGTCAACTCCCGAGGACATCATGAGCGCCTACATCGAGAGCTGGAAGCTGGGATTGAAAGCGGTGGCGATCTACCGCGACAACTCCAAGCGCGTCCAGCCGATGAGTTCCGGCAACGCCAAAGGCGAGAAGAAGGCCGGTGTCCCGGTGGCGCCGGCGAGGATTGAGGAGAAGATCGTCTACCGTCCCATCCGGAGGAAACTGCCGGACGAAAGGCAGGCGATCACGCACAAGTTCTCCATCGCCGGCCACGAAGGCTACATTACGGCAGGCTTGTTCGAAGACGGCACCCCCGGCGAGATCTTCATCACCATGGCGAAAGAGGGCTCGACGATTTCGGGCCTGATGGACAGCTTCGCCACTGCGGTGAGCTACGGCCTGCAGTACGGCGTGCCGCTGAAGTTCTTTGTCGACAAGTTCAGCCACGTTCGCTTTGAACCAAGCGGCTACACCGGCAATCCGCAGGTGCCCTACGCGAAGTCGATCATGGACTACATTTTCCGCTGGCTGGCGGCGAAGTTCATCGGTCCCAACGCGGTGGCGAACGAAGTATCCGACGCTGTGGCAACGAAGATGCGGCCGACAGAGCCGGAACCGCAGCAAAGGCTGCAATTTGCGACGGCGGACGGCATGGAAGACGCGCCCGTCTGTTCGGAATGCGGCGGACTGATGACGCGGAATGGCTCATGTTACAAATGCGAGAATTGCGGCGGAACGAGCGGCTGCTCTTAACTCGCTGAAACGATGGTGGGAGTGAATCCATGGGGGGACCGCCCGCTGGGGTGGTCCCCCCTTCTGTTCTGAGGTAAAGACTGCATGACGGCGGGGCGGTAAGCCCCCGATGAATAGATGGGGACTAAATGGAACCAATTACGATTCTCGGCATCCTGTTGATCGGGCTTATCGCCGGTGCGGTGGCAGCAGGCGCGCTTCTGCGCGGAAGCAAGGGGCCGAACTTCGCGGCGGGCGAGGCGGAACTCGCGGACTTGAAAGCTCGCATTGAAGAGCGCGACCGCCTGACCCAAGAGGTGCGGCGGGAATTGGAAGCCGAGCGCTCCGTTACCGCGAAGCTCCGCCAGGAGGTGACTGACGCGGTTGTGGCGCGGGTGACCGCCGAGGAGCGGGCCAACGACATCCCAAAACTGGAATCGCTGTTGGCCGAACGAGAGGCGCAGGCAGGGGCCGCGCGGGCCGAAGTGACGCAACTGCAGGCACGGCACGCTTCATTGATGACGCGGCTGGACGAGACGGAGAAGGCGCAAGCCAAGTTCACCGAGACGTTCAAGGGGATGGCCAGCGAGGCCCTGGCACACAATAACCAGAGCTTCCTGCAACTGGCCAAGGCTGTATTGGAGAAAGCCCAGGAATCGGCCAAGGGCGACCTCGCGGCAAGGCAGGAGGTGATCGCCGAAACGCTGAAGCCTTTGAAAGAGTCGCTCGATCAGGTGAACGCCAAGATGAGCGAATTGGAAAAAGAGCGGGCGTCGCAGCAGGGGGCAATCGCCGAACAGGTGAAGCTGCTCACGGCGGCTCAATCGAGGATGGAAGGCGAGACGTCAAAACTCGTCAATGCGCTGAGGGCACCGTCAGTTCGCGGCAGGTGGGGTGAAGTGCAATTGCGGCGTGTGGTCGAGATGGCCGGCATGGTTGAGTATTGTGATTTTGAGCAGCAGGTGAGCGTGGACACAGAGGACGGGAAACTCCGTCCTGACATGATCATCCGCCTGCCGAACCAGCGAGAGATCGTCGTGGACGCCAAAGCGAGCCTGGCGGCGTACCTGGATTCGCTGGAGATGGCTGACGACGGCCTGCGGGAAGAGAAGCTGGCCGATCATGCGCGGCAGGTTCGGATGCACGTGCAGCGTCTGTCGAGCAAGTCGTATTGGGATCAGTTCGAGAAAGCGCCCGATTTCGTGGTCGCTTTCCTGCCAGGGGAGACGTTCTTCTCCGCTGCGCTGCAGAAGGATCCTGAGCTGCTCGAGTTCGGCGTCGAAAACAAGGTGATTCTGGCAACGCCGACTACGCTGATCGCGCTCTTGAAGGCGGTGGCCTACGGATGGCGGCAGGAGACGATGGCGCGAAATGCCCAGGAGATCAACAGGCTGGGGCAGGATCTTTACGATCGCATCGCAACATTCGTGGACCATTTCGACGGCATCCGCGCGGGGTTGGAGCGCTCGATGGGCGCCTACAACAAGGCGGCTGGTTCGCTGGAGAGCCGGGTGCTGGTGACGGCGCGCAAGTTTAAGGAACTGAGCGCGTCATCTTCGGACGAGATTCCAGCCATCGAGCCTGTCGACGTCACTCCGCGACGGCTGGACGCGCCGGAGCTGGCTATGGCCGCCGGAAGGCTGGACGGTTATCTGGCGGACTGAGCTCCGCGGAGGCTGCAAGGCCGGCCTGACAGACTGACAGCAATCGCTTGCACCGGACAACGGCCTCAGCGCCGCCGCAAGCAGCAGAAGAATCCGGCTGAACCGTTGATCAGCGGGGACTTCCGGAGAGTGCAGGCCACGACCCAAAGACTGGACGCCAGGTTGCGTTCCATCTCCTCGATGGAGGTGGATCATGAACAGCAAGTTCTTCCGGCGCACCTTGCGAAACGTGATATTCCGCAATCGCCCTTACTTCGCGCATCTGGCGCTCACACACCGCTGCAATCTCAAGTGCCGCTTCTGTCACGTCGCGGAGATGCAGTTCAGGGAACTCGACACGACCGGGATGAAGCGGGTGATCGATGTGCTCGATCAGGCAGGTGTCGCGGTGATCAGCATCAGCGGCGGTGGCGAACCTTTGCTGCGTGACGATTTCGATGAACTCATCGACTACGCTTCATTCCGCGGGTTGTACGTGAAGCTGACTTCCAACGGCACAATGCCGCGGGCGAAGTATGAGCGATTGCTGCGGTCCAGGATCGACGAGATTGGCATCTCGTTGGACGGAGTGAGCGGGCATGATTTGCCGTACAGCCACATCGGTTCGCCAATCCTGGCAACGCTGCAGTATTTGAACGACAATCTCCCCGCAGGCAAGAAGCTGACCATCAACGTGACGGTCTCCGCAGCCAACCGCGGACAGGTGGACACGATTCTTGCGTACTGTGCCGAACGTTATCCTCGCGCGAGGGTATGGCTGAATCCCGTCGTTGTGGGCGAAGGAGCGCTACGCACGAGCACGCCGCAGCGGACCGATCCGGACTATCTCTTCACGGCAAACGCGCCGACGCTGCTCAAAGCGCCCTTCTACGCACGGGCGCGCGGGAGCAATTCAGTCAGGAGCGGTTCGACTGGGGCTGCAAGGCAGGCGACCTGTTCTTCGATGTGAAGCCGAATGGCGACTATTGGTTCTGCCAGGACCAACCGAGCCCTATTCCCTTGAATGTGCTCGATCAGGATTTCGAAGAGCGCCGCAGGGCGATCGAGAAAGCGCCGAGGCGGAGATGCTCCGGCTGCGTCTACTCGTGCTACTACCTGGTGCAAAAGAGCATGGAGCCGCGCCACTGGCGGGACATAGGCATGCTCTGGTGGCAGGCAAACACCTCGCCGGGCGGACCGGAACGCGCGGCGGCGGCGAAGTACGGTCCACTGGGGGCGTTGGCATGTTATCTGTGGCGTTCAGCGGGGGCTAGACCCTTGGGTGCGGCCCTGGGAGCGCTCGCGGTACTGGTTTTCGCGGCGGGCTTGATGGCGGCGCCGCCGGCCGGCGTGGTGAACCCCGACGATGTACTCCAGAGGATGGAGGACGCCGGCGCGCGGCAGCGGGCGGACCTGCAGCAATGGTCGAGCGAGCGTGTATACCGGGCCGGCAACACCCGGCTCGGCCGTTCAGCCAAGGCAAGGGTTCATGTCAATTTCACTCAGCCCGGCGTGAAGAGCTGGCGGATTCTTAGCAGGGAAGGCTCCGGAATCATCGTCGACCGGGTGATCAAACCTCTTCTTGAGGCTGAGCAGGAGAGCGCGCAGCCGATTGTCCGGCGTGCCAGCGACATCCATCGGTCGAATTATGTTTTTCGCTACGCCGGGTTCGACGAGGAGTTGCAGGCTTACATTTTCGAAGCGACACCCAGACGCCCATCAAAGTTCCAGTTTCGCGGAAAGGTGGCGGTGGACGCGGAAACCTACGGAGTACGCCGCGTGTGGGGCGAACCCGCCGTAAGACCATCATTTTGGGTACGCCGCACCGAGTTCGTCCACGACTACGGGCGTTCCGGCGGCTTCTGGCTACCGGTTCGGAACCGCACGCTGGTTGAGTTGCGTGTATTGGGCCTGTCCACGCTGGAGATCGACTACGGTGAGTACGAAATCAGGCGTGCAGTTTCAGCGTTCAGCGCTGAAGGGGCTGCGCATCAGGCGCAGAGCCTCATTCCTGGAGCCGCTGACGTCGGGGCTCCGGGCTGCTCGCCGGTAGCAGCTCACTGCCTCAGAACGTCTCCCCAGAAGGTCGAAAGCCTTGCCCAGTTCCACTAACGCGACGGTGACGCTCGAATCGGATCTGGCGGGGTGATCCAGTGCGGCCAGCAGATAGGCGCTGGCCTCGCCGGCCCGGCCGGTTTGTCTGGCGCAGATGCCCAGCTTGATGTAAAGACCCGGCCGTCCCAGCCTTTGGTAGCCGTCACGTTGCCCGGCGGCTTTGGCGAGGATCCTGCGACAGATGAAGCGGGCTTGCTCGAAACGGTGCAATCGCATTTCCACTCCGGCGAGTTCCAATTCGACGATATAGTTGCGCGGGTAGCGTTGGTGAAGCTCCAACAGGAACCCGCGCGCCTTGTCGAGCTGGCCGTCCCGCTCATTCAGCAGCACAAGCATTGTTCTGGCGTCGTCTGCGTTCAGATTCCCCGTCCGGGCAGCGACTTCGATTTCCTTCTTGCCCTCCTCGCGGCCGCGTTGAAAACCGAGGAGGACCGCAAGCCACTTCACTTTCCAGGGCAGCACATCCGCGAGATAGAGCGCCATGCCGTTGGCGAGGTGCGGATCGCCGAGAACGGGATCGAGACGGAGCAGCCGCCGGTGGGCATCTACGGCACTCTCGCCGTTGCGAAAGGCGCCCCAGATGTTGCCATTCACTGAGTACTCGAAAGCAGCCAGGTTGAGATGGGCGAGTCCTAGGACGAACAGGGCGGAGCGGTCGGCCGGACTTTGAAGAAGGCGTGAGCGGGCGAGGGTGATGGCCTTGCGGCTCTCTTCCAGGAAGCGGGCCTTGACGGCAGGCGTCACCTGCTGCGACAGCGTCGCGGTTCCATTCGGAGGTGGAACGCCGACGAATCGCTCCGCATTGAGGGCACGCTCATTGTTGAGCACGCGCGCCCAGAGAGTTCTGGCGAGCATCGCATGACCGAGAGGGTCGGCGGGGTTGCTGGCGATCAGCGCGAGGCACATCTCTTCAGCGTGGCCGTGGTTCAGGGAATAGAGCTCGGCTACGATCTGCCGGGCTGTTCGGATTTGATCGCGGCTCGGGCTGGTTCACGGAGGAAGCCGCGGCCAGTGCGATGGCCGCGAGCCAGAAAAACGCCGCGCGATACATCAACTGCGCTCCGTGGGCAGTGCGACGAGGAATTCCGTGCCACACCCGTTTTCGCAGGGGCTCCGGAGTTCCAGGCTTCCATGCATCTGGCGCAGATTCCTCATGACGATGGCCAGTCCAAGACCGGTGCCACTTTGCTTGGTTGTGAAATAGGGCTGAAAGACTTTCTCGCGGAGACCTTCGGGAATGCCAGGCCCCTGATCGCAGAACGACAACTGAATCGACCCATCCTGCCGACGGGCTGCAATCCGAACGCGGCCGCGATCGGGTGATGCCTGCAGGGCATTGCGCAAGAGGTTCATCACGATCTGCTCGACGCCGCGAGGGTCCGCCGCGGGAAGGCGCAGATTGGATTCGAAGTCTCTGTCGATCGACAGGTGTGAGGAGGCGGTTTCCACTTCGACATTCCTCACGGCTCTTTCCAGGAGTGCGGAGACGTCGACCTCAGCCAGCTCTCCAGCGGGCTGCTTGGCGAATTCGAGCAACTGCATGACTGAGGCGTTGAGGCGGTCGGTCTCCTGAATAATGAAGTCCAAGTCGCGTTCGTATCGCTGCCTGACGTTGGCGTCCTCGCGAATCAACTGGGAGAGGGCGCGGATGTTGCTGAGAGGGTTCTTGATCTCGTGGACGATCGATGCGGTGAGATCGCCGATCACCGCCCTGGACTCCTGCGCGGCGAGGGATTTTTCCATCTCGAGCTTCTGCTCCGCCAGGCGTGTCGAGACGAGCAGGAGGCTGATCTCGCGTCCGACCGATGGGAACATCTGATCTATGTCAGCCAGGTAGCGGCGGGGTGAGACGTCGAGCAGCAGTACTCCGGCGATCCGGGTTTCGTGACGGAGGGGAAGGAGGTAGTGAAAGCCATGCAGCTCCATCCACTGGCTGAAGGCGGATGGCGCCGAGGCCTGATGAATCAGTTCGTCCCAGCAGTTGGCGAGACGCTTTAGCAGCAGTTCGACTTCCTCGGGAGGCAGCGGGCGTCCGGCTCCGGCAGACGCTTGGCGGACGCTATCGGCCAGGCTGACGAGCAGCAATCGCCTGCAGTCGAGGGTCCTGGCGAGGCCGGAGGCGAGGAACTGAATCTGCTCGCCGGCATCGACAATTGCAGCGGCCTGCTCGATCACCTTTTTGCTGAAATCGGCCAGCAATTCCGCGTGGCGCGCCATCCGCCGGCTCATCCACTCATAGAGGGGCAGCCAGAACAAGGCTGCGGCCATGAGCAGGAGTACTTCGACGAATGAGCGGGACTGGCCATAATCGAGGAACAACTGGTCAGACACGCGCTTTACGACCAGCAGATACAGGGCAGAGAGCAAGCTGAGGCTGACAACAAAGACGAACTGCCGCGAGATCTTGAGGCCGAACACGTTCCTTCTGGCAATCCAGACAAGCAGCGTCAAGGGCATGCCCAGAGAGAAGAGGGCGAAGGCGGTCTGTCTGTAGAGCTGATCCACGGGCAGCAGGAGCGGGATCGAGGCAAGGACGGACGCAAAAGCGAAACTCCGAAAGAACTGGCGCTCGATGGCGTGGCGCTGAGCGCGCGAGGCGGGGATGGCGAATGCGTACGCGGCTGCCGCGAACACAGCGGCGCGCAGGAGGGCCGAGTCGAACCAGTACAGGCCGCTAGCAACGATCAGGACGGAGAGCCAGATCCACCGGCGAGCGACGGCGGCGGAGTTGACGGCCCAAGCGATGAGCGAAGCGAGCGAAGCGATCTCGAGAATGAGCGACAGAAGATCGAAGCGCGAGTTCGTGGGGGTGGAGATACCCGACTCAGAGTAGAGCTGCAGGAAGAAGCCGGCCTCGCGGCAGCCGAGGGCCAGTCCGCCAGAGAGTAGCGCAGCTTGCAGCCATCGGCTGGGTCGCCGCCGGACTTCCCAGGCGAGATAGAGGGAGAGCACTGTGCCGATCAATTGGCACATGTGGAGGATTCCCGTCAGGAAGACCTGCGTTGAAGTCATCGAGCTACTCTACCCCGATGAAGTCTACACCTGACGGCCAGCGATGGGAATGCCGCTGCCACACGGCGAATCTCAACCGGCGGCACGATCTGAGATAATTCCAGATTCATTCCTTGACTGGAACCAACAATGGAGCGTAACAGCCCTTCGATTGTTCGAATCGCATGGCTAGCACCGGTCATCACACTGATTCTCGCTGCAACGGCAATTCCCGTCGAGCTTCGTTCGCTGAGGCAAGCGAAAGTCGGCTTTGGTTTCTTCTCTGATGACTTCGCGGCGAACGTATTGGGGTACGTGCCCCTCGGGATTGTGCTCGGACGCGCGGGGCCGCTCAAGTCAGTGATGGCAGCGGCATTGATTTCGCTATTTGCCGAGATCAGCCAATTCGCGATGATGCACCGCGACCCTTCTGTAATCGACTTGGCAGCCAATGTGTTGGGAGCCGTATTCGGAGCCGCCGTCGCCGCGCACTGGAAAATTCACTCATCTACGTTCAGGATCCAGGGGTGGCAGACGTCGATCGCCGCGGTAGCATCGTTCCTGCTCGTGCTTGGCGTCTGGGCCACATCGGGCTACCCGGTGAGCGCTCGAGGAGCGACCGTCCCCGGAGAACTCGAGGCACGATGGACCTTTGACGAAACCGGCGGTACTGCTGCGCTGGATTCTTCAGGACATGGACTGATCGGCACTTTCCGCGGGAAACCGAGGCGCGTTCCGGGTGTCCTGAGCGGTGCTGTGAAGTTCGACGGCTCTTCGGACTTTATCGATTTTGGACATGCCGCAGCGTTTCGGCTGGTGGGCAGCATGACGATAACTGCGTGGATCAACTCGACCTCCTACCCGGTGGATGATTCGGCGATTGTGTCGAATCATGATGGTGCCGGATTTCAGCTCGATACCACAGCGGACAGAGGGGTCCGCACTATCGGTTTCAAACTTGGAGATGAGTGCGGGAGCTTGATGGCGCGCTATGGCAGAACCCCACTCTCCGTTGACACCTGGTACCACATTGCGGGCGTCTACGACGCGGAGGCGCACACGCTGGATGTGTATTTGAACGGTGAACTGGATAATGGTTTCCTGCGCGGTTCTGTATCTGGCAGACAGAAGAGTTCACGGCAACACGTATACGTTGGCAGGCGGGCCAATCTTCGAGGTTATGACTTTGCCGGCGCGATGGACGACGTGCGCATCTACTCGCTGGCTTTGACAAGGTCTGACATCGGGGCAGTCATGCACGGGACGCCGATCGCTGCGATGTCCGCTGGCAGTAGCTCACACCGCAGTAGCAATTCGACCGGTTTTTGCGCAACCGTGTCCGATTGCGCGACCGTGTCCGATCAGGAGGATGCGAAGATCCCAGGAGCGGCTGCGACGCTTGGAGTGTTGGCCGCGGTCGTCTGCCTCGGCCTCTGGCCATCTGCTGGAGCGCTCCCCTGCCTGACGGCAAGCTTTGCGGCTGGCTTGCTGCTTGTCCCGGCAACAGCGTCGACGTTGCCTTTGTTTTGCCTGTGGATGGTGCCACTGATCAGCCTGGCTGGAGGTGCGTCCGTAGCCGTCTCTGTGCGTCGCGACGTAGAGTAGTAGAAAACTCATCCGCAGGCTGCACCCCTCCACAACAGTGTCCGGTTGCGCTCGCCGGCCGATCTGCCATACTGAACGCGAAATCCATGCCTCCAACCGTGTTAATCGTAGACGACGAACCGGCGGCGCGGTTCGCGCTGCGGAGGGCAGTGGAATCGAGTTGCCGACCCGTGGAAGCGGGCGATATAGCCGAGGCGCGGCTTCTGCTGGCGCAAGAGCGTCCCGATGTCATTCTGCTGGACCATGGGCTGCCGGGCGAAGACGGGCTGAGTTGGCTCAAAGAGCTACATGAGGCGGACGAGAGTCCGGCGGTAATCATGATCACGGCGCATGGGTCGGAACGCATCGCGGTAGAGGCGATGAAGAACGGCGCATACGACTACCTCTCCAAACCGTACGATGTCGAGGAGTTGAGAATCACGGTGGGCCGGGCTCTGGAGCGGCAGGCTTTACGGCATGAAGTAATGGGCCTGAGGGACCGGCTGGCTGGAGAGGGTCAATTCGGCCAGATGGTGGCAGTATCGCAATGCATGCAGGAGTTGTTCCTGACCGCCGAGCGAGTGGCGCGTTCGGACCTCCCCGCATTGGTGCTGGGTGAAAGCGGAACCGGAAAGGATCTGCTGGCCCGGGAGATCCATGCTCGAAGCCGGCGTGGGGGCGGAGCATTTGTCGCGTTGAACTGCGCGGCTCTGCCTGAACACCTGGTTGAGAGCGAACTGTTCGGCTACGAGAAAGGCGCATTCACCAATGCGGTGCAGTCGCGTGCCGGGCGTTTTGAGCAGGCTCACCGGGGCACGTTGTTCCTGGATGAGATTGGCGAGATGGCTCCGGCGACACAAGCGAAGATTCTGCGAGCGGTTGAATCAGGTTCGGTAGAGCGGCTTGGCGGAACCCGCCCGGTTGAGGTTAACGTCCGTTTGCTCAGTGCAACGAACCGTGACATCGACGCGGCGGTCAGGGAAGGCCGGTTCCGCGAGGATCTCTATTTCCGTCTTGCCGGGGTTGTGCTGTATGTCCCCCCGCTGCGACGGCGGCCGGAGGACATCCCGGCGATCGCCTCTTCGCTCTGGCTCGAGTTACAGCGCAAGTATAGGCGTGCAGGGCCGGAACTGGCCAGCGGAGCTCATGAGCAGCTTACAGGCCTCGCCATGGCCCGGCAACGTCCGGCAATTGCGCAGTGTCCTCGAGAAGCTGTTTGTGCTTACCGCGCATGAGCGGATCAGCGCCGACGACGTCGCGCGAGCGATTGAGCCGGCGCCCCACGCGTCGCTGGGCGAATGCGATCGGTTTCTCGCTTGCGCGGATTTGCGGGACGCCCGGCGGCAGTTCGAGATCGAGTTCCTGACGCGTAAACTCAGGGAACACAGCGGCAACGTGACACGCACGGCGTCCGCTGTCGGAATGGCCCGGCAGAGCCTGCAGGAGAAGCTGAGGGAACTCGGGATCGAGCGGCCGTCGGACGAGTCGAAATAGCCGCTATTGTTTATTGGCCAACTGCTGCGCCATTGGACCGATAACCGGCAGAACGAACGGCTCGTTCTGATAGGCGCGGTACATCAGGAAGAGCCAAAGCGCGAAGAAGGCCAGCGAGATCAGACCGGAGAGGCCGGCCAAGGCCGACGCTGAGGCCGTACGGCATCAGCGCCATCACGATACCGATGACGATCCAGATAGCAACCCAGGCGACGTTGAAGAGAATCGCCTGGAAGGCGTGGAACCGGATGCCGGGTTTCGTGTTGTAGGGGGCCACAACGAGGAAGATCACTCCGGTGATCAACCCCAGGATGTAGCAGAGGGCGCCAGCCACATTGTCGGTAAGGCCTCCGGCAGTGGAAATCGAGGTTGGGCTCGCGGGAGGCTGAGAGGCGCCGGCGGCCGCGGGTGATCCGCATTTTCCGCAGTAGGGCCCTGTCATCTCGTTTCCGCAGCTTGAGCAATAAGGCATATTGATGCACTCCTCCATTGACTGACTCGACTATACACGGGAGCAAGGCGGAATGATAGGAAGGGAACCAGTGAAGCAGCCCTCAACGTCGATGCGGGGTGGTTCTCAAATGTTGACGCCGTAGTTCTTGAGCCGGTACTGGAGTGTTCGAAGTGAGATACCGAGTTCCTTTGCGGCGTGGGTTCGATTGCCGCCATGACGCTCGAGCGTAGCCTGAATCAGATTACGCTCCATCTGACGAACGGTGGAAGGGCCGGTGGCAGCCTCAGCGGGAGCATTGTGTCCGAGCGGAAGATGTTCGGGGCGAATCTGGTCCTCGGCCAGAATGGCGGCCCGGGCGATGGCATTCTCCAACTCGCGCACGTTGCCGGGCCAGGACCAGGAGCGAAGGGCAAACCTGCATTCTTCTGCGAAGGCAAGAGCGGGCTTTTCGAGTTCAAGCCGGGCGCGTTCGAGAAAGAACTCAGCCAGAGCGTCGACGTCAGCAGGGCGGTCGCGCAAGGGTGGGATCTCAATGGGAAATGTATTCAGCCGATAGAAGAGATCGGCCCTGAAGGCTTTCGCATCGACGGCGGCGCGGAGATCGCGATTGGTGGCTGCAATGATACGGACGTTTGTAGAGAGCGTTTCCGATCCGCCAAGCCGCTCGAAGCTCTTTTCCTGCAGGACACGGAGGAGCTTTGCCTGAAGGCCGGCGTCGAGTTCCCCGATTTCATCGAGAAAGAGAGTGCCTCCGCTGGCGCGTTCGAAGACACCTTCACGGCGAGCTTCGGCGCCGGTATACGCGCCTTTCTCGTGGCCGAAGAGTTCGCTTTCCACGAGGTTCGGAGAAATGGCGGCGGAATTGATGGCGATAAAGGGACCACCGGCCCGCTTGCTGTGGGCATGGATGCAGCGGGCGATGACTTCCTTGCCAACTCCACTTTCACCGAGCAGCAGGACGGTCGCAGGGGTGGGGGCAACTCTCTCCAGCAGACCGTAGATGTGCAACATGCGCGGATCGCGGGCGACTGCGCGAGGGCACATTCCCGCAGTGACAGCCTCAGTGGGGGCGGGTTGAACGGGGTCGGGCTCGGCTTGGCTGAGTGTCTCGGCTCGGCGGGCGAGGCGGCGGAGTTCGTCGGGCCCGCGGAGGGGTTTTTCGAGATAGTCCAACGCGCCTCGCTTCATGGCTTCCACGGCGGTCGGGACAGAGCCGAATCCCGTAATCAGGACAAATGGCGTGCCGGGCCGATGCTCGTTGATCCACTTCTGTACGTCGAGGCCGTCTCCGTCGGGAAGCTTGAGATCGGAAACCACCAGGGAGAAAGAAGAGGCGAGGATTTCCCTGCGGGCCTCAGCCACTTTAGCGGCCGCGCGCACATCGTAGCCTTCAGAGGTAAGGATGGCGACGAGGAGTTGGCGGAAGCCGGGGTCGTCATCGACGATCAGGATGGGGAGCGAATGGGGAGGCATCAGGGGGTTCTCCAGACAAGCCGTGCGCAGGCGCCGGCGGGTAGACGGTTTTCGAGAACGAGATCGGCCCCTAGAGCATCCGCCAGATTGCGGGAAATCGCGAGACCAAGTCCAGTGCCCTGCGCCTTTGTGGTGACGAAGGGCTCAAACAAACGGTCTCGCAGTTCGGCGGGAATGCCCGGGCCATTGTCGAGGACTTCGATTGAAGCAGGATAGGCCTGGACGAGAATCTCCGGCGAAGGCTGTCCCTCGACGGCGTCCTCAGCGTTCCGGATGAGATTCAGAATGATCTGTTCGAGCAGGTCCGGATCGGTCAGCCTGTCGGGCCAGGAGCCGGAAAAAGCGGCAGCGGGGGCGAGGCAGCGGAGGCGTGCGGAAATTTCCATCCACGAGATGGGACGAAGGCGGGGCGATGGGGCGCGTGTGAACAGGAGCAGATCCTGGACAAGGCGCTCAAGCCGGGAAGTCTGTTCGAGGGCAGCGTCCAGGAAACCGCGGCTGTCACCCTGGCATTGTTCACGTGAGAGCTGCATGAAGCCCTTGATCGCGCCGAGCGGGTTGCGGATCTCATGAGCCAGGACGGCTCCCAGTTGGCCAATTGCGGCAAGCCTCGACAGACGGGCAGCCTCGTCCCGGCGGCGAGCTTCGCGGCGTTGGGCTATCACGAAGAACGCAGTGAGCGCGATGAGCGCGGCAGCAGAGAGCATTGAAATGACGACGGAGCCGAGGGCCCCTGAGGCTAGGTGCTCAGTGGAGGAGGGGTCGAGATCGATTCGGGCGACGAGGGTGCGGCCCTGGTTGTGAAAGGGGACCCATGCGCGAAAGGCAGCCGATCCGGAGTCTTCGACGCGGAAGAGGGCTTGACCTGAGAACAGGCCGGAGAGAAAGGGCGGGCCAGCAACGGGTGAGTCAAGTATCTGGAGGGCAACGAGGGAGGGGGTTTCGTCGGCACTGACAGCTTCAGCGGAGGCAAGCTCGCCAGGAGGAAGGGTTTCGAGTCGGGCGGCGACGCGGGCAGCAGTGTCGCGGAGAGAGACGGTCCGGGCCTGATTCAATTGGCGCCAAAGGACGGCCGCATTGAGAAGGAGTCCGGCGGGAAGCAGAAGCAGGAGAATCCAGGCGTGGCGAAGGTGTGTCATGGGTGCCGCATATCAGTCTCTGTAAGGAGCGATGCAGAAGTTGCGCGGTAGGTGACGCCTGGCTCAGGCTTGCTGCGGCTCGGTCCGGACCCAGCGGCGGATAAACCAGACCAGCCCGGCGCCGGCGAGGATTGTCAGCACTGCGGGGACGGCATAGATAAGCAGGGAGGCACTGCCCTGCGGCTCGATCAGGACTCGCGCGGAATACTTCGACTTGAACCTGTCGAGGATGACGGCGTCTGACAGTCCCTGGTCGATCAGGAGCTTCAGCTCGGCTCGCATCTCTGCGGCTTTCTCACTGCGGTGGAAAGCAATGGATTCATTCCAGCAGCAGACCGACACGAGCTTCTCCTGGAGTGCCCGCTCGCGCGGCGGGGTCTGGGCGACGATTGCGATATGCGGCGCACAGGAGCAGGACGAGGCGTCTCATTGCTTGACGGCTGCCTTCGAATCTTGCATTGCCTTGCAGTCTTTGCACTGCATGCCGCTCATGCCCTTCATTCCGCCCATCGAACCGCGCCAGAGGGGCTTGCCTTCTTCGTCGCGGAGTTTGAGCGACTTACCGGAGGCGGGCAGTTCAATGGACTTTGCGAGCAGGTGGGTCTCCTCCCGATAAGCGCGTGCCGTGATGGCTTCGCCGGCTTTGGGCGAGAAGTCATTCTGCATGAGATACCGCATGGAGCCAAGGATGAGCTTGACTGGTCCATTCGCGGTTTCGATGTCGAGGGATGGCATGCCGCCGCCCATTTCAAGATGAACCTGCTTGATGGTTCCCCGGATATCGACCAAGGGATGGTGGGCAGCAGGTCCTGACTTGGCGTCCTGCCCGCAGAGCGGTAGTGCGGTCGAGATCAGAAAGACTATCAGATTTCTCATCGAATTCACCTCAGCTTATCTTGAGCACGCCGGCGACCAACGACTTGTCGTTTAGAATCATACAGTTCTGAGAAAAGGAGTGCAAGGCTTGCGCGGTGGTGGCGTGCAGGGCCTGCATGGTCAATGGGGTGCTGGCAGTACGGCGGCGGAGATGGAACTCGGGAGGCGGCGTGAACGGGAGATGCGTTGGGTGGCCTTGATGAAGTCCTGGGTGCGGGCATCGGGGATGGAGGGAACGAACTTCTGGGGATTTCGATCGGTAAGGGGGAACCAGGAGCTTTGGACCTGAACCATGATCCGGTGGCCGCGCCTGAAAGTATGCAGGATGTCGGGCATTTCGTAAGTAATTTCGACGAACTTGCCGGACGGGAGGGGCCTCGGCTTGTCGAATCCGGCGTGGAATCGGCCGCGGAAAGGTTCGCCGCGAATCAATTGCTGATAGCCCCCCATGCGGATGTCCCGGGGGTTGGGCGTGGGATCGGGAGAATCAGCCGGATGGACGTCGATGAGCTTGACGACCCAATCGGAGTCGGTTCCGGAGGTGGAAGCGTGAAGCCGCACTCGGATGGGTCCGGCGAGTGTGACGTCACTGTCGAGCGGCTCGGTACGGTAGACGAGAACGTCGGGGCGGGATGCGGCAAATCGCTGGTCGGCAATCATGTATTCGCGGCTCATGCCGAGCGTGGTGAACGAAGTGTACGGAACAGGCTTGGCCGGGTCGCTCAAATACTCGTCGAATGCCTGGTCTTCGGAAGGCGGGTCAAATGAGAGGCGACCGTTGGGATGGAAGAAGAGTTGGCGTCGAAGGCTTTCGCCGGGAGGCCATTCGGGGAATCGGCGCCACTCGTTCCGGCCGGTTTCAAACAGGATCGCCCCCGGGAGCGCAGGGTCGGGCTTGCCCTTCAGATGGTGCTCGAAAAAGGGCAGTTCGACGTTTTCGCGAAACCATTCGCCGGTCTTCGAACCAAATGAAATGGGGCCCAGGGTTTCGCCAGCCCCTCGCCAGCCGCCATGCGACCAGGGGCCCATGACGAGCGTGAGTGGAGCCTTGGCCTGATTCGCGCGGGCTGCGGCAGCGAGGCGAAGAGGGCCTTGGAGGTCTTCTGCGTCATACCAGCCGCCGACAGCCAGGACCGCCGGCGAGATATCGCGAATATGCGGCTCGAGATTGCGCTCGCGGTAGAAGGCGTCGGAGCCTGTGTGCTTCATGAGGGCGGTCCAGTAGGGGTTGGCGAACTTGAAGTACCGTTCGTCGGCGTTGACGAGCGGACCCATGTTCAGAAAGAACTCGTATCCGTCCTTGGTGCCGTAATCGAAAGAGCGGGCTCTCCTGGCGGGAGGCTGGGGTTCCTTGTGCTCATCGAAGAACATGTAAAAGCCGAAGTTTGCGGCCAGGAAGAATGCTCCGTTGTGGTAGGCGTCGTCGCCTCGAAATATGTCGATGATGGGAGCCTGTGGCGAGACCGCGGCCAGGGCGGGGTGGGCGTCGATCATTCCGGCCGCGGCATAGAAGCCGGCGTAGGAGACGCCGTGGAGACCCGCTTTGCCATTGTGGTTGCTTTATGTTAGCCAGCAGCCAGGCGATTGTGTCGTAAGTATCTGAACTCTCATCGATGTCATTGCCGGAGCTTCTTGACAGAGCGATGAGGGGTCATTTCGAGCCATATTCCCTCGCTGCGATAACGGCCTCGAACCTCCTGGCAGACAAAGATATAGCCACTTCGGACGGCGGATTCCCCGAGACCCAATGTGGAGGGAAACTGGTCAATCCCTACGGGAGAACACCCGTACGGGGTGCGCTGGATGAGAAATGGGTATCCGCGACGGCTTCCTGCGGCTGGTAAACCACGGTGAACAAGCGCTTTCCGTCGCGCATAGGAATGAGCAGTTCGCTCTTCGTGTAGTGCGAACGAATGAAGTCGGCGCCTTGAGCGGAAAGGACTTGCGCTGTCAGGAGAAGGAGGTAAACTAGAAATCGCATCTGACCAAGAGTGTACTGGTTTTGAAACTATTCGCGGCCGGATAGCGTCTTACTGGCAGAGAGGGTGGTGGCTGTTCAGCGGGCGTACGAGTCCGCCGGGCAAGACCGGTCAGCCAGATTTCCTCTCTCTCTGCTTAAGGCGGCCACTACCTCCTCCGGTGGCCGCCTTTTTTGTGTTTGATAGACTCGCGTGCAGGATGAGGACCATCATCGAGCCGTTCCGGATCAAGAGCGTTGAGCCGTTGCGGCAACGCAGCGCGAGGAGCGGGCGGACTTAATTCAACGAGCGGGCTACAATCTATTCCTGCTCAATGCTGCAGACATTCTGATCGATCTGCTGACGGATTCGGGGACATCCGCCATGTCGACCAACCAGTGGGCGGCGATGATGCGCGGGGATGAGAGCTACGCCGGCAGCGAGAGCTTCTACCGCCTGAAGCGGGCGGTGGAGGATCTCACGGGCTTCCGGCACGTGATCCCCACCCACCAGGGGCGCGCGGCGGAACGGATCCTGTTTGCCGTGATGTGCCGGAAGGGCCACGTGGTGCCGAACAACACGCACTTCGACACGACGCGCGCGAACATCGAATTCACGGGGGCACGGGCCGTGGACATTGTGTGCGCCGAGGCGGCGGACACGCAGTCGCAGCTGCCGTTCAAGGGCGATATGGACCTGGCGGCGCTGGAGCGTCTGATCGCAGGAGGAGGGGCGAGAGCGAATTCCCCTGATCCTGCTGCACGGTGACGAACAACTCCGGCGGCGGCCAGCCGGTTTCGATGGCAACCTCGAAGCGGATCAGCAAGCTGGCACGGCGGCACGGGATTCCGTTCTATCTGGACGCCTGCCGATTCGCCGAGAACGCCTGGTTCATCCGGCAGCGGGAAGAGGGCTACGCGCGATTGGACGCCGCGGGAGATCGCGCAGAAGATGTTCTCGCTGGCCGACGGGTGCACTTTCTCGGCGAAGAAGGATGCGTTCGCCAATATCGGCGGGCTGCTGTGCACGAATGACGACGTGCTGGCGAAGCAGGAGAAGGACCTGCTGATTCTGACCGAAGGATTCCCGACTTACGGCGGGCTGGCGGGCCGGGACCTGGAGGCGATCGCGGTGGGGCTGGAGGAGGTGCTGGACGTGGATTACCTGGAGTACCGGATTGCGTCGACCGGATACCTGGGCAGGCACATCGCCGACCACGGCGTGCCGATCGTGGAACCGCCGGGCGGCCACGCAATCTACATCGACGCCGCGCGGCTGCTGCCGCACATCCCGCGACACGAGTATCCGGCGCAGTCGCTGGCGGTGGAGCTGTACCGGCATGCGGGCATCCGGAGTGTGGAGATCGGGTCGGTGATGTTCGGGGAGAACGCCAAGAACGAGCTGCTGCGGCTGGCCATCCCGCGCACGGGTGTACACGCAGAGCCACATCGACTATGTGGTGGAAGCGATTCTGGAAGTGGCGGAAATGAAGGAACAACTCAGGGGCTATCGGATCACGGAGCAGCCTGAGTTTCTGCGGCACTTTTCGTGCAGGTTTGAACCGTTATAGAAGCTGCGGCGGTGCTTGGGACGCGATAGGCTGTTATGCAGCTATGCGGATCTTGAGATTCGTTCACGATCGTCATCGGGTTCATTTGTACGTTCTGGCTTGATCGCGCCGGCGGCTTGGAGCGCAGGGATGCCGAAAGTGAAGGTGAGCGGCGACAAACGGTCGCTGACTCTGGAGGACGGGCGACCCTTCTTCTATTTCGCCGACACCGCCTGGGAGTTGTTCCACCGGCTGAACGCGCAAGGAAGCGCGAGGAGTACCTCGACAGGCGGAAGTCGCAGGGGTTCACGGTGGTGCAGGCGGTTGCGGTCGCCGAACTGAATGGGGTGGACGACCCCAACGCCAACGGCGATCTGCCGTTCGAGAACCGCGACTTCAGCAAGCCAGTGGAGAAGTACTGGGCACATGTCGACTGCGATTGTCGACGCCGCGAATCAACGCGGGCTGTACGTCGGGCTGCTGCCGACGTGGGGCGGTTGGGTGCAGGGAGCGACGGGGAAGCAGGACGAGCGCTTGCTGACGACGGAGAAGGCTGGCGGATACGGCGAATTCCTGGGCAAACGGTACGGGAAGAAGGGCGTGATCTGGATTCTGGGCGGGGACCGGGTCGGCGGACCGGGATGGAGGCGACGTGGCGCGCCCTGGCGGCTGGAATCGAGAAGACGGCAGGACGCGGATGCTCTGATGACGTTCCACCCGCGCGGCGGGAGAGACTTCGTCCGAGCAAACTTCCACAACGATTCGTGGCTGGACTTCAACATGTGGCAGACGGGTCATGGGTTGGCTGAAGCGACGAAGCAGTGGTCGAAGATCCGATCCGATTGGGAGAGGACGCCGGTGAAGCCGGTGGTGGACGGCGAGCCCTGTACGAGGACCATCCGCTGGGATTCCGGCCGA
Source organism: Bryobacteraceae bacterium (assembly GCA_963714395.1). Classification (GTDB taxonomy): domain Bacteria; phylum Acidobacteriota; class Terriglobia; order Bryobacterales; family Bryobacteraceae; genus JACADU01. Next base: position 241,904 of record CAVQOO010000040.1, read on the forward strand.
AGCAGAACGGGTACTCGATGGACGCGCACGTGCGGCAGCGCGCCTACTGGGCGCTGTTGTCAGGCGCGTGCGGATTCACGTACGGCCATCATGCGGTGTGGCAGATGTACGAGGCATCGATAAGCGGAAGCCGATCAACGGCCCGCTGATGTCGTGGCGAGAGGCGCTGGGCCGGCCTGGGGCGGAGCAGATGCGGCATGTCCGGACGTTGGTGGAATCGGTGACGTTCGCCGAGAGAGTGCCTGACGACGGGCTTGTGGTGGATCTGCTGGACGGCATCGGACCGGATCGCCGCGGCGCGGGGCAAGGATTGGGCGATCGTCTACAGCGGCTCAGGGCGGCCGTTCAATGTGGTGATGGGGAAGATACCAGGCAAGCCGAGTGAAGGCACGCTGGTACAACCCAGAAGCGGCGAGTAGCTGACGGAGGAGGAGATGGCAAACGAAGGCACGCGGGCGTTCGTCTGCCCGTCGGAAGGATTTGCGCAGCGACTGGGTGTTGGTCCTGAGGAGCGCCGGGCGGAAGTTAGCCATGGCCGAGATCGGGCCGTTCCGGTGGAACGAGACAGGAACGGCAGTTGTCGCGCGATGGTGTCGCGGTGCCGCTGCAGCCGAAGGTGGCCGACACGTCTGGCGGCGTTGCTGACGAGGCGGGGCCAAATCGTCGAAAAGTCCGAGCTGATGAAGCTGGTGTGGCCGGACACGACGGTGGAGGAAGTGAACCTCGAGACGAAACATCTCCCTGCTGACGGAAGGCGCTGGGAGATGAGGCCGGCTGGATCGAGACGATTCCCAAACGCGGCTATCGCCTGAAGGCGGAAGAAGCAAGGCCAGAGTCGCGAAGACGAGGTCTTGGCATTGGGCTCTGGGCGGGGTGGCGTTGGTTGTCGCAGTGGTGGCGTGGCAGTTCTATCTGCCCTCGCGCTTCGTGCAGTTGAAGCCGGGGCAGGCTTATCTCGCGGTGATCCCGTTTGAGGGCGACCGTGGGCGCAATGGACGAAAGTGTAGTGGCGGAGTTGGTCAAGGCGGGCAGGTTCTCGATGCTGAATCCAAGCGTCGTGAGGCGATACAGGTGGGTTGCGCATCGCGCCTTCGGTGATGGCGCGCGTCGTGGGCGTCGAACTGCTGCTGGAAGGGCAGGCTTGAGCAAGGGAGAATTGTTGCGCGGCTTTCGGACGTGCGCAGCGGACGCGTAATCTGGGCGGAGAGCTACCCTGCGAGCGCCGGCGGTCGATTGGAGAATCCGCGCGAATGATGGCTGATGCGATAGGGCGGGCTACGGGCGAATAGCGAGCCAGAGGCTGACGGCCAACTGCCGGCCGAAGGCGAGGCGGTCGTCAATGTTGGGCTGGCGGCCGAGCTTCGGGTGTCGCGAGACACGCTGCTCCATCAGGAAGGCGGGGAGTTGAAAATCGTGCCAGAGGCCTTGAACGACGGTCATGCGGCCCGGCTTGCCGGCAGTTGTGGTCGGTTCGCTCCAGGCGAGGGGACGCGATGGGGAGAATGCGGGCTGGTTTTCCAGCAGGCCGAATAGCCTCTGGCCGAGTTCACGGATAGGGCTGCCTGCCGGCGCCGGCGGTCCGTCGAGGTATTCCGCGGTTTCGGTGTTGTGGAGCGAGAGGAAGAGGTGGATGGGGCGTCCGGACTTGACCCAAGCGGCGATGGCGGCGTGCTGGGCGGCGATCTCGGGCATCGATTCGGCGTTGAAGTGGTCCCAGTTCCGATTGAGATCGTAGCCCTTGTGATTGAAGCGGACACCGCCTCGGGCGACGCCGTCGGGATCGCACATCGGCAGGACGTGGACGATCGCGCCACGCCGGATCGCAGCGGCTTCGGCATCCTGCGAGAGCAGAAACCGTACGAGGCCTTCGGCAACCCATGAAGAGCCGGACTCCCAACTGTGCTGACGGGCCATGAACCAGATGACCTTGCGGTTGTTGTCCGGCGCGGGCTCAGTGATAGTCCACTGCAGCATGGGCCGGCCTCCGGGGGTTCGGCCGATAACGGCTTCCCGGAAAGCCGGATGACGCCGGATATCGCCGCGCAGTCTCTCCAGATGGGCGTTTGTGTAGGGCGGAGTGTGCGCGACCCATAGAGTGTCTGACGCCGGTGTAATCCGCAGGACCAGCTTGGGAGTCTGCAGGATCGTAGGTGAAACCGGTAAACGGCTGCCAGGACCGGTTGTCAGTGCTGAAGAAGGGCGGAGTGTCACCGGTGACCGCACCTTTGTTCGGGCGATAGTTGTACTCGCCGGCGAGATTGGTTATCTCGAGCGTCAGGGCCCGGCCACGAACGTTGTCGAGGCGAAAGTAATACCAGTTGGCCTGGCGATTCCTGCCGTCCTGATCGGTTTCGCCGGGAATCGAGATGACGAAGTGCCCGGGTTCGGGCTGCTGAAAGTCGCGAATATTGCCGCCTTCAAAGGATGAAGTCAGATTGATGGCAAAGGCGAGCAGGAGGGCGGTCATCAGTTGGGAGTGTATCGCGGAGAGGGCGAGATAATGCGGTTGAAGGAGCGCCCCGATGAAATCGCTGCTGGTGCTGCTGGCTGGTTTGTGTTGTGCGGCAGACGCGCCGCTGCCTGGGCTGCGCGTCGAGGCGGTCCCGGACGGCTCCGATTCTGATTGTTCGAAATCCGCACTCAGCGCCACTCGCCGCCGTGTTGGTTGAGATGGTGGGCTACCCTGGCGGGTCATTCCAATTGCTCCAGGACGAAGTTGAGCGCGAGCCAATTGGACCCGATCAGGAACGGCGCTACCAAGTGCGGAGCATGTTGGCTGGCGTGGCGCCAGATTACCTGAAAGTGCAGGCGGCGGTTTACTCCGACGGAACCACGAGCGGAGCGCCAGGGAAGGTCGATCGGATCTTGTCGGAGCGTCGAAACCGGCTGAAGGTAATACGCGAGCAGATCGAGAGGCTGCGAAACGCCGAGCGAGCGCTGACAGCGAGCAAGCCGAGCCTGAACTGACGCGGGCAAGTACCGGCCGCCTGATTCCAGGTATCATCGAATTCATCCGGTCATGAGGCTCTGGGCAGGCTTCTTTCTCCTGGTGTTGGGCGCCGTGTTCGCCGCTGAATTTGCGGGCGACACGGAGAAGGACCGCGCGCGCGTTCTGGCGCGGCGGAACTGGTGGTCATTTCAGCCGGTCGTTCGACCGGAGATTCCAAAAACCACGGGTGCCTGGGCTCGAACGCCGATCGACGCCTTCCTGCTGGCGGCAATGAAAGAGAAGGGCGTGCGTCCCTCAGCGCCGGAGAGCCGGGCGCGACTGATTCGCAGGGTAACGCTGGACGTGACAGGCTTGCCGCCTAGCCCCGAGGACGTGGACCGGTTTCTCAAGGATCAGCGGGCTGATGCCTATGAGCGGCTGGTGGACCGGCTGCTTGGGTCGACCCAGTATGGGGAGCGCTGGGCGCAGCGGTGGCTGGATGTCGTGCGCTACGCCGACACGAACGGCTTCGAGTTGGACGCCGAACGGACACAAGCGTGGCGGTACAGGGATTTCGTGGTGGCGAGCTTCAACGCGAACAAACCTTACGACCGGTTTGTGAAGGAGCAGGTCGCCGGCGACGAGATCTGGCCGGGTGCGCCGGAGATGGCTGTGGCGGTAGGTTTTCATCGCGCGGGCCCGGAGCACATCGTGGGCGGCAATCAGGATGTCGAGATGAACCGGCAGGAAGTGCTCATCGAGATGACCGCCGGGGTGAGTAGCGCGTTCCTGGGGCTGACAATGAACTGCGCGCGGTGCCACAACCACAAGTTCGACCCGATCCTGCAGAGCGACTACTACCGGCTGCAGGCGATCTTCGCGAGCACAGTGGGGAAAGAAGCCGACATCGCAGCGCGGAGGAGAAGAAGAAGTTCGAGGAGGCGAAGAAGGCGCACGAGGCGCTGCTGAAAGCCGATCAAGGACGAGATCGCGGCGATCGAGAAGCCTCACCGGGAGCGGCTGACGGCGGAGAAGCGGGCTCGGCTCGATCCGGCCCTGCAGGCGTTGCTGGACGTGCCCAAGGAGAAGCTGCCGGCGGAAGATCGCGAGAGACAGAAGAATGCGCGAGAGCAGTGCACGCCGTCGTGGGACGAAGTGCTGGCGCAGTTGGGCAGCGACGAGCGGGCGCGGAGAACGGCACTTCGCCGGAAGATGCACGAGATCGATCTCGATCAGCCTCAGCCAGCGCCGGCAGCATACACCGTGGTGAACGACGACAAGCCGGCGGAGACGCACGTGCTGAAAGTCGGCGATCACCGGATGAAGCTGGGAAGCGTGCGGCCCGGGCTGCCGCTGGTGCTGGCCTCAAACTCGCAGACAGCCGTGCCCGAGTCGACGGCAGGGAGACGGAAGGCGCTGGCCGAGTGGCTGGCCGATCCAACGAATCCTCTGACGGCGCGCGTGATGGTGAATCGCATCTGGCAATTCCGCATGGGGCGCGGGATCGTGGGTACGCCGAACGATTTCGGGTTCCTCGGAGAGAAGCCCACGCATCCGGTCCTGCTGAGTTGGCTTGCCTCGGAATTTGTGCGAACGGGATGGGACGTGAAGGCGATGGACCGGCTGATTCTGACGTCGAGCGCCTACCGGCAATCGTCGGCGCGCCGCGCGGCGGCGGAGGCTATCGATCCGGAGAACAAGCTGTATTGGCGCATGAACAAGCGGCGGCTTGAGGGCGAAGCGATTCGCGATTCAGTTTTGGCCTCAAGCGGGATGCTGAACGCGCAGATGGGCGGACCGCCGGTGAAGACTCCGATCGAGCCGGAAGTCTACGACCTGATCTTCACGGAGTACGAGGCGGACAACCTGTGGCCGCTGCCCAAGGACCGTTCGCAGATCTACCGGCGTTCACTTTACCTGCTGAACAAGCGCACAGTCCGGCTGCCGATGCTGGCCAACTTCGATCAGCCGGACACGATGAGCTCCTGCGCCGCGAGGCCAGTGTCGACTCACGCCCTGCAAGCGTTGTCGATGCTGAACAGCGATTTCATGGCGGAGCAGTCGGCGGCGTTCGCGCGGCGGTTGGAATCAGCAGCAGCATCCGGACAGCGAGTGCAAAGCGCCTACAAGATCGCGCTGGGCCGGCCGCCGGCAGTTGCCGAGGCGGCGGCGGCGAGAGATTTCTTTTCGAAAGGGGGCACGCTGCAGGAGTTCTGCCTGGCGCTATTGAACCGCAATGAGTTCATCTACATCCCCTGATCACATCCCGGCGGCTCTCACGCGGCGAAACGTGCTGCGGGACGCGGCTCACGGCTTCGGTGCGCTCGCGCTGCAGAGTCTCCTGGCCCGGGAGGCCTCAGCCGCGGCGACGCGCGTGAATCCGCTGGCGGCCAAGCCGCCGCATTTCGAGGCCAAGGCAAAGTCGGTCATCTTCCTGTTCATGGTGGGCGCGCCGAGCCAAATGGACACGTTCGATCCGAAGCCTGCGCTGAAGAAATACGAGGGGCAGAAACTGCCCGAGAGCTACGGCAAGATCCAGAGCCAGTTCACGGACGGCTCTACGCCGATCCTGGCGTCGCCGTGGGAGTTTAGGCAGCACGGGCAGTGCGGCGCGCCAGTGTCGAGTCTTTTCCCGAACGTGGCGCGGCACGTGGACGACATCTGCTTCATCCGGAGTTTCCACACCGAGAGCGTGGTGCATGCGCCGGCCATGTACCAGGTGCACTCGGGACGCATTCTCATGGGCTTTCCGTCGATGGGCGCCTGGGTGACCTACGGTCTCGGCTCCGCGTCGGACAATCTGCCTGCTTATGTCGTGATGCCGCAGCCGGAGGGGACGCCCGAAGGCGGTACGCCGTGCTGGGGTGCGGGCTTCCTGCCTGCCGTGTATCAGGGAACGCTGCTGCGGCCGGGTCCGGCCCCCATTCTGCACTTGAAGACGCAGCCGGGCGTCACTCCGGAGAGGCAGCGAAGAACCCTGGACCTGCTGCAGAAGATGAACGAATTGGACACCGAGGCCGGCGATAGCGAGATGGCAGCACGAATCGCCTCCTATGAACTGGCCTTCAGGATGCAGTCTCACGCACCAGAAGCGGTGGACCTGTCGAAGGAGCCCGAGCATGTCCGCAGGCTGTATGGTCTCGATCAGAAGCACACCGCCGATTTCGGGTCGCGGTGCCTGCTTGCCCGGCGCATGGTGGAGCGCGGCGTGCGCTTCGTGCAGCTGTATTCGGGCGGCGGGCCGGTCTCGATGCAGTGGGACGCGCACAAGGACCTGAAGGACAACCACGAGAAGATGTGCTCATTCACGGATCAACCCGTGGCGGCGCTGTTGGCTGACCTGAAGCAGCGCGGGCTGCTGGATTCGACGCTGGTGATCTGGGGAAGCGAGTTTGGCCGGCTGCCGATGTCGCAATCGGGCAACGGGCGGGATCACAATCCCCACGGCTTCACCATGTGGATGGCCGGCGGCGGCGTCAAGGGCGGGCAAACGGTTGGAGCGACTGACGAGTTCGGGCTGTACGGCGTCGGCGACCGCTATCACATGCGCGATTTTCACGCGACTATCCTGCACCTGCTGGGTCTGGACCAGCACAAGCTTTCGTACCTGCACAACGGCAGGCATGAGAAGCTCACGGACTTTGGCGGCAAGGTCATCGCCCCGGTGCTCGCCTAGAAGCGCGCTGCACCCCGAAATGATTGCCTTTAACGCACCATGTGGGAAGATTGTACGTCAAGAGAACCTATGGTGTACCTGCGAACCGGAGTGATTCTACAAGCTGTGATGAGCATGACCCTGACAGGCGCTGAGATGGATGCGCCCAAAGCGAAAATCGACCCCAAAGTGCTGGAGATGCATGGCGACCGTCGGGTGGACAACTACTTCTGGCTCAGGCAGAAGGAGGACCCGGAGGTACGGACGTACCTGGAGGCGGAAAACCGCTACACCGAGGCGCTCATGAAGGACACCGACGCCCTGCAGAAAAAGCTGTATGCGGAGATAGTGGGGCGAATCCAAGAGGACGACGTCTCGGCCCCGGTGCATCGCCAGGACTACCTCTATTACACCGTCACGAAGAAGGGATCGCAGTATGCGATCAACTGCAGGAAGAAGGGTGCGGCGGGTCCGGAAGAGGTGCTCATCGATTCCAACGAACTGGCCAAGGGGCACAGCTACTTTGTGCTGGGCGGCTTCTCTCCGAGTCCGGACCAGAAACTGGTGGCGTACGCGACAGATGTAAAGGGCGACGAGAAGCTCACAGTGCGGTTCAAGGATTTGGCGACTGGCAAACTGCTGGACGATTCAATCGAGGGCGCATACTACGGGCTCGAATGGGGCGAGGACAACAGGACGATATTCTATACGGTGCTCGACCAGGCGCACCGGCCGTACAAGGTCTTCCGGCACAGGTTGGGGACCAAACAGAGCGAGGACGTAGAGGTCTACCACGAAAAGGACGAGCGCTTCACTGTGGGCATCGGCAAGATGCGCAGCAAGGCCTTCCTGCTGCTGAATATCAACAGCGCTGTGACTTCGGAGATCCTTTTCATCGACGCGAAGAAGCCGGAGGCGGCGCCGCAGGTGTTGATTCCGCGGAAACAGGACGTGGAGTATGGCGCGACACATCGCGGCGACAAGTTCTATGTCTGGATCAACGACAAGGGGCGCAACTTCCGGCTGGTCGAGTTTCCTGTCGCAGCACGCTCGGAGGCGAACTGGAAAGAGTTGATTGCCCATCGCCCTTCAGTGACGATCGAAGACGTCGACGCGTATGCAGGCCACCTGGTGGTGACCGAACGCGAGCGCGGGCTGAGGAAGATCCGCGTGCGGCGATTCTCAGATGGAGCGGAGCACTTCGTCGAAATGCCCGAGCCGGTCTACACCTTGTCTTCGAACACAGACTATCCGTACGAAACGAAGACTCTGCGGTTTGTCTACACTTCGCTGACAACTCCGGCCAGTTCCTACGACTACGACATGGACGCCAAGTCAAGGGTGCTGGTGAAGCGGCAGCCAGTGCTTGGCGGCTATGATCCTTCAAATTACGTTTCGGAACGGCTGGAGGCGACGGCTCCCGACGGTGTCAAGGTGCCGGTTTCGCTGGTCTACCGAAAAGGGCTGAAGCGCGATGGATCGGCCCCGGCGATGCTCTACGGATATGGTTCCTACGGAATTCCCTCAGAGCCGAATTTCGGCAGTGACCGCCTGAGCCTGCTCGACCGCGGATTTGTCTACGCGATCGCGCATATCCGCGGCGGAGGAGACCTCGGGAAAACGTGGCATGACGAAGGAAAACTGCAGAAGAAGCGGAACACGTTTTCCGATTTCGTGGCGGCTGCCGATCTGTTGGTGAAAGAGAAGTATACGAGCTCAAAGCGGCTGGGAATCATGGGCGGCAGCGCGGGCGGCTTGCTGATGGGCGCAGTGCTGAACATGCGCCCGGACCTGTTTGGAGCGGTCATTGCCAAAGTGCCATTTGTGGACGTCATGTCGACAATGATGGACGCGAGCCTGCCCCTGACCGTCGGCGAATACGAAGAGTGGGGCAATCCCGCCGACGCGGAGGCGTATCGCTACATGCGGTCGTATTCACCGTACGACAACCTGGAGAGGCAGAGTTTTCCCCACATGCTGGTCACGGCGGGGTTAAACGACCCGCGAGTGAGCTATTGGGAACCAGCCAAGTGGGTCGCCAAGCTGCGCACGATCAAGAAGGACAGCAATCTGCTTCTGCTGAAGACCAATATGGGGGCCGGCCACTTTGGCGCCTCAGGCCGCTACGAGAAATACAAGGAGACGGCCTTCGATTACGCCTTCCTGTTCAAAGCGCTTGGTGTGCCGGCCGAATAACACTGAGTCACGGATCGGGCAGGATTTCGACGGGGGTCCAGGCGAGATCGCTGCTCCGCCCGATGGCGTAGCCGATGCCTCCGTAAACGGCTATGCCCGCGGCGGCCCCCAGCAGCGCGCCCAGCGCTTGAGAATCGCCGGGACTCTTATCGGACATCGCACCGCCAAAGGCCCCAAGGAGTGCGCCGATCGTCGCGCCGATGGCGAAGCCTCTGCGGCGGGAGTCCTTCTTCTCGCGGCGCAGTTCGATGCCCCGGATGGCCTGTGCGGGCAATCGTCTCTTCGCCGACCGCATGCCGGCGCGGATTGTCGCTTTTTCGAATCGCGACAACCAGAGCTTCCGATGTTGTTCTGAGCAGGCTGCCTTCGACGCGAGTTCCATCGTTCAACATGACGCGGATCTGCGTATCGGGCCGCGCCCATGCGCCGAGTTCGCTCCAACGCAAGGAGAGGGGGCCGGCAGCCGAGCAAATGGCCGCGAGGAGGACGAAGGCGAGAGGCCGGGCAACTGTGTGGCGGGAAAGCCTCATTGGTCTTGGCTGGCACTATTGTAGTAGAGCTGCAAAGGTGCATTTGGCCGACCGTCAAGCCTGATTTGTGTTCGTCCTGACACACTGGGCATGAAGAGGCCGGCTCGATACGATTTGCTATGATGCGGCTTCATGGCCATGCAGCCCGCCTATTCCATCGGGGTCGACCTGGGAGGTACCAATCTCCGTGCCGCGGCGATCGACCGCGACGGCAAACTGCTCTGCAAAGTGGGCGGCAAGACGAACCTGCGCGAGGGCCGCGATGCCGTCATCGAAGATATCGTCTTCGGGATTCGCGCCCTTCGTGATCAGTTTGGACACGAGTCGCTGGCTGGAGTCGGCGTGGCAGTACCGGGGTTTATCGAGATTGAGAAGGGCTTGATCGTCGGTTCGAACAACCTGCCTCAGTTCGACGGTTTCCCTGTTCGGGACGAAATCAGCAACAAGCTCGGCACGCCCGTGATTCTGGAAAACGACGCCAACGCCGCGGCGCAGGGCGAGAAGTGGCTCGGCGCGGGACGTGACGTCAACGACCTGGTCCTGCTGACGCTCGGGACCGGCATCGGCGGCGGCATCATCGCCGGCGGGCGAATTCTCCACGGGTTCGTGGGCATGGCCGGCGAATTCGGGCACATGACCGTCTACCCGAGCGGCAATCCTTGCGGGTGCGGCAACTCGGGATGCCTGGAAAAGCATGCCTCCGCCACGGCGATCACCGCCATGGCGCGAATGCTGCAGCTGGGCGACATCCCGACGGCGGCGGAGGTTTACGAAATCGCCCGCGGCGAAGGCAGCGAAGCAAAGAAGGCGCGGCGCGTCTTCGAAGCGATGGGCACGGCGCTCGGCTTGGCCATCGCGAACCTGGTCAACATCTTCAACTTCCCGCTGTACCTGCTGAGCGGAGGCCCGCTGCCGGCTTGGGACTATTTCGCGCCCGTCGATGCTCGGGGAAGTGGAGAAGCGGAGCTTCACGTTCCGCAACACCAAGACGCGAATCGAGAAGAGCCACACTCGGCAACGAGGCGGGGCTGTATGGGGCCGCTTACCTGCCGTTCCTTCACAAGGTGGATTGATCGATATGTACTGGCTAGGAATCGACATTGGAACCGGCGGCAGCCGCGCGCTGCTGGTGAACGAGCAAGGCGCGGTGGTGGCCGGCTTCACCGCGCCGCACGAAGACATGCAGATGGAGCGGCCGCTGTGGGCCGAGCAGCGGCCCGAGAACTGGTGGGACGCGGCTCAGAAGGCGATCGCCGGCGTGCTGCAAGCAGGCGGGCGTCAAGGGCGAGCGAGATCAAGGCCATCGGGCTCTCCGGCCAGATGCACGGCCTGGTGATTCTGGACGCGAGCAACCAGGTGATCCGCCCGTCGCTGATCTGGTGCGACCAGCGCAGCCAGCCGCAGGTGGACTGGATCAACCAGACGGTGGGCCGCGACAACGTTGTGGCGCACACGGCCAACCCGATGCTGACCGGCTTCACGCTGCCCAAGCTGCTCTGGGTGCGCGACAACGAGCCCGGCAACTTCGAACGGGTGCGGAAGGTGCTGCTGCCGAAGGACTACGTGCGGTTCATGCTGACCGGCGAGTACGCCACCGAAGTGACCGACGCCTCCGGCACAGGCCTGTTCGACGTGGTGACCCGGCGCTGGTCGAAGCCAATGATGGAGCGGCTCAAGCTGGACGCGTCGATTCTGCCGGAAGTGAACGAGTCGACCGATGTGACGGGGACGGTGTCGGCGGCCGCGGCGAAAGCCACGGGCTTGAAGGAAGGCACGCCGGTGGTCGGCGGCGCCGGCGACCAGGCGGCCAGCGCCGTCGGCAACGGCATCGTGGGACCGGGCGTGGCGTCCTGCACGCTCGGGCACTTCCGGCGTGGTGTTCGCCTATCTGGACCGGCCGCAGTACGACCCGACGGGGCGCGTCCACACGTTCTGCCACGCCGTGCGCGGCAAGTGGCACGTGATGGGCGTGACGCAGGGCGCGGGACTCAGCCTGCAGTGGTTCCGCAACAACTTCGCGCCGGGCGTGGAATACGACACGCTGATGGCGGAGGCGCAGACGGCGCCGGTGCTTTCGCACGGGCTGTACTGGCTGCCCTACCTGATGGGCGAGCGCACGCCGCACCTGGACGCGATCGCCCGCGGCGGTTGGATCGGCCTGACGGCCAAGCACAGCCGCGCGGACCTGGTGCGCTCGATCGTCGAAGGCGTGAGCTACAGCCAGCGGGATTGCCTCGGCGTCATCGAGACGATGGGCGTGGAGGTCAAGTCCGTGCGCGCGTCCGGCGGCGGCGCCAAGAGCCCGTTCTGGCGGCAGATGCTGGCCGACATCATGTCGCGCGGCATCTCGACGCTGGAGAACAAGGAAGGCTCGGCGTACGGCGCGGCGCTGCTGGCCATGGCCGGCAGCGGGCAAGGCACGGTGGAAGAGGTGTGCGGCCGGGTCGTGAAGGAAGCCGACTGCCTGATTCCGGGCGTTCACGAAACGGCCGCCTACGGGCGCGGGTACGAGGTCTTCACGACGCTTTATCCGACGCTGAAGCCGATCTACAGCCTGATTCACCAGCTGGCATAAAAAGTACTTTACATTAAGGCCGCAACTCGATAGCGCAGCCGCCGCTGGCCGCCATTTCCAGCGAGAGCACCTCACCCCGCTTCACCGCACGCTCAATGACGCGGAGGTCGCGAGGATTCCCACCGTCGCACCAGCTTCGTGAATGCCCGGCGGCAGGCATCGTCACTGAAACCGTGCGCGGCGATCCGTTCGTGATTGCGCCGATCCACCACTGACTACCCTTGCGGCGCGCCGTCACGACATACTCGCCGGGCGCGCCATCAAGCACGCGTGTCTCGTCCCACACGGTGGGCAGGTTTCTGAACCAATCGAGCGCGGGCTCCTCTTCCACCTGCTCTGGCCGGTCGTACCAGAAGAGGAACTGCCAAGGGCTGTAATGGATGACGCTCTGCGCCATCTGGTGCGTCTTGGTGGTCTTGAGGCGCGGAGTCATCCAGCAGATGGTGTAGTCGTAGCTGCCGGCGACGGCACGAGTGAAGGGCAGGGTCGTGTTGTGCCGCGCGTCGGGCATGTGTTCGTTGCCCCGAACGCCTTCGACGGTCATCAGGTTGGGATATGTCCGCGTGAACCCACTGGGACGCCAGGCGTCATGCACGTCGACCATCAGATGGTGCCGTCCGGCCTTGGCGATGGCCTCGTGCAGCCAGCGGGTCCACTTCTGCGGACCGGTCTGCACGAAGCCGTATTTGACTCCGGCCACTCCCCACTTCTCGTACAGAGGCAGGATTTCGTCGATCTGGCGCTCGAGCGCACGGCGGTTGACATACAGGATGACTCCGATGCCGCGCTCTTTGGCGTAGCGTATTACTTCGGGCAAATCGAGTCCGCCGTGGTCTGGGATGCCGGCAATCCTCTTGGGGTCGGGCGCGACCTGCAGCGCATCGCTCGCGTCGTCGTATTCATGGCCGTACCAGCCGGCGTCATATTCAATGTATTGAAGGCCCTGCTTGACGGCGAAGTCCACGGCGCTCTTGCCCCCTTTGGTGGAGAGAGTGACTTCGCGAATCACCTTGCCGGGCTTGATCCAGGCAGTGTCCGCCAGCTTCTGCGGCTCGCTCAGGTTCAGGATCAGATAGTTGCGCTCGGGCAGGTCAGCAGCGCGGCGCCCCATAACGAACACGCGCCAAGGCGTGGTGAAGGGGAACTCGCCGGTGATCTCTCCTTCGGTTTGGGTGACGAGGCCGCCGTCGCCGGTGGGGGAGAAGAGCGTGCGCGGGTAATCCGTCGCAGCCGCTTCGGCGATGCTCACCCATCGGCCATCGGCCAGGCGAACCGTCAGGGGGCGTTCGCAGCCTGACTTGATCTCTTCCACCGGCACAAACGAATACTCGCCCTCGGGGCCGTGCTCTTCAAAAGCGCGCGAGCCCGGCGGGAAGCGCACCTCGGTCCGTTCGCCAGGGTGAGTGAAGTGTCCTTTCCCTTTGAGCCGGTAGCGGAATGCGAAGCCCTCATCGAACACGCGTGCTTCCAAAGCGGCTGAGTCGGCATCGAGGGTAAGGCCGTTGTACCGGTCCGGGATCTCGGCGCGCTCCCCGTAGACGGGCTTCCAGGAGGTTCGCACTTTCTCCAGTTTCCCTGCAGTTGCTCCCCGCCATGGACCGAATTCGAGGGCAGAGGCTTCCACGAGCGGCTTGCCATCCAGCGTCGCCGAGTACACCATCTGATCGCCGCGGGTTTCGAACGTGACGCGCAGTTTGCCGTCAGGCGATGCCAGCGCCGTCAACAGCATCAGGCAAGGGAGCATCACCCCAGCCTACATCTCCCGGTTGACTCTTTCAGTACCCTTGGGCGCGAGCGACTTCTGCAGCCACTCGAAGGCGTCGCTTTGCTCCGGCCTGGAGTAGTTGAAGACTGCTCCCTCGCTCTTGAGTGTCTTCTGCAGTTCGGGGACGGAGATCTGCTGCACCGGTATTCCGCCCTTGATCGCCATCGCCGCCGCGACACCGGCGGCATGGCCGATGATCATGTACTGCGGCTCCATTCGCAGGCTCGAGTACGCAACGTGGCTGGCGGAGAAGCAGACCGGTACGAGCAGGTTGGTGGCCTCGGCTCGCTTGGGCAGCATCACGCGGTAGGGAATCTGATAGGGCTGCACGGCCACCTGCATGTCGCCTTCGTTCTCGGCGAAGCCTCGCGCGTTCACGAAGCGCTGCACGTTGTGCGAGTCGGAGTTGTAGCTGCCCATGCCGATCACGTCGGGCTTGGTGCGCTCGGTCTGCAGGTCCTTCTGCGACACGACGAACTCGCCCACCATGCGCCGCGCCTCGCGTACGTAGAGCTGATGGGGCCAGTTTCCGGTGTCGGTGTACTCGTCCTTCGGGAGCCCCCAGGTGTTCACTTCGGCTTGCAGGCTGCCTGGCACACGCGGGATCGTTGGCGAGGAAGTAGTAGAAGCCCTGAACGTAGTCGATGTGCTCCTGCCAGATGCGTTCGCGCTGGGCGTAGGTGCCGTCGGGGTAATCGTAGTTCTTGCCGATGTAGTCGGTGGAAAATGCGCCCTGGTTGTTGAAGTCGGCTTTACCGCCGGGTATTGGCGCGATCAGCGTCAGTTCGTGGAAAACCTGCGGGCGGCCGAGTTTCTTCGCCATCGCCGGCAGGAGGCGGGCGAGAAGTTCGTAGCGCTTCGGATCGTAGTCCGCGCGGCTTGGGCCAGGGGACACGGTTCTCCGCGACGTTGGTGGCGATGATGCGGAAATTGTAGGCCTGAATTCTCTTGTCGGCCGTGCCGGGACTCCCGCGGGCCCGGGATCGATCTCGGGCAGCAACTTCGCCGTCCGCGTCGTAGGGCGAGACGTCGACCATGAACTGGTGCAGCGGCGTCCGGTCGCTGAAGCCGCCCAGCGATTCACCGTAGTCGGCGCTGCTTTCGCGTCCCGTAGGTGTAGCTGACCTCCGCCTGCGCCATCAGGTCGCCCTCGTAGCTGCAATCGGCGAAGACCTTGCCGCGGAATACGGCGCCGTTTTCAGTGACGATCTCCGTGACCCGCGTCCCGACTTTCTTCACGCCGCCCTTCTCCTTGAGGCGGTGGTTGAACAGCAGCGTGACGCCGGCTTGCTTGAGCCACTCGATCATCGTCGCCTCGCCGACCTTGGGCTCGTAGAACCACGCCACGGGGTTGTTGAACCGGCGCATTTCGTAGTTCTCGCCGACGCGATAGTAGAACTCGAGCGAGAGCCCGCCGATGACCTCGCGCCGGCCGACGTCGGTGCGCGAGAGCCCGCCGGTGGCCATGCCGCCGACATGGTTGCGCGGCTCGAGCAGAACGGTCTTCAAGCCCTGCGCGCGCCGGAGATCGCGGTGGTGACGCCGCCCGCGGTCGCTCCGTAGACAACCAGGTCATACTCCTGCTGCGCGCGAGGCGAGCGCCGCGCATGCCAGCAACGTGGCTGCAAATCGAATCGACATGGGAATCCCCTTCGAGGTCTATTTCGGAGCGGGCCGCGCCCAGGGCGCTTTGGCCGGCGGCAGCGCGCGGCGGCGTGAACTTCTCGCGAATCCGCGCCAGCGCCTTCAACTGAATCTCGACGCCCTGTTCGAACACGCCGCCTTCGGCGAGCAGGATCTTCTGCAATTCCTCCACGGGCACGGATTGCACCGCGACACCCTTCTGCAACGGCCAGTGCTGAAGCGACGCCGGCCGCATGGCCGAGGATCATGTACTGCGGCTCCATGCGCAGGCTCGAGTAGGCGATGTGGCTGGCCGAGAAGCACACCGGCACCAGCAGGTTCTCCGCCTCCGCACTGCTTGGGCAGCAGCACGCGGTAGGGGATCTGGTAGGGCTGCACGGGCACCTGCACGTCGCCCTCGTTCAGCACGATGCCGGTCTCACTGACGTGCCGCTGGACGTTGTGCGAATCGGAGTTGTAGCTGCCCATGCCGATCACGTCGGGCTTGGTGCGCTCGGTCTGCAGGTCCTTCTGCGTGGCGACAAACTCGCCCACCATGCGGCGCGCTTCGCGCACGTAGAGCTGATTGGGCCAGTTGTCCGTGTCGGTGAATTCGTCCTTCGCCAGACCCCACTGCCGCACTTCTTCCTGCAGTTCACGCGGCACGCGCGGGATCGTTGGCCAGGAAGTAGTAGAAACCCTTCTGGTAGTCGATGTGCTCCTGCCAGATCTTCGCGCGCTCGGCGTAGGTGCCGTCCGGGTAGTTGTAGTTCTTGCCGATGTAGTCGGTGGAGAAGCCGCCGCGGTTGTTGAGGTCGGCCTTGCCGTTCGGAATGACGCGGAACAGGCTCACTTCGTTGAAGGTCAGCGGGCGACCCATGTACTTCGTCATCGCCGGCAGATAGCGCGCCAGCAACTCATAGCGCTTCGGGTCGTAGCCGGCCGGCTTCGGCCAGGGAATGCGATTCTCCGGGACGTTGGTGGCGATCACGCGGAAGTTGTATGCCTGAATCCGCTTGTCGGCCGAACCCGGCTCGCCGCGCGGCTCGGCGGAAACTTCGGGCAGCAGTTTCCCGTTCTCGTCCTTCGCCGGAATATCGACTGCGAACTGATGGCTGGCGGTGTGCGCCCGCACGCCGGCCAGCGACTCGCCATACTGCGCGACGCTTTCGCGCCCAAAGGTGTAGCTGACCTCGGCCTGCGCCATCAGGTCGCCTTCGTAGCTGCAGTCGGCGAAGACCTTGCCGCGAAGCGCGCGCCGTTCTCCATCACGATTTCGACGATGCGCGCGCCCTGTTTGACGACGCCCTTCTTCTCCACCAGCCGGTGCTTGTAGAGAACGGTCACCTTGGCGTCGCCAGCATCTGGCGCATGATCTTCTCGCCGGCGCCCGGCTCGGGCATCCACGCCAGTTGCTGCAGGTGGCGGTCCAGCTGGTAGTGCCGGCCGGCGCGCCAGTAGAACTCCAGCGCCATGCCGCCGATGACTTCGATCTTGCCGACATCGGTGCCGGACAGCCCGCCGGTGACCATGCCGCCGACGTGGTTGCCGGGCTCGAGCAGCACCGTCTTGAGCCCGTGCCGGGCACCGGAGACGGCCGTCATCACGCCGCCGGCGGTGCCGCCATAGACCACGAGGTCATAGCTCTGCTGTGCGGCTGCGGCGCTGGCCAGCAGCCGCCGCAGCCATCAAGACTCTGAACATCTAGAACTCCAGTCTGAGGCCGAGTTGGATTCTGCGCGCCTCTCCGCGAGCTCAGAATCCGCCCAAAGTTCGGGTTTGTGTTGACGCCCTGCCGGTTCGGCGTGAAAGAGACGTTCGGGCTGTTGTAGTTGACCCAGTTGATGGCGTTGAACATCTCGGTGCGGAAGTCGAGCGTCATTCCCTCCTTGATGAAGAAGGTCTTGAACACCGAGAAGGCGATGTCGAAGATTCCGGGTCCGCGCACGTTGGGCAGAGTGCGGGCAACGTTGCCGAGCGTCCAGTCGGCGCGGGTTCTGGAATACGCGCTGTGTTGAACCAGCGGTCGATGGATCGCTCTGGTCCGAAGACAGGTAGGCGTCGCCCAGTAACGTTGGGCCAGTTGATGCCGGTGAAGTTGTTGGCGCCGCGCACCTGCAACGGCAGGCCGCCCTGCACAGTGGTCATGGTGTTCACCTGCCAGCCGCCGATCACCTGGTTGAGAAACCGTTCACGTTCGCGCCAAATTTCTTGCCCTTGCCGAAAGGCAGTTCGTAGACGCCGCTGATGACCATGCGCCGCGCCACGTCGTCGGTGTCGAGGGAGCGGTCGAGCCTGCGGTTGAACCGCCCGATGCGGAAGTCGCCGCCTGCCGCCGTTCGACGCCGGCCTCGGAAAACGCGTCGTTGATGAGCTTGCCGCCTGTGAAGGAGAACGAGCACGCTCAAGCCCTGCGAGTAGCGCTTCTCGACCGTCACCTGCATGGAGTGGTAGCTGCTCGACGAACCGTGCGCGTTCATCAGGCTGATGGAGCCGTAATCGGGATAGGGCAGCAGAAGCTGCGACCGTGGCACCGTCGCTCCTGCCACCGCGCCCGAGGTGATCTGGCCGTAGAACGGATTCGGCACCTGGTCCTGCAGCGCGAGCTGCAGCGATCCAGTAGGCCGGATCGAGCTGATTCAGGTTGTAGTTGCCGCCGAAGAGCTTGGTCCCCTTGTTGCCGGCGTAACTGACCGAGGCCACCCAGCCTCTGATCAACTCACGCTGCAGGGTGAGGTTCCACTGCTGCAGGTAGGGCGTGGGCGCGTTGCGGTCCTGGTAGCGCATGGCCTGCCCGCGATAGGCCGCCGGGCCGCCGTTGGCGCCGTCGGGCTGCAGAATCGTCGCCGGCCCGGCGCTGAATTGGAAAGCCTTGTAGGGACCACCAGTCGGCGCGACAAACGGGGTGATGGCCTCATGCCCAAGTGCATTGGAGTTGTCGCCGTTGGTGTCGCCGCTGTCGGTGTACATGTAGATGATGCCGTAGCCGCCGCGAATCGCAGTCTTTCCATCGCCCGTGAGGTCGTAGGCAAAACCGAAGCGCGGGCTGACGTTGTTGCTGTCACGGTCGACGAAGGCGCGCTCTACCGGTGGCGCCCGCATAGGTGAGCGCTCCCATCATCCCTGTAACTGAGTTCCTGATGAACGGATCGAAGTTCGAATGCCGGTCCCACCGCTCTACGGGCGCTGAGGCAATGTCGTAGCGCATGCCAACGTTCAGAGTGAATCGCGGCGTGATCTTGATGTCATCCTGAACGTAGGTTCCGAGATTCCAGGAATGGAACGAGAAGAACGGCCGGACACGCAACTCGCCTCCGCCCACCTCGCCGAGCAGGTAGGACGCCTGGGCGAAGCCGGTGCCGGCCGGACGCTGCGGATCGCCGGTAAGGCTGGCGGAGAAGTCGAACCAGCCCGACGGACGGCCATAGCTGACCCAATTCAAACGGACCCAGCGCTGGTCAACTCCCATTTTGATCTGGTGCTTGCCCCTGATCAGACTCACACTGTCGGCGAACTGAACGGTGTGCTGTGCGCGGACGCCCGAAGCTGATGTCTGGTCCGTCTTGCCCACTGTGACCATCCCGGCGATGCTGACACCCGGGAACATCGTTTGGGGAATGATCGATGGGAAACCCAGCTTCTCCGGCCAGTTGCCGCCGAAGCTTGGGTGCACGAAGATCAGATTCTGGCGCGTGACGTTGCCCTTGAACTCGTTGATGATGCTCGGCGTCACCGTACGCGTCCACGTGACGATTGCGTTGTAGTTGTCCCGCTGGTCCTGTCGGGCAAACGTGTCGGAGTCGGCGACGCCCATCCCCCAGCCCTGCCCGTCGCGGGCGTTCCTGGTGACCGAGTAGCGGCCGAATACGGAATCCTTGTCGGAGAACCGGTGGTCCAGCCGGATGCTCGTGGTGCTCTGATCCAGGCCAGAGGTCGCCAGCGACAGGAAGTTGTTCCGAGTTCGTGAACTGGTTATTGGGAGTCTGGTTTGGCAGCGGCATGTATTCCTGCACACGCAGCGCGAGGGCGTCGATGCGCGCCTTCGGCACGATGTTGCCCGGCATGAGGTCGCGGACGAAACCTGAGCCGGCAGGGTTGGCGCGTGTGGTGGAGGGGTCGTAGATGGGGATGCGGGCACCCGTACCGTCGCGCGTGAGCGAGAAGTCGCCGGCGCGTTCGAGCGCCGTCGGCACTGTGCCTCGGCGGATGGCGGCATTGCGGTACTTGTACTGCTCATAGCCCAGGAAGAAGAACGTCCGATTCTTGCCGTCGTAGACCTTCGGAATCCACACCGGACCGCCCACCGTGCCGCCGTACTGGTTGTAGCGCAGGATCGGCTTCAACCGGCCCGAGCTATCGGGTTGCGTGACGAAGGCGTTACGGGCGTCGAGCGCATCGTTGCGGAAGAACTCGTAGAGCGTCCCGTGGAAAGCGTTGGTGCCCGATTTGGTCACCACGTTGATCACGCCGCCGTTATTCTGGCCGTGCTCGGCCTTGAGCGCATTGGTCTCGACCCTGAACTCCTCGACGGCGTCCGCCATCGGAACCACGGAGACCTCGCCGTGCACCGGCGCCGTGTTTGCGCCCCCGTCCAGGAAGATCTGGTTGCCGTATACCGGACCGCCATTGAATCGGATCTGTGAGAACCCCTGGTTCCCCGCGTCCGCGAATCCCTGCTCATAGTAGCTGCGCGGCTGCACACCGGCCACCAGGCGCGCCAGGCTGAAAACGTTCCTTCCGTTCATTGGAAGTTGCTCGATCCGCTGACGCTCCACGCTGGTGCCCAGGGCGGATTCCTCTGTCTGCACGCGGGGCGGTTCGCCCGACACAGTGACGGATTCGGTGATTGCGCCGAGTTCGAGCGTGATGTCGACACGAAGCCGCTGGGAAACCTCAAGCACTAAGTCGCTGCGCTTGAAGGTCTTGAAACCTTGGGATACAGCCGTCAAGGAGTACCGGCCCACCGGAAGATTTGGAACAACATAGGTCCCGTCTTCGGACGACTTGGCCTTAAACGTCAGGTTTGTGTCGACCTGGGTAGCAGTGACTTCGACTCCCGGCGCTCTGGAACCTGTGCCGTCAACTACGGTTCCTGTGATCGTTCCCAACGGCGATTGTGCCCACAGCCCGACAGCAGCGGCGGTCGACATCAGACACAAACTCAAGCAATCTTCTCTGGGGCATGGCGAGACTCTCCTGGGGTGTATTCTACGCCCATTCGACCTCAAGAAGCAGGATACAATATGGTCCTTAACGGTTAAGACCTCGTATTGTCATCAACATGAGTTCATCGGCGCTTTCTAGTGCGCCATCCCGCGACGAGATCCTCGCAGAGCTGAGCCGGATCCTGGAGTCCCGCTGGTTCCGCGAGTCGCATCATCTGCGGGCACTCTTGGAGTACATGGTGCTCGAAACGCTGGGGGGCCGAGAAGCCGCGCTCAAGGAATACAACCTGGGCGTGTATGCTCTCCATCGGCACTCAGACTACGACCCGCGGACAGACGCAATCGTCCGCGTCCAGGTCAGCCAACTGCGCAAGAGACTCCAGACTCTCTACGAGCAGGAGCCAGGAAGCTCGACCTTCCGTATCGAGATCCCCAAGGGTGGATACATACCGGCTTTCACAGTCAGGAATCCGCCTCCGGTCTTGGAGCTGCCAACTCCCTCACCGGATGTTCGGAGTCGGCATGCGTTCTGGAGGCCGTTCCTCGCTGGAATTGTCCTGGCGACTGCTGTGCTCCTTGCCTTTGAATTCACAACGTGGCGAGGGTCCGGCGGGAAGGTGGACACACCTGAGATGTGGGTGCCGCTCATCGCCCCGGGGACACCCACCGTCGTCAGTTTCGGCGTCCCCCTTTTCTACGTCGGCAACGGGCTGTATGTCCGTGATGTCCAGGTCAACGAACCGGGCCAGGAGCTCAACAGCGGAATCGAACGTGTGGGCAAGGCCGTGAACCAAATGCTTCGGCCCCACGATGACGTCTACACAGGAATCGGGGAGTCGGTTGGCACCTATGAGGTCGGCCGGTTCCTGGAGCGCCGCGGCGTGAGCGTTCGGATCGCGAATTCCCACTACCTCGGCCCCTCGGACCTGCGGGGCAAGAACCTCGTCATCATTTCCAGTTCGCGATTCCAGACCCCGATTCGACAGTTCCAATTGCCGGAAGCGTTTACGTTCCTGCCGGAAATGATCAGTGGCGGCTACAAAATCCCCAATCCCCTGCCAGGCGAGTTGTCCGAGTATCAAACCCAGGGAGGCGGCGCCGGCGGCGTCTCCACCTCCTATGCGACTGTCTGCATCTGGCCAGGAACTTCAGCGCGGCATCGGCTGATCCTGATCAGCGGCATCAGCTCCTGGTGCACGATGGCTGCCTCTCGCTACACCCTCGATCCCAGGTCGCAGGCTGACCTTGAGCGCCGGCTAGCAGCCGACCCTGCTCGAGGCCCGCGGGGGCGCAAAGGCCCCTACTACCAGATCCTCATCCGAACCGAGGGCAAGAACGACCAGGTGCGCTCTTACGAATACGTCGCTCACCGCTATCTCGATGCCCGCCCCATCCGGGCCGAGTGAACCATTACACTGGGGAGGCGATGCCTCTCCTCCTGCCTGGTTCCATTTCCCGCAGAGCCTTCCTGGCCACCGCCGCCGCGGGCGCTCCGTTGCTTTCCCTTAGCGCGCAGTCAGCCAGTGAGACCCATTGGGCGCTGCTCAGTGACACCCATATCCCCGCCGACACCGCGAACGTCTACCGTGGCTTCAAGCCCCACGACAATCTGAAAAGAATCATCCCCGAGGTGGTGGATGCGAAGCCGGAGTCGGCGCTCATCTGCGGCGATCTTGCGCGGCTGCAGGGACTCCCGGGCGATTACCAGAGCCTGAAGGCGTTGCTTGAGCCGCTCAGCAGCAAGACGCCCATAGCAGGGCTGCTTGGCAATCACGACGATCGCAAGAACTTCCTCGAGGCATTTGGTTCCCAAACGGGTGCGCAGCCGATCAAAGACCGTCACGTGTGCGTGATCGAGACGCCGCACGTCCGCTTCATCAACCTCGATTCGCTTGTGCTGCCAAACTCGACACCCGGCTTCCTTGGCAAGGCCCAACGCCAATGGCTCGCCGCCTACCTGGCCGGATCGACGAAGACGCCGACAGTCATCGCAGTGCATCACACCCTTGAAGACAACGACGGCGCGCTGTTGGACGCACCGAGGTTGTTTGACGTCATCGCGCCTCATGCCCACGTGAAGGCGGTCTTTTTCGGCCACTCGCACGAATACTCATTCAAGTCGTGGGACCGTCTTTGGCTGGTCAACCTGCCGGCTGTCGGTTACAACTTCAACGATCGCGAGCCGGTAGGCTGGGTCGATGCGCGCTTCTCGCCCGAGGGCGCCGCCTTCACGCTGCGCGCCTTTGGCGGCAACACCAGCGCCAACGGCAAGACCACTAAACTCGCCTGGCGGTCTTAGCTCAGCGGCCCCCCGGCGGAGAGCAGCGGGAAGAACCGCCCGCCCATGGGCTGCCCGGCGGGAATCGCCGGCACCCCTTCCAGCAGGGGTTCGTTCGAGTCAGACTTGACCCCATCGCGAAATGCGTTGATCACTGTCGCCCGGCGAGGCCGCTCGCTGCGATTCTCGTAGGAGCCGTGCATCAGCAGCGCGTGGTGGAAGCTCGCCTCGCCCTTCTTCAACTCGATCGCGACCGGCTTGAACCCCGCCAGTTGCTCTTCGTTGAGCACCGTCCGCACCTCGTCCATGTTGCCCGCCAGGCCGGTGATCGGCAATAGCGGCCATCGGTGGCTCCCAGGAACGTAATGCAGACAGCCGTTCTCGGTAGTGGAATCGTCCAGCGCGATCCAGCACGTCAGGTGAGCCAGCGGCTTCGTGCGCGTCCAGTAGGAGTAGTCCTGATGCCAGGCCACGACGCCGCCGTGCCTGGCCGGCTTCGAGAAGAGCTGGTCGTGCCAGAAGCGGACCGGTCCGCCCAGCAGTTGCTCGGCGGCGCGGATGAATCGCGGATTCCATAGCAGGTCATGGAAGCCGGGCTCAATCCTCCACGCTCCCAGCGCATGAAACAGCACCGTGTCCGGGTTGGCCGATTCGTTCGAATGATACTCGTGGAACAGCTCGTGGCCGGGATGGGCCGAATCTGCCAGCCGCGCCAGTTCTTCTCGAAGCTGATCCACCTGCCGGTCGTCCAGAAGACGGACTCCGCTCACGTACCCGTGTTCAGCAAAGTGGGTCACCTGCTCATCGGTGAGCCGAAAGCCATCCGCTTCCCGGCCGGTGAGCAGGTTCCCGGCAGGCCCGTGCACTTCTGACAAGTCAAGCATCATGCAGATTCCCTCGTGGATTGTCATCATTCTACGACGTTGCAATGGTAGGATTTCACCCATGGCGAAGTGGATTGCTGTTTCGTTCCTGGCGGCCGCCGCTGCTGCACAGACGATCGACCACCCGGCGCGCGGTGTCACGGATCCCGGCGTCGTGACGACTCGCCAGACGATCACACCAGCCGGAGTAGCCAGCATCTTCCAAGGGCGCGTGAACGGCATCGTCTTCGGCGCTGAGCCGAACGAGATATGGGTGCTGCACGCCACGCACCTCTACCGCATGGATTGGTTGGAAAACAAAGTTCTCAGCCACACTGCGCATGGCGGCGTCGGCCGGACTGCAGGGCATCGCCGCCTCAGGCGGAAAGGTCTTCGCCGCGGTGTCCCGCCAGCGAAAGATCACGCTGCTCGATGCCAGCGCAGTGCCGCTCGCTCCCATCGCCGGTGATATCGGCGGCTACAACGCTGGTGCGATCACGGCAGGTTCGAGTGGGGTCTTGATCCCGGTGACGCTCGAGAATCTTCTCGCGGTGGTCGACCCGGCTAAAGGCGCCGTCGTGAAAAAGATCCCGACGGGAAAAGCGCCGTTCGGCGTGGTGATGAATGCCGCTGGCACCGTTGCATGGGTTAGCAATTGGGGAGGCCGTATTCCCGGCGAAAAGGACACAACCGCACCCACCGGCACTGCGTCGAACTCCGACCGGGTCGTCGTGGACGTCCGCGGCATCGCCTCTTCAGGCACCGTCTCCCGCATCGACCTCGCCACCGGCGACCGTCACTCACACTCTGGCCAGCGAGCTGCATCCCACCGCCTTGGCCTGGGACGAACGCACCGCGCGCCTCTACGTCGCCAATTCGAACAGCGACTCCATTACCGTCGTTGACACTGCCGCCAACACGGTGCTCCGGCACATTCGGCTTCAGCCCTTCGCCGTAAGGACGCCCGGTATTGCACCGACCGCGCTGGCCCTTTCCTCGGACGGCAAGACGCTCTATGCGGCCTGCGGCGGCATCAACGCCGTGGCGGTCATCGACACCGCCACAACCACAACGCGCGGACTCATTCCAACGGCCTGGTATCCCAATCACCTCGCGCTCAGCGCCGACGGCAAGCACCTTGCCGTCTCCGCCCTGCTCGGCGCAGGATCCGGCTGGCGCGAGGCCCCCAACAAGCGCTACGTCCACGCCAATCGAGGATCAGTCCACGTTCTCCCGATTCCTGACGCCGCGCAATTGGCCAGCTACACTACCGCGGTGGCCGAGAACAATCATGTCCCCCTGACTCCCGATCCCAAGCCTCCCGTCCTCAGCAAGACACCGAGAGCCATCCCCATGCGCTCCGGCGAGCCTTCGAAGATCGAGCATGTGGTTTTCATCATCAAGGAGAACCGCACCTACGATCAGCTCTTCGGCGACCTGCCGCGCGGCAATGGAGACCCGAGCCTGGTGCTCTTCGGCGAGACAGTCACGCCAAACCAGCGGCGGCTGGCTCAGCAGTTTGTCCTGCTGGACAACTTCTACGCCACGGGCGGCAACAGCGCCGACGGCCATCAATGGATCACGCAGGCCAACGAAGTCTCATACTGCCTCTGGCCCGGCTATCAGGGGCGCAGCTATCCCTTCGATGGCACCGACCCATTGGCGTATTCCTCGAACGGCTTCCTCTGGGACCTCGCTCTGGCCCGCGGCAAAACCGTGCGCGTTTACGGAGAGTACGCAGGTAGCCTGCCCGAGCCGCGCGGCCGACGATTCGAGTATTTCGAGCGCTGGGCCAAAGGCGAGAGTTTCAGCAAGGAGTGGAACATCACCGCCCCTATCGCCGCATTGAACAAGATCCTTGCAAAGAACTATCCGTCATACACAAACTCAATACCGGACGTCATCCGCGCCGGGATCTTCCTCCAGGATCTGGAGGCGTGGAACAAGTCCGGCCAGATGCCGAACCTGACCATCATGCTGCTTCCCTGCGATCACACCTTCGGCACGGCGGCCGGCGCGTCGACTCCCAAGGCCATGGTGGCCGACAACGACTACGCCGTCGGCATGATCGTCGAGTCACTGTCGAAGTCGCCTTTCTGGCCGAAAATGGCGATCTTCATCGTCGAGGACGATGCACAAAACGGCGTCGATCATGTCGATGGCCATCGCACCGTGGCGCTCGCCATCAGCCCATACACGCGGCGCGGCCATGTCGACTCGACCTTCTACTCGCAGCAGAGCATGCTGAAGTCGATTGAGCTGATCCTCGGCCTGCCCACGCTCTCGCTGTTCGACATGATCGCCACCGACATGCGGGCGAGTTTCCAGGAAGAGCCCGACACGACGCCTTACACTGCGGTCAAGCCGGAGCAGAATCTGCTGGAACGCAACCCTGAGTTGAAAGCCCTGCGCGGCCCTGCCCGCGACGCGGCGGCGCGCTCCGCCCGTTTCCGTTGGGACGTCCCCGACGCCGCACCTTCCCGCCAGTTGAATCGCATTCTCTGGCACTCCATCAAAGGCTGGTCAACTCCCTACCCGGGAGTGAAGCAGGCTGTCTTCGCCCCATTGGAGGTTCCGGAAGCGGAGGAGGAAGATCGCTGACTATCCAAACGCTAAAGGAGGAATACCATGTCTATCGTTCTCATCACCGGTGCAAGTACAGGAATCGGGCTGGAGACTGCCCTCGCCTTCGCCCGCAAGGGATATCGTGTCCACGCGGGTGCGCGTACCCCGGAGAAAGCGGACTTGCTCCAGGCGGCAATCCGAGACGGCCTGCCGATTTCTGTTGTCCGGCTCGACGTGGACAACGACGAATCCGTCGATCGCGCCGTCGCGCAGGTTCTCCATGAGTCCAATGGGATCGACGTACTCGTCAACAACGCTGGCATAGGCTGCGGGGGCCCGATAGAACTGGTCCCGCTATCCATCAGCAAGGCGGTCTTTGAGACGAACTACTTCGGCGCACTCCGCATGATCCGGGCAGTCCTGCCCGGGATGCGAGAACGACGCGCGGGGACCATCGTCAACGTCACCTCCGTCGTAGGCCGCGTGGCGCTTGCGGCACATGCCCATTACACCGCCTCCAAGTATGCTCTCGAAGCTGCAAGCGAGATTCTCGCAGCCGAGGTGCTGCCTTACGGAATCCGCGTCGCAATTATCGAACCCGGCGCAATTCTGACGCCCATCTGGTCAAAGGTTGAAGGCGAGATCCCTTCCGACGGACCATACGCCCAGGCCGTGCGCCGGCTCTGGCGTTTGTTCGAGTCTCAGCTCGCTGAGCCCACCATGCCCGACGAAGTGGCCGATGCGATTGTCCATGCCGTCGAGACCGATCAGCCGCGGCTGCGCTACCCAGTTGGGGCGGACTCCCAATGCAGCGTACCAGCTCGTGCCGGTCTGTCAGACGAGGAATGGGTGGCGTTTCAGGCTGAACCTGATGAAGAGCGGTTCGTGGCGCGAGCTCGCGAGATCTTCGGAATCGACCTCTACAACCCGCCTTCAGCCCGCGCACGTACGCGCGCAACAAATCCTTAGACTTGTCACTTCGCCGGGACAGGCGCTGCCATCACAACCACCGGGGCGCGCGAGAACGCAAACGACTTGCCCGCCTTGTCGATTACTGTCAACTGCGCGACGTACTCCCCCGGCGCGATGCCATTGAGCGGAAGCTCGATGTGGACTGAGGCCGTCAGCGCCTTGTCCTGCTTCCACTCGCTGACCTCGCTTGGCTTTGACTCAGCGACGACTTTGTTCCTGTCGTACAGCGCAACCTGCGCCGCCAGCGCCGGCTTCTCCGGATTCTGCAGCTTCGCCGCGTCGTAGATCTCGGCGAAAGCATGCAGCGTCTGCCCCGGTCGAAACGTCCGCGTGACGCTTGGCAGCAGCTTCTGGCCGTCCCACACAAGCGGATGCTTGCTGGCCTGCTTCACCGCCTTCTTGCCGGCCACGCCCACCGTTTCGCCGGCGGCGATCCGTTGGGTGCCCCACACGACTGAGCTCAGCTTGGGCGACTCCTTCGAAGCCGACAGGTCCGGAATTGTGAACTTAGTCTCAAACGTGCCGATTTTGCCTGTAAGGTTTTCGCGGACCAGCATCTTCAGCGAGTATTCGCCGATTGCCAGCGTGAAGCCTGTGTCATAGACCAGGCTGCGCGATGACGCCGAGACGGCCTCCTTCTCTCGCAGCTTGATTCGAATGTTGTCCCGAACCGCGGCCACTGAGGAATTCTTCGAGTCTTTGATCTGGCCGATAAAGTCGAACTCCGTAGTCTCGGCACCCCCCTGCTTTTTCAGCGGCACTGCGGAACCCGGCAGCTTCACGGCAATGGGCACGAAGAATTTGCCCGATTTCAGACGGAACCAGTCGACTTCGAGCGCCAGGGGCAGATCAGTCATCGGGTCCCCCAACAGCAGAGCGTCCTGCAGTTGTTTCTCCTTATCGGTCGAGCTGAAGGCCTTGAAGTCCTTCTCGGCAAAGTAGCCCTGCCTGTAGTCGAGCGATGCCCGTGTCCGCGTCCGCGCCTCCTCGGACAACCGCACTTGAACACGGCGGAACCGGCCGTCCCGCCGGTCGTCGCTGGAGTAATAGCCCAGCACGTAATAACTGCGGAGCGCGCGCTGCGCCTGCGTGATACCCGACTCCAGATCGTTGGTATCGAGCAGTGCCTTGCCCCCGGTGTCGTCGGCCAAGGTGGTTAGCGTCTCCTGCGAACCCAACTGGCGACTTCGCTGCTGATTCTGCTGGCTGCCGGAAAACAGCGCGTTGCCGCGAGGCATCGCAGCCGTCTGCACGCCGCCGCCGGGCGGCTCGGCATTCAAGCCGCGCGCATCCACCGGATAGAAGCTCACATTGGCGCGCACCGCCGCATTGGACGTCGCTCGCAATTGCGACTCGTTCTCCACACCCGTCCGGCTCACTCCGCTGGAGAAATAGATCAGCGCCTTCTTCTCCGGCAGCGCCTGAAGGCTCCGGGCCATGTCCTCGAGCGCCGCGAGCTTGCGGTCCGTGTTGAACAAGTTGAACTCGCTCTCGTCGGCGGCGAAAGCGCTGTCTTCGGCCGTGTCCTCTTCCGTATTCCCTTCCGTGGCCAGTCCTGCATCATCGCCGGGCAGGAACTTCTCCAGCGTCGCCATCAACGATTCCTTGTCCGCGGTGAACTCCTGCTCCACCTTGATGCGCGAACTGAATGTGGCGATCATCACCAGGTCGCTCGAAGTCATATTGGTGCGCACAAATTCCTGCGCCGCCTCGCGCGCCCGGATCTGCTCGGGCGGCTGCATCGAAGACCAATCGAAGAACAGAACCAGCAGGCGCTTGTCCCGATAGCGGATGGCCCCAGCAGCCGGGATGGCAGTCCCCGGGGGTGCCGGTGTCACGACCGGCGACGGCGATGCGGCAACCTTCGGCGGCGCCTCCGCCGGATTCTCGACTTCCTGGAACTCGAAGACAGCGATGTTCTGCGGCTTGCCTGTCTCGAGCACCGTAAAGTCGTCCTTGGCGAGTCCTCGGATCGGATTGCCGTCCTTGTCCTTAACAAACACTGTCACGATTACGAGGTTGGCCGATGCACGAAAGACCGGCATATCTGGCTGCTGCGCGCACAGCAAAACGCTCATCAGGAAAGGAACGAGAGTGCGCATCAGAACCTGAACCTCAACTGCAATTGCAGAGTGCGCATGTTGCCTGCGCGCGTTGCCAGACCGTAGTTCACGGCATTCACCGTTGTGCCGATCCCGGTGATGTTCGGGTGATTGAGAACATTATTGGCTTCCAGCCGAGCGTCCAGCCTCCGGCGCGAGTCGTCGCCGATCTGAATCGAGCGTCCAAACCCCGCGTTGAGCATGAAGAAGCCGGGCCCTGGAATTGTATTTCGGCCGGCGCTGCCATACACTCCGACAGGCACCCGGAAAGCGAGAGAGTTGAAGTAGCCTTCTCCGGCATTGATCGGCAGGCCAGTGGAGTCTGCGCGGGCGCTCCCCGTCGCACCCGTGCCGCCTGCGTCGGCTGCGTTGCCCGAGACCCGCGCCGTTACCGGGTTGCCGCTTCGGACCGTGAGCGAAAGCGTCGCATTCCAGTCGGCCAGCGCCGTCCCCAGCAAGGCTCTTCTCCTTCAACCAGATTCCCTGCCTGCCGAACGGTGATTGCAGCATCGCTTCAATCGACGCCGAGTGGCGGATGTCGAAGCTCGATAGCCCGCGCTCGGCGCTATAGTCGTTGTCGTTCTGAACCACGACGTTTCCCGCTCCACCGATGCTGGAGGCGTTGTCAATTGACTTCGACCACGTGTAGAGAGCATTCCAGCCCATGCCCCGGCGCTGCCGCCTCACGATGCGCACCTGCCCGGCGTGATAAATCGCATTACCATCCGGCGTCTCGTACGTGAAGCCGATCGCATTTTCTATCGGCCGGCGGTTTTCACTGTCGGTGGGCGAACCGGGCGCGGCCCGGTTCGGAATCCGCTGCAACATCAGGCGCGTGCCTTTCGTTCCCATGTAATTCGTCTCCACAACGAAGCCGCCTAGCGTGTACTGCACCGACAAATTCCAGGTCTGCGCGTAAGGCAGTGGATACTCCGGGTTGACCGCAAGACTGTTGCGGATCGTGACGTCCGGAGCTCCCAGGAACGGCTGGGCGAGTGTCAATGGCGTTTCGACGCTCGTGTTGAAGGTAGATGCCGTTGCAAAGGGCGGTTGCGACGCCAGCCTCGTGGGGATGCGCGTGATGGCCGTCGAATCATAAAAGACCGAATAGCCGCCGCGCACGACCAGCGGCTTCTTCGCCGATGGCCGCCATGCAAACGCAACCCGCGGCGCGACGTTGTTCGTATCCGGCGCCACAAGCGCGTCGTACTCGGCTGCGGCCGGCGTGACCACTCTCGCCCCGGGCGGCGTAAGCGACCAGTCGATGTTGGCCATGCGCAAATACTTCTCCGAGTAGGGCCGCCATTGGTCATAGCGCACGCCCAGATTCAATGTGAGCGACTTCGACACTCGAAACTCGTCCTGCGCAAACAGCCCGTAATGCGACCCGCGCAGATAGGTATCCGCACCGCCATACCGCAGCGTGCTCTGCTGTGTGGCCCCCAACAGGAAATCGGCATAATCAACGCCGGTTCGCGGCAGCGGCTGGCCGTTGTCGTCAAAAGCGCTGGTAACAAGGCCGCCGAAGAACAGTGTGCCGCGCGCATCACTTTCGGCGAAATTGTTCCACTGCGTGCGCGTGAACTCGAAGCCGGTTGAGACCGAATGCCTGCCCTTCACGATCGTCCACGAGTCGGAGAGGATGTAGCTCATGTTCCGGCGATCGGAGTGTCCTCCGTCGCTGAGGTCGCCGAGATTGGTGAAGTTGAGGTTCGGCGGACCGTAGTTGATCGGGTCGCGTGAATTGCCTTGAATTCCCAACTCCCCGCTCCAATCGCGGCCGTAGGCGAAATAAGGCAGCGCCCGATTGCCGTTGAAGTTATAGCGTGCGCGAACCTGATGGATGAGCCTCGACGACAGCGATTGGCTCCATGAAATATCGAAGTTGTAGCCGCTTCCGCTGGACTCGTCTACCCAACCGAACATCTGAGGCGACTCCGACTTGCGCCGTTGATAGCTGAAGTTCACCGCCAGCCGGTTACGCCGTTTCAGCGTCTGGTTGAACCGGACGTTGAGCATATCGGAGCTCGAAGGAATCGTGGTGATGAATTTGTAGTTCTGGACGGAGCCGGCGGCATTGGGCAGCGGGATCAGTTCGTTCAGACCCTTGGCGATCGAGGAGATGCGCGAATCAGGGATGATGTTGCCGGCGAATGGAGCACCAGTCTCTGGGTCGAAGATCGTATTGGTGCCTGCAAAGTTACCACTCCTCAAAGCCTCGTTCGGTACGGTGGCGAAGCCGCTCCAGGGATCCGATCCCCGGACACCGTTGTAGTTCACGAAGAAGAAGGTGTTCTGCGTGATGCCTCCGCCTATGCTGCCTCCATATCTGGTCTGCCAGTAGTCGGGCTTCTCGACCGCCTGGCCGTTGATTGAAAACGGCGTCGCGTCCAACGCCGAGTCGCGCATCGAAAACATGCCCATGCCCCGAATTTGCTGCCTTCGGCTTTGTCTGCGATTGCCAAAGCCCTCGCGCTGGTTCGTGCGGCCCATCCGCTCCTCCATCGCGCGCCGGAATTTCTCACGTTCTTCGGGCGACATGTTAGCCACCATCTCGCGGGCTCGCCGCGGGTCGAATCCTGGACCTCCCGGCCCACCACCCGGGCCTCCACGCCCTCCAGGGCCGCCCATGCCCGGCGGACCCATCATTCCGCCCGGACCGCCCATTCCTCCGGGCCCGCCAGGACCACCACCCGGGCCGCCCATTCCTCCTCCACCCCCTCGTCCGCCCCCTCCTGCAGCACCTGGCGCGCCTGACATTGCCTGAGCAAGCCCGCCGGCGCCACCGGCAGCACCCTCAGGCCCGCCGCCCGGCCCTCCCATTTCGGGCATCCCTGCCATGGACATCGGTCCAAGACCTCCGCGCAGAAACATCGCCATTGCGTCCGGCTCATTGTTCTGATCGGAGAGGCCGCGGCTAATGCTTCCCTGAATCAACAGTGAAACCTCTTCCTCTGGAACAGCAGCAACGGCAGAAGCGGTCTGTTCAAGCGCAGGTCTCTGCGCGCCGCCCGGCGCGCGCCGTTCGATCACGCCGTTCACTGCCATTTCGACAACGACGTCCGCGCGCCCCGGCCCCGCCGGCGCATCAACATTCGACTGGCGCAAAGCCGAACATCCGCACAGTGAGCCGTCCCGCCCCCTCTGGAGCTTCCAGACGGAAACTTCCGTCGCCCGCCAGAGACCGTTGTTACTACGCTTTCGCCCGCGCGCCACTCAACCTGCGCGCCCGCCACCGGCCTGCCAGATGAAATGACTTTGCCCGTCAGCGGGCTCACGCTCGAAATTCCCTGTCCGGATAAGGTCAGCGCCGCAAAAACACAAATCCATCTCACGTCTAAACAGACGACAAGACAACCCCCGGGGATTACAGTTCAGCCAGAAGAAACTGCCTGATCGCCTCGCGCATCGCCGGCGTCTCCTGATGCTTCACTCCGGGATACCGGAGCATCCGCCACTTCCCTGCGACGCCGGCCTCGGCATACGCCTTCTTCAGATGCGCGTCGATTCGATCGAGCCCCACCACTGGTGTCAGTGCATCGTCCTCTCCGGCCAGGCCGAGATGCGCGCGCGGCACGATCAATGCGTTGATCTGCCCTGCTGTGAAGTACTTGAGCAGTGCCGGCACGTAGTAGTAAATGCCGTGCCGCTGCAGCCCATTGTCCTCGATCAACGCCTGGTAATCCGTCAGGCAGCAGATGTCGACACACACCTTCACGCGTGGCTCGAGCGCCGCCGTCCACTGAGCCATCGAGCTCCCCATCGACATGCCCAGCGTGCCGATGCGCGCCGCATCGACATCAGCCCGTGTCAAGAGATAGTCAAAGGCACGTAAAGAATCGTAAACCATCATGCCCCACAGGACTTTGCCCTCCCAGAGCATTTGCTTGAACGCGGTCAGTTCGTCCCAATGCGACCGCTCTCCGAACACCCAGGTGTCGATGCACAGCGTCGCAAATCCGAGCGACGAAAGGAAGTCGGCGTAAGGCGGCTTGCCCATGTATTCGCGCCCGTTGAGCAGTTCGTCCTTGCCGATCTTGTAACCGCCGCCGTGTGAGTGATCGAACAGGATCGTGGGCAGCCGGCCCGCCGCGCCTTTCGGCCGCGTGAAGTAGGCCGGCACTGCCTCAATGCCGTTGAGATCCAACTCGAGCTTTTCGAGAATGTAGCCGGGACGTTCGGTCTCGCTGAGCTTCCGAGCCTGAATCGCCCGGTCGCGAGGCGGCATGTCGCCCAATAGCGAATAGAGTTGCCAGCGGCGAGTTTCCTGTTCCACGCTCACTTCTCACCTCCAGTATGGGATTGCAACGGCGGTCTGTAGATGCGTACACCCTCCAGCAAAGGCGGTTCGCTGGATTCCGAAATCAACTCGAGACGATGCGGCCCGTTGTCGAGCCCCGAGGCAAGCACCACCGCGTGCTCGCGCGTGGCATCGTCGACGACGGGCGGCGTGTAGAAGTCCGCGGCCAGGCGAACGGTGCGCCAGGCGCACGTCGCGCCGGCCGGCGTGAGGATCTTTCGCAGATTGTAGGCGCGAGCCAGGTGCCAGTCCTCCGGCTCGATGACAACGCGCCGCGACTTCGAAACGAACCGTTCAGTGGAGACTCCAACGCCGTCTTCGCCGGTCACCGAACCCTGCACACTGAAGCGCACAACTTTGTTGACCTCATCGGTCTCCCGAATCGTCATCGTCCACGACTCCTCGACCAGACCCTCGTCGTGCCCGATTCGAATCACCCATGGCCAATCAACGCCCGCGGAGTGCGAAGGCAGGGTGTGATGGTAAACGCCCTGATGAGCCGATGGCGGCCGGCCGTCGATCAGCACCCGGGCCCGTGTCCACGGCTGCCTTTGCCCTCTCGCCGCCAGGGCCTCGATGCGGTTGCCTTCGAACTCGACCACGGCCCGCCCGTTCTTCCACTCGACACGCTTGTCGGTGACAGGGTCCTGCCAGCCCTGCGGCGGCGCTGCCGCCTTGCGCAGCAATGCATCCGAGACAAGCCGCGCCATCAGCCGGTTGCCTTCGGCATTCAGATGGACGCCATCGCGCAACAGCGCCTGTGGCGCAAGCGAATAAGTCTCGAGATGCTTCTTCCAGGGGCCGCGCACTTCCACCAGTTCCAGCCCCAGGCTCCGGGCCAGCGCCGGCAGCCACACGGAATTGTGATTCTCCTGCCACTCATAACGCTTGATCTCGGCCGGCACATCGGAACCCGCTTTGGATGGAAGCCACGTCACGTGGTCGGTCTGCAGCGCGATTTCGGCCGTAGTCGAGGAGCGGATGTAGCGGATGATCTCCTCATACTCGGGCTCTCCGCCGTAATCGTGAAATACCACCAGATCGGGGTAGAACGTGGGCACGTCGTGGATCATCGGACGGCGCAACATGGGACTCGCGAAACCGCCGTGTGCCCGGTTGGCGAAAACGAAATCGGCTTCGGGGAATCTCTGCCGGAGCTTGGCGGCGACGCCTTTCCACCAATCCTGCAGTGTGATGGACTGCCCATAAAACAGCACTCGCACGGTGTTTCGCCGCACCTCGGTGCTGCCCTCGATGCGGGCTCGCGTCCGCCACAGCCCCGCACCCGGTTCCTGGGCAGCGAGCGGCGCGACGCAGAAAACGCACACAAATGTTAGGGCAATTCGACGGAGAGTGTCCATTCCTGTTCCTCTTGAGCCACCGGCATCATGGCCCGCTGCAGTCCGGCGAGCCGCGCAGGCTCGAACCGCAGAGGCCGCTCCAATCCGCCCACACGCGCCCCATTGGGAACCACCAGCCAGGCCTGCGCTCCGCGCGGCGACCGCCATCTCAGGCCGAAGCCGGAAGTGTTGCCATCCACCTCCACCCGCACCGGCCCCTTCGGGCTCCACACCGTCGCGGCTGCTCGCCCCAGCCCGCCCGGCTGCGGCCGCACCTCATATTCCGCAAAGCCCGGCGCCGAGGGCCTCACTCCCAGCAGTTCCTGGTAGAGCGCCAGCGCCGGCACCGGATTCGACTGGCACCACACGCTGCCCGTCTCGCTCGGGAGCAGGTTCCACATCTCGCCGTACGTTCCGTTCTCGCTCACCGACGGCACGCTGGCCCAACGCTCGCGCAAGTCCTTGACGATGATATCGGCGCGCCCGCCTCGCCCCAGTGCCCACAATCGCCAGATCTCGTTCAGCGGATAGTTGAAGCCCACCTCGATGCTGCCCAGCTCGAAGACGTGCGAGTCGGCGATGGACCTCGATGGAATGGCCGCCAGCAGATCGAGAGAGCGTTTCTCCTGGCCCGGCGGAATCTGGTTGAACAGCAGTGCCATGGACAACGTCCGCGCATGGGCACGAAACACGCCATCCGCCTGCGCTGTAGGCAGATTGTCCGCGTAGATCCCGATGGATCTTGCTCCAATACCGCGCCCGCACCGCTTCGACGATCCTGCCGGCCCTGGCCCGCGAAGCCGCGGCCGCGCCCCCTGCCCCGCTCCAGGACTGCAGTCGTGCCAGCCCCTCGCTGAGGAATCCCGCCCAGTACAGGTTCAGCGCGCAGTGCTTTTCGTCCTCTCTCTTGTACCCGATGTGGTCGATCCAAACCGACTGCCACGTCCATGGTGCGACGGGCAGCAGCCCGTCATCCAGCGCTGAACGCTCCAGGAACGCTGCATACTTCTCGAGCTTCGGCTTGAGTTCGTCCAGCAGCGCGCGGTCGGCCGTCCACAGATAGTAGTCCGCCACCGCGATGCCGAACTCGAGGGCGTGATCGATGATCGCGCCCCACTTGGTCACGCCCAGGTGCTTCTGAAACAGCCTCTGGCAGCGGTCCCATGCCGGCCAGGAATCCATGAACCAGCCTTCCGGGTTCTGTCCCTGCGCGAAAGTGCGAATCACTCGCCGCACCTGCCGCGTCTCGCCGAACGCGCACAGCGACAGCCGTTTGGGATGGTCAAGGTCGCCCGCGTATTGTTGCCGCTCGCGCGTGACGTTGTCGACAATCGTCTCCTGGCATAACAGTTTGTGCGTGCGAAAACTGGCGTCCAGAGCGGACTTGATGCGCGTGTCGCTGACCTCGTACTCAGGCTGGTGCGCCCAGTCGTAATTGCGCTCCTTCACTCCGCAGGCCTGGATCTCAACCGGACCGCCTGCGTTCCGGATGTGCAATTGAAGCAGCC
Source organism: Bryobacteraceae bacterium (assembly GCA_963714395.1). Taxonomy (GTDB): domain Bacteria; phylum Acidobacteriota; class Terriglobia; order Bryobacterales; family Bryobacteraceae; genus JACADU01. The sequence goes on from CAVQOO010000040.1 coordinate 278,270, forward strand.
GCAGCGCTTCGTACTCGAAAGCCTCGTAGTTGGTAACCCCGCTGCCGCAGGTGACTCGCAGCCATTGGCCGAATCGCGGCCGGCCCCGCAGCAGCAACTTCCCGGGCGCCTGCTTTTCAACCCACAGCACTTCGATGACAGTGCCCTCGGGCGCCAGCACCCTGACGAACGGATGACCAACAATCTCCCGGTCGAACTCGAACGTGACGGCAATGCCCTCACCAGCCGCGGGCGGCTGCACAATCAGCGGGAACAGCGGCGCCTCCGCTCGCCGGGCAACGGATGCGTCCAACGTCTCATCGAATGCGCCGGGCGGGAAGCACTCGAAATACTCTTCCGGCGAACTCTTCCATCGAATCCGGCCGACCGCGCCCAGCCCGGCCGGCAGCGCCAGACTCTCCACCAGCGGCGGAATCTCGCGCGGTGTCAATCGCCATTCGGGCACCCACCCCGCGGGGCCGAGTTCGCCGAGGTTTGGACGCCCGATAGGAACACGGCTTACCATAGCCGCCTGCCACGCGCTGTCGTCAAACTCGATTTCCCGCCAGCCCGTGGGCTCGAACCGCGCGTCGTATTCCTCTTGCAGCGCGCGCAGGAACCAGCGGGCGGGAGCGCCGTGCTTCCAGCAGCGCGGCCGCAGCGTCTTCCACGATTCGTCCGACACCAGCCCCAGCGCGTCGCACTGAAACAGGAACCCCTGCCCTTCCCCGCTCCCTACAGGCGCGGTTGGCACGTAGGTCCCGTCTCCATTGCCAAAGGCGCACGCCAGCGCCGCCACGACGTTCCTGCCCGCCTTCAAATATGGCGCCAGATCGGCCGGGTCGACATCCCAGAAGCGCGGGTCGCAAGGCGCCGGGCCCGCGTTGCACGAAACGGCCATTCACGAAGAGTTGGTAGCGCGACTGCCCTGACACCCATGCCCGGCAAATTGGCGGAACGGCATCCAGATTGAAGCTCCGGCGGAACGCCACGAATGTGCCGTTCTGCGTCCTGCCTTCGGGGAACCAGATCCAGCGCGCCTTCCATTCAGGGGCCTCGGCGGACTGCGCTGATTGAGCTTCAACTGAGGAGACTACGGCCAGCGGCGTTGCCGCGAGCTGCCGCCGGGTGATGTCCATTGGGCACCATCATATCGCCCGCCCCCCCAAGCCGGGTTCCGCTTGCCTTACGATAGGTACGGTCGTTTCACGACGCAGAATTTCAACCGATTCCGGAGACTGTCATGTCGCAGATCAAAGGCCCCGCCATTTTCCTCGCACAATTTATGGGCGATGAAGCGCCCTTCAACAACCTGCCCAATATCACCGCCTGGGCGAAAGAACTCGGCTATATAGGCGTGCAGATCCCCAGCTGGGACAGCCGCGTCATCGACATCAAAAGGGCCGCAGAGTCGAAGACCTACTGCGATGAGATCAAAGGCCAGACCAATGGGCTCGAAATCACCGAGCTGGCCTCGCACCTCCAGGGTCAGCTTGTTGCCACCCATCCGGCCTACGGCGAGATGTTCGACGCTTTCGCTGCCCCTGAAGTGCGCGGCAACCCCAAGGCTCGCTCCAAATGGGCCGTCCAGCAGTTGAAGTACGTCATCCGCGCTTCCGCCAACCTCGGCCTCCCCGTCACACCGTCGTTCACCGGCGCCCTCCTCTGGCCGTTCATCTACCCGTGGCCCCAGCGTCCGGCCGGCCTCGTGGAAGACGGGTTCAAGGCCCTTGCCGCCGCGTGGCAGCCGGTCCTCGACTATGCCGACAAATTCGGTGTCGACTTCGCCTACGAACTTCACCCCGGCGAGGACGTCTATGACGGGTTGACCTTCGAGCGCTTCCTGAAAGCCACCGGCAGCAAACGCGTCGCGATCAACTACGATCCTTCGCACTTCATCCTGCAGTGCCTCGACTATGTCGGCTTCATCGACGAATACGGCCCCTACATCAAGGCCTTCCATGTGAAGGACGCCGAATATCGTCCGTCGGCCAAGGCCGGCGTCTATGGCGGTTACGCCAATTGGACGGAGCGCCCCGGCCGCTTCCGCTCCCTCGGCGACGGCCAGGTCGACTTCAAACAGATATTCACCCGCCTGACCGCCGCGGGCTACAAGTCCTGGGCCGTGCTCGAGTGGGAATGCTGCTACAAGGATGCCGCGCAGGGAGCCGCCGAAGGCGCGCCCTTTATCGCCTCCTGCCTCATCGACGTTCCCAAGAAGGCGTTCGACGACTTCGCCGGCGCTGCCTCGGACCCCAAGCGCAATCAGCGCATCCTCGGGTCTGCGCTAGTTACCTGGCGGCGGCCTGCTCCACAGATTTCATGAACCGGAGCAGGTTGCCGCCATAGATCTTCTTGATGTCTCCGGCGGTGTAGCCCTTCTCCAGCAGCGCCCGCGTCAGATTCGGCCACTTCGAAACGTCCTCCAGTCCTTCTGGCACGCAACTCACGCCGTCGAAATCGCTGCCCAGACCGACTGCCTCCACGCCGGCGATCTTCCGGATGTGATCGATGTGCGCCACAACGTCGGCCAACGTCGCCCGCACTGTCTTCAACTCCATCTCCGCCATCACCTTTTTGATGGCGGCGCGGCGCTGCTGCAGCATCCTGGATCGCGGAGATCTCGGCTTCAACCCGCTTGGCGACTTCCGGATTGCTCCACGGCGAGGAGTCCGCGCTCTTCTGAGAAAGAAACTCGCAGCCGAAGTTGATCATGACGAGGCCGCCCTTCTTCGCCACCGCCCTGATCATGTCGTCAGTCATGTTCCGCGGAATGTTCGACAGCGCACGGCACGAGGAGTGGCTCGAAAACACCGGCGCTTTGCTTGTTTCAATCACATCCCAGAAAGTCTTGTCCGAGACGTGCGCGATATCGACCATCATGCCCAGCCGGTTCATCTCCTCGATGACACGCTTGCCGAGGTCGTTCACTCCTTGGTTGTCCTTTTCGCCCGACGAGCCCACCCACGCCAGGTTCTTGGTATGCGTGAGGGTCATGTAACGAGCGCCCAGACCGTAGTAGCTCCGCAGAAGCCGCAGATCGTCCTCGATCGCATGGCCTCCTTCGACCCCGATCAAGCGCCGCCATCCGGCCTGACTTGCGGGCCTTGGGTATATCCTCCGCCCTCAACGCGAGCGTGAGATCCCGCGGGTGCTTCGTCCACGATGTCGTGCCTGATCGTATCGATCATCTGCAGCGCCCTGTGCGCGGCGTCCTTCCGCTCGATGGAGCCCACCGAAACATAGGCGGCGAAGAACTGCGCCGTCATGCCTCCTTCCTTCATTCGAACAATGTCCGTGTGGCCCTCACTCCGCCGTGGGCCGAGGTCGAGCCCATCGACTGTGGCCGAGGTGACGTCATTGTGGCCGTCGATCAGCATCGCGCTTCGATGGACCTTCTTCACCTCCCCGTCGCTGACCTTTCGAGTCTGGGCTATTCCCAGCGTTGCCACCAGCACGATCGACAAAACACAAGCTGACTTCGGCAATGATTCGAACTCCTTTGGGATTTTCCGCGGCTCGCGGGTCGTGGCGCTCGCCCGTGTAGGTAGGGTAACGTTGATGGCAATGGGGTGGCAATGAGTCTCGCGGACTTCGATACCGCCAAGGTCCCCGCTTGGGGTGTGCTCGCACCCCCGGTCTTCGCCGGCGATCCGACTCGCACAAGGCGCGCCCGGACGCTCCATTCGGTACTTCTGACGGCATCCGCGATTGTCTTTCTGATCTTCACCGTCGGCATTCCCTTCATATTCTCCAACCGGTCGGCCGCTGCGATCTTCGGCGTCATCATCATGTTGGCTACATTGGCCGGCGCTTGGATGAACCGCCGCGGACATGTCAATGCGGGTTCATGGGTCACAACGACGGGATGGTGGCTCATCGTTACTGTTGCCGTGCTCCTGGGCGGTGGACTTGAATCGATCGCGCCCATGGGCTACCTGGCTGTTGTCACCACGGGCATCTGGCTCCTCGGACGGCGCGGCGGCCTGGTCTTCGCTGTTGCAGCGGTGCTTGTCGGACTGTCGATTGCCGTGGCCGGCGCCTACGGTGTAGTTTTCCCCAGGCTTCTCCTGATGCGGCCATTTTCCAGCTGGCTTTACTTCACTTTCGCCGTCGCCGCCACGGCTCTCCCCATGATGCTCGCGATTCGCGACTTGAAAGAAGCCCTGAGAGAAGCGAAATGGTCTCGCGCGGTCACCGACACGATCGTCGATCACATCCCCGGCATCTTCTGCAAGATCGACCAAAAGGGCCGCCTTTTGCGATTCAACTCCCGCCTCTCGGAGATTACAGGAATTCCCCCGGAGAATCTCCTCAACATGCCCTCGGCCCTCCTGCTGTCTGAACAGGATCAGACATCCGTCCTCAACTCAATTCAGCAGTGCTTCTCTGAAGGCTCCACCGTCTGTGAACTCTCAGTCCGGACGGCGGACGGCTCTCTCGCGCCTCATCTCTTCTATGCGGCGAGAATGATTTTCGACGGCGCGCCATCCGCGGTGGTGATCGGCCTTGACCTCCAGGAACACCGCAAGGCCGAGATGGCCCTGCGCAAGTTCGAGGAGCGCTACCGCGACTTCCTGGAGCGCGTCCATTTCGTCGCCATCACCACCAACCCCGAAGCCATCCTCGAGTTTGCCAACGAACATTTCGTGCAGATCTCCGGATGGTCCGCTGCCGACGTGATCGGCAAGCCCTTCCTCCAGTTCATCGACCTCGCCGATCAGTCAACCGCCCTCGACGCCCTTGGCAGCGTACTCTCCGGCCGGGAAAACCTCGCCCTCGTTGAGACAAAGCTGCTCGCTCGCGATGGCCACGCACGCATCGTGCAGTGGAATATCAGCTCGATCGTCAGCCCGGAGGGCGTCGTGCGCGGCGCGACTTGCCTGGGCGTCGATATGACCCAGCGGCAAATGCTGGAGGCGCAACTGCGGCAGGCTCAAAAGCTCGAGAGCCTCGGTCGCCTCGCCGCCGGCGTCGCACATGACTTCAACAACCTCCTCACAGTCATTGGCGGTTTCGCTGAAATGCTGCATTCCCGAATCCCTCGATTCCGAGGAGCGCACCCAGGCAGCCGCCGAGATACTCTCCGCCTCCAAGCGCGCCGCCACTCTCACGCGTCAACTCCTCGCCTTCAGCCGGCGCCAGGTGCTCACGCCCCAAGTCGTTGATCTCAACGTTCTCGTCCTCGAAAGCCAACGGATGCTCGATCGCCTCATTGGCGCCGGCATCCGCATTCAGACCAACCTCGAACCCAAACCCATGAACGTGCTCGCCGATCCGGGCCAGCTACACCAGGTCATCATGAACCTGGCGGTCAACTCCCGCGATGCCATGCCGGACGGCGGCACCCTCACGCTGACTACGTCGGCCTGCGGCGACTTCCAGGAGTTGGTGGTATCCGATACCGGACATGGCATGGATGAAGAAACCCGCTCTCGCGCCTTCGAGCCATTCTTCACCACCAAGGAGACCGGCCAGGGCAGCGGTCTCGGCCTCGCCATGGTCTATGGCATCGTCGACCAGAGCCAGGGCTCCGTCCACATCGAAAGCTCCGCCGGGCTCGGCACGGTGGTCACCATCCGGCTTCCGGCGGTTGCTGGCGAAGCGACCGCCGAACTGCCTCCCACAGCGCCGCGCGAGGGCCGTCCGCTGCGAATCCTGCTGGCTGAAGATGAACCCGGAGTCCGCGAGTTGGTCTCTCTCATTCTCAGGGATGTCGGCCACTTTGTCGTCCCCGCCGGGGATGGCCCAAGCGCGATCGAGGAGGCCGAACGCGCCGAGTTCGATTTCGATGCTGCGGTCGTCGACGTTGTGATGCCCTACATGTCGGGCCCCGAACTCGTCAGCCGGTTGCGGCGAAGGCTCCCGACTCTGCCGGTGGTGTTCATCTCCGGCTACAGCAATTTGCCTCCCGCCGAAATCCAGGGTGAGCACGTACAGACCGAGTATGTGCAGAAGCCGTTTCAGACCCAGGATCTCCTCACCGCCATCGATCGCGCTGTGCGAGCATGAACCGACTCGTGCTATCGAATAAGAAGGGAGTGCCTAGAATGATCAAGTTCTCGAATTTCTTCTTTGCCGCATCGATTTCTGTCGCGATTGTGATGACAGGTTGCGCCAGAAAGCAGGATGAAACAGCCAAGAAACTCGAAGAGATGCAGAAGGAACTCGACGCGACCAAAAAGCAACTCGAGTCCGCGAGCCAGCAGGCGCAGGGAGTCGCCGGAGATGCGGCCAAGCAAGCCGGCCAGGCAGTCGACGCCGCGGGCAAAGCCATATCCCAATCAGGCAAACAGGCCGCTGACGCGGCCCAGTCTGCCGCTGCCGCCAAGGCTGCTGCTGAAGCAGCCAAACGCGCGGCAGCGCCTCCTCCCTCACACACCCTCGCCGCCGGCACGCCCATCGCCGTTCGGACGCTCGGCGAAGTCTCCACTAAGACCAGCGCGAGCGGTTCGCTCTTTGAAGCAACCCTCGCCGAGCCGCTCGTCGTCGATGGCTATACCATCGCCCCCAGGGGCGCAGCGGTGGAGGGTGTCGTCACGAATGCCGATCCCGGCGGCCGGGTCAAAGGCGTAGCCTCCATTACGGTAGGCCTCCGCAGCGTCACCATGGCGGACGGGAGAAGGCTCGCAGTCAAAACTTCCGCTGTTAGCCAGGATGCCAATAAGAGCAAGAAGAAGGACGCAGCCAAGATCGGCATCACCACCGGCATCGGCGCGGCCATCGGTGCCATTGCCGGCGGCGGCAAGGGTGCCGCCATTGGCGCCGGCGCTGGAGCGGCGGGCGGAACCGGCATGGTCATGGCGACACGTGGCGATCCGGCCGTGATCCCGGCCGAGTCCCTGCTCACTTTCAAGCTCTCAGCCCCTGTCACTGTCCAGGAATTGAAGAAGTAGTTACATCAGACGTTGACTCGCGCGCGGCGCCTAGGCCATGAGGCCGCCGTTACTGCTGCCCGGCGCTAAGAAATAATCTGGCCCAGGAAACTCTCGCCGGCGGGAACGCGGGTTCCGAAGTTTTGCAGCCACGGTTTGCCCGATGTCCGCCAATGAGCCGCGCGTCCCGAGATCGACCCCGGCGCGCGCTCCCGGCCCATATGCCAGCAGCGGCACGTACTCGCGGTTGTGATCTGTCGAAGGCGTCGTCGGATCGCAGCCATGATCCGCTGTGAGCACCACCAGGTCGTCCGCCGACAGCGCCGCCGACAGGCTCGGCAGCCAGGCGTCGACCTCTTCCAGCGCCCGGCAGTAGCCTTCGACATCGTTGCGATGCCCGTAGTGTGAGTCGAAGTCGACCAGGTTCACCCAGACCAGCCCGCCGCGGGCCGCCTGCATCGCCTCCAGAGTCCTGGCCATCCCATCTGCATTGCTCTTGGTCTTGAAGCCGCGCGTTACGCCGCGCCCCAGGAACACGTCGGCGATCTTGCCCACGCTGGTCACCTCGACGCCGCGCTCTGCCAGAGCGTCCAGCAGCATTCCCTTCGGCGGCGGCACGGCGTAGTCGTGCCGGTTCGCCGTCCTCGCGAACGCGCCCGGCTTGCCCGCGAATGGCCGCGCGATCACGCGCCCCACTTCGTGCTCGCCCCGCAGCAGGTCCCGCGCCAGTTCGCAGATCCTGTACAACTCCTCGATCGGAATCACTTCCTCGTGCGCCGCGATCTGAAAAACGCTGTCGGCGGACGTGTACACGATCGCCTCGCCCGTCCGCATGTGCCGCTCGCCCAGTTCCTTGATGATCTCCGTGCCGGACGCGGTCTTGTTCCCGATTGCCCCGCGCCCCGCAAGCCGCTCAAACTCCTCATTACTTCCGGCGGGAAACCATCGGGATAGAGGGGAAAGGGCTTCTCAAGCACGATGCCAGCCATTTCCCAGTGCCCTGTTGTTGTGTCCTTGCCAGGACTCAGCAGCGTGCATCGGCCATAGGCCGCCCTCGGCGCCTGCGACGCTTCAAGCTGTGAAAAGGGCCTGATGTTGGCCAAACCAAGCTCGCAGAGATTTCTCAGCGCCAGCCGTCGTGTGTTCCGCGCAGTGGCCCAGCGTATCGCCAGGCATGTCGTCCAGGTACTCTCGCCAGTCGGGCATCGCGCCGATCCCGACGCTGTCCAGCACGATCCAGATCACTCGCGGAAAGGCCGCCTGGCTCATTGCCCCTCGCCCAGCGCCTCGTTGATTCGCACCGTCAGCATGTCGACGAACCGGTCGGCTGAGAATCCGTGCAGCCTGCTCGCCACGCCGCCTTCCTTGTCCAGGATCATTGTCGTCGGAATCGACGAGATGCGCTGGCTCGAGGCTAACCCGTCTTCGTAGTAAACCAGTTTGGGCCAACCCATCGACTCCAGAAAGGCCGGAACCGACCCGCGGTCTTCGTCAGTCGAAATCGACAGAAAAACGACATCCTTGCGGTCGGCGAATCTGCGCTTCACTTCCGCATACAGCGGATGCTGCGCGCGGCAGGGCCCGCACCACGTCGCCCAGAAGTCGATCACCACCACCTTGCCCAGCAGACTCTTCAACGCCAGGGGATCGCCCTGTGTCGCGCTGAGGGTGTAGTCCAGAATCTGCTTCGCGCCAAAATTGGGATCCGCTTCCCGGAAGCGCGCCTCTCGCTCTTTATTTCGCGTCTCTGCGCGCGCCCAGCCTTCCACCAGCACCGCTGCCCGCCTGCTCGCCCGCCAGCGACTGCAGACGCAGCCTGTCAGCCGCGTCCGTCAGGTCCAGCCCGCCCGTCGTGATGGCGTCAACCCAGGCAGCGGCAGCATCCTGCTTCCGCCCCAAATCTGCCAGTTGCGCGCTCCGCTCACGCGCTGTCTCTTCCAGCGGCGCCGCCGCCCAACTTTTGTTGATCGCCGCCAGAGCCGCGTCCTTTTCTCCAGTCATCCGCAGCGCGCGCGCTTCGTGCCACAAGTGCACGCCCCATCGCCGCGTCCAGTTCCTCCATCCGCCTTGCCCGCGACATTTTGAAGGATTTGTCCTCATCCATCTGCTTGCGTTGTTCCGCTGCTCCGGCTGACATGCGGCGGGCGTACCCAAGAGCCTTGGCAGCATCGCCCTCGGCCCCCCGTCTCAGCAATGCCCGGCACACATAGTCCATCAGCGCCAGGTTGGCGCTGCCTTCGTCCAGAACAGGCACCCCGTACAGCAGCAGTCTCTTCGAGTCCTTCTGTTCCAGCGCTGCCAGCGCCAGCACCCGAATGATCTCGCCCTTCTTTTCCGAATTCGGATACCGCTTCAGATGCCGTTCCAGCGTTCGCGAATACTCCACCGCGCTCGAACCCGCCTCTCCCAGCGACTCCTCGAGGGCCTCGTCCTCGGTCTGCGCCTTCACGGGCGCCGGGGCCGGCACGCTCTTCTTCGGCGCCTTCTGCGCCGCCATCGTTGCCGCAATCAACAGCGCGGCGAAAATCAGTCGGAGACTTCTCAAGGCTTTGCCTCTCCCGCCGGCGCGGGCGCGGGCGCTGTGAACAATTCGAGCAGTTTGTTGGCCCTGTCCCGGGCCATGTTGAGATAGCTGTCGTTCTTCGCCACTCGCTCCAGCAGCGGGATGTACTGATCCACCGCCAGCAGCCGCTTTCTGTCCCACGCCGCCTCCAGCTTCAGCAGCGCCTGGTTCACCCCAATCCGGTCAAACCGCACGGTCTTCTCGAGGTCCAGGCGGTAATAAGCCGATTCGCACATTCGCTCGAACCAGTCCAGCAGCGTCTGCCCGTCCACATCGAGTGTGTAGTTGAACTTCACCTCGTGACGCTCGTCGCCCTTGATCCACGTGAACGTCTTGTCGCCGACACGCGCCACTTTCAACCCGCTCTCCAGCGGACGCGCAAAGTGTTCCAGCTTGTCGCTCAGCAGAAACACCGTCTGCGTTTCATTTGGAGAAAGCTTGAACTTCACCGGTTGATCGTCGTCCACCGCTTCCAGGTATTGCACACGACCATCGCTCTCCAACCGGATCTCCGTGTAGGCGGGCTTGCTGCCGGGAAACTCCTTCTTCAGGATCATCCGGGGCGCGTCCTGCGCCAACGCGGCGGCCGCCAGCACCAGGAGACTCAGAGTGACTCTCATCGCCCGATCCCAATGACAGCGGTTCGCGCGGCATGGCAGATGGCCACCGCCAGCGCGTCGGAGGCGTCCAGCGGTCTCACCGGCTGTGTCAGGCTCAGCAGCACTCGCACCATCCACTCCACCTGCTCTTTCTCAGCCCTGCCATTTCCTACCACTGCTCGTTTCACCGCCGCCGGCGCATACTCCCCGCACGGCAGCCCTGCCTCGGCCGCGACAAACAGCGCTACACCGCGCACGTGCGTCAGCCGCAGTGCGCTGCGAGCGTTCACATGATGAAACGTGTCTTCGACTGCCGCCTCTTCCGGACCATGCTCGGCGATGATCTCGCGCAGTCTCTGGCCAATCACCAGCAAACGGAGCGGCAGCGGATCGTCCGCTTTTGTCTTGATCACCCCGGCCTCGACCAGTCTGTGCCGCGTGCCGTCCGTGTCGATCACACCGTAGCCGGTGACCTGACTCCCGCAGTCGATACCGAGCACGCGCACTCGCCCTTGCCCCTCGCTGCCGTCCGGCCTTTATTTCTCGGCAGCCGCCAACTGCTCTTCCGTAAAGTCGACGTTGGTGTAGACGTTCTGCACATCATCGTGCTCTTCCAGAGCCTCCAGCAGACGCATCATCCCGCCCACGTTCTTGTTGTCGATCTCCATCAGGTTCTTCGGAATCAGCGAGATCTCCGCGGAAACCGTCGCCACCTTGGCTTGCGCCACCGCATCCATGATCTGCGTGTGGGCTTCGGGAGCCGACAAAATCGACCAATTGTCTTCTTCGTCTCTCACATCGTCTGCGCCGGCTTCCAGCGCAAGGTTCATGACCTGCTCTTCGCTGATCTGTTCCTTCTCGATCACGACATGGCTCTTGCGCTCGAACATCCAGCCGACGCTGCCCACCTCGCCCAGGTTGCCTCCCTGTTTCGAGAACATGTGGCGCATCTCGCTCACGGTGCGGTTTCTGTTGTCCGTCGCCGTCAACACCATGATCGCCGCGCCGCCAGCGCCGTAGCCCTCGAACATGATTTCGTCAATCTGGCCGCCGTCGAGCTCGCCGGTGCCGCGCATGATCGCACGCTTGATGTTTTCTGCGGGCATCGACATCGCTTTGGCGGCCGTGATTGCCGTGCGAAGGCGGGCGTTCGAATCGGGATCTCCGCCGCTTCGTGCCGCAATGACGATTTCTTTGATCAGACGAGTAAAAATCTTGCCGCGCTTGGAGTCCAGGGCGGCCTTCTTGTGCTTAATCGTCGCCCACTTGGAATGTCCGGACATAAAGAACCTCGAAACTATTAGATAACGCTGACTTGCGCAGCGGCGGCCCAGACGCGCCGCGGCCGTTCTCAATCTCTCAGAATAGCAGACGCCGGGCTCAATGCCGCGGCGGCCGCTCCTGCGACTGCAGAGGCCGGCCATCCCTTTCAAAAACAAAGAGATCCGAGTACGTCTTCATGGACTACTTCTTGGCCTCCACTATTCCCAACGGCTCGTGAAGGTGTTCTCGAATCCACTTTGGATCCCACCACTCAACCGGGTTCACCTGCGTACCGTCCAATTGCATCGAGAAATGCAGGTGGTCGCCCCCCGCCAGGCCAGTCGCCCCGCTCCGGCCAAGTTCCGCGCCAGACTCCACCATCTGCCCTTCCTTAGCCTCAATCCGGCTCAAGTGTCCGTAAATCGACTGCAAGCCGTAGCCATGGTCAATCACAATGCAGTTGCCGTAGATTCCCAGCCGTCCGGCAAACACCACCTTGCCTCGATTCGCCGCCACGACCGGCGCCTCCTTTGTCGTCGAGAGATCAAAGCCGAGGTGCACTTGCTGGTCAACGTCGTTGCCTTCATACCTGTATGTGCGGATGTCGGCAAACAGGGCCTCTACCTGCGAATTGGCCAGTTGCTTGAAAGGCTGTTGCCACAGGAATTCCGCCACCGTCTTCTGCCGCAATGCGGCCAGCGACAACGTGTTCTCCTTTCTCACCTCGCGATTCACGTTCAGGAACCGGTCCAACAAGGTACCGCCGGCGGGAGGATTCACCTCCGCAACCGCCTTCTGCAGGAATCCATCGTCGAGCTCGAGCGTGCGCTTGCGCCAGTGCTTCGCAAACACCTTGTGCTTGAACGTCACGATCACCTCGTTGCCCGCCGCGTCCCGCGCGAACACCACCGGCGCGGTCTCCGCCGGCACGTCCCACGGGAATGCGAACAGGCTGAAGCGCTCGCCCTCATCCGCCGCGCCGGCCCGCTTCCAACTCCGGAACGAGTACGGACCCACGCGCACCCCCGCCTCCGTCCAGCCCCCGCCCGCGTTGAACTTCACCAGCGCCGATCCGCCCTGGTTGATGTACAGAATCCCGTCTTCGATTACCGACACCCGCGGTGGCTCCAATTGCACCGTCACGCTGTGGCTCTGCCGCACCGCCTGGCCCCGCAGGTCATTTGACTCGGCGTTCAGCACCAGCACGCCCGCGCCGGTCTTGAAGCCCTGCTGCTGATTCAGCGTCAGCGTGAACTCGACCGTCTTTGGCGCTTCATTGCGTTTCCAGAAGAACCAGCGGTCTCCTGCTTCCGTCGTCTTCGCTTCCGCCCGCGCCGAGCCCTGCTCCACGGCGACCGACAGCAGCCGCAGCCCATGCGGCGCCTTCACTCGCACCTTCAGCTTCGTCGACCCGCCCACAGCCTTGGGCACCGGCGTGAACTCAACCTCAGGCTCCACTGACCTGATGAACAAATAAACCGGCGCGGCGGCTAGAGTCAGCACTAAGGCGCCTATGATGATTCCCGTTTTCACCCTCTTAGGTTAGCGGCAGCGGAGGGCCCTTCGCCTCCACACGAGTAAATTTACTTGGACAGCCGTCTAACCATAGGCAGACTATAGTAGTCTAACTATGTAATGCGAACCGAAATACCTCCTGGCACGCTCTACATGCTGATCCTCAAGTCGCTGGCGCGGCTCGGCCCGATGCATGGCTACGGCATTGCCCTCCATATTCAGCAGACTACGGAGGAAGTCCTTCAGGTTGAGGAAGGTTCGCTCTATCCGGCCTTGCAGCGCATGCTGCAGAAGGCTTGGGTCAAAGCCGAATGGCGTCAAACAGAGAACAAGCGCCGGGCGCGGTACTACACATTAACGCCCGCGGGTCGAAAGCAGCTCGCTACGGAGATACACGAGTTCGAGCGGGCCATGGCTGCGATCCGGCGCGTAATTCAGCCCGCGTAGGAGGGAGCTATGGCCTCATGGTGGCGGAAACTGGCCGGGTGGCTTCGTCGCGACAGGATCGATGCCGAGTTGCGTGAGGAGATGCAGTTTCATCTGGAAATGAAGGCGTCGGACTCCGCCGATGAGCGCGCCGCCCGCAGGCAGTTCGGCAACACTACACTGCTTCTGGAGGATTCCCGCGACGCCTGGGGATGGCCGCGGTTCGAGGCGTGGCTGCGCGACTTCCGGTTCGCAGTCCGGGTCGTTTTGAGAAAACCTGCCTTTGCCGCAACCGTCGTACTGACGCTGGCGCTCGGCATCGGCGCCAGCAGCACTATCTTTTCGCTGATCGACACTGTCCTCATCCGCCCGCTTCCCTACCCGGACTCCGAACGGATTGTGGCCCTCCATGAAGCAAAGCTGTCCGATTCCAGAAGCCGGACGCGCGTTTCTCCCGGCCGGCTCGAAGACTGGCGTCGCCTCAACAAGACATTCGAGTCGATCGCGGGAAGCTCCCTCGACACATTGACCGATACCACCGGACCGATCCCCGAGCGCATCGCCGGCGCCATCGTCGCCCCGCAATTCTTCACTGTCCTCAACGTCCCCGCCGCGGTTGGCCGCGTGCTCACACCTGAAGAGGAGCAGTTTGGCGGACCCGCGGCCGCGGTGATCAGTGATGGCCTCTGGCGGCGGCGCTTCGGATCCGATCCGTCCGTGATCGGAAAGCGCGTCATCCTGACAGATCAGCCGTTCACCATCGTGGGCGTAATGCCTCCGCAGTTCCGCTATCCGGATCCGTCCACGGAAGTCTGGTTGCCGAAACAGGCAAGGCCCGATCTGTTGCTCACCCGTGAGGCCAGATTCTATGCCGCCATCGGCCGCATGAAACAGGGCGTGACCCCGGAATCTGCCGGAAGCGACCTGGCTGCTATCCAGAAACAGCTGGGCCATCAGTACCCGAAGACCGATGCCGGGTGGACGGTCGCCGTCGAGCCGCTCAAAGACCTGATGGTCGGCAAGGCCCGCCTCGCTCTCGGATTGCTTCTCGGCTCTGTCAGCCTCTTGCTTCTCATATCCTGTGCGAATGTAGCCTGCCTGCTCCTGGCACGCCTCAACAGCCGCGCCGCCGAGATAGCGACCCGCTGCTCGCTCGGCGCCGGCCGCGCTGCCATCGCCCGGCAGCTCTTCGCCGAGGGTCTGGTTTACTCGATTGCGGGAGGGTTGCTCGGCATGGCAGCCGTATACATCGGAGTCGCCTCCCTTCGAAAGCACCTCCCGGATATCCCGCGAATCTCAGAGCTCGAGGTTGATTTAAGAATCCTCGCGCTTGTGGTCGCCGTCAGTGTCCTGGCTGCGGTTCTGTTCTCGCTCGCCCCCATCCTCCAGACCTTTCGGCGCGATCTCACCGCCTCACTGATCGGTGCGGGCAGCAGAGTCGTCGGCACCAGGCAGCGGTTGCCGCGTATCCTGGTTGCCGCCCAACTCGCACTTGCCACCGCCCTGTTGATCGGCGCTGGTCTCTTCCTGCGAAGCATGCTGCGGCTCCAGGAAGCACCCCTCGGATTCCACCCGGAAAACGTCCTCGCCCTCCGCGTGAGCGCCAGTTCCAGTGAGTCGCCTGAGGCTGTAGTGCAACGGCATCAACGGATCCTCGACGCGATCTCCATCCTGCCTGGCGTCTCCGCCGTCGCCATGTCCACCGGACTGCCTGCCGCAAACTCCACTTGGCCCAGAGAGTTTCAGCTCGCCGGCGAACCAACCGCCGATGGCACTCTGCGCTTTGCCTCCTGGCGCGTCGTCACGGCCGGGTACTTTCAGACACTCGCAATCCCGATTCTCGACGGCCGGACCTGCCGCATGGACGCTGATCCCAAACGGCCCTTCGAAATCGTTGTGAACAGGAGTTTCGCCGGCCTCTACTATCGTGGCCGGAACCCGATCGGCCATTCCATTTACCAGGGTCCGCAGGGCGAGACTACATCGGAAATTGTGGGTGTCGTCGCCGACGCCCGTGAAGACGGCCACAACAAGGAGCCGCAGCCAGTCATCTATGCCTGCGGCTATCTCCGCTACTGGGCCGATGCCGACTACCTCATTCAGTCCGCCAGGCCCGCCTCCATGGCCAACGCAGTCAGGGCCGCGATCAGAACCATCGAACCCTCACGCCCTATCTATTCCGTGCGGCCTCTGACTGACGCTCTTCAGGGCGCTCTCTCTCAAACCCGATTTCGCACTCTCCTCGTGAGCCTGTTCTCAGTGCTGGCCCTGACCCTCGCGGCAATCGGGCTCTACGGCGTGATGGCCTACATGGTGACGCAGCGCACTCGCGAAATCGGAATCAGGATCGCGCTCGGCGCCCGGCCGGCTAGTATCGTCGGCGAGATCCTGCGCTCCGGCGGCGTCCTCATCGGCGCCGGTGCGTTGGCGGGCATCTTGCTCGCGGCTCTCGCAGCCAGGTTGATGACAACCTTGCTGTACGGCGTTCCACCCACTGACGTGACCACTTACCTCTCCGCCACCGGCGTGCTCCTGATGGTTGCCTTCATGGCCTGCCTGATCCCGGGCCGGCGGGCGACGTCCATCGACCCCACCCAGGCCCTCCGCGACCAGTGAGTTGCGCCCCGCAATTGGCTCGACGCTGCCAGCAGGCTCTTCGCCTCGCGACTTGTTACTTGACAGTCATCGCGGATCAAGGCACCATTGGCATAGTCTAACTATGCCAGACAAACCAGGCCGCGACGAAATCCCTCCCGGCACCCTCTACATGCTCATCCTGAGGACCCTCGCCCGCCACAGCGAGTTGCACGGTTATGAAATCGCCAATGGCATTCAGCAGATTTCGGACGACGTCCTGCAGGTGGAAGAGGGATCGCTTTATCCCGCGCTCCAGCGCATGTTGCTGAAAGGGTGGGTGACCGCGACTTGGGGCGTCACCGCGGGGAATCGGCGCGCCAGGTACTACCGGATGACTACCCTTGGCAGGAAGCAGCTTCATTCTGAAATCGAGCAGTATACGCGTGTCTCCGCGGCGATCCAAAAGGTCTTGCACGCCACCGCAGGCAACCCGGTATGACTTGGCTTCTCGAACTCCTGCGCCGCTTGCAGTTCCGCCTTCGCCGGCGGCGATTCGACGAGGATCTGGCCGAGGAAATGCGCCTTCACATCGATCTGCGCGCGTCCGACGTCCACGCCGCGGGCATGTCGCTCGAATCCGCCAACGACGCCGCCCGCAGGCAGTTCG
Organism: Bryobacteraceae bacterium; assembly: GCA_963714395.1. Taxonomy (GTDB): domain Bacteria; phylum Acidobacteriota; class Terriglobia; order Bryobacterales; family Bryobacteraceae; genus JACADU01. The sequence continues at coordinate 294,734 of CAVQOO010000040.1, forward strand.
GCAATACGACACGGCTTCAGGAGATCAGCCGCGAGGCTTGGGGATGGACCTTCCTCGACACGTTGTGGCAGGACATCCGCTACGGCGCCCGTTCCCTTCAAGGACAGCCCGGCTTCACGGCAACCGCGGTACTCTCTCTCGCGCTTGGCATCGGGGCAAATACGGCGATCTTCAGCATCATCAATGCGGTCATGCTTCGATCATTGCCGGTCGAAGACCCGCAGGCTTTGGTTCAAGTCAGCCTTGGCTCCCATGGAGACGGAGAATTGAACACGCCTCTCTGGGAGCAGATTCGCGATAACCAGAGCGCCTTCTCGGGAGTCATGGCATTCTCCTCAAGTCGATTCAACTTAGCTGATTCCGGCGACCGCAGATACGCGCAGGGCTTGTGGGTCAGTGGCGGCTTCTTTGAGGTGCTCGGAGTTCCGGCGATGCTCGGAAGAGCCTTGACGCCTGCCGACGACCAATGGGGCGGCGGACCCGATGGACCCGTAGCGGTTGTCAGCTACAACTTCTGGAAAAACAGCCTGAATAGTGATCCTGGCGTAATCGGGAAGTCAGTTCGCCTGAACCGCCGGAGCTTCGCCATCGTCGGCGTCACTCCGCCTTGGTTTCGAGGGCTTGACGTCGATCGTAACTATGAAGTTGCAATTCCCATCGGCTGCCTGCCGGTCATTTACCCCGGAGCAGCGCATTCGGATGAAGTCTTTCATTGGTGGCTGCGGGTCCTTGGGCGCATTCCCCAGGGAATCGCGTTGAAACAGGCGGATGATCAGATGCAGGCCATCGCGCCTCAGATCCTGCGGAATACTCTCCACCTTGGGCGAAGTGAAAAGGATCAGGCCGAGTACCTCAAGTCGAAACTCTTCCTGCGACCCGCCACCCTCGGGTTCTCCAATATGAGGGTTCAATACCGGACAGCTCTCTTTGCGCTGATGGCCATGGTAAGTCTGGTTCTGCTGATTGCATGCGCGAACATCGCCAACCTCCTTCTGGCCCGCGGCGCCGCGCGGCAACGGGAGCTCTCGCTCCGCATGGCTATCGGCGCAAGCCGCGGTCGCGTAATCCGGCAGCTCATGACGGAAAGCCTGTTGCTCGCCGCGCTCGGAGCGGCAGGAGGCTTCCTGTTAGCGTTGTGGGGCGGCAGAATACTGCTTCAACTTCTCTCCACCGCTCGCAATCCCATTGATATCGGTATCGCGCCCGACCTCCGCCTGCTCGCCTTCACCACTATCGTTGCCGGGCTCACCGCACTCCTGTTCGGGCTGGCTCCGGCTTTCCGTTCCACTCGCTTCGGTCTGAGTACGGCCCTCAAGGAGAATCGGCTCAATTTCGGCAAGGCGCTGGTTGCCACTCAGGTTGCGCTCTCGCTGATCTTGCTGATAGGCGCGGCATTGTTCCTTGGAACGCTTCGCAATCTGCTGACGATGGACCCCGGGTTCGACCGCCGCGGCGTCCTGATGCTCAGTGTTGAATTGCCGCAGACTACCTCGGCTCAGCAGCGAAGCCGGACTTTCAAACAGATTCTCACTCGGCTCCAGTCAATACCCGGTGTCGCCTCAGCGGCATACTCTGTTCTGACTCCGATCAGCCCTGAGGGATGGGCCCAACCCACATATCCCCAAGGCTTCACGGGCAAATCGCCGAGAGAGACGCTCGTCTTCCTGAACCGTGTTTCAGCCGGATACTTTCGGACGATGCGCACACCCCTTATCGCGGGACGCGAGTTCTCCGATGGTGACTCGCTCACATCGCCGCGAGTCATGCTGATCAATCAATCGGCGGCGCGAGATTTCTTCGGCAACGCAAATCCCATTGGCAGGACCATTGGCATCGACAAGCCGGGCAGGAGAGGTGAGCGCACCGATTATCAAGTCGTTGGCGTGGTGAAGGACACCAAGTACAATCGGCTCGACGAGCAACCCCGCCGTATTGCCTACCTTGCCGGCGAGCAGGATCCCAAGCCCGGCCCCAGCCTTCGATACTCCATTCTCTCCACCGCTAATGGAGAAACTCTCGCGCCTTCCCTTCGCGCCGCCCTGTCTGAGGTGGATCCTGACATCTCTTTCGACATCCGGACTCTAGAGGCTCAGGTGAATGACTCGTTGTTGCAGCCGCGGCTGGTGGCATCGCTCTCATCCGTTTTCGGCGCGCTCGCGTTGCTCCTCGCGATGGTGGGGCTCTACGGGATCACCAATTATTCGGTCGCTCGACGAAAACGCGAGATCGGAATTCGGATCGCGATGGGTGCCCAGCGCCGCTCCGTCATATCGCTGATTTTGCGAGATATGGCACTTCTGCTGGCTCTAGGGATTGCTTTGGGCTCGGCAGTCTCCTATGCCGCTGGTCGATTAGTGACCACCCTGCTCTATGGGCTTCAGCCAAACGCTCCCGCGCCCTTGGCTGTGGCAGTTCTCATATTGACTGGTGCTGCCGCTGTTGCAGCCTATCTGCCCGCACGCCGAGCCGCGCAGCTCGACCCCATGGCCGCGCTGCGCGAGCAATAGCGGATTCTTCCTTGCGTCCCGTGGGACCGCAACTCTAGCTGTACAGCCGGTCCCAGCTCCGCTCGTTGTTCCAGTTCTCGGTGGGCTCGAAGTAGCCGGTGCCGGGCGCCAGGTGCTGCTTGATCTCGTCGGGATTCAACTCGATGCCGAGCCCCGGCTTCGTCGGCACGTTGGCGAAGCCCTTGTCGATGATCGGCTTGTCGATGCCCGTGACCATGTCTTCCCACCACGGCACGTCGTTCGAGTGGTGCTCGAGCGCCAGGAAGTTCTCGGTCGCCGCCGCGCAGTGCACGTTGGCCATGAAGGAGACCGGCGTGCCCGCGAAGTGCATCGCCATGGCGAGGCCGTACTCCATGGCCATGTCGCCGATCTTCTTCGTCTCCAGCAGCCCGCCCGAGGTCGCCAGGTCGGGATGGATGATGTCGACCGCGTGGTTCTTGCAGAGCTCGATGAACGGCTCCTTGAGGATAGATGTCCTCGCCGGTCAGGGTCGGGATGTTGACCGCGTTGGTGATCTGCTTCCACTGCTCGGTCCACCACCACGGAATCATGTCTTCGAGCCAGGCCAGGTTGTATTTCTCCAGCGCCTTGCCGAGCCGGATGCAGGAGTTCACGCCGATGTGCCCGAAGTGGTCGGCCGCAAGCGGAATGTCCATGCCCACGACTTCGCGGACCGCGCCGACGTAGTCGGCCATCAATGCCATGCCCTTGTCGGTGAGTTCGACGCCGGTGAACAGGTGCTGCGTCATTTGGCTTGTGCGGGGAGTCATGCCGCTCGGGCCGTGACGGCGCCCGGCACTTTCTCCACCAGGTCGTAGCCGAGGTCCATCTTCAGCCACGTGAAACCCGCCGTCGCGGCGCTCCTTCATGCGCTCGCCGTAGACCTTGGGATCGTGCGATTCGGTGGTGTCGCAGTAGAGCCGGACGCGGTCGCGGAACTTGCCGCCCAGCATCTGAAACGCCGGCACGTTGTAGGCTTTGCCGGCCAGATCCCACAGCGCCATCTCGATGCCGCACACGCCGCCGCCCTGGCGCGCGTGGAAACCGAACTGCTTGATCTTTCGGAAGATCTTGTCGACGTTGCACGGGTTCTCGCCGATCAGCCGCGACTTCAGCATCAGCGCATAGCTCACGCTCGCGCCGTCGCGCACTTCGCCGTAGCCGTAGATGCCCTGGTTGGTATCGATCCGGATCAGCGGGCACCGCATCGGCGCCCCGACGACGTGCGCGAAGCGCAAATCGGTGATCTTCAGATCGTTCGGCTTGGATGCCGTCTGCACGTTGCCCTGATAGGCCTCGATCGTTTCGTTGGCCCAGAACCCTGCCAACGCCGCTGCGCCGGCGCTTCGCCCGAGGAAGCCTCGCCTGGAGACACCCCTCTTGTTATTCCACCATTTCTTCGTCATGTGAGATTCCCTCTAGCTCTTATTGCCGTGGTGCCCGCGGTTTCATCTGCATCTTCGAGCCCTGCGAAGTTGCATACTTATTGAACTCATCGATCATGTCCTGGGTCCAGTTGCTGTCGATCTGTCCGGGAGTGTACTTCGACTCGCTCAGCATCTTGTGGCCCCATTCGTCGCGCAGTCGCGTCATCTCGCTCTCGTCGGCCACTTCCAGCGCCAGATGCGCGGGAATGAAGGTGATCCCTTCGGGATCGCTCAGCACCACGTCTCCCGGCATCACGGTCGCTTCGCCGATCCGGATCGGCACGTTGATGCCCATCAGCGTGACGTCCCGGATCGCGCTCGGATGGAAGTCGCGCGCGAACACCTGGAAGCCCTCGATCTCGCTGATGCCGCTCACGTCGCGCACCGCGCAGTCGCACGACGATGCCGTTGCCGGTCTTGGTCATGATCGACGTCGCCAGGTTGTCGCCGATGATGGTGCCGTTGTTCACCTTGCCGAACATGTCGATCACCATCACGTCGCGCTTCACCAGCGTGTCGATCACCCACGCGTTCTGCCCGCCCCGGCCTGCGCGGTTCTCTTTCTTCGCGTTCTCGGTGACCCAGTCGTCCAGGTCGGCGCGCATCGGCAGGAATACGCCGGTCACCGCACGGCCCACCATGCGAGGCGACTTCCCGAGGTTGCCCACGTTGACGGTCTTGAAGCCGCCCACGAACTGCATCGGATAGCCGCGCCGCCCCAGCGTGCCCCAAGCCTCTTCGGCCGTCGTCAGTTTCAGCCGGTCCAGAACTTCGTCGGGTACCTTGGGTCGGCCGTCTGGAAATCGCTCGCCTTTCCACTGCGAGGTCATCCCCGTCCGCTGCTCGTTGCTGAACATGCCAATCTGCGCCGCGGCAGGCAGGGCCAGCAGAACTGCCGTGCATATTAGTTGTCGAATCATTGCCATACTCCTTGGACCAAGCGTAAAACCAGGAAGTCGCATCCTATCATAGGGAGCAGCGATGAAGTCCATTTGTGTCTACTGCGGCTCCTGCCAGACCGTTCCGGAGCCCTACTTTGAAACCGCCCGCCGGCTCGGCGCCGCAATCGCAGCCCGCGGCATCACGCTCGTCTATGGCGGGGCTCACGTCGGCCTGATGGGCGCGGTCGCCGACTCAGCACTTCTCCATGGCGGCCTCGTCTCCGGCGTGATCCCCCAGGCGCTAGTCGACAAAGAGGTCGCCCACTCCGGCCTCTCCGAAATCCACATTGTCGAGTCCATGCACGACCGCAAAGCCCTCATGGCCCAACTCTCTGACGCCTTCGTCGCCCTGCCCGGCGGCTTCGGCACCCTCGACGAGCTCTTCGAAATCCTTACCTGGGCCCTGCTCGGGTTTCATGAGAAACCCATCCTCCTGCTCAACCAGGATGGCTACTACGACCACCTCCTGGCCTTCCTCGACCGTGCCGGACAGGACGGCTTCATCCGGCCATCTCACCGCGAACTCCTTCGAATCTCCACCAACATCGAGGACTTGCTCGCCACTTTTGACTACTCCCGCGCATCATAATGAAATCATGTTCGGCCACGTCCGGGAGCAGCTCGATACGATCTTCCGTGAAGATCCCGCCGCCAAGAGCGTGCTGGAAATCGTCCTCTGTTACCCCGGCTTCCACGCCATTCTGATCCACAGGCTCGCCCACCGCCTCTACAAACGGAAGTGGCAGATTCTCTCGCGGTCACTCAGCCAGTTCTCCCGCTGGATGACCGGTATCGAGATCCATCCCGGCGCTGAAATTGGCCGCCGCTTCTTCATCGACCACGGCATGGGCGTCGTGATCGGCGAAACCGCTATCATCGGCGACGATTGCCTTCTGTATCAGGGTGTTACCCTCGGCGGCACGGGCAAAGAGCGCGGCAAGCGCCACCCCACGCTCGGCAACCGCGTCGTCATCGGCTCCGGCGCCAAAGTGCTCGGCAACATCCTCGTCGGCGACGACACTCGCATCGGCGCCGGCAGCGTCGTCCTAAAACCTGTCCCTCCGGGCTCCACCGTCGTCGGCATCCCCGGCCGCATCGTCCGTTCCCGCACCGACCAGGGCGAAATGCTCGCCCACGACTGCCTCCCCGATCCCGAAGGCCAGGCTATCGACCGCCTCACCGCTCGCGTCGACGAACTCGAGTCCATCCTCCGCTCAATCTCCCACGACCGCGAGCGCGTGTGATACGATCCTCAAAACCCTTCGCCCGAGGATATTTCCATGCGAATCGCGCTCGTCATTGCAATCGCTTTCACTGCCCTCACGGCCTCTGCCCAGCAGGCCCGCATCAAAATCGACACCGACCGTAAGATCGGCGAGGTCCATCCGCACATCTTCGGGAACTTCGCCGAGCACCTCGGCCGCTGCATCTACGGCGGCATCTTCGAGGAAGGCTCTCCGCTCTCCGACAGCGAAGGCTACCGCAACGATGTCATGAAGGCGGTCAAGAGCCTCGACGTCACCCTCCTGCGCTGGCCCGGCGGCAATTTCGTCTCCGGCTACGACTGGCGGACGGCATCGGCCCCCGCGAACAGCGCAAGGTCCGCCCCGAAGGCGCCTGGGGCGACACCGAGTCCAATCGCTTCGGCACCGACGAGTTCCTGCGCTACTGCGAGAAGGTCGGCATCGAGCCCTACATCTGCATCAACGCCGGACTCGGCACCATCGAGGAAGCCCGCGAGTGGGTCGAGTACACCAACGAATCGCGCAACACCTACTGGGCCGCAGCAGCGCCGCAAGAACGGCCGCGACAAGCCCTAGGGCGTCAAGTACTGGGGCCTCGGCAACGAAATCGACGGCCCCTGGCAGCTCGGCCACAAGAACGCCGAGGACTACACCAAGTTCGCCCTCGAAGCCGCCAAGGCCATGCGCCGCGTCGACCCTACCATCAAGCTGATCGCCTCCGGCTCCTCCAACTTCGGCCCCGGACGCCGATTGGATCGACCTGGAACCGCACCGTCCTCGAGCGGCTCCGCAACGATATCGACTACATCTCGCTGCACACCTACATCGGCAACCGCGAGAACAACTTCGAACGCTTCCTGGCCGCCGTCGCAGGACATCGACGAGCGCATCGAGGTCGTCGAGGGCCAGATCCGCGCCGCTCAGGCCGGGCAGCGCCAATGCACGCCCCATCTACATCGCCTACGACGAGTGGAACGTCTGGTATCGCGCCCGCGGCGGCAGCGAGCATCGACACCGGCCGCACGCGCCTCGAGGAAAAGTACAACTTCGAGGACGCCCTCGCCATGGGCATGTTCCTCAACTCCTTCATCCGCCACGCCGACAGCGTCAAGATGGCCAACCTCGCCCAGGTCGTCAACGTCATCGCTCCCATCTTCACCAACGAGAAGGGCCTCTTCCTCCAGACCATTTTCTTCCCCATCGCCGAGTACGCCAAGCAGAAGAACACCACCGCCGTCGACTCGCTCGTCACCTCACCGACATATCGCCGCCGGTGCGCACAAGGACGCTCAAGTACCTCGATGTCTCCACCACGCTCGACGAGAAAACGCGCACCCTCTACGTCAACGTCCTCAACCGCAGCGAGAAGCTCGACATTCCCGCCCGCATCGACAACGTCACCGGCACCCTCGCCGCCGCCGTCGATGTCTGGGAACTGCGCCACGGCGACCTGAAGACCATCCACACCTTCGGCGACGACGCCAAGGTCCGCCCCGCCACCCGCACCATTCAGGCTGCCCTCACGAGCAACGGCTTCAGCTACACCTTCCCCAAGGCCTCGCTGACCATCCTCAAGCTCAAGGTAAACTGAGCGTCACCACCACCGGATAATGGTCCGACGCGCGCACGTCCGACAGGATGCGCGCGTCGCGCGCCTCCACCGGCCCGCGCACGAAAATCCAATCCAGCGGATCCCCTCGCCTCGTTGTCACCTTGCCCCCAGCCGCCCGCCTGAATCCGGCCTTCTCCATCCGCCCGATCACGGGCGAATCCGCTCCTTCCACATTCAAGTCACCCGCCACCACGATCGCCGTGCCCTCCGGATACTTCGCCACATCGGCCAGCACCTCCTCCATCTGCACCACCCGCAGCACTTCCCTCCCCTTGCTCTCCAAATGCAGGTTGTATACCACGAGCTTTTGCCCGTTCAAGTCGTGTTCGCTGATCAAGGCCACCCGCGCCCCGAGCCTCGGTTGAACCATGCTCCAGTTCGGCAAATACCACACTGGCCGCCAGGAGTCCGTCTGCGCCTTGAACCGCAGCGCTCGCGTCGTCGTCATCGGCGGCCCCGACAGCGTCGCATTGCCGATGAACGCGTCCTTGCCCTGCCCCAATTCCTGAAACTCCGATTCCCACACCCCTTGCTTCTTCAGCCGCGCCGACAAATCCCTGTCCACGTACCGCCGTCCCGTACGGTTCGTGTTCCGGTCCACTTCCTGCAGCACCATGATGTCGGCGCGCTCCGCCTCCAGCACATGGAAAATCGATTCGAACTCGAGTCCGCGCTCGATGTTCCAGGTAAGAAACTTCAAAGCCAGCAAACACATCACTATCGGCATAAGCTCAATTCAATCTCACTCTTTCTCCCCACGCACCGCCGCACGGTAAACTTCCAGCATCTCCCGCGCCGTATCCTCCCATCGGAAGTAACCGGCATCGCTCCTCCCCCCGCCGCTTCAACTCGACTCGCAGCTCCCCATTCAACAACACCTCTCGAATCCCCCGCGCAATGTCGAACACGTTGTCCGGACTCACGATCTCCGCCGCGTCGCCCACCACCTCCGGCAGCGACGTCGCGTTCGAACAGATCACTGGCGTCCCCGATGCCATTGCCTCCAGCGGCGGCAGCCCAAACCCCTCGTACAGCGATGGGAACACAAACGCCGTCGCCGCCTCGTAGAATACCCGCAGCGTATCCAGCGGCACGAACCCCAGAAATCGCACCGACTGCTGCATTCGCGATTGCACCACCGCCTGCCGCACTGCCGGATACCGCGAGATCTCGTCCCCGATAATGATCAGCCGCAGGTCCCTCCACTCCGGATGATCCTGCAGTTCTCCGTGCACCAGCGCAAACGCCTCCACCAGCCGCGGAATGTTCTTCTGCGGCCGGATCGTTCCCGAATAAAGCAGGAACGGATAGTGCACCTGGTATCGCTCCAGAATCCGCCGCCGCTCGATCGCCCACGCTTCCGGACCCGCCGCCCGCGCGCTTGTCCCAGGCACGTGATGAGTAAACCGCGGATCCACCGCGCCGTAAATCCGCCGCACTCTCTCCGGCGGCACTCCCATCAGGTTGATCACGTCGTGCCGCGTGCTCTCGCTCACCGCCACCACCGTCTCCGCCCGCATCAGCCCGCGCTTGATCTGCATCCGCTTCATCTCGTGCCGCCAACCCGTCGCCACATCAAACAGGATGCTCGAAAGGTCGTGCACCGTCACCACGTAAGGCCGAGGCAGCAGCAGCGGCACCACGTTCAAGGGTATGTGGATCAGGTCCGGCTTCAATCCCCGCGCAAAGATAGGAAAGCCCATCTGGTCAAAGGGCTCGCTGTCCTCCCGTTCGTACGGGAGAAACCGGAAGTTCTTCGGAAGCTGATCGAACTCGTGGCTGTCCGCTCCGCGCCCCGCCAGCAGGAATTCGTGCGGCGCTCCGATCTGCGCAAACCCTTGAATCACGTTGCGGATATACGTCCCAAACCCGAAATCGCGGACATGCCGGGCATCGAGCAGAATCCGCATTGTCTCTTCAGGCCGCCTTCTATACCGCTGCCGGCGCCAGTTTCCAGGAATACAGCGGGAATCTCTCGGTCAGCGCCGTCACACGCTTTCTCACCGCGGCCCGGTTCGTCTCGTCGGCCGGCGCCGCCAGCACCTGTGCGATCAGCGCCGCCACCTCGCCATCTCCGCTTCCCCGAAACCGCGCGTCGTCACCGCCGGCGACCCCAGCCGGATGCCGCTCGGGTTGAACGGCGGATTCACGTCGAACGGAATCGCGTTCTTGTTCACCGTGATCCACGCCTCGTCCAGCGCCTTCTCCGCTTCCTTCCCGCGCAGCCCCTTCGAAAACACGTCCAGCAGGATCACGTGCGAGTCCGTGCCGCCCGATACGATCCGGTACCCCGCGTCCTTCAACCCTTCGGCCAGCGCCTGCGCGTTCTCGATCACCTGCTTCTGGTACTCCACGAACTCCGGCGTCATCGCCTCCAGGAAGCAGATCGCCTTGGCCGCCATCACGTGCACCAGCGGCCCGCCCTGAATTCCGGGAAACACGTACTTGTCGACCGCCGCGGCGTACTTCTCCTTGCACAGGATGATGCCGGTGCGCGGACCGCGCAGCGTCTTGTGCGTCGTCGAGGTCACGATATCGGCCCACTCGCACGGGTTCGGGTAGAGCCCCGCCGCCACCAGGCCCGAGAAATGCGCCATGTCCACCAGGAAAATCGCGCCCACCGAGTCGGCGATCTGCCCGGAACTTGGCAAAGTCGATGATCCGCGAATACGCGCTCGCCCCCGCGATGATCATCTTCGGCTTGTGCTCTTCGGCCAGCCGCGCCACTTCGTCGTAGTCGATGACCTCGTCGTCCTGCCGCACGCCGTACGGCACGATCTTGTACGTCTTGCCCGAAAAATTCAGCGGATGGCCGTGCGTCAGGTGCCCGCCGTGCGCCAGGTTCATCCCCAGGATCGTGTCGCCCGGCTCCAGCACCGCGCCATAGGCCGCCTGCGTTCGCCTGCGACCCCGAATGCGGCTGCACGTTGGCGTGCTCGGCCTTGAACAGCTTCTTCGCGCGATCCCGCGCCAGCTTCTCGACCACGTCCGTGTACTCGCAGCCGCCGTAGTACCGCTTGCCCGGATAGCCCTCGGCGTACTTGTTCGTGAAGACGCTCGCTGTCGCCTCCAGAATCGCCTCAGACGTGAAGTTCTCGCTCGCGATCAGCTCCAGGTGGGAGTGCTGCCGCTCAATCTCCTGCCGGATCGCTTCGGCAATCTCCGGATCCACCGCCGCCACCGGTCTCGCCATCCTCTGCATTGCGTTCATCGTCTCCCCTTCTCCTAAGCCTTCTCTTCCAGCGACATCATCTTGTTCACCCGGCGTTCGTGCCTGCCCCCGTCAAATGGCGTCTCCAGAAACACGTCCACCATCTCTCCGGCCTGCTCCAGGCTTGTGTACTTCGCCCCGAACGCCAGCACATTCGCGTTGTTGTGCGCTCGCGTCAGCCCCACCTCTTCCGTGTTGTAGGCCAGTGCCGCGCGCACCCCGTGCACCTTGTTTGCCGCGATGCTCATGCCCACCCCGGTCGAACAAACCAGAATGCCTCGCTCAACTTCACCCGAGGCAACCGCTTGGGCCACCTTTTCGGCATAGTCCGGATAGTCGGTCGATTCACTCGAGGCTGTGCCAAAATCCACAATCTCGAGACCCTTCTTGGTAAGTGCCTCCCGCAAGCCTTCCTTGAGAAAAAAACCCGCGTGGTCGGCGCCGATCGCAATTTTCATGGGGAACTTATGAGTTTATCACGCGCCCATTTCACGGCCACCCCGGCCGACAGGCACAACGCCCACCACGCCGGATGCGAATACCGGATCGAAGTATGCACCAGCAGTGCGGTCAGCGAGTAGGCCAGTGGCGCCAATAGCAGCGGCGCTGCAGTTCGCCCCCCAACTATCCAGCCCGCTGCAGCCAGAATTAGGACCACTCCCAGCCCCGCCCGGTGCCACCAATACTGCGACCAGGGAACCCAGAATCGCCCCCACCGCCTTGCCGCCAGACTCGCAAACTCCGCCTTGTGGCCTGCGATCCACGCCATACGCCTCTTCCTGCCGCTCCCGGTACACCTGCCGCTCTCCCACCTGACGAATCCGCTCGCACTGCTCCCGGCTCGCAAACGGATGAACCCTGCGGAAATGTGCCGTCCCTACATTGTCCATTGCATCCACCGACGCCCCGTCAAAATTCGAGATGTTCAACTCCAGCCCCGCTTCGCCTCGCACAAGTGACCACCCGCCGAATACCACCCGGTTCCGCACCAGCCATGGGCCCAACACCAACACCGCGCACACCGCAGCCGCTCCCGCCCCGCCTACGCTCACTCCGCCGCGCCACATCGCGATCCCCGCCAGCGCCACTATCGGCGGCAGCATCGTCGGTGACACGAGTATCAGCGCGCCTGCAAACAGCCCCAGAACGGCCGCCCGAGCCGTCGGCAATGCCCCCTCTCCTCTCAACTGCGGACCTGCCAGCCCCGTGAACACCAGCAGCAGCAGGGCAGCCAGCGTATTCTCGAAAACCCCCATCGATTCCCCCCAGTAGTGCAACGGAACAAGCGCCCCGCCCCACCCCGCGGCCAACCCCGCCCACTCGCCCAGCCCCAACCGCACCGCCAGCCACGGCATCAGCGCGTACTCCAGGCTCGCCAGCAGGATCGTGAATGCGATCCGCACGTGCTCAGCCTCAACTCCATACCCCGCCACAGCAAAAATGAGCGCCTGAATAGCCGGATACACCGGCGCCGTGTGCGACGTCAGCCCTGTCGGAATTGCATAAGGATCGGCGAACTCCCCCCTCTCCAGCAGGCTCCTCGCAATCAACTGCACCTCTGTCCAGCCCGTATCCACGCGCCCGAACCCGAAGGCCCATATGAGACGCACCGCTGCTGCCGCCGCCCAGATCAACAAAGCCCGCTTCGTCATTCGAGTGTTAGCCTAGTCCTTTATCACCATGCAGTGGAGCCGTCTTTTCATCCCCACCCTGCGGGAGAATCCCGCCGAGGCCGAAGTCGCCAGCCACCAGCTTCTGCTGCGCGCCGGCTACATCCGCCAGTTTTCGCGCCGGCATCTACAGCTATCTCTTTCTGGCCCAGCGCTCGCTGCTGAAGATCACGCACATCGTCCGCGAGGAGATGGACGCCATCGGCGCCCAGGAGATGCTCCTGCCGGCGCTGCAACCCCGCCGAGGTCTGGCAGGAATCCGGCCGCTGGGACGTCATGGGCGACAACATGTTCCGCCTCAAGGACCGCTTCGAGCGCGACCTGTGCCTCGGCATGACGCACGAAGAGGTCATGACCGTCCATCGCCCGCGGCGAACTGCGCAGCTACAAGCAACTGCCGCAGATCTGGTACCAGATCCAGACCAAGTTCCGCGACGAGCCGCGCCCCAAGTCCGGCCTGCTGCGCGTGCGCCAGTTCATCATGAAGGACTCCTACTCCTTCGACATGGACCCCGCGGGCCTCGACGCCGCCTACGAGAAGCACTACGCAGCGCCTACTGCCGCATCTTCGACCGCTGCGGCCTCGAATACGTCGCCGTGGAGGCGCACTCCGGCGCCATGGGCGGCAGCCAGTCGCACGAGTTCATGGTGGCGTCCGACGCCGGCGAGGACTACGTGGTCATCTGCCGCCAGACTGCGGCTACGCCGCCAACCTGGAGAAGGCCGTCTCGCGCGCCGTCCGCCCCGGCTGCGCCCGACCCCGAAGGCGACCTCGCCCCCGAGGAGTTCCACACGCCCGGCCGCAAGACCATCGCCGAGGTCGCCGAGTTCACCGGCTGCCCGAGACCGTCGCAGATCAAGAGCCTGGTGCTGGTGGCGGACGGCAAGCCGCCGTGCTCGCGCTGCTGCGCGGCGACCACCAGCTGAGCGAGACCAAGTTCGCAGACCGCCGCCGGCTGCGGCGAGTTCCGCCCCGCGCATCCGGAGGAGATCCGCGAGTGGTTCGGCGCCGACGCCGGCTCGCTCGGCCCGGTCGGCGTCGACCAACATGCCGATCCTCGCCGACCAGGCGCTCGAAGGCCGCCGCAACATGATCGCCGGCGCCAACAAGGACGATTACCACCTGCGCAACGTCACGCCCGGCGAGGACTTCACCGGCCGAGTACCACGACCTGCGCCAGGTGGCCGAAGGCGATGCCTGCATCGAAATGCGGCGCGCCGCTCGAAGTCGCCAAGACCGTCGAGATCGGCCACATCTTCAAGCTCGGCTACAAGTACTCCGAGTCCATGGGCCTGCGCGTCCTGAACGAGGAGGGCGAGGAAGTCACGCCGTCATCATGGGCTCCTACGGCATCGGCATCGAGCGCATCCTCTGCGCCGCCGTCGAGCTGTTCCACGACAAGGACGGCATCAGCCTGCCCGCCGCCATCGCTCCCTTCGAGGTGGTGGTCACTCCGGTGAACATCGCCGACGCAGCGCCTTCGCACCGCCGCCGAGACCATCTACGCCGAACTGCAAGCGGCCGGCCTCGACGCCCTGCTCGACGACCGCGACGAGCGCCCCGGCGTCAAGTTCAAGGACGCCGACCTGATCGGCATCCCCTACCGCATCACGGTCGGCAAGAAGCTCGCCGCCGGCATGGTCGAAGTCGTCGAACGCCGCACCAGGCAAACCGTTGAAGTCCCTCTCGCCGAAGCCGCCTCGTGGATCAAGGCCAAGGTCGATCAGGCCAAGGTCTACCCCAATGCCTGATTGGGCGGCAGTCCGCGCGGATTATCCCGCCCTCCAAGGCAGGACATTCCTGAACACTGCCACGTTCGGACAGCTCTCCCGCCGCACCGTCGCGGCCATGCACCATCACCTCGACCACCGCGAGCACACGCCTGCTCGGACTTCCTCTCCTGGTTCGATGATCACGATCTTCTGCGCGCCAAGCTCGCCCGCCTCATTCGCGCCGAAGCTGACGACATCGCCTTCATCCCCAACGCCGCCGCCGCCCTCGGCCTGCTCGTCTCCAGTCTCGATTGGCGCGATGGCGACGAAATCGCTCTCCTCGAAAACGAATTCCCCAATCAGATCTACGCCCCCAAGAACCTCGCCGCCCGTGGCGTCAAAGTCCGCGAAGTGCCTTGGCCGCAACTGCTCGAAGCCATCACGCCTCGCACCAGGCTCGTCACCATCTCCACCGTCAACTACTCCACCGGCTTCCGCGTCCCCCTCGACGCCATCGCCAGCCGCTGCCGTGATACCGGCGCGCTGTTTTATCTCGACGGCACCCAAAGCGCCGGCGCGCTCGACTTCGATTTCTCAGCCATCCAGCCCGACCTCTTCTCAGTCAACTGCTACAAGTGGATGCTCGCTCCCAACGGCGCCGCCTTCATGGCCGTCCACCCCCGCCTCCGCGACCGCCTCGAGCCCTCGAGCATTGGCTGGCGCTCCCACGAGGGCTGGCGCAACGTCGACAACCTCCACCAGGGCGCGCCTGTCTTCAAGACCTCCGCCGAAAAGTACGAAGGCGGCATGCTGCCCTCCATCGTTCTCTACGCCCTCGAATCCAGCGTCGACTTCCTGCTCGACACCGGCGTCGCCGCAATCGAAGCCCGTGACCTCGCTCTCGCCGCCGAAGTCCGCGCCGCCGCCGCTCGATTGGGCGGCCAATCTCTCCCCTACCCCGATTCCGCCATCGCCGCCCTGCGCTTTGACGGCGTCGACTCCAGCGCCCTCGCTCGCGCCCTCAAAGCCCGCGACATCCAGGTCAGCGCCCGCTACGGTCTGCTTCGCGTCTCCACCCACTTCTACAATGATCACTGCGATGTCGAAACTCTCGAGTCTGCTCTGCGCGATGAGCTTCGCGCTCTGCGCGGCTGAGCACCTCAAGGACCTCCCCCTCATCAGCACAATCACCCTCGAGGGCCAGACCCACCACGTCCAGGGCATCGCCATCGACGGCAATCTCCTCTACGTCACCGCCGTCGATCGTGCCGCCTCTAAAGGCTGGCTCTTCGAGTACGAACTCTCAACCGGCAAGCGTCTCCGCTCCGTCGAGATCCAGCAGGGCCCGCGCTTCCACCCGGGCGGCTTCGACATCGACGGCGATTCCCTCTGGATCCCCGTTGCCGAATACCGCCGTGAAAGCACGACCGTCATCCAGCGCCGCTCACGCGCCACCCTGGAACTCCTGTCCAGCTTCGAAGTCAGCGATCACATCGGCTGCCTGACGTGGACCGGCTCCCGCCTCATCGGCGGCAACTGGGACGCCCGCAAGCTCTACGAGTGGGCTCCCGACGGCACTCAACTACAGGTGCGCCCCAACCCGCGCCCCACGCGCTACCAGGAATTGAAATCCCGTTACGGCGCTCTGATCGGTTCGGGCCCAAATGCGATCGAGTGGCTCGACCCCGAAACACTGCGCCCGATGCGCATCCTCGATGCCGGCGCCACTGACCGCAAGATCCCCTACACGCAGGAAGGCTTCGACTTCCGCGACGGCCTCCTCTACCTCCTCCCCGAAGACGCCCCTTCCCGCCTCTTCACCTTCGACGGTAACTGAGAGGTGAAGAGGTTCCGCTTCAAAAAGTCAGCCGCAACGCCAACTGGAGTTCCCGCTCGCCGCTGGCGCTCAGGATCTGCCCAAAACTCGAGTTGTTTACGCTGTTCGTCGGATTGCCCCAACGCGGGGTGTTCGTTAGGTTGTAAGCCTCGGCGCGGAACTCCAGTCTGTACCTCTCCGCCAGACGCAGGTTCTTGATCGCCGAGAGGTCGTAGTTCACAAAGCCGGGCCCCCGCAGTCCGTTCCGGCCGGCGGTGCCGAACCGGTTCGCGCCCGGCGCCGCAAAGCTGCTGATGTCGAACCATGTCGGTCCCCGGCCCTTCTGGCCCGTGTAGATTGCCGGTCCTATCACGTCGGCGAAATTACTGTTCCCCGGACAATTGCATGGTGTCGCGTCTGCCACCGCCGTGAACGGCGCCCCGCTCACCAATCGGAAAACGCCATTCAACTGCCAATCGCCAAGAACCCACTTCGCCACACCGTCCTTCGCCCATTGCTTGCCTGCCCCGAACGGCAGTTCGTACACGTGGCTGGCAACGAACATATGCGTGCGGTCGTACCCCGTTGGACCGTAGTTCCGCCGGATGTCGGTCTGCACGATGAAGCCCCCCTGATCGTCCCCGACGCCCAGCGTTTTGCTGTACGTATAGGCCGCCGTAAACTGCAGGCCCTTCGCAGAACCGCTTCGTCACGTTTGTCTGGAGGGAGTTGTAGTTGTTGTTCAGCCCATTGGCGCGCAGGTCCACATTCGCCGTCCTGCCGAAGCGGACAAAGAACGGCCGGCCCGCGGCCCCCGCGCCGGGCAGTGCCGCATTGAGCTGTTGCTGATAGGGGATTCTGCGCCCCAGCGAGCCCACATATCCGACGTCCCATGCCATTCCGGTCCCGATCTCCCGTTGGTAAGTCAGGTTGTAGCTGTGCACGAACGGATTCGGGTAGTCTGTTGGCACCACGAAGAACGCCTGGTTGGGCGCTGGATTGATCACCCCGTTATCAGGCAGCGGGATGACCGGCACTGGCGGCAGATCGCCGAATGTTCCGGTCACTGCAAAGTCGTTCTCCACGCCATTCTGAATGTTGTAAAGCACCGGGAATTGCGTCGAGAGTGTCCCGCCGGTGAATCCGAATCGGCCTGTGTAGAAGCTCACGCCATAGCCGCCGCGCACCACGCTCTTGCCTCCCATCCGATACGAAAAGCCAATCCGCGGTGCGAAGTTGTTCCAGTCCGTCTTCACGTTGTTGGCCAGATCGTTCTCGCCATAGCCGGCAATCAGCAGGCTATTCGTATTGGGATCGTAATTCGACGCGCCGCCTGCGTACCTCGGCTTGATCGGCGTGTAGAGTTCCCAACGCAGGCCGAGGTCGAGAGTCAGCCTTGAGCTCACCTGATACGTGTCGTGCACGAAAGCGAACACCTGCGTCTGCCGGTTGGTCGGCGTGATCGGCATGTATGTCCGGCTCGTTTGGTCCGTCGCACCGAGCAGAAAGGCCGCGAATGAGTTGCCGAATTGCCCGAACGACCCGAGACCCGGACCGCCGGACAGCGCCGTTGTGCCGGGGTTGAAGTTGAACATCCCGCGCGGCCCGAAGTTCAAGCCCTGCGGCTGGAATCGATCCATCCGGTTCCTGTGAATGTCCACGCCCCACTTCAGATTGTGCCTGCCGCTCATCTTGTTCCAGGTGTTGATGAAGTTGAACAGGTTGTCGGCGTTGATCAGCGGATAGACCACCGGCGTCCCCAGCCCCTCGAACCCGCCGGAGATGTTGATGCGCGCCATGCCCGTTGAGGAGATCGCGTCAGGGTTTGGATTCCGGATGCCCAGCGACTCGTTCGTCACGGTCGTCATGTCGAGCCCGTTGACATTCGTGTAGTAGCGGTTATAGCCCGCGCGGAACTCGCCCAGGAGCGTAGGTGAGAAATTCCTCGACAGGTTGACGATCGCCGTCACCGTGTAAGGCGTGCTCAGAGTGCTCTGTCCGACGGTATTCCCCAGGGCCGCCTCGCTCAGCACCTCGTATTCGGAGAAATTGAACTTCGCAAAGCCGCGTGTGTTGTCGTTGAAAACGTGATCCACTCGCCCGTCGTAAGAACTTCCGTCGTACTTGAACGGAGTGTTGACAATCAGGTTGTTCAGCAGTCCAGGCTGGTTGGGCGCCGCAATCATCGGGATGAGCTTGGCGGCGATCGGATTGACCCGGTTAGCCGGCACAAGGTTCCCGGCCAGCGGGGTCCTGCCGGTCCCATCCGGGTTGCCCGTGTTCGGGTCATAGATCGTCAGCCCTGCAACACCGCTGAAGTCGCCGCGCTTCCACGCGTCCACGGGCACAGTCGTTGTCACCGTACTCGACTGCCTCAGCTTCTTCCCCTGGTACCCCCCGAAAAAGAACGTCCGGTTCTTCACGATCGGCCCGCCCAGCGTGCCCCCATACTCGTTGCGCACGAAATTCGGCTGGGGCTGCGGCTCAACGTTGAAGATGTTACGCGCGCGGATCGCTCTATTGCGGTTGAACTCGAACAACGATCCGTGGAATTCGTTGGAGCCGCCGCGAGTCACTACGTTGATCACCGCCCCGCCGGCGCGGCCGAACTCCGCGTTGTAGTTCGACGATGTGATGTTGACCTCCTGCACCACTTCGGCCGAAGGGATGTAAATGGTCAGGCCGAGCGTGGGATTGGTGTTGTCCACACCGTCAACCTGCGTATTGTTCGCTGAGTTGCCTTGGCCGTTGGCCCGGAAAAATGTCGTGCCCTGCGGATCCTCTGCGCGAGTGAAATCAACGCTCGGCGGAGCGACGCCCGGCATCAGACCCACCAGCGACTGAAAGCTGCGGTCAACCAGCGGCAGCTCCGTCACCGCCTTGCTGCTGAAGTTGCGTGACACCTCCGCGCGGTCGGTCTGCAGCAGCGGAACCTCCGCTGTTACCGAAACCGTTTCCGTCAGTTGCCCAGGCTCCAATGTCGAGTCCAACCTCGTCGATATCGTGGCGCGAAGTTCCACGTTCTCCCTCACAACCTTCTTGAAGCCTTTCGCCTCGACCTCCACCTTGTAGTTGCCGGGCGCGAGATACGGCACCGTGTAGAGGCCTTCCTGGTTTGTCGCGGCAGTCCGGCTCACGCTTGTTGTGTGTTTCCGTCACCGTGATGACGGCTGCCGGCACCACTGCTCCGGACGAGTCCGTAATCGTTCCCAGTAACGTCGCCGTGATCGCCTGCGGCCACATCGTCGCGGGCATCAACAATGCTGCAACTAGAAGACACATTGTTCGTTTCATGGTTGCCCCCCAATTGATTTACAGCTCCCAGCCTTTTCGATATGCGGGATTCACCCAACCGTTGGCCTCGGCGTCGTTGGTGACGACTCCTCGCGCCGAATCCCATTCGAGGTATCTAGCCGAACGCGCCGCCATTGTCCCCAGTAGCGCTACCTCGGCCATCTGCGATCCCAACTCAAATCCGCAACTCGTCTCGCCTTGACCCTTTGCCGCTTCGGTCCATTCCCTGTAGTGTCCAGCCGTCCGCACCAGCGTCTTGGCCGGTGGCGCGAAATCCCTGAACTTGTCCTCGGGCAGCAGCAGCGGCCGCCCGCCGCTGTAAGGTGTCAGCAGCTTCCCCTTCTCTCCGCAATACATCACCCCTGCCGCAGGCAGTGGCTTGCTCCTCGGCAGTTCCGCCGGTCGGAAGGGCTTCATTCCGCCGTCGTACCAGTGGAGTCTCAGCGCCGGTAAGCCCTCACGGGCCGGAAAATCCCACGCCAGCACCGACGCGTAACTTTCACACTCCGGAGTCGAAATCAGCGGCGGCAGCGTCTCTTTCCCCTCCGCGTCCATCTCGAACAGGCCGCCGTGCATCTTGCTTCGGCAGCCGTGAACCGACGTCGGCGCAGCCCAGCTTCAGCGGCTGGTAGAAGACATGCAGCGCGTGCGACATCATGTCGCCGACGGTCCCCGTCCCAAAGTCCCACCACGACCGCCAGATCCATGGATGATAGGCGCGAGAGTACGGTCGGTATGCGGCCGGCCCGAGCCACAGGTCCCAGTCCATCGCCTTGGGCGCGCCCCGCCGAATCCGATGGCCGCACCTGGCCCGCCGGGTACAGGGGATGGTCGCACCAGACGTGCACTTCCCTGATCCCGCCGATAACGCCCGACATCAGCACTTCCGCGGTACTGCACGCTTCTTCGCTCGCCGCGGACTGCACGCTTGTCTGCGTCGCCGTCCCGGCCTTGCGCGCAGCCTCCCTGACCAGCCTCGCCTCATGGATCGTGTGTGTCAGAGGTTTCGCGCAATAAACCGCTTTCCCCCTCTTTAACGCGGCCAGGGTGATGAGTGCGTGGTTGTGATCCGGTGTCGCGATTACGACCGCATCGAACTCCTTCTCGCGGTCCATCAGCTTCCGCCAGTCTTTGTAAGTAGTCGCCTGCGGATACTTTCGGAAAACCTTCGCCGCGAAATCGTGATCGACGTCGCACAGCGCAACGATCCGCTCACTCTCGCAGCCCTGCAGATAACGGCGCCCCATTCCGCCTACCCCGATACCCGCAATCCGTAACGTGTCGCTCGGCGCGCGGTAGCCCGAGCCCCCAAGCACATGCCGCGGCACCACCATCGCCGTCGCTGAAGCAAATTCCCTGCGCGAAGACCCGGCTCGCCTCTGAATCATGAGTCTGCCCTCTGCTCGAACACCCTGCGTCTACTTGAAGATTAACCGAGGATCCTCGAAACGCAAGTCACAATGAGGTCAGTTAAATCACGTGCCTTAACCAAGGCTGCAAAGGCCCACTCTTCAAAAGGCGTTACTCAGTGCAGTATCTGGGTGAATTCTCAATAAGTTATCTCCTGATTTCACTGCACACCTCTCCTCAAAGCCTTCCTTTCGTTCAGACCGAAGGTGTTGGCGACTCCATCCTGTGAGCTAACGGATTACCGCCGTTTCCCCTTCTTCCCATCCCGCACCAGCGTCTCCACCGCATACAGCGACTTCCGCGCCGTCAGGAAAAGCGTCTTCCCTTCAGCCCCGCCGAATGCCAGGTTCGCCGCGGACTCCGGCAGCAGAATCCGCACGATCAACTTCCCGTCTTCCCCAAAGACCTGCGCCCCGTCTCCCGAACTCGACCACACTCGCCCGCCCTCATCGCATCGAATCCCGTCCGGTCCGCCCTTGTCGATCGCGGCAAACACTGCCCCTGCTCCCACCGTCCCGTCACCGTTCACCGGAAACACGCGAATGTGCCGCGGTTTGCCCGAGTCCGCCACGTACAGCTTCTTCTCGTCAGGAGAAAAGCACAGTCCGTTCGGCTTGTCGAAATCCTTCACTACCGCGCTGAGCGTGTTCGACTTCGGGTCGAACCGGTAGACATAATTGCCCGCGGTCTCCTTCGGCCGGCCGGCCAGACCGTAATCCGGATCAGTGAACCAGATCGTCCCGTCGCCCTTCACCACAACATCGTTTGGAGAACTCAGCTTCTTGCCCTCGAACGAATCCACCAGCGACTTCACGCTGCCATCCTTCTCCGTGCGTGAAACCCGCCGGCCGCCGTGCTCGGCGCTCACCAGTCGCCCTTCCCCGTCCAGTGTGTTGCCGTTGATGTTGTTGCTCGGTTCCCGAAACACCCCGAGCCCATCCTTGCGATCCCACTTCTTGAGCTGGTTCGCCGGAATGTCGCTGAACACCAGCATTCCGCCTTTAGAAGGCAGCCACACCGGACCCTCGACAAACTGCATTCCTGTGGCCAACTGCTCCACCTTCGCGCCAGCCGGAAAGAGCTTGCGGAACGCGGCTTCGTCCTTCACCTCGAAATCGGCAGCCACAACCGGGGCGGCCGCCATGAGCACGGACAAAATCCACTTCATGACGAACTATGATAGCCGCGGCCGCCGCGTGTGCCAATCGGTGGCCTGCTGATAAACGCCGGCGAGTCGGAGCACCACGTCTTCCCGGCCAGCCCCGCCCGTGATCTGCAACCCGATCGGCAGCCCCCCACTTGTCAGCCCGCACGGCACCGAAATCGTCGGCAGTCCATACAGGTTCCATGGCGCGGTGTTTCGCAGGAACACCAGGTCTGGCGTCGTCCCAAGCTCGAACGCCGCACCCGGCGCTGTCGGCGTGATCACAACATCCACGTGATCGAATACGCGCGCCGATCTCGGCGCGAAGCCGCTCCATCTCCCTCAGCGCCCGCGCATATTCTCCCACGCCGATCTTCGCCCCATTCTCGATACTTCTCCGCGTCCCGGCGTGATATCGCTCCGGATGCCCCTTCAGCATCTCTTCGTGGAAGGCGTATGCCTCCGCCTGGATGATCGTCGAGTAGGTCAACGGAAGAACGGGCAATTGTGGCGACGGCTCCAGCACCGGCAACTCGACTTCCCTCACCCCCCGGCACAACCCTCCAATCAACTTCAGCGCGCTATCCACCGCCACTCTCACTTCACTGTCGGCCGCCTCCCACCCCGCACCTTTCGGCACCCCAAGCCTAAGCCTCTTCACAACAGCCAGTCCGTCATTCAACGCCCCGCCCCCACTCAACACATTCAGCACCATTGCCGGCATCGCGCGCGCTCCGGCACATCGGCCCGACATGATCCAGCGACCATGCCAGCGGCACGACGCCCTTCGCCGGCACCCGGCCGTAGCTCGGCTTCAGCCCCGTGATCCCGCAGAACGCCGCGGGCAGCCGGATCGAACCTCCCGTGTCCGACCCCAGCGCTGCAAAACACATTCCCGCCGCAACCGCAATCGCCGACCCGCCGGAACTTCCGCCCGGCGTGCAACGCGCATCCCACGGATTCCGGCTCGGCCCGTAGAAGCTCGTCTCGGACGTGAAGTTGTAGGCGAACTCGTCCATGTTGAGCTTGCCCAGGATCACCGCCCCGGCCGCCTTGAGCCGTCGCACTACTTCAGCATCCTCAGCCGGAACGCGCCCGGCGTACTGCGCGCTCGCCGCGGTAGTGAGCACTCCCGCGGTGTCGAACAGATCCTTCAGCGCGATGGGAATCCCATGCAGCGGACCCCGCCATCGACCCGCGCCGACCTCCTTCTCCGCCGCACGCGCATCGGCCAGCGCCTTCTCCCCGCAGACGGTGATGAACGCATTCAGCTTCGGATTCAGCCGTTCCACCCGGCTCAGGCACAACTGCGTCAGCTCCACCGGCGACACCTTGCGCCTTCGCACCAGCGCCGCGGCATCCTCGATGCTCATCCAGTGCAGTTCCCGTTCTCCGGGCGCCGCAAGTGCAGCCAGGAAACTCCGCCTCGTCAGGTTATGAGCCCCCATTGAGATACACCTTCACGTTCCCCGTCGACGCCCCCGAACACGCGATGTCCGGCTTGCCGTCGCCGTTGAAGTCCGCGATCTTGCAGTCGGCCGCAGCCATCTTCCCGTCGTCCAGCACATGCCGTGTCCACCTCGCGCCCGACCCATCGTCCGCGCTAAATACGGACAACCGAAACCCCTTCCCTCTAAACCCGGAGACGATCTCGTCGCGCCCGTCCCCGTCCAGGTCTCCCACTGCCAGCGCGTGGCCATTCACCATTCCGGTCTCGATGACGTGTCGCTCCCAGCCCTTCCCCTGCTGCGTGTACACCACCACCTGATTCCCGTGCCAAGGCTCTATCGCCGCAATGATCCGCTTCTTCCCCAGCCGCCCTGTCTTGATCTCGCTCGACCCGCACTCCGGGCACGCCCTCGGATCGCCCTTCGTGATCTCTTCCGAGCGCCACCCGCCCCCCTTCACAAGCCTGTACAGGTGAATGCCCGAGAAGCTTGCCGTGAACAGTTGTTCCCCTCGCTTGTCCCACGCCACGGGCGCGATGCTATGCAGGATCCCGCGCGGCTCGTCTGTCAGCAGCGTTCGCTTCCACTCGCCTGGCCTGTAGATGTAGATCGGCGCATTGTCGGCGTAATCCGGCGCGCGGGCCTTCAACCCTACCAGCGGCGCCACCAGCAGCACCTTCTTGCCATCCCCCTGCGGATCAATCCAGCGAAGCCTGTGCGCCGTTGGAATCCGGTCGATCTCCTGCTTCACCCAAGGCTGTCTGACATCGCCGGTGCTTTTCAGCAGCAGGACATTGCCCGCGCTCTTCTCCGGATTGGTCTCGAAGTTGTGCGCCATGGCGATCTCGGGCTTCCCATCCCGATCCCAATCCCACACTTCGAGATTGATCGTCCGCGGCACCTCCGTCGTCAGCACATGGCGCTCCCAAGTCGGGTTCTCAAACCACGCCAGCTCTGTCGACCGCTCGTCGATCACAATGATGTCGGGCTTCCCGTCGACGTTCAAATCGGCCACCACGAGTTGATAGCCCATCTTCAATCCGGAAGTAACGGTCACCTCCCGGAACGCCGGAAAACCAGCCGCCACACCAAGGCACGGCAGCAACAGAGAGAGCATTGAGAAAGATCGCAGCATATTCGAAACCAATTGCGATTATCCTCTTCTCTGGTCATCCGGCTTCATGAACTGCACAAGGCTCCCGAGCACGCGCGATGCCGACACGCTAGGAGTCCTTGCCGTGAATGGGCAGGATTCACATCAGCTATGGAACGGTGAGCATGAGGGCTCCATACGGCCTCTCTCAGCCCATCTTAGACGCCCTGCGGGCCGCGCCGAGCAGCAAGACTCAACCGTCCAAGCATCGTGATTGGCGAGCAAGATCGCAGAGCCGGGATCAGTCCAAGCTGGGCATCGGGCTGTCCTACGCCCTCGTCCATTCCGGCCGCCCGGGCTCCTTGCGCTCCACGCTCACGTTGAATCGATGACCTCCTCGACTGACATCGATTACCTCCCGGACGTGAATGTCTGGACTCGCGCGGTCCTCGGACAAGCACCAGCATCACGGATTGCGCGAATGTTCGCGTTGACTCGAAAAACGTCGGCGCAGCTCTCTTACTGCGAGGTCACGCAGATGGCTGAATTCTCCGACGTGTTACCAACCCGAGAGGCATGGGAGCAGACGTGCTTGAGCGCAACGGCCGCCATCTCGGTGTACCGCGAACTCCTCTCAGACGAACGCGTGGAGTTTGCTTCGGGCCACCAACCCTCGAGAGCTGGGATGTCATCTCATCGGTGAGCGGTCAAGTGGAAGTGGTTGGAACAGATACCCTGGCCGCCGGCGCGTTGGAGGGCAAGCTGCTCCTCATCAGCTTTGCCGCGGGTCCATGCGCGGGTGAACATCTCGCAGACCGAGTTCGCGCATCTGATGGCCGCGCGAAGACCTGGGAGCTCGACGCGGCACTGGAGCTGCTCGGCGCCTCGCATCCGAGTGAACCACCTGCTGTCCAAGCCCTTCACGGACTGTAGCGGCCTCGAATCGAGGTTAACTGATGCCTGGGATCGATTCGTGAACAAACCGTCCACCCAGCCCATCCAGGAACGTTACGGCCGTCTCTCCGAGATGGACCGCTCCTTCGACATCGCCTACTGGCAGCGCCAGGGGCCCGCGGCAATCTTCGAAGCTGCCTGGCAGATGGTCGTCGATGTCCACTCACGACGTCCCGGCGGATCCGATGAACTGCGGCTCAACAAGTCTGTTGAGTCATATCAGCGGCAGCAGCGGTGACTGTAGCGTCCAGTCAGGCGGACCTTCTCACGGGCAGGAAACGAATCTCCACCCGCTTATTTAGTGCCGCCGCGATGCGCCTCAGCATCGCCATCGAATGTCCCTGCGCATGTCGGCATCTTCGAGGCGGCAGATCACGATGCGGTCGTGCCGATCAGCCTGCCCAGCTGCGCTTGCGTCCGCCCAGCCTTGGTTCGAAGTTCGTAAATCTTGCGGCCGATCTCGTCGTTGGCTTCCATCTCCGCAAGCTGCCGCTGCCGCTCGGGCTTCCCTTGGTAAAACAACCAATCGAGGATCTCTAGCGCATCCGTGGTCGGCCTCGCTTCATCAGCCGCCAGGCTATCTATCCATTCGCAACAAGTGCGAATTTGCACTCCGGCCCGCCGCATCGACAGCTTCACGACGCGGCCTGCATGGGCCCAAACTCAGTCACGGCCATTCAGAATAATCCCAACTCCCCACCCCTCAATCGTTTAACCCACCTCACCCACCCCCAAAACTTGACTTGACCCCCTTACATAATAGGTCGAGGTCAAAAACGCACATGGCCACCATCGCCCAGATCAATGCCAACATCGGCAATTCGAAGTTCTCCACCGGTCCTCGCACCCCCGAAGGCAAGCAGGCCTCGTCCCGCAACAGCCTCCGCCACGGGCTCTACGCCTCTTTCGACGCCCTCCCCGCCGAGGACAAGCAGCAGGTCGACGAAATCCTTGTCCACTTCTCTGAGCAGTTCGCCCAACCCGAAGCCGAACAGCATCTCCACGAACTCGCCCTCGCCTGGTTCCGCCGCGACCGCGTCCGCGCCATGCAGGCCGCCTTCCTCGACCTCCAACTCGCCATCGCCCGTCAGCAGTCTCAAGACATCCCTGTCTCTCGCGACCAACTGCTGGCCAGCATTCTCGTCTGCGACGCCGCAGGCAAGCGCAACCTCGACCGCCTCCATCGCTGGGACCGTGCCTACTCCCGCGACGTCGACCGCGCTCTTAAGGCCCTACACTCACTCCCCCAATCCGAGCAATCCGACCCCCCCGCCGAAACGGCAAGAACGAACCCAATCCCCGTCCCCTCACCCGGCAAACCCACACTCAACGGCCCCTGCCCCTGCGGCTCCGGCCGCAAATTCAAGCGCTGCTGCGGAGCACACGACCGTAACTCCGCCCAAGCCTCCCACTCCTCGCAAACCGTGTTATCCTGAAAACGTCTTTCTGCGCCTCCCCGCGTCTCGTGTGCCGTTGCACGCCTTGTGCGGGGTTCCGTAGAATCAACAGTTTGAGTTCATGTTACGGAGTCCGTCTGTCTTATGAAGACCGAGTTTCCGTCCAAGAGTGAGATTGTCCGCTCATGGTACGTGCTGGACGCCACCGAGACCTCTCTCGGCCGGGTTGCCACCAAGGCCGCAAAGGTCCTGATGGGCAAGCACAAGCCCAGCTATACTCCATTCCTGGATACCGGCGACCACGTCATCGTCATCAACGCCGAAAAGGCCGTCCTCACCGGCACAAAAGAACAACAGAAAATGTACCGTCGGCACTCCGGCTATCCCGGTGGCCTTACCGAAACTCCGCGCTGGCAAGATGCGCCAGACCCGGCCCATCCGCATCGTCGAGGAAGCCAGTCAAGGGCATGCTGCCCAAGACCAAGCTCGGCAAGCAGATGTACCGCAAGCTCAAGGTCTACGCCGGCGATCAACACCCCCACCAGGCTCAGCAGCCCGCGGCTATGTCCGCTGCCGCCCGGTAAGTAAGTCTTCAGATAGAGGAACGATTCAAAGATGGCAATGCTGCAGTATCTGGGAACCGGCCGCCGCAAACAAGCGACGGCTCGCATTTTCCTGCGGCCCGGCACGGGCAAGATCACGGTCAACGGCAAGTCGCTCGAGGACTTCTTCACCACCTACTCCTCCCGCGCCATGGTCCGCCAGCCTCTTCAGGTCACCGAAACCGCCGACAAGTTCGACCTCCTGGTCACCACCGCCGGCGGCGGTATCGCCGGTCAGGCCGGCGCCGTCCGCCTCGGCATCTCCCGCGCGCTTTGCGAGTTCAACACCGAACTGCGCCCCAAGCTGAAGGCGGAAGGCTACCTGACCCGCGATGCCCGCGAGCACGAGCGTAAGAAGTACGGACAGAAGGGCGCCCGCACCCGCTTCCAGTTCTCCAAACGCTAGTTCGCTTCTCCTGTTTTGGGCCAGCCGCCTGGCGCTCCGGCAAATCCCGTTTGGACGCCGGATCGCTTCGGCGGCTGGTCTCACGTTCACCCCTCAGAAATGAGCCTACGCCTGCGGGCCTGGCTCGCCCCGTGAAGGAGTTCACTTGCCCTCAATTTCAATGAAGGAATTGCTCGAAGCCGGCGTTCACTTCGGGCACCAGACCAAGCGCTGGAATCCGAAGATGAAGGAATACATCTTCGGCGAACGCAACGGAATTTACATCATCGACCTTCAGAAGACCCTGAAGCTGTTCAAGGACGCCATGCGCTATCGTCGGCGAACATGGCCGCGCAGGGCAAGACCGTGCTCTTCGTCGGCACCAAGCGCCAGGCGCAGGAAGCCATTGCGGAAGAAGCCACCCGCTGCAGCATGTACTACGTGAACCAGCGCTGGCTGGGCGGCCTGCTCACCAACATGGTCACGGTCCAGAAGTCCATCAAGCGGCTGAAGGAACTCGACGCCATGGCTCGACGAGGGCGCCGGTGACGCGGCCGCCCCAAGAAAGAAGTCATCCGGCTGGAACGCGAGCGCAAGCACCTCGATCCAGAACCTGGCCGGCATCAAGGACATGGACCGGCCTGCCGGACGTGCTCTTCGTGATCGACTCCAACAAGGAAGACATCGCCGTGAAGGAAGCCACGCAAGCTGGGCATCCCGGTGGTCGGCCGTCGTCGACACCAATTGCGATCCCGACGAAGTCGACTACGTGATTCCGGGCAACGACGACGCGCTGCGCGCCATCCGCCTGTTCGCCAGCAAGATCGCCGACGCCATGATCGAGGGCCGCTCCCTCGCTACCGAGCAGGACTTCGCCGGGCCCAAGGAAATCGTCACCGATGACGGCCCCATGGAAGACATGTCGGCCTATGACGAGTACGTCGACCCCCGGCAGAACACTGAAGTTCTCATCGAGGGCATCCACGACATCGACATCCCCACGGTCAACACCCGCCGGGCCCAGGTTGAAGAAAAGCCGGTCGCCGCGCCGGTCGCTGTCGCCGCAGCCGAGGACAAACCCGCGGAATTGGAAGCCGGAGCGGAGGCTCCGGCCAACTGAGTTCCTGATCATTCGGGCCGCCGGCAACGGCGGCCCTTAAAGTCTTAAGTGGCTTCTCAAACCACATCGAGATCCTGGAGAACATGAGCAATCTTATGGCTGAGATTACCGCCCAAATGGTGAAGCAGCTCCGCGACATGACCGGAGCCGGAATGATGGAGTGCAAGAAAGCACTCGTGGAAACCAACGGCGACTTGCAGGCCGCCGTGGATGAACTGCGCAAGCGCGGTCTCTCCACTGCCGCAAAGAAGGCCGGCCGCTCGACCAAGCAGGGCCTCATCGGAACCCTGATCGAGGGCTCCATCGGAGTCGTCATCGAAGTCAATTGCGAGTCCGATTTTGTCGCCCGCACCGACGAATTCCAGGGCATGGTCAAAACCCTGGCCCAACAGGTCGCCGCCAAGGCGCCATCCGATGCCGCCGCCCTGATGTCGCAGCCCTATGACGGCGATCCGTCCACCACCGTCGAGGTGATGCTGAAAGCCAAAATCGCCAAAGTCGGCGAGAACATGAAGATCCCCCGCTTCGCCCGCTACGAGGGCAAAGGCGTCCTCTGCTAACTACGTCCACCCCGGCGCACAGCTCGCGACCCTCGTCGACCTCACCGTGAAGAACCCGGCCACCGCTGCCACCCCCGTATTCGCCGAACTCGTCCACGACATCGCCATGCAGGTCGCCGCGGCCGACCCCAAGTTCCTCGACCGCTCCGGCGTCACCGCCGAATTCATCGACCGCGAAAAGGCCATCCAGCGCGACCGCGCCCTCGCCGAGGGCAAGCCCGAGAAGATGGTCGACAAGATCGTCGAAGGCCGCATGTCCAAGTTCTACGAGGAGGTCTGCCTGCTCGAGCAGCCCTTCATCAAGGAGAACAGCGTCACCATCACCCAGTTGCTTGCCGACAAGAGCAAGGCCACTGGCGACGACATCCACGTCGCCGGCTTCGTCCGCTTCAAGGTCGGCGAGACCGCCGCCGCTGAAGAACCCGCCGCCGAGTAACGATTCCGCCGGGAGGAGATGCCACCATGCCTGCCCGCTACAAGCGAATCCTGCTCAAGCTGAGCGGCGAGGTTCTGGCTGGCGAAGCCAAGTTCGGCATTGATCCGGAAAAAATCAAGGCCATGGCCGAGGAGATCGCCGAAGTCGCAAGACAGGGCGTTCAACTCGGCCTCGTCATTGGTGGCGGCAACTTCTTCCGCGGCGTCGCCGCCGCCGCCCGGCAGATGGACCGCGTCCAGGCCGACAACATGGGCATGCTCGCCACCGTCATCAACTGCCTCGCCATGCAGGACGCACTCGAGAAACAGGGCATCCCCACACGCGTCATGACCGCCATCCAGATGCAACGCCGTCGCCGAACCCTACATCCGCCGCCGCGCCATCCGCCATCTCGAGAAAGGCCGCATCGTCCTGTTCGGCGGCGGCACCTCCAATCCATACTTCTCCACCGACTCGGCCGGCGCCCTCCGCGCTCTCGAAATCGACGCTGGCATCCTCGCCAAGGCGACCAGCGTCGACGGCGTTTACGACAAGGATCCACGCAAGTTCGGCGACGCCGTTCGCTACCAGCGAGTCACCTACGACGAGGTCCTCGCCCGCAACCTCGGCGTCATGGACGCATCCGCCGTCGCCATGTGCCGCGACAACTCACTCCCCATCGTCGTTTTCAACCTCAGGACCCATGGCAATATAATGCGAGTGTCGATGGGTGAGCCCGTCGGCACCCGAATTGGAATAGATCTATGAAACCTGGAAATCAACCTGCCCCAACCAGCCGGCCAGTTTCAGTCAGTCAAGGATGTGGAATCCAACGCGAAGACGCGTATGGAAAAGGCCGTCAGCGACCTGCAGCATGAAATGGCCAGCATTCGTACCGGACGCGCCTCGATCAACCTGCTCGATGGCATCACCGTGGACTCCTACGGCACCCCCATGCCGCTGAACCAGGTCGCCACCCTGCACGTTCCCGAGCCGAGCCTGATCACGCTTCAGCCCTATGACATGAGCCAGATCGGCGCCATCGAAAAGGCCATCCGGAGCTCCGATCTGGGCCTCAACCCTTCCAACGACGGAAAGCTCATTCGCGTGCCCATTCCCACCCTCACCGAGGAACGCCGCAAGGAGATCGTCAAGCGGCTGCATCATGTCGCCGAGGATCACCGCGTGGCCGTCCGCAATATCCGGCGCGACTCCAATGAAGCCTGCAAGAAGCTGCTCAAGGACAAGCTTGTCAGCGAAGACGACGACCGCCGCGCCCACGACGAGATCCAGAAGATGACCGACTCCTACATCACCAAGGTCGATCAGCTCTCCAAGTCCAAAGAGAAGGACATTATGGAAGTGAAATAACGCGGCCCATTAGCCTGGAAACTACTCAGCGCGGCGCGCGGTGATCACCGCTTCGCCGCGCTTCTTCTTGCCAAGAAGTCCCCCCAGCCAACCGCCGCGGTCGTGCCTTCGCAGCACCTTCACCGCGCCGAATCCCGTTCCCAGCGCCTGCTCTGCCGTAGCATCCTGCGCCGCGACCACCAGCCGTGCGTCGGGCTTCATCGCCCGCGCCAACTCTTTCATCATCTTCGGCTCGGCCACACCCCGGGTCAACACCAGGTCAAACCCCCGATCGGCGAACATATCCAGCTTTGGACCTTGAACGACTATGCCCCTCACCCGCCTCTCTATCCCACACGACTTGGCGCGCTCCAACGCCGCGTCCACCACTTCTCGGGAGAAGTCGAGAAGGTACACCTCAGCTCCCTCGTTCGCCATCCACAATCCGACCTCTCCGCTCCCGCAGCCGAAATCAACCACTCGCTTTCCCGCCAGCGGCTCCTCGTCCAACGCCCTGAGTACCAGTTGCCACATCCCCTGCCGCTTGGAAAGAGGATGCCCGGCAGCAGCCAGGCATGCCTCCAGCGCCGCCCGGTCAAAGCCCACGACGCAGTACCCCGCCTGCAAGTTGGCCGGTCATCTTCCCGTCCTTCAGCGTCGCCAATCCGTTCACCCAAACCGAATGCACCCCGACAGCATACTGGTGAGGCTTGAGAAAGTCGGCCTTGTCGGCGATCGCCGCCGGATCGAAGAGCACCAGATCCGCCGCCATCCCCGGCCGGATCATGCCGCGGTCATACAGCCCGATTCGCTGCGCCGGCAGAGACGTCATCTTCCGCACCGCCTCTTCCAGCGGCAGCGTCTGCTTCTCCCTCACATACCTGCCCAGGACTCTGGCAAATGTGCCGTACGACCTCGGATGCGGCACGTCTCTGCCGAACGTGGGGATCCCACCGTCGCTCGCCACCATCGTCAGCGGGTCCCGCAGAATCCGCTCCACATCCTCTTCGCTGATGGCGTGATAGATCGCCGAGCAGCCTCCCTTGAGCTGAATCTCGATGGCGATGTCGGCCGCATTCTCAGGAGTCGGCTCTTTCCCTCCGGCCCGCGCCACGTCAGCCAGGCTCTTGCCCGCCAGCGTCGGATCAAAACCGCAGGACGCCAACACCACGTTCTTGGCGTCGCCCGCCCCACGATCCTCCAGAATCCGCCTCACTATCTCTGTCTTGATCTTCGCCCTCTGGTCCGGCGCTGCCAGCCGCTCGGCCAGTGCCCTCGATCCGCCCTCCATCGACCACTGCGGAAACAGCGCTCCTGTCCCGGTGGACGAGGCCGTGTATGGATAGGCGTCGATTGTCACGTCCACCCCGCGCGCTCTCGCCTCGTGGATCAGCCGCAGCGTCTCCACGGACTTGCCCCAGTTCTTCTTGCCGATGATCTTGTGGTGGGTCACCTGTGTAGCCAGCCGGCCTTCTTCGCCAATCCGGATCGTCTCCGCCACGCTGGCCATCACGCCTTCGCCTTCGTCCCTCATGTGGGAGATATGGACTCCGCCATAGCGCCCCGCCACCTTCGCCAGCTCGATCACTTCCTCTGTCTTGGCGAAGTTACCCGGCACATAGAACAGGCCGGTCGAGAGTCCGTAGGCGCCGTCCTTCATCGCCTGCTCCACCAGTGCCTTCATCTGGTCGAGTTCTTCGGTCGTTGCCTGCCGGTTCTCGCTCTTCAGCACTTGCTGCCGCACCGTCCCGTGCCCAACAAGCAAGCCGAAATTGACGGCAAACCGCGTCGACGAGAGTTTGGCGAAGAACGGCGACAATGGCAGTGGCGACGATCCGTCCGGCCCTTCGATGATCGTGGTGACGCCTTGCCGGATCAGGTTTTCCGCCGAGGGGTTCTCGAAGATTCCCCTCACGCCGTGGCTGTGGACGTCGATGAACCCGGGCGCAAGCGCCAGCCCCGCCGCGTCGATGCTCTCCTTCGCTGTGGCGCCGGACAGCTTGCCAACAGCGGCCACACGCCCACCCTGAACCGCCACGTCGCCCCTGAACCAGGGCGCACCCGTCCCGTCGATGACCCGCGCATTGCGAATCAGCAGGTCATATTCCTGCGCAGAACTGTAGAAGGGAATGAGCAAAAGCCACAAAAACCGGAAGAGCACTACGGTGATTGTAGCCAACTGAGTCACTATGACTCGCCGCTGGTGTCTCGCGCCTCTAGTCGCCGCTCTTCGGCGACGAACCAAGCATCGAGAAGAAGAGGCTCAAAATAATGAGCCCAAAGACAAAGCCTCCGACTAACATGGGAAACCCCCAATATTCTCGATGCCTTCAACTGCAATTTGCATTCCATTTTTGTGGACGCGTCCCGCCGCCGGAAGTTGCGTGTTACGGTCAAAATAAGAATATGAGAGTGGATCTGCACTTCGGCAAGACTGGGCTGAGCGTCGACCTGCCCCCCGGACCCGCTTACCGGGTCCTCGAAGCCCGCTGGGCCAACGCCTTGGCCGACGAGAACGCCGCCATCGCCGGCGCCCTGGATAACCCCATCGGCTCCCTGCCTCTCACTGAACTTGCCCGCGGCAAAAAAACCGCCGCAATCTCGGTCTGCGACATCACCCGTCCCGCTCCCAATCGCCGCACCCTACCCCACGTCCTGGCTCGCCTGGAATCAGCGGGCATCCCGAGGAGCGGCATCACCATCCTGATCGCCACCGGCCTGCACCGCCTTGCCACGGAAAGCGAGATCGTCGAGATTCTCGGCGAGGACATCGCCCGCGCCTATCCAATCGCGAACCACAACGCGCGTGAACTCGCGGATCACCGCCCGCTGGGCTCGACGAAATCCGGCACGCCAGTCTTCGTCGATCGGCGCTACACCGACGCCGACCTCCACATCACCCTCGGCTTCATCGAACAGCACCTTATGGCTGGCTTCAGCGGCGGCCGCAAACTGATCGCCCCGGGACTCGCCTACCAGGACACCATCAAGACCCTGCACAGCCCTCGCTTCATGCGCGACACCCGCGCCGTCGAAGGGTCGATCGAGCAAAACCCGCTCCACCAGGAACTTCTCGAAATCGCCAGCCTCGCAGGCCATGATTTCGTCTGCGATGTCGTGCTCGCCGAGGGCCGCAAGATCGCCGCCGTCTTCGCCGGCGAGCCGCGTCTGGCGCATCAGGCAGGCATCGATTTCGTCCGCCGCGAAACGACGCAGTGGATTCCGGAGCCGGTCGACGCCGTCATTACGACGGCCGCTGGCTACCCGTTGGACTTGACCTTCTACCAGGCCGTTAAAGGGGTGACGGCATCTTCTCATCTGCTCAAACCGGGGGGCATCATTCTGCTCATGGCCGCTTGCGATGAAGGTGCTGGAGCAGCCGAGTTTTCCCGCCTATTGAAGGAGTCCGCAGGACCAGCCGACTTTCTCCAAACAATTTCAAGCGCCCCTGTCACCGTTGATCAGTGGCAACTCGAGAAGCTCGCATTGGCCGCCCAGGCGCATCCGATCTGGTACTACGTCCCTGGCCTGCCGGCGGAGTACCACCAGCATCTTTGGGGCAGGGACTTCGCCACGGCGAGCTCGGCGCTCGAAGCCCTCGCTGCTGATCTCCCTCAAAATGCAAAAGTGGCAGTGATCCCAGAGGGGCCTTACGTCTTTGCCCGTCCCGAGGAGCCCGCCGTCGCGCTCGTCTAGGTCTCGCCAAAATGCGCGGATTCAAGCTCCAATTGTGCCGGCTTCGCCGGACTAGCAAGGTTGACAAGGCTTCATGGCTCGGCTATTCTTCTGAAGTGTCGCACTTTCAACGGTTTGTGAACTGCTGGGAGTGTCGGCCAGGCCAATTGGCTCTCAGCGCGGCGGGCGGTAACCTCTTCCAGACCTTGAGTTGGAGCTGTTTCTGTCCCTCCATTGGGGTTAATGGGCTGCACGTGACAAGTTCGGGAGTCCGGGAATGAACGACAACCAGGACGACCGGCCGGTCGAAATGCCGGGCGGCGGCGAGGAAGATTTCGAACAACTCCTGGCGGAGCAGGAGGCGGCCCTAGCCGCTGAAGGGCACGTCCTGCACGGCCGCGTCCTCGAAATCACGCCGCTAGGCGCCATCGTCGACGTTGGCGGCAAACAAGAGGGTTTCGTGCCCATCGAGCAGGTCACTGCTCCCGACGGGACGATCTCCGTCCACGTCGGCGACGAGATCGAGGTGCTGGCCGACCGCCGGCAACACATCGAAGGCTACCTGGCCCTTTCTCACGAACGCGCCAGCCGCATCCGCGCCTGGGACACACTTGAAAAGGCCTTCCGCGAAAACCTTCCCATTCTCGGTCATGTCCTCAACCGCGTCAAAGGCGGACTCAGCGTCGATGTCGGCGTGATCGCCTTCATGCCCTCGACTCAGGTGGACGTCCGCCACACCCACGCCCTCGACGCGCTCGTCGGCCAGGACATCGCCGTCAAGGTCATCAAACTCAACCGCCGCCGCAACAACGTGGTCGTCAGCCGGAAATCCGCTGTCGAGGAAGAAATCGGGTCACGCAAAGCAGCGCTTCTCGAACACCTCCAGGAAGGCGACCTCGTCACAGGCACGGTGAAGAACCTAACCGAGTACGGTGTCTTCATCGAGCTGGGCGGAATTGACGGACTCCTGCACGTTTCCGACATGAGCTATGGCCGGGTCAACCACCCTTCGGAAATCCTGCAGGTTGGCCAGGAACTCACCGTCAAGGTCCTTAAGTTCGACCGCGAGAAGGAACGCATTTCGCTCGGTCTCAAGCAAATCGCCCCAGACCCCTGGGAGACTGTCACGCAACGCTATCTGATCGGGATGCGAGTCGTCGGCCAAGTGGTTAGCGTGACCGACTATGGTGCATTCGTCGAGATCGAAGATGGCGTCGAAGGTCTCATCCACATCAGCGAGATGACTTGGTCGCGCCGCATGAAGCATCCGTCCAAGGTCGTCAAACCCGGCGACCAGGTGGAGTGCATCGTGCTCGACGTCAAGCCTTCCGACCGCCGCATCTCACTCGGCATCAAACAGCTCGAGCCCGATCCCTGGACCACAGTTGACCAGCGTTATGCCATCGGCAGTGTCGTCGAAGGCCGCGTTCGCAAACTCGCCGATTTCGGCGCCTTCATCGAGATCGAAGAAGGCATCGACGGGCTGGTCCACATCTCAGACCTCAGTTGGACCAAACGAATCCAGCATCCCAGCGAGCTGCTCAAGAAGGGCCAGATCGTCCAGGCAGTCATCCTCAACATCGATTCGCCAAACCGACGACTGTCGCTGGGCGTCAAGCAACTCCAGCCGGACGCCTGGGAGACCTTCTTCAACGAACACGCCGTGGGCGACATCGTCAAGGGCGTGCCCACCCGCGGAGCCTCCTTCGGAGTTTTCGTCGAATTGCTGCCCGGTGTCGAGGGCCTTTGCCATAATTCTGAGATACCGCCCGAACTAAGAGCCGGGAACTCGCTGCTGCCCATCGGTCAGGAACAGGCGTTCAAAATCATCAAGCTCAATGAAGCCGACCGGCGAATTGGGCTTGCGCTCGCGGACGAAGGTGCGATCGAGGAGAAGCAGCGGATCGAGGACTACCAGCGTAAGGCGGTAGAGACCACACATAAGTTCGTCGCAGAAACAGGCCATGCAGCCAGCCCGGAATCGGCGAGCGAGCCAACTGCCCCGGCCGAGCCGGAATCAGAGGAAGAATCCAACTAACGGGACGAAGGGACCAGTTCCATGACCAAAGCCGACCTGATTGAAGAAGTCTCCCGCGTGGTGGAGTTTACCCGCAAAGAGTCCGAAGTCATTGTCGAGGCCATTTTCTCAAGCGTCGTCAAGTCATTGAAGGACGGCGACAAGATTGAGATCCGTGGCTTCGGCAGTTTTCGCACTCGCCAACGCCAGTCGCGCGTCGGCAGAAACCCAAAGACCGGCGCCCGTGTTGAGGTGCCGGCCAAGCGAATTCCCTACTTTAAGCCGAGCAAGGAACTGAAGGACCTGGTTAACGACTCAGCCACGGCTCCTTTGGAGCCCTCGCCGACCGCTCCCACCAGTGAATTCTGAGTGCCCGACTGATGGACCACCTTTGGAGCCCCTGGCGCTACAAGTACGTCACAAATGCATCGCCCCATGACGTTTGCATTTTCTGCTCGAGGTGCGCTCAGAATGCCGACGAGGAAAACCTCATCCTCTACCGGGGCGAGCACAACTTTGTCTTGCTGAACCGCTACCCATACACCAGCGGCCACCTCATGGTTACGCCTTATGCTCACATTGCCGACTTCGAGGCGCTGCCGGAAGAAGCGGCATGTGAGATGACCTCACTCGCGCAGGAAGCGGTGCGGCAACTGAAGGCCGTCTACAGGCCGCAAGGCGTCAATGTCGGCATGAACCTCGGCGAATGCGCGGGGGCCGGCATCGCCGGCCACCTCCATCTGCACGTGCTGCCGCGCTGGTACGGCGACGTGAGCTTTATGACCAGCATCGGCGAAACACGGGTATTGCCGGAAGAGCTCAGCGAAACCTGGAAGAAGCTCCGCGACGCTTTCAGCGGAATGCCTACGGCCTCGCGCCGGTAGGCAGCAGCGACCGTCGGCCAACCATGACTTGGCGGGAGTATCACGAATCGACCAAACACAGCGTTGAGTCGCTGCGGCGAACACCGCATATGCTCGACTGGGCGAACATGCCCGATCCCTTCCGTCACTACGAGGGCGTGCCGGTGCTCGACCTGCCGGCTGATCCGCCAATCCTCGAAACACCCGCGCTCGATGTGCTGCGCGATGCGCCCGGCGCCGGCGCCCCCGGAGACGGCCCGGCTTTCATTTCTCAGCTTCTCTTCTATTCAGCCGCGATCAGCGCGTCCAAACGCGTTCCCTCCACCGGATCCCGCTACGCATTGCGCGTGAATCCATCCTCGGGGAACCTGCACCCGACAGAGTTCCACTTCCTCACAAGAGGCCTGAAAGAGTGGCCCGACGGACTGTATCACTATCGTCCTTCCTCTCACATGGCCGAGCAGCGCGCGCTCGGCCATCTCGAGCCGAATCCCGCTGGCAGCCCTGCGCCCATCGTGTTTGTGCTGACCAGCATTGCATGGCGCGAGGCGTGGAAGTACCGGGACAGGGCTTACCGATACTGTCTGCACGACATGGGGCACGCCTGGCAGGCGCTCGCGCTCGCCGCCCGCGCGATGGGCCTGCGACAGCTTTGCGACTGGTCATTTCCCGGACGATGAAGTGGCGCAGTCCTGCCGCCTGCACGAGGATGAGTGGCCTATGCTCGTTGTCGAGCTGCGCGGCACGTCCATTCCCGTACGCGCACCGGACGCCGGCGAACCCGTCTGGTTCGGCGGGCACGCGAATCAGCTCTCGAAGGAGAGTACCGCCTACCCGCGGATCGACGAAATTCACCGCGCCACAACGCTTGGCCCGAGCGCGTCTGCGCGGCATCTCCGCCGCCGAGCCGGGTCCCACTGGTTCCGGCGAGTTCAGCTTGCCGCCTGCAGCTTCATCGATGCGGGCCTTCGGCGAGGTAGTGCGGACGCGGCGCTCGGCGCTCGACTTCCGCGGTGGGTCGGAATCGATGACCCTGCCACAACTCTCCGCGATTTTGGCATCGGCGGCTGGGCGGCTGCATGCCGACTTCTCCGCAGAACGATTCATTCAGCTCTATTTGTACGTTCATCGAGTCGGCGGACTGCAACCCGGCGTGTACAGGCATTGGCCCGAGTCTGGCGAGTTGGAACTCCTCAAGAAGGGCAACCAACAGGTCGCAGCCGCCGGTCTCAGCCTCGGCCAGGATCTCGCCGGCAACGCCTGCGTGGCGTTCTCGATGATCGGCGATCTCGATCGTGCCGCCCGCGCCCACGGTGATCGTGGTTACCGCTATGTGCATTTCGAAGCGGGGGCGATCGGCCACCGCCTCTATCTCGCTGCGGAGGCACTCGGACTCAGGGCGACCGGAATCGGCGCATTCTACGACGAGCAAGTGCATCGGTATCTCAACCTGCCGGCCGGACAGGGGCAGGTGGTCTACCATTTCGCCATCGGGTATCCCATTCCGGATCCGCGAATCGAGGGGTGACTTGGCAATGACGGGTATTCTCGTCCATGGAGACAACCACTTCATCGTGCAAGGGCCGTTGCCGGATCGGGAGACCGCGCTGGCACTCGTTCGCCGCTGGACTCTCATAGAGATTGGACGGACAATGCCGCCATCTCTCGATCGCTGGCACATCGTCTCCCGGGAATATCGGGAGAACCTCGCATGGGCTGTGGTCGTACCAGGGGAGGCTGAGATGTCTACCGCGGTCGCTCAATTACTGGCCGAGTTGTCCGCTCGCGGGATCACGGTCCACGACTCCCGATTCGGGGCTTGGTAGAGCAAGCACCCCGCGCCCTGGAACGAGTCTCGGAACTCACTCAAGACCGTGGTTTGCCAATCCACCGGGGGGTGGCTTGCCTGTAAGCGCGATACGCTTCGCCGAATCGGGCCTCAAGGCCGCGCTCTTCACGCCGCATCACAACAGGCCCGACCAGCAGGCTCAGAATGACGAAAACACCGAGGACCGCGAAACTCCCATAGAAAACGATCCAACCGAACCACACCACGCCCTCAGCCAGGTAGATCGGATTGCGGCTGTAACTGTAAGGTCCTCGCGTTAACAGGTACGCCGGTGTCGGATAGTGCGGTGTGGATTCGATCTTCCAGCCTCCCGGGACCGACCTGAAGTGCTCAGCGATGCACATGAAGAGGACACAGAACCCGATCGCCACCGGAATCAGGCCAATCAGATTCCAGGCGCCTGGAGAGCCCGCTGCCCAGCCATGGCGAAGGGCCAGCAGCGATAGGGCCCATGGAGCGACCGCGTGCGCCGTCGGAAGTCCGATCGCCTGCACGATCAAGCCTAACGCCGGCGACATCAACCGTCCTTCCCAAATCATTCTCGTCCTTGCTCAATAGATTACTGCCGAATGAATACAGCGCGCGTCTTAAATGGGCCGTTGGCGCCCATACCAGAAGCGGTGGCAGTTAGTCTGGTTCCATCTGCGGACACTGTGTAGGTCGCCTGCCCCACAGCCTTGCCGTTCATCCTCCCTTCACTCGAAATTGTGTTCGGGTCCGTACAGGTCGCCACCATGCTCAGCCCCGGGATGTCAGGTGCGGAATGCTCCCTGCCGTCCGGGACAAACCGCTGCGGCCTCTCCGCGACTCTTTCACCGGAGGAGGTAATTCCCTCCGCTTTCATCAGGTAGTTGCCCTCGGAATCGAGTTCAAACACCAGAGTGCCTGCCGCCGGCACGTACTTCGGATCGAACTCCGACTGTTCAACATCCAGTTTCCAGTTGCCGACAAATGCATCCGCCATATTCACCTCCTGGCACTCACGTTAGCCGCGATCGTCCAGAGAGTCCTGAAGGTTCTGTTAAGCTTCCCTTAAGATTTATGGGGGGCGCGGAACTCTACACGTTCGGCGAATTCACACTGGACCCCGCGGAACGGCGGCTCTCCAACGCCGGGCGTTGTCTTCCTCTGGCCCCCAAGACACTTGAAGTGCTGGTCGCAATTGTTCGCAACGCCGGACATCTGGTGACCAAGTCGGAGTTGCTCGCACAGATCTGGCCCGATTCTTTCGTGGAGGAGGGCATTCTCGCGGTTCACGTTGCCGCTCTGCGTAAGACACTTGGCGAGACCCGCCCAGGCCGGCGGTTCATCGAGACCATTCCGCGATCCGGATACCGCTTTATCGCCGCCGTTGCGCGCAACGAAGCCTTTCGAGAAGCTGGCGCCGGAAGATGGTCGCTTGCAGTGCTCCCTACGCTGCCATTCACTCACGAAGTCTTTTCCGGACGCGACTGGCCAATCGGCCTGACGCTCGCCGACGCCCTCGTCGAGCGCCTTGGGAGGTTTGGGCAGATTCTCGTCAGGCCAATTCGAGCCGTGCACAGTTACAGCCCCTCAGGGGGAGATCCCGCATCGGTTGGCCGGGCCCTGCTGGTAGACGCGGTACTAGAATCCGTCTGCGCCCGATCCGCAGGACGAACGAAGGTTTCGGCCCGTCTGGTCCGGTCGCGCGATGGTGCATGGCTTTGGCGCAGCGAGTTCAATGAGCCGGGCACCGGCATCCTGGCAATCGCAGATGCGGTTGCGGGATCAGTCGCTGCCTATCTCGGGTGCAAGAGCCCGGAACACGGCCAGTACACTACCCGGCCATCTCTTGCCCCGGAGGTGTATGAGTGGTTCGGGCGAGGCCGCTCCCACATGCTGTCGGCTTCGATGTTCGAAGTGCCGAAGGCGATCGAGGCGTTCCGCAAAGCCGCTACGCAGGCGCCGCACTATGCCGCGGCACACGCAGGCCTGGCACTTGCCCATTGTGCGCAGGCCGAGTATCGTCTCAGGCCCCCAGGCGAAGCATTCAGCAATGCCCGGGATGCGGCGCTGCGCGCGCTGGCCATGGACGATTCGTGCGCCGATGCGCAAGTGGCTCTGGGCGCGGTCCTGTTCCTGAGCGATTGGAACTGGATTGGCGCCCAAAGGAGCCTGGAACGGGCGCTGATGATGCATCCGAATCACACGGAAGCCTACCTGCTCATGGGCCGGCTCCTGGAGGCCCTGGGCAGGCGCGAAGAAGGAATCGAGATGAAGCTGAGGGCGCTGGAGCGTGACCCGTTTTCGCCGCTGGTGCACCTACAGATTTCAATGTCCTACTTCTGCCAGCGCAGGTATGTGGAATCGATCGAGTGGGCCAACAAGACCCTGGAACTCGCTCCGCGGCACCCCCACGCCCGGGAGCATCTCGCAGGCGCATTCTGGAAGATGGGCGATTTCGACCGATACATGGCAGCAAACATCGCGCACGCAGAGATGCACGGCGTCACCGCTGATGCCCTCGAACCTCTCAGGCATGCCTACGCGGCTGGGGGCGTCGCCGGAGTCGGAAGGTTCATGCTGGAGCGAGCTGCTCGACAGCCGCAAGCGATTCCCGACATGCAATTGGCAATTCTCCATGGCGAAGCCGGCGACCTGGACTCCGCATTTCGGCACTTGGATCGCGCGCTTGACAGCCGCGATCCCTCTCTCGCGCATCTGGCCGTCGGTCCGCAGTGGGATAGCTTGCGCGCCGATCCTGTGAGATTCAGCCAGCGTCTCGAGCGCATGGGATTGGCTCACGTGGCCCAAGGGTGACAATAGTCAATAGCGTGATAGTCTCAGCCAGCTACCGGACTGACATCCCGGCGTTCTACAGTGAGTGGTTCTTCGAACGGCTGAAAAAGGGCTTCGTCCGCGTCAAGAACCCATATAGCGCACAGCACTATGAGGTCAGCCTGCGGCGCGAGGATGTTGACGGCTTCGTGTTCTGGACGCGCAACTTCGGCCCGATGATGAGCCGGCTGGATTGGCTCCTCGAATTCGGACGACCGTTCACGGTGCAATTCACGGTCACCGGCTACCCGAGATCGTTGGAAGCGGCCGTGGTTCCGTCCGAGATTGCGATTAAGCAGATTCAAGCGCTATCGCGGGACGTGCACGCCCTGTGTCCCGTGTGGCGGTACGATCCCATCGTTCTATCGGAGGCGACCCCGCGTGGGTATCATCTCGAGCAATTCCGCACGCTGGCCCGCGCACTTGAAGGCGCCACCGACGAAGCGGTGATCAGCTTCGTGCATATCTATGCGAAGTCGGCCCGGAACCTGGCCAGGACGGGGTTGACGGTGATCGATCCGGCTGCGGCGGAGAAACGCGAGTTGACGGCCGAACTGGCCGGCATCGCACGCCAGCACGGCATGAGCCTGACGCTCTGCTCCCAGCCCGAGTTCCTGGCCCCAGGCTGCGGCGAGGCGCGGTGCGTCGATGCGGGACGGCTGGCGGCAATAGCCGGCTATCCGGTGCACGCCGCCATCAAAGGCAATCGCCCCGGCTGCGCCTGCCATGAGTCGCGCGACATCGGCGACTACGACACATGCCCGCACGGCTGCGCCTATTGCTACGCCGTGCGCGACCGGACGCTCGCGCTTCGCCGCTACAAGGCACACTCGCCCCTATCTGAAAGTTTGTGATTGCCGGCCCGGATCAGAGGTCGCCGCGCAGAATGCGCAGCATCCGCCTCAGCGGTTCGGCGGCACCCCAGAGCAACTGGTCGCCCACGGTGAACGCCCCTAAGTACTCGGGGCCCATGCGGAGTTTGCGCAGACGGCCCACGGGCACTGTCAGAGTCCCGGTCACCGCGGTCGGCGTCAGCTCGCTCAGTGTGTCCGCCTTGTTATTGGCCACTACTTTCGTCCACGGCGTCGAACTCGCAAGGATGGCCTCGATCTCGTTCATCGGCACGTCGCGGGTCAGCTTTACGCAAATGCCCTGGCTGTGGCAGCGCAGTGTTCCAACACGGACACAGATCCCGTCCACGGGAATTGCGTGCGAGGTCCCCATGATCTTGTTGGTCTCGGCTTCGCCCTTCCACTCTTCACGCGTCCGCCCGTCAGGCATCTCCTTGTCGATCCAAGCCAGCAAGCTTCCTGCCAGCGGCGCGCCAAACTCGGCCACAGGAAGGGAGGCGCTCCGCTGCTCCGCTGTCACAGCGCTTTCCACACAAAGCGCATCGGCGGCCGGCGCCGAACGAGCCGC
Source organism: Bryobacteraceae bacterium (assembly GCA_963714395.1). GTDB lineage: Bacteria > Acidobacteriota > Terriglobia > Bryobacterales > Bryobacteraceae > JACADU01. Next base: position 338,669 of record CAVQOO010000040.1, read on the forward strand.
ATCAGTCAACCGGCCCATCTGCTGCATCAGTTCAAGCATCTTGGCTGCGCCTGCGCCCGAAGCGGCCTGGTAGGTCATGCTGCTCGCCCATTCCACCAGGCCCTCGCGGAAGAGCCCGCCCATCGCCATCAACATCAGGCTGACCGTGCAATTGCCGCCAGCGAAGGTCTTCACGCCTGAGCCAAGCGCTTTGTCGATGACGTCACGGTTGACCGGATCGAGGATGATGACGGCATCATCGGCCATGCGCAGAGTAGATGCCGCATCGATCCAGTAGCCGCTCCAGCCAGCGCCACGCAAGGCGCCATAAACCTTCTGGGTGTAATCGCCACCCTGGCAGGAGAGAACGACGTCGCAACCGGCAAGCGCCTTCAGGTCGAACGCGTCCTGCAGCACCGCCGCATCTCCGCCCTCCCGCGGCGCCTTGCCACCAACGTTGGAAGTAGTGAAAAAGACAGACTCCAGGCCGGCCAGATCGTTCTCTTCACGCATACGCTGGAGCAGCACCGATCCGACCATGCCGCGCCAGCCAACGAAACCTACTCGGAGCATACTTACCATCATCCTATCGACACCACCCCCGGCGCACGAGTCCGGCCGCCGGATTGAAACGGTAACATGACGAGGAGATCATTCGTGAGCAAGTGGATTTCACTCACTGTTGCCGCCGGTACGATTGCCGCGCTCGGCTTTGCGTACTGGAAAATGGCCATTCCCGCGCATCGGATTGAGGGCCGATCAACCCTGGTCATGTTGGGAGATCTCGACGGCGACCATCGATGGACAGGCAGCGATCTGAAGCGCCTCGACGCCTTTCTTGCAGACCCGTTCGGCAAGAATGCCGGCCTGGCGTGCAGCATTGACCTCAACAAGAACGAGCTTATTGATGAGGAAGACCTGCGAATCCTACGGTCGCTCGCCGAGGCAGGCGGCGACCCCTATTCCGCCGAGGAGAAGGCCAGCCTCAGAGGTGACCCGTTTCCGCGTCCTCGTGAACTCTACACTTACGTGCCGGAATCCGAATATCGCCCGAGCCCTCTGTGGGCCTTGTCGTATTCATTCACGCCTGAGCTCGCCTGGCTCGGCGACCTCTTCCCAGCCGCAGGCGCGAGTCACTACATGGGCGCGCTCAACGCCGAACTGTTCGCCGAGGCGGTCCGGTTCGATCAGGCGTGGCGGAAACGCGCGCCGGCGCTTCTGCCGATCGAACGGGCCTACGCCACGCGAAAGCTGCTGCGGGCGAAGTCTCTGATGGAAGCCGGTCAGCGCTTCGAGTTGCTGCTGGCACTCATCGAGCTGGTCGAGGATGCGGAGACGCTCACCGCTCGAGATCAGTCCGGCTTCATTCTCGGTTTGCTGACCCTCCGCGACCATCTACGAGAGACGCTCGACTCACCCGAGGACTGGCGCGCCAAACTCGGAGCGGTCGCCAGGCATCTGCAATCGGACCTCGGCCTCACCTATAATCTCGAGACGCTGGAGCGGCCGAGAGACCTCACCCATCTCGAGAATTACCTTCAACGTGCGGAGTGGCAGTATTACAAGAGCACAACACGCGAGACGGACTTCCGGGCGCTGATCGGCTACGCCCAGCGGGACCGGCGCTATGCTCGAGCCGTATCGAGAACGAGCCGGAAACTCCGGGATCCAAGCGTCGAGAATCACAACCTCCCGATGGTGCTTCTCTTTCGTGAGGCGATGCGAATCAAGGGAGGCGACAAGAAGAAGGCTGTGGGTTTGCTGGACGAGGCTATCCGGATACCATACGCCTGGATTAAGTCTCTCCCCAGTGACGTGTTGCCAGGATCTCTCGCTTTGGACAACTTCCTGCTTCCCGGCAACAAGGAGGATGGCGCAGACAAGAGCCGGCACTGGAACGTCTTTGGGGGGGTCTGCCTGTACAAGTCGCCGCGGGAATCACTCGATCTTGCCCTCAAACGCGAAATCCAAGATCTTCGCGCGGAAGACTACTCACGCGACGCCATGCGGGAGTTCTTCCGGGACATGATCGCGAACCTGAACGGCATGTACCATGTGATGACCGTGAACCCGAAGCTTCTTGATTGACGCCTAGAAGCGGCGACTATGCCGAGTCGGCCTGTGCCACCGCTGCGGCGGCTTGGATAGCCAGATAACGTTCGCGCGACTCCACGATGTCCCGCCGCGCCTCGCGCGGGCCGCCCCATCCCTGCGTCGTCGCCACACGGCCTTCCAGCTCTTTGTAGATAGAGAAGAAGTGCTCGAGTTCCCGCCGCACGTGAGGGAACACCTGGTCCATCGTGTGGATCTGATCGTAGCGGGGATTGCGTGTCGGCACCGCGATGATCTTCTGGTCGCCTTCCTCACGGTCCATCATGTTCAGTACCCCGATGGGCCGAACCTCGATCAGGCACCCAGTGAAACTGGCCTCCGAAACCAGAGTCAAAACGTCCAGCGGATCCCCGTCCTCGGCTAAGGTCCCAGGAACGAACCCATAGTCGCCCGGATAGTGCATCGGCGAGTAGAGCGACCGATCCAGCCGGAACAGCCCCAACTCCCCGTCGTACTCCACCTTGTTCGCCGACCCCATCGGGATTTCCACAATCATCCGCACCAACTCCGGGCATTCCGGCCCGGGATGCAGGTCATAGAGCTTCGGGTAAATCACACAGTCAGGCTAGCAAATACCGCACGGAAGCTTCCAGAATGACGTCAATTCGACCCAACCCTCCCCGTTCTGGGGACCCCCATGGACAAACTTCGAGTGTCACTTGAAATTCTTCTCATAAAACTGCTTGATCTGCCGAGGCTCTCGGCTATACCATCTCTACAGGCTCAAATTGGCAAGGTTTGGGTCGCCAAGGCATATGCCGGAACAAATTGTTCCCACTCCTGTCGTCAAACGGGCCCCCCGCGGGATCTACTCCGCCAAGCTCGACGCAGGGGGTCGCCTGAAGATGCCGGCGAAGTTCGTCGAGCATATTCAAAGCCTTGAAGATAAAGTTCTTTACGCCACATTCTTCGATGGCCTCCCGCGTATTTTCACCAATGGAAGCTGGGAACGGAACCTCACGCGCCTCGAGAGCAAACCGGAACTCCGAAAACGCATCGCCTTCTATTGCGACAGCGTGGGCGGGGACATTGAACTCGACAAGCAGGACCGCCTGACCCTGCCCCCCCGCCTGAGGGAAGAGGCGAAGCTAGGCGAACAGACGGTGCAGCTCCGGTTTCATCAGGACATTATCACGATTCACCCGGAAAGTGAATACGAAAACAAGTACACCGATGTCCGGTCTACGAGGGACGCCGATCAAGGGGAAGCGGTCTCGATGGGCATGGGGAACGATCTGTGATGAACCATGGAACACTTCCCCGTCATGCTGAACGAATCGCTACAGTACCTGGATCCTCGTCCAGAGGGAGTCTACGGCGATCTCACTTGCGGATTGGGCAACCACACCATCGCCATAGCCCGGTTGCTGACTACAGGACGAGTGCTTGCTCTGGACCGCGATGCAGAATCGTTGGAGTTGGCCCGGCAGAATGCTGGAGAACTGGCAGGGAAGATCATTTTCCGGCAAGCCCCGTTCTCGTCGCTTCCACAGGTTCTCGCGGAACTAGGTCTTGGGCCGTTGGACGGAATTCTGGCAGACCTGGGAGTGAGCCGTGTGCAGTTGACGAGTCCGGAGCGCGGATTCTCGCTGCGGGAGAACGGCCCCCTGGATATGCGAATGGATCGCGGGCAGGACTTGACCGCCTTCGATCTGGTCAACAGGGCTACGGAACGGGATCTCGCCTCTCTCTTCGAAGAGGTGGCAGGGGAAAGGAGGAAAACGGCAGAGAAAATCGCAAGGGCCATCGTGCGGGGGCGGCCGGTATCCGATACGGCAGCGTTGGCTGCAATCGTCGAGACGGTCGTCCCGCGGCACGGAAAACTGCACCCTGCAACTCGTATTTTCATGGGTCTCAGAATTTCAGTCAATGCGGAAATGCAGGAGTTGGACGATCTGCTGGAGCGTGCCCCGGGGTGTCTGCGCCCTGGCGCTCGCTGGGTGATGATTGCGTTTCATTCGCTGGAAGATCGCAAAGTCAAACAGGCGTTCAAGGCGATGGCGCAATCGGGACGGGCGCGCGTGCTGACCAAGCACGTGGTCAAGCCCACGGATGAAGAAGTAAGACGGAATGCGGCAAGCCGGAGCGCGGTGCTCCGGGCGTTGGAAACGATTTAATCGGGCGGCGTGCTGGCGCCTCCGGAAACTGCAACCGACGGGTTGATTTGAGGTCAGGAGAGGGAACAAAAATGACGAGCCTCGCAGCGCTCTTTGATTGGCTGGCGGCAGGGAAAGCCGTACAGCGCGCGCGGGTCGGCGGAAACCAGGCTGGATCGCGCCTGCGGACTCTGCCCAAGGAAGAGATTCACCTGTTTGTCAAAGCGGTGGACAACAGCCGAGTCGTACGGCTGGTGGACAAGCGTGACTGGCTTCAGACGATCGGCGTGACTTGCACGGCAATCACCGTGACGGTCATGGCCATCGCGCTGTTACTGCCGGGCGGCTACAACCTGCTGATGAGCCGCAAAGTCGAATTATTGAAAGCGCAGCGGGACACGCGCATCAACACGCTGCGCCAACTGAGGAGCGAAGAAGCCAAGCTCATCAGCCCGCAGCAGCTGCAGATGTGGGGCGGCGACAAGTTCGTCACGCCAACAGCCGCGTCGGTCATCTTCGCGCCTCCCATTGGCGGCACGGTCGCGTCTCTGACGAGCCGCCGATAGCGCGCTGCCTTCCGGCTCAAGGGTTATCGCTCAACTCCGCAAAGGGAAGCCTCGATGGAACCGCCGAACGACGAGAAAGCCCTGAAGCGCGCCATTTTTGTTGGCCGAATCGTGCTTGTCTGGGGTCTGATCATTGGCTGCCGGCTCGTATGGCTGCAGGTGATCAAGCATGACGAGTATGCCGCAGCCGCGCGCGCGCAGCAGCGTCACAGATTCCCCATTCCCTCGCTTCGGGGCGAAGTGCTCGACCGCGAGGGATACCCGCTCGCCATCAGCATTCGTACGCAGAGCGCCGTGGTAAACCCGCAGAGCATTGTCGACCCAATCTTCTTCTCCCGGCTGATCGCTCCGGTGCTCGGCCTGGAGCCGAAGGACCTCGCCAGCCGCCTGTTCGAATACAAAAACCGGGGAACGCGGCGAGCCGCCGGACGAGGCTACTTCGTCCTCAAACGCCACCTCGCGGAGGACGAAAAGAATCGCCTTACACCTCTCCGCCGGACCTTCCCCATCGAGGTGATCGACGACGCGCGCCGCGAGTACCCAGGCGGAATGTCGGGGGCGCATGTTGTCGGCAGCATCGACGCCGAAGGCAACGGCAACGCCGGACTCGAGCAGCGGCTCAACGGTGAGTTGAGGGGCAAACCGGGCGAGAAGATCGTCCTCACCGGTTCGCGCGCTGACCATTACGTCTCCTGGGTCAAGCAGGAAGCCGTCCAGGGAGCCAATGTCACGCTCTCGGTCCACCGAGTCATCCAATATGAGGCGGAAGCGGCGCTTCGCGATGGTATTCAGGAAGCCAATGCCGACGGCGGCACAGTAGTCGTACTGGACCCTCAAACCGGGGAAATCCTCGCGCTGGCCAATTCCCCAACCTTCGACCCGCGGCACGAAAAACCCACTCCGGCCGAAGCCGAGGCTCGTCATTCCAACACCGCTGCGCAGATTCCCTGCGAGCCGGGCTCTGTGATGAAAATGATTACCCTCACCATGGGGCTCGATCTGGGCAAAGTCCAACCCGACACGCCGATATTCTGCGAGAACAAATCGTGGCCGCGACCGGGGCGGCCTCCCATCCACGATGTGCACGGTTACGGCATGCTCACGGCCGCGCAAGTTCTGATAAAGAGCTCCAACATCGGAATTGCCAAAATCTCAGTGATGTGCGGACCGCGCGCTCTTTACGACTATCTGAAGCGGTTCGGCATGGGCGAAAGGACCGGCATCGAAATACCGGCCGAATCGCCGGGCCTGTTGCGCCACCTTGAATGTAGGGACCGCAACGACCGCTGGTGCTGGTCTGAGAATTCGCACGAATATATCGCCTTCGGCCACGAAATCGGGGCTACGGCTATTCAGCTCGCTCGCGCTGTCGCGGTAATTGCCAACGGCGGCCTACTTGTCCAGCCTCGCCTGGTGGCGTCCATGCGCCGGCCCTTGGGGGATGGACGCTTCATTGACGTGGCGATTGAGAAGAAGCAGCCAATTCGTACACTGCGCTCCGAGACAACAATTACGATCCGCCAGATCATGGAACTCGTGGTGCGCGAGGGAACCGGCCGGCGCGCGGCCATCCCGGGATACTCCGCCGGTGGTAAGACGGGTTCGGCCGAGATCTTCGAGAAGGGCGCATGGGTCAATCTGCACAACTCTTCGTTCATCGGCTTCGCGCCGGTCGCCAACCCGCGCATCGTTGTTGTCGTGACGCTAAACAGAACGCCTAAGCAGGGCGGCATCGCCGCGGCGCCGGTGTTCAGCCGTGTCGCTGGGACAGCCCTGCGAGTGCTTCGCGTCCCCAAGGACCATCCCGAAACGGACATCGATCCGTCCAAGCCGGTGCTGGAAACCAACGAACTTCCGGAAAACCGGATCGCCCAAGCCGCCAAGCCGGCAGTTCAACGTGTCGAGTCGCAATCGCAGGACGTGATGCCGGAACCGCCCCTGGCGCCGGAACTGGTTGGGCCCAAAGTGCCTGATTTCCAGGGAAAGAACATGGTCGCCGTTCTTCGCCAGTCCGCCTCTCTGGGGCTCGACGTTCGAGTGACAGGTCAGGGCCTCGCGCGTCATCAGGAACCTGCGCCGGGCACGATCCTTCCCGTGGGCTCAACAGTGAAAGTGGAATTCTCGCCAAAGCCATGACGCTCAGCGAACTTCTCGAGGGTCTCCCTCTGACCGCTCCTCCTCCCCGCGGGTGGGAGGCCCTCGAGGCGTCCGGGCTCGAGTACGACTCGCGCCGCGCAGCCGCGGGAACGCTCTTCTTCGCCTTCTCAGGCGCACACGCTGACGGGCGAAAGTTCGCCGGCGCGGCGATGGAGCAGGGCGCCGTCGCAGTCGTCTCCGAACTGCCGCCGCTGGAGGATTTCCGCGGCCCCTGGCTTCAGGTTGAACACGGCCGCGAAGCACTCGCCATCGCCGCCCGGCGCTTCTACTCCATGCCAGACGAGCGGCTGACACTCACCGGCGTCACAGGCACCAACGGCAAGACGACAACCGTCTTCGCCCTCGATGCGGCGCTGCGCGCCCTCGGCCGTGTCACCGGGATGGCCGGCACCATCGAGTATCGCGTCGCTGGAGAGGTTCTCGACGCTATCAACACGACACCGGAATCGCTTGATCTCATTCGTCTCATGCGGCGGACGCTTGACGCCGGCGGTTCGCATTTTCAGTTCGAGGTGAGTTCGCATTCGCTGGAACTGCGCCGCGTGCACGGCCTCTCCTTTCACACGGCGGTCTTCACGAACCTGACGCGGGACCACCTGGATTTCCACCGTTCGATGGAGAGCTACTTCGCCGCCAAGGCGCGCCTCTTTTCCGGCGCGGGCGGCCCGCCTCCGCCCTTCGCGGTGGTCAACGCCGACGACGAATGGTCGGGCAAACTCGAAATCCCACCTTCCACGCGACGCCTCACGTACGGCATCCGCTCCCCGGCGGACCTCAAGGTGGACACCTTCGACGCCGGGTTCGCGGGGTTGCGCTTCAACGTGCGGCATCCGAAGGGACGCACGGAGGTCGACTCGCCGATGTGCGGCATCATCAACGTGTACAACCTGCTGGCCTGCTTCGGCGCGGCTCTGGAGCCATGGGTTCGAGCCCGAGGAAATCGCCACGGGCTTCGCCGCGCTGCGACAGCGTGCCCGGCCGCTTCGAGCGCGTCGACGAGGGCCAGCCGTTTCTCGTGGTGGTCGACTACGCTCACACCGACGACGCGCTGCGCAACGTCATTCACGGTCGCCCGCGCCCTGGAGCCCAAACGGGTGATCACGCTGTTCGGCTGCGGCGGCGATCGCGACCGCACCAAACGTCCACTGATGGGCCAGGCCGCGGCGGAGCTCAGCGATTTCGTCGTGGTCACCAGCGACAACCCGCGCCAGCGAAGATCCGCTCGACATCATCAACGACGCGCTGGTGGGCGTGCGGCGCACCGACGTGCGCCACGTCGTGGAGCCGGACCGCGAGAAGGCGATCCGGCGCGCCATCGACGAAGCCGCTCCGGGCGACATCGTGCTACTGGCCGGCAAGGGCCACGAGCCTTACCAGCTGATCGGCGACACGACGATACCTTTCGACGACCGCGAAGGCGCGCGAAATCCTGCGCGCCTATGGCTACAGCTCCGAAAATAAACCGCGGCGGGAGGCGCACCGGGCGTGAACCTCTCTCTTGCCACCTGTGCGGCCTGGCTCGGCCTGCCTGCAGCCGCGGCAGTACCGTTGACATCCGTTTCGACGGACACGCGCACACTCTCGCCAGGGGCTCTGTTTGTCGCCCTGCACGGGGAAAACCACGACGGCCATGACCACGTCGCGCGGGCCTTCGAACCGGTGCCGCAGCGGCCATGGTCTCACGTGCGATTGAATCGCAGGGGCCCTCCTCCATGTAGCCAACACCCTTGAGGGCCTGCAATCATTGGCCCGCGGCGCTCGCGACCTCTGGCAGCGTTCCGGCCAACGCACTTGATCGGCGTCACCGGCAGCGCCGGCAAGACCACGACCAAGGACGCCATCGCCGGCGTGCTGTCGGCTCGCATGGTCACGGGCAAGACCTCAGGCAACTTCAACAACCACATCGGCGTGCCGCTCTCGTTGCTCAATCTCCCCGACGACGCCGAGGCGGCCGTGATCGAGATGGGCATGAACCACGCCGGCGAGATCCGCGCATCTGGCCGCCATCGCGCGGCCGCGTATCGGCGTGGTCACCAATGTCGGCTCCGCGCACATCGAGAACCTCGGGTCGATCGAGGTCAGTCGCGCTGGCCAAGCGTGAGTTGATCGAGGCGCTGCCCGCCGATGGCATCGCCGTGCTCAATGCCGACGACCCCGGGTGCAAGCCTTTTCCGGAGTCCACCCGGGCCGAACGATTTTCTACGGTTTTTCCGAGGCAGCCGACGTCCGCGTCGAAACGGCGCGAATTCCTCCCCGAGGGCACCCATTTCAACGTCGCGGGCGTGGGCCCTTTTTTGTGCCCACTTCCCGCTCCGGGGCGGCCTGATGGCTGCTTTGGCCGCGCTCGCCGTGGCGCGCGCCTTCGGCTTGGATATCGCGACCCTGCAGGATGCGCTCGCCAGGCTGGAGCCGGCCAAAATGCGGCTGCAGCGCATCGAGGCCAGGGCGCGATGATCTGGAACGACTGCTACAACTCCAACCCGGAAGCGGCGATGATGATGCTCGACGTGCTCGCCGCGACGCCCGCCAGGCGCCGTATCGCCGTGCTCGGGGAGATGCTCGAACTTGGGACAGTGGGCGAGGAACTGCATCGCGAGGTCGGCCGCTACGCCGCCGCGTGCGGTATCGATGTGCTCGTCGGGGTGACGCGGCGCGGTGCGCGACTGCTTGCGAAGAAGCCGCAGCCGCGGGCCTGGGCCCGACGCCGTCATACTTCTTCGAGGATCCGCGCGAGGCCGGCGGACGCTCCGCACGCATCGCCCAGCCCGGCGACGCCGTGCTGTTCAAAGGCTCCCGCGGCACCCGTGTCGAGCTCGCCCTGGAGGAGTTTTTGGCCTAGCCATGCTTTACTGGCTGCTTTACGAACTGCTCTACCCGCACTTCACGCCGTTCCGCGTCTTCGGATACGTCACCTTCCGCACGCTCGCCGCCAGCCTCGCCGCCTTTCTCCTCGCCGTCGTCCTCGGGCCGTGGCTGATCCGGAAGCTGCGAGAGTTCCAGATCGGCCAGCACATCCGCGAGGAGGGCCCCAAGTCGCACCAGAAGAAGGCCGGCACGCCGACCATGGGCGGCGTGCTGATCATCGTCTCGATCGTGCATCCCGACGCTGCTGTGGGCGGACCTCGCGAACCCCTACGTCTGGATCGCCCTGTTCGCCCTCTGCGGTTACGGCGCGATCGGCTTTCTCGACGACTACGCGAAGGTGAAGAAGCCGCAACCTGGGCCTGACGGGGCGCCAGAAGATGGTCTTCCAGATTCTGCTGGTTCTCGCCGTCGGCGTCTGGCTGCTGGTGCTCCACAGCAAGGGCCTGTACTCCACCGACATGAACGTGCCGTTCTTCAAGCCGTTCCGGCCGACCCTGCTGATCGACTCCCTGCTTGCGCAACCCCTGGACTTATCCGCTGGCGTTCTTGCGGTTCTTCTTCTTCCTCTGGCTGGTCGTGGTGGGGTCGTCGAACGCCGTGAACCTGACCGACGGCCTCGACGGGCTCGCCATCGGGCTGATGATCATCGCCGCCGGCGCGATGACGGTGCTGAGCTACGTCAGCGGCCACGCGCAGTTCGCCAAGTACCTGGACATCTGACGCGCCTGCCCGGCGCGGCGCGAGCTGACCATCTTCTGCGGCGCGATGACGGGCGCCTGCATCGGCTTCCTCTGGTACAACGCGCACCCCGCCGAGATCTTCATGGGCGACGTCGGCTCGCTGGCGCTGGGCGGCAGCCTGGGCGTCGTGGCGGTGCTGATCAAGCAGGAAATCCTGCTGCTGTTCATCGGCGGCGTCTTCGTCCTCGAGGCGCTCTCCGTGATCCTCCAGGTGGGCAGCTACAAGCTGCGCGGCAAGCGCATCTTCCAGATGGCGCCGCTGCACCACCATTTCGAGGCGCTGGGCTGGCACGAATCGAAGATCATCGTGCGCTTCTGGATCGCCGGCCTGGTGATGGCGCTGTTCGCGCTGACCACGCTGAAACTGAGGTAACCATGGACTGGCGAGGCCCAGAGTCACTGTCTTCGGCATGGCCCAGTCGGGGCTGGCCACCGTGGAACTGCTCCTGCCCACGGCGCCGTCCTGCGCGCCACCGACGCGAAACCCCTTGCCGGCTTGCCGGAGGCAGCCGCGCAACTCGAAGCGCTCGGCGCGGGCTTTGTTCCGCAGGGTCCCGCGGCAATCGCCGACACCGACGTCATCATCCTTTCTCCCGGCGTGCCGCCCGGACCTCCCGCTCCTGGAGCAGGCGCGCACGCCGGGGTGCGCGTGATCGGTGACGTCGAAGTCGGCGTCGCAGTTTCTGCAGGGCCCTATCATCGGCATCACCGGCTCCAACGGCAAGACCACGACGACGGCCTTGATCGGCCACCTCCTCAACTGCGCTGGCATCCCCGCGCAGGTCGGCGGCAACATCGGCACCCCCGCCGCTTCTCTCGTACCAGCCTCCCGGCCAGATCAGTGGAACGTCCTCGAGCTTTCCAGCTTTCAGCTCGAGATGGTGGAGACGATGCGCGTCCACGTCGCGGCGGCGCTCAACGTCACTCCCGATCATCTCGATCGCCACGGCAGCCTCGAAAACTACGCCGCCGCCAAGAGCCGAATTTTTCGCAACCAGCAACCCGGCGATGTGGCGGTGCTGAACTTCGAAAACACCATCACCCGTGACTATGCCGAGTCCTGCCCCGGACGCGTGGTCTGGTTCAATGCCGGAGGGCCTGTCGCCGAGGGCTTCTGGATGCAAAGCGGCGAACTTTTCGCGGATGGCGCACGGTTCATGAGCGCATCCGAGGTTCCGCTTCGCGGCCGCCACAACATTGAGAACGCGCTTGCCGCTGCGGCCTGCGCCCGCGAGGCTGGAGCATCGCTGGAGTCGATCCGCCGCGGCGTGATGAGCTTTCCCGGCGTCGAGCATCGCATCGAGTTCGTGCGCACCATCGGCGGCGTCAGCTACTACAACGATTCCAAGGCAACCAACGTCGATGCCACGATGAAGGCCCTGGAATCATTCGAATCCGGCCTATGGGTCATTCTCGGCGGAAACGACAAGAACAGCGACTACAGGCCGCTCATCCCCCTGCTCCAGGCTCGTGCGAGGGGCGTGCTGCTCATCGGCTCGGCCACGGAGATCATCGCCGGGCAGCTTCAGGGAGCCGTCGCTTTGGAGCGCTGCGGCGATCTCGCCGCCGCCGTCCACCTGGCCTCGCGCCAGGCGCGCCCATCGAAACAGTCCTGCTCGCTCCGGCCTGCGCCAGCTTTGATCAGTTCTCAGGCTACGAAGAACGCGGCAGAGTCTTTAAGCAACTCGTATCACAGCTCAAGGAGACCGCCTGATGTCATCCCGCATAAGGACCGATTGGAAGCTGTTCGGCGCAATTCTCGTCCTGATCACCTTTGGCCTCGTCATGGTCTACAGCGCTTCAAGCGTCGTCGCGGAGGTGAAGTACGACGTCGAAACCTGGAGTTTCGCCGTCAAACAGGTGATCTTCGCCTCGATCGGCCTCTGCCTGCTGCTCATCCTCAAGCGACTCGACTATACCCGGCTCGCCCATCCGCTGTGGGTATTCGTTCCGCTCGGCATGACCACACTGCTGCTCATCGGCGTGCTCTTCGTCGACCGCAATGCGCACCGCTGGTACCGTTTGCCGGGCATGCAGTTTCAGCCCTCCGAAGTCGCCAAGCCGGTGCTGGTCGTCTTTCTGGCCTGGCTGGTATCGCGCCGGGAATTGAAGATCAACGATCGCTACACACTGTGGCCCACCGCGCTCGTCCTGGGTAGCCTGGTCGGCCTGATCGGCTTCGGCGACCTCGGCACGGCTGCCGTCCTGTTGGCGCCCGCTGTGGTCGTCTTCTTCGTCGCCGGCATCGAACGGCGCTACTTCTACCTGTCGCTCGCCCTCGCCGCACTGCTCGGGGTCGGCTTCCTTCTGCAAAAACCTTATCGCCTGTTGCGCGTTCTCGCTTTCGTAGGCATCACCGAGGAAAAACTGCGCAAGGACCCCGAATCTGCAATGGTTCGCCGTCAAACTCGCTTCCACCAAGGCAGCCCGCGACGCCGATCATCAGCCTCGCCAGGCGAAGATCGCCATCGGCAGCGGCGGCATCACCGGAGTGGGTCTCGGCCAGAGCAATCAGAAGCTCGGATTCCTGCCCGAAGCGCACACGGATTTCATCTTTGGCGTCGTTGGCGAGGAAACCGGGCTCGTGGGAGCTCTGATTTTGCTTGCGCTTTACCTCTTTGTCTTTTGGCGCGGCCTGCAGTTGTATTGGCTCACGCCCGATCCTTTCGGGCGCTACCTGGCCCTGGGCTGCGTGTCGATCTTCACGGCGCAAGCGTTGTTCAACATGAGCGTTGTCGTCGATATCGCGCCCACCAAGGGGATCCCTCTGCCGCTGATCAGCTACGGCGGCAGTTCGATCATCTGCACGCTGATCATCCTGGGCCTGCTGATGAGCGTGAACGATCGGACCACGAGCTAGCCCATTTGTCGTGAGAGGAGTAGGACTTGACGTTTGTTATGGCTGGAGGCGGCACCGGCGGGCACGTGATCCCCTCGCTCGCGGTGGCGCGCGAGCTCACCGCCGCAGGACATTCGGTGTTGTTCATCGGCACGCGCCGCGGCGCTGAGGCAACCCTGGTCCCCCGCGCGGGCTTTTCCATCCAGTGGATCCACATCGGCGGGCTGCAGAGAGTTGGCTGGCGTCGGGGGCTCGCATCGATGGCCCAACTCCCGTCCAGCGTCCTGGTCTCCTTGCGGCTCCTGCTCAAGAACTCGGCCGCTGCGGTGTTTTCGATGGGTGGCTACGTGGCCGCTCCCGTCATGCTTGCAGCAATCATCGCCCGTGTGCCGATCGTCGTCATGGAGCCGAACGCCATGCCCGGACTTGTGACACGGCGCCTCAGTTCGCAAGTGAAAAAGGCACTGCTGAGTTGGCCAGAGGCCTCGAAGTGGTTCCCCCCAGGTCGCGTTGAACTCACCGGGCTGCCGGTTCGCGAGGAGTTCTTCTCGATCCCTGAAAGGCCGGTCGGCAGGCCTGCGACGATCCTGGTCACCGGCGGCAGCCGCGGGGCTGCCGCTCTCAACCGCGCCGCCCGCGGGAGTTGGACACTGTTCCGCTACCACGATTACCCGGTCCGCTTCATTCTTCAGTGCGGTCAGGCAGAGTACGAATCTCTGGCCCGCGAGTTCAATGACTCCGGCCTCGAAGGCGAAGTCTCCCCCTTCCTGCATGACATGCCGGCAGCTTATTCGCAGGCCGACATCGTCGTGAGCCGTGCGGGCGCCGGCGCTGTGGCGGAGATCGCCGCGGCCGGCAAGCCGTCAATCCTGGTCCCCTTCCCTCACGCCACCGACGACCATCAACGCCACAACGCAGAAGGGCTCGCCCGAATCGGCGGCGCGCGTGTAATCAACGAGCAGGACTTTTCCGGAGACAGGCTCTTCCACGTCGTTTCAGGCCTCTTGCGCGAGCCCGATGAACTCTTGTCGATGGGGCGCGCCGCCCGCCGCGCCGCCCATGCTGGCGCGGCTCGAAGGGCGGCCGATTGCCTGATTGAACAGGCGGTGAGGCGTTGACACCTACTCGTTCGCCCGGAACAATAGAGGTTGACAGTGTTTGATTCCAGGGCGCCCCTGCATTTCACCGGTATCGGTGGCATCGGCATGAGCGGCCTCGCCATTCTGTGCCATTCGATGGGCCGATCTGTCTCCGGATCCGATCTTCGCGCCACAGCCTTGACGGGCCGCCTCGCCGCCCTGGGTATCCCTGTAGCCCAGGGCCATGCGGCCGTCAACCTGCCGCCCGGCGCGGCGGCTCTCGTCTACACGTCTGCACTCGATCAGGCCAACCCCGAAGTCGCCGAGGCCCGCCGCCGCGGTCTGCCCGCTCGTTCATCGTGGAGAACTCCTCGCCGAACTGATGCGCACGCGGACCGGGGTCGCCGCCGGAGGCAGCCATGGCAAGACAACAACAGCTTCACTTCTCGGCGCCATCGCTCTTCGCGCCGGCCTCGACCCCACTCTCTACATAGGCACGACGGTTGCCTGGCTCGATGGCCTCAACGCCAGGCTCGGCGCCGGAAATATCATGATCGCCGAGTGTGACGAAAGCGACGGCAGTTTTTTGCATCTCAGCCCTGCCATCGCCATCATCACCAACATCGATCGCGAACACCTCGACCACTACGGCGGCTTCGAGGGTCTCCGCGCCGCATTCGTCGAATTCGCCAATCGCGTCTCTTTCGATGGCGGCGTGGTCGCCTGCGTGGACGACCCGGAAGTGCGCTCGGTTCTTCCCGCCATCCGGCGGCGTGTCTGGACCTACGGACGCTCCCAGGACGCGGCCTTCCGCATCAGCGGCGAATCGCCGGCCCCCGGCGCCAGCACATTCTCCCTCAGCGGCCCGGCAGGCAGCCTGGGTAGCTTCACCGTGCGTGCGCTCGGGCGCTCACAATGTGCTCAATGCCGCCGCATCGCTGGTGGCGGCCCAGCAACTTGGAATTCCGCTGCAGGCCGCGCGCGAAGCCCTGGCAGGCTTCAACGGCATCGGCCGCCGCATGGAACACAAAGGTACTGAGCAGGACGTCACCGTCATCGACGATTACGGTCATCACCCTACCGAGATCCGCGCCACCCTGCAGGCTCTCAAACTGCGCAATCCCAATCGCCTGTTCGTCTTGTTTCAGCCCCATCGATACACGCGGACGCGCGATCTGTTCGAACAGTTTTCGCACGCATTCGCCGACGCCGGCGCCGTCCGCGTCCTCGACATCTATGCCGCCAGCGAATCGCCGATCGAAGGCATCACCGGCGCCGAATTGGCCGGTCGAATTCGTGCAGCCGGCCATCCGGATTGCTGCTATGCCGGATCGCTGCAAGCCGCCGTCGGTACGTCGCTCTCCGAGTTGAAGGCGGGCGACCTCGTCCTCACCCTCGGGGCAGGCTCGATCACCGAAGCCGGCCCAATGATCCTCGCAGGTCTGCGGAAGGAAAAAGCCTAGGAGAAGGTCATGGCTCGAAAGAAAAAGCTCGATCTGGAGATGGAGTTCTCGACCGAGGGAGGCGGTCCAGGCGCAAGCCACAGCCCGGTCAGGGCGGCCCTGCGCACTGCCGCGATCGCCGTCGGAACTCTGTTCGCCATCTTTGGCGTTGCCTGGCTTTCCATGCAGACGCAAGACATGCTCAGCCGCGACACGCGCTTTCAGATTGCGGGCGTGGACGAAGGCGATTCCGTTTCCGTCAATGGCGTCAAGCGGGCATCCCGGCGAGCCATTTTGAAGGCCTTTGAACAGGACGCCGGCAAGAGCATCATCGATATCGACCCGGAGGCCAGGCGGCTTAAGCTCCGCACCGTGGAGTGGGTCCGCGACGCCACCGTGCGCCGTGTCTGGCCGAATCACCTTCACGTCGATATCGTCGAGCGAGAGCCGGTGGCGTTCCTGCCGGTGGCTTCCACCATGACCGGACGCTTCAACAACCCAGTCAGCTATCAGCCGATGCTCATCGATGAGGACGGGGCCGTGTTATCGATCCGCGGCACGGTGCCCCAGAATCTGCCTCTTCTCATCGGCGTTCGCCGTGAAGAGGACATCGAACGCCGGCGCAGCGGAGTGCGATGGATGCTTCGCGTCATTGACGAATTGAAGGAGTATCGAAGCCAAATCATCGAAGTCGACGTCAGCAACCGCGACAGCCTCCGCGTCGCATTTCAAATGCACGACCGCGTGGCCGTCCTGATCCTCGGCAACGAGCGCTTTCTGGAACGGGTGCGGACCTTCCAGAATCACTACGAGGGCATTCGCGACAGGCTCTCGCCCCGCGCCCTGCTTGATGTCAGTCTCGAAGGGCGCATCACTGCGATGCCCGTCGCCGATGCCCCTATTCAGTAAGCACCCGGGTCAGGAACGAAGGAGAGGAATTGTCAAAGAAGGCGCAAATCGCCGTCGGAATGGATGTTGGCAGCGCATGGATTCGTGTCTCCGCGCTGGCCATGGAAAGCGGCAACCTCCGCTATGCCGGACATTCCGCTGTGCCTTCCGCCGGCTGGCATCGCGGCCAGATCGCCGACCAGTCCGCCGTCGCAGCCTGTATTCGCCAGGCGATCGCTGAAGCCGAAGCCTCAAGCGGTTGCCAGATCGACGCGGCTGTCGTCGGTGTCGGTGGGCCTGCTGTGCGCTCGCAGCAAGGCCGGGGACTGTATGAGTTCGGCCATCGCCGCTTGATCGAAAAGGGCGACATGGTCTATTCCGTCGAACTCGCCGCGCGGGCGCGTCTCGATGAGGATCGCTTCCTTCTCCAGGTGCTGCCACAGGACTTCACCGTCGACGGCCAGACTCCCATCCCCCATCCTCTCCACATCGAGTGCCAGCGACTGGAAGCCCACGCCCTGCTCATCACCACTGCCAAGCAGGAACACCAGGCGCTGCTCAGCGCAGTCCACCAGGCTCATATCCGCGTTGAGGAAACCGTCTTCGAGGCGATGGCCGCGGCCTACGCGTCCGTGCTCGCCGAAGAGCGCATGGGCGGCGTGGCCGTCGTCGACATCGGCGCCCACAGCTCCAATCTCGTTTATTACGACGGCGACTCAATGCTATACGCCGCCGGCCTGCCCATTTCCGGCGACCATTTCACCAGAGACATCTGCGAACTCAAGGCCCTCTCGTTTGAAGAGGCTGAGCGCCTCAAATTCGTTCACGGCTGCGCCCTGCTTGGCCTCACTGCCGACAACATCATCATTGAACTGCCCGCCGAAGGCGGCCGGCCGGGGCGCGAAATCAATCGGCGCGATCTCATCGAGATTCTGGAAGCCCGCGCTGCGCAGTTATTTGAGTACGTTAACCGCCTGAGGGCTCGCTACGCGCGCGACCTCATCCTGCGCGAGGGAATTGTCATGGTTGGCGGTGGCTGCCAGATGGAGGGCCTCGTCGAACTCGCCGAAAAGGTCCTCGGCTGTCCTGCCCGGCTCGGCTTCCCGCGCGGCATCATGGATGCCCCCGACGACCTGATGACCCCGATGTGGACCGTCCCCATCGGGCTGGCCATGTATTCGGCCCGCCTCCAGGCCCGCAAGGACAAGAGCGGCGGTCCCAGTTTCTGGAGTCTCTTCACCGGACGTCCATAAACACGCGACAATGAATTGTATTGCTCCAAAAAGCGGAGTGGAGGGCCCATGGGCGAATTGGATGCTCTAAAGTTCGAGATTCAGGATGAAACGCTCGGCGGCACGCGCATCAAGGTGATCGGCGTCGGCGGCGGCGGCTCCAACGCCGTCAACCGCATGATCGACATGGGCGTGCAGGGCGTCGAGTTCTATGTCATGAACACCGACGCACAAGCGCTCCGCGCCTCGCGCGTCTCCAACAAGATTCCGCTGGGCGCGCGCATCACCCACGGCCTGGGCGCCGGCTCCGACCCCGAAATCGGGCGTCAGGCCGCGCTCGAGGACACTGACCGCATCATCGAGGTCCTGGAAGGCGCTGACATGGTCTTCGTCGCCGCCGGACTCGGCGGCGGCACCGGTACCGGCGCCGCTCCAGTCATCGCCTCGCTCGCCAAGGAACTCGGCGCGCTCACCGTGGCCGTGGTCACCCGCCCTTTCGGCTTTGAAGGCCCCCGCCGCATGAAGCAGGCGGAGCGCGGACTTGCCGAATTGCACGCCACCGTCGACACCGTCATCTCAATCCCCAATGACCGGCTGGTCGAACTCGTCCCGCCCGGCACCAGCTTCTTCGAGGCCTTCCGCCTGGCCGACGACGTGCTCCGCCAGGGAGTGCAGGGCATCAGCGACATCATCACCACGCCGGGCCTCATCAACCGCGACTTCGCCGACGTCCGCGCCATCATGACCGGCATGGGCTTCGCCATGATGGGCACAGCTCGCGCCGGCGGACCCAATGCCGCCGTCGAGGCCGCGCAAAGCCGCCATGGAATGTCCCTACTGGAGGAAGGCGGCCTCCACGGCGCCCGCGCCGTGCTGCTCAACATCAGTGCCAGCGGCAAGCTCAGCCTCCACGAGATGTTCGAGGCCTGCGGGCTGATCCGGGAAGCCACCGGCAACGACGACGTTCAGATCAACTTCGGCCTCGTCCCCGACGAGACCCTGGACGACGAAGTCAAAATCACCGTCATCGCCACGGGCTTCGAGCGCAAGGGCCTGCCTGAAATCGATGCCTCCGCCATCCGGCACCGCACTTCCGAAGACAAGCCCATCTTCCCTACTCCACGCTCCGGGGTTTCGCCGCGCGCGGTTCCCGCTTCGGCGTTCCCTCCTGATGCGATTCGCGAGGTCCCCTCGCCGGTCATCACCGATTCGTCGATCATCGACATGCCTGAGCCCCCCGAGCCGCTCAGCCCCGAGTTGGATGCGCCCCGTGCTTCCCATCAGCCGGTGCTGGAACTCGAACTTGTTCCAGACTTCCTCCAGGTCGAAGAATTGCCTGACCCGCCCATTGCCCCGCTCATGACCGATAACCCGCCGCCTCAGGCATCTGCGCCGCCGCCGTCCTCAGCGCGTCCCAACCGGGACGACGATCCGTTCTCGCTCGACGACCTCGATACGCCGGCATTTCTCAAGCGGGAGAGAAAGCTATTCCAGTGATGACGCTCCCCCCAGGCTGCGCTCGAAACCGACCGCATGGTCCTTCGCGGCGGCAAACCCCTGTACGGCGAAGTCACCCTGCACGGCGCCAAGAACTCGCTGCCGAAGATCATGGTCGCCGCGCTGCTCACCGACGAGCCATGCCGCCTCCGCAACGTCTCCGACATCGTCGACGTTGTCATCGTCACCGACCTCATCCGAGCCCTCGGTGGCGAAGTCTCTTCACCCGAACCCGGGGTGCTCGATATCTGTACCGCAAACCTGCGGCCGATGGAACGCAGCGTTCTGAAGGAGTTCTCCGGCAAGAGCCGCATCCCGATCCTCACCTGCGGCCCGCTACTGGCCCGGTTTGGCGAAGCCCCCGTCCCCATCCTCGGCGGCTGCCGCATCGGCACCCGTCCCGTCGACTTCCACATCCGCGCCTTGCAGGAAATGGGCGCTCTCCTGCACGACGAATCCGGCGACGCGCACCTCTCCGCCTCGCGACTGCAGCGGCAACAAGATCCGGCTCGACTACCCCAGCGTCGGCGCCACCGAGCAGGTCATCCTCGCCGCCGTCTGCGCCGACGGCGTCACCGAACTCTCGAACGCCGCCATCGAGCCCGAGATCATGGACCTGATCATGGTCCTCCAGAAGATGGGCGCCACCATCAGCGTCGACATCGACCGGCGCATCACCGTCCTCGGCAGAAAAACTCTGCGCGGATTCGACCACTCGGCGATCCCCGACCGCCTGGAGGCTGCAAGCTGGGCCTCCGCCGCCATCGCCACCAACGGGCGAATCTTCGTCCGCAACGCGCGCCAGGTGGACATGATGACCTTCCTCAACAGGTACCGCCAGATCGGCGGTGACTTCCGCGCCACAGAAGAAGGTATCGAATTCATGCGCAGCCAGGACACGGCAACCCTGCGCAGCACCGCGCTCGAAACTGACGTCTACCCCGGCTTCTCTACCGACTACCAGCAGCCGTTCGTCATCGCCCTCACGCAGGCCGACGGCGTCTCCATCGTCCATGAAACGGTCTACGAGCAGCGCTTCGGCTACGTCGAGGCGCTCAATCGCATGGGCGCCAAGATTCAGCTCTATCGCGAGTGCCTCGGCCCGCTGCCCTGCCGCTTCGGCCAGCGCAATCACAAGCACTCCGCGGTCATTGTCGGCCCCACCCTGCTGCATGGGCGCTGATATCGAAATCCCCGATCTCCGCGCCGGCTTCTCCTATCTCATCGCCGCCCTGGTTGCCGAAGGCCGCTCCACGCTCCGCAATACCCACCTTGTCGAACGCGGCTACGAAGACCTCACCGGCAAACTCCGCGCTCTCGGCGCAGAGCTGATCGAAGCCTGATCAAGGCTGGCTGCGATACCCGTGTATGTGATCAGGCACGTAGTAGCGCGGATCGTCGTCCCTCGTCAGCAGCTTGAATCCACACTCGCGCATAAACTCCTCGACGAACGCGCGCGTCCGGAACTCCTCTCCGTCCCCGCGCCTCGCCCGAAAGTCGTGCGCAGAGATGCAGGCGAACCGGGCGCGTCGCATGCACTCCTTCATTCCAGGCAAAGCCCAGCGTTCCGCCCCTTCGATGTTCATCTTGATGAAGTCGATCCTGCCGATTCCCTGCTCCGCGGCATAGTCGTCGAACGGCCTGCCTTCCACGGCATGGCTTGTCGGCCGACGCCTCGCCCGCCCGCAGGTAGTTCGACTCCCAAATCGGCAGTGTCTCGATCTGCAGGCTTTGTGCATCCGCCGTCGCCGCCATGTTCACACGGCGCACATTGTTCAGCCCGTTCAACCGGCAAAACAGGTCCAGCGCCGCGAAGCTGACCGGATGCGCCTCCACCGCCCACACAAGTCCCTCGCTTCCAACCGCCTTGGAAAACGCGAATACGTCTTCCCCACGCCCGCGCCGATGTCAACAATCACATCGCCCGGCTGCGGCTTGTATAACGTGGAACCAGTAATCGTCGGCATCGCGAAGGTACTTGGCCGCGCGCCCCAGCCATTTCTCCCAATTCGGCTCCACTGCCGGATCGTACTCCGGGTCCGGGAAGTAGTGGGATCCAACCCGCCGGACCCAGAGATCGTTTCGGAGGATCTCGCAGTCCGCCGGATCAGCAGTCCTCATGATCGGCGAAGAAGTGGTCGATGGACGCCCGCATCTGCGACGACACTGAATCCGGCAGCGACTTCATGTCGTCCTTGCCCAGCGGCTTGAACGCCTTCGCCACCGCGATGTTCTGTGCCAGGTGATCCAGGTTCGGCATGCCGACCACCGCCACGTTCACCGGCAGGGTCATGGCGTAGCGAATCAGCATCTCCGGACGCGCCTTGCCCAGCAGTTTCTCCTGAGCGAAGACCTTCATCGCCGTCAGGCCCATCTTCTTCCTCAGCGCCACCGGCATGGCGATCGCCTCAAAGCCCGACGCGCCGGTCACGCCCTTGCCCGCCTTGTCGGACGGCGCGGCATTGCCAATCTGCGCGATGTTCAGGGCCATCTGCGTCGAGTCGAAGTCGTGCCGCTCCAGCGCCTGCTTCAGCACCTTCGGATTCGCATGGCAGGTGACGCCGATGAACCGCGCCATCTTCTGCTCCTTCATCTTCTGCATCACTTCGATCAGGCCGCCTTTGGCGCTTCCGCTGCCGCCAGGTCCTCCGGTCCCCGAGCGCGTGCATGTGCATCAGGTCCACCTGCTGCAGCCCGAAGTTCTTCAGCGACCGCTCGATAGATCCGCATCGCATCGTCGCCGCTTGCGCGGCGCGATCTTGGTGACGAGGAAAAAGTCCTTCTTGTGGGTCTTGAGATACTCGCCGATCCAGCGCTCGCTCTGCCCGTCGCCGTAGCTGGCGGCCGAGTCGACGTAGTTGATGCCGGCCTTCAGCGCCTGTCCAGCGCCTCGTGGCCCTTCTCCGGATCCTTGTACATCAGCCAGCGCGATGCCGGCGCCGAACCCCAGCACGGACACCTTCGCGCCGGTCTTGCCGAGCGTACGCATCGGCATGCCGGTCTTGGGATCGTTCACTGCGGCTGTCGCCTCGCGCGCCAGAGATGCGAGCGTAGCCGATTCAAGAAATGTGCGGCGGGAGAGTTCCATGCTGAGATTGTATCCCTTACGGCTCGCCAATGAGATGCGCCGCCACCGTCCGCCGGTGCGCGCTGCGCCGGTGCTCGAACAGGTAGATGCCCTGCCACGTGCCGAGCGCCAGCCGCCCGCCGATCAACGGAATCGAGAGCTGCACTCCCGTCAGCGCGGATAGTGCGCCGGCATGTCGTCCGGTCCTTCGCATCGTGTGCACGGCAGTGCGGGTCGTCCTCCGGCACCAGGCGGTCGAAGAACTCGCGCAGATCCGTCTGCACGTCCGGGTCGGCGTTCTCCTGAATCACCAGCGATGCCGACGTGTGCTGGCAGAAAAGCGTCAGCAGGCCGGTCGTGAACCGCTGCGCATCCACCCAGCGTTCCACCTCGCGCGTGAACTCGTAGAGTCCCTTGCCGCGCGTCGCCACTTGGAACTCCGTGACGGCCTGCTTCATCGTTGCGGAGTCACTCGACCGTGACGCTCTTGGCCAGGTTGCGCGGCTGATCCACGTCGCAGCCGCGGCGCACGGCGATGTGATACGCCAGCAGTTGCAGCGGCACGATCTCCAGAATCGGCAGCAGCAGCTCGCTCGGTCGGCGGCACCTCAGATGACGTGGTCGGCCGATCTTGCGCAACTTCCTCGTCGCCCTCGTGTCACCACCGCGATCACGATGCCCTCCGCGCGCCTTCACTTCCTGGATGTTGGAGAGCGTCTTCTCGTAGCAGCACGCGGCTCTTCGTCGCTGCCGGATCGCGCGTCGCCAGCACGACCACCGGCAGCGTTCTCGTCGATCAGCGCGTTCGGCCCGTGCTTCATCTCGCCCGCCGGGTAGCCCTCGGCGTGGATGTAGGAGATCTCCTTCAGCTTGAGCGCGCCTTCGAGCGCGATCGGGAAGTGGATGCCGCGGCCCAGGAAGAGGAAGTCGGTCGCGCGGAACAGGTCGCTGCACCAGCTCTTCGTAGTGCTGCGTCCGTGGACAGCACTGCTCCAGCTTGGCGGGAATGCTGCAGCAGTTCCTGCACCAGGCCGCGCGACGCGTCCGTCCGAGAGCATCCCGCGCACCTGCCCCAGGTACATCGCCAGGATGAACAGCGCGGTCAACTGGCGACGGTGAACGCCTTGGTGGAGGCCACGCCGATCTCCGGCCCGGCGTGCGTCAGCATCGTGCCCGCCGCCTCGCGCGTGATCATCGAGCCCACCACGTTGCAGATGGCCAGCGTCTTCGAGCCCTTCTGCTTGGCCTCGCGCTGCGCCGCCAGCGTATCGGCCGTCTCGCCCGATTGCGAGATCACCACCGTCAGCGTCTCCGGGTCCGACGATCGGATCGCGATAGCGGAACTCGCTGCCGTAATCCACTTCCACCGGAATGCGCGCCAGCTTCTCGATCATGAACTTGCCGGCCAGCGCGGCGTGCCAGCTGGTGCCGCAGGCGACGATCCGCACCTGCTGGAACTCGCGCGAACTCCTCCGGCGTGATGTCCATCTCGTCGAGGAAGATGCGGCCCGATCTCCTGCCCCACGCGGCCCAGAATCGTGTCGCGCACGGCGCGCGGCTGCTCAAAGATTTCCTTGAGCATGAAATGCTTGTAGCCGCCCTTTTCCGCCATGATCGGGTCCCACAGGATGTGCGAGACCTGCCGCTTGACCGGGCGTGCCGTCGAAAATCGCTGAGCCGCACGCCGTCCGGCGTCAGCACCGCCATGTCGCCGTCGGCCAGGAAGAACATGTCGCGCGTGTGGCTCAGGATGGCGGGCACGTCGGAGGCGACGAAGTACTCGTCGTCGCCGAGCCCGATCACCACCGGCGGACCGTTGCGCGCCGCCACGATCTTGTCCGGATCCAGCGCGCGAGATCATCGCGCCAGCGCGAAGACGCCCGTCAATTGGCTGCACCGCCAGGCGCACGGCCTCCTCCAGGTTGCCGTTGAAGTGCTTCTCCACCAGGTGCGCGATGACCTCGGTGTCGGTCTCGGTCTGGAAGACGTGGCCTTCGGCCTCCAGATCTGTCCTTCAGCGCCAGGTAGTTCTCGACGATGCCGTTGTGAACGACCACGATGTCGCCCTTGCAGTCGCGGTGCGGATGGGCGTTCTCCTCGGTCGGCCGCCCGTGCGTGGCCCAGCGCGTGTGGCCGATGCCGTAGCAGCCGTCCACGGGATTCAGGCGGACGGCCTCTTCCAGGTTGCGGAGTTTCCCGGAAGCGCGGCGGACTTCAAGCCGCTGCTCCTGTCCACTACAGCCAGCCCGGCCGAGTCGTAGCCGCGGTATTCCAGCCGGCGCAGGCCGTCGAGAATGATCGGAACGGGCTTGCGCCCACCGACATAGCCTATGATGCCGCACATGATTTGACCCTAGTCCAGGATCTCCACACGGTATTCTTCAATGACTGGATTAGCCAACACGTCCTCGGCGAGCTTGTTCAGTCCGTCGCCGAGAGACTCCTTCGAGGTGCCGTCGGCGATATCGATCTCGAAGAACTTGCCTTGCCGGACACTGGCGATTTCAGCATGGCCCATCCCCTGCAACGCTCGGGCGATTGTGGCCCCCTGCGGATCGAGGACGGTCTTTTTCAAGGTGACGAAGATCTGGGCTTTCATGGGAGACCTCTAGTGTACCGATAGTTGCAAGGCGGAAGGAGCGACGCCTTTTCACTTAGCCTGCAATGGCAACGACGACTTCTTCCATGCCCCCCAGCCGCCTCGCAGCGCCACCGCTTGTGTCCATCCAGCTTCCTTGAGTTCGCGCGCCACACGGGCGCTCGTGCCATCGCCCAGTCAAGCACAGAATGTGACGATTCGCTCCCCTGCCGGCAACCCAAGCTTCCTCGCATCATCCAAGGGATGCGCAGGGTTCATCCGGACTGCCCCGTATGCGGTAGTTGCACTTGCCTTGTAGGCAGACTCCGATCGCACATCGGCGATCAACAGGCGCTTCCCGCTGTTCAGTTCCTCACGCACCTCGTCAACCGTCACAAATTCGCCCGGCGCACCCCTTGAAGGCGATCTGTACTTCAAGTGGAGGTAGTACACCCCCGTGCCTACCACCACGGCAGCGGGAATCGCCCACCAACCCAATTCCACGGCAAATGCAATCATCAGAATTAAAGATGACGCTTTCCCCCGCGAGGAATCATCATCAGACGATAATGGGGGCAGAGGAGATTCCCGATCATTAAAATCTGTCTTCTGGCGTCGTCCAGCGCCGGTAATTCGACATTTATAGCAACTGATCGGACTCGTATCCTCATCGATGCCGGCCTCAGCGCAAAGCAGCTATGTTCGCGCCTCGCCGCTATTGGCGAGGACCCCGCAGATCTAGATGCAATCCTCATCACACACGAGCACTCCGACCACATCTCCGGTCTCCCCGTGCTCGTTCGCCGCTTGATGGGGCGCATCCCCGTCTTCCTTACCCGCCTGGCCGCCCCCACATTGGTTTGGGATGGCACCCCCGATCCTCCAGTCGAGACGTTTCAAGCGGGTGCCAGATTTGACTTGGGCGATTTTTCAGTCCAGTCTTTCACCATTCCACATGACTCCATCGACCCTGTCGGATTCACCCTCACCGCCGCCGGCGTTAAGGTCGCCATCGCCACAGACCTGGGGTATCTCCCCGAGAGCGTCAAATACCATTTGCGGGATTCTCACTTATTACTACTTGAGTCGAACCATCACCCGGACCTACTCAAAGTCGGTCCTTATCCCTGGCACATTAAGCAGCGCATCCTCTCCCGCAAGGGCCATCTCTCCAACGACGCGGCAAGTGAATACATCGCCAACGAACTCCCTGGCGAGATTCAAACCCTGATCCTCGGCCACCTCAGTGAGAACAACAATACGATTTGGGATGCCGAACTTGCGGCAAGGCAAGCACTTGAACGTCGCAGCCTGAGTCCGAAGCTCATCGTGCAGCAGCCTCGGCATCAAGGCGAAGTCTTTATTCTATAGGTGTAGTATGATCACAAGATATACCCGTCCTGAAATGGGCCGAATCTGGAGCGAAGAGAACAAATACCGCCAATGGCTGAACGTTGAACTCGCCGCCTCCGAGATCCTCGCTGAGTACGACCAGGTCCCCAAAGATGCCGCTGCCAAGCTTCGTGCACACGCAGACTTCTCTGTAGACCGTATTGCCGACATTGAACGCGAAATCCGACACGATGTCATTGCATTTACTACAGCAGTAGCAGAATCGATGCAGACCGCCGGAGAGCCGGAGGCCAGCCGTTGGTTTCATTTTGGGCTCACGTCTAACGACGTTGTTGATACTGCGCAAGCACTTCAAATCAAAGAGTCCAGCACGATCATCCTGCAGGCACTCGATGGCCTCATCGAAATCCTCAAGCGCCGCGCCTGGGAATTCAAGGATACTGTCGCGATTGGGCGTACCCATGGAGTTCACGCAGAACCGATCACCTTTGGACTCAAGATCGCGCTGTGGTACGACGAAGCTCTTCGCGCCCGCCGCCGGTTCGCCGCCGCAGTAGAGGACATCCGGTTCGGAAAACTCTCGGGCGCGGTCGGCACCCTGGGCCACATCAAGCCTGAGGCGGAGGAGGCGATCTGTCAGCGACTTGGCCTCAAGGTCGCCCCAATCGCCAGCCAAGTCATTTCGCGCGATCGCCACGCCGCATGGGTAGCCTCGCTCGCCCTCATCTGCGCTTTGTGCGAGAAATGCGCCCTTGAAGTCCGCCATCTTCAGCGCACCGAAGTCCGCGAGGCCGAGGAGCCCTTCGCCGAAGGCCAGCAGAAGGGCTCCAGCGCCATGCCGCACAAGCGCAATCCGATCGTCAGCGAGCAGATCTGCGGCCTGGCGCGCGTTGTCCGCTCGAACGCGCAGGCGGCATTCGAGGACATTGCCCTTTGGCACGAACGCGACATCTCCCACTCGTCGGTGGAACGCGTCATTCTCCCGGATTCCGCGATTCTCACCGACTACCTCCTCGCCAAGACGTCCTGGCTGGTCGGTGGCATGCGCGTCTACCCCGACCGCATGATGCGCAACCTGGAATCCACCAAGGGGCTCGTCTTCTCCGGCCAGCTGCTGCTCGACCTCGCCGCAGCCGGCATGCTCCGCGAGCAGGCCTACAGAATCGTCCAGGACGAGGCCATGCGCGCCTGGCATGAGGAAGGGGACTTCAGAGCCGTCATGGAATCCCATTCTGACGTCTGTAAGTACCTGCAGCCAAAGCAAATAGAACAATCCTTCTCAGTTGCCCGCCAACTCCGCAGCGTGGATGCGATCTTTGCCCGTGTCTTCGCCCAGGACCATCACGATTGATCTCCTGCAACTGTAGAATTCAAAATTTGGGATCGGCTTTTGTCAATTCGCAGTACACTAACCACGGGTGAGAGCCATCTCACTAAGTGAAAGTGAATGTCGAGTGCATCTGTGACAAAAGGCTCTGTGGTCCTCAGTACGATCCGTCGCGCTCAGCGTAAAGGTCCCGGTATCGCCCGGGTTCTGCTGGCGGATGACAACCCGACCTCGCGCCTTACTCTGCAAACCGTTTTGGAGGCTGGCGGCTATCGAGTGGATTCTGCGGCTTCCGCCGCTGAAGCGGTCGGCTTGCTCGACAAGTCAGAGTATTCCCTTGTTCTCTCTGACTTGGCGATGGAATCCCCCGAAGCGGGGCTTGAAAGTCCTGGCGCACGCCCGCATGAAGGAATACAAGCCCGCAACCGCCTTGGTGACCAGCTGGAATCCAGACAACGGAGCAGCCTCAGCCGCCTCCGACAGTACTCAGGTCAAGATGCTCATCGAGCCGCAGAACGTGCCCGAATTGCTCGGACATGTAGCTTCTCTCATCAGCAAACGCGCTTCCAAACGCGTCGCGCGCCGTCTGCGCCACGCTTAACCCGCGCCTTCCTGCAGACTCACCACCACCCGTTCAAGTTCCTCCAGCGCGCCCAGCGAAGAAGTGGTCGTTGGCCTCGATCCAATGTATTGCCTTGGGACCCCACAACCGGTCATAGAATGCCTGCATCTGAGCCCGCGGGCCATGCTCGTCATTGGTTGAGTGCACGAAAATCCGCAGCCGTTGGACCTGCGCCACAAACTCGGCGTTCGCCAAGGAGGTGGGGAACCCCGCCGCGATGACCCGCCGAGGCGCCGCCGCTCCCAGTCTCGCCGCCAGAGCCAGGGCAGTGCGGGACCCGAAACTGAAACCAGCCAGCGTCATGGGCAGCCCGGCATACCGCGCACGCAGAACCTCCAGGCATGCCGCCGCGTCGTCGATCTCCCCTATTCCGTGATCGTGCTCTCCGTGGCTCAGGTTGACCCCGCGGAAGTTGAAGCGAAGCACAGCGCAGCCGCTGCGCCGCAGTCCTCGCGCCAGCCTGTGGACAACCTTGTTGTGCATTGTCCCGCCATGCAGCGGATGCGGATGGCAAACCAGCGCAGCCTCCACCGGTTCACGATCTTCGGGCTCCTCCAGCAGAGCCTCCAGCCGCCCAGCAGGCCCTTCGACGAAGAATGTCTCGATCCGGCGGGACATCGCCTCAGCCGTCAGTTCGAACGGTAGTTGATGAATTGCAGGTCGAGACCAAAGTCTTCCGCGCGCACCACCGCGAGGATTTGCTGCAGCGTGTCACGATCCTTGCCCGACACTCGAACCAGGTCCCCGTTGATCGCCGCCTGAACCTTCTTCTTCGACTCTTT
Organism: Bryobacteraceae bacterium; assembly: GCA_963714395.1. Lineage (GTDB taxonomy): Bacteria > Acidobacteriota > Terriglobia > Bryobacterales > Bryobacteraceae > JACADU01. The sequence goes on from CAVQOO010000040.1 coordinate 367,890, forward strand.
GATCGTCTTCACGATCTCTCGCGCCTTCTCGATCGGAATCCCCTGCTGCAGCTTGATCTCGCACCGCACCGTCGACGACGCCGCCGGGGTGATCGGCCCATACTCCAGGTTCTTGAGCGGCACCTTCCGCTTCACCAGCTTCGCCTCGAGAATGTCCCGCACGCTCTTCAGCTTGTAGTCGTCCGACGAGTGCAAAGTGATCTTGAGATCTTTCTCGTTCAACTCAATCGAACTCTTTGAGTCCTTTAGGTCGAAGCGCGTCAGCAACTCTTTCTCCGCCTGCTGCACGGCGTTGACGACTTCAGTCATCTCCACCTTGGAAACGATGTCAAAACTGTTATCGGGCATCGCTCTTCAGTGTACAAGCGACCGGCGCTTGACTCCACCGGCGGGCAGGCGCAGAATTCGGCTGGAGTTGAAAGGAGGGCGTATGACCCGAATCAACTACTGGCGAGTGGTGGGTGGCGGCCTCCTCGCCGGCATCGTCATTAACCTCTGCGAGTTCCTGGTAAACGGGTTCTGGTTGAAAGACCAATGGGCGGACGCAATGAAGGCGCTCAACCGCTCCACGGAAATGAGCGGCTGGCAGATGACGGCCTTCAACGTCTGGGGATTCCTGATGGGGATCGCCGCTGTCTGGCTATACAGCGAAATGCGCGACCGCTACGGCCCCGGCTGGCGAAACGCCCTCTGCGCGGCGCTTGCCGTTTGGGTGATTGGATACTTTATCAGCGCGATACCCGGCGTTGCCTTGGGCATTTTCCCGGCCGGTCTCATGATCACGGGTATCATCGCCGGGCTAATTGAGGTGGTCCTGGGAACGGAACTTGGCGCCTGGTACTATCGTCCGGCCGAGTAGGTTAGTGTCCCAGCGCCACCAAAATCTTCTCGGTGATCTCTTCCACCAGCGCCGGCAACGACCGGTCTAAAGCCAGTGTCACGGCGGCCCTGATTGCTTCAGGGTCAAGGTCCGGCCGCGACCTGGGCGCGGCGCCTTCAACTGAAGGCACGTCTGCCGGCGCCGGCGTTGGAATCGCACCCGAAAACAGCCCGCGCCCGAAGCGCGCCCGGTCGATCAGCGGTTTCACCGTCTCCAGCACCACCGATGCTTCAAACGGCTTCTTCAAGACCGCATCACATCCACACCGCCGCGCCTGCTCTTCATCCACCGGCTCCAGCAGACCTGCGATCAGCACCACGCCCGTATGGCGGTGGACAGGATGAGTCTTTACCGAACGGCATAGATCATAGCCGTTCACGCTCAGGCAGGAAAACGTCGGCCAGCACAACGTCCGGCCGTTTCGCTTCGATCGTCGCCATCGCATCCACGCCCGAGATCAGCGTAATGACGTCGAAGCCCTCTTCACGGAAAATCCTCTCCCCCATCCGCTGCGCGTGCGGGCTATCGTCGGCCAGGAGAATCAGCGGAGTCACGTTTCGGCTACTTTTTCTTCTTGTCGTTCTTCTTCTTTTTAGGGTCTTCCTTGACCGGGGCCGTCGCGGGGGCCTGCCCGTCCGCCGGCGCGGCCGGAGTTGCAGCGGCAGGCGTGGAGCCCGGCTGCTGTGTCGCGCGCGCGTCAGGCTGTGTGTCAAGCGCGGATGTGCCGCCGCCCGTGCCTTCGGTCGTCGACACGGTAACGTCCGTCACTCCACCTGCCTGAGCGCCTGGAATCGGAATGCTCACAGGAATCGCAGGTCGCATCGTCGTCATCGATGGCTGCCCGCTCTTGGCTGCCATGCTCACATCAGGCGACTTCGAGAATACGCCCCATGTCCGCGACCAGAATCCGGGCGACGTCACGTTCTCCTGCTCGTACTTCATGCGCGCGTAAGCCACTGGATCGGCCTCCGGAATCTCCGCCTCCATCTTGCGCAGCTCTTCCTTGGCCTGATCCATGAACGAGCTCAACGGATACTCGCGCACGAGTTTCTGATACGCCGCGATCGAACGCGGCTTGAACCGCGGCCCCATGCGGCCGTAGGAGTCGCCCAGCTTCATCAGCGCGTCGTCGCTCCTGCTGTAAAGCGGATAGTGGTCAGTCAGCGTCTGCAGTCGATTGGCGGCCGCAGGATAAGAGCCTTTGTGGTGGTAGTAGTCTCCCACCCTGTACTCGCCTTCGCTCAGCACTTCCTGGATTTGCCGCAGCCTCTGCGCCGCCGGAGGTGCGAATCGGGAATTCGGAAACTGCGTCAGAAGCTGCCGGCACTCCTCTTCGGCCCGCAGCACATGCGTCGTGTCGCGATCGGCCTTCTCCATCTGCTCGAAATGGATATCGCAGATCTTCATCTGCGCCTCGGCCGACTCTTCCATGGTCGGGTAGAACAGGATGAAGTCCTTGTATTCGGCCTCAGCCTGCGCCCAGGCGTGCGACCCGCCTTCACGCATCCACGAGTCCGCGATGGCCAGTTTCGCCTTGGCCAGGTACTCGCTGGTGTCGTAGGTGTTCATCAGGGTGTTCAAGGTCAGCCGCGCTACCTCGTAACGACCCTTTTCGATATCCTTGATCGCCTTGTCGAAAAGGACCTTATCCGGCTGCTGGGTGTCCTTGTCGATCGGGTTTTCGTATTTCTTCCCCCGGCATGCGCCCGTCAGCAGCGCCAACACGACAACAACAATAGCCAGCCCGATGTGGCTGGCGCGGGACAGACAGAAAACTCGATTCACTCAATCACCTCAGTAGTAATTCCCTCGGACAAGCGCATCCGGGCGGCGTTTCTTCATGCGAGCCGGGACACAGCTTGGCGCGCCGTCTCTCCCAGAAGCGCGACGGCCGCGCCTGGGTCCGGCTCACCGAACACGCTGGAGCCCGCGACGATCCAATCGACGCCGGCTTCAGCAACCCTACTTATATTATCCACCGATACGCCCCCGTCGATCTCGATCACGAAATCCAGCCCTCGCCGCTCTCGCAAATCCCGCAACGCCCGCACCTTCTCCAGTGTGTAAGGAATGAACTTCTGCCCGCCAAAACCCGGGTTCACACTCATCAGCAGCACGTAATCGCAGATCTCCAGCGCATGTTCGAGCGTCGCCACCGGCGTCGACGGGTTCAACACCACGCCGGCCTTGGCCCCCTCGCTCTGGATGAACCGCAGCGTCCGGTCCAGATGCGGAGCCGCCTCCTGGTGCACCGACACGCAATCCGCCCCCGCCTGAAGAAACAGGGGCACTACATCGTCGGGGTTTGACACCATCAGGTGCACGTCCAGCGTCAGCCGCGTCACCTTTCGCACCGCCGCCACAATTGGCGTGCCCATAGACAGGTTGGGCACAAAATGGCCGTCCATGATGTCGACATGGAGCATCCGGGCACCCCCGGCTTCAACTTGTGAGATCTGTTCGCCCAGCCGCATAAAGTCGGCTGCAAGCAGCGAAGGCAGGATTTCGGGCATCGGAATCCTCACGATAACACGGCGGCGAAAAAGCCGTCTCCTGGCGTCACTCCCGGGTAGTCGCATTGTCTTCGATACGACGCGCTCGGGGGCCACCGCGTGTACAACATCTTCGTTCTCCCGCCGTTCCAGCGAACAGGTGGAGTAAACAAGCTTCCCACCGGGCTTCAGAGCCGCCAGACGCGTGCGCCAGAATTCTCTTCTGCCGGGCTGCGTGCGCTCCTATATCGGCCGGGCCCAGGCGCCACTTGATTTCCGGATTCCGCGCCAGCGTCCCCGTCCCCGAGCATGGCGCATCCACCAGAATTCGATCAAACACAGGCCCGAACGGCAGCGGTTCGCTCGCGTCGAGGCGCACCCGGATGCAGTCGGTCCACATCGCCGCCAGCCTCGCCGGACTCGCGTCCGCCGCGACCAAAACCCGCGGCTTCGCCTCCAGAATCTGCGCCGTCTTGTTGCCGGGCGCCGCGCACAAGTCCAGCACGGTCTGCCCCTCCTCCAACCCCAACAAAGGAACCACCGATTGCGCACCGATGTCGTGATGCCTCGCCCCCGCCGGCACGGCTCCTCGGATCAAAAATGCTCCCTCCACCGGCCCTGCGAGGGCATCTTCAGGCACCTTCGTCCCCGGAGCCAGCCTGTACCACGGCTCCGGCGTCGTCAGGGCTGCAAGCGCCGCAGCCTCCGCCGCCTTGGCCCCGTACGACTCCCGCCAGGAGTCCCATAGCCACGCCGGAAGGCATAGTCTCGCCTCCGTTTCCTTCCAGCGCAACGGCGGCGACGGAACGTGCCGCAAGACCGCGTTCACGAAACTCGCTGCATGCTTCTTCCCTGCCGCCTTCACGGATTCCACTGTCTCCCCCACCGCCGCATGGGGCGGGATCCGCGACAGAAACTTCAACTGATACACTCCGAGCCTCAGCGCATTCCGCACCTCGGGCTCCATCTCCGCCACAGGCCGCTTGGCCCCCTTCTCGATCAGCGCATCTATCTGCGAACGGCGCCTCAGCGACCCCAGAACGATCTCTGTCGCCAAGCCGGCATCCCGCGACTCGATCCCCCGAAGCCGCTCCTCCAACAGATCGGACGCAAACGCTCCTGCTTCCACTTCACACAGGATTTGCAGCGCAATCAGTCGGACGTGGTTCACGACTCTATAATAGAAGCTTGGACCTGGAGAAGAGCATTCTGCGCAAAGTGGGCGAAGCCGTCACCCGCTTCAAGATGATTCGGGACGGCGATCGGGTCGCCGTCGGCTTCTCCGGCGGCAAGGACTCCTATACGCTCCTCTGCGCCCTGCTCGCCCTCAGGAAACGTGCCCCAATCCATTTTGACGTTTGCGCCTTCACCATCGAACAGGGCAAGTTCCTCAGCCCTATCGAACCCTTTGGCCAGTGGATGCGCGACCGCGGCGTCGAGTGGACCTATCACGTCGACAACCCCAGTCTCCGCCTGCTCGCCGAAAAGCCCGAGCACGGCTGCGACGAATGCAGCCGCTTTCGCCGCCGCGCCGTCTACCAGATCGCGCGCGGTATGGGCGCCAACGTCATCGCCTTCGGCCACACTGCGGACGATTTCTGCGAGGCGTTCCTCCGCAACGCCATGTTCACCGGCCGCATCAGCGCCCTGCCCCCGGTCACTTGGTCCCGCGAGCGCGATTTCCGCCTCATCCGGCCGCTCCTCTACGTCACCGAAGACCTGACCCGCGCCTATGCCGCAGCGGATTCCGCCCCGGTCATCCCCTGCGGATGTTCCCTCAAGACCGGCACGGTCCGCCGCTCTGTTCGTGATTTCTTCGCCGAGGTCGAGCGCGAGCATCCCCATCTGAAAAGCACCCTGATGCGCGCCATGGGCAACGTCAACACCTCCCGCCTCCTGGACCTGCGATTCCTTGACACTGAGAACGTCAGCGAGGAACCTGAGCAGGAGTTGCTCCCGTCCTCGACGGAGGTTTCATCGAATCGTAACGCGCCGGCGGTTGACCGCCCCCCGCTGGACAAGAGATAATCGGTTTCGGCCCAAAGTTCAATATGTCCTCTACCGGCAGCACCGGCCCAATCGAGGCCCTATGAGGCTCATCCCTCGCGAAGAGAAGTTCTTCCACTATTTCCTGCAAATGTCCGAGGTCATCCTGGCGGCGTCCAAGACGCTCCGCGAGGCCATGGAGAAAGGGCCCAACGCGCTGCGTGAGGCCGAAATCTCCATCGCCCGTTCCGAGCAGAAGTGCGACGACATCACCCACGAGATCTTCACCCGGCTCAACCAGACGTTCATCACTCCGCTGGACCCGGAGGACATCCACTCGCTCGGGTCACACCTCGACGACGTCATGGACGGCATCGAGGAAGCGGCACACAAAGTGGTGGCCTACAAGATCGATCCCGTGCCCGCGCCCATGGTCGAACTCGCCGGCCTGATCGAGAATTGCGCCGCCAATGCTTGAAAAAGGCCTTCGAGTCGCTCCACGCGGACTCGCCGATGATCGAACACCTGATCGAAGTCAACCGTCTCGAAGGACAAGGCCGACCACCTCGTCGCGCCACCGTTGTGGGTCTATTCAACGACGAGAAAGACCCAATTACGATTCTCAAGCTCAAAGAGATCTACGAGTGCCTGGAAGCTCACCACCGACTACTGCGAAGATGTCGCCGACGCCCTCCAGAACGTCGTCGTCAAGAACAACTGAGGCACCAGGCGCATGGACAGCACGCTGATTCTGACGGCGGTCATCGTCCTGTTGCGCTTGATATTCGACTACATCAACGGCTTCCACGATGCCGCCAACTCCGTCGCCACCGTCGTCGCCACGCGCGTCCTCACCCCGTTCCAGGCTGTCCTCTGGGCCGCCTTCTGGAATTTCATCGCCGCCATCCCCTTGCTCTTCTTCCATGAAGCCGGCGTCGCCAAGACGGTCGGAGCCGGCATGGTCGACCTCAAGTACGTCACCGAGTTCGTCATCCTGGCCGGTCTGATCGGCGCCATCTTCTGGAATCTCCTCACCTGGTACTTACGGCATCCCCTCCAGTTCCTCCCACGCCCTCATGGGCGGCTACGCCGGCGCCACCATGGCCAAGGTCGGCTTGTCGAAGGCCCCTCGAACGCCCTCAACGCCGTCGTGTGGAGCGGCTGGATGACAACCCTGACCTTCATCGTCGTCGCCCCGCTGATCGGCCTCGTCCTCGCTTACTTGCTGATGATCCTCGTCTACTGGATCTTCCAGGCACGCCATGCCCGAAGAAGATGGACGTCTGGTTCCGCAAGCTGCAGCTTGGTCTCCAGCGCGCTCTTCAGCTACTCCCACGGCTCCAACGACGCGCAGAAGACCATGGGAATCATCACCGGCGTGCTGCTCGCCGCGGGCTATCTCGAAGAACTTCGAAGTCGACTGGTGGGTCGTTCTCGCCGCGCATGCCGCCATCGCCCTCGGCACCATGAGCGGCGGCTGGCGCATCGTCCACACCATGGGCGGCAAGCTCACACGCCTCAAACCGCGCGGCGGCTTCTGCGCCGAAACCGCCGGCGCCATCGCCATCCTGTTCCCCACCTACCTCAAGATCCCGGTCTCCACGACCCATGTCATCACCGGCGCCATCGCCGGCGTCGGCTCCATCCAGCGCCTCAAGGCCGTCCGCTGGGGCCTCGCCACCAACATCGTCTGGGCCTGGATCCTCACGCTCCCCATGTCCGCCCTCGTCGGCGCCCTGAGCTTCATACTCATCCACCTCATCACCGGCCGCAACTAGAATAGGGTCTGTGCAAGACCGCCGCCAGTTTCTCTCCACCCTCGCCGGAGCCTCGCTCGCACCGGCCCCTTCGCAGCCCAATATCGTCCTCATCCTCGCCGACGACATGGGCTTCTCCGACATCGGCTGCTACGGCGGCGAGATCCGCACGCCCAATCTCGACCGCCTCGCCGCGCGCGGCGTCGCGCTTCACGCAGTTCTACAACACCGCGCGCTGCTGCCCCACCCGCGCCTCCCTGCTCACCGGTCTCTACCCGCACCAGGCCGGCGTCGGCCACATGGTCGACAACCCCAAACCCTTTCCCGGCTACCGCGGCGACCTCACCCCCAACTGCCGTCACCATCGCCGAGGCGCTGAAGCCCGCCGGCTACCGCACCTACATGTCGGGCAAGTGGCACGTCACCCCCGTCACCGACTCCAAGCACAACTGGCCGCGCCAGCGCGGCTTCGACCGCTACTACGGCATCATCCACGGCGCCGCCAGCTTCTACGACCCCGTGACACTCACGCGCGACAATGACGACGCTTCGCGCCCGACAGGCCCGACTACTACTTCACCGACGCCATCGCCGATAACGCCGTCCGCGTTCATTCGCGAAAACCCCGCCGGCAAACCCTTCTTCCTCTACATCGCCTTCACCTCGCCGCACTGGCCGCATGCACGCCCTCGAATCCGACATCGCGCGCTACAAGGGCCGCTACAAGGACGGCTGGGACGCCCTCCGCCTCGAGCGCCACAAGCGCATGATCGACATGGGCGTCGTCGACAAGCGCTGGCCGCTCACCCCGCGCGACCCCCGTGTCCCGGCCTGGACTGATGCCCCCAACGCGATTGGCACCAGCGCCGCATGGAGGTCTACGCCGCCATGGTCGACCGCATGGACCAGGACATCGGCCGCATCCTCGGCACCCTCGAAGAAACGAAGCAGCTCGACAACACGCTCATCCTCTTCCTTTCCGACAACGGCGGCTGCGCCGAAGAACTCGGTCCCAAGGCTGCCGCCCGCCACATCCCGCTCAAGACCCGCGACGGCCGGCCCGTCCTGCCTGGCAATCGCCCCGACCTCATGCCCGGCGGTCCCGACACCTATCAGAGCTACGGCCAGGGCTGGGCCAACGCCTCCAACACGCCCTTCCGCCTCTACAAGCACTGGGTCCACGAGGGCGGCATCTCCACGCCGCTGATCGCCCACTGGCCCTCGCGCCTCCGCAAAGCGGGCTCGCTCAATCCCGAACCCGGCCACCTCATCGACATCATGGCCACCTGCGTCGACGTCGCCGGCGCCAAGTACCCCACTGAGTACAACGGCAACCGAATCACTCCGCTCGAAGGCCGCAGCCTCCTCCCCTGTATCGAAGGCCGCAAACGGACGCCCCACGACGCGATCTTCTGGGAGCACGAAGGCAATCGCGCCATCCGCGACGGCAACTGGAAACTCGTCTCCCGCTTCCCGGACCAGTGGGAACTCTTCAATCTTGAAGGCCGACCGCACGGAATTGAACGACCTCTCCGCCAAAGATCCCAAACTCGCTGAGCGCCTCGCCGCCCGCTACGACAAGTGGACCCAGCACGCTCAGGTCGTCCCCTGGGCCGACGTTCAGAAAGCCCCCCGCGCCCCCGAAGGCGGCGATTAATCCAAACTGGAAGCATGCCCAACGGCCTGCCCGTTGTCCTGCAACTGACAGACATCCCGTGCCTCGTCCTCGGCACGAACCTCGAAGCCGAGTCCAAAGCGGCTATGCTCGAGGGCGCCGGCGCCGCCGTCACGCGCCTGGCCGCCTACCAACCCGGCTGCCTCGAAGGCTTCACCCTCGCTATCGCCGCGCTAAGCGACCGCTCCCTTAACCCCGTCATCCTCGAGGAAGCCACCCGCTTCGGCGTCCTGCTGAACTGTGTCGACGACCCTCCAAACTGCCGCTTCATCTTCGCCAGCATCGTTGAACAGGGCCAACTCCAGATCGCCATCTCTACCGGTGGCGCCTGCCCCGCCCTCTCCGTCCGTCTCCGCGAGAAGCTCGAACTCGATTTTGGCGCCGAATACGCAGCCTTCCTCGAAATCACGCGATCCCTCCGCGACGAAATCGCCGCTCGCGTCCGCGATCCCAACCGCCGCCGCAAGCTTTGGTACGAAATAGTCGACTCCCCCGCCCTCGCACTCCTCGCCGCCAACCAGCCCGACGCCGCCCGCTTGGCCATCGACGCCCTCATCCAACAAGCTGCAAAGGACTCCCATGCGCCTCGGCATTGATTTCGGCACAACCCGCATCGTCGTCTCCGCGGTCGACCGCGGCAACTACCCCGTCGTCTCATTCGACTGCCCAGACGGAGCCTCCCGCGAGTGGATCCCTCCCCTCATCGCCGTCAACGGCCGCACCGAAGCGCTCCTCTGCGGCTGGGACGCCTGGGCCGCCCTCGGCCAGCCCGACACAACAGTCGTCCGCTCCGTCAAGCGCGTCCTGCATCAAGCCGGGCCCGCCACCCCCATCACAGTCGGGCCCCTCCTCATCCCTGCCCTCGATCTCACCGCCGCCCTCGCCCGCAACGTCATGTCCGCCCTGCGCAAACGCTCAACCCTTCAGCTCGCCCCACGCGAGCCCATCGAGATCATGCTCGGCGTCCCCGCCGGAGCCAACTCCAACCAGCGATTCCTCACTGTCGAAGGTTTCCGCGCCGCCGGCTTCGATGTTCTCGGCCTCCTCAACGAACCTTCAGCCGCAAGCATCGAATACTCACAGCGGCTCGGCGACACCGGCGCGATCACAGAGCACATTCTCGTCTACGACCTCGGCGGCGGCACCTTCGACGTCTCTCTCGTTCGCCGCGAGGATCACAGCCACTCTGTCATCGCCACCGAGGGCGTGGATTCCCTGGGCGGCGACGATTTCGACGACCTGCTGGCCGCACTTGCCCTGGAGACCGCCGCCGAGCCAATCGATCGCGATCAGCTTACCCAGGCGGAGGAGTTCATCCTGCTCGATGAATGCCGCGAGAAGAAGGAGTCGCTCAATCCCAACACACGCCGCCTCATCATCGACCTCGACCGCATCCGCGAAGGCTGGGGTCAGGCAATCGTCCCTGTAGCGGCCTACTACGAGAAGTGCCAGCCGCTGATCGACGAGACGCTCTTCGCGGCTGAAGACGTTCTCACTCGAGCCGAAGCCTCAAGTGCTCCCAGCGGCCATGTCACCCTCTACGTCACCGGCGGCGCCAGCGAACTTCCGCTTGTCGGCCGTCTCCTCCGCGAGAAGTTCGGCCGCCGTGTCAAGCGTTCCGCCTACACCCGCGCCGCCACCGCCATCGGACTCGCCATCCAGGCCGGCGGCCAAACCGAATGGCGCGTACGCGACCGTTTCACCCGCTGGTTCGGCGTCTGGCGCGAGGCCGACGCCGGCAACCGCATCATCTTCGACCCCCTCTTCGATAAGGGAGCCCAACTCCCCCTCCCCGGCCAACCGCCGCTCGAACGCATCCGCCGCTACTCTCCCGTCCACAACATTGGCCACTTCCGCTACCTTGAGTGCACGGAGCGCAGCTCCGACGGCGAGCCCTCCGGCGACGTCACTCAATGGGACGAAATCCGTTTCCCCTTTGACCCGCCTCTGGCCGCACAGGAGCACCTCGACCTTGCCCAGGTCGTCCGCAGCGATGCCGCCTCCCGGCAGACGATTGAAGAGCGCTATACGGCCGACTCCAGCGGCTCAATCCAGGTCCGCATCCGCAACACCACCGCCGCCTACGACCGCACTTACACCCTCGGCAAGTGGTCCGCTAGCTCCGCCGCTGCTGCTACCCCAATCCGCCCTGGCCGGCGCCGCACCGCCCGCAAGTAGTGCCTATTTTGCGTGCCTTCCGTGGTCCAAGCACAAACCAACCAAATCTGAAACATTCGCCTCGCCTACGCACATCACCGTGTCCGCCCCGCCCCAATAGATCTTCACCGTCCCGTCCGGCTCCGCAACAGCGCCGCAAGTGAACACGACGTTGTGGACGTATCCGGTGACTTCCCACGGCGCTTCCGGCTGCAGGATCCACGACTCGCCCACCCCGATGATCTTTGCCGGGTCCAGCAAATCGTGCAGCGCCACGCCAAGTCGATAGACCGATCCGTCCATGGTCTGGAACACGCCGTGATAGATGGAAAGCCAGCCCTGATCGGTCCTGATCGGCGGCGCGCCCGGGCCGATCTTCATCTCGTCCCAGTGATACTGTTCTGGCCTCATCACAAGCTGGGCATCACCCCAGTACCGGAGATCCGGAGAGTACGAAATCCAAATCGACCAAGGGGCTATTTCCGAATGCGGACGGTCCAGCCGGGCGTAAAGGCCTTCGAACTTCTCGGGAAAGATCACTACGTTGCGATAATCAGCCTCCGTGATGAGTGAAAACCTCTCCACGTGGATGAAGTCCTTCGTCTTCGCCAGAGCGATTCGGACCCCATTTTTCGAGTACGCGCTGTAAGTGATGAGGTACTCGCCTTCCAACAGGGTCAGCCGCGGATCCTCAACCCCGTACTCCTCATAGGCCGCAAACGGACCATCCTGAGCAGGAGTCAGAAATGGCTTTGGATCAGCCGTGAAGTGAAATCCGTCCGGACTCCGCGCCAAGCCAATGATCGACCGCCCCGTCCGCAAATGAGAGCGGAACAGCATGACGTACTCGCCACCGTGCTTGACCACTGCCGCGTTGTGAACCGTCTCAACCGGGTAAGGGATCGCCGCTTTGGTGAGGATCGGATTGCCCGGGTATCTTCTGACAATGTCCGTCTTCATGCGCGTTCCCTCGACTCCCGATCAAATATCGTCCGATACACCCGCTCGTAAGACATCACCATCGTTTCGACGGAAAAGTATTGCTCGACCCGCTGGCGGCATGCGCGGCGATCAATTTCAGGCAGCCGCTCAAGGCACTGCACGGCTTCGGTCACATTGTTGACTAGAAAACCCGTTCGCCCGTCTTCGATCACCTCACGGCAGGAGCCGCGATCCATGGCGATTACGGGCACCCCGGCAGCATTGGCTTCAACCAGCACCAGTCCGAATCGTTCCGGGATGGTGTTCAAATGCAGCAGGGCTCGGGCGCGCGAGAACAATTCGTTCTTGCCCTGCACGTCCACCGGCCCGATGTAGCGGATCGTCTCATTCAGATGCGGTTCCACCTGCTCCCGGAAGTAAGTCTGGTCCTGGATGATCCCCGCGATCAGGAGAGGCGTCGCGCTCAAACGCGCAACCTCGATCGCCAGATGAACGCCCTTGTCCGGATGAATACGGCCAAGGAATATCAGGGACTCACCGCTCTTTTCCTGGAGCGGGTACAACCCAAGGTCGATTCCGTTGTACACCGTCGCCAGATAGTTCAGCCCGGGCGCACGGTCGGAGTTGCTGATGGAGACAAAGTACCCGTCACGGTACTTCTCATAGACGGGCATAATCCGGGCCGACGAGAATCCGTGGATCGTCGTCAGGACCGGCGTCTTCACCAGCCGCGTATAGGACAGCGCCATGAAATCGTAGTGGCTGTGGATCAGGTCAAACTCAGCAGCATGCTCGAACACTTCGGAAATATGCAGGTACTCGGCTACTTTAGGATCAACGGCGGGATCCTCCTCGTACCCTCTGTCCACGACGGCATGCAGGTGTGCGCGGGTCACCGAATCCCTGGTGGCGAATAATGTCACATCCCACCCTCGGGCGGCCAATCCCTCCGCGATATTGCCGGCGACCGTCTCCCACGCGCCATACTTACGCGGCGGCGTTCGCCACGCAACGGGCGACAGTATTGCCACACGCTCACCCGTCATCGTCCACCTGAAGGCTCAGCGTAGCCTCCATGTGCGACTGTGCTCCAACCGAATGCCAACCGGACACGGGGGAAGCCAAATCGGGATCGAAGCCAGCAGCTACGGCGATGTGGCCATTGGACACCGCAAGCCCGCGGGAAGGATCGTATCCGCGCCATCCAATGCCGGGCAGATACACCTCTGCCCAGGCGTGCATGTACGAGTCCTCGACGCTGGCAGACGAGCATTCATACCCGCTCACAAACCTCGAGGCGATTCCCATCACCCGGCAGGCATCGCAGAAAAGGACCGCCAGATCGCGGCACGATCCTTCCAACCGGCTCAACGTTTGATCCGACGGCCAGGGCGGTCCGTCGAGACGAGTCGCATACCGGCAGGTTTCGAAAATCTTCCGGTTCAACTGCGACAGAAACGTGAGCGTGTTCCATTGCGCGTTGGCGGCTTCCGCCTTTGCATATTGCTTCACTGATTCTGCCACCTGCCCGTCCTGCCGGTAAGAAGCCAGGGCCGCGCACAACGGCTCCCGATACCACAGCGGAAGCTTCAACGATTCACTCGTCAGAACGTAGTCAAAGGGATTCTCCCTGAGCATCTCCACAGTGAACCGGCTCCTGACTCTCAACTCCTCAGTAGTGCGCATCGAACCACGCGTTCAAGGCGAGATTGCCATCCTGGTCAAGGCACTCCGTGCTTCCGGCCGGAGTTGGTGAGATCTGCATGTCAAACGTAAGCAGCTTTTGCACGCTGTTCGTCCGCGGCCGAAGCCGGAAGATGTGCGGCTCCAGGTGAACCGGAAAATCGTAGCGGTATACCGTGGAATGGTCGACGGTGATTCTCATGCCTTCTCTTTATTGCATGGCAGCCAGCAGCTCGGCGAGCGGCACAGTTGCGAAACCTGTGGCGTGGTCGGCAAGCCCATAGGGAATAATCACTTCATTGTTGTGGACAAGGACGCCACACGTGTAGACCACGTTGGGTACGTAACCTTCCCGCTCGTTCTCGTTCGGTTGGAGTAAAGGTTCACGGAGGCGTCCAATCACTCTTGTCGGATCGTCCCTGTCGAGGAGGAACGCGCCGATGCAGTACTTTCGCATCGGGCCGACACCGTGGCTGAGGACCAGCCATCCGGCATCGGTTTCGATGGGAGATCCGCAATTGCCGATCTGGATTACTTCCCACGGGAATGCGGGTTTGAGGAGCACCTTGCACTCATTCCAGAAGTGGACGTTGTCGGAGAACATCAAGTAGATGTTCTCATTGTCCTGCCGCGAAAGCATGGCAAAGAGGCCATTGATCTTCCTTGGAAACAAGGCCATGCCTTTGTTCTGTGCGGCCGGACCATTCAGCGTCAGGAATCGAAACCGGAGAAAGTCAGAAGTCTCCACAAGCTCGGGGACCACAAACCTCCCGTCATAGGCGGTAAACGTCGCGTAGTAGATTTTGGTGCCATCGTCATTTTGGAAGCAAACGAATCGGGCGTCCTCGATGCCGTTGCGTTGGGACGGCGTCGCCGGAAAGAGGATGCGTTCCGACATTTCCTGTTCGGGCGGGAACTGAACTTCGTAGTTGGACCGCGCCAGCATCCAGATCCCCTGGGAGGCACTCTGATCTTCATGCGTCATTCCGTCAGGTTGACTGAACTGTTCTGCCTGAAGACCGGCGCGAAGTTCCTCCAATGCGAACGACTCGCCGAGCCTATTCATGACTCGGGAGGTGAAATCTCCGGTCAACCCCAACTCGGCGAGCTTTCGCCCGAACAGCGCTTTCTCGTACAGGGGGTTGGGAATCTGGCGCGGCTCAGTCAGGAAGTCTGTGGGCGTGAATACCTCTATCCGTTGATCGGGATGAATGATGCCGGTTCGAAAAGTAATGGAGGAAATGTGGCCCTCTCCGGTGGCGCGCAAGCTGAGAACAAACCGCAGGGCGCCGGGGGGAAGATTGCTCTGGTCAGGGTGCGGAATGATGGATGGATTGAATAGGGCCGCGGATTCCAATGAGTATTCAGCCAGGAAGCAGGAGCCGATCAGCAGTTTTCTCTTTTCGGACAATTCCGCGTCGGAGAACAGCAGTGGTCGCACCTGCTCATAACGCTCCAGAAAGAGTCGATGAATCTGCTGGTGCCGCTGGCGGAACTCGGAACTGATTTCCTCCAGCAGCGTGCTCACCTGTTCTTCGGGAAGCGACATGATCCGTGCAAGGATGCGGCCTATCCGGTGTGAATCCCCCGGGTGGAAGGGCCGGAGGAGAACGCGTGACTGCTCAGGCTTGAGGATGATGGCACTGCGTGTGACTTGAATTGGCATAGTCTGGCTATCAGGGAAGCGTGGTTCGGCAATCGGCTGCTATCGTTTGTCGGCGGCCGGTTCCTTGAAACTCGTCAGCATGTTCTGCGCCAGTCGCATCGCTGCCAATGAGAGCAGGAAGGCCAGGGTTGACTCCGCACCTTCGTTCCCGTTGACCCGATCCACATGCAACCCGTCGCGGCAACCGCCTGTCTCCGGAGAGTAGATTTCCAACCCGAGGTCGTTCGAGCCGATGAACCAGTCAAACGCTCGTTGTGCCTGTTCGTACCACCAGAATTCCGATGTCGCCCGATATGCCTCGAGACAGGCCGCGACCATTGCCTGCGCCTCAATGGGCTGCTGGTCGAAATTGGCGCGCGGGCCCCCACGGCGGTGGAACCCGTTACTGCCGATGGGTCGGAAGTGTCCCTTCTCCGACGTCTGCAATTCGGTCAGCCAGCGGAGCGACTGCAATCCGCGTTCAAGCACCGCTTTCTGTCCGGTTGCATGCCCGCTTAAGATCAGGGCGCTTGCGAGCTTGGCGTTATCGTAGGACAGTTCTTCCTCGAACCATTGCCAATCCGGGTGCGAATTCGCTTCAAAGCTCTCCATGAGCCTGCAAGTCAGGACTTCCCTGGTTTGGTTCACCAGACTGTCGCCGCTCAACCGGCGCAGGTATTCGTGTATGCCTATCAAGCCGAATGCCCACGCCCGCGGCGACGTGAAGCCCGGCAGAGCCGGCAACGCCTGCGCGAAGAGCTGCCCGGACATCATCTGAAAACTTCGAAAGGGGGACCGGCCCACGCCCACGCCCAGCGCCCAGATCGCCCTCCCATGAGAGTCCTCCGATCCCTGTTCGTCCAGCCAACGGCGGTCAAAGCTCAGATGGTTGTGGAAGCGTTTCGTCGTGACATCGAATGCGTGATGAAGAAAAGCTGCGGATGTGGTGGCCAACCCCCTCACGTATTCTGGATCCTCTCCCAATTCGCCCAGCAGCACGGCCAGTATGAAAGCCCGTGCGTTGTCGTCGGTGCAGTAGCCTTCAGAGAAGTTTGGAACGGTGAATATGGCGTGCTGGAAGACCCCGGTCGAATCAGTCATCCGGGAGAGATGACTCAACTTGATCTTTGGCAGTTCCCGCGGCTTCTGATCGAGCGTCTTGGTGGCAAGAAACTTTCGGGACTTTGCCGCCATTTCCAACCGGGAACACTCGAAGGAGCGCATATACATCTGCGCTACGTTGCTCCACACCATCTCCCGGCCGATCTTATAGGCGTTCTTCCGGATAGCGTGACGGCGGTTGTCGTCACGCAGCAACCCGATTACCTCGCGCGCTATCGCGGATGAGTCGCCAAATGGCACGAGGACGCCACGGTCTTCTCCCAACAATTCCGAGGCGTACCAGTAGGGCGTTGACACCACCGCCTTGCCTGCGCCGAACGTATAGGCCAGGGTGCCCGATGTGATCTGCTCCTCGTTCAAATACGGAGTTACGTAAATGTCAGCCGCACCGATGAATTCCTTCAGGTTCTCAATCTCCACAAACTGGTTGTAGAAGATGACGTTCTTATCGACTTTGTTCTTCTTGGCCAGAATCTCGAGACTGAGCCGGTAGGCCTCGCCGTGCTCTCGAAGCTCATTCGGGTGGGTTGCGCCGAGAACGATGTATACGACCTCCGGGAATTCGGCCAATATCTGCGGCAGGGCGTTGAGTACGTTGTCGATGCCCTTGTTCGGCGATAGCAGGCCGAACGTCAGCAGGACGACCCTGCCTTCAACCCCGAACTGGTCTTTGAAATACGTCGGGTCGACGAAACCCACGTCGGGTATGCCGTGGGGGATGAAGTCGATCTTAGCCGGCGGCGCCTGGTAGATATCCTGCAACATCTGGCGCCCGCGCTCGGCCATTACCACCAGTCGTGTCGAAAGCGAGACGAGCCCTTCCATGACACGCCGCTGGTCTGCATTCGGATTCCGCAAAACGGTGTGCAGGGTTGTCACGACAGGCATTCTCAGTTCGCGCAGCAGTGCCAGGATGTAACTGCCGGCCGGCCCGCCATAGATGCCGAATTCGTGCTGCAGGCAGACGATGTCCACGTTGCTGATATTGAGGAAGTCCGCCGCACGCAGATAGGACGATAGGTCCTGCTCTTCAATCTCGAATCGAACTACTTCCGGGTACTCGTATCTCTCCTGCAAGTCGTTGACCGACACGGCCAGGCACCTGCTCTGCGGATGCGCGCTTGCTACAGCGGCAAGCAGGTCCGTGGTGAACGTCGCGATGCCGCACTTGCGGGGCAAGTGATCGCCGACAAATGCGATCTTGCGAACTTTTGAAGTTTCATTCATAGTGAGCCCCTCATACAGCGAGCCGCCCCCACCACGTGGGATTCCGGCTTTCCTCTTGGCTGATCGCCCGCGCTGGCTTTGGCCGGTGTCGTGAAGGGATCCATCCCTGGCCTCATCAGCATGCCTGAATCCGGCGATACTCCGGCTGCCACATCGCGTCCTGTACCTCCTGAACGATATCGTTGAACTTGATTCCGGCCAAACCTTCAGCGTCGGCACTCTCGGCGACGGCCACCGCCACGGTGGCTGACACGCTGCGCAAGTCGTCAATATGCGGAAGAAGCGAAGCGCCAGGCTGGCGCACCGTCACCAGGCTGGATACGGCACTCGCCGCCGCCACGAACATGCCGTCGCTGATCCTGCTCGCTCTTGAGACAATTGCGCCCAGACCCAGCCCCGGATACAGCATGGCATTGTTCACCTGGGCGATCACGTATGTCACCCCTTTGTACGTGACCGGAGCGAACGGGCCGCCCATGGCGATCAGCGCCCGCCCGTCGGTCCAGGCAACCAGGTCGGCCGGGTTCGCCTCGGCCCGCACCGGCGGATTGGAGAGCGCGAAGATGATCGGCCGCTCGGTCTGCGCCGCCATCTCCTTCACGATCGATTCGGTAAAACTGCCGGCGGCTGTCGACGCGCCGATCAGCATCGTCGGTTTCACCCGGCGCACCACCTCGGCCAGGCTCACGCCTATTCCATTCCCTTCGTGCTTCCAGCCCTTGCTTTCAGCGGATGGGCGGGCATACGCGACCTGATGGTCCTTGAGCTGACCGGACATGTCGGCCGTAAGCAATCCCTGCCGGTCGACGCACCAGAAGCGACTGCTTGCATCCTCTCTGGTGAGCCCCTCACGCACCATGGCGTCTCGAATCTGGTCTGCAATTCCAACGCCTGCCGTGCCGGCTCCAAAGATCACCACGCGCTGGTTGCGCAGAGGAGTGCCGCAGACGCGGATTGCGGAAATCGCCGCTGCCAGGGTGATCGCGCCGGTGCCCTGCATATCATCGTTGAAAGTGCAGATGCGCTCGCGGTACTTTTCGAGGATGCGCCGTCCATTGCCGGGTGCGAAATCCTCCCACTGCAGCAGGGCATCCGGGAACAACCTTGTCACGACATTGACGTAGGCGTCGATGAATGCATCGTAGCGCTCTCCACGAACGCGGCCGTGCCGGTTCCCGATGTAGGCGGGATCGTCCAGCAGGTGCTCCCGATTGGTGCCGACATCGAGCATTACCGGGATCACTCGGGTCGGGTCAACGCCGCCCGCCGCCGTGTAGATCGCCAGCTTGCCGATCGGCACTTCAATGCCGCCTACTCCCCAATCTCCAATGCCCAGAATCTGCTCTGCATCGGTCGCAATGATCAGGTCGATATCGCCGGGGCCCGCGCCGAGGTTGGCGAACGCGTCCTCGATGGCCTCGGCATGGTCGATCGAGAGATATACGCCTCGCGGAGGCCGGCACTCATGGTGATACTGCTCCATCGCCATGCCGACCGTCAAATCGTTGACGATAGGGATCATCTCGCGCAGATGCTCGGAAAACAGGCGAAAGAACAGCACCTCGTTGCGGTCGTGGAGTGCGGTCAAGTAGATGTTCTTGCTCAACGCATCCGGCAGCCGCTCGTATTGGATGTACGCGCGCTTGACCTGCGCCCCCAGCGTGCTGATGTCCGGAGGGAGCAGGCCTGTGAGGCCCAGCTCCTTCCTTTCTTCCGCTGTAAAGGCCGTCCCTTTGTTTAGTAGCGGAGAGTTGAGTACGGCCAATCCGCGAGCCTTGGTCTCGTAGCACCCGTTGCCGTTCCGCTGGGGCTTCGTTATCGGTGCCAGAATCGGAATCACTCTCTGTCGCATGCCGCTGCTACGGAAGCCTCCGTGGTGCCCTATTACTAACCGAGAGGGCCCCGCCAAGAGCCACCATCGCGAAAAGTCCGATCAACGGAAGCATGTCGGCGCCGGCGGTCAATACGTCCGCACGAGTGCCGGCTGCGAGTCCCGCTCCAATCAAGGCCATACAACCCAACAGCGTTGCTGCTTTCAATCACTACCCCAATTCGTTCTTCACTGCTTGGCGGGGATATCCCCGCATGCTACACATGAGCACTTCCAGGGCCATCAGCACTGGGTGGCTCCAAGATCCTCTGCCTGTGGGCTTCGTAATCTCAACTGAGCTTTGAGTGATTGCCGTGTGACCGACCGCGCGGGGTCATATGACCGTATTTGGTCACCTATCCTCGGGGGTGGCAGTGACGGCACTGCGGGATGCTCTTTGGAATGTCGCGTGCATTAGAATTACGCGACTGAGCGGACCGAGGGGATGGCGATGAATAAAGCAAACGCTGGAATGAACGGCTTCCAAGCGATCCTTGAGCGAAGAGCGGCTGAACTGATAGAGGTACTGCGAAGACCAGACGGCATAGCTATCGAGAAGAGCGCTGATCAAATGGATGAGATTCAGTACGCGTCAGAACGGGATCTGGCGATTCGCAATGTGGACCGGGAATTCACTACGCTACGTGACGTGAAAGCTGCGCTGCGAAGGGTGCACGAAGGTAGCTTTGGAGCCTGCATCGACTGCGATCAGGTCATCAACCCTAAGCGCCTTGCTGCCCTACCTTGGGCGTCGCGTTGTGTCCAGTGCCAGGACAATGCCGAACGGAATGGGCAGGGTGGATCCGACGTCACGGGAGAAGCCCTTCGACGACTCATTGTGAAGCTCGGTTCGTGCACGTCTGGCAATCGCCAGACAGCTCACCGCCGAACTACGATCGATGGGCGAAGATGTTGTCTGCAGCGACTCGGCGACATTGGCCGAGGCCGTCAGCTCAAAGTGGAGCACGGTCTCGGGACCCCGGCACACGCGGCCGCCCCCGATGGCCGCGCCTTTGCCTCACACTGTTGATTTGGACCCTCCGCCCCATCGCCGAGGGTCCCTTTCCGGGGCACGGCCCGTGTTAGCCGGCTAGATAATGGTTCGGCGTCCCCGAACCAGGTTCACCACTATCATTACCAACGCCAGGACTAGCAATACGTGCAGTAGGCCGCCCAACGTGTACGATGTGGCCAATCCCAACGCCCAAAGTACAAACAGAACTACAACAACTGTCCACAACATTTTGCGCTCCTTGATTTGTTAATTTCAGCCAATATGAGCCCCTTGCGGGCCACTCATATTGTTCTCCTGATCTGTTGCTCTCCGAGCGCACACTTCAGCCGCAGGGAGGGTGCATCTGCGTCAGGCTTGTCACTCATGCTCGAGGTCAATCGCCTTCAGCCGCCAACCCGGTAGTTGGCTATCCCACTCCACAATCCGGCGGCCTTGAGAACCCAGACTCCAACGGCGACAACAACCACGACGTTTAGAATCGACTTGATGCTTGAGGCCATGGGGATGTATCTGTTGATCAGATACAACGCCACGCCAACAACTATCAACGCTACGACAAGATTTACCAAAGGCATTTTCTTGCTCCTTCGTCGAATGAAGACGCAATCGACCCTCCACTTCATCGGCCTGCGTGCATTCATCAAAGAAAGGCATTGAACTCGCACATTTGGCTCGAGAAACCGCAGCGGCTCGGTGCTTCTTGCGAATACTCGCGAACTGACTCCTGCTCGTCAGATGATCGTATGCGGTCACATTTGCTCGCCCCCAAATCATTGATTGCCGCGCCATCCTCGTGGGCGCTGCCCGGCTGAAAAGCAACGGCGTTTGCATCGTCCAATACAAGTCCATTGACCGCGCCTCGTCAATTGACCATGAGCGGTCACTTGCTCGATGCCTCATCCCCGCCTTTCCCACTTCGCAACCCATCCGCTGCTCAATGGGCTCAACAGATGTTGCGGTTGGGGCTACTCGTGCAATAGAAAGACGTGCCGCCCAGATCCTTCAAACGGTTCAGCGGCAAGAAGGAATGAGGTCAATCATGCGAATGATTCTGATAACTGCTCTGGCGATTGCGCCCCTGCTGGCTCAAGACAACGAACCTGCCAAGCGGCTGCACGAGTCCGCTGCTGTGTTCTCTGAAATCATGGCCGCACCTGACAAAGGCATCCCGCAAGACCTGTTGGGCGACGCCCACTGTATCGTCATCGTCCCAGGACTCAAGACGGCTGCATTCGTGGTAGGCGCCAAATATGGAAAAGGATACGTGTCCTGTCGCAACAAGGGCGGATCCGGCTGGTCGGCTCCGGGAACAGTCCGCATCGAGGGCGGCAGCTTCGGGTTCCAAATCGGCGGATCGGAGACGGATTTGATCATGCTGGTGATGAACGAGCGCGGAGCGGACAAGCTTCTTTCCAGCAAGTTCACTCTGGGCGGGGAAGGCTCAGTTGCCGCAGGTCCCGTGGGACGCACGGTGACAGCTCAGACCGACGCGCAGATGCACGCCGAGATTCTGTCGTGGTCGCGGACCCAGGGACTGTTTGCCGGAGTCGCTCTGGAAGGAGCCACCCTGCGGCAGGATCTGGACGATAACGCCACACTCTACGGAAAACAACTGGAGAACCGGCAGATCGTGACCAAAGGGGTGCGAGCGCCCAAGTCGGCCGCGAAGCTGATCTCGCTGCTCAACAAGTATTCGGCGCGGGAGCGCACGAACATGCAATCCCGCGCCAACTAATGGTCTGGCAAGAAAGAAACAAGAAGTGACCCCAATGAAACTGACAGGCGCATTCCTTTTGGTGTGCGGAGTCCTCTCGGCTCAGAGTCCGCTGACTCAGGACGAGAATGCGGCCAGGATGGCCGCCGGCACCGCACCCATCTATCGCGTCACCGTGACGCAGCGAACCGCGAAGGCAATCAACTATCAGCACCGGGGCGGCTCGACGACGATCGACTTCCGCGGCACTGAACTCCTCGCCGGAGCGCGTGGCGAGGCAAAAGTCGAGAGCAAGCAGGGCTACATCGAGATCGAGGTGGAGTTCGACGACCTGCAGCCGGCGACGAAGTTCGGCGCCGAATACCTCACTTATGTCATGTGGGCAATCACCCCCGAAGGCCGCACGTCCAACCTGGGTGAGGTGCTCCTGAATGGCACCAAGAGCAAGCTGAACGTCACCACTGAACTGCAGGTGTTCGGGTTGCTGGTCACCGCCGAGCCCTACTACGCGGTCTCGCGGCCCAGCGATCTGGTGGTGATGGAGAACGTGGTCCGCTCGGACACGCGGGGCAAGGTCGAGGTGATCGACGCCAAGTACGAACTGTTGCAGCGCGGCCAGTATCAGCGTCTGGCAAACCCGCTGGCGCTGAAGATCGATCAGAAACTGCCGCTGGAACTGTACGAAGCCCGCAACGCGGTTCAGATCGCGCACGCCGTCGGCGCGGACCGGTTTGCCGCTGAAACCTATCAAAAGGCCGCGAAGAGCCTGGCGCAGGCCGAAGCCAACCAGGCCCGCAATGCAGACAAGAAGACTGTCACCATGACTGCCCGCGAAGCGGTGCAGACGGCGGAGGATTCGCGCGCAATCGCGGTCAAACGCCAGGAAGAAGACGCCCTGGCGGCTGAACGCCGCGAGTCGGCTTCACGCGAAGCACTCGCCCAGAGTGGGAAGGTTGCCGCGCAGTCTGAGACCGATCGTGTCACACGCGAAGCCGAAGCGGCGCGGCTCAAGGCGCTGGAGGAATCCGCGCGCCTGACAAGTGAGAAGAACGCGCAGACGGCGGCCGCCCAGGCGGAAGCCGATCGCCTGAAACGCGAGAACGATGCGAAAACGGCTGCAGCCGGCCTCGAGGCGGATCGCCTGAAGCGCGAGAACGACGCGCAAAGAGCGGCCAACCAGGCCGAACTAGACAGCGCCGCCAAGCAGAAGGCCCAGTTGCTGGCGGAGAAGGCGGAATTGCGAATCCTGCTGCTCAAGCAGTTCAACGACATCCTGCAGACGCGTGATACCGCGCGTGGCTTGATCGTCAATATGTCGGATGTTCTCTTTGACACGGCCAAGTATTCGTTACGGCCCGTGGCGCGCGAGAAGCTGGCCAAGGTGGCCGGCATCGTCTCCGGGCATCCGGGACTGAGGCTGGACGTGGAAGGCCACACCGACAACGTCGGCGGTGATGCATATAACCAGGACCTCTCGGAGCGGCGCGGCGAGTCGGTCCGCATGTACTTGACCCAGCAGGGAATGCTGGTGAGTTCGGTCACGTCCAAGGGCTTCGGCGAGACTATGCCGGTTTCCTCGAACGACAACGCGCAGGGCCGGCAGGAGAATCGGCGAGTTGAGCTCGTCATTTCCGGCGAGGTGATCGGCGCCACAATCGGCACGCCGATCGCACTCAGATGACTGACTGTGAGTGCAGACAAGAAAGGAACACATCATGAACATAGACACGTTTGAAGGCAACTGGAAGCAACTCAAGGGCAAGGCCAAGGAGCAGTGGGGCAAGCTGACCGACGACGATCTCGACATCGTCGCTGGGAAGCGCGACCAACTGGCCGGCAGGCTTCAGGAACGCTACGGGATGGTGAAGGACGCGGCTGAGAAGCAGATCAGCGAGTTCGAGAAGCGGCACTCTTCCCCTGCAGCCACGCGCTAAAGCCCGACTGGCTTTGATATTGACCTTTCCTGCGGAGTTCGGGGTGACCTTGCTGCCGAAAGACGGTTTGATTGCGGCGTCTGACGGCGGCTCCCCGGACTCCTTCTTTTCGTTCGGCGGTTGCTAAAGTACTCCCTTCCGACACACCGGCGAGAGATTATTGTCTTCGGCGCCGTGTATGTAAAGGCCTCCCCGGAGGAGTACGTCAAGCTCGCTTTCGACATGGGCCGGCTGCGCGATGTCGCCGAGCAGGTCAATAACCGCGTCAGGAAGATGGCGTTCGAAGTCCTGCAGCGATACCAGGCAGACGGCAACAGCGTGCTCGGAAGCTATCGCGACACCGACCGTCCATTTGATGTGGACGCCCAACTCCAGTCCTTGCTCGGCCGGTCGGCGGCATTGCCTGCGTACCTTCCTGAATTGGACCGTTACCTATTGGACTACCCGAAAGCCACGCTGGCGAATGTCGAGTCGCAGTTCTACTGGGAAAGGGTCAACTTCGGCCTGAAGCCGACGCTCCGCCTCAATCACGCGATTGCCTACCGGTCGGCGGGTCCAAAGGGTGAGGCACAGGTCGTTGCGGTGAAGCAACTCTATGCCAGTCACTACTTTCAACTGGCGCTGGACCTCACTGCGTGCGTTGCGGACAACGGTCGCGCAGGCAATGCGGGCTTCTACCTCATCAGTCTGAGAGGCTCGACACAGCAAGGGTTCACCGGCCTGACTGGATCGCTGCTGAGGAGAATCGTCGTCAGCCGGACGCGCTCCGCTCAGGAGAAGGCACTAACTAACGTCAAGAAGGCGCTTGAAGAAAAACAATGATTGTTGTGTCTCGATTGATCTGACCGTATGTGGTCAGGCAGAGGGCCGCGTATCCCTTCCGGTGCTAGCATGGAGCCTACGGTCCGTTCGGCGGCGGCCTCCCAATTATGTGCGGGCCTCCGTTCCCCGAGGTGGTCCGGCGCTGGGTGTGGCGAAGGAGAGGCATTGGGCTCTGAGGGCTCACGATCGCGCGGAGCGGGATGGCTCTTGGAACATGGTCCAAGGGAACTCGAGTTGCTTTTCAGGGCAATCGTCTATCACCCCTCCGTTCCGATTCTCATCGCGGACAACGATCGCAACTACCGGGACGCCAGCACTGGCGCCGGCAGGCTGCTTGGGCTCTCCCGCGACAAAATCATTGGCAAGAAGTTGGATGACTTTGCCGATCCAGGCTTCAAATCAAGGATTCCGGAGCTTTGGAAGGCCTTTCTGGGGCAGGGCGAGCAGGAAGGTAACCTCCGTCTGGCGGGTCCGGATGGAACTCTGTGGGACGTTGAGTATTCCGCCAGAGGAAATGTCCTGCCGGTGCGCCACCTCCTGGTCTTGCGCGACAAGCCGGCATCCACAGAGTCCGGCACCCTTGCCGAGTCCGACAGAAATCAGATCCCTGGCTGGGTGCAGGACTATGCGTTGTCCTTGTTGGACGTGAACGGACGAATCGCCGGCTGGTATTCGGGCGCAGCGCGTATCTACGGCTACAGCGGAGATGAGGCGGCCGGCCAACATGTATCTCTTCTCTACCCCGGAGAGGAGGATCCCAACGCGGAGGCTCAGCAGGAACTGGATCGTTCCAGCGCCGAGGGTCATTTCGGAAATGAAGGCTGGCATGTGCGAAAGGACGGGTCGCGCTTCTGGGCCAACGTCATTTCCATGGCCTTGAGAGATGAGAACGGCGATCTTCAGGGATTTGCCAGAATCGTGCGCGATTTCAGCGAGCGTCACGAAAAGGACGAGAAACTCCGCCGCAGTCGCGCGCGCGTTCGTCCCGTCCCATCTCAATCGACCATCGCCGGCATAGTTTCTGGTGAGTTCGATCGTGTTCCCGAGGCTAACGACGCGTTCCTTAATCTGGTGGGGTACAGCCGTGAAGACTTGCTGGCGGGCCGGGTGTATTGGCCCGATCTCACTCCCCCGGAGTACTCTGCGCTCGATGACCTCGCGCATGAAGAAGGCTTGAGGTTCGGCGCTTGCACGCCCTATGAGAAGGAACTGCTCCGCAAGGATGGAACTCGAGTTCCGGTCCTGATCGCCACGGCAGTCTTGAAACTCTCTCCCTTCCGATGGATCACGTTTGTCCAGGACTTGCGTGAACGCGACCAGATCGAAAGCCTTGGGGACGAGGATGTCGAGGGCAAACAGAACTTCGGGGAGATGGTCGGGACTAGCGCGGCCCTGAGACGGGTCCTCCGGCAGGTGGAGGTAGTTGCTCCCACCGATGCGAATGTGCTGATCCTCGGTGAAACCGGCACAGGCAAGGAATTAGTGGCCCGGGCCATTCATCGATTGAGCCCTCGGAAGAACCTCCCTTTCGTCACCTTGAACTGCGCCGCCATTCCCACGGGGCTCCTCGAAAGCGAGTTGTTCGGCTACGAAAGAGGAGCATTTACCGGCGCCTTGTCGCAGAAGATCGGCCGCTTCGAGATGGCCCACCGTGGGACTCTGTTCCTGGACGAGGTAGGTGACATCC
This sequence comes from Bryobacteraceae bacterium, assembly GCA_963714395.1. Classification (GTDB taxonomy): domain Bacteria; phylum Acidobacteriota; class Terriglobia; order Bryobacterales; family Bryobacteraceae; genus JACADU01. The sequence continues at coordinate 394,498 of CAVQOO010000040.1, forward strand.
CCCTGGAGCTGCAGCCCAAGTTACTCCGTGCATTGCAGGAGAAGTCGTTCGAGCGATTGGGCGGCACTCGAACGATCCCCATCGACGTCCGGCTTGTCGCCGCAACCAATCGCAATTTGACTCAGATGATGGGCGACAAGCTCTTTCGAAGCGATCTTTACTACCGCCTGAAGGTCTTCCCGATCACAACACCCCCGTTGCGCGATCACCCCGAGGACATTCCGGTACTCGCCCGGCACTTCACTCAGAAGTACGCCCAGGAAATGGGCAAGCAGATTGAGAAGATCCCGGCGGAAACGATGCGCACCCTGCAGGGCTGGTCGTGGCCAGGCAATGTGCGAGAGCTGGAAAACTTCATAGAGAGGGCGGTCATTCTCTCCCGCGGCCCCAACCTCCGGGCTCCCTTGGACGAGATACGGGAGGAGGCGTTGGAGCCCGCCGGCAACAGCACCCTGGAGCAAGTGGAGAGGGAGCACGTCATTCGCGTGCTTCAGGAGACTGGCGGCGTGGTCAGCAAGGCCGCTACTCGTCTGGGAATGCCGCGAACCACCTTGAACGCGCTCATGCGAAAGCTCGGCATCTCCCGCAAGGATCTGTGACCGCCTCCGTGGCTTCGACCGAACTGCGCAGTTCTCAGGCCTTGATGAATGCCAGCAGGTCGGCGTTGAGTTGGTCCTTGTGCGTGTCGGTCAGGCCGTGTGGTGCACCGGAATAGATCTTCAGATTCGCGTTCTTGACGAGTTTCGCTGAGGCAAGCGCCGAGGCGCCGATCGGCACAATCTGGTCGTCATCGCCGTGAACAATTAGCGTCGGCACGTCGAACTTCTTGAGGTCCTCGGTGAAGTCCGTCTCGGAGAACGCCTTGATGCACTCGAACGCGTTCCTATGGCCGGACTGCATACTCTGGAACCAGAACCTGTCGATCATTCCTTGTGAGACTTTCGCGCCAGGCCGGTTAAAACCGAAGAACGGCCCGCTAGCGAGGTTCTTATAGAGTTGCGAGCGGTCGGCGATGGAACCGGCCCGGATTTCGTCAAAGACTTCCATGGGCAAGCCGCCTGGATTGCTCGCCGTCTTCAGCATCAGGGGAGGAACCGCCGCGACAAGCGCGGCCTTGGCCACGCGATTTGTGCCGTGGCGGCCGATGTAGCGGGCGACTTCACCACCGCCCGCGGAGAAGCCGACCAGAATCGAGTTCTTGAGGTCGAGCTCTTCGATGAGAGTTGCGAGGTCATCGGCGTATGTGTCCATGTCGTTGCCGGTCCAGGGCTGGATTGATCGCCCATGGCCTCGACGGTCATGGGCGATGCAGCGGTACCCCTCCGACGCCAGGAAGATCATCTGAGCTTCCCAACTGTCGGCATTCAGTGGCCAGCCGTGGCTGAACACTACGGGTTGCCCCGCGCCCCAGTCCTTGTAATAGATCCGTACGCCATCTTTCGTTGTAATCGCACTCATTGCATCATCTCCCTGCTCATTGGTGTGTTCGTGCTTCCCGCCTCGGCGACGCGGTGTATCTTCCTCAGTGGATAATACCCAGCAAGTAGGCTATTAGGAGAACCGCCAGCACGCTGCCCAATCCGATGCCCGCGCCACCGCCGTAGCCCCAGCGGCTGTGCCCGTAGTACCCGCCGCCGCCGGCCAAAACCAGCAACACAATGATCAGCACAATTAACATTTTCGATCTCTCTTTCCTTTGAACAATTCCTCATGATCGGCGGAACGGAAACTATTGCTTTCCGCGTGCTACCAGGAGCACAATTCCGCCTATAACGGCTACCGCGCCCACAATCGGAGGCAGGGGTACACTGTGTGTCTTGTCACGAGTAGCGTGAATCGGTCCGATGTCAACGACCTTTTCCTTCGTCGTGTAAGTAAAGCCTCCCCACGCAAGGCCGATCAAGCCCAGCGCGATCAGGATCATCCCAAGCGTCCTGTTCACATTGCCCTCCTTATGCCGGTGACCGCTATCCGTGACGGAGTCGCGACCAGCAACTCTGCGCTGTGTCCATGCATTTTGAGGCCCACCCGGCGATGGCAGCGGCAGGATCACCTTGCACAATTGAAAAGGACAGCCATTCAGCTTAGCCAACTGGCGGCAGCCGGAAGGCCCTGACCGCCCACGGTCACCTGACCAAATATCGTTAGCCGGGGACGCTCCTGCCGCTCCAAACCTGCCCCCCCAACTCGCTAGCACGCACATGGACTCAACAGAAGGGAGCATTGGCACGACTCGTGCACTACCCTGGGTGCGCGCAAGGCGCCTCAAATGAACGGGACTCGTGCCAAAGCGATCGAAGCGTGGGAAGATGAGGGGGGAGCAGTCCCTGCACCACTCGTCAACTCTGCGGCCGCGATGAGCGGAACCGCAAGCCAAATCGAGTGGGCGGAGCGCATCAAGCGCCAGGTGAACGCGGACTTCGACCGCGTCGCGGCATCTTTCCAGTTGATTGCCGGGAGACAGGGCGGCGAAAAGGGCGCCCGCACGGAAGCCGTGATCGCGATTCTCGAAGAGAAGCGATCTGAGGTGATGAGTCGGACAGAGGCCGGCTATTTCATCCGCGATTGGCAGGAGATCGGCGATCAGGTCCGGCAGTTGATATTTCACGACGCCCGCTATCAGGCGATCAAGCAGGGCAGGACGGCGCGCACCCCTTCGACGGATTAAAGGCAAAACAGGAGCTCACAACAGTATGAATCTCAGACCCCTATACGACCGCATCGTGGTCAAACGGCTCGATGAAGAAGAGACCACGCACAACGGCATCATCATTCCCGACTCCGCCAAAGAGAAACCCCAGCAGGGCGAAGTTTTGGCCGTGGGACATGGCAAACGGCTCGAAGACGGCAAGTTGGTTGCTCTCGACGTCAAAGCCGGCGACCGCATTCTTTTCGGGAAGTACTCCGGCAGCGAGACCAAGCTGGACGGCACCGATTACATCATCATGCGCGAGGACGACGTCCTCGGCATCGTAGACGCGGCTGCCCCGGCCTCGAAGTAAGCTGGCTCATTCAACCTTAAGGAACTCCTCCATGGCAAAACAGATTACCTATAGCGACGACTCCCGCCAGGCGATTCTGCGCGGCGTCAACAAGCTCGCGGATGCAGTCAAGGTCACTCTCGGCCCCAAAGGCCGCAATGTCGTTCTCGAAAAGAAATACGGCGGACCCACCATCACCAAAGACGGCGTGACGGTTGCCAAAGAGATCGAACTGAAGGATCCGCTCGAGAACATGGGCGCCCAGATGGTGCGCGAGGTCGCTTCGAAAACCTCCGACATCGCCGGTGACGGCACCACCACCGCAACAATTCTCGCCCAGGCCATTTATCGCGAAGGTGTCAAAGCAGTCACCGCCGGAGCGAACCCGATGGCCCTCAAGCGTGGAATCGACCGGGCCGTCGCCGCTGTCGTCGAAGAGATCGAAAAGCTCTCCAAGCCTGTCTCCGGCGACATGATCGCGCAGGTCGGCAGCATCTCGGCCAACAGCGACGACACCATCGGCAACATCATCGCCGAAGCAATGAAGAAAGTCGGCAAGGACGGCGTGATCACGGTCGAGGAATCCAAGACCATGACCACCGAACTGCAGACCGTGGACGGTATGCAGTTCGACCGCGGCTACCTTTCTCCCTATTTCGTGAGCGATGCAGAGCGCATGGAGTGCGTCTTCGAGGACCCCTACATCCTCATTCACGACAAGAAGATCAGCAGCATGAAGGATCTGTTGCCGATTCTCGAACAGATCTCGCGAGCTGGCAAGCCACTGCTTGTGGTCTCGGAAGATGTCGAAGGCGAGGCGCTGGCCACACTCGTCGTCAATAAGCTCCGCGGCACCCTCAACACTTGCGCCGTGAAGGCACCTGGGTTCGGCGACCGCCGGAAGTCGATGCTGGAAGATATCTCCATCCTGACCGGCGGCAAAGCCATCATGGAAGAGACCGGCATCAAGCTTGAGGCTCTCCGCCTCGAGGATTTGGGCAGGGCCAAACGCATCACGGTGGACAAGGACACTACTACCATCATCGACGGCGCGGGAGAGCCCAAGGCCATTGAAGGCCGTATCAAGCAACTCCGTTCGCAGATCGAAGAGACCACTTCGGATTACGATCGCGAGAAACTCCAGGAGCGGCTGGCCAAATTGGCCGGCGGCGTGGCGATCATCAAAGTCGGCGCCGCGACCGAGACCGAGATGAAGGAGAAGAAAGCTCGTGTCGAGGATGCGCTCCATGCCACCCGCGCGGCCGTCGAGGAAGGAATCGTTCCTGGCGGCGGCGTTGCGCTGTTGCGGGCAGCGATTGCTCTCCAGACTCTAACGCTCGAGGGCGACGAGCAGTTCGGCGTCACCATCGTGCGCCGCGCCTGCGAGGAGCCAGTCCGTCAGATCGTGCTCAACTGCGGAACCGAGGGCGCCGTGGTTGTCGAAAACATCAAGAAGAACGGCGAATACAATTACGGCTTTAATGCCTCCACCGAGCAGTACGAGGACCTCGTGTTGGCCGGTGTCATTGATCCCGCTAAAGTAACTCGCACGGCTCTGCAGAATGCGGCTTCAATCGCCGCCCTGATGCTCACAACCGAGGCCATGATCAGCGCGGTTGTCGAAGAGCCGGAAAACTAATCGCCTATACGGCGTTCGCGCAAAGGACACGGATGAACAAAAGACTTCTCAAACGCCACAAGCGCCAGGTCGACCGCGCGAAGGAGCGGGTTAAGCTCTCCGAGCCCGACGTGCGGACGCCGGAGCAGATCAGCGCTGCACGTGAGGCCAGCCGCCCTTCCGGCGGCTGGCGTAACGCAGCCCAGGCCCATCGATCCGGGCCAACAAACCAGAATCACGGCGGCCACTCCGGGGCCAGTCCCGCGAAAGCCGATGCGTAGAGGCTTCTGTCCGCTCCACCGTCGGGTTGTTCTCGACACGCTGCCCACACTGCAAGTCGGTCGAGTTCAGGGGCGTGGGTGTCCGTAACATCATTGAGCGGTCGATCCAGTGGCTGCTTCAACCTTACCGGTGCGATTTTTGTGGCCACCATTTCTTCCTGCTCCGGTGGCTGGCTCCAACTGCAGGAACAGCGTGAGCGTCCGTCACCCCACGTCGACGCTCGCCGCCACGGTGCGCCCGTCCGCGGCAATGGCTAGCACTTCCTGTGCGTCAGAGCGCGCAACAACCTCGCTGCTGACAGGCTTGACTTCGGTGCGCCAAATGAAGGGGGCCACCCGAACGGTCCCCATCACGGCTCCCACAGCCTCTCCCAACCCCCAGGCCAATGCGAGCACAATCGCTGCCGCCAGCGCCGATGGGCGCAGTCCGGCGCCGGACCCGGCGCGACGGTAATGGACAAAGGCTCGCTTCCAATGCAGGAAGGCCACGGCTGGAGCGGCCAGCGGATAGATAAGTCGCGCGGCCAGCGGCCAGCGCCGGCTCCGCATGGCTCCGAAGCCCAGCCCCACGAGGATGAGCAGCCATATTTCGTAGGCCCAGCCAGGCGGATCGAAGTGCCTCATCCGGGCGCGCTCTTCGAGGTAGAATCGATGGCCCTGCTGATGCAGCCGGCGGACCAGAAACGCACCCAACACCAGTTCGCCGGCAAGTTCTGATCCCACCTGGCGCACCAGTTCGGTGCGGATCGTGCCGTTCCAGCCGCACAGGACTTCCGTAGGGCCGCCGACGACCGGCATCATCCACTCGCCATAGCCGATCAGAAACGAGCCCTCGGCCCAGCAGGTAGTGCGATTGCCTGGACGAAGCGCTGGACCCACAGCATCCCAGCCTTCCTGGAGACGATCCAATATCGCTTGCGCCCAATCCGGGTCGGGCAGGCAGTGATCCTCGGCGAGCATGATGTAGTCGCTGGATGCCTTGTGGATCCCCAGGGCTCGCGCTTCATGCAGATCGGCCGACCCAACGGGGACTATGACCTGGCCTGGCGGGAGCGCGGCTTCTTGTTCCGCGGTCGGGCCAAGATCGTCCGGACAAAGCACGAGGATCTCGAGTTCATCCCGGCGTGTCTGCGACTCCCAGGCGGCCAGTGCGGCCAGAACGCTTTCGTAGCCCAGCTTCGCCGGGAGCACGATTGACAGCTTGGGTTTCATAACAGGCGGTTCCTCCACAAGTATTGCTCTACCGGATACAGGGCGGTCCGAAGATACCGATCGTAGACGCTGCACAATCGGTCCCGCAGCGAGGACGGCTCGGACGGGATCAGCGTAAGCATGCGCTCCAGCACCTCTTGGTATGGCGCGCTGAAGGGGCCTCCGATGGGAGCGCGCCAGGGTTTCATACGGCCCGCGAAATGGACAATGCCGGGCTGCTGCCAGGCCTTCGAGGCAGTCCGGTCGTACGGCCTTCCCGCGCGGCTGGCCAGCAGATTCCAACACGGGTCGAGGCGCTTCCAGTCGTCCCACAAGACTGCGTTCAAAGCTTCCTGATGCAGAAAGTCGATTGGTTCGCGGGTGGTTTCTAGATACTGATGCGCGCGCCGCGTGACCCCACGCTCGCGCCATCGGCCGATGTGGATCATGAGCACTCCACCGTTGAAATATGGAGCATCGCGAGGGATCCCCATCGCCCGCCAACCCTTCACGCCGCGCGAAGCCGAGCAGAGTGGAACGGCGGAATCGGCAACAGCCGCCACCGTGTGCTGATCAATTGACGTCTCCCATAGGTTCGCTACATCCCCTAGCACCAGCATGTCGGCGTCGAGAAAGAGGATGCGCTCCAGTCCGTCGGGAAGGATCTCCGGGAGCAGGAGCGGAACGGCGGCCTCGCGCGGGAAACGGGGGTCTCGCGGCGCGGCGTTGAGTTGCGCCTCTGAGAGCATGATCGGGTGGGTCTCGATGATGGATGAGATGACGGCAAGGCTGGACTGCGGTATCCCGGCGTGGATCAGGTAGAGTTCGGGATGGAGGCTCGGACGAAGGTGCTGCTTTAAGGACTCCAGCATGACGGCCAGCGGCAGCACGTAGAACTGGTCGACCGCGGAGGCGATGGCGAGCCTCGAGGACTGCACGATTCTACCGGTGCCAGCCCTGCAAATGAGCGAGCACGGCTTGCTTTAAATCGCCTTCGGCTTGCGCTGTGTAAGGCGACACCCTCGGCTCATAACCGCCTAGCGGGATCTCGGCGGCGGTGAGCAGGTAGCCCAGCCAGCCATTTGTGTAGCCAAAGTAAATTGTGTTTCGGAACGGCGATTTCTCCCGAATCTCGATGGCGATTTCACAGAACAACTCCAGCGGCGCGGCCCAGATGGCCACGTCATCGTTGATTCTGAGAAAGCGCACAGGCAGCCGGACGATACTGCCTCCCCCCGGCTGCCCGACGAGGTAGTCCTTTAGCTCGGCCGGTATGTTCAGCCCCTGCTTCAGCGGCGTCTCCACGATCGCAACCGCTGCCGTAAGAGTTACGTCGCCCGTTGTGCTGACTATCTCGCGATTCGCCGCCAGAATCCTGTCGCCGAGAAGAGCGCGAAACTGCTTCAGCCGCCCGCTTCGCGGGTCGGGATAGGTCGTGTATAGGGGCGCCAGGTTCCCCGCGGCTCCATTGATATACAGCATCGGCGCGCCGATCTTCTGCTCGACATACTCACTCACAATTCCCTGAGCGTCACCGCTGATCAACGTATTCGGCTGACCCAACACAGTGCCGTGCATGGCATAGTTCGCGATGAGCGCGAGCGGGCTTCCGTCTTGCTTATCCAGGCGCAGAAGAGCAATCCGCCGGTCCGCGGGACCATCTGGATTCAGCCCGAGGAACGTTTCGCCCTCCACATCGCGCGCCCGGCGGTTGATGTTCGCCATTGAGAAACCCCAGCCGGCGCCGAGCCGTGCAGGCGCAAGCTTGCTCTTCGCTTCGATGATCCCTTGAATGAGCGAGCGCTCGACGGTTTCTGTGTACGTCGGGTCCACTGCATGCGTGTACCGGTCGCCAAGGAACGCGGCGGCCAGTCCCGGCGGCCCGACTTCAGGCGCGGAGTGTGTGTGCGTAACCGTCCACCAGAACTGAACGGGCTTGATGCCCGCCTGCTTCTCCAACTCGGCGGCGACCCGATCATATTCCGCCGGCGAGATCAGGCACAGTTCCGACGAGACGAGATAGAACTGCGTCTGGCCGTCGTCCATCGCGACAATTCGGTGATGGATGCGATCGTTTACGCCGGTCGACTGCCGTGCCGCGTAGCCGAGAAGCCACTGCGGCTTGTCCGGCGTGATGTCGACCTTGACAACGGCGGCGCGCAAGGCCGCGCGCCCGGAAAGCGCTGCCGCGAGCAAGACCGCGACCACACAGGCGAGTCTGGCGAAATGATGCCGCACTTAGAGTTTCCTCAGGCCAAGTATTCCTGCAGCGTTGTCGTGATACAGCTTCTTCAGAATGCGGTCTGGCAGCCCGATGCCGTATATACGCCAGCGGCCTTGAGGCGGCATCGGGCTCGGTGCATAGTCGAAGTACTCGTCCAGAGTCTCCAGGAATCTGAAGTAGATCTGGTAGAGCGCCGGTGTCAGATCCTGTTGCGGCACCGACTTGCCGTTCGGCGTTGCGTCAGTCCCGAACAGGATGCGGTCCTCGAATTCCTCGAAGAACTGCCGTGCACGTCGCGGCTGCCTGCCCAACTCGCCGATTCGCGCGCCAATTTCGACATGCATGTTCGGATAACGCTTCAGCCACGCCGTCACCTCGTCCAGGTTCTCCGGATGATTGGCGACATGCAGGCAAACAAATGTCGTCTTCGGATGCCGTTCGATCACCCGATTGCGCGCCGCCAGCAGTTCGGGCTTCTTCGGATAGTCCTTGCCGTAGAATGACCAGTCCGGGTGATTGCCAAGCTCATCCCACCGTTCGTTGAAACGGTCGATCGGCGTAAAGAATGCGTCAGGGTCGGAAGTATGGATGAACACCGGCATCCCGAGCTTGCCGGCTGCGGCCCACATTGGATCCAGCCGCGGATCGTCGACCTTCACCAGCGGACCCATCTTGCCCTCCTCGCGCACTCCCAGCCCGAGACTCTTGAGGATCTTCAGGCCCACCGCGCCGGACTGTTTGGCCCGCTCGAGTTCTGCTGCCTGCCACGCCGGGTATCCTGCTTCCTTGATGCGGCCCCATGTCGGCTCGGTGCAGTTGAAAAACCGCTTTGGGTGCTTGCCATCCAGGCCCGCGATGTTGCGCCCCAGTGCTTCCCCATTGCCTCCCGTCAGGTTGATCATGCTGCGCAGATTGAGTTCGTCCATCCAACGCACGATCTGGTCCAACTGAACCCCTGAGCCTCCGGCGCCCCTCAGCACGCCCCCGACGTGCGTGTGCACGTCCATCACCGGGTACTTTGCCTTCGCCACTTTGTGCTCCGGCACCACCAGCATGCTCTTCGGCTCGAAGTCAGCCAACGGCAGGTTGCCGCCCGCAGCCTGCGGTTGTGCGGAAAACGCAGCCGTCGAGCCGGCAAGGCCGGAAAGCGCTGCAATGTGATTTCTGCGAGATAACTTCATATCCCTATTCCCCTACTTCCGCGGGCATCGGGGCTTTGGTCTTTCGGAGTCCCATCACCCACTGTTGCAACTGCTCAAAGTACAGGTACAGCACCGGCGTCAGGAATAGCGTCACCGCCTGTGACACTACGAGTCCCCCTACGATGCTCAGGCCAAGTGGTCTCCGCGCCTCTGCGCCGGCGCCAATCCCGATCGCGATCGGCAGTGACCCCAGAATTGCCGCCATTGTCGTCATCATGATCGGCCGATACCGCAGCAGGCATCCCCGCACGATCGATTCCATCGGCGAGTAGCCTTCCTCGCGCTGCGCAGTGAGCGCGACATCGATCATCATGATCGCGTTCTTCTTCACAATGCCGATGAGCAGCAGCATCCCGACGAAGCCGTACAACGAGAATTCCATCTTGAATAGCAGCAGCGTCACCAGCGCTCCCAGTGCCGCCGACGGCAGTCCCGACAGAATCGTAATCGGATGGATGAAGCTTTCATACAGCATCCCCAGGATGAGGAAGATCACAAGCACCGCCATGATTAGCAGCACCGGCAGGTTCTTCAGCGACTCCTGAAAGGCTTGCGCGGTTCCCTGGAACATCAGCTTTGTCGTGCCCGGCAGACCCATATCAGCGACCTTCTCTTCAATCTGGTTCACCGCGTCGCCGAGCGCCGCGCCCGGACGTAGATTGAAGCTGATGTTCACCGCCGGCAGTTGGCCGCTGTGATTTACATTCAGCGGCGCCACGCCGGTGCGCGCCGTCGTGACCGACGAAAGCGGCACCAGCGTGCCGGTATTGGAGCGGATGTAGATCCGGTCCAGCGCGGTCGGGTCCTTCTGAAACTCGGGCATGACCTCGAGAATGACGTTGTACTCATTCGACGCAGTGTTGATCCTCGATACCTGCCGGTTGCCGTAGGAACTGAACAGCGCCTGCGCGATCGCGTCTGGAGAGACACCCACCGAGGTCGCCTTGTCGCGGTCGATGTCCACCCATAGCCTCGGGTTTGCCAACCGCAAATCGCTCACAACGTCCTGCAGCGTGGGCAAGGCGCGCATGTTGGCTTCGATCTTCGGCGCCCACTCATAAAGCGTGTCGATGTCGCCTTCCAGCACCGAAACCATGTAAGCCGAGCGGCCCATCTGTCCGATCGTGATCAAGGGAGGCATGCGGAGAAAGGTGTTGATGCCTGGAATCGCGGCAAGTTCACCGCGCACCTCCGCCAGAACGACATCGGCCGCCTGCCGCTGATCGCGGTCCTTCAGTCGCAGATACAGGAAACCGGAGTTTTGACCTCCGAATCCCCCCACCCCGGAGAACACGAACTGGACGTTCGGGTTGGCTTGCGCCACGTCGGTGACTTGACGCTGCAGCCGCATCATCTGCGCCGCCGACGTGTCTTCCGCCGCTTCAGTGCCCCCGAAGATATTGCCGATGTCCTCGGGCGGAATGAAGTCCTTGGGGATGATCACGAACAGCCAGGCTGTCACGCCAAGCAGCACAAGGTTCACCACGATTGTCGCGAACCGGTGCCTCAGGACGAAGCGCAGCGCCCGCTCATACAGCTTGATTTGATAGACGAAGACCCGTTCCGACAACAGGTACAGCCGGCCGTGCTTGGTGTCCTCCTCGCGGCGCAGCCAGCGGCTGCAGAGCATCGGAGTGAGTGTCAGCGAGATGAAGCCGGAGATCAAAACCGCCACGGCAATCGTGACCGAGAACTCCTTCAGCAGACGACCCACAATGCCGCCGAGGAACAGCACCGGCACAAAGACCGCAACCAGCGAAAGTGTCATCGACAGAATCGTGAAGCCCACTTCCTGGGCGCCGCTCACCGCCGCCTGCATCGGCGACTTGCCCATCTCCATGTGCCGCACAATGTTCTCGAGCATCACGATGGCATCGTCGACGACAAAGCCCACCGACAGCGTCATCGCCATTAGTGAAAGGTTGTCGATGTTGTACTTCAGCAGTACCATCGCCGCAAATGTTCCCATCAACGAAAGCGGCACCGCGAGGCTGGGAATCAGCGTCGCCGAAGCGTTTCTCAGAAACACGAAAATGACGAGAATCACCAGGCCTATTGTTAGTAGGAGCGTGAACTGCACGTCGTTGATGGATTCCCGAATTGTCTGGGATCGATCGAAACCAATCTCGAGCTGCAGCCCTGCCGGAAGCTGTCCCTGAATCGCCGGCAACAGCGCGCGTATGCCATCCACCACCGCGACCGTGTTCGTACCCGGCTGCTTCCGGACCGCCAGCACCACCGCCCGCGTGTCATTCTGCCAGAACATCGACTTGTCGTCCTGCACGCTGTCGGTGACTCGCGCGATTTGATCCAGGCGGACAGGGCTGCCGTTCCTGTAAGCCACGATCAGCGGACGAAATCCGGCCGCATCGCTCAACTGGCTGTTGGCCTGCACTGTGTAGGCCTTCTGGTCGCCGTACAGCGCGCCCGAAGGGAGGTTCACGTTGCCACGTACGATCGATTGCTGCACCTCGTCGATGCCGATCCCCCGCGAGGCGAGCTTGTCCGGATCAACCTGCACGCGCACCGCGTACTTCTGCAGCCCGTACACCTCCACCTGAGCCACGCCGCTCACCATCGATATCCGCTGAGCCAGCGTCGTGTCCGCGTATTCGCTCACCCTTGACGGCAGCAGCGTCTCCGACTTCAGCGCCATGTACAGCACTGGCTGGTCGCCTGGGTTCACCTTGCTGTAGGACGGCGGCGCCGGCATGTTCGTCGGCAGCGAGCCTGCCGCTCTCGATATGGCCGCGGTCACGTCCTGCGCAGCGTCGTCGATACTGCGCTCCAGCACAAACTGCAGTGTGATATTGGTGCGCCCCAGCGAACTCGTCGAAGACATCGTTTCGATGCCGTCAATCGTCGAAAACTGCCGCTCCAGCGGCGTCGCCACCGTCGACGCCATCGTGTCCGGACTCGCCCCCGGCAGCCCCGCGCTCACCGAGATCGTCGGGTACTCCACAGGTGGCAGATCGCTCACCGGCAGGCTGCGATACCCGAATATGCCGAAAATCAGAATTGCCGCCATCAGCAGCGTCGTCGCCACTGGCCTGCGGATGAAGAAGGACGTGAAGTTCATTCGCTCGCTTTCCCCACCGTTGCTTTGCCCGCATCCAGAATGCGCAGCGGCGCGCCCTTGCGAATCCCAAGCTGACCAAATGTTACAACTGTCTCGCCATCTTCAAGCCCACCCGTCAGCACGGCTTCACTACCTTGCACTCGTGCAACTTGCACAAAGCGCATGTCCGCCGTTCCGCCAGGCGTCATCACCCACACGTAGCGGCCGTCCGGCCCGTCCTGCAGCGCCGTGTTGGGAACCGTCAGCGCTCCCCGGTCTGTGCGAAGCCGCGCCAGCACCGTCACGAACTGCCCCGGCCACAGCGCCCTCGCATTATTCTCGAACCTTGCCTTCAGCTTGATGGTCCCGGTTGCCGCATCCACTGTATTGTCGATCACGTCCAGGTACCCCGTCGCCTGGACCGCCCCTCCGGTTTCCTCGATCACCTGTACCTGCAGTTGCCTGCCCGAAGCCGCTTTCCGGATCTCGTTGAGGTGCTGCTCTGGCACCCCGAAGGACACCCACACAGGCACAATCTGCAGAATCGTCACCAGCGGCGTCGAATCGTTATCCTTGACGAGATTCCCGGCTCTGACTCCGACAAACCCCGCGCGCCCACTCCCCGGCGCGTGGATCTTTGTGTAGCTGAGCTGCAGCTTCGCCTCCGCCAACCGCGACTCGTCCGCGCGCATCGCCGCCCGGGCGGACTCCAGCGCCGCCTTATCCGCATTCAGCTGTGCGTCCTGCGCCTCCGCGGCCGTTCGAAACTGGTCCATCTGCTCGCGCGCCCCGATCCCCTCCCGAAACAGCGCCGTGTAGCGGTCCGCCTGCGACCTCGCATTGGCAACCTGCGCCTGCGAACGAACGATCGCCGCTTCCGCTTGTTTCTCCGCGGCGACATCGCGGGCCAGCGCCGCCTCCGCCCCTCGCACACTCTCAAGGAACGGCAGAGGATCGATTTCAAACAGCAGATCGCCCTCCTTCACTTCAGCCCCATCCCGCACATGCACCTTTTGTAACTGCCCAGCCACCCTCGATTTAATCGCCACTGTTGACCAAGCCTCGACGTTGCCGATGGCCCGCAACTCGAATGCCACATCCCGCCGCTCCGCCTTCGCCACCCGCACCCCAGCCGCGCTACGCTGCTTCCCTGCGCCCTTCGCCGGCGCTCCGGAGGTTGGCCGCGAGCAATTGGCGGCAAACAGGCAAAGCACCACCACAATCGCGGTCAGGCGCCAGCCTCTTCCTCGTTCATTCGTCATCAATTTCATCTCACCACATCCTCTAAGGGGGGACAGTCACCCCTTAGTACTTTCTTTGTATTCCTTGCTGTATTTGCCTTGTCGAGATAAACTGACCTTTTATTCCGGAAAGAGACTTCGCTTGCGCACCGCTGCCGTCCTAACCGTCCTCTTTGCCGCAGTCCTGCAGGCTCAGGTTTCCGAACGCCACTTCGACTTCGGCTTCGAGCAGCGCGTCCGCAACGAAAACTGGAATAACATTCTCGACTACAAGGACTCCACCGACGACGAGCGCGGCCAGATTCGTTACCGTACACGCCTATGGCTCGAGGCCCCCGCCACCCACGACATCAGTTTCCGCATCGGGCTCGCCCAGGAAACCAACCAGATCTTTCAGCCTCACACTCCCACTCACTTCGACGAAGTCTTCTTCGAGAATGCCTACGTCGACGTCAGGAAGATCTTTGTCCCCGGACTCTCCCTCCGATTCGGCCGCCAGAATCTGGCTCGTGGCGAGGGCTTCCTCTTCCTCGAAGGCGATCCCTACGATGGCTCGCGCTCCGTCTACAACAACGCCGCCGTCCTCGCCTATGAACGCGGCAAGTCCAAGCTCGAACTGATCGGCATCTACGATCCGCACACGGACCGCTACCTCCCGCGCATCCACGATCTCCACCGCCCCCTCGTCGAGTGGGACGAATCATCCCTCGGCGCGTACTTCACCACCACGCGCCTGCCGAAAACGTCCCTCGAGGCCTACTACATCTACAAGCGTGAATTCAACGACTACCGCCCGGCCACGAACCCGCAATTCCAGGCCGACCGCTACGTCTACACCGCCGGCGGACGCGCCGTTCGCAAGCTCCCTCGAAACTTCAGCGCGACGGGCGAATGGGCCTGGCAGTGGGGCCACCAGCGGCCCAATCGCGACATCCGCGGCTGGGGCGGCTACGGCTACCTGAAGAAGAACTTCGGCCCCCAGGCACGCCACTCCGCCAGCTTCGGTTATTGGGCTCTTTCAGGAGACAACCCCGCAACTCCCGGCCGTATCGAAAACTGGGACCCCCTCTTCGCCCGCTGGCCCAAGTGGAGCGAGATGTACATCTACTCGCAGTTCAAGGAAGTCGGCGTCGCCTACTGGACCAACACCGGCATGTGGCAGGCGGAAGCCGTCTACGTGCCCTGGAAGCCGCTCAGCCTTCGCGGCACCTGGTATCACATGAACTCGTTCCACCCCTTCGCCGGCAGTCCCACAACCTTTGCCAGCGGCACAACCCGCGGCGAGCACTACCAGGCGCGCGCCGATCTGGTCGTCAACAAGCATTGGCGCGGCCACGTCCTCTACGAGAACCTCGTCCCCGGCAGCTTCTATGCCGGCAACTCGCCCGGCTTCTTCTTCCGCCTCGAGATCTCCTACCTCTACACCGGCACCCACGCCTTCTAGCAGCCCCGCGCCTCCTGTAGAGCCTTCTCGAAACCGCCCAACGACCGCTCGATCGTCTCCCTCGGCACCGTCAAGCGACAGCCGCATATACCCCGTCCGCCCAAATCCCGTGCCCGGCACGCCCAGCACGCCATGGCCGGCCAGCATCCGCACGAACGCGATGTCATCGGCCAGCGGCGTCTTCATGAAGATGTAGAACGAACCCTCCGGCCGCCGCACTTCGTAGCCCATCCGCTCCAGCGCCTCGCACAGCAGATCACGCTTCTCCTGGTACACCCCCACGTCGATCCGCGCCTCCAAAGCCTCTTTCTCCACCTGCTGCCAGATCGCCGGCGCGTTGATGAACCCCAGAATCCGGTTCGCGAACGCGCACGCCCCGCGCAGCGCCTCCCTCTCGGGCAGCAGCGGCGACAAGGCCAGGTATCCGATCCGCTCCCCCGGGATCCCCTGCGACTTCGACCATGAATTGCAGATCGCCGTGTGTCGAATGATCGAAGCCACCTCCGGCTGCCGCGCTCCGTCGAACACCAGGTGCTTGTACGGCTCGTCGCTGATCACCATCACCGTATGGTCCTGCCGCTCCAGCATCGCCTGAATCCGCGCAACACACTTTCCGGATACACCCTCCCGGTCGGGTTGTTGGGCGTGTTCAGGATCAACGCCCGCGTCCTCGCGGTGATCGCCGCCTCGATCCGCTCCACATCCGGCAGGAAGTCGTCCCCCGTTTCCACCGGCACCATGCAGCCCGCGTGATTCGACACGTAGAACGGATACTCCGAAAAGCACGGCATCAGAACAATTACTTCATCGCCCGGATCGAGGATCGACTTCAGAATGACGTTGCACGCCCCCGCCGAACCCACCGTCATGAAGACGTCCTCAGGCACGAACTCGAGCCCGGTGTCCCGCCGCAGCATGCCCGCCACAGCTTCCCGCACATCGTGGAACCCGGGGTTCGGCATGTAGCCGTGCATGCCCGGCCGCTTCTCGCGCACCACCCGCTCCAGCGCTCTCAGTACTGCCTCGGGCGGCTCCACGTCCGGATTGCCCAGCGTGAAGTCATAGACGTTTTCCGCGCCGCGCTCGCGCTTCAGACGCGTCCCCTCCTCGAACATCCGCCGGATCCACGAGGCGTTCTGAAGCTGCGCCGCGATGGCTTTCGAAATCCCCATCACTGGCTCGCCAGCGCCCCGCCATCCAGGACGTTGATCCCGCCGGACTGCAGCCGCCCGATCGCCTCGTCCGGCTGGTCGAAGCGGAAGATCAGCACCGCCTTCTTTTCCCGCGCGAACCGGGAACGCATACATGTACTCGATGTTGATCCCCGTCCCCTCGAACAGCTCCAGCACCTCGGCCAGTCCGCCCGGCCGGTCCGGCACTTCCACCGCCAGCACCTCCGTCACTTTCACCACCGCCCCGCGCTCCTCCAGCAGCGCCTTCGCCTTCTCCCAGTCCGGAACGATCATCCGCAGAATGCCGAATCGCTGCGTGTCGGCCAGCGACAGCGTCCGGATGTCGATCCCCGCCTGCGCCAGCAACCGGCACGGCGCGATCACATGCCCCGGCTTGTTCTCGCAGAAACACGGAAAGCTGATTAATCTTCATGACGCTCATTCCTCCGGTCGATCACCCGCTTGGCCTTGCCTTCACTGCGCTGGATCGTGTGCGGCTCCACCAGCCTCACCTTCACCCGAATCCCCAGCACGTGCTCCAGCGCCTGTCCTCAATCCGCTCGTTCAGCTCCTCCAGCGCGCCGATCTTGTCGCTGAACATCTCCGGCGTCACCTCCACCTGCACCTCCATCTGGTCCAGCCCGTGCATCCTCGTCAGGATGATCTGGTAGTGCGGCAGCGTCCCTTCCACCGCCAGCAGCGCGGTTTCGACCTGCGACGGGAACACGTTCACGCCGCGGATGATCAGCATGTCGTCGCTGCGCCGGCCGATCCGTCTCATCCGGCGCAGCGTGCGCCCGCACGGGCACGGCTCCGGAATCAGCGCCGTGATGTCGCGCGTGCGGTAGCGGATCATCGGCATGGCCTGCTTGCTCAGCGTCGTCAGCACCAGTTCGCCTTCCTCGCCGTCCGGCAGCACCTCGCCGGTCTCCGGAGTCGACGATCTCCGGATAGAAATGATCCTCGAAGATGTGCAGCCCGTCCTGGCAATCGCACTCGATCGCCACGCCCGGCCCGATGATCTCCGACAGCCCGTAGATGTCGAACGCCCGTATCCCTGTCAGCGCCTTCAATCCGCCGCCGCATCGAGTCCGTCCACGGCTCCGCGCCGAACACGCCGGCCCGCAGCGGCAGTTCCCGGATATCGACGCCCATCTCCGCCGCCCGCTCGATCATGTGCAGAAAATAGCTTGGCGTGCAGCAGATCGCCGTCACGCCGAAGTCCTTCATCACCATGATCTGCCGGTCCGTGTTGCCGCCGGAAATCGGAATGACGGTCGCCCCCAGTCCTTCCGCGCCGTAGTGCGCCCCGAGCCCGCCCGTGAACAGACCGTAGCCGTAGGCGTTCTGAACCACGTCGCCCTGGTGCAGCCCCACCACGGCAAAGCTCCGCACCATCACCGATGTCCACACATCCACGTCGTCCTGCGTGTAGGCCACCACGATCGGCTTGCCCGTCGTGCCGCTCGAGGCGTGCAGCCGCACGACATCCTGCATCGGGCTCGCGAACAGGCCGAATGGGTAGGTGTCGCGCAGATCCGCCTTGGTCGTGAACGGCAGCGTCGCGATGTCCTCCAGCGCCGCCATCTGCTCCGGACGCTACCCTGCGCTCCTCCATCCGCAACTGGAACAGCGGCACCCGTTCGTACGCCCGCTTCACAATCGCCTGGAGCCTCGTTAGTTGCAGCTCCCGCAGGACAGGCCGCGGCAGGTAGTCCGGCGCGCTCGCCGGCTGAAATGCGCTCCCGCTGTTCTTCTTCATCGCCTACGCACTCCTCCCCAACTCGAACGCGTCCAGATTCGCCGCGTGCAACTTCTCCGGCAGGCAAGCCAGAATCGCCTCTTTCCAAGCTTCCTCAGAAAACGGCAAATGCCCGCTCAATGCCCCAATCAGCGCGACGTTAATACTCTTCTCGCTCTTCAACTTCACTCCCCTCAGCACCCCCGGCTCCAGCATCACTCCGCCCGGCTTGAGCATCCCCTGGTTCACCTCTACTTGCGTTGCATCCAGCACGACAAGGTAGTCGGCCTCTCCCTCACTCACCATCGGACTGAACACCAGATCCCCGAACCTCACGTCGCTGCTCACCGAGCCGCCCCTCTGGCTCATCCCGTGAATCTCGCTCTTCTTTACGTCCAGCCCGGCCCGGAACGCCACCTCTGCGATCACATCGGACGCCTTCAGCACGCCCTGTCCGCCCAGCCCCGCCACGACGATGTTAGTCACACTGTTGTTCATTGTTCTTCTCGTATTGCCGGATCGCGCCTGCCGCCAACAGACAGTTGCGCCGCGCGATGATCACACTCAACTCGCCCGATTCCAACTCCCCCTTCACCAGTGCCTCAAACCCCGCCGCATCCGCCATCGGATCCATCACATGCACCCGTCCCACTCCCATCGCCCGCACAACGTCTTCGAACACGAACCTCCCGGCCCTGTGATGATTCAACCCTCTCCCCGTTCCCGGATGCTCCTGCATCCCCGTCATCGCCGTCGTCCCGTTGTCCAGGATCAGCACGACGTGTCCATCCGGCGGCGGGTTATAGAGCATTTCCACCAGCCCCGTGATCCCGCTGTGGACGAACGTGCTATCCCCGATCACAGACACCACCTTCCGCCTCTGCGTCTCCGGCAGCACGTGCCGCATCCCCAGTCCGACACCCAGCGCCGCCCCCATGCACACCAGCGTGTCCATCGCCTCAAATGGCGGCAGCACCCCCAGCGAATAGCACCCGATATCCCCCGACACGATGCAGTCCAGATTCCTCAGCGCCGTGAACACCGTCCTGTGCGGACAACCCTGGCACAGCGCCGGCGGCTTCCCCGCGATCGGCTTCGCCTCCGGACTCTCATCTCCCGCGGCGATCCGCCGCACCCGCGCCACGTTCAATTCCCCAAACCTGTACATCTCCGGCTTGCCTTCGACGGCAATGCCTGCCGTCCGCGCCGCCTCCACCAGGTACGGATCGCCCTCTTCAATCACCAGACACCGCTCCACCTGCCCGGCAAACCCTCTCATCGCCTCCAGCGGCAGCGGATAGGTCATCCCCAGCTTGAAAACGCTCGCCTCCGGCAGCGCCTCCCGCACATGCTGGAACGCGATCCCCGACGCGATGACCCCCAGCTCCCTAGTCCCCTCCACCAGAACCACCGGCCCTTCCTTCTCGTTCCACTCCGCGATTTCGGCCAGCTTCCCCCTCAGTCTCTTGTGCGCCGGCCGTGCATACGCCGGAATCATCACCCGGGACGGAATGTCTCGCACAAAGCCCACGGCCCTAGCCGCCGGCACCCCCCGCCCCGCCGTTTCGACGACCGTCTTGGAATGACAAACCCTCGTCGTCATGCGCAGCAGCACCGGCACGCCCCACCGTTCGGAAACTTCAATCGCCCGCAGCGTGAAGTCGTAGGACTCCTGCGAGTCCGCGGGCTCGAACATCGGCACTCCTGCCGCCACCGCGAACCTTCGGTTGTCCTGCTCGTTCTGACTTGATGCCATCCCGGGGTCGTCCGCTGAGACAATCACCAGCGCGCCCGTCACCCCCGCGTATGCCACCGTGAACAGCGGATCAGCCGCCACGTTCAACCCGACGTGCTTCATCGTCACCAGCGCCCGCGCCCCCGCGAACGCTGCGCCGATACCAACCTCCAGCGCCACTTTCTCGTTCGGCGCCCACTGCGCCTTCCCGCCCAACGCGTCGAACGCCTCCAGTATTTCGGTCGAGGGCGTCCCCGGATATCCTGTCCCGAGCCGAACGCGGGCGTCGAACGCCGCCTGCGCTACCGCCTCATCCCCGCTCAGAAACCTGCGACTGGCCTGCTTGTCTAAAGACAAAACGATCTTGTCCTCTCTAATTGACTAGAAAGACAAGTTTATTGAATTCGCCCGCCATCCGGCAACCCGAATGATTGATTCCAAGCTTGGACCGTGCTAGCTTTCTCACTGAACTGGGAAGATGAAGGATCTGGATCAATGGTCACCCGCAAGCCACGCCTCTTGGTGAAAACCAGGCCCATGCCCGCTGGAACCAGCTTCAGCGTGAGCAAAATCCCGTTTCGCTTGGAGCCGCTATTCTCCGGCAAGTCGCGGGCTCCTGTCATGGGAGCCGTACAGCAATCGGAATGGCACCTCACGGATATTCCCACCGACATTGGCGAAGCTGACCTCTGGGATCTCTGCCACCAGTTGCAATCCAAAGGCTTCGGCATTGCCGGAGGCCCGCCTGTCGAATTCGCCGAGCCTGATCTCGAGCAGCGATGGACATTCGATTCCCCGGATCGCCTCGCGGGAAAAGGCTTCCGTGCCGCGGCCGCGGCGGACTCCTGCAAAAAGCCTGATCCCGCCGATTCCCGCTTTCCCTTCCCAACGCCTTTCGACTGGCGCTGGTTCCAGGACCTCACTCACTCCGGCCTCGACGCTGCGCGATCTCTGATCGGCAATCCCAACGATCGCGTTGTCATCGCTCATCTGGACACCGGCTACCGAAAGGGCCATTCTGTCCTGCCTGAATTCCTGGACACCAAACTCCAGCACAGTTTCGTCGAAGGTGACCCCGACCCGAACGACGCCTCAGATCCCGATATCGGCGGTTTCGGCAATAATCCGGGGCACGGCATGGGCACCCTCAGTATTCTTGCCGGAAGCCTGTTCAACGGAACGCCTTTCAAAGTCCCGAGCGGCATCGTCGGCGGCGCGCCCTTTGCGCGCGTGATCCCCGTGCGGGTCGCCAACTCAGTCGTGCTTTTCTCCAACAGCAGCGATCGCCCGCGGGCTCTCCTACGCCATGGCAAACAACGCCGACGTGCTCTCCATGAGCATGGGCGGCGTTCCTTCTCAGGTCTGGGCAGACATGGTCAATGCGGCCTATGAAGCAGGCATCACGCTGGTTACCGCGGCCGGCAACAACTTCGGCCCGGGCAGAATCCGTGTGCCCCGTTTTATCGTCTACCCGGCGCGCTTCCGACGCGTGTTGGCGGCCTGCGGGGTGATGTCTGACGGATCCCCTTACGCCGACTTCCTCGATCCGCGGAAGATGGGCGGTTCCTATGGTCCCGATAGCAAGATGGATACAGCGCTCGCGGCGTACACCCCCAATACAGCCTGGGCGAAGTACGCCTGCCCCGCAATTGTCGATTTCGACGGAGCCGGCACCTCGTCTGCGACCCCACAGATCGCGGCCGCAGCCGCCTGCTGGCTCCAGAAGAATCGTGTTGCGGTGAAGAAGTACCCGGAACGGTGGATGCGGGTCGAGGCCGTTCGCCAGGCTCTCTTCACTTCCGCCAGAAACACGGACCGCGAGCACTTCGGCCGCGGAACCTTGCGCGCTGACAAAGCCGTGAACGTTGCCCCAACCGCTGCCGACTCTCTGGTTAAACAGCCCCAGGATACGGTGGGCATCCCATTGCTCGAACCAACGCTCGGGGTCATTTTCGGCGCCGCCAAACCGACAGCCGGACAACGCATGCTGCGCATCGAAGCCGCTCAAATCCTGGCGAGGAGCGGGGAATTGCAGAGCCTTCTTGCCGATGCCGGCATCGATCCGGACCGTCCGCCCAAAGACATTCCAGCCGCGGTTCGAAAGCAGTTTCTCGAAGCCATGGCCGATCATCCCACTGCCTCCAAATCTTTGAAAAACGCCCTCGGCAAACCGATCCGCGGGGAGAGGCCCATTGTTCCCGCCGGTGCCGGCACAGCGCCGACGCTGGCCGAAACTCCTGACGTTCCAGCACCGCCTACCCGCCGGCTGCGCGTATTCGCGTTTGATCCCGTCCTCGGCCTTCGCGTCGACACTGAATCCATCAACGAAACCACTCTGGAAGTCCGATGGGAGCCCGATCTTCAGCCCGGTCCGGTTGGTGAATACCTTGAGGTTGTGGATGTCGATCCGGCTTCGAATTCCTGTTACGCGCCTGTGGACCTGAACCATCCGCACCTGCTCGCCTCCGACGGGCTTGCACCTTCTGAAGGGGTTCCTCAGTTCCATCAACAGATGGTGTACGCGGTCGCCATGACCACAATCGGACGTTTCGAGCGCGCCCTCGGACGGAAGGCGCTTTGGGCGCCATCCACGCCCCCTAGAAAGAGCGATGAAAGCTATCGAGGCTGCTACGTGCAGCGGCTTCGCATCTACCCGCATGCCCTTCGCGAGGCCAACGCGTTCTACAGTCCGCCCAAGAAATCGCTCCTGTTTGGGTACTTCCAGGCCAATCGGGACAACGCCGGCGACAATTTGCCGGGAGGGCTGGTCTTCACTTGTCTTTCCCACGATGTGGTCGCCCATGAAACCACGCATGCGCTTCTCGACGGCTTGCATCGTTACTATCAGGAGGAGACAAACGCGGACATCGCCGCCTTCCACGAGGCATTCGCCGACATCGTGGCCCTCTTCCAGCACTTCACGATACCAGCCGCACTCAAGCACACCATCGCCAGATCCCGCGGCGATCTCAAGAGGGACAACCTGCTCGCCCAACTGGCGCAACAGTTCGGCCAGGCATCCAGTGGATCCAGGGCGCTCCGCAGCGCGCTGGCCGCTCCCGCGAAATCGACAGATTACGCCGACGCTTCCGAGCCCCATGATCGCGGCGCTGTACTGCTCGCCGCCGTCTTCCAGGCTTTCCTGGAAATCTACGACGCACGGATCGCTGACCTGAAACGACTCGCAACCGGCGGCACTGGCGTCCTCCCAATAGGTGACATCCCCGCGGACTTGGTCAACAGGATGGCGCGGGAAGCCTCCGCCGCCGCTTCGCACGTTCTGACCACGTGCATCCGCGCCCTCGATTATTGTCCGCCGGTCGATTTGACCTTCGGCGAGTACCTTCGTGCTCTGATCACCGCCGACATGGACCTGGAGCCTGAGGACGCGCTCAACTACCGTACCGCCTTCATCTCCGGATTCCGGGCGCGCGGCATCTTTCCGGCCAGCGTCCGTAATTTGTCGGAAGAGAGCCTGCGTTGGCAGCCTCCGTGCTTCACCTTCCCTCCTGAAAGGATTCGCCAGATGGTCGATTCACTCGACCTGACATGGAACCTCTCCTCTGATCGCAAGCAAACGCACCTGAAAAGCGAATCCAACGGCCGACTTCTCTGGAAATGGCTTCGGGAAAACCTTACCCCGGACGAGGCTTGGGCGTTGAAAGCCGATCTCGGCGTCTACATCAGTGCGGACAAGCGTGTACCGAAGGAGGTCCCGCTGAGGGCGGACGGGAGCCCGCTGCTGCAGATCCACTCAGTCCGTCCGGCACGCCGCATCAACAGCCGTGGCCAGCAAATGACGGATCTTGTTATTGAAGCGGTCCAGCGGTATGTCGTTACTGACGCCGCCACTGGCGAACGAACAACTCATCGCGGCGGATGCACTCTCCTCATTGATCTGCAGAACCAACGCATCCGCTATGCCATCCGGAAACGAGTCGGCAGCCCCAGCCGCATTGAGGCCGAACAGGCTTTCTTCCGTATGGCGGCCGAGGGTAGCCAATCTTATTTCGAGCCCGCCGGGGCCCGTGAACCGTTCGCCATGCTTCACCGCGGTGTGTAAAGGAAACCATCATGGCTACCAAAAAGGCTCCTTCAAGCAAAGCTGGCAAGAAGAACTCAGCAGCCCCTCGCAAACGAGCCGCCAAATCAGCGGCGCCCCGGCTGAAGGTTCGCATGTACCGGCAGGGACTCGGTGATTGTTTCCTGATCACCGTCCCCTCCAAGGCGGGCAAACCCTTTTACATGCTGATCGATTGCGGGGTTGTGCTGGGTACGCCCGATCCGGCAACCTCCATGAAGCGAGTGGTCGAGGATATCGCCAAAGTGACCAACGGCCATTTGGATTTGCTGGTGGCCACGCACGAACACTGGGATCACGTTTCCGGCTTCGGTCAGGTGCGGGACGAGTTTGACGGTTTGGCAATCAAGCAAGTCTGGCTGGCCTGGACTGAGGACCCGAAGGACAAGCTTGCCGCCAGGCTGCGCAGCGAGCGCCGCGCGGCCGAGAACGCGCTGCGTATGGCCGTGAACCGCCTCGCGCTCGAAGGCGACACCGGGACGGCTCAGCGCGTAGACAGCCTGGTCAGCTTCTTCGGCGCCAAAGCCGGGTCGACCACGGATGCTTTGGACTACGTGAAGAAGCGTGCCAATGGCAAGCCTCGCTACTGCCAGCCGGGAGAGCCGCCCATCGTCCTTCCGGAAGCGCCCGGAATCCGCTTCTGGGTGCTAGGCCCGCCCAAAGTCGAAAAGCTGATCAAGAAGTCGAACCCCGGCAAGAACGAGGCATACGGACTCGACGCAGGTCCTGGTGGATCCCAGGCTCTTCTCGTTTCCGCCCTGACGCGCCGCATGGACGCCACCGACGAGTCCGCGGCACCGCCCGACGATTCCATCGAAAACCCCTTCGACGACGTGTACTGCATTTCCATGGCCCGCGCCGAGCACGTGCCTTTCTTTGAGAAACGCTACTTCAGCGATTCGATGGATGGCGGCCTCTACGAGAAAGGCAGCGGAAATGAAGTCCACGATCAATCGTGGCGCCGCATCGATTCGATGTGGATGGAGGCTTCTGAATCCATGGCGCTGCAACTTGATTCCGCGACTAACAACACCAGCCTCGTTCTCGCCATCGAACTGACCTCCACGGGCGAGATCCTGCTCTTTCCTGGCGATGCTCAGGCCGGGAACTGGCTAAGTTGGCAGGACCTGAAATGGGAGATCGAGGACGCCAAATCAGGTAGGAAGACCACGGTGACCGGCCCTGATCTGCTCGCCCGGACCGTCTTCTACAAGGTGGGACACCACGGTAGCCATAACGCGACACTCAAGGCCAAGGGACTCGAACTGATGGTGAGTGACGAGCTCGTCGCAATGATCCCTGTCGACCACGCCATGGCCGTCAAGAAGCGCTGGGGGCGCATGCCGCTCCCGGACCTCGTGGACAGGATCAAGGAGAAGACTCGCGGCCGTGTCCTCTCGATTGATGACAAAGTCAAGACCTCGAAGGATCTCGACAAGCTCCGCCCCAAGAACTCCGATGCCAAGGAGTGGTCGAACTTCGCTTCACGCGTAGAGGTCGAAGACCTCTACTACGAATTGTCCTTCTAGAGGAGGCCAATTACAGGTTAGCCAAGCGCTTGTCGGTATCGCCGAAGCGGTCGAGCTGAACCCCCATGCGGTCCATCAGCGAGAGATACAGGCTGCACGCACGCCGGTTGTCGTCGCCGGCCTTCAAGTAGTCCAGGTTGCGGCCGCCAAGGTTCAGCGTGCCGCCCCCGCGGCCGGCCAGCAGAATCGGGAGTTGCTCTGCCGAGTGGGCATCGCCGTCGAACAGGCTCGAGCAGCACAGCAGGATCGAATTGTCGAAAAGCGATTCTCCGTTGCCGTCATCGGTCTTCTTCATCCGGTCGACCAGGTAGGCGAATTGAGCAATGTGGAATTGGTTGGTTTTGAGATACATCGCCTCCACTGCCGGGGCTTTCCCGTTGTGCGTCAGATCGAGGTGCAGCGCGCCTTGCACGCCCGGGATGAACTTCATGTTCATCTGCGAAAGATCGTTGTTCAGCATCAGCGTGGCCAGCCGCGTCTTGTCCATCTGAAACGCCAGGACGATCATGTCGAGCATCAGCTTCATGTGCTCGGGGACGTCCTGCGGAATCTGGTCCGCCGGGCGCGGCATGTTGGGTTTCGCGATCGACGGACGCCAGCCTTCCAGCCGCTCCTCTTTCGAAGCGCGTTCGATGCGTTTCTCGATCGAGCGGACCGATTCGAGATACTCGTCCAGCTTGTGGCGGTCGCCGGCGCTCAGCTTGCTGTTGAGCGAATTGGCGTCGCCTTTGACGGCATCGAGGATCGAGCGATCCACCTGCCGCGCCGAGCCGTCGCCCACCAGAAGATCGAACGTGCGTGCCGGATAGATCTCCTTCGCAGCCGGCCTGGCCGGCGACACCCACGAGATCGACGAACCGTACACCATCGACAGCCCGTCTTCCAGCCGCAGTTCGTTCGGCTCAATGCCGAGAACAAGAGACGGCACGGCGGTTTGAGCGCCGATGCGCTGCGCGAGAATCTGATCGAAGCTCGTCCCGCAGCGGATGACCGCGGGGTCAAGCGAGATCGGCGTTCCGGACAGGACGTTCGGAGCGCGCCCCAGGTGCGGGCTCGGAGTGGCCATCGCCTGTTGATGGTAGAGTCCTCGCACAAAGACCATGTCCGCGCGATGCGGAAGCATCGGTTCGAGCGCCGGACCGAGTTCCATCCCGGCGCCCTCTCCCTTGGCCCACCAGTGAGCCGGCTCAACCCCGTTCGAGAAATACAGGCAGCCGAAGCGCAGCGGCGCCTTGTTCGGACGTCGTACGCTGCCGCCTTCGCTATCGAATCGAACCAGGGCATCGCAAGCGCCACTCCGGCGCCGCGCAGGAACTGTCGACGAGACGGGGATTCCATAGGTCTACTCTCCATCTGCTTTTCTCGGTGCTGTGATCGCGGACTGTGCAGCCGGGACGCGCGATGCTTCGGACGTCTCCCGGCGATTCAAGAACTGGCGGCTTGAGACGATTTCTGTCGCTAATTGAGCAAAAGTTGCCTCCGGACCGAGCCTGGCCATTTTCTCAATCAGTGGCTGATCCGAACCCAGCACTGTGCGTCCGAGCGCATATCCCAGCAGCTTGTGCGAGAGATTCTTCAACACCTGCTGGTCCTGCGTCTTGAGATAGGCAAGCAGGCCATCGACTCCCTGAATCGTCGTCTGATCGAGCGTGATCGAGGAATCGTCAATCGGCTTACCGTCGGGATATTTGTCGCGGACACGGCCGATCGCGTCGTAGCGCTCCAAGGGAAAGCCGAGCGGATCGATGCGGTTGTGACAGCCGGCGCAAGTCGCGTCGCGCTTGTGGGCGGCAAGCTTCTCGCGCAGCGACAGGCCGCCGAAGTTCTTTTCGTCCGCCGGGATCGAGCCGGCATCAGCGGGTGGCGGCGGAGTGGGAGTGCCGAGCACGCGCCGCAGCACCCAATCCCCTCGCTTGACCGGACTGGTGCGCAATGGCGCCGAGGTTGCGGCGTGGATTGCCCCCAGCCGCAGCATCCCGCCCCGTCCAAAATCGGAAGCGGCCGGCACCATCTCCGGCGCGCCAACGGATTTCACCTCTCGCTTGACGCCATAGTGTTTGGCCAAATCCTTGTTCAGGAATGTGTAATCGGCGCTGAACATTTCGCCCACCGGGCGGTTCTGGCGCACAATGTGTTCGAAGAAGGACACGGCCTCGTCATACATCGCGGACTTCACTTCGTCGTTGAACTCCGGATAGCGAGTCGTGTCGATCCCCCGGAACCGGTCGAAGCGATAGAAGCCCAGCCATTGCCCGAAGAACTCAGTAGCGAAGCGGCGGGCCTTCGGGTCGGCGAGCAAACGCTTTACCTGCCTGGCGAGTTGTTCCGCATGCGCGAGTTCGCCGGCTCGCGCGGCGCGGCGCAGCTCATTGTCGGGCGGCGAAGACCACAGGAAGTACGAAAGCCGGTTGGCGAGTTCGGAACCCGAAAGCGGCTTGATGGTGTTGCTAGCCAATGCGGGCTGTTCGAACTTGTACAGGAACGCCGGGGCCACCAGGATGCGTGCGATCAGGGCGCGCGTTGCGGCTGCATGATCCAGCTTCAGGTTTTCCCTCTGGTTCCAGTAGAAGACCTTGAGCGACGACTTCTCGGCGTCGGTCAGAGGCCGGCGCCAGGACTGCGCGGCGAACTGAAGACAGTCGTCGATGTGCCGCCCCTGCCCCGCGGTTTGACTCCGGATGACTGCGTCATATTCGGACCGCAGAGCCGACACATACCGGCGCGGCTCCGGGGGAAGTGCGGCGATTTCAGCTGGAGTCAATTGCGCGATCGACCTCTCCTTGAGATTGAGGTTGAACTTGCTGTTCACGAATTGGAAGTAGTTATCGTGGTAGTTGAACGAGGCCAGCAGGTCGTTCCAGGCCTGATCCAGGTTGACTCGAGTCGGGGCATCGAGCATCTTCTCGGCCAGGAAGCGATCGCCGCGTTGGTATTTGACCTTGACGTGGAAGCTGTCGCGTTCCGGTTGGTTGTACGTGTTGTCGTAGGGAGCGGGGATGGGGTCCTTGTCCGAGGGGTTTGCTTCGCTGTGCGAATTGAGCGGCAGCTCCGCGGCGAAGGCCAGCACATTGGCTTTCCAGGCCTTGTAGCTGGGTGAATCTGTATGGGCGATCAACGCGGAAAAGGGACGGCCCTTGTTCAATTCCGGACGGTCCGAGATCGTGCAGCGAACGACTGAGTCGTTCTCCGCGCCCGGTCCCATCTCCGGCTCTATCTGCAGTTGGAAGGAACCTTGGGCGTCGGGAGGTACCACGTCGAATGTGGCGGTGCTGCTGGTGGTGAAGTCTCCCGGCGGAATCTCCTTGCCGTCGGGTGTGCGGCCAAACCCGAGCTGCTTGACGCTTTCTTCGGTCAGCGCGCTGCGCAGCGGCTGTGGCTCGAGCAGTTTGCGATCCTTGCCCAGGAGGCGGATGGTGCCGTTGCGCCAGATCACGTAAGGGTGGTCCTTCGCATCGGGATTGGCGGAGCCCAGTGTGAGATAAACGCGAATCGTCTTGCTCGCTTCCCTGCCGCGGCGGATCACGTTGAATCTCATCTTCTGGCGCGGTGCGGCCTGAATGGTTTCGTCCGTGAGAATGAGCGCGCGTTCGTCGCCGAGGCCCCCTGCTGCCTGCTCGCCGGCGCCGAGCAGCCACCGGGGCCAATCGATCAGGAAGTCGCGGATCTTGTCGCAATCGGAGCGAATGCTGGCTTCCTCGAGCGGCGGCGCCGGAAGCTTCTGGAAGCGCGAGATCACCTCTGCGGTGGGAAACTTCGAGTCGGCCTGATTGAGGACACGCCAGATGTGCTCGACGAAAGGAGCCAGCAGTCCTTCGCGCGCCGCGAGTTGGGCAAGTGTGACTCGCGGCTCGCCGAGGGCGGCGCGATGCTGGTAGCGCCAGGCGGCGTGAATCGCCTTCGAATAGCGATCCAAACCGAAGGCTCGCCCCCCTTCGCCAGAAGAGGCGCGGAAGCCGTGCGCGTTGTAGATGGCGTAGATCCGGTTGATCGCCGACAGTTCCATGCCCGTCCGGCCTGGATCCTGGTAAAACCGCAGTGGTCCCGAGCCGATCACAGCGCGGTCGGCCACCCACTTGGCTGCCGCAAGATACCGTTCCAGGCTCGAATCCTGCAGAAACTGCACGTCGCCGAAGTTGGTGAACCCCTCACCGCCGACTTCATCGGTGACGAAATCCTGATCCGCACGAAAGTCGATACCCGTCAAATCCTTGATCGTGTAGGCGTACTCTCCGGAGGTGAGGCGGCGGACTGTGACACGCCCCGGATCGCCGGCGTGTTTGAGCGTGTACGCCTTCAGCTCAGTCCGGATCCAGGACACGGCTTGAGCGCGCTCGGCGTCGCTGGGCTGTTTCATTTTGGCCGGCGGCATCTGTTTGGACTCGAGCGCTGCCGCCACTTTCTCCCAGCGCTGAAACTGCTCCCCGACTGCGGGACTGGCGATCAGCTGTTCCAGGTTCAGTCCGGCGATAGCGGCCTTCCCGTGGCACGTGAAGCAGTAAGTTCGAAAGCTTGCTGGAGCTGTTGATGCCGCTTTGGGGGGCGTTGCCGGCGTCGCAGCCGAGGCGACGGCGGCCGCCGCCAGCGCAAGAATCAGGCATCGCCTGGACCAATCCCAGATGTCCATTGAGGTTCCCAGTTGTTGACAGTATATCCATTTCCTCACAGCCATACCACCGGCTGCTTCGGCTTCTCCGGGGTGGCACGGTTCGACCGCCGGCCCGCCCTCCGCTGGGCCGGCGACCCTCAGGCGGCCGCCTGCGGCCAGTGGCGTCTGACGGTATCGGGGTTGACGAGGGCTTTCCAGGCTGTGTCGAAGCGGGAGGCGATGTCGGGACGGTCGCGGAGAGTGTTTTCGAGGCCGAGTTGGGCGTGGGGGCGCATGATCTCGTCCTCGAAGCCGAGACGGTCGGCAATGTCCTGCCAGCGGTTGGTGAGACCACCGGGATCGATGAGCACGACGCGGTCTTCGGTGACGCCGAAGTTCTTGAGGTGGGCATCGAGCGAGAAGACGCCGCGGCTCCAGCCGGCTTTGCGGAGTTCGAGGAAGCGATTGAGCCAAGTTTCGATTTCGTCGAAACGGCGTTGGCGGGCAAGGCTGTTGATGCGCTCGTCGAGGGTATCCTCAACGCGCTCGGTGGCTTCCTCCACCACAAGCCACCCGGGCCAGCCGTTGACGCGGACCTTGACGGGAGGGAAGGTGACGGTTTCGGCCATCAGCCCGGTGCCGGACAGGCGCTCTTCGGCGAGCAGTTCGCCAAGGCGGTCGCGTTTGCGATAGAGGCGCCGAACGCTGCCGACGTGGGAGGAGAGCCAGAAGCTCAGCGGAACAACGAGGACAACAGCTTCGGCGAGCAGGCGGAGGAGGCGGATCTGCCGGGCGGGTCGTTCGAGGAGGGCTCTGGCCCATTTGCGGGGGAGGCAGGCTTCGCACTTGCGCACGGCACGCCAGATGGCGATGAGGGCGAGGATCTCGCGGGGGCGGCGTTCGCGCTTGACGACCCAGTGGGAGGACGCATAGACGACTTTGCCGATGCCTTCGCCGAGGAGTTTGAGTTTGGCGGCGGTCAACTCCGCGGGAGCCTCGGCGAGAACGCGCTGGTCTTCGAGGCATTGATCGAGTGCGGCGGGTTGCGCCATGGCACGCCTCATCCTTCCCCCCGGAAGAACCCGGGGTGCGGGATCCGACAGTTGGCAGGTCGCGCGATCACTGCCTCTATTCTACGAGCGTGCGCAAGGGTGGGGAAGCGGGGGGATGTGCTCGGGGTCATGCGGCGGGCTGCTCCGGAGTTGGATGGGTGGGCGGGGCGAGTTCGGCCGCCTTTTTGGTGAGCTGGTGACAGATGCGAAGGAGGGCGCGGAGGGGGAGCAGGGGGAGGGCGCCGGAGGCAGCCTGAGTTTCGAGCATTTGAAAGAGCTCAGTGGAGGGTTCGAAATGGCTTCGTTTTAACGGGGAGATTTCGGAGGGCTTGGCGGGCTTGGGTGGCGGGGCGACGGGGGTCAGGGCGGTGTGAGCCAGAGCGGTGGGGTTGGAAAGGATGAGCTCCGCGGCGCGAGTGGTTTGGAGTTCGCGGAGGCGGCGCCAGGCGCGCTGGTAGGAGCGTTCGAGGGCTCCGCGGAGGCGGGAGAGGCGCTCGAGACTGGTGAGCTGGTCCTCGGGGCCGGCTTCGGGGTTGTAGAGTCTGTCTTCCAACGTGTCTGAACGACGGAGCTGCCAGGCGGCGTGAAGGAGCTGTTGGAAGGCGTCGACCTCGAGGGCGCCGAGAGGGAGGATTTCGGCGCGAAGGGTGGTTTGGAGAGTCTCGAAGGCCTCCTGTTGATGAGGCTCGACGATGAAGCGGCGGGAATGCAGGCCGTGGGTGGTGGAGTTCCTGGAGCTGGCCTGTTTGCCGTCGGGGGAACGGGGGCCGGTGGATTTTTTGGCGTTGGCGCGATTGGCGTTGAGCTGCTCGGTCGAGATAGGCACGAGGGCCTCCTTTCACGCCTAATTCGGGCAGGAGAAGAATGAGGGTTTGGGGCGGATCAGCTGCAAGTCATTGAGGGGAGGGGAGATTGAGTAGGGCGAGATCTGTCACTCCACAGAGCGCGGATACGCCGTCCGCCGTGGCTTCTAATTTTCAGGTTGTTCAGGCGTCTTTGACCGGACGTGAAGCATCCCCCGCTTAGGGGGTGCGGCGAATGGACGAGAGTTCAGGAACTAGAGAATCGGTGTGGATGCGGACCGAGGGAATTCCGCGCCAATCGAAACTGGAGCAGAACGCGCAGGCTGATGTATGCATAGTCGGGGCCGGAATTGCGGGGATGACGACGGCATACCTGTTGGGCCGCGCAGGGTTGAAGGTAATTGTGCTGGAGGATGGGGAAATCGGCAGCGGCGAAACGGGGCGCACCACGGCTCATCTTTCCAATGCCTTGGATGACCGCTATTTCGAACTGGAGAGATTGCACGGTGATCGGGGCGCAAAGCTGGCCGCGGAGAGCCACACGTCAGCAATTGAGCAGATTGAGACGGTGGCGAGAGAAGAGCAGATCGAGTGCGACTTTGAGCGGTTGAACGGCTACCTCTTTGTCCCTCCGGGGGATGATCGAAGCATCCTTGAGCGGGAACTGGAGGCGGCGCACCGGGCAGGCCTTACCGAGGTAGAGATGCTGGCGCGGGCGCCATTGGAAGGCTTCGACTCGGGAGCCTGTCTTCGCTTTCCGCGACAGGCGCAGTTTCACCCTATGAAGTATCTGGCGGGATTGGCTCGCGCGGTGACGGGGTCAGGCGGGGCGATCTATGCAAGGACGCATGTCGAGGAGATGGAGGGCGGAAGCCCTACCCGAGCAAAGACGAGTGACGGATGGGTGGTAACAGCCGGCGCGCTGATCGTGGCCACCAATACGCCAGTCAACGACAGGGTGACAATTCATACGAAGCAAGCAGCGTACCGCAGCTATGTCATCGGAGTCCGAGTGCCGCGGGGGTCGGTGCAGCGAGCACTTTATTGGGATACAGCGGATCCATATCACTACGTTCGGCTGCAGAAAGAGTCGGAAGTAGAGGACATTTTGATCGTGGGCGGAGAGGACCACAAGACGGGGCAGGAAGAGGACACGGAAGGGCGGTTCAACCGCATTGAAGCTTGGACAAAGGGGCGATTCCCAATTCACGGGGAGGTTGTCTATCGCTGGTCAGGACAAGTGATGGAGCCGGTGGACGGCCTGGCTTTCATCGGCCGGAACCCGGGCGATGAGAATGTGTACATCGCAACTGGAGATTCAGGCCACGGGATAACTCACGGAACAATTGCGGGAATGCTGCTCACGGATCTTGTCCAAAAGAGATGGAATCCGTGGGAAACCCTCTATGATCCCGGACGAATCTCCATGCGAGCGGCGGTGGAGTTCACAAAAGAGAACGTGAACGTTGCCGCTCAATACGCGGATCTCGTCACTCCTGGCGACATCGCTTCGGCTGGAGAGTTGGGCTTCAACCAGGGAGCAGTGATAAGAAGGGGTCTCAAGAAGATAGCGGCTTATCGAGACGAAGGGGGCGTTGTGCACGAGTTCTCCGCCATATGCCCGCATCTTGGATGTGTGGTGACATGGAACGCGAGTGAGAAGACGTGGGATTGTCCATGCCATGGCTCACGATTCAACGCGCTGGGGGAGGTGGTCAATGGTCCTGCGATCAGCGGGCTGGCGCGAGAAGGCGGACAAGGGCTCATCCGGCTAAGCCGGGTACGGGCGAGGGGTGAGAGAGCGAACGTGCCGGGCGTGGTCGACCAGGGGGTCGACCGCGGGTCCGGGGACCCGCCCCACTATACATGCATTACAATTAGCAATCCAAAGAGGGGCTATGTGTCGAATCGTTCACGTTGTCAGACCTTCATCTGGCCAAGCCGGGGGCGGCGGTGCTGCCAAGCGAGGAGGGATCGTTGCTGCAGGAGGTGACGCAGTACATCCTTGACAAACACGGGGTCTCGATCAACGTCAACCGGCACGACCCGACAAGATTGAGGGCGCTCGAGATCGCCCTGAAGAGCATCAACCCAGACGTGGTCCTGGTCACTGGCGACATCACCACGTATGGCGACCAGGAAAGCATGGAATACGGGGCCGAGATTCTGAAGAGGTGGCAGAAGCAATACAAATACGTGTATTGCGTGCCGGGCAACCACGACGCGCTACAGGAGAGATTCATGGAACTCAGGAGAGGGCTGAGCGGCAAAACTGTCGAGGCGTTAGCGAAAGCCCTGAAGAGTTTCGAGAACATCTTCAATGCCACCCCAGCAGATGGAATCATCAAACCCTCGCCGTTCCTGGATGAATATAGAAGTCGGATTGGCGAGCCATTGGACACGATCGCCGATCCATCGAAACCCAAGTGGATACAGACATCGTGGGGTTGGATCGCGCTGTTCCTGTTCAACAGCGTCAACGATCCGGGGTGGATGGCAAACGAGGGGCGCATCGGTCCGGACCAGTTCAATCAGCTCAATGAAGGCCTGTCCGGCGAGGAGCATAGGGCACGCAAAGACAGCACGCTGCGAATCGCACTGTTGCACCATCATCCGCTGCCGATTCCTTATGCGCCGGACACGCCGGGTGAACGGTTCTACGACGACATGCGCGATGGCTCGACGATGTGCCATTACCTGAACAAGCACGATTTCCACATGGCTCTGCACGGGCACAAGCACCGGCCGTATGTTTGCCGGATCGAGTATGAAGGCAAGGCGGGCTTGTACGTTATTGCCGCCGGAAGCGCTACGCAGTCGGGCGAGTCGTTCGACAATGCGAGCTTCAATGTCATCGACATCGCGTCGCCATATCACGCTCTCTTCCGTCGCTATGGCTGGCGGGAAACGGGATTCGAGCTACAGGGCTCAGAGCGGGTGATGAACATCGCGCCCGTCACGCAACTCAGATACACGCCCGCCGGCACACCGGAGACGGAAGTGGACGTGGACGTGCGCAATTTCGTCAGTTTCAATCCGGCCGGGATCGAGGATGCGCACGACTTCACGCGGATTGAATGGAATGTGGTGATGGACTGCGATCACAACTACCTGGCCACATACCGGCTGACCGGGCAAGCGAAGGTGGATGGAGCGAAGGGGATTCGGCAAGTGATCACAGGCAGTCCTGCACGGACGTTGAGGGAGCTGCAACTGAAGGCTCATCAGACCGGCCATCCGAATCAGAGGATTCAAATTCAGGCGATCAAGGATCATCCACGGCAGAAGTGCCTGAAGTTATTGCATCCGGTCGAACTGGAAAAGGGAGAGGCGTTCGATTACACATTCACCTTCAATTGGAAGCAAGGCGGCCCGCCTGGAGGAGATTTCTTCGATGGCTTCAACTTGAGTTATTACCGGGGCACAATTGGCGAGGTGTTGTTCTCCATCACTCTGCCGTACTGCGCCGCGGGACCGGGGGTGGAAAGGCTAGGCTTCGCGCAAGAGCGGGTGAATGTGAAACTGGAGTTCGTGGCCGAAGGCCAGGGGGGTCGCTACTCGTTCGTACTGCCAAGAGCCGCCCAAGGTCTTCTATATCGTGAAATTGCCCGCCGGGGCCAATGCTTAGCCAAGCCGGATTCCGAACTTCTTCGAAAGCACGGGTATTGCTTTCTGCACGCAGCCGGGTTGAACTCGATCCTGGATGGAGAGCCATTCCTGCGGGACGGGTTTCTGGTCTACTATGACGGCCGCAAGGCGGTGGTCTGCGGCTATCCGTTGGAAGAGCATGAATGTGGATGGACGCGGAGACGAAGGAGCGGCTGCGGGCGGTGGTCCGCGATTGCCTGAGCGAGTGGGCGGTCGAAGTTCATCTGGCACGTGGGTCCGGAGAAGCTGTCGCTGCGGGGTGTACGGCCGAGACTGCCGACGCTGCGCGCATGGAAGCCGTCGAAACTCGACACGGAAATGGTGATCGACTGCCACAAGGATCCGCCATCGGAGAGGCTTTGCCGCTGGCTGCGATCGCCGAAGCGGAGGACATTCCAGGTGGAGCCGGTGGCGGACCGGCGGCTTGCGGGCGGCGCACTACAGGATGATCGATCGGTTCTTCGAGTCGAGGGAGCCGACGCCGTTTCTGTTCAACCTCGCCTGCCAATTGATGACGCTCACAACTTCGCCCTGCTGCACGTGGCTGGAGGCGCGCGAAGGCGATGAACTGGCGGGACTGGCTGCAATGGTGGATGCTTTCGACTCGATGTGCCTGGCCGTGTTTCAGACGACGGACGCCGGATTTCCCACGGCCAGCGACACGTTGCACGCCGCGATGCGCGAAATGACCGTTGCGCGAGGCAAGCGGTACCTGAACCTGGGACCGAGCCCCGAGGAGGGTCATTACCGGTTCAAGAAGAAGTGGGGAGGGTTTGAGCATCATCGTCCTTATTGGTGGCAAGCTTGGGGAAGCAGCGAACTTGCCAGTCTCCAAAACGACAGTTGGCCGGCCCGACTGCTCGGCGCAACAGGGCGCTAGGCGCGGGCCAGGAGAAGCACTGGAATGCACCATTTGGTTGAACCAGCACGGGCAGTCAACACCGCGTGGCTCAGAGGGTGGGGCTGCCGGGTTGAGCGCCGTCCGCAGTTTCGGGTGTTGTGGAATCCGGACTTTCCGGACTACAACACGATCTACGACATCGATTCGCCGGCGGAGGTAAATAGGGCGCTGGGAGTAGCCGGGGCGGAGTTTCCAGAAGAGGCGCAACCGACGATCTACCTGCCGCCGACGCCTGCGTTCGGACGCGCGGTGGGAGTTTTGACGAGAGCCGGCTACGCTCCTGTGGTTCGGACGCAAACGCTGGTCGCCCCTGTGGAGGAAGGCGGGGCTGCGGGGGAACTCGAGTTGGCTGCTGTCGAGAGCAACACGTTGGACACCTGGATACGGCTTTACGCGGCGAATTACGGGGTGCCATCGGATGCCGTGGAGGCCAATGCGAGGCGCTGGCGAAAGGGCTTTGAACAAGGGAGCGGGGTGGAGTTTCTGCTGGTCGTACGGGGGGGAGAGGCGGTGGGGACTGCGCAACTGGTGACGGTGGAGGGCAGCGACCTCGCCGGGTTGTATTCCGTCTCGCTGGCGGCGGAGCAGGCGAGTATCGGCCGGGTGTCCGAACTACAGGCGCTGCTGTCGGGCAGAGCGCGGCAGGCTGGAGCGAGGGCGGTGTGCCTGGAACGGTTGCGCTCGGCAAGCCGGGTTCATGTTGCCGACCGGATCGGGATGAGGCTGCGATGGCACGGAGTGGAGTGGGAGCGGGTGTCGGAGGATATCGGGTTCCGGCGGGGGTGAAGGCTCAGGACCCGCGCTGTCACGTAGTCATTGGGAAGCATTGCCGTTTTGCGTCAATGTGAACCTCCTATCGTCGCCAGGATGCCAGGCGACTGCCGGCTTAACGATCCAAGCAGTGACCAGGAGAGGGAGAACATGCTTCTCCACGGGATTCAAACCGGCATGACGGTCGGGTCAGTTTCAGTGAACGCAGTATTGCCGGCGCAATGCCCAGAGTGCCAACGATTCACGCAGGATGGGCCAGCCAGATCTGCGGGTAGGGCGTTTTGCGTCAACGTGCCTGTGGCCTAATGTCCAGGCCGATGACCGGAGGCCGTTTTCCCTAGTAAACGATAAGCGACCGGGCAGGGCTTGCCACTCTCCGGTAACGGGACTCTTCGGGCAGAGCACGAGCGATTAGCAAACGATTCGTCACCGCCCTGCCGGAGCACTTCGGGCGTACTGCCCCTACACCTGAGTCATCCCGCCGTCAACGAACAGTTCGATGCCTGTGACGTAACTGCTGTCGTCCGAAGCCAGAAATACGACCGCCTTGGCAATTTCGTCCGGAGTGCCCGCGCGCCCGAGAGGAATTGACGGTATGGCGCTGGCGACGTATTGCTCTACCTGCTCTGAGGACATTCCCAAACTCGTGTTGTAGCCAGGTGTCGGTACGATACCTGGGCTGATCGCGTTAACCCGTATGCGCCTGTCTCTCAGATCAACAGACCAAGTACGCGCAAAAGACCTGACCGCTGCTTTACTGGCGCTGTAGACGCTCATTGCGGCACTGCCAGTGCTCGAAACGATAGAGGCGTTGAGTACCACTGTGCCGCCGTCCTGCAGCAAGGGCAGCGCTTCCTGGACGGTGAAGAGCAGGCCTTTGACATTTATGTCGAATTGCATGTCAAAGTGCTGCTCCGTAATCTGCCCCAGTGGAGCAAAAGCGCCCGTGCCGGCGTTCGCAAATACGATATCGACCTTGCCCTTTTGCTCTCGGATCGTCGTATACAGCCGCCGTATGTCGGCCAATACTGCCATATCGCCCTGCACTGCGATAACGTTGCGACTGATGTTGCGAACGGCCTCATCCAGTTCTTTTTGACGTCGCCCTGTGATGAAGACGAACGCGCCCTCCTCGACAAAGCGCCGCGCGGTCGCCAGCCCTAGCCCGCTGCTGCCTCCGGTGACTACTGCGACCTTGCCTTCCAGTTTCAATGCCATTTTTCTCCTCTTGACTAGTTGTCCTGCTTTCTATGCCTGAGATGCGTGAGTCTGCATCGGGGTCGCACATTTGCCGGGGCGAGCTTGTGTATACCGCAAAACGGTGTTACCGAAGTGTTGCGCCCCGCGCCCAAAAACCGCGATCAACGGCGCAGCGTTTACCCAGGCAAGTTGACGGATAGTCGCGCAACCCTCCCAGGTGACCGCCTTCGCATTACTACTCAGGAAGTCGGCATAGCGACCGTAGCGAGCGCCGCCTTTTCTAAGGCTTGGGCGTTTTGCCTCAAGTGGACTGAGCTGGTATTCCGGGAGGGGTGGATTCCAGGGTGACAATTCTTGCCTCCTGGGCAGGCTGCCAGGAAGAGCCCGGCTAACCTGGAATGACGAACGCGGCGGGTATTCGTTCGTCGAGCGTCGCGAGAGTGGAATCGTGCGCCCGCGCTAACTCCGCCAGACGGCCGTCGGTGGTTTGCCGCCCGGTCTTTACCCATGCGGGAAGCCGGGAGATGTCATGATCGTCGGCGATGAACTCGAACGGGATCGCTCCCTGTTTCTTGAGTTTCACCAGAAGCGCCCTCAACTGAGCGACGGTGAGTCCGTATTGCGGGGCTTGAGACAGAACGCAGACGAATCCCAACTCCGTGATTGCGCAAGTGAGCATTGCGTAGCGTGTTCCTTTTCCGAGACTCAGCACCCACAGGGCAACGCGCTCATGAAACTCGTGTTCGAGAAAACCCAAGGCGACCAGCGCGTTCACATCGAGAAGATATCTCACGGGAGGTTTGACAGAATATCCTGAACCTGCTCGCTGGTCAGTTGCGGAGCCCCCGGTCCCACGCTGAGAACCGGGAGCCCGGTAATTGCGTCGCGCGCGATGGCGGCTCTGGCGGGTCGCGGATGACGGGGGGTAAGGACGATCTGCCCGCTCTTCACGCTCGCGTCAAGGGGGTCGCCCGGGCGAAGGCCGAGCTTTCGCCGGATAGCGCTGGGAAGAACAATCTGCCCCTTGCTGGAAATGCGCGTTTGCATGGCGAGAATATCCTACCGCACCGGAGCCTCTGGCCATACTGTGCGGCTCTCGGAGATCACCCGGCCGCGTAGACGCCAACTCGCGGAAGTGCCCCTGGCGGCGCGGTTGAGTACTCTGCGGACCTCGCTAATCCTCACGAGTGTTGCTGGTCCGGCAGTCCAATTCGAATAGCGCCGTCAGCGCGGCTCCTTGTCCACGGTGCCCGGTCAATTTGCTGCTGGTGCATCACCTGCACTTCATCGAGAGGAATCGTGCTGTCCGTACTGATGCCCGGCGGCTCAGTGTCGATCTTCAGCAGATCCAGAATCGGCCGGTCGATGATTAACGCCAGGCTGGCCGGCCGCCCACCTTAGTCAGTA
>CAVQOO010000041.1:0-268042 GCA_963714395.1 Bryobacteraceae bacterium
TTCGGAACGCCGCGTGGAGGCCGGCGGACCGTTCCGAGCCGCAAACCTTCGCCGGGCTTGCGAGGTGTTCCGAGTTGCACGATGAAGATCGACATAGTTCACCTAACGCCGTGAGTATAGTGAAAAGTGTCATTGAGGTGGATCAGGCTTCCGCCATTGTTTGCGGCCGCAGCGCTTCTGGCCGGCGAGCAGGAACCGACTGTCCGAGTGAGGGTCGAGCTGGTCCAAGTGGAAGTCACGGTTACCGATTCGAAAGGCAACCGGGTCCCGGACCTCACCGCCGAAGAGATGGAAGTCTTCGAGAACGGCCAGCCACGCCGGATCACTCATTTTTCCTTCATTCCGGTGGCGACCCGCGAGTTGCCGCACCTTGTGCCCGTGTCACCTTCGGAGCGAGGCTCCACGCCGTCTCCGCCTGCGGCACAAGGGCGTGCGTCACGGTTCGAGGCGGCTCGCGTCATGGCCATCGTAGTGGACGACCTCGGCATGGACCATGAGAGCTTCGCCGGCGTGAGGCGAGCGCTGGATAGTTACCTGTCGCGGGGACTCCAGCCCGGCGATCTGGTGGCATTGGTCGCGACCAGCGGCAGGGTGGGAGGCCTCGCGCGGCTCACCAACGACGCGAGGGCTCTGCGTGCCACCTTGGAGCAGCTTCGTTCACTTCCCACTCGAAGATTCGGAGTGCGGGAACGCAGCTGCGCGCCCCAGACGGTTGCAGCGACCGAAGTGGGTCGACGATGCGGACGGTGTCGCCGAAGCGCACTATAGCCGGCTCACACTCAGCGCCCTTCGCCGGGTGGTGGACGGGATGCGTGGGCTGCCGGGACGCAAGTCGATCCTGCTGTTCTCCGAAGGACTGCGGATCATCAAGAACTTCGGTCTCGGGGAGATCGACCAGCCAATGATGGACAGCTACGAGGCCTGGCTCGTCCACGCCAACCGGTCGGGAATCGCCGTGAACACCATCGATCCCCGCGGCTTGATGACGACGGCCGCTAACGCGGAGAGCGTAGACGCCACCAACGCCTGCGTTGAGCAACGCCGTCAGGAACTGGTCTACACGCAGCAGCAACTGCAGGAGATCGCTCGCCGCACCGCCGGAATCGCAATCGGCGACGATAATGACCTTTCAGCCGCCATCTCGCGCGTTGTGGAAGACCAGTCAGGGTATTACCTCGTAGCTTGGCGTCCCACCGAGGAGCGCTCGCAAGTGCGCAACCTCTCCATCCGGCTCAAGCGGCCGGGGCTAAAGGCGCGCTTCCACTCGAGCCTCTACGCTCAGGAGCCTGCAGAGCTGACCAAGACTGACGGCACGCGCCGGCTGGCCGACGCTATTCTCTCGCCGTTCGCCGCTGCGGATATCGGCGTCCGGGTGTCTTCCCTGTTCTGGGATGCGGGCCCGGCGACGGGTTCCGTTCTGGATACGGTCGTGCGAATCGACGCCCACGACTGCGCCTTCACGCTGGAGGGGGAACAACAGCGCAAGGCGGAGATCCGCTTGATCGCGACGATCTGGGGAGCGGAGGAGAAGCCTTTGGAGACGTTCGAGCGAAGCTACACGGTATCGCTCACACCGGCTGCTTACGAGCGGGCGTTGGCTGAGGGTCTGGAGCAGCGGCTGCAGATGAGGGTGAGACGCCCGGGAGCGTATCACATCCGCGCCGCGGTGCTGGACCGCCAGGCGGACCGTATCGGGTCGGGCAGCGACTTCGTCGAAGTGCCGGACCTGAATCGCGGCAATCTGGCGCTTTCCGGAATCGCTTTGACAGGAGCTGCCTCAGACGAGGTGGCGAAGGGGAAGCCGCGCTTGAGATACCGCCGTGGCGAGACTGTCAGCTATACGATTCAGATCCTGAATGCCGCGGCCGGCCAGGAGGGGAGACGGCGGGTGGAGGTGAGGGCCACGCTCTACAGGGGCGAGCAGGAACTGGGCACAAGCGATCGCCATGGTTGTGGAGGGCCGGGGCCAGGCCGACCCGAAGCGATGGATCGCCAGCGACAGCTTCCGTCTGAGCGGCCAACTGCCGCCCAGCCACTACACGCTGAAGGTGAGCGTGGTGGACCGGAACGTGCCGGACAAACCCGTCACGCTCGCTCAGTTTGTCGATTTCGAAGTGATGGAGTGATCCAAGGGAGACGGACCGGAATGACGAAAGAACAGTTGGCGATCAATGGCGGCGAGAAAGCAGTGAGAACCCCGCTGCCGGGATGGCCGCAGTTTAGTGACGAGGCGATCAGGGAAGTGGAGTCCGTGCTCCGGTCGGGCAAGGTGAACTACTGGACCGGCAAGCGCGGGCATGGAGTTCGAGAAGCGAT
Source organism: Bryobacteraceae bacterium (assembly GCA_963714395.1). GTDB lineage: Bacteria > Acidobacteriota > Terriglobia > Bryobacterales > Bryobacteraceae > JACADU01. The sequence continues at coordinate 2,317 of CAVQOO010000041.1, forward strand.
TCGCCGAGTGGCAGGGCAGCGAAGTACGCCATCAGCGTGGCGACGGGCACGGCGGCGCTGCACGTCGCGCTGGCGGCGCTGGGCATCGGGCCGGGCGACGAGGTCATCGTGCCGAGCTACACGTTCATCGCCACCAGCTTCTCCGTCGTGCAGGCCGGCGCCGTGCCGCGCTTCGCCGACGTGAATCTGGACGACCACTGCATCAGCGTCGGAGTCGGCGGAGAAGCTCGTCAACGGAGCGCACCAAGGCCATCATGCCGGTGCACCTGTACGGCAACGTGTGCGACATGGACAAGATCATGGCGCTTCGCGAAGAAGCACAACCTCTTCGTGATCGAGGACAACGCCGAGGCGTTCGGCGGCGAGTACAAGGGCAAGAAGACCGGCACGCTGGGCGACATGCGCCGGGTGCAGCTTCTGCCAGAACAAGACCTTCACCACCGGCGGCGAAGGCGGCATGGTGACCACCGACGACGAGGATCTGGCCTGGCAGCGCGCGCAGCTTCCGCGACCACGGCTACGACGTGAAGGAGCGGCTGAGCCTGCTCGAGCTGGAGCAGAAGCTGCCCTACATCCACAACATGGTCGGCTGGAACTACCGCATGACGGAGATGCAGTCGGCCATCGGCCTGGCGGAACTGGACCGGATGGACACCTGGAACATGCCGGCGCGGCGGCGCAACGCGCAGATCATCATGGACGCGCTCAGGGAGCTGCCGCAGGTGAAGTACCTGCCCATCGACACGCCGGAGCGCCAGAACGGCTGGTACGTGATGGCCTTCTCGCTCGACATCGAGAACATGGATTGCGACATCCAGCGAGTTCGTGGCAGCCGCCGGCGCCGAGGGCGCGCCGTGCTGGAAGGTCTTCTGGCCGCAGTGCCACACCGAGCGCGCCTTCCAGGAGCACAACGCCTTCGGCCGCTCCGGGTTCCCGTTCAGGTCGAAGGAATACGCCGATCCGGCCAGCGTCGACTACACGCAGGTGGAGGTGCCGAACGCGCTGCTGGCACGAGCAGCACACCTTCACCTGCTTCGCCTACCCCACGTACACCGAGGAGAACTGCCGGCAGATCGCGAGTGCGCTGACCAAGGTCATCAAGGCATTCGCCAAGAAGGACCGTCCATGCCTGAGGTAGGTGAGGTGGGGAGTGATCGGGTCCGGCGGCATCGCGCGCCGCAGGACGATTCCCGAGGGGATTGTCGCAGGCGCCGAACGCGCGGCTGGCCGCGGTGTTCGATGTGGACGCGGAAGCGAACCAGGCAGTGGCGGCGCAGTTCGGCGGCGCAGTCGCCGAGAGCGTGGACGATTTGCTGCTGCGGGAAGTGGACGCCGTCTACGTCGCCTCGCCTGCGAGCGCGCACTATGAACACGCGCTGGCCTGCGCGAAGGCGGGAAAACACATTCTCTGCGAAAAGCCGCTGGGGATGACGGTCGCCGAAGCGGAAGAGATGGCGGCGGCGGCGAGCGAGGCCGGAGTCAAGTTCGGCACCGCTTTCATGATGCGGTTCCAGTCGCAGCACCAGGCGGCGCAGAAGTTCATCGAAGAGGGCCGTCTTGGGAAGCCGGTCTACGGCCGGGCGCAGCTTTCCTGCTGGTACCCGCCGATCAAAGGCGCGTGGCGGCAGGATCCGGCTACTGGCGGCGGCGGGTCGCTGATCGACATGGGCGGCCATTGCGTCGACCTGCTGGAGATGTTCTTCGGCCCGGTGGGACGCGTGAGCTGCTTCATACGAAACACGGTGCACGCGTACAAGAGCGAAGACAGCGCGGTGGCGCTGCTGGAATTCGCTTCCGGCGCGCTCGGCACGGTGGACACGTTCTTCTGCATCACGGACGAGGGCAGCAGGAACGCGCTGGAACTGTACGGCTCAATGGGGAGCATTCTCGCCGAGGGGACGATCGGGCAATCTGCGCAGGGCAAGATGACCGCGATCCTGAAGGAGGACACGGGAAGCTACGACGCCGCACAGGCGCGCGGACCGGCCGGCGGGATTGACGTTTCGCCGGAGCCGGTGAACCTGTACCGCGCCGAGATCGAGTCCTTCAGCCGGGCAGTGCTTGAAGGGCAGGAACCGGCAGTAGGCGCGGGGGCCGGCGTGCGCAGCCAAAAGGTGCTGACCGCCTGCTATGAATCCGCGCGAACGGGCCGGGCCATCGAGGTTTGAGGGAGGCAGTCATGAGAATCGGCGTGATCGGACTCGGATTCATGGGCTCGACTCATCTCCAGGCGATCGCCAACATCGAGGGAGCGGAACTCGCCGCGGTGATGGACCTTGACGAGAAGCGCCTGTCGGGAGACCTGAGCGGGATTCAGGGGAACCTCGGCGGACCGGGGCTGCGGATGGATTTCTCCGGCGTCAAGCGGTATCGGACCGTGGAGGAGATGGCGAGCGATGTTGAAGTGGAGGCGGTGGATGTGTGCCTGCCGACATTCCTTCACGCCCCGGTGACGCTTCAACTGCTGCGGGCGGGCAAGCATGTGCTTGTAGAGAAGCCGATGGCGCTGAATGGGGCGGAGTGCGACGAGATGATCGCCGAAGCGCAGCGGCAAGGCCGGGTCCTGATGGTGGCGCAGGTCCTGCGGTTCGCTCCGGCGTATCAAGCGCTGCGCCGGTATATCGAGGACGGCAGTGTGGGCACTGTCCGCTCGGCGATGTTCCGTCGCCGCTGCGCCGTGCCCGGATGGGGGCCGTGGGAGTTTGACGCTGCCAAGAGCGGGGGCGGCATTTTCGATCTGCTCATCCACGACGTGGACATGTGCCTGCATCTGTTTGGCGCGCCGACGGCGGTGTCGGCGGTTGGACATGAGGACATGGCGCATGGGATCGACAACATTCTGGCTCAGTTCCACTACCCGGGAGCCGGCTTTGTCGCAGTCACTGGCGGCTGGCACCACGCGGGAGCTTATCCGTTTTCGATGGAGTACACGGTGGTTGGCGACAACGGCGTCGTGGAGTACGACTCGGCCGGGACGTCCGCCGGCGCTTTACCGCGCTAGCGGCGAATCGGAGACGCCGGTGCTCGGGGAGACGGATGCTTACGGGGCCGAGATTGAGTATTTTCTGGAGTGCTGCCGGGGCGGGGGAAGGGCGGCGTTGTGCCCACCCGAGGAGTCGGCGAAGGCAGTGAGACTCGCGCTGCTGATGCTGGAGTCGAGGCGGAGGGGCGGAGAACTGATCGAGTGCGCTCAGCACCCTGATTAATGACTAGACAGTAAACAAGGCGTAAATGTTTCGCCCTTTAGGCAGAAATAGGCGATGAAACAATTGGGCGCATTGACTGGTCTATCGGTTAGGGAACAGAGGTCATTGTGCGGGCTCGCCTTTTCTGCATGTGTGCCGGGTGGCTACTCATCGTTCCGGGCGGAGTGTCCTTGTTTCAGTCTCTTGATGGGCAGCGAACCGCTCGTATTGAGTGGCAACGGTCCGCTGCGGGGGTAGTCAAGGCAGAGCCGGCGGCGGCCAGCGCTGGAAAGCCGTCGCCGGCGGGGATGGCGAAACCATTCCAGCTTTTGTTCCCCCGATTGAAAGTAGAGCGCTATGTTTTGCCGAAGTATACAACGGCAAATCTAAAGCGCGGCCCGGCATGGATCAGCAGTTCGGCACTTCCGGGAGATGTGGGAAATTGCGTGATTGCAGCTCATCGCGACACTCATTTCCGGTTTCTTCGCAGGATCAGGAGGGGCGATGAGATTATCGTGGTCCGCAATCGGGAGAGGCATCATTACCGCGTCGAATCGGTCTTTGTCGTCGAGCCAGGCAACCGGGATTTGCTAGCCGGGACGGCGGCGCGGCAATTGACGCTGGTGACCTGCTTTCCGTTCACGTTTATCGGCCGGGCACCGCAGCGGTATGTAGTACGGGCGATTGCCAGTAATCCCGACTCCGGGGTCAACAAAACAACTAGTGAATAGGGGGTGTGGAGAGAAATGTTTAAACGATTGTTACTTTATGGCTTGCTATTAGCCGCGGTGGCCAATGCTCAGGGAGGAAACGTGACAGGCAGAGTCACGGATTTGTCCGGAGCAGGCATTGCGAATGCAACTCTGTTGTTCAAGCAGGTTGAGGGTGGGATGACGCGGCAAGCAACGACCGGGCCGGACGGCTCGTTCACGATTCCGGATCTTCCCACCGGCAGCTACAACGTGGAACTGGCGTCCTCAAGCGGACGTCACAGCACAACACAAGCAGTGCGAATCGATGCGGCCAACGCATCGACTCTGGCGCTGACCTTCAATGATATCGGCGGCGCCGATGGCGGAAAGATCGAAGTGGAGGGGCGAGCCCCGACACTGCAAACAGAGTCGGCGGAGGTGTCCAGAGCCTACGGAACGATTGTCGTGCGTCAACTTCCAGTGCTTGACCGGCAGGCTCAGGAACTGGTTGGACTGATGCCCGGCATCACGCCGCCGGTGACTAACGAAGACTCAATTGCCGATCCGCAACGCCAAAGAGAATTCAACGTCAATGGACTCCCGTCCTATGCGAACGCCTACTTCCAGGACGGCGCGTATCAGACCGAACCTTTTAGCGGAAAGGCAGTTCGCATCGCTCCGAATGAATCTATTCAATCGCTCAACGTGCGGACGAGCAACTATAACGCCGAGCATGGATTCTCGGGAGGCTCAGCAGCCAATACGGTGACCCGGCCCGGACAGAACCAGGTCCATGGAAGCGTATTCGGGTTCCACACAAACAATTTCTTCGGGACGCGCAGCCCTTTGAACAATCAAGGAGATGCGAACGACGCTCGCTTCAATCAGAATCAATTCGGCGGGAGTCTGGGCGGACCATTGCGCTCCGACAGTGTCTTCTTATTCGGCGCTTACGAGGGATTTCTGCGCCGGGGCCGGATCTTCAGCCTGGGAACCGTCCCCACGGCTTCCATGCGGGAGGGTGATTTCTCTGAATTTCCAGGAGCGATCTACAACCCCAACAGCGGGCTCATCACGGGGGCCGGCCGCACGCCGTTCCCTGGCAACCGGATTCCGGCTGCATCGATCAGCCCGTTGGCGTCCGGGCTCATGGAGAACCTGCCGCTGCCGAACAGGAGCGGGTTCAGCAACAATCTTTCCGGATCTCCGTTCTTGCGGACCGATAATCACAGAGGGGATCTCAAGCTGGATCACCGGTTTTCAGAGCGATCCTATGGGTTCTTCCGCTACGGATTCACGCAGGCAGATGTGGAGCGTGAGTCGCTGCTTGGCGCGTTGGGAGACGGTGCGTCCGCTGCCTTGCGGAATCACAACGGTGTCGCGGCGCTCTCCTACAGTTTGACGCCAAAGCTCATCGGAGAGATCCGAGTGGGTTACTCGCGCTACCGGAATCTGATCAGCCCCCTGGCGCCAGGATCGGAATTGAGCGCGCTGCTGCAGGACTCCGGCTTTGCAGACGGGGTTCCCTCGATCAACATTAGCGGGCTGAGCGGATTTGGACTTGCGGGCAACTACCCGAGCAAGCCCATCAGCAATATCTACGATGGCGCGACGAACTGGAGTCACCATTCGGCGCGTCACCATTTGAAGTTCGGCGCCTCCGGAAGGGTCTTCCGATCGAGCGGCTTTGATCCGGGGAGTTTCAGTCCGCGCGGTTCATTCGTGTTTGGACCGGGCGGCACATCGCTTGCGGGCAGGGGCATCTCCGCAGACTTGCTGGGGAATTCATTCGCCTCATTCCTGACGGGCAGAGCAAGCCAATCAGGAGTGTCGGCGTTCTCAACCACCCCGACATACGAGCAGGAGCACTACAGCGCTCACCTGACGGACACGCTCAATCTGTGGTCGCGAGTCTACCTCGAGTTGGGAGTCCGTTACGACGTATATAGCCCGGTACGCACTCGCAACACCGCGTCCAACCAGATTTACGATCCGATGTCCGGACAGGTGACAGGTGCGACAGTGAATTCCCTTTACGATCTGAACAACGTGGCGCCAAGGGTTGGCATCGCTATCCGCCCTTTCGACCGCCTCGCAGTTCGGGCCGGGTACGGGCTACTGTACTTCCCACTGCCTTATGCTCTCTCGGGATCAATCAGATTGCTCAGGGCGCACAGGTCGGTACGACCGGGCAATATACGACTACTCCTTTTTCCTTGCCCGCCGTGCCGGCGAGCGACCCGAACAATCTCGCAGGCAACTTTCCGTACGTAGTGGCGAGCCGGGATCGTCAAACGCCATACGTTCAAACGTACAGCGCCATGATCCAGGCCGATCTGGGGAGCGGCTTCCTGGTGGACGCCGGTTTCGTGGGCAATACCGGAAGGCAACTGCCGATCGTCACTGAACTCAATGCGGCGATGGCGGGCGGGGGGCTACTGGGTCTTCCTTATGCCAACCTGGGGCGTACCGCATCAACGACGAGCCTCACCGCCGGAGCCAACAGCAGCTTCAACTCACTGCAGGTCAACATGACCAAGAGGTTCGCCCGCTCTTTCGCGTTCACGGGCGCCTACACATACGGCAAGGCACTCGACTACAGCGTGCCGTTGCTGGTGCCTTACGATCTCGGTTCCAACTATGGACTCGCAGATTGGGATCGAAAGCACATTCTGGCCCTAAGCCACGTTTGGAGACTGCCGTTTGGGACGGGCAAACGGTACTTTTCCGGCGGAATGCTCGGCGCCATTTTGGGCGACTGGGAGCTGAACGGAGTCCTTCACTGGGCCACCGGCACGCCGTACTCGGTGCAACTGGACCCGCTTGCATGCAACTGTCCTGGCGTCCAGAGCCTGCGAGCTGCCCCACTCGGCAGCGGCCCGCAGGATGGGCAAAGCTCATTCGATACAAGCAGCTTCTCGATCGAGCCCAACCAGGTTGCAGGCATCGGCCGGAACACCTTCCGGGGACCGGAGCTCTTCAGCTACGACGGCGCACTCTACAAGAACTTCGCTCCGACGGAGAACGTGAAACTCGAACTTCGAGGCGAGGTCTACAACGTCACCAATTCAGCCAATTACTCAAATCCAGTGAGCATGGCAATGCAGCCCGGGTTTGGATCATCGACCCGGCTGTTCAACAACCAGGCCGGTCGCCGGTTCCAAGTCGCGGTCCGGCTCTTGTTCTAGACGGGAGAGGCCGGCGGCGCCACGGGAGGCATTCGCCGGCCTCCCTTCATTTGCAGGACCCTTCCCGAGGGTGGGGAGATATTTTACAGGAAAACAACAAAGAGGAGCTAATTTATGGAAAGAACACATGCTACGCCAGTCAATATCGCAGCAATCGCGCTGGTTCTTATCGCGCCACTCATGAGAGGGCAGAGTCGCATCAGTGATGAGATCATCGTAACGATACCAGCCGGCGTTCAAGTGGGAGAGCATCCGCTGCCTCCGGGGGAGTACAGAATTCGCCAGATTCCGAGCGCGAATAATCCGCGCATTTTGGAATTTGTGAGCGAAGACAAGACCGTCCAGGCAACAGTGGCTGCAGTGCCCGCACTGAACAACACTGGAGCGGAAAGCACGGTGCTCGAGTTGAAACGGGCCGGCGGGCGGCAATACATCAGCCGCCTATGGATCGAAGGGAAAGCATACGGATACGAGCTTCCCGCCCCGGAAGCCGGATCGGCATCTACTGGAGCGTCTCTGCAGGCATCCTATACGCCCGCTCCGCGTCCAGTTGAGGCTGCCGCGGCGCCGGCTCCAGAACCCGCTCCGGCGCCTGTTGAAGCGCCACCGGCACCGGCACCGCAACCAGAACCCCCGCCTGCGCCTCAACCCGAGCCAGTCAGGGAACCGCCACCGGTAGAGACACCCAAACCGGCGGAACCTCCGGCGATGCCGGAGACAGCAGATGGGTCGATCGCTGGATTCCTCATGAGCGGCAGCCTGCTGCTGCTATGGGGAGCGCTGCTGCGACCCAAACCGACGTCGTGAAGGTTCGAAAAAAGAGCCGGCTCGCGCTGAACAACAAAGGGAGTTAGAACCATGCTGAGTGGATTGCTGAGTTTCCAGATGTCCCCATGGGAATTGGTGATCCGTGGAACGCTCATTTACTGGTTTCTATTCCTACTGTTTCGCTTCTTCCTGCGGCGTGACGCCGGCTCCTTAGGCTTGGCTGACCTTTTGATTGTCGTGATCATCGCCGATGCCGCTCAAAACGGGATGGCCGGGGAATACAAAACCGTAGCAGAAGCGTTTGTCCTTATCGGGACCATTGCGGGCTGGAACATGCTGATCAATGCGATGTCCTTTCACTTCCCGTGGTTTGCGCGATTCGCGGAACCTCCGACCCTGGCGTTGATTCGTCATGGAAACATACAGAGGGCCAATCTGCAACGGGAGTTTCTGACCGAGGAAGAGCTGATGAGCCAGCTCCGCAGCAAAGGAGTGGAGGATGCTCGTCAGGTGAAGTATGCCGGGCTCGAGCCGGACGGGCAGATCAGCGTCGTCAAGTACAAAAAATAACCGTCGGCTGGGGGCCCAACGAGCGAAGCCGGGGTGGGAACGACTAGACTGTGCATGAGCGGTTCGAATGAACCGCGCAGGAGAGGTGCATGAGACTACTAGTCGCCATCGTTGCGGCCACGACGCTTTTCGGCCAGCAGCCCCAGGATGCCCCGAAGAAGGCGAATCGCGAACTCGCGGGTGACGATATCCGCGGCTACAGCGACACGCCGCAGATTACGGGCCAGAAATGGAAGGTCCATGACCTGGAGCGGCCGCGGCCGGAGAAGGTGACGCCGGGCCCGCTGGTGACGGCTGCGCCGCCGTCGGACGCCATCGTGCTGTTCGACGGCAAGGATCTGTCGAAATGGGAGCAGGTGGTGCGCGGCGGCGGAGCGGCGCAGGAGCCGCAAGTGGAAGGTGGAGAACGGCTATATCGAGATTGTGCCGAAGACGGGCAGGCTGAGGACGAAGGAGTCGTTCGGCGACTGCCAGTTGCACGTCGAGTGGCAGATTCCGTTGGAGGCCAAAGGCAACGGGCAGAGCATCGGCAACAGCGGCATCGAGCTGATGGGCAGGTACGAGATTCAGGTTTTGGAGTCGGCCGACCATCTGACCTATGCCGACGGCGGAGCCGGAGCGATTTACGGCGTGTGGCCGCCGCTGGTGAATCCGACGCGCAAGCAGGGCGAGTGGAACGCCTACGACATCTTCTTCGAAGCACCGCGCTTTGAGGGGGACAAGTTGGTGAAGCCGGCCTACATCACGGTGATGTTCAATGGAGTGCTGGTGCAGCACCACAAGGATTACCTGGGCACCACGATCTGGCGGAAGGTCGGGACCTATACGCCGCACGCGGCCGAGATGCCCCTGACGCTTCAGGACCACAGCCAGGCGGTGCGTTTCCGCAATATCTGGATCCGCAGGCTGGGCAGCCAATAGGCGGCTTCATGGCGCCGTCGCAGCGTTCTTCAGCAGCGCCGGCCAGTTGACAATCACCGTCAGCGGCTGAGCGGCCTGTTCCGGTGTGGCGCGCACTAGGAAGCGCTGGCCGTCCGCGGTGGCGTCATACGGACTCCAACCCACCTCAACCGCGGCGGAAAGCGGGAACAACTCGCGCGGGGCGGACGGCTCCACGCCATCCGCTCCGATTCTCAGGCTCACCGTCATCAGCTTGTTGTCCGGAGAAACATAGAACAGCTCGCGCGCGTCAGCGCCCCATTGCGGATATTGGCCTCCGTCGGTGGAAATTCTCTTCGCGCCGCGCGGCTCCGGAAACGCCTGGATGTAGATTTCCCACCGGCCCGTCTCGTCCGACTGATAGGCCACCCAGCGCGGGGGAGATTCAGGCGAGAAACGGGGCGTCGTCTCGTTGAACTGCGTCCGAAGGTAGGGTCTCGGCTTGGCGTCTGTTGCAGGCTTGCCAGCCGGGGGTGACGGGGAAAACCCAGATGTCGCGTTGGGTGTCGGTGGTAATTTCGAAGCCCAGAACCCAGCGCCCGTCGCGCGACCAGTCGGTGGCATATTGGGCGTTTGGCGACTGGGAGAGACGCTCTTCATTCCCGGCTCCGCTGGAATCCTTGCGAAACAGGTCTTTCGGGGAACTGGAACTGAACACTACTGTCCGGCCATCAGGAGACCACACGGGGAAGATGTTTGTGATCGAACTGGAGGTGAAACGACTGGGCACGCTGCGCTCCACGTCCAACAGCCAGAGATCAGTGGATCCAGGCCGGTCAAGGGCGACGGCAATCCTGAGTCCGTCCGGCGACAGGCGGAATGTGGAGTACTCGCCCGGTTCGCCTACAGCCCCCAAACGCCTTCCCGCGCGGTCGAGCCAGATGAATTGGCTCAAGGTATTGGAAGCGCTGTATAGAAGCAATCCGTCAGCCGAAACCGACACGTTCATGTTGCCCGGGAGTGCTGACCCTGGCCACCGGATCGGTAACGGGACGCGGTTCACCTTCGAGTTTGAGGGTGCCAGCGTCAAACTCCTGGGCTAGCAAAGTCCCGCCGCGCAGCCACAGCAAATAGTCCTTGCCGTCACCGCCGGGTGTGTAAAGAGCGTTGGTATCCGTGGTCAACAGCCGCATGGGTTGCTGAGGTTTGGAGAACGAAGCCGCATAGATGCCGGTGTTCTCGGGCTTCTCACTTTGGCTCCAGTATAGGAATCGGTCACCGGGAAGCACTTGCGGCCAGCGATGGAAGGATTCGCCGCGCGAGGCATCCAATGTGGTCAGCGGCGCGGGTGTTCCGCCGGATGAGGGCACATGGAACAGACCGCCGGCAATCATTCCGAAGAGGATGCGGCCGTCACTACTCCACGCCCCGCCGCGGGGCCCAGTGACCTTGCAAATCACCAACGGCGCTCCGCCCGCCAGATCCACTCGCTTCAACTCGCTTGATGAGAAAAACGCGACGGACTTGCTGTCCGGGGACCAGAAGGGATAGCCGGCGCCTTCGGTTCCGGCAACCAGCCGCGCCGCCGCGCCGTCCATGGGCCGGATCCAAAGCCCGCTCTTCCCACCCCCCGATGCGACATAGGCTGCGGTGCGGCCGTCAGGCGACAGCGCAATGCCTCCGATATTGTTTCCAAAGATGAACCGGGCGCCTTCGGGTGGATCGATCTGCAGGCGGTATGGGCGGGTTTCCGCGGTTGGCTGGCGGAAGCGCGACAGACCCCAGCCGAGGAGAAGGCCGATCATCAAAATGGCCGCGGCGATCCAAAGACTGGAAGCCCGGCGCGCCGCATTTGGCATTCTCCCGGTAGACGATACTGACCATTGCAGTGCGCGCTTCAGATCGGATGCGTTCTGGAATCGCTGATCGGGGTCTTTCGCCAGACAGGTCCTGATGACACGGTCCAGCGGCGGAGTCACACTAAGCGGCGCGGGTTCGCGCTCCAGTATCGCGGCAATCACGCTGGCCGCCGATGAGCCTGCAAACGCCCGCTTGCCGGACAGCATCTCGTACAGCACGCAGCCGAATGCAAAGATGTCGCTGCGGGCGTCGGCGTCCTTGCCCTGCAACTGCTCCGGCGCCATGTACTGCAGCGTGCCGAGGATCTGCGCCTTGCACGGTCAGAGCCTCACGTCAGCGTGGCGTCGCCTGCCTTGAGCGGATGCGGTCTTGCTTGGCCAGCCCGAAGTCGAGCAGCTTGATCCCTTGCTTGGTGACCAGGATGTTGGCGGGCTTCAGGTCGCGATGCGTGATTCCCTTCCGATGCGCCGCATCCAGCGCGTCGAGAATCTGCCCCGCATACTCGACCGCCTTGCTCCACCGGCATCGGGCCTTTCAAGCGGCACGCCCTCGACCAGTTCCATCACAAGGTAGTTCGGACCCACGTCATGCAGCGTGCAGATGTTCGGGATGATTCAGCGCCGCCACCGCACGCGCCTCGCGCTCGAAGCGTTCGGAGAACTGCTCCTTGGAAACCTTCACCGCGACCGAGCGATCCAGCCGCGTGTCGCGCGCCTTCCACACCTCGCCCATGCCGCCTTCGCCGAGAGGCGAGATCAGTGTGTAGGGGCCGAACCGGTCTCCAGGTGAAAGGGGCATCCCGTGGGAATGATTGTACTCTTCGGGCGGCTCCCCGTGGACCGGAATCTCACTCCGATTTCACTCCGATCGCAGCGCCTGCATGACATCGACGCGGGCGGCGCGGGCCGCCGGCAGTGCCGACGCGATCACCGCCGCGGCCAGAAGCACAGCCGCCGCGCCGGCTACCGGCACGGCCCCCGGCAGGCGCATCTCCGTGAAGTAGCTGCTTGCCAGTTGCGCCAGGGCGAACCCGCAGGCCCCACCCGCGGCGACGCCCGCCACAGCGATGACAACCCCTTCGGCAATGACGCTGGTGAGGAGATGCCGCGGCTGCGATCCAATCGCCAACCGGATGCCGAATTCGCGGGTTCGTCCACTGACGGAGAACGCCAGCACGCCCGCGACGCCGACTACTGCAATCATCAGCGCGACTGCCGCGAAACCGCCGAATACCAGCGCGTTCAATCGATCGGGCGTGAGCACTTCCGCGCGGATGTCTTCCAGCGTCGCCGCGCGCTCCACCACCTGGTCCACGGACAGTTCCCGAATAACCCGGGTTACGGGAGTGACCAACGCATACGGATTGCCGCGCGCGTGGACGAAAAGGCGGCCTCCCCAAAGCACCTCCTGCCCAAAGGGTTGATACACGGTCATCGCCGGTCCAGGCACCACATTCTCGTCGTCGACATCGGCAACGACGCCGACGATGCGCCGCGGCGCCGGGCTGACGTCGATGAACTTGATCACCTCGTCGGTCCACATCACGTGGCGGTTCACGGCATCCTGATTAGGAAACATGCGCTGCGCCACGCTCTGACTCACGATGACGACCAGTTCCCCGCCCCGGCGATCGGCGTCGTTGAAATCGCGCCCTGCGATGAGCGGGACGCCGAGGGCCGCGAAGAAGCCTGGCGACACCGTCCGGAAGCGGCCGCGAGGATAGTCCTCGCCCGGTTCACGGACATAGCCGTCCGCCGGAGAACTCGAGCCCAGGACCAAAGGCGCCGGCGTCACGCCAAGGAGCCACAGTCCCTACGGCTACACGGTTCACACCCGGCAGCTCCTGGATCCGCCGGATGGTCTCCCTGTAGAAGCCGACTATCTGATCGGGCGTCTTGCCGTAGGACATCACCGGCACATTGATGGCGAGCACCTGACGCGTGTCGAACCCGGTTTGGGCCGACTGCAGCGCCAGCAGCGTCTTGAGCAACATGCTTGCGCCGGCGAGCAGCACGAACGAGGCGGCGATCTGCGTGATGGCGAAGACCCGCTGCCGCCGCGCAGTGTTTCGAGTGATCCGCAGACCGCCGCTCGTCAGGCCGATCCCGCTGGAGCTATCCCCCGAAGGAAGCCGCGGGACGAACGCGAGGAGGACCGCAGCAACCAACGCCAACAGCGCCGCCACCCAGAGCATGCTGTAATCCACCGTCAAATCCAGCGCGCGGACGGAGAAACGGGAGGCATAGCGAGACAGGATGGACAGCATGGGCCGGGCGCTCAATACGCCAAGGGCCGCGCCGGCTCCGCAGAGGACCAGGCTTTCGGCCAGCAGCGAACGCCGCAGCGCGGCGCTGCTTGCGCCGAGCGCCGCGCGGATGGCCAGCTCGTTTTCCCGACGGACCGTGCGCGCGAGGATCAGATTGGCGACGTTCGAGCAGGCGATGACGAAGACGAGCAGCGAGGCAGCCAGCAGGACCCACAGCACGGTCCTGGCGCGCGAGGTGATCTGGTCGCGGAGACGCACGGCTTCAATCCGGATGTCGGCCTTGGGAGAATACGCTTCGGGATGCTGCTTCAGCATGGCTCGCGTGGACGGTGCGAAGCTCGGCGCGAGCCTGCTCGAGACTTACTCCCGGAGCAAGGCGGCCGAACAGCTCAGTCATCCGATGAACGCGGCCTGCCACCATGGTTGCGGAGAGATGATGCGGGCTGGTGACGACGTTGGCGATGATTTCGGTTTCGGCGGGATAGGGAATTGAAGGTTCCAGCACGCCGATAATCGCTGCCGAGCGGTCGCCAAGCCGGATGGTCTTGCCGAGCACAGACGGATCGCCCTTGAGCGTGGTCGACCAGAAGCGATGGGTCAGCACCGCCGCTCCCGCCGCATTCGGGCCGTCGTCGCGCATGTCGAGCAAGCGGCCGAGGACAGGGCGCAATCCCATCACTTCGAAATACGTTCCGCCGACGACGCCGGCACGGACTTCGCGCGGTTCGCCGAGCCCGATCATCGTGAAGCCGATGGTGGAGAAATCGCCGAACGCACTGATGGACTTGATGCCTTCACGGAGATCCAGGATCTCCGGCATGGAGAACGTAGTGTTTTCGACGCCCATGCCGCGAGCGCTCTGGCGGATGTAAACAAGCCTGTCCTCGTCGCGGTTGGTGAGCGGACGCAGCAAAACGCCGCGCACCAGGGCGAAGATGGCGGAGTTGGCGCCAATGCCCAGCGCAAGTGTCAGGACTACGGTTATCGTCAGGCCTTTGGCGCGCGTGAGCGAGCGGACGGCGCGTTTCAGTTCTCCGAAGAAGTCAACCACGGCTTCGGCCAGGTGCGGGTGTGTCCCAGTGCGTTCGTTCATGTTTCCTGCCCTTCAGGTATATCTACAGCGTTCGCGATTCGCCCTTTAACTATTCGTCGAACGGCGAACCGCGAAATCGACACGCACGGGATGTTACTTCTGTAACAAAACAGGCTTGGCAGACAGTACGCGCGGCAGCCTACTTTTCCGGCTCCAACTTCAACGCGGTGCTCACCGCAGCGGTGAGCCGATCCATATCAAAGGGTTTGTGTATGAATCCGGCAAACTTCTTGCCGGCGGTTTTCGCGGCGGCATCGGCGTCTTCATAGCCGCTGGCGAGCAAGATCGGAACGTCGGCTCGAATGGATCGCATAGCATCAAAAGCCTGCGCGCCGTCCATAACAGGCATCGTCAAATCCAAAACGACGAGTGAGACGATGCTGTTGTGGTCGCGGAAGAGGTCTACTGCCTGTTTGCCATTCACTGCCACGAGCACGTCAAAACCAATCCTCTCCAACATGTCCTGCGCTACCTGTCGAACCGCGGCTTCATCGTCGACCAGGAGAACCGTCCCAAAAGCACGTACGAGGTTCGGACGGCTCTGAGAAGAACGATGGATTTCAACAGGAGCGGCCGAGGGAATAAGAATGTAGAACGATGTTCCGAGCCCAGGAGTGCTGTATACGCGGATCGCTCCACGATGGGCCTTCAGGATGCCTGAAACGGCGGCCAAGCCCAACCCCCGGCCGGTGAACTTTGTGGTGAAAAAAGGATCGAATATCTTCGCTTTTGTGGCCTCCTCCATGCCTGAGCCTGTGTCCTTGATTTCCAGCAACACGTACCTGCCGGGAGTCAAAGAATCAGAGGCGAAGTTGTTTCCGTATCTCATCGGCCGCCAACTCCCGGACGCCAGTTCGAATCTCAACGGTGCCTGGCCTTCCTTCGCCTATCGCCTCAGCTCCGTTGATCACCAGATTCATGATGACCTGCTGCATCTGAGCGGCATCGCCTTCCATGTGAGGCAAGTCCGGAGCCAGATCGAGTTTGACTGTCGACGCTTCTGGGAATAGAGCTTTGAAGCAGCACGAGGATCTCGCTGATCAGGCTGGAGAGCGAGATTGGTTGAATGACGAACCTTCCCTTGCCCGCATAGGCGAGCAACTGGCGCGTCAGGTCCGCTGCGCGCTCGGACGCGCTGATGATATTGCGCAGCCTGGTTCTGAATGGGTTCCCGTCGGGCAGGTCGGAGTATAGAAGACTTGCATTGCCAAGAATGCCTGTCAGCAGATTGTTGAAATCGTGAGCGATACCGCCGGCAAGCAATCCGAGACTCTCCAACTTCTGGGTTTGCTGCAGTTCACGCTCAAACGTCCTTCGCTCAGTGAGGTCGCGGATATTGAGCTGAATCGCCAGCCGGTCTGCTTCGGAGTAGACGTTCCCGATGAACTCCGTCTGAATCAGGCGTCCGTCCTTCGTTCTGAAACCGATCTCTTCAAAGCGGACAACATTCTGATCCCGAATTTGCTCCAAAGCCGAGCGAACTCCGGGCGTCTCACGGGCGGGTTCGGCTTCCCAGAGTTTCTGGCCGACCAATTCCTGGCGATTGTAGCCAAGCAAGCGCTCGATAGCGGGATTGATGTCGAGAATCGTCCAGGAAGAGGCATCAATAATGAGAATTCCATCACTCGCGGATTCGAACAGCCGGCGATAGCGAGCTTCGGCGGCACGTTTTCGCTCCGTGATGTCTTCGAACGCCAGCAGAATGGAGCCCGCGCCAACGCCAGAGATCCGGCGGGCATTCAGCATCAGGGTTCGCGGTCCAGCGAACTGGAAATTGCGCTCGAATTCAATGTCGCGGAGTTGGGGCCCACCGGCCAGCAACGGGCCGAGCAGTTGACGAACTGACGGAAGATCCAATTGGCTTCCGGCGATCTCGAACAGGTTGCGGGCTTCGATCTGCTCAGAAGTGGTGTGAAAGAACTGGTGAAATGCCTGGTTGGCGCTGCGCACCGCGAGGCTGTCGTCCATGATGAGTAGAGGCTCGCGAACGCTGTCGACAACGGCGGTTGCATAGTCCCGCGCGCGCCTGACTTCCTCCATGCCACGCTTTATGTGGGAGACGTCGGTCAGCGTCAAAATAGCGCCGTCGATGTTTTTGTCGGCGGTCCGATAGGGCTGCGCCGACATGAGATAGGCCTGGCCTTCGAAATCCTGCACTTCCTGCTCGTGCACTTGCATATTCCTGAGGACGCCTCTCAGAATCTCAAGCAGGCCGGGAATTAAGGCACGGGGAACAATGTCGGAAATATGGCGGCCCACATCGCTCGCGTTGAGGTGAAGAACTCTACCGGCCTCGGGAGTGAACCGGCGGATGCGAAGATCGTGTCCGACAATCAAGATCGCCGTCCTGATGGAACTCACCAGGTTTTCCAGGTCATCATTAAGCTGGCCCAACTGAACGTTGCGGCTCTTCAACTCCGCGTTGAGGGTACCGAGTTCTTCGTTTGAAGCCTGGAGTTCCTCTTTTGTCGTCTGCAGCTCCTCGTTACTGCTCTGGAGCTCCTCGTTTGTTGACTGCGCTTCCTCGTTTGAGGAGCGCAACTCCTCAATGATCGACTGGAGATACTCGCGACTGGAGGCTAGTTCTCTCTCCAGATGTTCAATATGACGATCGGAGCCATCCGGCGGCGAAGGGCGAGGTTCTTTCGAGGTCAGTCGCGCGGCTGATAATTTCAAGGCGCGTTCAGCGGAGTCGGCCAGGTCTTCGAAGAGAATCACCGAGTACGGATCGCGGGATTCAATTGAAACTGGAATAACGGTAATCCTGACAAAATGAAAAGCCCTGTCCTGCCGCACTTCGATTTCGTCCAACCGGACGGTGGTATTTCTCTGGTGCGCCTCTGTCACTGCAGCGCGCAGATGGGTAGCGAGATCCTGCCTGACCGCCTCGAAAAGATCCAGGTTCGCGTGACCGGCGTCTACATTCAGATACTCTCTCACGTCGCCCCGGACTTCGATGATCCGGAAGTTCTTATCGATAAGGAGACCGCTCGGTCCGTAGCGCGAGAGGAGCATGTGGTCGACGAATGAGTGAACGGCGTCCTGGGGTGAAGCAGCAGATTTTGAACGGGGAAGTGCGCCGGCTTCCGGGCGTCCGGCAAAGTTCATGATGGATTGCAGCGCTCGCAAGCCGAGGTTTGGTTTCCTGCAGTAAAGCCTGTTCTCATCGTCCAGGGGATCGAAGAGATCAGCGAGTCTGGACGAATTCTCCGAGGTGCCGACGAGAAGACAACCGGCTGGCCGAAGGGCATAGGCCAAAGTATTGATTACCCTTTGCTGCAAGACCGGGGCAAAATAAATGAGGAGGTTCCGGCAACTGACCAGATCCATGTGCGAAAGCGGGGGATCCGCACCCAGGTTGTGCCTGGAAAACACACACTGCTCCCGCACGTTACGGTTGATGCGGTAGCCGGCATCGGAACGGGTGAAGAAGCGCTTCAGCCGCTCAGGGGAAAGACCTGATTCAATGCTTTCATCGTAGAGGCCCGAACGAGCCTTGTCGATCACTCTCTCGCTGGCATCGGTACCGAACATCTGAACGGACAATGACAGACCCTCGGCATCGAGGTACTCGAGGAGTGAGATGGCGATTGAGTAGACTTCTTCTCCCGTAGAACATCCGGGGACCCACACACGCAGCGGTTCGCCTTGTGCGCGATCCTTCAAGAGTGAAGGGAATGCGGTTTGCTTGAGTGCATCGAAAACGGCTGTGTCTCGAAAGAACCCCGTGACCTTGATGAGCAAGTCATCGAATAAGGCGTTGACTTCCTCCGTGTCCCGCTGCAGGAGACCGACGTAGTCCTTCAGTGTTCCCACTCCAAGCATCACCATGCGACGAGCCAGCCTCCGTTGGATGGTCGTTGACCTATAGAGACTGAAATCGACTCCTGTGGACTCGCGGAGTACTCCAAGAATTGTCTCCACTGCCGAACCATCTTCAGGTAACAGGCCAGGAATCGGGTTGGTCAGCGGATGCCTGGCCATCGTGGCAAGTTCCTGTGCAATACGCGCGGGCGAGAGAATGAAATCAACAATTCCGGCGGCAATCGCGCTTTGAGGCATGGCGTCGAACTTCGCCGTGGAATCCTGGGCAAAAGTGGTCCCGCCTTCCGCTTTGATCGCCTTAAGACCCAGGGTGCCATCGGACGCAGCACCTGACAGGACAACGCCGATGGCGCGACTGCGGGCGCTGGCAGCCAGCGACAAAAAGAAAGCGTCGATAGGCCTCCGCCGGTGAGATTGCTCCTCGGTTAAAGGATTCAAGCGCAGGGTGCGGTCCGCAATCAGCATGGTTGAATTAGGCGGGATCACATAGACGTGATCGGGCCGCACGGGAACTTCGCCCTGAACCTGGATCACCGGCATGCTTGTCCAGTTGCCAAGCAGTTGGGCGAGCATACTCTCATGATGGGGATCCAAATGCTGCACGAGCACGAAGGTCATGCCAGTCGCAGGCGGCAGATTCCTCAGCAATTCCGCAAAGGCCTCAAGGCCTCCAGCGGATGCGCCAATGCCGACGATCAGTCCGGACGAATCAGAGTCAAGGCCTGGTTCGGCCTCTCCGGCCGATTCCCCATGCTCGCATCGCCCGGCTGTACGGGGTTATCGACAGGATCCGCCATGTGCTTGGATCTCCAGTGGATCGATAATAGCGCCGCGAGTGTTTGGTATCAACCTTCCAGACAGACCTTCCAGACAGACACGTAGCATCTGCTCAACGTACAGCGTAAATATCGTAGCGGGCTTCGTTTTTTTCGGGATGATACTCACCAATCCCAAGGCAATGCAGCCGATTGAGCCATTGATACTCGGGATGGCTTGTGTGGAAACGGGGCGAGATGTGGAGTTTCAAGACGGGCGGCATCTCACCGCGGACGAACTTCTCCTGACCTCCAGGGCCGAAATCGGCGACGCCGGGATAGGTCACGTAGATGAGCGCCCCATCTTCCATCTCGAAGGTTGTCCGAACGTCCAGCAGAGCAACGCCATCGCTGCGAACGGTAACCCAGTCGCCTCCGGCTGGACGAAGCTTGCCGCGCATGGCCTTGCCCTGCCATCCTGGCCCGGCGATATCGCCGCCTACCACGTAGAAGTTCACCCTGACGCCCTCCGGCACTGGGCCGATGACTTCGGGTGGATTGGCCAGAACGCCGGTGTAGGTAAAGATGTGCTGTAAAGAGTAGTCGTTCATCCCAGAATCCCCTTAGTTCCCTTATACGGGATTCCGGATTGTAAATCAAAAGGTCAGGCGGCCCATGAACTGGATGGTGCGCGGCCGGTTTGCCTGCGAAGAGATGTAGCCGAACAGCGAGTTGCTCACCTGTGTGTTGGGAGCAGCGAAGACCGGGTGGTTGACGATGTTGTAGGTTTCGACGCGGAACTGGAATCTGACCCTTTCGCCAAGGCGAAAGTCCTTCATCAGGGAGAGATTCAGGTCGTTGGTTCCGTCGCCCCTCAGGCTCTGGAACGTGGTGGCGAAGGTGCGGCGGTGGAACTGAAACTGTTCAGTGGAGAGCGTCTTGAAGGCCGTGGTGTCGAAGGCCGGGCCATCGACGCGGCGGCTGTCGAGATTGAGCGGGGCTCCGAGGTAGACATAGTCGCCGGGGTTGTTCGTGCTGCCGTTGAGCCACGGAAACGGTCCGCCGGACTGCCACGTGTAGGTGCCGCTGACTTTCCAATCGCCGGCGATGAGGCGCACCACGCTCGAAGATGGAGCGAACTTCTTCCCGCGGCCGATGGGGAGTTCGTAGACCACTCCGGTGACAAACCTATGCGGCCGATCGAAGGGCGAGATGCGGCGCTCCAGTTCAGGCTCGCCGGGGTTGAGCCAGGAGACCTGCTCGACCATCCTCGACCGCATGTAGTTGAAGGTGAACTGGAGTCCGGAGGAGAAGCGGCGGGTGAGGCGGACATTGAGACTGTTGAAGCCGGACGTGCCGATGGTGCTATTGTGCTCCACGACGCCTCCGCTGCCAGGACTGCCGTTGCCGTTAGGGAACTCAGTGTAGGCCCCCATCAGTTGATTGACCTGGATTGTCCGGGATGTGGACTGGCTGGTCTGCAGGCCGTAAAAAGGATTGGCAGTGGTGGCGGTGAGAGTGGTGATGAGGGCCTGATCGCGCAACTGCGATGTGCTGAGGTTCTGAATTGGAATGGCGTTGAGCTGCGTGTAGGTGATGGGTATATGCTGCGCGCGGTTGCCGGTATAGACGACGTCGAGCACAGTATTGGCGTCGAGGGTGTGCTGGAATCCGAAGGTCCAGCGGAGCGCGTATGGGCTCCTGAGTTCGGGACTGATGAAGCGGACGGCCTGGCCGGTGAAGGTGAGCAACCCGTCGGCGGAGCCAGTCGGCTGCTGGATGCCCAGGGGGAAGGGGTCGCTGAGGGTGGCGTAGGGAGTGAGGTAATTGTCGTTGGTGTTGCGCAGCGCCGTGGACTGGCTGAAGCCGGCCTGGGTCTGCAGCGGGCTGCCCGAATAGGCTCCTGTCGGCTGGAGGGTTGAGATGGTCAACGGGGAGACGAACATGCCGAAGCCTCCGCGAAAGACGGTGCGGCCGCGGAGCTTGTCCGGTGTCCAGGCGAAGCCGAGCCGAGGGCTCACCTTCGGGGCGGTGTGGTAGATGCGGGTGTCGTTGGCGCCGGCGAAGGTGAGTCCGCCCATCACGTCGAAGGTGTCGACGGGAACCAGAGGATTGGGACTGGCCTTATAGGCCGCGATGGCGGCGGGGGCGAGGGGATTCTGGGTATCGAAGGCAAAGCCGTTATTGGTGCGGGCCCACTTCTCGCGATAAGGGAGATCGTTATCGAGACGAATTCCCATATTGATCGTGAGATTGCGGCGGACGCGCCAATCGTCCTGCAGGAACGCCCCAAAGTAATACTGATAGTACATGGCCGAGGAGTTCAATTCGTAGGAGCCGCCAGAGGGGAGGCCCATCAGGAAGGAAGAGAAGTCCTGACCGATGGCCACCGCGGTTGACGAATTGCTGGCCTGCCGTGTCCAGGCATTGGAGGTGAAGGAGACTTCGCCAGTGGAGCGCCCGTAGTTGATGATGTTGAGCCGGTACTGGCGGAGGTCGCCGCCGGCCTTCAACTGATGCGCGCCCCGAATGCCACTCCAGGATCCAAACAGTTGGAGGGACTGCGAAGGCAGGGTATTGGCGCCGGTCTGGCCGAGCGTACGGAGACCAGTGGAAGCGGTAGCGAAGGTGATGATGGGCATCTGCAAATAGGGTGAGCTGGCACCCATATAGGCGGGAAAGCCGAGGTCGGAAGGATTGAAGCCGGCGCTGGGGGAGGAGTGGTCCTCGAACATTCGGGTGAAATTGAGCCGCAGGTTCACGATGTTCTGAGGATTGAGCATGAACACCTGATCGAGGCTGGCGCCCCAGTTGGAGCGGCTCAGATTCGAGCCGGTGGCGATGTTTCCGTACCAGTCGTCCTTGGTCTGAGAGTAGTCGGTGTGGCGGATGTTGAAGTAAGTTCGAAACCTGGCGCTAGCGTTCAGGTCCAGACGGCCGAATTGGTTGGTGTAGCCGTCGGTGGTGATGTTATTGGTGCCGTAGTTCTCGAAGTCGTCGGGGCGCGAAGAGTTGAGATTGGGTTTAGGGAAATACTGCAGGTATTTCTGGGCGATCGGATTGAGCAGGTTTGGAGTGACCTGGTTATTGGGGAAGGGCGAGCGCGTGATGACCGTGCCGTTCTGGACGGCGGAATAGGGGTTGTATATGACAGTGCGGACGGCGAGGAGTTTGGAGAAGTCGCCCACGCGCTCTGCGTCGGTCGGCACGGACATGAAGGCGGTGCCGGGCTGGGACAACTGCATGCCTTCAGCGGCGAAGAACCAGAAGACCTTGTCGCGGCCATCGAAGAGCTTGGGCAGATAGAGCGGACCGCCGAGGGTTCCGCCGAACTGGTTGTAGTGGGTGACAGGACGCTGGAGACCG
The DNA here is from genome assembly GCA_963714395.1 of Bryobacteraceae bacterium. GTDB lineage: Bacteria > Acidobacteriota > Terriglobia > Bryobacterales > Bryobacteraceae > JACADU01. The sequence goes on from CAVQOO010000041.1 coordinate 24,764, forward strand.
CTGCGGTTGTTGAAGAAGTTGTTCGCGGCCAGGTTGTTTGGTTTGTTGTTTGCGTAGAGCGACCCGCGCAGCCGGTTGGTACCGCTCTTCAGAATCTGATTGATGGTGCCTGCTCCGGAGTGGCCGAACGAGGCGTCGGTTTCGAATACCTTGGGCCTCACTTCCTGGACAGCGTCGCGCGGGGGACTGTAGGCGAGACGGCCATCCCAGGTTGCGTTGGGCACGCCGTCGAGAAGCAGTTCGTTCTGCTGCGAGGGCGCGCCGCCGATGCTCCAACTGGCGCCGCCGCCAGAGGCAAACGGCTGGACCTCAGACGGCTGACTGGTCGACAGGACGCCCATGGCGAGGGATGCCATCATGATCGGCGTGCCGCCATTGAGGGGTAGGTCTTCGACTTCCTTGGCGGTGATGGTGGTGCCGACCGATCCGTTTTCGATGTTGATCAGGGGCGCATCGGCGGTGACCATGACTGTCTGTTTGGCGTCGCCCACTTCGAGTTTGACGTCGATGACCGGGTTTTCTCCGGCGCCCACGTGGAACCCGGTTCTCCGGAATTCCTTGAAGCCCTCGAAGGTTGACGGAGATTTCGTAATCGCCGGGAGCAGGAAAGGAACGGTGTAGTGGCCATTGGATTCGGAGACGGTGGTGCTTCGGGTATTGGTGTTTATTTCGAGGACGACTACCTTCGCTGCGGCAACTGTGGATCCGGAGCCGTCAGTGACAGACACCGCTGATGGTCGCGCGGAATTCCTGGGCGAAGGAGGCAAGGGAGAAAGCGGAGAGAAGAGCCAGCAGATAGAGTCTCATGACAACAGCACCTTTCGGCCGGAAAGGCCGGCCGGGGCACCATCATCATATTGCGTTTAATGGAAGGGCTAACGGTGGCCGAGGAACATCAGCCAGCTCAGGCCGAAGACGGTGAGGATGAACCAGCCGAAGGAGCGGAGTCCGTACATGAGGCGCTCGCGGTCGGTCTTCTTGGTGACTACGCCGAGCACGACGGAAATCAGCAGGGCCAGAAGGATGGTTGTTTCGAAATGAGTCAGGACACCTTTAGGCATGGCTTAGTCCTTCCTCGAGGTGGCGATTTCGAAGGCATCGACGATGGCCAGAATGTTGAACAGTCCGGCGGCGACGAAGAACTTTGGTGCCGTAGTCGATGCTGTGGCCGGCGACGTCAGCCTGGCTGTAGCCGAACCACATCGACATGAAGTAGAGAATGCCGGAGGCCATGTTGGCGATGTAGCCGCCGGTGTAGATGAGAGTGGTCAGCAGGTCGCCCTTCATGGGCTCGAACATGTAGCCTCGCAGGAACAGGCCGGCGAGAAAGGCCAGCACGATCGAACCGGCAAGGATGGCGCCGCGGTAGGTCTTCTTCAGCAGGAAGTGGCCGCCGCCGGGCACGATCCAGGCAGCCAGGACGATTGGCAGCCATTTGGAGATCGGCGGCAGGGGCGGATGCACGACTGCTGTCTGTTCTTGCTCGCTCATAGACTCGAATCTCAGGCTAGCATGAGGACCGGTTAGCGCACCGGCTCGGACGCCAGCCAAATCATGGACTCCAGGACGCGTTTGCGCTGAAGTTCGTCCACTTTGAGAAAGCGGCTGCGGCCGGCGGGCCTGGCGGTGAAGGTGGTGACACCCTTGGCGTCAACGGCCACGTCGCCTGCCTCGCCGAGGCTGAAATAGCCGTCTTCCGGCCGTACGGCGTACAGGACGCTGGTGAGGTCCCAGGTTTCGCGGTCGTAGGGCATCTTCATATAGACCTTGTAGGCGTCGACCACGGGATGCTTCGGCGCCCAGGAGAAATCACGCAGGATGGAACGGGCCGGAAACTTGATGGTGCGGCCGACCTCGAACCCGCTCCAGACCATGGGAGTGGGCCAATCCCTGACCAGGGTCTGTGCCGCGGCGACATCCATTTTGACGTTGTACTCGGGGTTGGGGCGTTCGAAATCGCCGGCCATGAGGGAGAGGAGCTTCACTTTCCTGGCGACCAGGTCCCTGCCGCCGGGGGAGGCCAGCAGCCGGGCCAGATTGGTGGAGAAGCCGACCTGAACGATGGCTACGCTGCGCATCGGGCTGCGCTTCGAGGGTTCGTTGCAGGAGGGCGACGGCGTCCTCGGTCTTGTCTGTATAGGGATGCTTGCCGAGGTCGAGCGCCTTGCGGTTGTAGCCTTCGTCCGGGGTGATCCCGGACTTGGTGATGCCGATAGGGATGGACCCGCGCTTGTAGAAAGTGTTCACCGCGCTGACGTAGCGCGGGGCCCAGAGGTTGTCCTTGGTGAGGGTGACAGCCAGCAGCTTGATTTCGCCGCGGGAGTCGAGCGCGTGCAGCATGGCCAAGGCGAGAGCGTCGTCGACGTCGTTGCCCATATCGGTGTCGAAGATGACGGGCGTGGGCGGCGCAAGCAGGGCAAGGAGGAGGAAGGTTGGCAGCATTTAGTACTCCACGGAGATCAGGAATAAGCCCGAAGGCGGCATGGCGGGACCGGCCTTGCCTGGGAAGCCGCACGCGAGTCGCGCGGCGATGTCGCCGGGCGACAGATTGCCTTTGCCAACCTCGAGCAGCGATCCGACGATCATGCGAACCATGTGCTTGAGGAAGCCGCTGCCGCGGACGCGGTAGGCCAGCAGGTCACCCTCGCGCGTGAGCCGGGACGAGTAGACAGTCCGGACTTTGGAGCGGCCTAGCGAATCGACGGGATCGGATGCGCAGAAGGCGGTGAAGTCGTGCTCGCCTTCGAGTTGGGCGGCGGCGGCGGCCATGCTCTGCTCGTTGAGCGAATAGGGGTGGTGACAGACATAAAGACGCAGCGTGGGCGGGCAGATTGGCCCGCGCCAGATGCGGTACTCGTATGTCTTGGCGACAGCGTCGTAGCGCGGATGAAATTCGGGCGGGGTCTCGGCGGCGTCGAGGATGCGGATGGCCCGGGGGAGCAGCCGGTTCATGGCCTTGACGAGATTCTCGCAAGGGATACGATTGTCGAGGGTGAAGGCTGCGACTTGGGCGAGGGCGTGAACGCCGGCATCGGTGCGGCCTGAGCCGTCGACATGAACGGGCTTACCCTCGATCTCCGTGAGGACGCGCTCGATCTCACCCTGAATGGTAGTGAGGCCTGGCTGGACCTGCCAGCCGAAGAATTCGGTTCCGTCGTAGGCGACAGTGATCCTGATCCGGCGCATGATTCAGGCCGGCCGGGAACCGGGCTTCACGACGGGAAGGCCCTGGGCGCAGAGCGGGCAGGAGCCGGGATCCCAGGCTGTGACTTTGAGCGTTGCCAGCGCGACGCGGGGCACGCCGAGATCGGCCGAGCCACCGCTACGGTCGATGATGGAGCCGGCGGCGGCGACGACAGCGCCGGCGGCGTGCAGCAATGCGATGACCTCCACGGAGCTGCCGCCCGTGGTGATGACGTCTTCAATGACGACCGCGCGCTCGCCGGGTTGAATGGCGAAGCCGCGGCGGAGGGTCATTTTGCGATCGGCGTCGCGCTCGGTGAAGATGTGGCGAACACCGAGGGCGCGAGCGGCTTCGTGGCCGATGATGAGGCCGCCCATGGCGGGGCTCACGACGACGTCAACCTTGCCCGCGATCGGTTTGAGGGCCTCAGCGAGGGAAGATCCAAGAGGCTCGGCGTGGTGCGGGTCAGAGAGGACCAGAGCGCACTGCAGGTACTCCGGGCTGTGCAGCCCGCTGGTCAATCGGAAGTGGCCTGAAAGGTAGGCTCCGGTGGAGCGAAAGAGGTCGAGAACAGCTTCCTGGGATAGCACTTTAAGAGAAGTCTAGCAGCCGAGGCAGTAGTCCCAAGGCGATGTTGCGGCTGGCCCCGACTACAACGACGTCGTGATTATCTGTCATCATCCGAGAATCGGAGGGTTCGGCGATGGTGGCTGGGACTGAGCGCATGCAGTGCATGGAGGTCTGGGGTGGGAGCCAGCTGACGGCTCGCAGGGTCGAGCTTGGCGGACTGGACGCGTGGGTTTACAGCAAGCCGTACGGCCAAGCGCTGCGTGGCGGGGATGTCTACTATGCGTCAAGCTGCGCGACTGGCCGGATCACGCGACTGCTGCTGGCCGATGTGGCGGGCCACGGCAACACGGTGGCCGCGACGGCGGCGGATCTGCGGGTACTGATGCGACGGTTCGTCAACTGCCTCGACCAGACCGAGTTCGTGCGGCTGCTCAACCGGCAGTTTGGCGAGTTACCACGGCAGGGAGCCTATGCGACCGCGGTGGTCACGACGTTTTTCGCCCCGACCCGAAGGCTTACGGTCTGTAATGCCGGCCACCCGCGGCCGATGCTGTGGAGGGCCGCGGAGGGGAAGTGGGAGTTTCTGTGCGAGGAAGAGGAATCGCCGCGGAGGGGGCTGAGGAACATCCCTCTCGGTCTCATGGGTGGTGCGGATTACGATCAATTCGACATTGAGCTGGAACTGGGCGATTGCCTGCTCAGTTACACCGACGCGTTGATTGAATCGCACGACGCGGACGGCGAGATGCTGGGGGAGGAAGGATTGTTGCGGATCGTCCGGCTGCTGGCCGACGTTCCGGCTGAGCGGCTGATCGACACTCTGCTGTGTGAGATCGGCGAGCGCTACCCGGAGAACCTGTCCGACGATGACGTGACAGTGCTGGTGGTCAGGGCGAGCGGCCGGGAACTGCGTCACTCTCTGGCGGACAAGTTAGGGGCATTCAAGCGAGCGCTCGGCACGCTGGTCCGTTCGCTGAATCCGCGAAATGAGCGGGCTCCTTTTCCCGATTTCAACGTGGCCAATGTCGGCGGCGCGATCATCCCCGCGCTGGAGCAGCGCTGGCGCGCAGGTGAGCAACGCCCTGCTCATGGGCCAGGAGCCAGCGCTTCCGATCAAGACCCCCGCCGTAGCCCGTGAGGGAACCGTCGGCGCCGATGACGCGGTGGCAGGGCACGACAATCGCGATTGGATTGGAACCGTTGGCCAAGCCGACGGCGCGGGTAGCGGCTGGGTTTCCGATGCGCAGGGCAAGCTCCTTGTAGGAGATGGTGGCCCCGGCGGGGATCTGGCGGAGAGCGGTCCAGACGAGGCGCTGAAAAGCGGTGCCACGCATGGTTACCTTGATGGCGTCGATCGCTGTCAGATCGCCGTCAAAGTAGGCTTCGATGGGATCGAGGATCGAGCGGGGGGCGCGGCCGACGGGCGAGAGCTGTCCGGCGTCCATGAAGTGGAGGCCGCAGAGCAGGTCATCTTCCCAGAAAAGCTTCAGCGGTCCGATCGGGGATTTAATCAAGTCAACGAGCTGTTCCATTTGAATTGCCTCCCATCCAGAGATGCATGACGGCGTAGGAGCGCCAAGGCCGCCAGGCTTCTCCCAGTTCGAGTACGCGCTTCGGGCGTTTTTCGCCGAGGGCCTTCATCACGCCGAGGTCGCTGTGAGGAAAGGCGTCGGGCCAGGCGAGGGCGCGCATGGCGATGTATTGGGCCGTCCACTCGCCGATGCCTTCGATTCGGCGCAGTTTCTCCATGGTTTCCTCTGGAGCAACCCCTGGGACTAGTGAAATCCCGCCAGACGCCAGCGCCTTGGCCAACTCAACGATGGTGCGTGAGCGCGACGGCAAAACGCCGAGCCTGGCCAAGTCGTCGACGTGTGTCTGCGCCACGACGACAGCCGTGGGAAAGGCGGTGCGCAGTCCGTCAAATGGCGACTCGACCGGCGTGCCGAACGCGGCGGCGAAGCGGCCAGCCAGCGTGCGGGCGGCGGCGACGCTCACCTGTTGGCCGAGCACGGCGCGCACAGCGATTTCGAAGCCGTCGAAGGCGCCGGGCACGCGGAGGCCTGGCCTGTCGGCAGCCAACGGGCCGAGCGCATCGCCGATTAAGGCCGGATGGCAGGACAGGTCGAACAAGTGCCTGACACGCGCCAGGACCGCGGGCATTGCTCTGGCGAGCGAGGGCGCAAGGGCTACATTCAGCACCGGACGGCGGGCATCTGGCCGTACCTCGATCCAGCCGGTGTGGTCGCTGCCAGCGTGAGCAATGCGGACGATGCGGCGGTATGAGGTCGAATCGGCGGCTTCGACTCCGGCGATGCTTCTGGCGGCGAGAAAAGTCGCGAGGGCATCCCAGTCGTAAGGCGGCCGGTAGCTCATCTCGAAGTGGAGAAAATCCTGGTGCGAAGGCTTGCCCGGGCTGTTTCGGAGGTCACGCGGACTGAGCCGATAGCGTGACCGGAAGAGCGCTTCGAGCCGGCGCAGGCTTTGGAATCCCGAAGCCAGTGCTATTTCGGTGACGGGAAGAGCGGTGTCAGTCAGAAGCCGCTTGGCAAGCAGGAGACGCTGAGTCTGCGAGTACTCGATGGGAGAGACGCCGAATTCGCTCTGGAAGACCCTGCGCAGGTGCCTGGATGTGACGCCGAGTTGGGCGGCCAGAGCGTCAAGACCGGCGCCGTCCTGTAAGCCGTCCTCAATGAGCGCCGCGGCGCGCGTGGCGATGCGCTGGCCGTTATCGACGCTGGCGTTGCCTGGAGCAAGCTCCGGCCGGCAACGCAGGCAGGGCCGGTATCCGGAGGCCTCGGCCGCGGCGGCGGTTGAGAAGAAGCGGCAGTTCTCGCGCCTGGGCATCTTCACGCGGCAGACGGGGCGGCAATAGACGCCAGTGGAGGTAACCCCGATGAAGAAGCAACCGTCGAACCGCGCATCGTGCGTAGTCATGGCCCGGTAGCAGGTTTCCGGTGCGAGCTTCACACCCACATGCTAAACAGGCGCGGAGCAAATTGCTCGCCGTTTTCGGACATGATCACGAAACGCTTGACGGCTCCGGCGGCGACCCATAAGCTGAATCCAACCATGGAGACTCCCACTCGAGGCACGCTAGAAGGCTACCTGGCGAATTACGGGGCCGTGAACTGCTCGATTTCATTTGCACGAACCTTTACACTGCCGTGTTCTCGGACTCGCTCGATGAGTTGGGACTGCGGCACCAGGTGATGCGAGAGTTCCTGCGGCCCATCCATGCCGGCTGCGGCAGCTTCGCCGGATGGGCGCACACGATCGACTGCGAGGATCGCGAAGACATTCCGCCGAATCCGTATGACACCGAGATCGAAGCAGTGGACAAGATACTGCCCGACCAGGTGGTGGTGATCTCGACGGGCCATTCGATCCGGAACGCGCCATGGGGAGAGCTGCTCTCAACGGCTGCGGTCGCACGGGGCGCGCGCGGAGCGGTGATCGACGGCTTCGTTCGGGACGTGCGAAAGATCGAGCAGCTCGGGTTTCCCGTTTTCGCCACGGGTATCAAACCGGTGGATTCGTTGGGCCGCGGAATCGTGACGGGCCATGGCGGGCCAATTGAGTGTGGAGAGGTCACGGTCCATCCCGGCGACCTCGTGGTGGCAGATTTCGACGGCGTGGTGGTAGTGCCGGTTGCGATGGTGCCGCAGGTGGTGGGGCTGGCCGCGAACAAGGCGTCGCGGGAAGACGGCTCGCGAGGGGAGTTGATGCGCGGCGCCTACCTGCGCGACGTGTATCGTAAGTTCGGAGTGCTGTAGCGACGATGCAACTGGATGGAAAGACTGCAATCATTACCGGCGCCGCGAATGGAATCGGCCGCTCATGCGCAGTGGAGTTTGCGCTGGAAGGCGCAGGGGTGGTCATTGCCGACATCGACATCGCGGGGGCGCGGGAGGCACAGCAGGAGATTGAGTCGCGAGGCGGCCGTGCGCTTGCGGTGCAGGCCGACGTGGCCGACCCGGGCAGCGTGCAGGCACTGGTGGCAGCGACGGTCGCACGCTTTTCGCGAGTCGACGTGCTGTTGAACAACGCTGCGGTTCAAGTGAACAAGTTCGTGGAGGAGACCACGCCGGAGGAATGGGAGCGGCAGATGGCGGTCAACGTCGGCGGCCTCTTCCTGTGCGTGAAGTACTTTCTGCCGTACCTGCGCCAGACGCGGGGCTCGATCGTGAATATGGCCAGCGTGAACGCTTACTTTGTCGAGCCGATGTGCGCCGGATACTGCGCAACCAAGGGGGCCATCGTGTCGCTGACCAAAGCGCTGGCCATTGATCTGGGCCCTTCAGGCGTGCGGGTTAATTGCATCTGCCCGGGTTACATCGACGCGGGGTTGGCGGAGGGATACTTCCAGGCTCAAGCCGATCCCGCGGCCGCGCGGCAAGCCGCGGGAAAGTTGCATGCGTTGGGAAGAATCGGACTGCCGAAGGAAGTTGCCCGGGCGGCGATTTTCCTGGCCAGTGCGGAGTCGTCTTTCATGACGGGGTCGGCGCTGGCGGTCGACGGCGGACTCGGCTCCGGATTGCCTATCAACGGGTAGGGCATGAAAGCGGGCCGATTGCGAGACTGGCTGCTGCTCCTGCTGTGCAATCTGATCTGGGCCAGCCAGTTCGTGATGGTCAAACTGGTGCAGCGGCAGATGGGGCCGGTCTTCGCCGTGTTCTTCCCCATGGCCATGGCGACGCTCATGCTGGCGCCGCTGGTATGGCGAGCGAGAAGGCCGGCAATGGCTCGCGGCGCGATGCCGGACGGTTCGTGCTGATCGGAGTGGCGGGTCAGGTTGCGGCGCAGCTCTTCATCACCTGGGGCACGCAGTTGTCGCTGGCCTCCAATGCCGCGTTGCTCTCGCTCGCGCTTCCGGTCACCACAGCCATCATGGCCTTCCTTCTGCTGGGCGAGCGCATGACGCCGATTCGTTGGTTGAGTTTCGCGCTTGCACTGGCCGGAGTGCTGGCCTGCTCGGGAGTGGATTGGCGCGAACTGGATCTGTCAAATGCACGCTACTTGACGGGAAATCTGATGATTCTGGCCAGCGTCTGCGGCAGCGCGTTCTACAACACCTACAGCAAGCGGCTTCTGCTGACGTATTCTCCGCTGCAGGTGCTGGCGTACAGCTACTACGCCGTCGTGGCCTTCCTGCTCCCGGTGACGCTATGGGCCGAGCCGGAGAGTTTCGCGAGACTGCCGGAGTTCACGCCGACGGTCTGGCTGGGCCTGGCTATCCTTGCTTTCTTCCAGTATTTCCTCTCGATGGTGATCTTCCTGAACGTACTGACGCGGCTGGACGCGACGCAGGCGGCGTTGTCCAACTACCTGATTCCATTCTTTGGTCTCGTGCTGGCTGCAGTGGTTCTCGGTGAACGGCTCAGCGGGTTGATGATCGCTGGCGGGACTCTGATTCTCGCCAGCACTCTGCTGGTCACCACCTACGAGGAATGGCGGGCGGCTCGCACGCGATAAGATACGGCCATGCTCCGCAGGCAGTTTCTTTCGGCAGCTCCGCTGATCCTCACACGGCGCGCAAGCGCGGCGCCGGCCAGGCGCAATGTTCTGTTTATCGCCATCGACGACTTGAATGACTGGGTGGGAGCGCTCGGCGGCCATCCGCAGACCAGGACGCCGAACCTCGACAAATTCGCCGCCTCGGGCGTCAATTTCACGTCCGCCCACTGCGCGGCGCCGCTGTGCAATCCGTCGCGCGCGGCGTTGATGACCGGGTGGCGGCCGTCGACTACGGGCGTTTATCAGAACACGCAGCCGTTCCGCATGTCGGAGAAGGGCAAGGACGCGGTCACGATCACGCAGCATCTCCGCACGATCGGCTACAAGGCGATCGGCAGCGGCAAGATCTACCACGGCGGATTCCCCGAACTGGCCAGCTGGCACGAGTACTATCCCGACAACAAGGGCCGCGACGTGCCACGAAGCCCCATGCCGCCCAAGGAGAAGCTGCCGCTGAACGGCATCCCACGGACTGCGCACTTCGATTGGGGCGCCATCGACAATACGGACGAGGAGATGGGCGATTACCAGGTCGCCAAGTGGGTGAGCGCGCAATTGGCCAAGAACCACCGGACCCGATGTTTATTGCCTGCGGCATGACGCGGCCGCACCTGCCCTGGTACGTGCCGAAGAAGTACTTCGACATGTTCCCGCTGGAGTCGATTCAGTTGCCTAATGTGAAGAACGACGACTTGAGCGACGTGCCGGCAATCGGCATCAAGATCGCCAAGCCGGATGGCGATCACGCCAAGGTGATCAAGTACGAGCAGTGGAAGAAGGCGGTGCAGGGTTACCTGGCGTCGATCACGTTCTGCGACGCGATGCTGGGCGAGGTCTTTCGGGCGCTGGAGAAATCGCCTAACGGGAAAGAGACCAACGTCGTGCTGTGGAGCGACCACGGCTGGCACCTGGGCGAGAAGCTGCACTGGCGCAAGTTCTCGCTGTGGGAGCGGTCGACCAGAAACCTGTTGATGATGAACATTCCCGGGATGACGAAGCCGGGCGGGCGGTGTCAAAGAACAGTGAGCCTGATGGATATCTATCCCACGCTGGTGGAGGTTCTGGGTGCGCCGGTCAGAAAAGACATCGAGGGGCAGTCGCTTGTGCCGCTATTGAAGAATCCGCTGGCCGCGCGCAAGGAGCCGGCATTGACGACCTACGGCCGGGCGAACCACTCAATTCGCAGCGAGGGCTGGCGCTACATCCGGTACTCGGACGGCGGTGAAGAACTCTACGACGAGAAGAACGACCCGAACGAGTGGACGAACCTGGCGGCCAAGGCGGAGCATGCGGCGGTGAAGCGCGAACTTGCGGCCTGGCTGCCCAAAACCGACGCTCCGGAATCGCCTACGGCGCGTGAGCGGCCGGTTGAAGATTAGTTTGGAATCTGAATTGCCATGACCGATGTTGGCATTCGCTAACATGGAGAAGGTTTCCAGGAACTTCCGGGCCATTCGGAGCGTTCAGTTGTATTGATAGCGACTCGTCCGCTTCTCCGCGCATCCGGAGATGGAGAACAGGTGTACTCGAAAATGATTTATACCCGACCGTTGATTGCCGTCGTGCTGGCGGCGCAGATGATCGTCCCCGTATCGCTGGCTCAAACGCAGCCCGGCACACCGGCTACGGCCGCAACCGCCGGGGTCAACCTTGACCAGCCACAGGTGCCAGTGGCAGGAGGCACGGGCTGGAGGAACAGCCTGACGCGTCCCTACCGCCAGCCCACCATAGATCCCATCAACATACAGAATTCAAACCGGCTGGAGGCGTTGATCCGCGCGGGAAACCTCTACCTGTCTCTCGAGGACACCATCGCCCTGGCGTTGGAGAACAATCTTGATATCGAGCTATCGCGGTACGGTCCGCAGATCGCGCAGGCAGACTACCTGCGCGCCAAGGCGGGCGGCCTGTTGCGCGGCGTGCCGACAGCGGTGAGGCAAGCGGCGAACTCGGCCGCAAGCATCGCCGCGGGCGGCACGACGGAACGTGGCTCGGGAGGCGGCACAGGCGGCACGTCAGATTCAGGCGCCGGTGGAACAGTCATCACGCAGACCGGTGTGGCGGTTCCGCAACTCGATCCGGTGCTGTTCGCTGCCGCACAGTTCGGACACTCATCGCGCCCGCAGTCGAACACCATCACGACCGGCACGACAGCGCTGATCTTCGATTCGAACGCCTGGCAGGCAGGCTATCAACAGGCTTTCACGTCCGGCACGACGGTGAGCGCCGGATGGAACAACAACTGGGTCAGCTCCAACAACCCTCGATCGGATATCAACCCCAGCTACACGTACAACATCAACCTGCAGATCTCTCAGCGGCTGTTGCAGGGCTTCGGCTTCGCGGTCAACAACCGGAATATCCGGATCGCTAAGAACAACCTGAACGTCAGCGATCTGACGTTCAAGCTGCAGGTGATGACGACGGTCGCCGGTGTGGTGAACCTCTACTGGGACCTCGTCAGCTTCAACGAGGACGTCCGAGTGAAGAAGAAGGCGTTGGAAGTCGCCCAGAAGTTCTATAGCGACAACAAGAAGCAGGTGGAAATCGGCACGTTGGCGCCGATCGAGATTGTCCGGGCAGAAGCCCGTGTTGCGCAGTCCGAGCAGGAGCTGACCAACTCTGAGACCTCACTGTTGCAGCAGGAAACCATCATCAAGAACGCGCTTTCGAGAACAGGCACGGCGAGTCCATCGGTGGCTGAGGCAAGGATCATTCCGACCGACCGCTTGACTGTCCCCGCGACCGACGACCCAGGAAAGCTGAATGATCTGATCGACATGTCGCTCAAACTGCGGCCGGATCTCGAGCAGTCGCAGGATCAGCATCGAAAACACCAAGATCGGCATTGCGGGATCGCGCAGCCAACTCCTGCCATCGCTCGACGTCCAAGCAACACTGCAGAACAACGGCCTTTCCGGCTCGCTGAACACGGTGCCGACGCCTCCAGGGCAGCTTCCCATCATCCGCAACCCGGACGCTTACTTCCTCGGAGGTTACGGCACCTCGCTCGCACAACTCTTCCGTCGGAATTTCCCGGACTATTCCGTAGGCTTCCAACTCAACATTCCACTCCGCAACCGAACCGCACAGGCCGACTACATCCGCGACCAACTGCAGCTTCGACAACAGGAACTCAACATTCAGAAGCAGGTCAACGACGTGCGGGTGAACGTGCAGAACGCGCTGACGGCACTGACTCAGGCCAAGGCTCGCTATCAGGCGGCGGTGAAGGAGCGTGTGCTGCAGGAGCAGACGTTGGACGCGGAGAACAAGAAGTACGCCCTCGGCGCGTCGACGGCGTTCCAGGTGGTGCAGACACAGCGCGACCTGGCGCAGGCGCAGGCGAGCGAAGTGAGCGCGCTGGCGGGCTACAGCCGGTCACGGGTGCAGCTTGACCTGCAGACGGCGCAGATTCTGCCGAAGTACAAGGTGGAGATGGCCGATGCCAAGGCGGCCAAGAGTTCGGTGCCGATCAAGCAGATGCAGAACTAGGCTCAGGACGCGGATGCTCGGCGGAACGAGAGCGCGTAGCCTGCGAGGGCTAATCGGGCCCATTCTCGACTCGCTCCTGGCAACGGTTTCTCATCGCGGCCATCACGTCTGGGGTTCGTTGACGCTGCGTGGTGAGTCACGTCCTTGCTGATCGCGGCCGGACTCGGCGCAGGCAGGCAGCAAAAGGGCTTCACATCCTATCCGGCACGGCGTTAAGATCAGCCATGCCCAAGGAGACACGGCGGCGATTCATTGGCTCGACTTCGATGGCGGCGGGCGCGGTTTCGGCCGCTCCTTCACCGCCCACGCAGGGATACCGGCGGTCGCGCTTTTCACCCAAGTCCGCGCCGAAAAAGATCACTGACAACCTGTTCGTGTTCGAAGACACCTGCAACGTGTTCATCGTTAAGCAGGGCACGAAAGCGGTCCTGATCGACTTCGGGTCCGGGGCTGTGCTCGATCATCTTGGGGCGCTCGGCATCCAAACTGTCGACTGGGTGCTGCACACACATCACCACCGCGACCAGTGCCAGGGCGATTGGAAACTCGCCGGACGGAAGGTGCCTGTCGCCGCGCCGGCACACGAGGCGCACCTTTTCGACGATGCCGAGAATTTCTGGCGCAACCGGCGAGTCTTCCATCTTTACTACGTCCGCAACGATTTCAACACCGTCACGGAGAACATCCCGGTGGCGCGGCGACTGGCCGACTACACCACCTTCCGCTGGGAGAAGATCGACTTCTTTGTGCTGCCGACGCCAGGCCATACGCTGGGGTCGATCAGCCTGATCGCAACGGTCGACGGTCGCCGCGTGGCTTTCACCGGCGACCTGATGTACGCGCCCGGCAAGATCCTCAATCTCTACGACACGCAGATCAACTACGGCGGATCGGAGGGCATCGACCTGGGTATCTTCTCGCTGGCAAGGCTGGGGGAGATGAAGCCCGACATGGTTTGTCCTTCGCACGGCGAAGCGCTGGCCAGTCCCGGTGAAGCGATTCAGAAGACGATCAGCCATCTGACCGACTACTACCGTTTCCAGACCGGTAACGCGCCCGTCGAGGAGGGCCTTCCTGCGGCTGTCAGCCCGCACCTGGTCGCGCACCACCTGACCAACTCCTCCTTCTACGCGATCATCTCGTCGAGCGGCAAAGCGATGTTCATCGACTACGGCTCGGCGTCCCAGCTCCATTTCGCCAATTTCATGACCGCTACGGCCGTCACACGATCGCATCCGCTTTGTCGAGCACAGCGTGGCGCGGCTGCGCAGGGACCATGGGATGAAGTCGATTGACGTTGCCATGCCGAGCCACATGCACGATGACCACATGAACGGCTTTCCCCATCTCGTGCGGCAGTTCTCGACGAAGATCTGGTGCTACGAGAACATGGTGGACGTCTTCGAGAATCCTCGCGGCTATAATCTGGGCTGCATCCTGGCGGAGCCGGTGAAGATCGACCGCAGATTCCGGGACGGCGAGACCTTCCGTTGGGAGGAGTTCGAGTTCGAAGTGAAACACTCGCCCGGGCACACCAACTACCAGATGGCGTTGTTCACCAGGATCGACGGGAAGAGGGTTGCGTTCACCGGAGACGCATTCTTTCCCAATCCGCGGAACGACGGGACCCTGAGGCACAATCTCATCTTCAGGAACGAGGTACAAAGCGACAGCCATCTGCGGAGCATCAGGAACATGCTGGAGCGGGAGCCGGAGATGGTCTGTCCGGGCCACGGGCAGCCATATCCCGTGACGCGGGAGCTGCTCACGGCGACTGAGCAGAAATTCCGCAGGCAGCAGCAGTTCTTCGTGGATTTGCTGCCCGATGGAGAGACCGATTTCGCCATGAATCCGAGCTGGCTGCGGTTTTACCCGTATCAGATGCTGATCGCGCCGGGGGAGACAAGAAAACTCGAACTTCACGCCAGCAACTACAGCCGGCAGGCGATGAAGCTGGAAGTGTCGTTGATTGCGCCCGCGGAGTGGAAGCTGTCGACGGAGACGGTGGCTTTGAACGTACCGGCGCAGAGTCAGGCGAAGGCGGCAGTCGAGGTGGGCGTGCCTCGGGATTGGGCAGCGCCGGCGGCGCGATTCGCCATCGCGGCCGATGTGGTGCGCGACGGCAAGTACATCGGCCAGATCACAGAAGCGGTGGTGGAGATGCGAGGCGCGTTGGGCACCTGAGGCCCGCTACACGGGGATACGGTAGAGCATCGCGTCGCCCTCCCATCCATCGGGCTTGGCGAACAGACGGGTCATGTGGACTGCGACCTCGCGGGTTTGCCGGTCTTCGCGCGCGTAGAAGTTGGAGAGTGTCAGGACGGGGTCCTCGCCGGCGCGGAGGGTATCAACGGTCCGAACGCTGGACTTTCTCAGGCGTCCTGACTGGCGATCGACTTCTCCGATGACGAAGGGATAGCGCGGCCGGTTGCCCTTCGGGTTCTCCGGGTTGATGTTGCCGAGCCAGAACAGGCGTCCGCTGGAGTGGGCCAGGAGTTGGGAGCAGGAGCTTGGACTGTGGAAGGGCTCGTCCGTGTCGTATGTCCAGGGCGCGGGGCCGGTCCACTTCCAGCCGCCGTCGGTGGAGAAAGAAATCCAGCGATGGGAAGGAAGTTGAGGGCGAGCGTCGTTGGAGCCTCGCATGACCATCAACCAGCGTTTGCCGCCGAGGTGGGCGAGGGTGGGCTCGATGAAGCCGCGGGTGGAGCGTGCCGGGTCGCCACGGACAATCTCGCTCATTTCCCACTCCAGGCGGGAGCCATTCCAGCGACCGTGCAGGACTGCAGAATCGTGCCAGGTGTAGCCGCCGCCGGGATTTATCAATTTGCCGTCCGGGCCGAGTGGGGCGATTTGTACGGGGAGAAGCAGAGTTCCGTCATCGGCGGCTACGGGTTGGCAGGTCTGGTCGCCGAGCATGGCGGAATTGCGGCCGGTCCAGACGCCGGGAAGGGGGTGCGAAGGACTGTACTCCGCGCCGCGGTGGATGATCATCGCCGGTTCAGGCTCTGACTGCGCGCCGGCGGCGGAGACGGAATAGTGGATGCGCCATTGGCGCATGCCTTCGAGCGGGTCGTCGTTAGGCAGGATGCCCTCGAGCCAGAACTGGATGAATCGTCCGTTCCGGGGGTCGACCCATCCGACTCGGGGATGTTTGCGCCACATTCCTTCGGGGCGTTTTTCGCCGGTTAGCATCTTCCGGGGGGGCGACCAGGTTTTGCCGAAGTCCTGCGAATAGCGCAGGAAGGCGACGTCGACGGTGTCGGAGCGGGACCAATGCTGCTCGAGGGACATCATCGTGCCGCCGGTCTTTCCGGTGTAGTAGGCAAAGGCCATCACGGCGGTTCCCTTCTCCGGCGAAGCGATGAAAACCTGGCGTTCAACCGGTGGCGAGGGTGCGGAGGGGGGCTGGACCCCGATTGTCAGCAGCATTTGGCGCCGTGTCATCATTCCATTCTGCCTTGCGTGAAGGGATGCGTGTGCCAATCCCGAAATGGGGCCGATGGGGATCGCCCACAGGTTCAAAATGAAACTCCACCTGATCGTAAGATGTTGATTCCAGGTAGAGAGCGATTGGCCACCTGTTTGCCAATAGATAAGGCGTGAGCATTCGACAGGGCGGACTCAAGGAGAGACGGCAACTCTGCTTCAAACTCCCCACTCCTCTCCCCCCATTAGCCCTGTCCCCGTACGACCCCGTTAGACCCGCCGCCGCCTCCTTGAGTCCACTTATCAACCTTCACTTGTACAATTCCCAGGAAAACGCCTAAACCCACAAGGGTTCGGAGCCGATAGGTAGAGACATGCAGCAGGGACTACAAACCACTCAATCACGTCAAGAAATCGCCAGCGCTCTCCGTTTCCAGCAGAGCCTGCTCAGGCTCGGCAGCATAGGGCAATCGGCATCTCCGAAGAAAACGCCGATCCGGTCTGCCGAATCGCAGACACGCCAGCTTGCGACATGGGCGGAACAGTTGACTTCCTCGCAGATCTCGCGCTGATCCGGCCGGTAGTGAAACTCCGCACGCTCCGGTCCAACTCGCTCTCGAATCCGCTACAATCTGACTGATCGATAGGTAGTATCCGGAATTCGGCGACGACTGGAGTGAGATCGCTTTCCGACCTCGAACTGGGACAAAGCCGCTTCCGGCATACCTGCCATCGATGAATCATCTGGCTCCTGTGACAAGGAAGGTAACCGGAAGTGAGTCAAAAAGAAACTCTCAGGAAGGGCTTCAGCCGGCGCGGCTTCATGCAAAGCGCCGGAGTGACGTCAGCCCTCGCGCCCGGGCTCGTTCAAACAGCGGAAGCGCAAGCGCCGGCCGGCGTTCTAGCCCCCGGCGAAACCGAGATTACCCTGACCGTCAACGGCAAGCCTATGAAGCTGACCGTTGAACCGCGCACGACGTTACTGGACGCATTGCGCAACCAAACTGAATTGACGGGCGCCAAGCGGGTGTGCGACCGCGGCACTTGCGGAGCCTGTTCGGTGCTGGTGGGCGGCAAGGTGATGTACGCCTGCTCCCTGTTGGCGGTGGACGTGGTGGGCAAGCCAATCACGACCATTGAAGGCTTCGCCATGCAGGCGGGCACACCGCACCCTGTGGTGCAAGCGTTCGTCAACAACGATGCCCAGCAGTGCGGCTACTGCACGCCGGGCTTCGTGGTGGCGGCAAAGGCGTTTCTGGATCGCAATCCCAGCCCCACGATGGAACAAGTGAAGGATGGGCTGGGCGGCAACCTGTGCCGCTGCGGCACCTATGTCGGCGTCCGACAGGCCGTCATGGAAGCCTCGGCCAAAATGAGGGGCGCTGCCCGAAGGGAGGAGCCAATGCCTGAGTACAAATGGCCCCCAATGTCCACACGCAAGGTGATGGGCAAGCGCATCAGCCGGCTTGACGGCGTCGAGAAGGCGAGCGGAAAGGCGAAGTACACGTCCGACTATCACAAGCCGGATATGTTGCACGCGGCATTCAATGTCTGCCCTCACGCCCATGCGAAGGTGACTTCGATCGACACGAGCGCGGCGGAGAAGATGCCGGGCGTGGCAGGAGTGCGCGTCATCGCCCCGGCCGGAACCGAGATTCAGTGGGGCGGATGGGAAGTTGCCGCGGTCGCCGCAAAGACCGAATCGCAGGCGCGCGACGCGGCGAGGGCGATCAAGGTTGAGTATGAGGTGCTCGAGCACCTGGTGCATGAAGCCGACCTGAAGAAGGCGGCCGCCCGCGCAAAGCCGGCGGGCGAGCAGGTCGAGGGCGACCCGGACAAGGCGATGAAGGAAGCCGAGGCGTTCAGCGAGGGCACCTACGGCATTCCGACGCTGCAGCACTGCTGCCTGGAACCGCACGGCTCCGTGATCGCATGGGGAGCGGACAACCGGGTTGAGTTCAATCCCTCGACGCAGGCGCTGACGCCGATCCTCGACCGACCTGGCGCGGCAACTGAACGTGCCGGTGACCAACATTCACGCGCACATGGACCACATCGGCGGCGGCTTCGGCTCGAAGTTTCAGGCTGACCGATGGGGCGTGGAGAGCGCGCACCTGTCGAAGGCCGCCGGCGGCAAGCCGGTGCGGCTGTACCTGGAGCGGGCGAGCGAGGTGGCGATCGCCGGCTGCCGGCCTTCCGCCTTCGGCCGCATCAAGATCGGCGGCAAGAAGGACGGCACCATCACGGCGTGGGAGAGCGAGAGCTGGGCTTCCGGCGGTGTCGGCGGCGGCGGATCTCCTCCTATCCCGTACGTCTTCACCAAGATCCCGAACAGGCGGCTCAACCACACGGCGGTCAGCCTGAACACGGCCCCGATTCGTGCCTGGCGCGCGCCAAATCACCAGCAGGCCTCCTATCTGACCTGCGCGGCGGTGGACGATTTCGCGCACGCAATCGGCATGGATCCGTTCGAGGTGTTCCTGAAGAACGCGGTGCTCACGCCGCGGCAGGAGACATACGAGCGGCAATTGAAGAAGGCGGCCGAACTGGCCGACTGGAAGAAGCTGTGGCACAAGCGCGGCGAAGGCACAGCCACGGGTCCGGTGAAGCGCGGACTCGGCATCGGCGTTTGCACATGGGGCGGCGCCGGCCATGCCTGCACAGCCAAGCTCAACATCCACCCCGACGGCTCGGTGGAAGTCGAGATGGCAACGCAGGATCTCGGCACGGGCACCCGCACGATCATGTCGCAAGTGGCTGCCGAATCGCTCGGGCTGCCAATGAGCGCGATCAAGATCAAGATCGGCGACTCCGCATTATCCGCCGGGCGGCACCTCGGGCGGTTCGACCACGGTCGGCGGCGTCTCTTCGTCGACGCGGAAGGCGGCCATCAACGCGCTCGAGAAGCTGTATGCGGCCGTGGCGCCAGGGCTGAATGCGAAGCCGGAAGAACTGACAGCCATGGACGGCAAGGTGATGGTGAAGGGCCAGCCCGCCAAGGCGCTGACCTGGAAGGCGGCCTGCCAGAAGCTGGGGGTCAACTCGATCAGCGAGACGGGCGCAAACGTCCCGGCACAGGCGGCCAAAGAAGGCCTGAACACGGGCGGCGTCGGCGGCGTGCAGATCGCCGACGTCAGCGTGGACATGGAAACCGGCATCGTCAAGATGAACCGGCTGATCGCGGTGCAGGACATCGGACTGGTGGTCAACCCGAAGACGGCTGAAAGCCAGGTCTACGGCGCCTGCATCATGAGCATCTGCGGAGCCTTGATGGAGGAGCGCATCATGGATGCGGTAACCGGCAAGATGTTGAACGCCGACATGGAGTTCTACAAGCTGGCCGGCATCAAGGACATCGGCGAGATCGTGGTGCACCTGGAAGTGGATGAAACTAACGATACGCGCGGCGTGATCGGGCTCGGGCGAACCGCCGGCAATCGGCGGCATCGCAGCCATCGCCAACGCCGTGACCAACGCCATCGGCGTCCGGCCACCGATGATTCCGATGACCCCGATGAACGTGCTGAACGCCCTCGCGGCAAAGGGAGGAACTCCTAATGCAACCCTTCGAATATGGCAATCCGAAGACCGTGAAAGAAGCGGTCGCGCTGCTCGGCGCAACGTGGGCCGATGCGGCAGTGCTGGCCGGCGGCACCGACCTGCTGAGCCTGATGAAGGACTACGTGATGTCGCCCAAGCGCGTGGTGAACATCAAGGGCATCACGGAGTTGAAGGGTATCGCGAAGACAGCCGCGGGGCTGCGCATCGGCGCGGCGGCGACGGTCGACGAACTGCTGTCGAGCCCGCTGGTTCGCGCATCCTATCCGAGCCTGACGGAGGCTGCGCGCGGCATTTCGAGCGCGCAGATCCGCAACATGGGCACGGTGGGCGGCGATCTGTGCCAGCGGCCCCGCTGCTGGTACTTCCGGACCGGCCATGGCCTGCTGGCCATGCACGAGGGCAAGAGCCTGGTGGTTGAAGGCGACAACCGCTACCACGCCATCTTCCCGGCGGCAACGCCCGGTTCGTCTCGGCATCCAGCTTCGGTCCGGCGCTCATCGCGCTGGGCGCGAAGGTGAAGATCGCCGGGCCCGACGGGCAGCGGGAAGTGAACGCGGCGGAGTTCTTTGTCGCGCCTGCGTCAGACAGCGACCGTGAGATCGCGCTCAAGCCGAACGAGATTCTCACCGAGATCGTGATTCCGGCGGCGGCGACAAAGAACGCGACCTACGAGGTGCGGCAGAAGGATGCGCTCGACTGGCCGCTGGCGGCAGCGAGCGTCGCACTCAAGATGAAAGGGACGGCGGTGGCCGAAGCCATGATTGTGCTCGGCCATGTCGCACCCACGCCATATACGGCGCAGTCGGCATCGCAGTGGCTGGCCGGAAAGACAATCGACGTCAAGACGGCCGCGGCAGCCGCCGATGAGGCGGTGCGCAGCGCGCAACCGGTGGAGACAAACGCCTACAAGGTCCAGTTGGCAAAGACCGCGGTGAAGCGGGCTCTGCTGGCCGCCGCCGGCGTGAAGGCCGTCTGACGGGAGGCTGCCCATGGCTGTCAACGGAGAACGTGCAGGGCTGACGCGGATCGGCGACGACCGCTGCCAGTTCCTGCGCTGGAAGGGAATGTTCATCGAGGCCGAGTGGGACCCCACGGTCCCACACGGCAACGACCGTGCCTACTGGTGCATGAAATCGCAAATCTGCGTCGGGCCGGACGGCAAGCTCGTCGACGAATACGAGTGCAACGAGACCAGAAGCTGCTACTCCGAACTGTAGCGGCAGGCAATTCGTGGCGAAGGTTCTGATCTCGGACTACGACGGGACTATCACCCGAAACGATTTCTATTCGCTGCTCGCCGAACGCTACATCCCGGCGGACGCGCCGGACTACTTCGCACAATACCGGGCGGGCCGCATCACACACTTCCAGGCGATGGCGTCTTACTTCGCTTATGCGCCGACTGCCGAGGCGGCGCTCGAAGAATTGCTGAGCGGCCAGCGAACCGGATCCCGAGCTTGCGAAGGCCGCGGGGCTGCTCGAACGGGCAGGATGGGAGTTGGTTATCGTCTCCGCGGGAACCTCCTGGTACATCGAACGTGTATTGGCGCGCGCCGGTGTCCACGCATCGATCTACTCGAACCCAGGCCGCATCCACCCGGGACACGGACTGGTGATCGAGAAACTTGCCGCGGACTCTCCTTTCTATTCCGAGGATGTCGGAGTCGACAAGGCGGCGGTGGTGCGCGACGCCCTCCGCCGGGCTGAGGTCGTGGCCTTCGCCGGGGACGGTCCTCCAGACATCCACCCCGCGTTGCTCGTTCAGCCAGAGTTCCGGTTTGCCCGCGGATTCCTGGCTGATGAGCTTCGAGCCCGCGGCGAGAGATTCCGGCCCTTCAATCGCTGGAGCGAGGTTGTTGAAGGCCTGACATGAACAAGACATTCATCCGAGTCCCCCAATTGGTGCGGATCAAGTCCGGTGCGCTGGCCCGCCTCGGGCTCTATCTCGCTCGGCCGGGCATGAAACGCGTGGTCCTCATGCACAGCGAAGGTCTGATCGAGCCCATCCTCAGGACAGCCCTGGGCAGCCTGGAAGAGCATGGAGTCGAGATCGCGCTGAGACAGGAAGTCGTCGAAGCCAGCATCGAGGAGGTGGTGCGCCTTCTGGGTGTTTTGCCTCCCGGCACCAAAGCCATCGCGGGAGTTGGGCGGCGGGAAGGCTCTGGATGTGGCCAAGTACGTCGCCTCGCTGGCGGGGTTGCCGTATTTCGCGGCGCCGACTTCGCTGTCCAACGACGGCTTCTGCTCACCGCAATCCAGTCTCACGCTGCAGGGAAAACGCAAGTCGCTGCCCGCGGAACTGCCCTATGCGGTGGTTGTTGATCTCGACGTCTGCCGGGGGGCGCCACTGGCCTTGTGGCACTCCGGCGTCGGCGATCTTTGCTCCAAGTTCACAGCGGTCGCCGATTGGAAACTCGCCTTTCACGCATGCGGGACGCCAGTCAACGATTTAGCCGCACTGATGTCCGACGCAACCGTCTACCAGTTCATGGCACGCCCATCCCGCGATCCGGAAGGCATCCAACTGCTTGCCACGGCTCTGATGCTGAATGGGGTGGCCATGGAGATCGCCGGATCATCGCGGCCCGCAAGCGGCAGCGAACACCTGATCTCCCACGCCCTGGACATGATGGGCGCACGGCCGAGGCTGCACGGACTGCAGACCGGGACGGCGGCTTATCTGGTGAGCGAACTCCAGGGAGGCGGCAACCAGCAGCGAATCGGCCAACTGTTTGCAAACACGGGATTCTGGGAGACCGTGCGCTCGCAACCGTTCTCAAAGGCCGAGTGGAAGACCGCCGTCGAAATGGCGCCCTCGGTGAAGGACGGTTTCCACACGATCCTGTCGGAGCGGGATGCGTGGCCGCAGATTGAAACGGCGATCGAGAGCGACCACGCGCTCCGTGGCTGTTTCGACTAGCGGCCGCGAGCCGGTTCGGGATGCGCAGGTCTTAATTGATTGAAAGGTATACTTAAATCAGGAGCCCGCTGGGGGGCTACGTTCAAACTGGAGATGCACGAGATGACGACACTGCTACGCTGCGTCCTGGGCATGGCTGCTATCGGCAGCCTCGCACTAGCCGCCAATCCCACGATCGAGGTATCCGGCGAATACGTCGAGGCCCGTACGGCCGACGTTTACACCGGGCCTTGTTTCGCCAATTCGGAAGTGCAACTGGTCGGCAACCTTGCTGTGTTCGGCTGGAAGATCAACAAGGGCCAATGGCGCGGGGTAGCGCTGGATGGCCTGAATGTGGCCGCCGCTGTCCGCGCCAACTCGACACTGGGCGACGTCACCGGCAGCGCCTACCCGGTGCGCTCCTGGCTGATGGTGGATCAAAGAGCCAGCCTGGAGCAGCGCGAGGCGCTGAAGTCCTTTGCGCGGCGCATGACGGGCGACCTGCTGTCGGACATGATCCACGTTGAGGCGATGCCCATTGAGTTCACGGTCGCCGGCGACAACATTCACGGCGCCGAAGCGACTCTTTCGGCGGGCACGCTGGCGCGTATCAAGACGCGCGCCATCAACCAGGGCGACCGCCACTGCTCCAACGAGGAGAGGTTCTACGCGCCTTTGTCCAAGCTTGACCACTCTATGCCGGCCTATGCTCTTGAGCACAGCTTCGCCGGCAAGGCCAGCGACTGGACCACGCGCTGGTCGAGCCCCGACAAGCGCAGCGCTTTCGTCGGCACCTTCCAACTGACTGAATAGATAGAGATAGAGAGGGAACACGCCTGAGGCGGTTCCCTCTCCCTGATTCAGACAAGCGGGTCGAATAGTACGTTATAATACTGCTTTGAGACCCGCACTCCTGATCCTGGTCGCAACCCCCGTTTTCCTCTCGGCCCAAACCGTCAGCAAGGAGACCCTGCCGTTGGCCAGGCCGGCCCGCCAGTGGACCGCGTCGGTGAGCAGCGGCTTCGCGGATACCTTCCAGCTCACCCTCGGCGGCATGTTCGGCGAGGGCCCAGCCTGGCAGAACAAAGTGCAGGTCAACCTCAACAACGCCTTCCGCAAGGGCGACGCCGTCAGCGTCTATGGGTGGAACACATTCGACACGCCGAGCCACTCCAACGACTGGGACGCCGGGCTCTGGTACCGGATGCCATTGTGGAGCAAGCGAGGCCAGCTCCTGCAGGGTGGCGCGAGCCTGCAGAAGTGGCGGTTTCCTTCCGTGAAAACCGGAACCAACGATTGGCTGGTGGGGGGCAACCTCACATACTCCGCGAAAGTCTTTGGACTGCCGGTTGTCGCGATGAGCGATTCACGGACTTTGCTCAATTCGCCGCTGCCCAAAGGCACCCTGCTGCACTCGCAGGCCTACGCCCAGCACAGCCTGTACAAGAATGACACCGTGCAACTGCTGCTGCGCCATGGTCCGCAGTACACGTATAGCTGGAACTTCTACGGCACCAACGGCAACCGGATCATCCGGTACGGCGCAATGGCGGTGATCGTCTGGAAGGACACCGTAATTGAGGGCGGCTACCGAAAGCAATTCGGCCTGCAGCCGGGTATCCCGGATAACCGGTATTGGGCCTTTTTGCTGACACGGTCCTTTTCCAGGTAAAACGGAAGTGTGCCTTCCAATCTGGGATTGTCAGGCCACTGGCGGCTATTGCTGCTCGCGTTGGTCTTGGCCTGGTTCGCCGCGATCTGGCCCAGGCTCGGACTAAAGGAATGTTACGAGTGGGATGCGGCCCAATTCGGGCTTGCGACGCGGCACTACTCAATACGGGAACATCAGCCCCATCCACCAGGCTATTGGCTGTATGTGCAACTGCTGAAGCCGGCGGCAGCGGCGGCTGGCGACGCGATGGTGGCCATGGGCTATTTGTCGCTGGGCATGACGCTCGCCGCTGTTTGGGTGCTGGGGCGATGGCGTGGTTTGCCGGCGGCGGCAGCGCTCGCCTTCTCCCCGATCGTATTGTTCCTGGCCCCATCACAGACAACCTATATCGCCGAGGCTCTGACAAGCCTGGCCGCTGCATGGCTGACGGCGCGAGTGATTGAGGGGGAAACACGCCTACTACCTTGGCTGTTTGGCTGGACTTGTCTCCTGGCAGGCCTCCGGCCAAACACTCTGGTATATTGCCTGCCGCTCTTGGCGTTGGCCCTCTACCATTCACGGCAGGAGTGGCGCCGGTACTGGTGGCGAGCCGTTCTCGCCGGCGCGGCAGCCGTGCTGTTCTGGCTCATCCCACAGGTTGCCAATGCAGGCTCCTGGGATGAATACCTGAAGCTGACCAGAGGGCAGTTTAACAATAGCGCGAGCGGCACCAGCATCTTCTATGGCGCTCCACTCAATGCCCAGATTCAAACCACGGTATGGGCATTGACCTGGCTCAGCTTCGCCGTCGCACCGATGCTGGTGGTTGGGTTGAGAGCCAGGAGCCTGGACGGCAACGCGCCTTGGTATCGCTGGTGGTTCTTCGCAGCCTGGATGCTCCCCGCGGCTATGCAGGTGGAACTCGTGCACAGCCCGAAGGCGGGCTATGTGGCGTTCCTCATCCCTCCATTTGCCGTCTTCATTTCCAAGGGATTGAGTTTGCGACGAGCTGCGGTGATTGCGGCGCTCTGCCTGGTTGCGACGTTTCTTCCCAATAGCTTCTTTCAGTTGCCCCATATGCCCGGATTTCTCAGCCCATCACTCGGCAGAGCCAAACCGTCCTACCAGTTTGAGATTGAAGCGATTCATTTACGGTTAAGAACCGTCCTTGCCCCGATTGCGCCGGGCACGCTCGGTATCGTTGCGTCTGGGCGGATACGAGGGACTCAGCCAAAGGACTTTGCAATGGAGCCATCCACACATCAGGTGGGTGGACGTAGCGCGAGCTAAAGCCCGACGGCAAGGAACCATATATCGTGATCGGATGGCCTGGCAGCCGTTGGCGTCGTCACCCTGCAACGGTGATTGCCTCCGACCCTGCCTTCAGGTTGTTTGCGACTCCCGGCGTGTCAATCCAACAGCCGAAGCAGTGAGTCTTGGATCTCGCCGGTGACTTCGGCCCGGTCGGGATGGCGGAAGACGTTCACTTCCGACCGGATGCCGAAGGCCGGCAGGTAGACCCCAGGTTCGACGCTGAAACACAAGCCGGGCACGATCGGGCGCACGTCGTGGGTCTCGAAATTGTCCATGTTGGCGCCGTTGCCGTGCACTTCCTCTCCGATGGAGTGGCCTGTGCGGTGGAAGAAGTGTTCGGCAAGCCCGAGGGCAGCCAAGTGGCCCCTGGCCGCGTCGTCGACCTCAAAACCTGCCAGGGGTTCACCAGCGGCAGCGCGGTCCCGGGCGATTGCGACGGCGGCGTCCCTGGCGCCGGTGACGGCGCTGAAAACGTTCAGCATCTCTGCCGGCGGCGAGGCGCCGCAGTAGCCGGTCCAGGTGATGTCGTAGTAGACAGCGCCAGGCCGGTCGAGCTTTGCCCAAAGGTCGATGAGCAGCAGATCGCCTGCCCGGATCGGGCTATGGCTCGCGGCCGACGGCTCGTAGTGCGGGTTGGAGGCGTTGGCGTTGACGGCCACGATGGGGCCGTGGTCGGTAATGAGGCCGTGGGAGCGGAAGCCCTGAAGGACGAACTCATGCAAGTCCCACTCAGAGATTGCCGAGCCAGTACGCAGAGCTTCGGCGGCCTTTTGAAAAGCGGCGCGACGGACTCCATCGACGAGCACGCCGGCCTGCTTATGAGAGTCGTACTGCTCTTTTGTCCAGCATGCCTCAAACTCCTGCACCAGGGAGGCCGAACTGGCAATCTCAACGCCGAGAGCGCGGATCATCTCCACAGTCCCCGCATCGACATTGGCGACGTAGGGAATAGCGCATTCGGGCGAGTACTGCATCGCGACCCTGCCACAGCCCGCCAACAACTTCACCAGCGCTTCGCGCTGCTCCTTCCATCCGGCATACAAAGAGCGTTGACCAGGCAACGCGTCCAGCACCTGAGATTCGATGCGGTGAGCGAGGGCCCTGGGCTCGCCGTGTGCCGGCACCAGATAATACCAGCGCCTTGTGACCGACTGAGCGGGCTCAAACTGGAGAACCCGATAGGCAAGGGGATCGCGGCGGTGATGGTCGAAGAAAAGCCAGCCGTCGAGGCCTTCGCGCCGGAGCGCTTCCTGAATCCGCCCGATGAGGGCCGCTGTGGACATGATTACAACAATACAGCGGAGGGCGGGGCGAAGCGCTACCCGACCAGGCGAAGCAGAGTGTCCAGGGCCGGGCGATCGAAGGGTTTCGTTAAGACTGCGTCCATGCCGCTGGCCAGGCAGCGTGAGTGCTCTTCCGGAAAGGCGTGGGCCGTCAGGGCAACAATCGGCGTGCGGCGGTCGGTTTCCAAGGCGCGAATGCGTTCAGCAGCGGTTAACCCATCCATGACAGGCATCTGAATGTCCATCAGGATCAGGTCGAACCTCTCTAACGTGGCTCGGTGCAGGGCGGCCAAACCATCGGCAACCCCGTGCACGTCATGACCGCCATGCTCCAGGAGCCTGTGAATCAGGTGGCGGCTCACTGCATTGTCCTCGGCAACGAGGATGCGCAGCCTGCCTGTTTGCCGCACCTGGTCAACCGCAAGAGGTTCCTGCTTCTGTTCCGGTGGCGCCAAAGGTGAAGGGAGCCGCACGGTGAATACGGATCCCCGCCCGGGTTCGCTTTCCAGATCAACTGTGCCGCCCATACGCTCGACCAGCCGAGACGCGATCGCCAGGCCCAGCCCGCTACCGCCGTACTTTCGAGTAATCGAGCCGTCAGCCTGCCGGAACGCTTCGAATACGAGGAGGCGCTTCTCCTGGGGGATGCCGATGCCGGTATCGCTGACCCTGTAGACAATGGTTGTCCGGCCATCGGCGGCGAGGGCATGTTGCACGTCGAGGGTCACTTCGCCGCATTCGGTGAACTTGATGGCATTGCTCAGCAGATTCAGCAGCACCTGCTGGATTCGATCCTTGTCGCCCAGCACGGGCGGAGGCTGGGAGCTGGACTGAAGGTTCAACTTGAGGCCCTTCTCGGCGGCGCGCGCTGTCATCGTGCTTACGGCGGCGCGAGCGACCGCCAGCGGTTCATACCGGTCGATCTGCAGCGCCAGTTTGTCCGCCTCGATGCGGGAAATGTCGAGGAAGTCGTTGAGCAACGTAAGCAAATGACGGGAAGAATCCTGCGCCGACACGAGCCACTCGCGTTGCTCCTCCGAGAGTTTCGTATCCAGCAGCAGTTCCTGCAAGCCCAGAATGCCGTGCAAAGGAGTGCGGATCTCGTGACTGACGTTGGCAAGAAACTCGCTTTTGAGACGTGAAGCCTCCTGTGCTTGTGCCAGGAGGTCAGCGGTCTCGCGCGTCTTGGCGCGCACCATGCGGCGGAGTGAGAAGGACCATGCCAGACTCATCCCGAGGCCAGCGAAGAGAACTACAACCCACCGCCATGGGATCACGGCAGGCCCGGCTACGACGTAAAGGTCGTCCGGCCTGCGCAAGCGCAGAGTGTTGTCTCCAGCCTCACCCGGCATCAGTATGCCCCCCGCTTCCACGTGGGAGCCCGGCGGCGCCACAGCAGGTATGATTGCCGCTTCGGAGATACGGCGGCGGATGTAGACCAGCAGCAGGCTCCCATTCTGTTCGAGAATGACGGCATCCCTGCTCTGGCCTGCGCTGGTGCTCTTGACGACCCCGCTTACCTTGACCAGACGTCCGAGATGAGTTGGACCATTTGCCGCGACGATCGTCAAGGAAGAATGGGCCGGCACCTCCCCGGGAAGACGCGCGATGACGCGGGTGCGCTCCAGTTCAGGTTCGATGCCATCGATTTCAGTCAGACGACCTTCCAGGGTCACGCGATCGCCCAGATTGAGCTTCTGTGGCTCGCCTGATCGGATCGACATTCCACCTGTCTGATCTTCCACATAGAAAGCGTCGGGCACGGTGAAGGTACCTGGCGAGGCAGTCACTGCACCTTCTATGCGGTAGAGGCCGCCCAGACGCCTTTCCTTCCAAGCCTTTCGCACTTCCTGGATGGAGGTGGTGGTGCCAGGGCTGGAGTCGGGAGTCGCCGCGCACAGGCCAAGGCCAACCCAGGCCAATGCCGGCAAGATTCGGATCGAGATCACCTAAATAGAGTATCGTCCAGATTCGCACTTCCCATGAGAGAGACTTAGATTCGTGCTAACCTATTGGTTTCATAGGCACTTCCCATGCAAATCGAGAAA
Organism: Bryobacteraceae bacterium; assembly: GCA_963714395.1. Taxonomy (GTDB): domain Bacteria; phylum Acidobacteriota; class Terriglobia; order Bryobacterales; family Bryobacteraceae; genus JACADU01. The sequence continues at coordinate 53,709 of CAVQOO010000041.1, forward strand.
GTCTACGAGCCTCAGCGGTTCGAGCCGCACTGGGCCCAGTGGTGGATCGACGCGCGGCTTCTCGCCCCGAAACCGTCACAGGCGACTCCCGACCGCATCTTCTCGCTCGTCATCCCGCCGCCCAACGTGACCGGCACCCTCCACATCGGGCACATGCTCGAGCACACCGAGATCGACGTCACCGTCCGCTGGCATCGCATGCAGGGCGACAACACGCTCTGGCTGCCCGGCACCGACCACGCCGGCATCGCCACGCAGATGGTGGTGGAGCGCAAGCTGCGCCGAACGAGGGCATCACCCGCCACGACCTCGGCCGCGAGGAGTTCGAGAAGCGCGTCTGGGAGTGGAAAGCAGCAGTACGGCGACACCATCAAGCGCCAGATGATGCGCCTCGGCGCTCGCTGCGACTGGCGCCGCGAGCGCTTCACGCTGGACCCCGGCCTCTCGCGCGCCGTGCGCGAGGTCTTCGTCCGCCTGTACGAGAAGGGCCTCATCTATCGCGGCGAGTACATGGTCAACTGGTGCCCGCGCTGCCACACCGCGCTCTCCGACCTGGAAGTGGCGCACGAGGAGACCGCAGGGCAACCTGTGGCACATCCGCTATCCGGTGAACGGCATGCCCGGACCGCTCTGTCGGTGGCCACCACGCGGCCCGAGACCATGCTCGGCGACACGGCCGTGTGCCGTCAACCCGAGCGACGAGCGCTACCGCGACCTGCACGGCAAGACCGTGCGTGCTGCCGCTGATGGACCGCGAGATCCCCATCATCCTCGACGAACTGGCCGACCCCGCAGTTCGGCACCGGCGTCGTGAAGGTGACGCCCGCGCACGACCCCAACGACTTCGAAGCCGGCAAGCGCCACAACCTGCCGCACGATCAAGGTCATCGACGAGAACGCGCAGCATGACCGACGGCGGCCGGCGCCTACGCCGGCCTGGACCGCTTCGAGGCGCGCAAGCGCGTGCTGGCCGACCTGGAGGCGCTGGGCCTGCTCGTGAAGATCGAGCCGCTACACAGCTGAGCGCTCGGCAACTGCCAGCGCTGCAAGACCGTCGTCGAGCCGCTGGTCTCGACGCAGTGGTTCGTGCAGCATGAAGCCGCTGGCCGAACCCGCCATCGAGGCGGTGGAGGACGGCCGCATCCGGTTCATCCCGGAGAACTGGACCAAGACCTACTTCGAGTGGATGTACAACATCCGCGACTGGTGCATCTCGCGCCAGCTCTGGTGGGGCCACCGCATCCCGGCCTGGCACTGCGGCGACTGCGCGCGAGATCACCGTCGCGCGCGAGACGCCGACAGCGTGCGCGCACTGCGGCTCGGCGAAGCTCGACGCAGGACCCCGACGTGCTCGACACCTGGTTCAGCTCCGGGCTCTGGCCGTTCTCGACGCTGGGCTGGCCGGACGAGACCGACGGACCTGCGCACGTTCTACCCCACCATCGCTGCTCATCACCGGCTTCGACATCCTGTTCTTCTGGGTGGCCCGCATGATCATGCTGGGCATGCGAGATTCATGGGCGACGTGCCGTTCCGCACAGGTCTACATCCACGGCCTGGTGCGCGACGCCGAGCGGCAGAAGATGTCCAAGACCAAGGGCAACACCATCGACCCGCTGGTGGTGACCGAGAAGTACGGCACCGACGCCGTGCGCATTGCGCTTGCTGCGCGGGCGCCGCGCCCGGCACCGACATCGTGCTCAGCGAAGAGCGCATGGATCAGCTCCCGCGCCTTCGCCAACAAGATCTGGAACGCGGCGCGCTTCATCTTCATGAAGATGGAGACGCGTGGGAGTCGAATCGCTCGACCTCAGCCGCGAACGCGCCGATCGAAACCGTCGAGGACCGCTGGATCTTCCAGCCGCCTGAACGAGACCACGGCCAAGATCAACGCGGCGCAGGAGAACTTCCGCTATCACGAAGTCGCGGACCTGGTGTGGGGCTTCCTCTGGGACGAGTTCTGCGACTGGTACGTCGAGCTGAAGAAGCTGCGCATTCAGCAGGGCGCGGACGCCGACGCGCACCTGACGAATCTGCTGCGCGTGTTCGAGCACGCCCTGCGGCTGCTGCATCCCGTCATGCCGTTCCTCACCGAGGAGCTGTGGCAGCGGCTGGTGAAGCGCGACTCGAACGTGCCGGAGTCCATCTCGATCGCCGCCTTTCCGCAAGCCAATCCGGCGTGGAGCGACGAGGAGGGCGAGCGCGGCTTCGCGCTGGTGCAGGAGTTGGTGACGGAAGCGCGAGCGCTGCGCGCGGAGCAGAAGCTCGACCCCAAGTCGCAGCTTGAGGGCTCCATCCGGGTCAATGGCGAGGAAGCCGCCGCATTAGTGACGAGCCAGTTTGCGGTGATCCAGGCGCTGACCAACACACGCTTCGAACTGGCAGCGGAGGTTTCAGGAATGGTGCGGTCGCGGCCGGAATTCGACATCGCGCTGAAGCTTTCCGCGGCCCAGGAAGGCGCGGAGAAGCAGCGGCTGGAGAAGGATGTCGAGCCGCTGCGAAAGACGATTGAGTCGAAGAGGAAGCAGCTCGGTTCGGAGAGCTTCATCGGCCGTGCGCCGGCCGCGGTGGTGGAAGAGACGCGCGCCAAGCTCGCCGAGTAGGAAGCGCAGCTCGCCTTGAGCGAAGAGCGGCTGCGGCAGTTGGGAGAGTAATGGGTTTCGACGTCAGCCACCCGGAGGTCATCGAGGCGGTGCGCCGCGCCTTGGCGGAAGACATCGGCACGGGCGACATCACTACCAGCCTGACCGTGCCGGCGGGGAGGCACGCTCAGGGTTGCTTTCGCGCCAAGGAGGCGCTCATCACCGCCGGAGTGGAATTGCTGCCGCTCATCTACGAAGAACTTGGCGGCGGAGTGGAAGTCAACATCACAACTCCCAGCGGCGGCCACGCACGGCCGGGCGACGAGCTGGCGAAGGTGCGCGGCCCGGCGCGCCACATTACTGACTGCGGAGCGTACCGCGCTCAACTTCATGCAGCGGCTGAGCGGTGTCGCCACCCTGGCGCGGGCCTTCAGCGATGCGGTTCGCGGAACGCGCTGCCGCGTGCTGGACACCCGCAAGACCACTCCCGGCCTGCGCGACTGGAGAAGCTGGCGGCCGCCGCGGGCGGCGTCACCAATCATCGAATGGGCCTCTTCGACGCAGTGCTGATCAAGAACAACCACATCGCCGCGGCTGGCGGAGTCGCGGCCGCGCTTGCGGCAGTGCGGAGGACTCCCGATGCCCGCCGAAATCGAAGTGCGCACGATCCAGGAACTCGACGAGGCGCTGGCCGGCGGCGCGACGCGCCTGCTGCTGGACAACCTGACACCCGCCGAAGCCCGGGAGTGGATTGCGCGCATCGCCGGCCGCGCCACGGTCGAGCTCTCCGGCGGCATCACGCTGGAGAACGTCCGCGCCTACGCCGAGGCCGGCGCCGACTACATCAGCTCCGGCGCCATCACGCATTCGGCGCGCGCCGTCGACATCAACTTCCGGCTTGAATTGGAGTAGCCGCCCGTGTCCCGCACCATCGAATGGTTTGAGACCGTCGACTCCACGATGCGAAGTCGGCTGCCGAGCGCGCCGCAGCCGGCGCTGTTACGGGGACCATCATCGCCGCCGAGGAGCAGACGCGCGGACAGGGACGGCTCGGCCGCACCTGGCACAGCCCGCGCGGCACGGGCCTCTACTTCACCGAGATCCTGCGTCCGGCGGTCTCACAGCAGCAGGTGCCGCTGGTCACGCTCGCGCTGGGGCTTGGCGTAGCCGACGCGCTCAGGCTGTTCGCCGGCGTCACGTGCGACTTGCGCTGGCCCAACGACGTGCTGATCGGCGACCGCAAGCTGTGCGGCATCCTGGCCCAGTGGCAGCATGGCGCGGTTCTGGCCGGCATCGGCCTCAACGTCAACCAGGCGGAGTTCCCCGAGGAACTGCCGGCCGATCGCGACTTCGCTGAAGCTCGAAACGGGGACGGAGCACGACAAGCGGCTGCTGCTGAAGGCCATCGCGGGTTCCATCGACGCCCACGTGCGGATGCTCGAAACCAGCGGGGTCAACGCGATCGTGTCGCTGTTCGCGCAGGCGTCCTCCTACGTGGAAGGCCGCCGGGTGGTCGTCGACCTGCCGAACGGGCCGTTGCGCGGCGTAACGTCAGGCCTGAATGCCGACGGATTTCTGACTCGTAGTCGGCGACGACGGTCAAAGCAAGGACGATTACGGCGGGCGGCGTGCGCCCGGATCAGGGAGAATAGACTGCTGTGCTGCTGACTATCGACGCGGGCAATACGAACGTCACCGTCGGCGTCTTCGATGGTGCCGTCCATCGTCACGCGCTGGCGTCTGCGCACGGTCCATGACCAGACCTCGGACGAGTGGGGCATCAAACTGCGCGCCTGTTCGAAACCAGCGGCCTGCCGTTGGAACGGATCGACGGCATCATCGTCGCCAGCGTCGTGCCGCCGTTGGAGACCAGTCTCACGGACATGGCGCAGCGCTACTTCTCGCTCGAGCCCTTCTTCGTGACGGGCCGCACCGAGACCGGGCTGAACAACCTCTACGACAATCCGCGCGAAGTTGGCGCCGACCGCATCGTGAACGCCGTCGCCGCGCTGGCCAAGTACGGCGGACCCTGCATCGTGGTGGACCTCGGCACTGCGATCACCTTCGACGCCATCAGCGCCAATGCCGAGTACCTCGGCGGCGTCATCTGTCCCGGCATCGGCATCTCGATCTCGGGACTGTTCACGAAGACGGCGCGACTGCCGATGGTCGACTTCCGCGAACCTGAGAAGCTGATCGGCACCAACACGGTGGGGAGCATGCAAAGCGGCTTGTACTGGGGCTCGATCGCGATGATCGACGGCATCCTGGAGCGCATGATCGCCGAAATGGGCGCCCGGACGAAGACGGTCGCCACCGGCGGGCAGGCCTCGCTGATCACGCGCGCGTCGCGGTACGTCAAGATCGCCGACGAGGACCTGACGCTGGAAGGGCTCCGGCTGATCTGGGAGCGCAATCGCGGCCCGCTGCCGGGAGCCTGAGACATGCCTGAGGTCGACGATGCCGGCCAGTGGCGGCTGAATTACTTCAACTACTTCACCGAGATCGAGGAGCACTTTCAGAAGGCGCGCGGCACGTCGCTGTTTCTGCTCAGGCCGCTGGACTGGGCGCTGATCGAAAGCTGGAAGACCTCGGGCGTGCCGCTGGAAGCCGTGCTGCGCGGCATCGACATCGCATTCGAAAAATGGCGGCAGAAGAAGAGCCGGGTTCAGCAGGTGAACTCGCTGGCCTACTGCGCGCAGGCGGTGTTGCAGGAGGCGCAGGCCATGGCCGACCGCGGCACAGGCAGGCGAGCACGGGACGGCGCCGGCACCCGACGCCCCGTTCCCCATCGACGCCGTCCGGGCGCACCTGGAGAAGGCCGTGGCAGCGCTGCGCGCCGCCGATGGCTTCTCCGGAGATTGCCGATTCGGTGGCCGGCCTGATCGACAACCTCGACGAGCAGTTCGGCGATTTGCAGGAATTGGACCAGCGGCTTTCGGCGCTGGAAGACAAGATGGCCTCACTGGCCCGCACGCGCCTCGCCGATGAAGACTTGTTCCAGATGCGGCGCGACTTCGATCGCCAACTCTCCAGTCCATCGCGGCAAGATGAGCGCCGAACAGTTCGCCCGGTTGGAGAAGAGCTTCCTCGACCGGGCGATCTTCGAGCGGTCAGGACTGCCCCGCCTGAGCCTGTTCTACCTGACGTGACATTACTTAAGCATTTACTTGACAATTGATGGCAGCGTGATGAATACTCAAGTAACGACTTAACTAAGTCGAAAGAGGGAAAGGGAATGAAGACCACGCAAGATCGATCCGTTATCCACAGCACGTTCGTGATTGAACGCAGCTATCCGGCCACTCCCGAGCGCGTATTCGCCGCATTCGCCGACCCAGCCAAGAAGCGCCGCTGGTTTGTGGAAGGGGACCATCACGACGTCGAGCACTTTGAGATGGAGTTTCGGGCTGGAGGCAAAGAACGAGCGCGTTTTCGCTTCAAGGAGGGAACTCCGCTGAAGGGAATCGCCTGCACGAATGACACTATTTATCAAGACATCGTGCCGAACCGCCGCATCGTGTTCGCCTCGACCATGACGGTGGGGGATAAGTGCATCTCGGCGGCTTTGGCCACAGTCGAATTGCTGCCGTCGAAAGCGGGGACCGACCTTGTTCTCACCCATCAGGGAGCATTCTTCGAAGGAGCCGATGGTCCGGAGATGCGTGAGGCGGGGTGGCGCAAGATTGTGGAGCGTTTGGCCGCTGAAATCTCACAATAGCCGGGAAACGAGCTGGAAGTCGCGGACCAATGCCTAGGAACAAACCCGATGTCGACCGAATCTTCCATGCCCTGGGCGATCCGACGCGCCGAGCCATCCTGGAGAGGCTTAGCGAAGGACCGGCATCGGTTTCACGGTTGGCGGAACCGCTCGATATCACCCTGGCCGCCGTGGTTCAACACCTGCAGGTATTGGAAGAATGCGGGCTTGTACAAACAGAAAAGCTCGGAAGGGTCCGCACGTGCCGCATCGAAACCGCCGGGCTCGCTGTGGCTGGGAAATGGATCAGCGATCGCCGTTTGACCTGGGAGCGCAAGTTGGACCGCCTGGGCGATTTGCTCGCTGCTCCTGATGACACGGACCACAGTCACTAGTGCGTCAGCGCTCAACAGATGAGCGGCATGCTCCTCACCGCCCTTGCCCTTCAGCATCAGACAGTGTCACGATATTCACACATCAGAGTTTAGGAGCTTATCATGCTCAAGCTGGTTGTGGCGGTGGTGGCAACTCTGTCAACAACGGTGGCCGGTGAATTGGAATCGGATCTGGCCGCGGTTCGTAGCCGGCTAAAAGATCATCCAGTGGCGCAGCGAAAGCTGAGCGGGCTGCATCATCGTGCGGCATTGCTCAGCGGCACGCTGGGCGAGACGGCAGCGGCCCTGGAATTCATTGAGAGGCAGGACGCCCCAGGGCAGCTAATCTACCTGCGGGAGAGATTGCTGACGGCCAGCAGGAGCATAGAGCGCGATTTCGCTTCGATTGAAACCACCCTGGCTGGGCTCGGGCTTCCGGAGAAGTTGGCCGCCTGGCACGCGTTCGAGCGGTACTATCGCGCGCGGATTACTGAAATCGACACGGAACTGTCGTCGCTGTCAGTCAACGGCGGGAACCTGTCGCGGGAGCAGTTCCGGACAAGACTGGCAGCGCTGCGGACGAGGATCGGGTCAGGACGTGAGGAGCAGATTCAAGAAAGCGTACGGAGGGCCACCCCCGCCGGGGCGCGCGTCGACAGAAGGCCCGATGCGCGAGAAACAAGTGTCCGTAGTGCCGCTGCAGACGATGGTCCAACGCCCGCGGACCTGGCCGAGTCCAAGATCGTTTCTCTCACCCCCGAGATCCGGGCCAAGGCGGCCGCCCTGGGCGGCAACCCCGGCGCGTTGTACGACTGGGTAGCGACTCACACCGAGTACTTCCCCGCCCTGGGCCAAATGCAAAACTCTCAGGCCGTGCTGTCGTCCGGCCGCGGCAACGATTTCGATCAGTCTACATTGCTGATCGCGCTGCTGCGGGCCTCGGGGATTCCGGCCCGCTACGTTTCCGCCGATGTGGTCATGCCGCGCGCCGATGTACGGGAGTGGATGGGTGTGAAGGATGAGGCTCTGATCCTGGAGTTGCTGGGCCGCTCGGCGGATTTCCTGCTGTTCCCATCGGTGGAAAAAGATCGGGTGGTAGCCACGCGAGTGTGGGTTGAGGCCTACTTGGACACGGCCAACGGCAGGCGCTGGATGGTGATGGATCCGGCACGGAAGCGGAGAGCATTTCAGCCCGGGATCGTTCTGACTCGCCCGGTTTACGACCGGATGTCGTACCTTCGCGCCCAAAAGCCGGTTCCGCCCGGCGAGGCGTACCTGGACGCGCTTCGGGCGGACTTCCAGAAGAAGTATCCCGGTCATGGATTCAATGAAGTGCCCTTCAGTGGGACTCTGCTTCCGCCGGCTCCTCCGGTCCCGGATCAGCCATATCCGGTTACCAAGCTCCACTTCCGCGCTTCAGAGACGCCGGCGAGCTACTGGCACCGGATCCGATTGACGCTGGCCGACAATTCCAGCCGGACCATCTACCACAATCTGGATCTGGTGCTGCCGGAGGTAGTACTGCAGTCCATTACGCTGTCGTTCAGCCCGGCTGCCGCCGCCGACCAGCGAGTGTTGAGGGCGTTTGGCGGGCTTGAAAACACTCCTGCGGCAGTGTTGAACCTGGTCCCTGAGTTCCGGCTGGGGGACCTGGTTATCGCCACCGGCAAGACCCCAATTCCCTCAGGAACGAAGTTGGACCTTAGCGTGAATCACACGCCTCCGGTGCAGGGTGCATCCGCGTATGTGAACACCAACCATCACTATTTTACGGCCGGCGAAACGGCAGCCTTGGTGCTCGGCGCCCACCTGGTGAGCGATGAACTGCTGGCCGGCCGGGTCTCGCGCTTTTTGAGCCGCCTTCCCGCAGCCTCCACTTCAGAGGCCACGCGCCTGCTGCTGGACGTCGCCGCCGTTCGCTACCTGCACCGCGTGGAGTTGGACGAGCAACGACTGAGCGGTCCTCTGCAAGTGCTCTTCTACCCGGATGACGAAATCGGCAACGCAATCACCTTCGCTTCGCTGGAATCCAAGAACCTGTTTGATCGTCCGTTCGTGGTGACGCCCGGCCGTCTGCAAATTCATGCCTGGCCAACCTGCCTTCCTTTCGTGGACCTGAATCGCTCTGACCACAACGATCCAGTGATCAGGTCAGCCTGGCAGCTTCACAACGACGCGATTTCGGTTCTTGAACATGAGGTGTGGGAAGAGCTTGTGATGATCCCGTCGGTGTCGACGATCAAGATCCTGCAGGCAGCCGTCAGGGAAAACAACCCGATCCACAACATCAACCGGAACAATGCCGCGGCCGAAATCAGGACGCTCGAGATTCCCCAATCCGTCAAGGACACGCTACAGGCGAGGATCAACGCGGGCGCTACGTTGACGGTGCCACGGCGATCGCTTAGCATCGGCTCCTGGAAGGGGACAGGCTGGATCGAAGAGTTCGCCAATTGGGACTACAACTACATCATCTTCGACTTCGCCCTCACATCACCTGGAGGCGACACCGGCGGCACGCCGGCTCCGCCGCGGCCGCCGCAAAACGATCCCGGCACGATAGGCACTCCGATACCGACGAACAACACCACTTGCTCGGATCCAGTAAACGTCGCCAACGGCAACCTCTTCGAACAAACCACCGACTATGCGTTGGCGATGCAGGGCCCGGGCATCATCTTTCAGCGCACCTACAACAGTCTTGCCCTGGCCGACGGTCCGCTGGGCCCCGGATGGAGGCACAGCTATGAGATCTCGCTCAAGGACAGCGGGAACTCGATTGTGGTGCAGGACGGGAGCGGCACCGCGCTGAACTTCCTCCAGGCGGGCGGGGCCTGGAAGTCTCCGCCCGCCTACGGCCTCACCCTCACCAAGGATGCCCAGGGCTACCTGCTTCGAACCAGGAATGGCATGGAGTCGCGTTTCGACCTTCAGGGCAGACTGCAGACTTTCACAGACCGCAACCAGAACGCCATTCAACTCGCCTATGAGGGCGACAGACTACGCCGCATCAGCGACCGCTCAGGCCGCGGCGTCACACTGACCTATGACACCAAGGGCCGACTCACCACCCTCGACGACTTCACGGGGCGGCGGGTGACCTACGAGTACGACGCGGCAGGACACCTGTCATCGGCCACAAACGCCGGCGGCAGCCGCACCGTCTACGGCTACTACACCGACCGCATTTTCAACCACCTGCTCAAGAGCGTGACGACGCCGGAGGGCAGTGTGACGGGCTTCGATTATTACGGCAATGGGAGGGTCGCGCGGGTGACCTTGCCGGGCGGACAAACCACTACCTTTCTGTATCTGCCGATGCGAAACGAAACGCACGTAATCGACGCGCGGGGACTGCTGACCGGCTACCACTTCAACGCGTTGGGCAACGTGGTTCGTATAGAGCGGCCAGACGGGAACTATCTCGATCGCGTCTACAGCGCCGAGGCGAAACTCGAGGCTCAGACGGACGCGGCCGGCTACACTTCACGCTACACCTACGATTCCGCGGGCAATTTGACTTCCGCGACAGACCCGCTGGGCCGCACCATGCGGTTCACCTATGACGCCAGATTCAATCTGGTGACGTCATTCCGCGATGCAGCAGGGAACGTGGTGAACTTTGAGTACGACGCGCGTGGAAACCTGACCCGTACCGTGCGCCCGATGGGCGCCGAGACACGCTTCACGTGGGACAACTCGGGCAACCTGCTTTCCCGAACGGACGCAGAAGGGAACACCGTGACCATCGCCTATGACGAACTGGGCAACGCCACTACTGTCACCGACGCCCTCGGCAACGTCACGCGTGCAGAGTTCGACCAGCTGAAAAGGATGACTCGCGCCATCGACGCACTGGGCGGAGAAGTGAAGCTGGAGTACGATGCGATGGACCGGCCAATCCGCCGGGCGGATGCAATCGGCCGCACGACGAGCGTTGCGTTCGACAGTGATGGGCGGCTGGCGAATGCCACAGATCAAGCAGGGCGTACCGTGGCCTTCCGCCACGATGCCACGAACAACCTCACTCAAGTGCTCGACCCCCTGCGCCAGGCGACGGAATACAACTACGCCACGCCGGACTGCGGCTGTTCCGCATCAGCCAATCTCCAGGTGTTTCGCGACGCCGCCGGATACACCCGGTCTCAGGACTTTGATTTCCTGGACCGGCTAGTCGAAACCACCGACGCTCAAGGCAACACGACACGATTCAGCTATGACAGCCAAGGCCGGCTCGCGCTACTGAAGGACGCCAACGGCGGCCTCACAGCGTTCGAGCACGACGCATTCGGGCATATCACGCGGAAGGTGCTTTCCGACGGCTCGGAGGCACGTTTCGCTTACGACATCAGCAACAACCTGGTGAGCGCTTCAAACCAGCACGTCGCTTACAACTTCACCTACGATGCGACGAACCGCCTCCGGACCGTGACAGATTCGCGATTCAACAAGACCCTGAGCTACACCTACGACCGCTTGGGCCGGCGTGCTTCGCTCGCCGATTCTGAAGGCGGCGTCTTTGAATATACCTGGAACGCCAACAACCGCATGGCGTCAATCCAGAATCCCGGCGGCGCGACGGCTGCCTTCAGCTACGATGCGCTCGGACGCCGCACTCGCCTGACCTACTCAAACGGCGCCGTGCCGGAGTATCGTTACGACGCCGCCGGCCGGCTGACTTCACTGATTCACAACTCCAGCGCGGCTTTCGCCTATGACTACGATGCGGCGGGAAATGTCTCGAGCATGACAGACGTCGCGGGCACGCACGCCTACCGCTACGACTCGCTTGACCGCCTCGTTTTGGCCTCCCATCCGTCGCAGCCTGCGGAAGAATATCGCTACGATGCCGCAGGGAATCGGTTGGCGTCCGCCACGGATCCAGCTTATTCCCACGACTCGGTGGGGCGCCTTGTCGGAGCCGAAGGTCTCTCCTTCCAGTACGACAAGAACGGGAATGTTGTTCGCAAGTCCGCCCAGGGCGGCGCGACTGGCTACACATGGGACGGAGCCAACCAGCTCATTCGAATCGACCTGCCCGATGGCGGGGTTGTGTCTTACAAGTACGACCCGTTTGGACGGCGCATCGAGAAAAACGTCAACGGAACGGTGACGGCGTACGTCTACGATCTCTCCTCGGTCCTGCTCGAATTGGATTCCAGCGGCACGATGCAGGCGCGCTACACACACGGGCCGGGCGTAGACAACCCGCTGATACTGGAACGCGGCGGCCAGATGTACTTCTATCATCTGGACGGAGGATCGAACGTCGTTCAGTTAACCGACAGTTCCGGCAATCCAGCTTGCACCTATGCTTACGATTCCTTCGGTCGCACGCAGCCTTGCAAGGACATCATGAATCCGTATGGGTTCGCGGGCCGGGAGTATGACGACGAATCCGGGCTCTATTACATGCGCGCCCGTTACTACGACCCCTCGGTGGGGCGCTTTCTCAGTGGCGATCCGCTTGATCTGGCCAATCTGTTGGTGACCCGGCAGGACAAGCGTGCCGGGGCCGCACTGCTGCCGGCTGCGTCAGCGGCGCTGACTGGATCGCGCTCCATGCGGGCGCTGCGCGGCCCCCAGCAGTTGAATCCGTACAGCTACGCTCTCAACAACCCCGCTGCGTTCCGTGACCCCTCGGGCTTGACGTGCAGCATTCATGTGCAAATGGGTTGGGCGGCTTACCAAGGGGGCGCATCGGCGACGGGAGACAATCATTTCGCAGGCAACATCAACAATTTTAACCATTGGCTTCAAATGAACCACTACAGCCTGAGCTACGAAGATGGCTCCTACGCCGACATCACAGATCAGGATACGGGCCAAGTGGTGGGGGTTGTGAATGCCACCGACGTCGGGTTTAATGCAGTGCCCTATTCACCGACGCCGTCGGTTCTCAGTGCAGCGTATTGGCAGGCTGTGGGACAGGGGCTGGCCGATGTCGGGCAGAGCCTGGTGCAGAATTTCCAGGCATCCCAGCAAGTACCGTGGCACCAGTTGCATGGGCAGCAATACTGGGACGCCATGAACGATCCCCAAAGCTACGTCAAACCGTGATCGCAGCTACCCCGGGGCTCGCGCGCCGGTCATCGCCCGCCAATCGGCTTCGATGCGCGCCGCCAACTCGGGTAGGGCCTTCAAGACCTCGGGCGACATTCCCTCGCCCCAGCCGAAGTTGCCGGCCTCAACGCCGTAGATACAGACCTTTTCGGGACAGACTCCAAGAGTACGCGCCAGCCGCAAGGCTTCAGCCACTCCCAACCCGTGCGTCGAGCACGTCCATGCGGCAGTTGAGACAGCCGCCGACTCGCCGGTGAACGCGTAGATCGTGCCGGGGGGCTGACTGCCGGTGACGACAGCATCGACGAGAAAAATCGCCTTGCTCTCCCTGAAGAGCTCGAGCAATTCAAACGCGTCGCCGGGACTGACCCGGACAGGCACCCCGTGCTGCGAAAGCAGATCGGCGCAAGCCGGCCCCACAGCGTCGTCGCCGCGATCGGCATTGCCAACACAGATGATCCCCGGCCGCTTCCCTGCCCCCTTCATCCCAATAGGCTATCTCCTCCCTTGTCCAGGTCGAGCTTGAGGAAATGCGTCGCGCATGAGATGCACGGATCGTAGTTTCTGATCGCCTGTTCGGCCTTGCGCGTGATGGTGTCAGTGGATTCGTTGAGCAACCCGGGCAGGTAACTCCACAGATCATCTTCCATGCGCTTCAGGTTTTGCGCGGTGGGGGGAACGATCCGAGCGGACTTGATCAGCCCTTCCGCGTCCGTCTCGTAACTGTGATACAGAATCCCTCTCGGCGCTTCGGTGACAGCGGCGCCCTTGGCCGCGCGCGGCACTGGCGAGGACTTCGGCTGGGGCGGCGGCTCGTATTCGTCGATAATGCGCAGCGCTTCGTGACAGGCGAAGATCGTCTCGATGGCCCGCACCTGAATGCTGCGGAATGGATTCCACACCGGCGGTTCAATGCCGGTCTCCACCGCTACCTCGCGGGCTACGGCGGGGAGCAGGTCGAAGTTGTTGTGGTACCGCGCCAAGGGACCGACATGGTAGGAGCCCCTTTCGCGCACCACCGAATGCAGGGCGTTGGAATGCCGCATGTGCTGCTCGATAAAGACATCTTCGAAGCCGTCCGGCGCAATGTCAATGCCCTTGTTGGACACCACACGGCCTGCGCACAGCGGATACTCATCGGGGTGCCGCAGCGACACGTACTCGTAGTTGACGTTGAAATCGGGGAACTCGAAGCCTGCCACCAGCCGGGCTGCCTTGATGGAGGCGTCCAGCGCCCATTTCAGCGGCTCTGTCAGATTCGCTACTTCCTGCCGGGACGGCACGCGGTGAAAACCGCCCACGGCCGCCCCGACCGGATGGATCTCACGTCCACCGAGCAGCCTGACGACATCGTTGCCGGTCTTCTTCAGCTTGAGCGCCATCTCGACTTCGGCTCTGTGGGTGGCCGCGAGATCGAATACGTCCTCGCAGCCGGTGAAGTCGGGCGCATGGAGGCAGAAGACGTGGAGCGCGTGCGACTCGATCCACTCACCGCAATAGAACAGCCGCCGCAGCAGCCGAACCATTGGATGGATCTCGACTCCCCAGGCAGCCTCGATCGCATGAGCCGCCGACATCTGGTAGGCGATCGGGCAGATGCCGCAGATCCTCGCGGTAATGTCGACGGCTTCCTCCGCGCGCCTGCCGCGCAGAAAAGCTTCAAACAGGCGCGGCGGCTCGAAAATCTCCAACTGCAGCGAGTGGATGCGGCCGCCGTTGAGCTTGACGTGCAGCGCGCCTTCGCCTTCCACTCGGGCCAGGCACTCTACCTTGATCGTGGAACTCTTCATGAGTGCACAACCTCCTCACCTGCGTGCCGGAACTGCCAGGTCCAGCCGTTGTAGGTCCGGAAGAGCCGCCGGATCTCCGGCGGCGCCAGTCCCAGTGTCACCAGCTTCGCCGTCATGGCTTCCGTATTAGCCGTCTCGGTCGGTCCGAAGCATCCGAAGCAGCCGCGGTCCATTCCCGGGCACAAGGCCTTGCATCCAGCCTGAGTCACGGGCCCCAGGCACGGCACATTCCGGTCCATGAGCAGGCACACTGTCCCGTTCATCTTGCACTCCTGGCAGACGCTGGAAGCGGGCAGTTGAGGCTTGCGTCCGGCCAGCAGGGCTGAGATGACCTCGATGAGTTGCTCCTTGCTGATCGGGCAACCGCGCAATTCCATGTCCACGGGCACATGCTCTGCAATTGGCGTCGACATCTTCAGGGTGGAAACAAATTCAGGCCGCGCATACACGGCGCGCACGAACTCGGGCGTGTCGGCCCAGTTGCGCAGCGCCTGAATGCCGCCGGCCGTCGCGCAGGCGCCCAGAGTGATCAGCTTTGCGCACGACTTGCGCACCTGCTGGATCCGCTTGGCATCGTGGTGCGTGGTGATCGAACCCTCGACAAAACCAATGTCATACGGCCCCTTGACCACTTTCCTCGTTGCTTCGGGAAAATAGCAGATCTCGACCGCTTCCGCGATGGCCATCAACTCGTCTTCGCAGTCGAGCATCGTCAACTGGCACCCGTCGCATGAGGCGAACTTGAACACTGCGACACGCGGCCGCTTGCGGTCAGAGTTCGTAGACATCGAGATACTCCTTCAGCGCCGGGTAGTCGAACACGGGCCCGTCCTTGCAGACGAAGTGCGGCCCGAACTGGCAGTGCCCGCAGAAGCCCGCGGCGCACTTCATGTTGCGCTCCATCGACAGAGCGATATTTGCCGGCGGAATGCCGCGCATGAGCAATTCGCGGATTGCGTAGCGCATCATAATCTCAGGCCCGCACATCATGCAGATCGTTTCGGCCGGGTTCATGCGGACGCTCTTGAACAGGGTGGTGACCACGCCGACGGGGCCGCGCCATTGAACGCCGCCGTAGTCTACGGTGGTGAGCACTTGCGTGTCAGGCAACATGCCCCAGGCGTTGAGTTCCTTCTTGTAGAGCATGTCGCCGGGCGAGCGAGCGCCATACAGGACGACTAACCTGTCGAAGTCTCCGCGGTGCCGGAGAATCGAATAGACAGCAGGCCGCAGCGGCGCGAGGCCGATTCCGCCGGCCACGATCAGCACGTTCTTGCCTTTCGCTTTCTCCAGTGGCCACGACGTGCCGAACGGGCCCCGGATTCCGATCGATTCGCCAGGCGTCCGCGTGACGAGTTGATAAGTCACCGGACCAACCGACCGCACCGTATAAGTCAGTTGGTCCGGATGCTGCGGGTCACCTGATATCGAAATCGGCAACTCCCCGACGCCGAAAACATACAACATTGAAAACTGCCCCGGTTTGAAGGGCTCCATGTCCTGGGGGGAGTCCAGGACCATCGAAAAGGTATCGTGGTTTTCCTTGGTGACGGAGCGTAGCGCGGCCGCCGCGGGAGTCATCACATCCGTGGTCACTTCAATACTCCTCCTCGCGTCGAAAAAATGTCCAGCAATTGCAGCCGCGTATTCTGAAGGCGTTCGGAAACAACCACCAGAAGCCGCTTCATCATGTTGTGCCCGAACTCATGGTCTGCCTCGCAAAGTTTGCGGAGGCGGCTGCCATCAAGGGCTAGAGCGTGGACTGGCTCGAGTGCCCTGGCCTGGAACTGCTTCCGGCCATCGGCCATGAGCGACGACCAGCCGAGTTCCTCGCCCGCGCCGACGGTCATGATCCGCACCACGCGACCAGGAGCGGTGATCTCCAGAGCCACAGTCCCTGACAGCAACAGGTAGAAGAAGCCGGACGGGTCAGATTCACGAAAGAGGATTTCGTCCTCTCCAAAAGTCTTTTCGAAACAGATTTCAGCAAGTTTGTCGACATGGACAGGCGGCAGGCCAGCCAGAAATGGGTGCTCCGTCAGGGCATCCCGCAGCGTAGACAGAGTCATGATGCGCCTCCAGGGTCTTCTCAGTTCGAACTGTTACTCAGACCCGCAAGTTCTTCGCAGGGATCGATCCCGGCGGGGCACCAGCGGATGCAGCGTCCGCATCCCGTGCAGCCGGTTTCGCCAAATTGATCGACCCAGCGCGCGAACTTGTGGGTAAGCCAATGACGATAGCGGGCGTGGCGCGACATTCGCACGGGTCCACCATGAATGTAGGTGAAATTCAGATTAAAGCAGGAGTCCCAGATGCGCCAGCGCTCCGCTAGTTTGAGGTCGAGCGATGAACTCTCGACGGTATTGACACAAAAGCAGGTCGGGCAGGACATGGTGCAGTTGCCACACGCCATGCAGCGCTTTGCCGTCTCCTGCCAACGAGGATTTTCGCGGTTTACGTCCAGCGTCTGAGGCGCCTTGCGCCAATCCACACGACGGGTCTGCCCGGCCGCGGTCTCGACGCCTTTTCTCATTTTGGACGCCCATGCCGCTTCTGCCTTCACCGCGGAGCAGGCACGCAGCAACTCTGCGCCGCTGTCGCTGCCGGCTTCGGCCAGGTACTCTTCCGCCCCTGCTTCGGGCGTCAATGCGATATCGAATCCAGTCTTTGCGGCCGGCCCTGTTTCCATCGAGGCACAGAAGCACGAATCCACGGATTCAATGCAGTTGCAGACGATGATGAAAGCGTTCTGCCTGCGCGCCTCATAGTGAGTGTCTTTGAATCTGTCGCCGCTGAGAACGCGGTCCAGGCGCGCCAGCGCCGCCAGATCGCAGGGCCGAATGCCCAGCAGAGCGATTTTGGTCTCCGCCGATGCCTCGGGTAGAACCCTGAAAGCGCCGTTGTCCCGCTCAATCGTCACCAGTCGCGAGCGAGGCTGGTGAAAGAATCTTTTGGGACTTTGCGGCGGCGGCCCATGGAGTTCAAGGGGTTCGAAGGCATCGATCGCCTTCCACCCTCCATCCTGCCCGCCCATGACGGGCGCATGGACTTCATATCCCCGTTCCCTGAGCAGCGCGACAAGCCGGTCAAGCGCGTCTCGATCCAACCGGAAGGCAGTCCGCGACATTCCGATCTCCTTTTTTGATCGCACGATGCGGAAGCGATTGTAGAACCTATATCAGATAAGTTTGTCCGATTCAATCCCCTGGAGGCGCTAACTGATAGACTGCCTCCTGGTGCAAGACCTATACGAACTTCGTCCCGAAGACATCGAGCGACCGCCATCCACCTGGATGGCGACATTGCGGCGCATCGGTCCGGGCATGATTCTCGCGGCATCCATTGTCGGCAGCGGCGAGTTGATCGCCACGACCACGCTTGGCGCTGAAGTAGGTTACAGCGCGCTCTGGATCGTCGTCTTCTCCTGCCTGATCAAGCCCGCGCTCCAATACGAGATAGGCCGCTACTCGATCGTGACGGGCAAGACGGGTCTGGCCGGGTTCGACCGCATGCCGGGCCCGCGCTGGCGCGTCAACTGGGTGGTCTGGATGTGGGCGATCGTCGTCCTGATGACGCTCTTCCAGGTGGGAGCGATGTTCGGAGGTGTCGCGCAAGTCTTGAATCAGCTCATCCCGGCAGTGGAACCGAGAATCTGGGTGTTTGGGCTGTTGGCCATTACGCTCTGGATTCTGCTGGGCGGCGGCTACGAGCGCATCGAACGCCTGGCCACCTTCAAAGTGGGTCTGTTCACGATGCTAACCATGTTGTGCGCAATGATCCTGACTCGCAAGCCGGAACTGTTCCAGTTCAGTGACGTCATCAGCAAGGGATTTGCATTTCAACTCCCGCCCGGGGACGGGCTCGCAACCGCGATCGCCGTCTTCGGGATTACCGGAGTCGGAGCGACGGAGCTGTTTATGTATCCGTATTGGTGCGTCGAAAAGGGCTACGCGCGATTCACCGGCAAGCGGGACGGTTCTCCTGAGTGGCTCGCCCGTGCCAACGGTTGGATTCGTGTGATGCGTTTCGACATTTTCGCCTCCATGGTGATCTACACGATTGCAACGGTAGCTTTCTATCTGCTGGGTGCTGGAATCCTCCACCCGCAGGGTCTAGTACCAAGCGCGAAAGACATGATTCCAGTACTGTCTAGAATCTATACTGAGACACTCGGGACGTGGTCTTTGCCTCTTTTCTACGCAGGGGCTATCTTCACGCTTTACGGCACAATCTTCGCCGCAACGGCTGCTCATTCCAGGCTGTACGCTGACATGGTTCGACTGCTGGGAGGCTTCGAGCATGGGGATTATGAAGCGCGGCTAAAGTGGCGAAACCGGTTCGTGTGGCTGCTCACGGTGACGCCGGCATGCCTGTTCCTGATCTTCGAAAGTCCGGTCAAAATGGTGAAAGCAGGTGGCTTAGCCCAGGCTGTGATGCTGCCGGTGATCGCATTTGGAGCGGTCTACCTGCGCTACCGCGGGCTGCCCCCGGAGGTGCGCTCCAGCCTTCTGACAACCGTCGGACTCTGGGTGGCGGCCAGCCTGACTGTCATAGCCACTACATTTTCTTTTGTTAAGATCGTGTTGCGTTAGGCTGATTGTGGTATGGTCTTGAAGAGCGTACTATACGGTACACAGCTCGCCAGCATTTCCTCCAAGTCAAAGCTGGCACCTATTGCTGGCGGGAATCTTCCTCCGAGTTCCCGCCGGCCTTTTTCATTTAGGGGTGACCGACCGGGTTACTCCTCGCTCAACTATGCTGGAGCGGCATGCCGGTCGTAGCAACGCGGTTCGAGCGCCGCATGAGAGGGGGTGCACAGGCGCACCTCTTCGCGTGTTCCGACCAATGCCATTACGTCACCAAATTCACTAATAACCCGCAGCACCGTCGCATCCTTGTTAACGAGTGGGTTTCGACAATCCTGCTGAGATACCTGGGGGTTCTGACTCCGCAAGCACAGGTGGTGGAATTGACTCCGGAGTTCCTGGCGAAGGAGCCGGAGGTGTGTCTACAACTCGGTAGCGGAAAGCTCCCCATCCCGCCTGGGTGGCATTACGGATCTCAGTACCCGGGGAATCCCTCGACGGAGGCGGTCTACGACTTTCTGCCCGATGCCATGCTGGAGCAGGTGACCAATCTGGAGCAATTTGCCGGTGCGCTCGTTTTTGACAAGTGGGCGGCGAATTCCGACTCACGCCAAGCTATTTTCTTCCGGCGGCGCATCAAGGCCTGGCTGGTTGACTCGGAAGCCGCGCCGCAGGAGAAGGGCTTTATCGTTCAGATGGTGGACCACGGCTATGCCTTCGACGGGCCGCACTGGGAGTTTATCGACACCCCGATGGCAGGGCTCTACTTCCGTCCACTTGTCTACAGGAGACTCGATTCTCCCGAACGACTGGAGCCGTGGCTGACCCGGGCGGCGGAGTGCCCGGAGTCAGTGTTCGACGAGATAGTCCGGTCCACTCCTCTCAGGTGGATCGAGGGAGAAGAAGCGGATTTCGAGAGGCTGGTCATCAAGCTGTACGAGCGCCGAAGGAAGGTGGCGGACCTGATCGCCGCCAGCGCGCGGGCCAAGCCCGACGTGTTTCCCGCGCTCTCATCGCGCCGTCCGGCGCCTCCCCCTGCTTCCGTTAAGATGAGGGAGTGATTCATCCTGTTCTTCTGCACAATGGTTCACTGCGATCGGCAAACGACCTGACATTGACTCCCGGTCAGGTTGGCACCATGGCGGGATGGGGCATCTTTTCCACCTTGAAGGTCGACAGCGGAGTGCTGTTCGAGTTTGATCGCCATTGGAGCCGGATGAAGCGGGACGCGGCTCTATTCCGTATCCCGTTCGAGTGGGAGCCAGAGGCTTTGGAACGCGAACTTCTGCGGGTGGTGGAGGCCAATCAAGCTCCGAACTCGACCCTACGGGTCTACATCTACCGAAACCGCGGATCGATGTGGGTATCTCCCGGCATGGAGAAAGAGTGGGACATCGTCGCGATGACCGCCGACCGCAGCCAGTGGGGAGCTTCGGCCAGCCTGGGCGTTATCCCTCATGGCCGTCACGCTCAATCGCCATTCGCCGGGACCAAGATCAACTCCTGGGCGGCCAATCTTGTGCTGTACGAGCAGGCTCACCTCAAGGGACTCGATGAGGTGGTGCTGCTCAATGAACGAGGCGATGTTGCCGAGTGTACGTCCGCGAACATCTTCGCCATTTTCGGCAATGAGGTGATGACCCCGCCCCTTTCATCTGGGTGCCTGCCGGGGGTGACGCGAGAAGTGGTGCTCGAGTGCATCGCGCCTAGTGGCGTTTTGATCGCGGAGAAAACCCTCACGCTGGCGGACCTGGGCCAGGCGGATTGCGTCTTTATCACTTCCACGACGCGCGACTTGATGCCTGTAGCGGCAATAGAGAGCATCGAGGTAGCCCACAATCACCGGGTCTTCGATTTGCTGCTGCCCGCATTCCGGAATTATGCGCAGAGCTACACCCGCTCGGCAGCGCGCCGCGCGAAGATTAAAGTTTTGCCCTAGGAATCAAACGGCGGGGTTTAGTAGACTACTTATCAGTCGCCTTGCGGCGAGAAGACTGGCAGGAGGAGTCCCTTCAGTCCTTGGCTCGAAGAGGTTTTATTGAATGCCCCACGTGTGGGTCCGCGCGCGTGAAGACGATCAGCATTCGCGGCCCGTTGGATTTCGTCCTGCTTCTGAGCGGAGCGTACCAATTCCGCTGCAGTAGGTGTGCTTCGAATTTTACACACCGCCCGCTGGGACCTCGCAACGTGGGATGGGCAAAGTGCCCCACGTGCCTGAGAATGGACCTGTCTTCGTGGGATCTGCAATTGTATCGGCCCACAACCTGGATGAAGCTCCAATTGTGGCTTGGCGGACATCCGTGGCGATGTGATCGCTGCCGGAACAACTTCGTCAGTTTCAGGCGAAGGAAGGAGAAGTATGTGAGGCCCGAACTCGAGGAGGAGTCTGTTTAGGATTGTAAGAGGGAGGAGAAAAAAGAAAATGGTTCCAAGTGACCCTTGGAATCTGCTTGCCGTCCGGCCCTGCTAGCAATGCCCGCTTCTTTCGAAGGGGAGGCCTCGACATGACACCTCGATCTCCGTGCGATTCGCGACCTTTGCTCGCCGCCAGCTTGGTTTCCCTTGCCAGCAGGTCAACGCTCGAGCCGCACACGCCAGTCTGGAGTGCGACGTGCGTCCAGAACGATCTTTGCGACCTTTTGCTCCCCCACGATGAGATGGCCGTTACCGGCACCCCACAGCGGGATCAAAGCTCCCGGCCTACCTGTCTCGTTCAATTCTCGCCGTCCACCGACCCGGTCCGTCTCAGTCTCCTTCGTCGCCCGTTTCGCGTTTGGACGAACATTCTCAACGACTGAAACCCGTTGCCAGCAGTCTGCGCAAGAACTTCGGTGGCCTGACTCCATCGCCGCTCCCCTTCGGGGGTGAGTCCCTTGCGGGTCCCTCCCTATGGATCAAAGCGCTCAATAGAGCCTGCCAATCCGATGAACTTCCATTCCGGCCGCCCGATCTCCCCTCGCTCCCCCTAAGG
This sequence comes from Bryobacteraceae bacterium, assembly GCA_963714395.1. Taxonomy (GTDB): domain Bacteria; phylum Acidobacteriota; class Terriglobia; order Bryobacterales; family Bryobacteraceae; genus JACADU01. The sequence continues at coordinate 75,775 of CAVQOO010000041.1, forward strand.
TCTCCGCTCTTCACGGTCGCCTCCGGGATCATCGTTCCGGGTCCGCTCCGTCCGGTCTGGACTGCAGTTCCTCAAACCTCTTGGAACCATCTGTAGTATGCAACCGGACGCGAGAACAGTCAAATGAAATCCGGCCTTGGCGGGCTTTCACCAACAGCTTTTATTTGTCTTATTATCAACAAGTTACAGACGTGTCCCTGTGGATTGTCTGTTGATAAAACGGAGATCCGAGAAGTTGTTTTAATCTAAATGCAATGCCTGGTTCATTCGGCAAGACCCTGCTCACCCTCGGCGGACTCCTGGTCCTGGCGGGGTTGCTTGTGCTCGCGTTGGAGAGAACATCATTCCGCTTTGGCCGGCTGCCTGGGGACATCATTGTCAAAGGCCGGCACGGATCCTTCTACTTCCCCGTCGTGACTTGTCTTTTGCTGAGTGCGGCGTTTTCCCTGCTGATGTGGCTGATTCGCAAACGCTGACTAACGTAGGACGCCCAGCTTTTCCAGAGGCCAGTAGGCAAATACCGCCTTGCCGTAAATCGCTTCACGGGGTACGGCTCCCCAACTGCGGCTGTCGTTGGACGAACTGCGATGATCACCTAAGACGTAGTAGTGCCCCTTGGGAACCACCACGGGTGAATAGGAATTGGCGTCGCGTAATTCGTCCGGAACGTAGGGTTCGTCAATTGATGCCCCGTTGACAAAGACCCGGCCGCCGAGGATCGCCACCTGGTCACCAGGAACTCCTATGACACGCTTGATGTAGGACTTGGTCGGGTCCGCCGGGTACCAGAATACAACCGTGTCACCGCGCTCAACCGATCCGAGGCCCATGCGGTAAACGAACTTGTTGATGAAGATCCGTTCCTGGTCCTCCAGAGACGGCATCATCGATGTCCCCTCGACCTTTACGGGCTGATAGAGGAACAGAATGACGATCAGGGCGATGACGACCGACAGCGTCAGATCTCTCAGCCAGTTGCCCAGTTGTTTCCACATTATTTGGTAATGCCGCGAATGCTCCGATTGAAACACGAGTGTATACCCGGGAGCAACGCCTGAACGTTCGAGTCTTGCGCTCCTGGTGCATCAGACGAGCGCTCACCTAAACTGTGAGAGATGTTCGTTCACGTGATTCTGGCTGTATTGCTGGCGCCGCCGCCGATGCCACCCCGCTCGCAAGCGGAAACCCCCGCCATGGTTGAGGCGAAGTCGCTGGCGGAAAGCACCGCCGCCGCGCCGGGAGGGTGGCTCACGCTGGCCGAACAGTCGGACTATGGCAAGACCGGCAGTTACGCCGCGGCAGTCGCTTTCCATAGGAAGCTTGCGGCATTCTCGCCATTGGCACGAATGGAGAGCATTGGCAGCAGCGCTGAAGGGCGGCCTTTGTATGCCCTGATCGTCTCCAAGGATCGCGCTTTCACACCGGCCGCCGCGCGCCGGACCGGCAAACCCGTCGTGCTGATACAGAACGGTATCCATGCGGGCGAGAACGGCGGCAAAGACGCCGCGATGATGCTGCTCCGCGACGTGCTGGTCACGCGCCGCCGCGCAGCCTGGCTCGACCACGTGATCCTTATCTCCATCCCGGTCTTTAACGCAGACGGACACGAACACGTCTCCCCTTACAACCGCATCAACGAAAACGGACCCTCCGAGATGGGCTTCAGGGTGACTGCCAACCGGCTCAACCTCAACCGCGACTACGTCAAGGCCGACACTGCGGAGATGCGCGCCTGGCTTGGGCTGTACACTGCATGGCTGCCGGACTTTCTCATCGACAACCACGTCACCGACGGCAGCGACAATCAGTACGACGTCACCATCTCGGTCCACGCCGAACAGGACATCGCTACACAGGTCGGAGCCTGGGTCAAGCAAGGCTATGTGCCAGAGCTCGAGAAGAGGATGGCGGCTCTGGGCCACATCATGGGTTGGTATATGGGCTTCGCGAGGGGAGGCGGCGCGCTGCCGATGCAGGGTTACTCTCCGCGATACTCCACCGGTTATGCCGCCGCGCAGAATCGTGCAGCACTGCTGGTTGAGACGCACTCCCTCAAGAGCTTTCGCACGAGAGTCTGGTCGCACTACGACATCATGTGCGCGACGCTTGACCTCATCTCCTCGAACGCGAGCGGCCTGCGCGCGGCTTCTCTCGCTGCTGACAAGGCAATGGAGGCCCTGGCCGCCGGCGACAAGGTCTTTCTGGAAGGCACGGCCGACGGCGCCCCGGAACCGTACACGCTGCGCCTGGTCGAGTCGGAGCGCTACCCGGGCGCCGCCGCCGGCGGGCCCATTACTCGCTATACCTCCAAGCCGCTGGATCAGCCCGCCAGCATCATCAGGACGCTCGCGGGGAGAATCGTCCCGCCCGCCCCGGCCGGGTACATCGTGCCAGTCGAGTGGCGCGACACGATCGGCCTACTCAAAGCGCACGGCGTTCGCATGACCCCTCTGCCTGCGCCGCTGAAAGGCGAGTTCGACACCTGCCGCTTTGCGAATGTGCGCTTCTCGCCACGTCCCTTCGAAGGGCGCTTTCAAGTCGTCTCATTTGATATCTTCCCTGTCCGCGAAGTGCGGAACCTGTCCGCGGGCAGCATGTGGATTCCGACAGCGCAGCGCGCCGGGAAAGTCGCCATGCACATCCTCGAACCCGAGGCCCCGGACTCTGCGCTGCGATGGGGCTTCTTCCACCCCATCTTCGAGCAGAAGGAATACTTCAGCGACTATGTGTTCGAGCCGTACGCCGCGGCGATGCTCGAGGCCGACTCCGGACTCAAGGCCGAGTTCGAAAAGGCCCTGGCGGCCGATCCGGAGTTTGCCAAGTCGCCCCGGGCAAGACTGGAATGGCTGTACCGGCGCTCGCCCTACTACGAAAGGGAGAAGGACGCCTATCCGGTCGTCAAAGCGATGAAGAAACCCTTCTGACCGGCGCATCAGAACAGTCATGCTTGTGCTGCTGCTCTCGCTCCTGCTCGCCGACTGGCCTCAGTTTCTTGGTCCCAACAGGAACGGCAACAGCGAGGAGACCGTCGAAGCCTGGACTGCTCCGCCAAGGAAGTTGTGGTCGTTTGAGGCAGGCCAGGGCTTCTCCTCCCCCGTGGTGGCGCAGGGTAAAGTCATCCTCTTCCATCGGGTTGGAAATGAAGAACGACTGACTGCGTTGGACGCCGCCACCGGAAAGACGCTGTGGAGTTCCTCAGCCCCGACCTCCTACCGAGACGATTTCGGCTTCGACGAGGGCCCCCGCGCCGCTCCGACAGTTGCTGGAAACCGGGTGTTCGTTTACGGCGCCGAAGGCATCCTGCGGGCTGCCGACCTGGCCACAGGCAAATGGCTTTGGTCCGTCGATGTGATGAAGACTTATGCCGTCGAAAAGGGTTTCTTCGGCGCCGCTGGGGCGCCGTTGCACTTCGAGGGGCGCGTGATCATCAACGCGGGCGGCAAGGATGCCGGAATTGTTGCTTTCGACGCGGCCACGGGCCGCGAAGTCTGGCGGGCTACAGCCGATCCCGCGGGATACTCGTCAGGGGTGGCCGCCGTTGTCAACGGCAAGACCTCTGCCGTGTTCTTCACTCGCACCGGCCTGACGGTGCTGGATCCTGCGACAGGCACGGTCATCCATCAAATGCGCTGGCGCTCGCGCTCCAACGCCAGCGTCAACGCCGCGACGCCGCTGGTCGAGGGGAATCGCATCTTTCTCTCGGCGAGCTACGGGACCGGGGCGGTGCTCATCGACGCCGCCAACTGGAAAACCGTCTGGAGCGGCGACGATTCCCTATCCAATCACTACTCGACCAGCGTCAAGGTGGGGCCGTATCTGTATGGATTCCATGGCCGGCAGGAGACCGGGCAGGAACTGCGCTGTGTCGAATGGGCCACAGGCAAAGTGGTTTGGAGCCAGGACGGCCTGCCGGCAGGGACGCTGCTGGCGGTAAAAGACCGTTTGCTCATCCTGACCGAAACCGGCGAGTTGATCCTCGCAACCGCTTCGCCGGAAGGATTTCGGCCATTGGCCCGCGCCCGTATTCTGGAGGGTGTCGTCAGAGCCCACGCCGCCTTGTCTGACGGCCTGCTTTTTGCACGTAACGCCTCAACCGTACTTTGCGTATCTGTTAAAGTGAAGCGAACGCCCTGAAGGAAGTGACGCTTTGCACCCCGCTGTGGCATCTTAAGCAAGTCAGCAAGCTCTTACCCAGTGATGATTACGCCATTATCGACGGCCCGGTTGGCTGTCCTGCTCCTGTGTTGCGGGACTTCTTCTTTTGCGGGTGACGACCCCGGATCGAACAACTCCATCGACCCCAAACCGCGCGGCGAGGTCAAGATTAGCCGGCGTGCCTGAATCAGGCACTTACTGGCGAGGGGTCCTGCTGCAGTCGGGCTTCTTTCTGGGCGCACAGCACGCATTCCGTTTCTCAACCGAGCCCGGGACGCGCGCCGAGATGCGTGGCAAGTTCTGGCCGGACTACGTTGACGCGGTCAATGGATTGCACGGGTGGGAAGACACCGATTCCGGCCTGGTCAACTACGTTGGGCACCCGATGCAGGGGGCGGTCACCAGCTACATATTTACCAACAACAACGGTGAGGGCCGCAAGGCCGAATTCGGCAAGAGTCGAGCCTATTGGATGTCCCGACTCAAGGGGATGGGCTACACGGCCGTCTACAGCACCGTCTTCGAGCTTTCTCCCATTGGTGAGGCAGGACTCGGCAATGTCGGCGGCGCCAGCACGCCAGGGACGATGGGATGGGTGGACCTGATCGTCACGCCGACCGCAGGCGCGGGACTTCAGGTGATTGAAGACGCGTTGGACAAGTACCTCATCAGTTGGATCGAGCGCAAAGCGCCAAACCGCTTCGCCATTGTCTTCGCGCGCGGGATCTTCAACCCGGCACGTTCCTGGGCCAACATGATGCGCCTCAAGGTGCCCTGGCACCGCGACACCCGGCCGGGCTATCGGGAAACCATCCGCCAAGCTCGAATGAGTCCTCAGCAGCACTAATCGAATTGGACCGGGCCTGACTCAGGAAGATACAGGCGCGGCCGCTCGCGAGACTTCAGCCACCGGGACAGCACCTTTGCCCTTGAGCTCGACAGCACCTCGCGGGGAAACCGTCAGCCCATCCAGTTGAGTGCTCTGCGCCTCGGTAACTGCCACGGTCCCCGGTGACGCCGCGGCGGTGAGTCGCGACGCAACGTTAACTGTGTCGCCCCAGATGTCGAACTGATAGCGCTCACGGCCGACGATGCCGGCCATGATCGGCACCAACGTGAACGCCGGCCCGGACCTTCCAGCCCGGTCCGAGCTTTGGCGCGCCTTCGACGATCTCCAGGGCGCAGTTCACGGCCGCCCGGAGCGGGTCAGCGGAAGGCTCGAGCAGTCCCGCCGTCGCCAGGAACGCATCGCCGATGGTTTTGATCTTTTCAAGGCCGTTTCGCTTCGCGCACTCTTCGAAGAGGATGAAGACGTCACTGAGGCTGCCGACAACCTCCTCGGGCGTGTGCTGATCGCAGTAGCGGGTGAAGCTGACCAGGTCGACGAACAGCACAGCGACCTTTTCGAATCGCTGCGGAGCGACCTTGCCGGTTGCCTTGATTTCTGTGACGGCGGCGGCGGGCAGCATGTTGTCCAGCAACTGATCGACCATCCGCTTTTCGCGCGCCACCTGTTCACGGGCCTCGCGCAGCATCATGTGGGTTTGAACTCTGGCCAGCACGACGGGCGGCGAAAAGGGCTTGTGGATGTAGTCCACCGCGCCCACTTCGAACCCCTTGGTTTCGTCCTCGGCTTCAGTCTTGGCGGTGAGGAAGATCACGGGAATGTCGCGCGTGGCCGGGTCAGCCTTCAGCCGGGTGCACACCTCGTAGCCATCCATTTCCGGCATCATCACGTCGAGCAGGATCAGGTCCGGCGGAGGAACCGATTTCACCTGTTCCAGGGCCTTTGCCCCGCTGGTGGCCACGCGAGTTTTGTAGATGTGTTTCAGAATCGCGTGCGCCACCTGGATGTTTTCGGGAGCATCGTCCACCAGCAGAATCAGCTTCTTTTCTTCAGTACCGTTCATTTAGTCGAACCCTCGGTAAGATTGCATTCCAGTGCAATTTCGGTCAGTTTACTGTGCTGCCTTATCAAAATCGAACTCGTCGATGGCGTCGCGGAGTTCGCCGAGACGTTGTGCGTCCACCTTTCCGGCGAGAGCGTCAGCGACGGTCTGGACCGCGTCGGCGGCATCGCCGTCGTTGTCCTCGATCAGGGCCATGAGCCGCGCGACGGCGGCGGCTGCCGCTTCGGCGTTGAATTCGCGCATGCCGCCGCCGCGGCGGCGCACTCGCCAAGCGCGCGACGGATAGCAGCCACCTGCGGCCCCAGAACCGCTTCCAGTTCCGCCAACAGGGCCGGGACCGAGGCGTCGTCCTCTTTGATACCGCGTCTCGACGTTCGCCGCGGCGGTCTGCACCGGCCCGATGCCGATGTTGCCCGCGACGCCCTTCACCGTGTGCGCCAGCCGTTCGGCCAGCGCGCGGTCTCCGTTGCCGAGGGCCTCGGCGATCTGCGCAGCGACTCCGGCCTGCTTGCCGGCAAACTGCTCGAGCAGACTGCGGTAGAGACGCTTGTTGCCGGCGACGCGCTTCAGCCCGCCGGCGATGTCGATTCCCTCGATCTGCGGCAGTTCCGACTCGACTGCCGGCGGCCGGTTTCGGGGACGACGGCTCGGCGCCGGCGTCCCACGCGGCTTCACCCATCGAGCCAGGCGGCGAACAGCGCATCCGGATCGATGGGCTTGGTGACGTGGTCGTTCATGCCCGCTTCCAGGCAGCGCTGCCGTTCTTCCACCAGCGCGTGCGCGGTCATGGCCACAATCGGAAGGTCGTTGAAGCGCGGATCGGCACGCAGCAGCCGCGTCGCGGTGTGGCCGTCCATCTCGGGCATCTGCAGGTCCATCAGGACGATGTCGAACGCCGGCGGCTGCGGCCCCTCGCGCAGCAGCTTCACGGCGATGCCGCCGTGGTTGGCGACGGTCACGATGGCTCCCGCGCTTTCCAGCAGTTCGGTCGCGACCTGCTGGTTCATCTCGTTGTCTTCCACCAGCAGTATGCGAATCCCCGCTGGCGTTGTATTCGGCCGATCTCGCCCTTATGGTGGCGCGTCGCCGGACGTCCTCGATGTCGGCGACGCCGAACAGGTCCATCAAGCGTGTCGTAGAGCACCGATGCGTTGACCGGCTTCAGCAGGTACCCGTCGATGCCGATTTCCTCCGCTTGGACGCGGACCTCGTCGCGCCCGAACGCCGTGACCATGACGATGCGGGGGACGTTCTTCAGCCGTCCGTCCCGCTTGATGATTGCGCTGGCCTGCAGGCCATCCATCACCGGCATGTGCCAGTCCATCAGAACAAGCTGATAGGGATCCTTCGCGTCGGCCGCCGCCAGTTCCCGGATCGCCTCCTCACCTGAGGAGACCGTTTCGGCTCGCAGCGCGAATCCGCGCACGGCATCGCTGAGAATCTCGCGCGCCTGTGCATTGTCGTCCACGATCAGCGCACGGATGCCCGCCAGGTCCGGGATGAACCGCTTGCGTTCCAAGTCGGCCGAGCCGACGCCGAACCACGCGGTAAAGAAGAAGGTGCTGCCCACTCCGGCTTCGCTTTCCACCCAGATGCTGCCGTCCATCATCTCCACCAGCCGCTTGCTGATGGAGAGGCCAAGTCCGGTGCCGCCGAACTTGCGGGTGGTGGATGTGTCGGCCTGGCTGAACGCCTGGAACAGCCTCGCCGACTGCTCCGGTGTCATGCCGATACCGGTGTCGCGACCGAGAACTTCAGCTTGACCCGGTCGGCAACCTGCTCGTCCACGCGCGACGCTGACGACCACCTCACCGCGCTCGGTGAACTTCACCGCGTTGTTCACCAGATTGATCAGGATCTGCCCCAGGCGGAGCGGGTCGCCCACCAGATTCGGCGGAATGTCCGGCTGCGCCGCGATGAGGAATTCGAGGTTCTTCTCATGCGCCTTCTGGCCGACCACGGTGGAGAGGTTCTCCAAGCACATCCTCAAAGCGGAAGTCGGCGCTTTCGATGTCCAGCTTGCCTGCCTCGATCTTCGAGAAGTCGAGAATGTCGTTGATGATGCCCAGCAGCGCGCCGGCGGCCCCGCGGACCTTTGCCAGATAGTCGCGCTGCTTGGGCGTCAGCTCCGTCTTCAGAGCCAGATGCGTCATGCCGATGATGGCATTCATCGGCGTGCGGATCTCGTGGCTCATGTTGGCCAGGAACATCGACTTGGCCTGCGTGGCTTCCTCTGCCTTTTCCCTGGCGGCAATGATCTCCGTTTCCAGCATCTTGAAGTCCGTAATGTCCTGGGTGACACCGAACATGTCCTTGGGCTTGCCGTCTTCGTCTTTCACAACATGGCCCAGGGCATGGATCCAGACAACTCGCCCATCCACCGGCCGTTTGTAGGCATAGGTGGCGTCGTACACGGGAACCCTCCCCTCCACAGCAGCCTGGAAATTGTCGGCTGTTGCTTTGGCCGCAACTTCGTCGCCGAGCCGAACGTGTTCAGCCCAGTGTTCGAGGGTGTAACGGAGATCGGGTGTGGGAATGTCGCCGAAGATGCGCACTGCCCGTTCCGACGAGTTGTACCAGCCGGAACCGTCCAACGGCACGTGCCAGTAGCCCGCCTTGGTGAGATCCAACGCGCCGTCGGCCAGGAAGTTAATGTGCTGGAGTTCCTCTCCTCGACGCTGGAGGTCAGCCTCGGCGCGCTTGCGCTCGGTGATGTCGCGGACGGACACGGCGACTTGCATCCCTTGGGACTGCCCGGCCGGCAAGGGACTCAGCCCGACTTCAACCGGGAACTCCGACCCATCCTTGCGAATGCCCTGAAGCGAACGGCTGCTCATCTCCCGCTTCACCGGTGCGCGATGATAAGACGCCCGGAGCTCGGGATGCCGGCCTCGGACGTCCTGCGGCACAAGCATGTCCACCGAGTGGCCTATGAGCTCTTCCCGCGTGTAGCCGAAGACTTTTTCGCTCTGGGCATTGGCCAATTGAATGAGGCCGTTCGCGTCCACCACCATCAAGGCGTCCGGCGCGAGTTCCAGCACGCTGCGGAAGAACTGTTCCGTCTCGCGCAGGCGTTCTTCGGCGCGCTTGCGCTCGGTGATGTCGGTGAAGCTGACGACTGACCCGACCACGGCGCCATCCTTGAGAACCGGAGTCGCGCCATATTCAACCGGCAGCCCTGCGCCATCCTTGCACCACAGAAACTCGTCGTCGATCCGGCTGGCCTCGCCGCGCGTATAGGCGGCGAACATCGGGCATTCCTCCTTCGGGTACTCGCTGCCGTCGGGGTGGCGATTGTGGAACATGGCGTGAGACGGCTGGCCGAGGAGTTCGTCGTAGGTGAACCCGAGCATCTGGCAGGCGGCGGGATTGACGAAGGTGATGCGTCCGTCGGTGTCCGTGCCGAAAATACCTTCAGCGCTGGATTCGAGGATGAGCCGCGAGCGTTCCTCGCTGGTCTTGAGTTCCTCTCGCTGGGTGGTCAGTTCGTCCTGTTGGGCTAGCAGTTCCTCCTTTTGCGACATCAACTCTTCCTGCGACTGGGTCAATTCCTCCGTTTGCTCCTCGAGTTGTCGCGCCTGCTCCTGGGTCTGGGCGAGCAGTTCCTGCGTGGCGATGTTGCGTGACAGGATCTCCAGGCTCATCGCCACGACCGGCATCAGCTCCTCAAGGAGCGCTTTTTCGTTCTCATTGAAGGCGCGGAAGGAGGCAATCTCGAGCACACCAAGAACGGCGTCGCGCGAGACGACCGGCCAGGCGACAGTCTGAACCGGCGCGGACTCGCCGACACCAGAGGAGATTCGGACATAGGCCGGCGGAAGCTCTGTGAGCGCCATGGATGTGCGCACGCGCGCGCACTGGCCGATCAGCCCCTCATCTATCCGGAACGAAGCTGCGCTGCCCGCCTCTTCGGCGAGCCCGTAGCTCGCGATACGCCGCAGGCTTTCGTGGCCTTTATCCATGAGATAGAAGCCCGCAACGCCGCCGCCCAGGACAGGCACGAGACCCGAGAGGAGCCGCTCTCCAAACTTGTTCAGCGATGTGGCGCCCTGCAGTTCGGTCGTGATTTTGGCGGCGTTGGTCTTGATCCAGCGTTGTTCGTCCATCGCCGCCGCGCCCCGCTTGAGGACGTCGACGGATCGGGCCAGACCGCCGGTCTCATCGGTTGCCTCCGTGAAGGGGACCGCCTGCACATAGTCGCCGGCGGCAATGGTCTCGACCGATCGTCTGCAGCGCTGAATGGGATTGACGATTCTGCGGAAAGTGAGGAATCCCAGAATGCCGGTCAGCAGCAGGGAACCTGCGATGGAAATCAGCAGGTTCCGCCGGGCCCGATTAATGGCCTCGAGATTCGCCACGGCCGGCGTCTCGCGGCCAGTGTCTTCGTTGTGTTTGACCCACTCGGCCGAAACTTTGCCGAGCACGCGCGCCAAGCTCCGGTACTGGGCCCGAGACCATCGCATTGATGGCCTCCTGCCGCCGCCCTGCGGCAGCCATCGACATGAGCTTCTCCGCCTCTGTGCTCCATTCGGCGCTCATTCTCCGAAAGTCGTTGAAGAGCCTTCGGTCCCTTTCGTCCGAGATCAGGCTGTCGCCGAACTGGCTCAATCGCTTTGTCCAGTTGCACTCCTGATCCTCACGGTAGAGAGCCTCGGCCCGCGCCTGTTCCGCCTTGTCGTCGGCCAGGAGAGAAGCTTCGAACGTTCACCCTCATCTCGGCAAGGCTTCGCGAAATGTCCCCAATTACCGCAAGGCTCCCAACCTGAGTCTCGGACAGGAACCGGCTGTTGGTTTCGATTTTGGCCAACTGCACTGTGGAGAAAACACCGAGGGCGACCAGCACAATGAGCGGCAAGGCCAACAGGAGGGTCAACCGTCTTGCAATCGTCATAAACTTCTCATTCTTTCTTTGAACTGTGGGCCGTAGAGGGTGCCGCGCCCGCTATGCCGGGCTGCAGGCCGAGGGTAAACACCGTTGTTGCCCGGACCGAACAGATGCCGCGCCTCGCCAAGATGCTCGGCGGGATCGAGAATGAGCAGGCCATCCGGAGCGATCAACGAAGCCATTCGTTGAAGGACGGAAGACCGGCGCCGGGTTTCGAGGTACATCAGCAGGTTGCGGCAGAATACGACATCGAAAGGGCCATCCACTGGCCATACTTCAGAGTTCAGATTCAATTGTAGAAACTCTATCAGCCGGCGCGCTGCTGCAGAGATGCGCCAACGGCCTGAGCCTGCGGAATCGCTGAAGAAGCGTGCGCGTTGACCAGGCTCGAGGGAGCGAAGCGAGGCTTCACCGTACTCGCCTCTCTGCGCGAAATCCAGAACCTGGAAATTGATGTCCGTCGCCAGGATCGTCGCGGGCGGATCGTCCCGGCGGGCAGCGTCGATCAATGCCATCGCCAGCGAATAAGGCTCCTCACCTGTCGCGGCCGCGGCTGACCAAAGGCGAGCTTTGCCACGATGGTGAATCGCCTGGAGAGCATGTTCGGCGGCGATGTCGAAGTGCCAGGCGTTGCGGAAGAACCCGGTGTGGCTGGTGGTGAGCAGTCCGATGAGCCGTTGGCGTGCCGGCGCATCACCCGCTTCCGCGGCGGTGAGCAGCTCGTCAAAGCCTGCGTTATCGTCGATCCTGATCCGCCGGCACCTGCTGATGAGCAGTTCGCGATGGCGTTCAGCAAGTTCGATGCCCGCCAGACTCAGTGACAGGCGCCGCACGCGGTCAAACTGTTCGTTCGAGATCTTCAGCACTGGCTACACCTCGCTCAGGTGGCATTCCTGGGCGAGTTCCCTCAACTGCAATCCAGCTTTATCAAAATCGAACTCGTCAATGGCGGCGCGGAGGTGCGCCGAGCCGCTGGGCGTCCACTTTTCCGGAGAGAGCTTCGGCGACGGTTTGGACGGCGTCGGCGGCGTCGCCGTCGTTGTCCTCGATCAGCGCCTTGAGTCGGGCGATCGCGGCGGCGGCCGCTTCGGCGTTGAACTCGGCCGTTGCCGCCGCCTGCGGAGCGGTGCTCACCCAGCCGCGCTACGGATGGCTTCGCACCTGTGGACCCAAGTGCCGATTCCAGCTCCGCCAGCAGGGCGGGGACCGAAGAGTCTCCCTCCTGGATGCCGCGCTCGACCTTCGCCGCCGCCGCTTGAACCGATCCGATGCCGATGTTGCCTGCAACACCTTTCACCGTGTGCGCCAGCCGTTCGGCCAGCGCGCGGTCTCCGCTACCGAGTGCCTCGGCGATCTGTGACGCGACCCCGGCTTGTTTGGCGGCAAATTGTTCGAGCAGGCTGCGGTAGAGGCGCTTGTTGCCGGCGACACGCTTCAGCCCGCCGGCGATGTCGATTCCCTCGATCTCCGGCAGTTCGACATCACTGGCCGCGGCCGGTTTCGGGACAACCGGCGCGGGGTCTCCGCGCGTCTTCACCAAGCGGCCCAGGCAGGCGAACAGCGCATCCGGATCGATGGGCTTGGTGACGTGGTCGTTCATGCCCGCTTCCAGGCAGCGCTGGCGTTCTTCGACCAGGGCATGTGCCGTCATGGCGAGAATCGGAAGGTCGTTGAAGCGCGGATCCGCGCGCAGCATGCGAGTCGCGGTGTGGCCGTCCATCTCGGGCATTTGCAGGTCCATCAGCACGATGTCGAAGGGCGGCGGCTGCGGACCCTCGGTCAGCAGCTTCACCGCGATGCCGCCGTGGTTGGCGATTGTCACGATAGCCCCCGCGCTTTCCAGCAGTTCGGTCGCGACCTGCTGGTTCATCTCGTTGTCTTCCACCAGCAGGATGCGCACACCGCTGGCGTTGTGCTCGGCGGCTTCGGCCTTGTGGTGGCGAGCGCTGCTGGTCTCCAGTCCCTCGACACCGAACAGATCCATCAGCGTGTCGTAGAGGACCGACGCGTTGACGGGCTTCAGCAGATAGCCGTCGATGCCCATCTGCTCCGCCTGGACGCGGATCTCCTCGCGCCCGAACGCCGTGACCATCACGATGTCGGGGCTGGTGCTTCAGCCGGCTCTTCCCGCTTGATGATGGCGCTGGCCTGCAGGCCATCCATCTCGGGCATGTGCCAGTCCATCAGGACAAGCTGATAGGGGTCCTTCTCATCGGCAGGCGACCAGTTCGCGAATCGCCTCTGCTCCGGAGGAGACCGTCTCGGCGCGGAGAGCAAATCCTCTGACCGCATCGCTGAGGATCTCGCGCGCCTGCGCGTTGTCGTCGACCACCAGAGCCCGGATTCCGGCCAGATCGGGGATGAACCGCCTGAGCTCAGACTCCGCCGACCCGATGCCGAACCATGCGGTGAAGCAGAAAGGTGCTGCCGACTCCGGCCTCGCTCTCCACCCAGATGTGGCCCCCCATCATCTCCACCAGCCGCTTGCTGATGGACAGACCGAGGCCGGTGCCGCCGAACTTGCGCGTGGTCGACGTGTCGGCCTGGCTGAACGCCTGGAACAGACGCGCCGATTGCTCCGGCGTCATGCCGATGCCGGTGTCGCGAACGGAGAATTTCAGTTTGACGCGGTCCGGCGCGTGTTCTTCCACTGCGACACTGACGACCACTTCGCCGCGCTCGGTGAACTTCACTGAGTTGTTCACCAGATTGATCAGGATCTGCCCCAGGCGAAGTGGATCGCCGACGAGATTCGGCGGGATGTCCGGCTGAGGCGCAGATGAGGAATTCGAGATTCTTCTCGTGGGCCTTCTGTCCGACCACGGTGGAGAGATTCTCCAGCACGTCCTCGAAGCGGAAGTCCGCACTCTCGATGTCCAGCTTGCCGGCCTCGATCTTTGAGAAGTCGAGAATGTCGTTGATGATGCCGAGCAGCGAGCCGGCGGCGGTTCGCACCTTTGAGAGGTAGTCGCGCTGCTTCGGGGTCAGCTCGGTTTTCAGGGCCAGGTGCGTCATGCCGATGATGGCGTTCATCGGTGTGCGGATCTCGTGGCTCATGTTGGCGAGGAACATCGACTTCGCCGTGGTGGCCTCTTCGGCTTTCTCTTTGGCGATCTGGAGTTCCTCCTCCGTTTGCCGCCGTTGTATTCCGAGGCTGATTCGATTGGCCGCCAGGGCTAGGGCCTTGAACTGCTCCTGGGAAAGCGGCCGTCGACCGAATGTCGACAACGACACCCACCAGTCGCTCCTGAACGACCAGCGGATAGCCGGCAAACGAGACGATTCCCTGCTCCCTCGCCCAATCAGCGTCGACATCTGGCTCGGTGACGATTGAATTTGTTTCCAGCGGAATGCGGGTGGCGGCGATGCGGCCCAGTTTGCTCTCACCGACTTTGACGCGCGAGTGCGGGCCATCGAGATGTGTGTAGAGGCCGACGCTTGTACACAGCGTGAGGGTATCGGCTCCCGGCTCAAGCATCCAGATACGCGCGAAAGCTGCGTCCACACCGGCCATGCAACGCTTCGGCGCACCGCTTCATCATGTCGTTGAAGTCCTGCGATTGAACAAGAGCCGCGCCGATTTCGGAATGCATGGCATCGAGGCGAGCGCGAAGTTTCGTGGCTTCCGCTTGCGCACTGGTCAACTCCGCGCTGGCACGGAGATCCTTGACCATCGAGTTGAAGGTGGCCGAGAGGCTCCCTATTTCGTCCTTCGAAGTGACCGGCACTTCCACGGTCAGATCCCCAGCAGCAACCTTCTTCGATGCGCCGGCAAGCACCTGCAAGGGGCGCACAATGGCGCGGCTTGCCATGAGGGCGACGAAGGCCGTAATCAGGAGGACGGCCAGTCCCCATATGAGCATCTTGTTTCGCATCTCGACTACCGCCGCAAGCGCCTCAGCCTCGTCCATTCGCGAAGCGATGGTCCAATGCAGCCCAGGGACGCGGAGCGGGCCATAGGCGATCAGCGACCGCGCGCCCGACGAGCCCGGTTGGGTGCGCAGGCCTTCCTCGCCCTTCAGCGCCGCTACCACCGAGGGCAGCTTCACCATTTGCTGAAGCGCCGTGGTTTTGTAGGCGCGTATGCGGGCAATCTGTTTCTCGGGGACGCCTCGGGCACGCATCCGGGCGAGGTGCTTCTCGGGATCATCGACATAGCCGCGCGAGTTGGTTCGCATCAGAAAGTCGGGGCCGACGATCCCGGAGTCCCCCGTCTTGCCCAGTCCGTCTTTCTCCCAGCCATGATTGCCCGAGACTACGCGGTCGATTTCGTCAATCGAGAGTTGCAGCGCGAGCACACCCACCCGCCTGTCCCCGTCGTTGATCGGGCTGGCCATGAAAGCAGCGGGCGCACCGAGAGACGGTTCGTAGTCTTCAAAATCCGTGAGGCAGGCGGCATCGACGTCCGGATTGTCGCGGCAGGCCTGAAACGCCTTCGCAAGAGCGGTGTTCCGGTAAGGCCCTTTGACCAGACTCGTGCCGAAGTCCGGCTCTTTGGACACTGTGTACACGATCCGCCCCGTCTCGTTGTCGATCAGAAACAGATCGTAGTAGCCAAATTGCCGGGCGATCCGCCGCAGCGACGGATGGTACTTCGCATGAACCCGGCTATATTCGCTGCCGTCTTTCGCAAGGTCCAGTCTGTCCCGCTCAAGTCTGGGGTAGGGATTCCGAACCAGGTAGTGCTCCTGGATGAAGTAGGGCGCGCGCCCCACGGGCATGTATTCGTCGATTGAGGTACGCAACTGCAGCCAACGCACCTAGTTGCTTCAAATAGGACGAGCCATAGAACTCCCGCACGCTTTTCTTCAAATCAGGCGGCGCATCCGGACCGTCGATCTTCCGAAATGCCTCTCGAAAGTCACTCATCGCGCTGATGAGCATCGTGTCGATGCTCAAGGTAATGACGTGATTCCGCGTCATCTCGAAATGTGCTTCGACCTGCTGTGCCTTGGAGCGCCGGATGCCGTTCAAATGCTGCACGGCTGCGTCGGTCAATCCGCGGCTGGCATTCCGGTAGCTGATGTAGCCCGAAACGAGGATTGCCAAGCTTCCCAGCCCAAGCATGGAAGCCAACAGTTTGGATCGGAGAGTCACTCGCACTTCCCTCAGGATTTCAGAATAACGGGGTTACTTTGCAGGTTCCGGCTTTGGGCCCCGCACCAGATCCAGAAACGCGCGTGCCGCATGGCTTAGCGCTCGTTTGGCCGGGTAGATCAAAAACACTTTTCTCTCCACCTTCATCTCCGCCACTCGCACTTCCACAAGCGCGCCTTGCTCCACGTCCTGCTCCACGCACATCTTCGGCAGGAACGCCACGCCCTCGTTCCGCTGCACCATTCTGCGGATGGTCTCCACGGTGGGCATCTCGACATCCATGTTCAGCGCCACCTTCGCCTTCTGGAAGGCCTTGAGCACTACTTCGCGGTACGGCGAGATCACGTTGTGCGCGATGAAGGTTTCCATCCCCAATTCGCGAATCGAAACCGCTTCCCTGCCCGCAAAGCGGTGTTGCGGACTGACCACAAACGCCAGATGATCAGCGTAGATGACAGTGGACTCCAGCCGGTCGTCTTCCGGGTCGTAGCTGATGACCCCCAGTTCGAGGTCCCCGTCGATCAACTGCATCGGCATCTTGCTCGACAACGATCGTCGCACCTGCACCTTCACCTTTGGGTAGAGACGCCTGTACTGCACGATGTGGCTCAGCAAATAAAGCGACGTCGACTCGTTGGCCCCGATCACCAGCCGCCCCGCCGCCATATCGCGCAGCTCTGCGAGGGCATTCTCCAGATCACGCTCGAGGTTCTCGAACCGCCGGCAGTACTCAATCACGATCCGCCCGGCATCGGTCAGGATCAGCTCGCGACCCGTCCGGTCCAGCAGCTTCTCGCCGAGTTCCGCCTCTAACCTCTGAACAGCCAGGGAGATAGCCGGTTGTGTCCGCAGCAGTTTTTCGCCCGCCCGCGAGAAGCTCTTCTCGGTCGCAACCGTCAGAAAACCTTCAACGGGTAGAGTTCCACAGTTAGATCCTCCGGATGACCCCTCAACAACTGGGGTTAGGTATTTACAAGACTTATTTTATGCTCATGGCTTATCCTATACAAGATTATTATAAATTTGAATAATCGCCTAAGGTCCCCCCAGAATGGGAGGTGAGATCGCCCGCAGCCTTCGGGAGAACAGGCCCGGGGCCACGAAGCGGGTTCAAGGAGCGCAATCGCGAAAATGAACTCTTCCGAGGACAGGCAGCGCGTATACATTTTCGACACCACGCTGCGCGACGGCGAGCAGTCGCCCGGATGCAGCATGACCGTGCCGGAAAAGCTCCGGATGGCCCACAAGCTGGTGGAACTTGGGCGTGGACATCCTGGAAGCCGGCTTCCCGATCGCTTCCGAAGGCGATTTCGAGGCGGTGGACGCAATCAGCCGCGAGTTCCCCTGGGTCCAGGTGGCGGCGCTGGCGCGCGCCTGCACGCTGGATGTGGAACGCGCCGCCGGCGCTCTGCGCACAGCGCAGCCGTCCGCGCATCCACACCTTCATCGCGACCAGCGATATCCACCTGAAGTACAAGCTGAAGAAGACGCCGGCAGCAGGTGCTCGACGAGGCCGTCGCGGCCGTCGAACTGGCGCGCCGCTACGTCGACGACGTGGAGTTCTCGGCCGAGGACGCCACCCGCACCGACCCCGATTACCTGGAGAAGTCTCGCAAGGCGGTGGTCGCCGCCGGCGCCCGCACGGTGAACCTGCCCGATACGGTCGGCTACTCGACGCCCGAGGAGTACGGCGAACTGATCGGCCGCATCGCGCGGGCGCTCGGCGATCCGGCCATCGTCAGCGTACACTGCCACGACGATCTCGGGCTGGCCAGTCGCCAACTCGCTGGCCGCGGTGCAGGCCGGCGCGCGGCAGATCGAGTGCACCATCAACGGCATCGGCGAGCGCGCCGGCAACTGCTCGCTCGAAGAGGTCGTCATGGCGATTCAAGTCCGCGCAGGACCGGCTGCCCTATCACACCGGCATCGACACCGAACACCTCTATCCCGCCAGCCAGATGCTGACCGAGCATCATCACCTTCGGCCCGCAGCCGAACAAGGCCATCGTCGGCGCCAACGCGTTCGCGCACGAGGCCGGCATCCACCAGGACGGCTACCTCAAGGAGAAGACCACCTACGAGATCATCGATCCGCGACGCGTCGGCGTGCCCGAAGGCCAGCTGGTGCTCGGCAAGCACAGCGGCCGCCACGCGCTCCGCGCAACGCTGCGAGGACCTTGGCTTCGAGCTCACGCAAGCAGGAACTCGACGCCGTCTACCAGCGCTTCATCGACGATCGCCGACCGCAAGAAGGGCGTGATGGACGAGGAGATCGTCGCGCTGATCCACACTCGAAGATGGCGAAGCGCCAGCGGGCAATCGCGCTCGGATGCGCAGTCGCCGCCGACTATCGACTCAAACAGAATCATGAACCTGAACGTTCTCGTTCTGCCCGGCGACGGCATCGGCACGCGAAGTCACGCGCGAAGCCGTGCGCGTGCTCGCACCGTGTCGCCGCCAAGTTCAATCACACGCTGCACTCTGAGCGAAGGCCTGCTGGGCGGCATCGCCATTCACAAGACCGGCACGCCGCTCCCGGACGAGACGGCGCGGCTGGCCGCCGAAGCCGACGCGACGCTGATGGGCGCGGTCGGGCTGCCGGAGTTCGACAACGCGCCGCCGGAGAAGCGGCCCGAGAAGGGACTGCTCGGCATTCGCAAGGCGCTGGGCGTCTACGCCAACCTGCGCCCGGTGCGCGCCTACGCGGCGCTGCTCGATTCCTCGCCCGCTCAAGAACCACCTGGTCGAAGGCACGGACATGATCATCGTCCGCGAGCTGACCGGCGGCATCTACTACGGCACGCCGCGCGGCATCGCGGGCACGGGCGCCGACAGAGCGCGCGGTCAACACCATGACCTACACGCGCGCCGAAATCGAGCGCATCACGCCGCATGGCCTTCCACCTGGCGCGGCAGCGCCGCAAGAAGGTGACCTCGGTGGACAAGTCGAACGTGCTCGAGAACTCGCAGCTCTGGCGCAGGGTCGTGGTCGAAGTCGGCGGCCGAGTTCCCGGACGTCGAACTGGACCACATGCTGGTGGACAACTGCGCCATGCAGCTCGTCCTGAACCCGCGCCGGTTCGACGTCGTGCTGACCGAGAACATGTTCGGCGACATCCTGAGCGACGAGGGCGCGGTGCTGGCCGGCTCGATCGGCATGCTGCCCTCGGCCTCCATCGGCGACAGCAAGCCCTCCGGCGCGTGGGTCGGACTGTACGAGCCGGTACACGGCTCGGCGCCCGACATCGCCGGACAGAACAAGGCCAATCCGCTCGGCGCCATCGGCACCGTGGCCGCCATGCTCGAATACAGCTTCGGTCTGAAGGAGGAAGCCGCGGCGGTGAACGCGGCCATCGAAGCGGTGCTCAACAGCGGCAACGTGACCGCGGACCTGAAGCCCGCCGGGCCGCCCGCAACCACCGAACAGGTCGGCGAGGCCGTCTGCGCCGCCATCTAGTAAGCAGTAAGAGCCATGCCCCGCACCATCATCGAGAAACTCTGGGACTCGCACGTCGTCGCCGAGCAGCCCGGCGCTCCCGCGCTGCTCTACATCGACCTGCACCTGGTCCACGAAGTCACCTCGCCGCAGGCCTTCGACGGCCTGCGCGAGCGCGGCCTGAAGGTCCGCCGGCCGGACCTGACCTTCGCCACCGTGCGACCACAGCACGCCCACCACGCCGCGCGCTGCCCATCGTGGACGAGATCGCCGCCACGCAGGTGGCGCAGCTCGAGAACGAACTGCACCGAGTTCGGCATCCCGCTGCTTCGGCTTCCACAGCGAGCCAGCAGGGCATCGTCCACGTCATCGGGCCGGAGCTCGGCCTGACGCAGCCGGGCATGACGGTGGTCTGCGGCGACAGCCACACGGCCACGCACGGCGCGTTCGGCGCGCTGGCCTTCGGCATCGGCACCAGCGAAGTGGAGCACGTGCTCGCCACGCAGTGCCTGCTGCAGCGCAAGTCGAAGAGCTTCGCAGGTGCACGTCGACGGCACGCTGCGGCCCGGCGTCACGGCCAAGGACATCATCCTCGCGCTGATCGCGAGGATCGGCATCGGCGGCGGCACCGGCTGCGTCTTCGAGTACACCGGCTCCACCATCCGCGCGCTCTCGATGGAAGAGCGCATGACGGTCTGCAACATGTCGATCGAAGGCGGCGCGCGCGCCGGCCTGATCGCGCCCGGACGACACCACGTTCGAGTATCTCGCACGGCGGCCGTTCGCCCCGAAGGGCGCGGCGTGGGACGCCGCCGTCGCGCGCTGGAAGCAGCTGCCGACCGACGACGGCGCCGCCTACGACCTGGAAATCTCCATCGACGCCGCCGCGCTCGAGCCGATGATCACCTTCGGCACCAACCCCGGCATGGGCATCTCCGATCACCGGCGCGCGTGCCCGATCCGCCGACTGTCGCCGACTCCGATCGAGCGCGAGTCGCTGCGCAAGGCGCTGCGACTACATGGGCCTCGAAGCCGGCAAGCCGCTGCTCGGCCACCCGATCGACGTGGTCTTCATCGGAAGCTGCACCAACTCGCGCATGTCCGATCTGCGCGCCGCGGCCTCGATTCTGAAGGGCCGCAAGGTCAATCCGCAAGGTGCGCGTGCTGGTCGTGCCCGGCTCGCAGGAGATCAAGCGCGCAGGCCGAAGCCGAAGGCCTCGACACAGATCTTCCGCGAGCGCCGGCGCCGAGTGGCGCGAGGCCGGCTGCTCCATGTGCATCGCCATGAACGGCGACCAGCTTTCGCCGGGCCAGTACAGCGTCTCCACCAGCAATCGCAATTTCGAAGGACGCCAGGGCAAGGGCGGGCGCACCTTCCTGGCCAGCCCGCTGACCGCCGCCGCCTCCGCCGTCACCGGCGTGGTCACCGACGTGACGGACATGCTAGGAGCCACGATCATGGAAAAGTTCACAACGTTCGAAAGCCGCTGGTGCCGTCTGCCGGTCGACAACATCGACACGGACCAGATCATCCCGGCGCGCTTCCTGAAGACCATCTCCAAGGACGGCCTCGGCGACCAGCTCTTCAACGACTGGCGCTACGACGCCGACGGCAAGCCGAAGCCGGATTTCATCCTCAACCGCCGCGCGCGCAAGGGCGGCGCAGATTCTGCTGGCCGGCGACAACTTCGGCTGCGGCAGCTCGCGCGAGCACGCCCCGTGGGCGCTCACGCAGTTCGGCTTCCGCGCCGTGATCAGCACGTCGTTCGCCGACATCTTCAAGGGCAATTCGCTCAAGAACGGCCTTCTGCCGGTGGTCGTCTCGCGCGAGGCCCACGCCAAAGCCCTCGCGGCGCTGGCCAATGACCCGCTGAGCACGGCGTCCATCGACCTTGCCGCACAGACTCTTACTCTGCCCGGCGCGGGGACAGTCACCTTCCCCGTCGACGCCTTCTCGAAGACCTGCCTGCTGGAGGGCGTCGACGAGATGGGCTTCCTGCTCAAGCACGAAGCCGAAATCGCCGCCTACGAGAAGGACCGCGCCACCACATTCTCAACGATCGCCTGAAGTCGGCGCGGACTTGCCGAGATGGCGCTGCCATGGAGTCAGAGCCACTTCCCAAACGCCGATTGGATCAGCGCTTCCTGTATGTAAAAGCCCCGACTGTCGGAGTCGCAAGACGACATCCGGCACGTCGACCAAACCGCGTTCGGCCGCCAGGCGCAACACTCCTAGGGTTCCTGTGATTCGCGATCCAAGCGCACTGGCTGCCCTTCTGCCGGCTGCATCGTCGACGAGCACCAGGTCCCGCCTTGAGATCTTGAGCTAACGCGAGCGCTGCCCGCTCTCCAAGGTCGAGTTCGGAATCGATCGCCGCAACCGCCTCTTCTCGCGGATCTCGAATGCAGAGCCACCTTGGCGGCTGCTCCAGGAGAAGACGCACGCTTTCCGGAGTTGCCGCAGCTGAAAGTTCATTCAGAACTTCTGATGGTATCCAAACTTCTCCAAAGACGGCCGGCAGAAGGCCAGCCTCTCCGATAACGATCAGATAGCGCAACGGGCTGCTGTCTGCGACGACTATCATCCGTTCAGCGCAATCCGAGTTCTGCCAGCGAGGCGAGGTCGCTGGCCAGATCCGCCTCAGCGTAACGATACGGGATCTGGCGCTCGCGCAGCCAGTCGTGGACCGCAAAGCGCGAGGGGGATCTCAGGAGCCGCATCACCTGGGATTCAGAGAGGACTCCCGTGCGATAGGACTCCGCCGCCAAGCCCTCCAGGACAGTTCGATCAAGTGAGGTGAGCCCAGCGCCAAGGACGCGGGCGATATCTTCGGGTACTTCAACCGTGACCTGCATCGAGCGTCCTGACTCCATTCTGCATCAACCCGCTGCTGAGCGTGTCGGGCCGAGCGCGGTACGACTCGGCGTCGACGAGTGGGCTTCCTGCTCGAGCACGAAGCCGAAATCGCCGCCTACGAGAAGGACAGCGCCACCACGTCTCAACGATCGCCTGACACCAGTCTGGCCGAAAGGTTACGCGGACTACGCCGGCGCAGCCCGCTCGATACCTTCGATCATTTCGTCCACGGTCAGCACCTGCCCGAATAGGAATCCAATCGTAGCGCAAGTCGCGCGTTGAATCTCGGCCGCCGAGACCTCTCCGATCGGAAACGTCGCTGTGCCATCGCTAAGAAAGAGTACGTGGAAATCGCGCACCATCGCCTCGCGCGCGGTCGTTTCACAACATACGTTTGTGGCAATGCCAGTGATGATGACAGTGTCGATGCCGCGCGAACGAAGGATCAACTCGAGGTCCGTGCCATGAAACGCCCCGAAACGCGGTTTGTCGAGAAGGAGGTCGCGCTCATCCACAACCAACCCCTTGTGAAGCGCAGATGATGCAGACCCCTTGTTGATCATCCCCTGCTGCACGAACGGATTCTCTCTCAGGACACCGGCATTGGAGCCATCAGGGCGCAGTACATGACTGGTGTGAATCACCAGAATCCCCGACGCCCTGCATCTCGCCGCCAGGCGATTGATGCGCTCCTGCACGGCCAACCCATCCGGGGCGGATACAGGGTGGCCGTGCACAAAGCAATTCTGCATGTCCACGTTGAGGAGCGCCGTGTGCGCTGGACTGACCACAAAGTCGACCATAAATCCCACTCCGGATATCATACTCGCAGGGCGGCTCGGGTCACCCGCAATCCGAGCACACTCAGCGGGCTCCCGCGGCCCCTTTCCTGCGTATGTAGATCGTGCCGTTCATCGTGGTGAACTGCAGGGGCTGGCCGCCGCCGTTGATGGTGCCGTTCAGAGCGCGGGAAACCGAGACTTTGTACATGCCCTTGGAGTCGCGCTGGCCCTTCTCAACCTGTGCCGACGGGGCCGCTGTGATTTCGAAATCGCTCATCATCTCGCCGTGGTCTGATTTCATCTTCACGGTGGCCTTGATGTCCGCGGGCAGCGTGACATCGATGTCGCCGTTGAGAGTCGAGAAGGACATTGGCTTGCCGGCGTCCACGCGATCCATGCTCACCAGCACCTTCCCATTCAGAGAGTGGGCGACTACCGTACCGCCGACGCGCGTCAGCGTGACAGGCCCATTCAGGTTGTTGGCCTCGATCTCCCCCTGAATCCCCTCGATTACAACGTTGCCGTCATTCAGCGTTTTGATGTTGAGCGAGCAGTTTGCAGGCGCCTGGATAAAGAGAGACGTGGGCCGCCGGGAGTGGCCGACGTGGATCTTCATGGTGTTGTCGAGTTCTTCGGCGCGGATGTCCCCGCCGCCCGTGCTGAGGCGGCGCATTCCAGCGGGAGCGGCCGCGGACTCGCGCTCACCTCCCCGGTCAGCGCCTTCCTTGATCTCCACGACGACGTCCTTCCCCGCATAGCCCTGGACGTGGATGCTGCCGCTGATGATGTCCACCTTCAGCATTTTCGCTTTTGCCGGGTCAGTGAAGGGAATCACGAGTTTCTCCGGGCGTCTGCTGGGCTGAAGCGGCCAACCCCGCTATGACAACAAAAAGGATGGATCGTATCATCTCAATTACCTCTCTTGGCGATTCTGATCTCGCCGTTCAATGTCTCGAAGCGCAAGTGGCACGCCGCCGGCGCCGATGCGAAAGGAGGAAGCGCGGTCGGACTTATAGACGAACTTCCCGCCCTCCCGCGAGCCTGTAGGCTGCAGCGCCGGTGCTGGCAGCATCGTGGAGTCGAAATCCGTGAAGGCTGCGCCGTTAAAGGTTTTCACGCGGACGTCGGCGTTCAGGCCAGGCGGGAGAGTGGCATGGATCGCTCCGTTTACGGTCTTGAAGTCGGATTCCGCGGTCGGCAACGACGCAAAAGTGATGGTGACGCGGCCGTTTACCGTATGGGCCGTGCCTCCCACGGCGGCGTCGCGCATCTCGATCGAGCCGTTCACGTTCCGAACTTCGAAGCGGCCTTGCACGTTCGTCACCCGCACATCGCCCCGGTTCACCGTCGCAATGTCGAGCTCCGTCCTGACGGGCACCTGCACTTCAAAATCGAACTTCGCGCGATATCCTCGCTCTGCACCGTAATTGGAGCGATGCGCGCGCGTCGATCCGCCTCGCCGGTCCTCACGAAAGGGCCCATCGACATAGATGTCCACGGTGTTCCCCTCCTGTTTCATGTCGATGCGGATCTTCTGCTTGGCCTCCTGGATCATGGCCTCGTTCTCACCTGACCAGGTTTCGCGCACGACGACGTTGATCTGGTTGGTCGCGCTTCCCGTGATGGTGAGCGAGCCTTCGACGTTATCGAGAACGAGCTTGGCGGCTCCGGAGACCGGAAACGACTTTTGCGTCGTGTTGGTTGAAACTACCTCGGCATGGAGCGCCACAGCGGCGGCGAGCAGTAGCAAAGCTTTCATTTCGATCCTCCAACGGTTAATACCGGAGTCTCCGGAGAATGGTTTCCGCGTGGCGCCGGATTATTTCGTCGGCGGCCGCGTTCGATGCCAGTCCCTTCAACTGGGATATCGCCTCGCCGTCCTTCCACTGGCCCATCTGGTCCATGATCGCCACCTGGACCAGCGGTGAACTCTGCTTGGTTAGAGAGTTCATCAACGCCCTGCGCGCCCTGGCGGTGGCGGAAAACCGGGCGACGGCGTCCACGGCCGCCAGACGCACGTTCACATTGGGGTCCTGCTCGAGCGCCTGCAACAGAGCGTCGAGCACGGGGCCGTCGCTATCGTCCATCTGCATCGAAACGTCGATGCCGCGCAGCCGCTCCGACGGTGACTGCCGGGCCAGCAGGGAGAGCGTCACCATCTGGCGCATCCCGGCGAGTTCAGTCCGCATCGCAGCCAACTCCTGCCCTTGCGGTGCCGATCGGACGGCAGCCCACCAGCCGGCGACCAGCCCGATCAGCAGCGTAGCGGTGCAGAAGGCCACGCCCCACGCAGGACTCCATCGCCAGTCACGCCGAGGCGGCTTGGCAAACTCTTCCAATGATTTCCTGAAGCCGGCGCGCAGGCCCGGGCCCGGTTCCGGCGCCGGGATGGTTTCCAGCAGCCGCCATGTTTCCAACAGCGAAGTGCATTGCGGACAGGAGGTGATGTGGAGTTCCGCCGCGGTCTCCTCGACGGCGTCGAGGCTTCCGGCGCAATAGTCGGCGAACTTGCTTTCCATATCCTGGCAGTTCATGCGGGTCTCCCTTCCAGTAGCCGCTGGTAGACTCGGGCGAGCAGCTTGACCGAGCGGAACACGCGCGATTTCACCGTGTTCACTTCACAATCGAGGATCAGGCCGATCTCCTCGTAGCTAAGCCCCTGATAGCGGCTGAGGATCAGCACTTGACGCTTGTCCTCGGGCAGCTCGGCCAGGGCCCGGCGCAGCAATTCGGTCTGCTGGGCCTCGTGGATCTGGTCTTCAACGCCGGATTGCAGCCGGGAGGACGCGTGTAAAGCGGCCTGCTCCAGGGGCTCCTCGGCCGCCTTGGGTGCGCCGTCCCGGAAGGCGTTCCGCGCGATCTGGTACATCCAGGCTGTAAACGGGTAGTTCTCCCGGAACGATTGGCGGTACTTCAGCATTCTTAAGAACACTTCCTGCACCAGGTCCTCGCTCATGCCCTGCCGTTGCGTGAGCCGGTAGAAGAATCGAAAGAGACTGCGGTGATGGCGTTCAAACAGCAGGGCGAGGCGACTCAGGTCGCCGTCCCTGACGGCCGCCATCAGCTCTTCATTCGTGGGCGCGTTCACTTCGGTCCTGTTTATGGATACCTCGGATTTCTCCCGGGGTTCCACGGTCGGACAGAAAAAATGACCGCTACCTGGGAGTTGCCCGCACCGCTTTGTACTTCCTTGAGCCCTGACCCGGTTCTTTCCACACCAGATCGAGCCCTTCATCCTTGCGCGGCTCGATCTCGAGGATGACCGCCCGCTTGCCGTCAAAATAGCGAAGCATGAAGGTCAGTCCATCGAACCGGCCAACCAGTGGGCCGATGTCTCCTCCCGGCCGCGAAACAGCCACGAGAGTGTCTTCGCCTGTTCGCCGGACGGCAAGTTTCCAGCCTGACTCCGGGACTTCCCAGGAGCCCATGATCGGCGGTCCGGTCTCGCCCTCGTAGGAGCAAGTGCAGTAGGCGGAGGCAGTGAACCGATGCATGCCGTGCTTTTCACTGCCGTAGTCGCCCTTGAGCTCCTCATTCTCCAGAGTGGCTCGCAGGTGGGTCCCCGCGTGCGCAAAGGATAGCCGCAGTTCCCCGCCTTCGAAGCTTCCCGATGTGGATGTATTGCGAGTGTCCCCATTGACGAACGATCCGGTCAGCTCGCTGCCGCTTACCCTCGAAGAAGGATGGTGAATGGGACCTTCAGCCCGTCAATGGTGATGGTGCCCATCCCATCGTCCGCTCGGAACCTGCGCAGAGATTGAAACCGCGGCCAGCAGCATCGCGAGAAGTAACCTCGGGATCATTCGCTCAGGCTAACATTGCTGGATGAGCGCAAAACGGCGTGATTTCATCATCGCCGCGGCAGGTGCTGCGTCCGCTCGAGCTTTGCATTCATCCCAGGAGGTGCGCCCAATGTATGGACTCATCGGAAAGATGCTCGCCACGCCGGGCCAACGAGATGCCTTAATCGCCATATTGCTGCAGGGAACAGGCGCCATGCCCGGATGCTTGAGCTACATCGTGGCGAAAGACTCCGAGAACGAGGATGCGATCTGGATAACCGAGGTTTGGGACACAAAGGAGAGCCACGCGGCCTCCCTGGCTCTTCCTGAGGTGAAGAAAGCCATCGCCGCCGCTAAGCCCATCATTGCGGGATTCGGCGAGCGCTTCATCACCACTCCCGCCGGAGGGGTCGGCCTGCCGCCTCGCCGCTAGCTGATGATCTTCTTCCGCACGGCATACATCACGATTTCCACGGCACTGTGCAGGTCGAGCTTCTGCATGATGCGGGTCCTGTGCGTCTCCACGGTGTAGACACTCAGGTTCAACATCGCCGCAATGTCCTTATTCGACCTGCCTTCGGCAAGCAGTTGAAATATCTCCTTCTCCCTGTCTGTAAGAAGGTCATAGGAGTCCTTGATGCCCCTGCGCTGCAGTTGCTGGACGAAATCCTGCATGAGCATCCTGGAGATCGTCGGGCTGAAGAAGGAGTTCCCTTGTGCGACGGCCTCGACGGCCCGCTTCAAATCGAGATGGGCGCTCTCTTTGAGCAGATAGCCCTTCGCGCCGGCGTTCAGAGCCCGCAGCAGGTACTCCTCGTCGGAATGTACGCTCAGGATTACCACGCGGACTTTGGGATTGCGCTTGACGATCTGCGTGGTGGCCTCAATCCCGTTCAGGTTGGGCATGCCGATGTCCATGATCATCACGTCCGGAGCGAGTTCTTCCGCGATTTTCACGGCCTGCCGGCCATCGACTGCTTCGCCGACGACTTCGAAACCCTCGTGCTGCATGAGTTGAAGCCGCAGGCCTTCGCGCATCACGCCATGATCGTCTGCAATCGCAATTCGAATCATGACAGCGCTTTCTCCACGGCCGGCGCCGCCATTTCGGCCTCCAGTATCGTTCCCTTTCCAGGGGTCGATATGAAGCGGACGGTTCCTCCCAACTCCGCGATCCGCTCCCTGATGCCCACCAGCCCCAAGCCCTCCTGGGATGCCAGGGCTGGGTCGAAGCCCACGCCATCGTCCTGGATGGCGAGCCGGATCGTATCCTTCCCGCCGTACAGGCCGACTCTCACGCTGCTGGCCTTGGAGTGGCGCGCACAGTTGGTGAGCGCCTCCTGCACCACGCGATAGATACCGGTTCGATGGGTGTCCGGCAAACCCTCCAGGTCGCCATCCAACTGCACATCCACCTCGATTCCGACTCTTTTCTCGAATTCCCGCGCCTGCCAGCGCAAAGCCGAACCGAGACCCAATTCATCGAGCATCGCCGGACGAAGGGACATCGACAAATCGCGCACTCCACGGATGGACTCCGTGATGAGCCGCTGCACGTCGTCGAGCCTTTGCTGAAACTGTTCTTCAGGCGCGGTGCGAAGTGTAGCCAGCCTGCTCAATTCGAGCCCGGCAAAGGAGAGCTTTTGCCCGAGAGCGTCGTGCAACTCCCTGGCGATGGTCTTGCGCTCCTCTTCCTGCGCGTGAACCAGGTTATTGGACAGCCGGCGCATTTCGAACTCGGCGCGCTCGGCACGTTCCCGCTGCTCGGTACTGCGGAGCTCCAATCTGGTCAGGCGGGCGATGCTCACGGCGGAGACGAGCAAGCCAAGCAACACCGTGAGAACCAGGATTCTCTTGATGAAATCCTGAAAAACATCCTGACTCTCCTGTAGCCGCCTTTGCTCGGCAGCCATATTCGCACTGTTAATGCTCGATATCTCTGCAGCAAGCTGCATCACGGCATTGCGGCGAGGCAGCACCTCATCGCGCAGAAACGACCGGCTCGTCCACGTCTTTTGTGCCGGCGTCCATTCAAACATCGGGTCGAGCGATTTCCAGTATGCGCTGACTTCGGCCTTTAATTTGGCGAGCCGCGGAGCCTGGTCGCGAGGAAGCAGCATGCGAAGGAGTTCGAGCTTTTGCTGGATCGCCGTCTCCTGCCGCTCTAACTGCTGCCGGTAGTCCGGACCGAGAAAGGGTGAGGGATCAAGCAGGTAATCGCGGACCAGAACGCCCGAGCGGTGCAAGTCCGCGGGCAATTCGCGAACCACCAGGTCGGCTTTCAGATAAGCATCATGCGTTGAGATGGTTTCAGAATGGACGAGCCTGGCCCTGCGCATCGCAGCAACCCCGAGTACCGCAATCAGGATCACCAAGCTGCCAAAGCCGCCATACAGAACCCACCAGGAGCGTGTTCTCATCGGTCAAGCGATCCGCCTGCTTTCATTGTCCCGCGAACAGGCAGCCCGTTCTGATCCGGCTGGTTACAGGTGACTCCATAGCGAGCGCTCGGGCGTCTCTTCCGCGTTTGTCCTTCGCTCCCCGAGGAACCGGCGCACTCCTCCGCCGGCGTTCAGGCCGACGGCCAGGCTCGCCGTTAAGACCGCCCCACTGACCAGGATGATGAAGGCAGCCAGGAAGACCGTTCTGGCAAAGTTCAACTGGTCCGCAGCTACGACGACGGCCACGAACATGATCAGCAGGCGGGTCACGGCGGCCAGCCGCTTCGGTGACGGCAGTTCCTCATTCACGGCCCAAACCAGCAGGCTGCGGCCCAGGTACTGGCTCAGCCACATCCCTGCCAGCAGGATCAGGCCGGCCACAACCAGTTTGGGGAGCAGAAAGACGAATCCCTGAATCGTCTGCGTCGTCAGGTCGGTATTGAACACGCTGAGACCCATGAGAAACCCGCTCAGGAGAATCGCCCAGTAGGACGTTTCGGCCACGAGCCTGGTGGCGCGCAGCCTCCCCGAACGGTCAATCATGAATGCGACGCCGCTTTGGCGAAGGAACTTGTCGATCGTCAGTCCTTTGAAGATCCGGTAGATCACCCAGCGGACCGATAAGGCCAATACGTAGGCGGTCAGGATCAGCGTCAGCGCGGCCAGCAGCGACGGGAGATAGGTGGTGATCTGGTACTGAAGGCGGTCAATCGCCCCTTGGATCACTTTCTGCAGAGTGTCGATCATTTGTTAAACCTCCAGGTTGGCCTCAGGGGAAACCACGCCGGCTCTTCTCGACTGGTGCACAGGAGCAGCCACGGCGTCATCGAGCTCTCCGTGCCAGCGTCGAACCAGATACGGCTTCAACTCATCAAACGTCCTGCAAAGCCTCTCAATCCTTTCTTCCACGTCGGCGGCAATCATGGTCTCGGTTTCAAGGACGAATGATGCGACACGAGCAAGATAAAGCGGCGTGAGCGAACCCATGATCTGACCCCTGGCCGAGCGGGTTCAGTTTGTAAGCCGCGGCGAAGTCGAGGACAACGCGCGCCCACAGATCGTCGTCGATGTGGAACGGCCGGATTGAATCTGCCGTTCGATCTGCCAGCTCGCGGATGGCGGAATATGTCGTTTGACTCAGCGCCATCGTCCACACTTCTTCCAAATCGTGAGAGCCTCGCCGGAACGCGTGGATCATCCGCTCGACATTCACCTGCACCGGTTCCAGCCCGACGTCAAAACGGAAGCCGAACAGCTTCCGCCGGCTGGCTCTCCGTGACGTTCATCCAAACCGGCTCGTACTCCTGCATCAACATGAACACGCTGCCCACAACCTGGTGCAGCATCGCGGTCAGATCCGAACCAGGATCCTTGGCATCGTGCAGTTTCGCTCCCAGGAAACTCTGGCACACTCTATAGCCCTCAGCGATTGCGATGGTCGTCATCCAGATGTCGATGCCGAACCGCGCGACATCGGTCTCCCAGTCGTCGCGCTCAAGGTAGCGCTCCACCAACCGAGCCGAGATACCGAACTCACCGCCGATCGGCTGCCGCACTCGCAAGCCGTATAAGAGACCTCGTGAGCGGATACACGATACTGTTCGTGATCGTCCCGTCGTATTTATGGCGGTGGTAGTAGGGGGCCACGAAATCGGATCCGGCGAACAGAATCGGACGGACCAACAGGTCGATCCATTCCGGAGTAATGGAGCGCAGATCGGAATCGACCACCACGCAGACCTTCGCGTCCAGTCGCTGTGCCATCTGGAAGATCAGCCGGAACGCGCTGCCCTTGCCGGGCACGCCGTGGTAGGGGAAGGAGAGTCGGTGGGCCGCCAGCAGGGGAGTCGAGACAAGCATCATGTGGCTGTCTTCCACACGAGCCGAGAGAACCGCTTCCGTGGTTTCGTCCGTCGATCCGCCGTCGGAATTGACGACAACGCCTGTCAGTTGCGGGAAGTATTTCGCCAGTCCGGCGTAGACCGCGCGCACGACATGGCCGATCGTCCTGGCGTTGTTGTAGCTGGGAATGCCCAACAACGATGTCGGCGCGCCGGATGAACTCCGCTGCGCGCCTGGCATCATCGGGCAGGTAGTGGGGCCTCACTCACTGGGATCCTACGCTGCCGTCCGGGATGGCTCGCGCGCGTCCTTCTGGACTGCGTCCAGCATCAACTCGAAGAACTCGGGAATCGCCGAAAGAACCCGGTTCCAGTTCGGAATCAAAGGCAGACCTCCGCGGGTCTTCCTCGAACTCCTCGGCCGCGGTCCGCAGGCTCTGAGCGAAGGTCGTCACGGCCATCTCCTCCGCGTTGCGGTCGAACTTCAGGCCGTTGAGCATGGCGTCGGCGTAATAGCGGGCAATCGTGTCCTGAGCCATCCGGACATACCTGATCTGCATGCTTCGGAAATCGTCCGGAGCTGAATACCACGCCCTCGGCCGCCAGCGTCCGCAACAGACTCTTGGCGATGTCGCTGGCCATCCGCGACAGGCCCTTGGTTTTGTCTTCGGCGGAAAGCGACTGATGTTTGTGCTCGTAGTTGTCCATCAGGTCTACCTGGCAGGTTCGCGCAGTAGCGCAATTCCGGAAAACCTCAGCCAAGACACCGACTTCCAACCCCCAGTCGGCCGGAATGCGGTTGACCCGCGCGAGGTTGATGTCCATCGCAAACTCACCGGCCAGCGCATACCGAAAGCTATCCAGGTAGCGGAGAAAGGGGTTGCCAGGCGCCATGCCTTCAAGCGTCCGGAGCAGGGGCGTCATGAACAGCCGCGTGACGCGGCCGTGCATACGGTCGGTGACCCGCGCATAGTAGCCCTTGACGAACTCGAAGCCGAGGTGCGGATGAGCCAGCGGGTAGCACAGGCGAGCCAGCAATTGCCGGTCGTAGTTCACGATGTCGCAATCGTGCAAGGCGATGACATCGCAGTCGCGGCAGGCAAGCAAATGGCCGTAAGCCAGCCAGCACGATCTGCCTTTACCGTTCGGCCCCGCCGAAAGCCCACGCTCTTCGAGCCTCTTGAGCAGGCTCTGCACACGCTCTCCATCAACCCAGATCAAGTCCACCGGAGTATAGAAATTCTTGAAGAATTCCTTGCGCTCGAAGAAACTGCTCCTGCGACGCCCTGCCAACTGCAACAACGATTCGCTGCAGGTAGCGGACCTGCTGCAATTCCGCCACGATCCGCTGCATCGCCAGCGTCTCGAACTCGGAGTACAGCGCCGGCAGCACCAGTCCGATCGGGCGATCGCGGCTGAATTTCTCCAGATCCGATTCCAACCGCACAATATTGTTCTGTGTCAGCCTGTGCAAAGTTGTGACTGCGCCGGTTTGATAGAAATCGGCCACTGCGTCCACCTCCCTCTCCAGCCTAGAGGCGAATGGGCGCAGTGGCCATACAGCCGGGAGGGTACTCTTGACCGGTGATTCCTGTATGTGGAACTTTTCTAGTTCAGCGGCAGATCGCCCTGAATCTCGTCGCCGTTCTCGCCGTCGTCAGCGATCACTTCGGCTTCCTGCACGGTGCAGGCGGCCGCCACGGCATCGCCGTCCTCCAGCGTCACCAGCTTGACGCCCGAAGCCGAGCGGCCCGTCTTGCGGATGCATCTCCGCTTCGGTGCGCATGATCTTGCCGTCGCGCGTGATCAGGATGACGTCGGTGTCTTCCTTCACCGCCAGGACGGCGAGCACCTTGCCGGTGCTTCGGCGCCAGCTTCATGTTGATGACGCCCTTGCCGGCGCGGTCTGCAGGCGGTACTCGCTGATCTTGGTGCGCTTGCCGAAGCCGTTCTCGGAGATCGAGAGGATGTAGATCGTCTTCGCGTGACGACCTCCATGCCGACCATGTAGTCGTCCTTGGCCGAGGTCCATCGCGCGCGACGCCGGCGCCGGACGGCCCATCGGCGCGCACGTCGGTCTTCCTGGAACTGGATGGCCATGCCTTCGCGGGAGCCGAGGAAGATGAGGTTGTTGCCCGTGCGTCATGCTGGCGCTCGATCAGCTCGTCGCTCTCGTCGAGCCCGATGGCGATGATGCCGCGCGCCATCGGGTTGTCGAACTCGGTCAGCTCGCACTTCTTGATGACGCCGTCGCTTCGTCACCATCACGATGAACTTGTCCGGCGCGAACTCCTTCACGGCGAGGAACGCTTCGGACCGTCTCGTCCGGCTGCAGGTTGATCAGGCCGTTGATGTGCTTGCCCTTGGCCGCGGCCGCGGCGTCGGGAATCTCGTAGACCTTGAGCCAGTACAGGCGGCCCTTGGTGGTGAAGATCAGCAGGTAGCTGTGCGTGTAGGCGACGATCAGGTGCTCGACCACATCCTCGGCGCGCGTGCGCCATGCCGATGCGGCCCTTGCCGCCGCGCGACTGCCGGCGGTAGGTGTCCAGCGCGGTGCGCTTCAGGTAGCCGCCGCGCGTGACCGTGACGGCCACGTCTTCCTGCTGGACCAGGTCTTCGAGGCGGATCTCGCCCGCGTCCTCGATGATCTTCGGTGCGGCGCTCGTCGCCGAAGTCCTTCTGGACTTCCTTCAGCTCCTTGACGATGACGGCGCGCAGCACCTTGTCCGAGCCGAGGATTTCGAGGTACTCGGCGATCATGCGCTGGATTTCGGCCAGCTCGTCGAGGATCTTCTGCTGCTCCATGCCGGTCAGGCGCTGGAGTTGCAGTTCGATGATGGCCTGCGCCTGCTTCTCGCTGAAGTCGAAGCGCGAGAGCCGCCCGTCGAACTCGATGGCGGGCGACCACTTCGCGAGCACCGCCGTCAGCGCGGGTTCTCGGGGAACGTCCATCGTGCCCGGTGAGGGCTTCGCGCGCTTCGCGCGGATTCTGCGATGCCCGCACGGTCTCGATGACCGCGTCGAGGTTGTTGCAGCGCCTTCTGGAAGCCGAGCAAGAGGTGCTCGCGCTCGCGCGCCTTGCGCAGCAGGTATTCGGTGCGGCGGCGCACGACTTCGACGCGGTGGTCGATGAAGCGC
Source organism: Bryobacteraceae bacterium (assembly GCA_963714395.1). GTDB lineage: Bacteria > Acidobacteriota > Terriglobia > Bryobacterales > Bryobacteraceae > JACADU01. The sequence goes on from CAVQOO010000041.1 coordinate 110,099, forward strand.
TTGATGCAGTCGATCAGGCCCAGTTCGCGCGGCTGCCCGTTGACGATGGACAGCATGATGACGCCGAAATTCGATCTGCATCTGCGTGTGCTTGTACAGGTTGTTCAGGACGATCTCGGGCTGCTCGCCGCGCTTGAGTTCGATGACGATGCGCATGCCGTCGCGGTCGCTCTCGTCGCGGATGTCGGAGATGCCTTCGAGCTTCTTCTCGTTGACCAGGGTGGCGATCTGCTCGATCAGGCGCGCCTTGTTGACCTGGTAGGGAATCTCGGTGACGATGATGGCTTCGCGGTCCTTGCCGATCTTCTCGATGGCGGCCTTGGCGCGGATCTTCATCGAGCCGCGCCCCTTGGCGAAGTAGTCGTAGATGCCCTGCCGGCCGAGGATGAAGCCGCCGGTCGGGAAGTCCGGCCCCGGCACCATCTCGATGATCTTGTCCAGGGCGAGGTGCGGATTCTGGACCAGCGCGATGGTGGCGTTGACGATCTCGGTGAGGTTGTGCGGCGGGATGTTCGTCGCCATGCCGACGGCGATGCCCTCGCTGCCGTTGACCAGCAGGTTCGGGACGCGCGTCGGCAGCACTTCGGGCTCGGTTTCGCTGTCGTCGTAGTTGGGGCGGAAGTCGACCGTTTCCTTGTCGATGTCCTCGAGCAGCGTCGCGGCGATCTGGGACAGCCGCGCCTCGGTGTACCGCATCGCCGCCGGCGGATCGCCGTCGACCGAGCCGAAGTTGCCCTGCCCGTCCACCAGCGGGTAGCGCATCGAGAACGGCTGCGCCATGCGCACCAAGGCGTCGTAGACGGACGAGTCGCCGTGCGGGTGGTACTTGCCCATCACTTCGCCGACGATCTTGGCGCACTTGCGCGTGGGCCGGTTGAACGTCAGCCCCATCTCGCTCATGCCGAACAGGATGCGGCGATGCACCGGCTTCAGGCCGTCGCGGACGTCGGGCAGCGCGCGGCCGATGATCACGGACATCGAGTAGTCGAGATACGACCGCCGCATCTCGTCTTCGATGTTGATGGGTGTAATGTTCTTGCGGTCGCCCAGGGGGAGTTGGATTGGCCCCCCGCCGCCAGACTGAGGAGGAGTCTGGGGGGTTTTTGGATCTTGCTCATCTGCCATGGGTAAACGTATATTGTACCAAGACCATGGCAAAAGTCCTTAAAGCAGAACTCGCCACCAATGTTTCGGTGCGCAGATTGTGGCGTTCCTGGACGGACCCTCGCCTGGTGGAAGGCTGGTATGCCGACGAAGTCACCGGCGAACCAAAGGCCGGCACCTACTACACTTGGCGATTCGAGGGCTTCGGACCGCCGCAAGCCCTTGAGGTAAAAGTGGTTGAGCCAGAGAAGCGGTTGGTGCTGGCCGCCACGGGTTATGGCGAAATCGAGGTACTCTTCTCAGATCCCGGCCGCCTGAAATTGACCCATTCCGGGCTGCCATTTCCCGACGAGGTGCTCGACGACTGCCAGTCGGGGTGGCAGATGGCGCTGGCGGCACTCGGCCAGTACGTTGAGAACTACTTCGAGCAGCCGAAGCAGACTTTGCTGGTGATGAAAGAGGCCGCGTTCGACTTCCCTCACGCGCACAAGCTTTTCGCCGATGCCAAGCTCTTCCGCCGTTGGTTTGAAGGCCCGGAGCCGCCGAGAGACATAATCGTCGACACGGGACGGGAGGTGTGCCGGCGATGGGATTACCTCGGCGGGATGCTGGAAACAAAGGCTTTCCACTGGAAAGATGGGAAGCGATATGTGGCTCTGCGAGCGTTGTCCTGGGCGCGGGGCTATGACTTGGGTTCGTTGCGCGGGAATCTGGAAGCTTCCCTCCGCAACCTGACGGCGCTCCTGGCCGAGCCGCCTGAAGAGGAATAGACATGGAAGAAGACGCGCCATTGATGAACGGCATGGTGGAATTGGAGCCTGTCGACGACCCGGGAGTCGACCGCAGGGACCTTTTCCGGGGTGCGGGGACATTGGCGGCCTGGCTCGGTGCGGCGAACGCGAACGCGGCGCAGGTCGCCCCGCCGGAAGGCCAGGTTCCCGAAGCAAAGGCGGGACCGCTTCTGCCCCTGGTTCCTTTCGGCAAGCACAAAGTCACGCGGCTCATCTCCGGGGCGAACCCGATCTACGGCTACTCGCACTTCAACTACGTCTTCTCGGCTCACATGGGCGAGTACCACACGACGGCGCGGGTGATCGCTTTCCTGCGCGAACTCGAGCGAGCCGGTCTGAATACGTGGCAGGCCAGTTGGAGCGAGCGGCTGGAAACCGATTGGCTCAAGTACAAGGAGCAGGGCGGCAAACTTCAGTTGCTTTTGCTCTCCAGGCCAAACTTCAACGACCAGCCGGAAATCCTCAAACGCGCGGTCAAGCTCAATCCACTGGGAATCGCTCAGCACGGCGGCGACGACGAACCGGTTCTGGGACATGGGCCAATTGGACAAGTCGCTCGAATACTTGAAACGGATTCGCGATCTCGGCGTCATGGTGGGGCTGTCGTGTCACAACCCTCTGGAAGTGGAGTATGCCGAGGAGAAGGGCTGGGATATCGACTACTTCATGACCAGCCTGTACTACATGAACAGGCCTCGGAAGGAGTTCGAGAAAATCCTCGGGCAGGTGCCCCTGGGGGAAATCTACCTGCCAAGCGACCCGCCGCGAATGATGGAGACCATCAGAAAGACGAAGAAGCCCTGCCTGACCTACAAGGTGCTTGCCGCCGGAAGAACGGTGAACTCCCCCAAGGAAGTGCGCGAGCGGATGGCCGTGGCGCTGCAGGGCATCAAGCCGACTGACCCGCTAATCATCGGGATTTATCAGAGATTCAACGACCAGATCGGCCAGACGGCCGGATTCATGCGCGAGATCCTCGGCGGCGCGCGCACATAAAACAAATCAGGCATGCATCAAAAATGGACCGCACGCGCCCGGCGTCAACTGCGCCAGACCGCACGCGCGCCGCTGATCGTTGGCATGATCCTACAAACCCTCGCCTCGCTCGTGGTGTAATCATCTTAGTGGGAAGCGTCACCATAGACCCGGGGCTTCGCCGTGAAGTTCTACACCGAGGAAGGCAACTGGGACCTGGTCGGCAACAATACGCCGGTCTTCTTCCTGCGCGACCCGCTCAAATTCCCGGACCTCAACCACGCCGTCAAGCGCGACCCGCGCACCAACCTGCGCAGCGCCCGCAACAACTGGGACTTCTGGACCTCGCTGCCCGAAGCGCTGCACCAGATCACCATCACCATGAGCGACCGCGGCATCCCGATACTCGTACCGCCACATGCACGGGTTCGGCAGCCACACCTTCAGCCTGATCAACGCCGCGAACGAGCGATTCTGGGTGAAGTTCCACCTGGTCTGCCAGCAGGGCATCAAGAACCTGACCGACGCCGAAGCCGAGGCGATCGTCGCCAAGGACCGGGAGAGCCACCAGCGCGATCTGCTCGAGCAGCATCGAGAAGGGCGACTTTCCGCGCTGGAAGATGTTCATCCAGGTGATGCCGGAGAAGGACGCGGCCAAGTGCCCTTACAACCCGTTCGACCTGACCAAGGTCTGGTTCCACAAGGACTATCCGCTCATCGAGGTGGGCGTCATGGAGCTGAACCGCAACCCGGAGAACTACTTCGCCGAGGTCGAGCAGTCTGCCTTCAACCCCGCCAACATCGTGCCCGGTATCGGCTTCTCTCCGGACAAGATGCTGCAGGGCCGCCTCTTCTCCTACGGCGATGCCCAGCGCTACCGCCTGGGCGTGAACCATCAGCAGATCCCGGTCAACGCGGCCCGCTGCCCCGTTCACAGCTATCACCGCGACGGCGCAATGCGAGTGGACGGCAACCACGGCGGCACGCTCGGCTACGAGCCCAACAGCTATGGCGAGTGGCAGCAGCAAGCCGCTTTCGCTGAACCGCCGCTCAGCCTCGAGGGCGCGGCCGACCACTGGAATCATCGCGAGGACGACGACTACTACTCGCAGCCGGGCATGCTCTTCCGCCTGATGACGGCGCGAGAAGCAGAAGGTGCTCTTCGAGAACACCGCCCGCGCGATGGGCGATGCCCCGAATAGAGTGCAACGTGCAGCCACATCGGCAACCGCGGAAAGCCGATCCAGTCTACGACTATCAGGCGCGCCGGCGCGTCGGCCCAACCGGCGCATTTGCAGCTCAGGCTTGGGCGAGACAATTCGGTGAGACCTCAAGTACTCCAGGTTTACGCGGCGTCCGGCCGGAATGCTAATCTGATAAAGATCCTGCCTTGGCAGCATACGGGCTGTGTGCCCGTGCGCGGCGAGGCTATTCCAAGGACATATTCAATGGCCAAGCTCAAGCTGAAAACGCACAAAGGCGCGTCCAAGCGGTTCAAGAAGACGGGAACGGGCAAAATCGTTCGTTCGAAGGCGTTTGCCCGCCACATCCTGACTTCCAAGAGCCGTTCGAGGAAGCGCAGCCTGCACCAGACGGTGGTCGCTGACCCCTCCGACCAGGCAAAGTTGAGGGAGATGCTGCCCTACTAAAGGTAGGCCAGCGGGCGAGTGAGCCGAGCGCGGGGCACGTGCCCGAGCCGCCGCCCAAGCCGGACGCCATAAGGCGCCGCTCGACGGGCAGATTACCTGCCCAATACTCAAAAGGAGAAGAAACGTGCCGAGAGTTAAACGATCAACGAATCGCCGGGATTCCCGCAAGAAGGTTCTCAAGCGGGCGAAGGGGTTCTTTCTTTGGAAAAGCAAGCTGTACCGCATCGCCCAGGAAGCGGTGGAGAAGGCGCTGCGTTACGGCTATGTCGGCCGGCGCCGCAAGAAGCGGGAGTTCCGCGCGCTGTTCATCCTGCGCGTCAATGCGGGCTGCCGTTCAAACGGGATCAGCTATTCGAAGTTCATCGGCGGCTTGAAAAAAGCGGGCATCGACCTGAACCGGAAGATGCTGGCCGATCTGGCCTTGAACGAGCCGGCGGCATTTACCGCTCTGGTGGACAAGGCTAAGTCCGCGGTTGCCGCCTGATCGCCGCCCATCGGTAGTATAGTTGCTCCGGGAGCGTTCGCATGCATCCGAATCGCGATGACGAAGACGAGATTTTCTCACGGCTTGAGACGCGGTTGGAGAGCCTCACTGGCATTGTGGGCCGTCTCAAGGACAAGAACGTAGAACTGTCAGCCACTCTGAAGCAGGCTGAAGAAGACCGTTCGGCCCTTGAGTCGGCGCTTAAGAAAGCGCAGGATGAGGCCTCTAAGTTTCGCGAGGAAGCCGACGCCTTGCGCACGCGGCAAAAGCAGGCCGCGTCCCGGATCAAGAATCTTCTATCGCAGGTCGAGCAGATGGATTTGCTCGGCGAGAACTAGGTGAGGCTCCACGTGGACGCAGGGAGCCCTCAGGAAAAAACGACGGTCCGCGTCACCATCTTCCAGCAGCCTTACACGTTGCGTGTGTCCGGCGAACCGGGCGAGACGGAAGCTCTCGCTCAGGCCGTGGATTCGATCATGAACCAGATTGCCACGCGGACTTCGGGCACGGAGCCTTCACGCATTGCCGTGCTGGCGTGTCTTCATTTGGCGGATAGAATCCGTCATCTCGAGCGCGAGATCGAGCACCGGCAAGAGCGCGCCTCCAGGTTGGAAGCCCGTCTGGAAGAAGTCCTTCGGGACGTCGAGTAGCCGGGCTGCGTCATACTAGAGGCCGGTGCCACCGCCGGGAGAATCACGGTGTCATCAGCATTCCCCACGCTCTTTCCAGTTGAGTCTGAAGCTGCAATTCTAGTCAGAGGGGATAGCCGATACATGCTCCACCGGATTGCTTTGACGATTGCCATTGCGGGTCTGCTGCAGGCGCAGGAGCCGCCCACTTCCTGGATTGACCCGGATACGGGCCACCGCGTGGTGCGCCTCACCAAGGAGCCCGGCAGCGCCAGCCTCTACTTCAATCAAAACGGCTATACGGCCGACGGCAAAAAGCTGGTCTACACAACACCTTCGGGCATCTCCACACTGGACCTGGCGACTCAGCAAACCCGGCAGGTGGTCGAGGGCCGCGTGCGGTTGATCGACGCCGGCCGCAGGACGCAGCGCATCTTCTACCTGCGGGATGGCGCGGCATGGTGGACCAATGTCGACACAGGTGAGAGCCGCAAGATCGGCGACCTGCCCAAGCGCGGGTCGATTGCGACCGTCAATGCCGACGAGACGCTGCTGGCCGGCACCTATATTGAAGGCGAGGGTCGCGACTACAACAACCAGCGTCCGCCTGCGCCCGCTGCGGCCAGTGCCGCCGCGCCAGGCCAGGCGCCTGCGCAGGCCCAACAACAGGGCCACTCTCTCGATCAGCCGCGCAACAAGGGACAGATGATGGAGGATCGCTGGGCGGCACGCCTCCCGATGGGCCTTTACACGCTGAACGTCCAGTCAGGCGAGGTCAAGACTATTCACAAGGCCAACGACTGGCTCAACCACCTGCTCTTCTCGCCCACCGACCCGACGCTGCTCATGTTCTGCCACGAGGGGCCATGGCATAAGGTGGACCGCATCTGGACGATTCGCACCGACGGCACACAAGTGAAGAAGATCCACACAAGGACGATGGCCATGGAGATCTTCGGCCACGAGTTCTGGAGCGCCGACGGCAAGCTCATCTGGTACGACCTGCAAATCCCGCGAGGCGAGGACTTCTGGCTGGCGTCCTACCACGTCGACACCGGTGAGCGGAAATGGTACCACCTGCAACGAGACGAGTGGTCCATTCACTTCAACGTCACCCGCGATGGAACACTGATGTGCGGCGACGGCGGCGACCCTGGACAGGTCGCTCGCGCCAAGGACGGGCAGTGGATCTATCTCTTCCGTCCCGAGATGCTGCCCAACCGAGGCTTGGAAGACAAGTCCTTCGTGCTGCCCGGCGTGCTCCGCTCCGAACGGCTGGTGAACATGAGCAAACACCAATACCGCCTGGAACCGAACGTCAGCTTCACGCCCGACCAGAAGTGGGTGGTCTTCCGCTCCAACATGTTCGGCCCGACCTACGTCTTCGCCGTCGAAGTTGCGCGTTCGGCCGATGCAAGGAAGACTGAGTAGATGGGCTTGAAATTGGGACGGCGCGGCTTTCTGGCCTCGCCGCTGGCGGCGGTGCAACTCGCCGAAACTCAGCAGCGTGTCCATGCGATCGGCGATGGGGTGCTCCTCTCCACCGGGGAGTACAGTCAGCTTCTTGTGGATCTCGCCCGCAAGGGCAAAGCCGAGCCGGACAACTTCTCATTGGGTGGCGCCGTCGAAGCACTGGAACAGCGCGTCGCCTCGATCCTCGGCAAGGAAACAGCGGTGTGGCTGCCGACCGGAACTTTGGCCAACCACCTGGCTGTGCGGATATTGGCCGGATCCAGGCGACGGGTTCTCGTGCAGGCCGAAAGCCACCTTTACAGGGATTGCGGTGACTGCGCACAGACTCTGAGCGGGCTGCACATGGTTCCGCTCGGAGCAGGGCGCGCCACCTTTACGGCCGAGGAGGTTCAATCCGCCGCCGATGACGCTGTGTCGGGTAGGGTGTCGGCGCCGGTAGGCGCGATTCAGATCGAGTCGCCCGTGCGGAGGAAGAACGGCGAGCGGTTCGACTTCGGCTGAAATGGTGAAGGTGTCGCAATGGGCCCGCGCCAAGGGCGTCGGGCTCCACCTCGACGGAGCGCGCATCTTTCTTGAGAGCGGCTACACGGGCAGGCCCGTGCGGGAGTACGCCGCATTGTTCGACACCGTGTATGTCTCGATGTACAAGTACTTCAATGCGGCCAGCGGCGCGGTGCTGGCCGGTCCGAAGGCGCTGCTGAACGGCCTCTTCCATACGCGCAGGATGTTCGGGGGCGGCCTGCATGAATCGTGGCCGTTCGCCGCGGTGGCACTGCATTATCTGGATGGCTTCCCGGAACGCTTCGCGCAAGCGGTCAAGACATCGGAAACAGTGATCACGGCGCTGGCACAGACCGGGCATTTCGAGGCGGAGCGCGTGCCCGGCGGGACCAACATCTTCTATTTGCGGACGACGTCGGTCAACGCGCCCATCTATCAGCAGCGGCTCGCCCAGGCCGGGATCACCGCGCTGGCCGAGGGAGCCCGTTTGCGTTTGCAGGTCAATGAGACGTGGAACAGGCTGCCGGCCGAAGAGATCACAGCTCGGTTTGTCAAAGCGGTGGCCTACTAGAACAGCCGTTCCTGACGGCGCAGTGTGCCGAAACTGCCGATGTTGGCGATAACGAGCGCGAACCGGTACTGATTTTCGTTTCGGGTTCCAAAATTGAAGCGCCGGTACTGCCCGCTGAAAGCGCAGCATTCCGTGTTGTAGGTGATCTGCGTGTTGGCGAACTGCATGATGTTCGTCTTGTAGTCGTAGATGGCCAGGAAACCGGCGTTCCACCCGCGCTTGCTTTCCTGCCCCAGCCCAACCATGGCGCGCAGCTGATTGGAAGGGGGGGAGAGCACCGTACCTGGTTGCGCCACACCACCCTGACAGGGATTGAGTGAAGGGTCGGTCGGCGTGCTGAGCGGCACACAGGAAACTCTGTTGTGGCCGAGAGAAAACATGTAGCTTCGGAAGCGCGCATCCGCCGTCAGCGAAGTGTTGACCATCTTTTCGCGAAGAGGATCGTAGTCAGTCCGCCATTCCAGACCGAAGGAAGGCCGCGGACGAAGTTGGAGCGCGGAAACAATGGGAGAATCCCGTCGGGGAGCGTCCAGGAAGGTGTAGCCGGTGAGGTCTGCCGAACTGCTGAGCACGTTGCGCTGTCCGGCGACCAGGGCTCCGCCGAACGTGGGATCAAAGAATCGTTTCTGCCGCAGCTCAAGAGAAAGGTAATCCCACACCTGCCCTAAGCGGTCCTTCGTCCAGATCCGGTTCGCCACCGAGTACTCGACCTCGTTGGTGTTGGAGAGTATTTCGATATCGTCGAAGCGAATGATGTTTTGAAAGTCGTTTACGCCTGTGGTGTAGCGATAGGTGGCGCGAGGTTCGATGGAGTGCTTAGCCTGCCGCCCCATCCACTTGGGCGGAGTGAAGGTTTTTTCCAGTGTGGGCAGTATCAAGTCTGTAGTAAACGTCTGGCTGAACCGGTTTATGTTCTTGCCCGTGACCACCTCATCCTGGAAGCTGGAACCGAAATAGGTCTCCCGAACGGAAAACGCGGGGACAAGGTGGACCTCTTTCCACCGGAGAGCAGTCATGACCCGCGGCTCGGCGTCCAACCTCTCAACGAACTTGCGCGTCTGGAACTCCGGCTGATTCCTGCGCACCAGCCCGGCTGAAGTATTCCAACTGACCCACACGGGCAGCACTCCAGTGAGCAACTCCCGGTCCCTGCTGATGAATTCAACTTGTGGCAACCGCCTGATGCTGATCTTGTCTCCGGGTTGATCGCTCTGAAAGTTCGTTTGCTCTGAGAACAAGGCATTGAGGTGATAGCTGGACCAATCCTTCGCCACATAAGCAATGCTGTTGACCTCCGAGAAGACCGCTTCGTTAAAGCTCTCCGTGAAGGCTTGCCGGAAGGTGAAATTGCTCAGGTAGTTGATCAGCCCGCGGGCATAGAACCCGTGCTTCAGCTGGGCTCTTCCGCTCGCGGTCAGCATCCAGCCGCCTTCGTAGCGTCGAGTCCCGTCGTCGAGCAGCAGTCCTTTGTCGTCGACGCCATAGACATAAGTGCTGAACTCGCTGTTGCGAGTAGGTCGTCCGCGAAAGTCGACGGTGTGCGCAAATCCCCGCTGCGTAAAATACTGCGGGCGATACATCAGGTCATAGCTGCGGTTGATCGCCCAGAAGTAGCCCATGCCGAACATCAGGCCGCGGCGGTTGGAGTTGCCAAAGTTAGGGGTGAGAAAACCGCTGCGACGTTCGCCAGTCTTCAGGGACTTGTAAAACGCCGGCGTATACAGGAGCGGAATGCCCTTCAGGCGGAAGAAACTCTTGTAGGCCAGGGCGCGATCGTTAGGGATGATGTCGAACTTGGGTCCGGTGAGCGTCCACCAGGGGTTCTTGGGATCACAGTTGGTGAGCGTCCCTTTGTAGAGGATGTAGCGATCCTTCAACTTCTCAGCCCATTCGCCTTGAAAGGCAAATGGGTTATCGGTCTTCAGGATTCCTGGACGATCGTCGAGCTTGCCGAAGGCGGTGCCGAAAACGGTGTAGAAGGTCCCGGTGGCGTTCTTCATGTCGTAATCCACCCTGGCGGCCTGAAGCTCTTCGCCGGAAATGAAATTGACGAACTTGACCCGGCCGCGCGCCTCGGCCAGGCCGGTGCCTTCGTCGTAGTCGATCTCCTCGGCGGTCAACAGGACGTCGGGAGTTTCTACTTCGGCGTTGCCTCGAAGTTCATAGCGCTGCCCCTTGATGTCTTTGTGGTCGGCTTTGACGAGGATCGTGCCTCTCGGTACAGGATTGTCCCTGATGATCTTGGGGGGCTGGGGGAGTGGCTGAGCGCCGCAAAGCAATCCGGCGAGCAGGATGGAGGCGAGAACCTGAAGTCGGGCCTCGAAAAGTCCGTGACAAAACCTAGTGATTATGTTACTTACAAGAGGAGAGTACCGACAGGCGCCAGCCTTGGATCGCCTGCGGCGCGGGATCGGTGAGTTCAAAGCACAACCCTAGCATGGTTCCGCGAGAGGCTGCAAGAAGTGAAGAGCCTCCGCGAGAGTCGCCGAGACCAGGCGAAAAGCCGGTCGGTTGAGCAAGGGTGGCGGAACCTCCACCGCTCGCTTTGGGTGCAGTCTTGCCCAAAGAGCAAAACCAAACGACCCCTGAAGAACCGATATATGGTCCCCGGGGCGGAGGATGCCTTGCGTTGCAGATATTGCGGAGCTGAAACGAGCGATGACGCCATCCGGTGCACGAAGTGCATGCGCCGGCTAAGCGGACCCCGAGACATGCCTGGCGTTGTGGAGGCAGCCGCTGCGCCGGAACTGGCGTGGACCGAGCAACGGGAAAGCGAGACCCCTCCAGGTCCGCGATTGGCCGCTGTGAATCCAGCGGCAGCCAGGCGAGCGTCGGCGACACAGCCGTCACTGTTCCCGTTCCGTGAGGATCAGAAGGTCATCAGCCTTGGCGGGCAGGCTCCCTTGCCGCGTCAGCGAACCGCGGGAGAGGCTGTGCGCCATGCCCGTAAGCGAGCCGTCTCGGAAGGACAATCCGCATTCAACTTCGAGGCGGCGCCCGCGCCCAACGTCCTGGCCCACGCCAGCGACAAGAATACGCATCTGGCGGTAGCCCCCATCACGTTGCGGGCAATGGCAACAATGTTTGATTTGGGCTTGGCTGGAGGGCTAACGGGGTTGTTTCTCACCACCGTGCGCGTGGCGTTAGGCTACCTCCCATCAGGCACGGCGGCATACGCATCCTACGCGGTAGGCGCTGTGCTGTTTTTCTTTCTGTACAAGCTGATCTACTGCCTCTACGGCCAGCCAACTTACGGTTTGCAGGGAGCCCGCCTGAGGGTAGTCACCTTCGAGGGTGGCGAACCGGGAAGGTCGCAGCACCTGATCCGGCTGCTGGCAGGATGCGTCAGTGTTATTAGCGCCGGTATGGGGTTGATGTGGTCATTGGCGGACCAGGACAAGCTGACCTGGCATGACCACATCTCGCAGACTTTCCTGACACTCGACCAGGAGTGAGAGCGGGCGGCTCCGCACGGATTAGGGAGCGGGCTCCACAATGGCGCTCATGGAACCTTTGCATCGCGGCATGCGCCAGTCGGCGCCATAGCCGTGGATCTGGTCGCGGGCGAATTCGGCGGCCTGCTTGTCGCAGGTCATGACAATCGTTCTTCCTGTTGAGTCCACTTCGACCGCGTGCCGGTACGCTTCCTCCACCGTCTTGAGGAAGAGTTTGACGAGCATTTCGACCACGTAGTCGTAGGTATGATCGTCGTCATCGAGCAACACGACGTTCCACGGCGGCGTGAGACGCTCGAGCTCGCTCGTTTCCTGGGTTGGAGTGGGAGACACGGAAGACATTGGTCCGCGAGATGATTAGTGTCTCACGAATGAGAGAGTCAGTGCTGGCGCCTCACGAAGGGCGAAGGTTTAAAACTCATCTTGGAGTCAGGCGGAAGTGGCCGAGCGAGGATCGCAGGTCGCCCAGGATGATTGTGAATCGGAAGCGTTCCGCGGGCGCCGCAGAGGGCTCTAACCGCAGCCTGTAGCGAACCATTGCACCATTCCTCGGCGCGCGGGGACCAACTACCCGAACCAGGTAATACTTCCCGTTGGATAGGTATTCGACCCTTTGGCGATCGCTCCAGTCCAGTGAGAAGTCAATGTCGCTCACCGGAGTCTTCTCTTTCAGCACGACTTCGAGAGAGGTGGTGAATCGGACATTTGCGGGTGCGTCGTACGGCCCGCTTTCGACGATACGCCCCTCGACATCGGCAATATTCACGATGACCGGCCTCGAGCTGAGCGTAATCCCTGGCAGTTGATACAGTCGCTGATCGGGCTTCGCCACCAGGCCAAGGTTGAGCCGCACGATTTCCCGGAGCCGGCGGGGATCCAGTAACGGCCCTCGAGTGACAAGGCGGATGGAATCATAAAGCGCGCGAGTCGCGGGATCTGCCAGTTGGTTGTTGTTTTCCCGCACGCTTTCGACATAATCCGTGGGAACTTGCCTGAAGTAGTGTCCGACTCTGGGTTTGGGGTCCTGCAAGGCGGGAAGCCTGGCCAGAAGTGGATCGCAGAGAGCGCAGAGGTCGATCAGGTGCGGTGCTGGCCCAAGTTTGACCCCGATCCCCCCGATCTCACCGCAATTCAGTTCGACGTGCGGATCGCGGAGGCTCCAATCGGGACTGCTTAGCTTTGGCCGGGAGGAGGCGAGCAGGCCGGTCGCCTGATAGTAGTAGCCTCTTTCGTCGGCGATCTCGCCAAACGAAAACCTCCGATCGCTGTAGGCAGCGCCCGAGAGCAGGGGCGGCGCCGGTCCAGCGAAGCCAAGCAGGAGTGCCAGCGCCGCAGCCCCCCCGATGGCTAACGTGGGCAGATCGGCCATCGCAAGCAGGCAGGCGGAAGCCAGCAAGGGCGCAGTCAAGAACCGCCCGGCCATGAAATCTCCCCCAAGCCAGGCCACATATCCAACGTAGAGCAGCACGCCCGAGGCAATCATCAGGGCGGGGCGCCGCCGGCTTCGCAGGCCAAGCAAGAGGCCGAGGGCGATGAACGCAGGCGTGACGGGGTCGTTCACAGCCGCGTGATGGAAGTAATGGATTGCCTGCCGGATTCGATCCATCCACGGCACGCCCGCCCCGAGTTTAGCGTAGGCGGTATTGGGGAAAGGGGAGCCGTAATACAGGAGCGAAAACGCGGTCCAACAGGTTGCAGGAAGCGTGTACGCGATCACTTCCCGCAGCGCGCACTTCCAGGATGGGCGGTGCTCGATCATGACCAAGCCGAGCAGCGGTGCTGTCAGAAGCATCAGGTCCGCCCGGCTCAGGTACAGCAGCGAAGAGAGCAGCAGGAGTCGCCGCCGGGAGAGGCCATGGCAGTCCTTAAGCGCTCTGAGACCGACTATCACGCTGGCCAGGATCAGCAGGTGCGACAGCGGATTCTCCAGTCCGGAGGTTGAGTAGTCGATGAATGCCCTGGAGAAGATCAGGGCGATGCCCGCCACCACGCCGCAGCGCCAGTCGGACGCAACTTTGGCTACCACCAGCCAAAGCACGAGAAGCGAGATACCGACAGAAAGAATGAACGTCGCCGTGAAGACGTTGCCAGTGACAAACGAGCCGAGCGCCAGAAGGATAAACCAGATCGGGTGTGTGTAGGCCTGGACGCGCTCGGCGATGTTGAAGTTCGGCCCGTACCCGTGCAACAGGTTGAGCACGCTGCGCAAGGTGATCTGCGCATCATCGGAGATCCATGCCGTCCGCAAGATGACGACCGCGGCGATGATCATGAAGCCAGTGCGGCTGGCAAGTTTGAGAGGCTTGTTGCCTTCGAGGGTTCCCGTCCCAGCGGGCATAGAGCCCAGATTTGCACACGGTTGAGCCCGGAGCAACTCATCGCCAGTGTCGCGCCGGGTGGTATTCTGAGGTTGTAGGAAGGAGGGGGCGTAACGGATTCGACGGGATTGAATTGTGGTGACGAGGCGTGCCGGGTTCCGAGCTCCCGTAAAACGATCGGAAAACTACAACTGCCAACACGCAGTTTGCATACGCTGCCTAATTAATTAGGTAGCCGCCTTCGCTGAGCCCGTGCTCGACGGTGAGTGAGCGTCATTTTGCGGGATAGGCCAAAGGGTTTCGGTCCGGAGCCGGAGGCCGAGATTCAATCGGGCTAGGACGCCGCGCTCTTGCCGGTTCTTCAAGCGGCGGCGCGAAATTTCGAACCGGCTACGCACGTAGGCTCTTCATGGCGGGCTTTCTCGGACGCGGGTTCAACTCCCGCCGCCTCCACCACTTACCAGAACTTTCTACCAGTATTGCCACTGACCGCCGATGATCACCAGCGCCGCCAGCAGCGCGTTGGTGATTGCGTGGGCGGCAACGGCGTCCCCCAACCTTCCATTCCTGATCATCACCAGCGCATAGGCCATTCCGGCCAGCGTGCCCTCCAACCAGCGCCCGCCGTGAAGAGCGCCGAATGCCAGCGAACTCACCAGAAACGGCATCCAGGAAAATGTTCGCCACGAGACGGTTGAGAAGTTCTCCGCCGCCAGGCGGCGCATCAGGAAGCCTCGGAAGGCGAGTTCCTCCGCGATTGGAACGGTGATCACCGCACCCAGCACGCGCATCGCGATCCAGAATGCCCGGAAGGCCGTGGGCATGGCTGCGATTTCAGGATTCATCGGCGTTGCTGGGCTGCGGTCAAACGCAATCCAGAGGGCGAAGACGGCGATGCCGGATGCGGCTGCAAGCGGGCCGACTTGCCAGGAGACCGACACGTATTGGCGCCTGTAGTACCAAATCGCTGCGGCGGCGGCGACGATTCGCAGCGGATAGAGCCACTCAAATGTGCTGCTGGCTGCCCTGGAGATCATCGTCGCGGCGAGGATGGCCAGGAACGGCATCAGGTAGGCGGCGACGGGCTGGGCCTCGATCAGACTGTCGCCCCTCGCACCCGGCGCTGGGGTCGCAGCGATCAGCGGCATTCGCCGGGACAGTATACAGAGCCCGATGGCCACAGTGATGAAGGCCAGCCATCCGGCTTGAGAATGGAACCCACCCATTGCCACGCCTGGCGCGCCGGCATGGCCTATGAGGATCAACGCCGCGATGCGGAGGCTGTTCAGGATCCACATGGCCGCAGCCGCGGCAGGCACCAGAATCAGGGCGTTTGGGAATCGATACTCGTGCCGGAAATACCAAAGCCAGGAAGCTGAGAAGACCAGCGCCATGGCGACTCCCTCATATCCCGAGCAGGCTGGCGCGATTTCAACATAGAACGAATCGCTGCCGATCAACAGGCGGCTCGAGTCGGACATGAAATGGGGGAGTAATGGCTGCAGCAGAATTTCGACGACGCGGAACGTGAGGCTGGCCGAAGGCCGCCAAAGAGCCTGTGCCAACGTGCTCCCAAACGTGGCAGCCATTGCGACGAGTCCAGCCAGGGCCCAACCAGCGCCCAGCGTCCGAACTGCGAGCGCTAGTGCGGAGAGAGGGAGAGTCCAGAGTATCGCGCCGGCGGCGGCGATTAAAGCGAGCAGGCATGTTGCGGCCAGGAGCCAGGGGATGACTCCGTGTGCCGCTCCGCCCCAGAATAGCGCCGAGGCGCTTGGCGCAAGGAGAGCCACAGTGCCGGCATGAATCAGCAGCCAGCGCCATCGGATCGGCGTCGCCGCAATCTCATTTCTGAACCGGTTTGCCAGCGGCTTCCACACGGCCACGCCGAACACTGCCAGCCCCGCTGACATGAGCAGGCAAAACCGGACTGCGGCCGGCGCCCAGGCTCCGGCGAAAGCAAGCAGAGGTCCCTCTGCCTTCGAGGCTCTTCGTATCAAAGGCGATGCTGGCGCCGATGACCTCGGCGAGGATCAGCAACACCGGCAGCAGGAGGCGGAGGATAATGCTGAACTCCGTGGATGATGTCGGCAAGGAACCAGCCAGAGGCAAAGCCATAGACTACGACGATGGTAGCTGGATCAGTGAAGGAGGTCGACCATGGGGGAACAAGGCGGGAAAAGGCGGACAGCCCCGGCACCAATGCCGGGGCCCCTCTACTACATTGCTGCTGGCTAGTTCCGGCGACGGCTGCGAAGGACCATCAACGCTCCGGAAAGCAGTGCGACCGCCGAGGCAGCGGAGTTGGCATCGATTTCGGGGGCCTGGGCGCCCACCGCGCCAAAAGCCAATGTGCCCATAGTGATGGTGAGCAGAGCAAGCGAAAGCACCTTCTTCATCATTCCTCCTGGTTTATCGCCTGAGCCTTGTCAGGTTGTCTAATCTTGCCTGTAAATGACTCATCTGGCAATAGTTACGAGGCCACAATGAGTACCAGTGAAAGGCCGGAAAAGTACCAGGACGGATGGCTGCCGGCAGAGGGCCTATACGAGGAAATGGCTACCGGTCTTCGTCCGACAGCTCGGTCTCAATGGTGCGTCGGAGGCTCTCTGCCTTCCCGAGCGCAGCGGACGGCAGGAGGATCTTCTTGTAGTTGTTCCAATTGGAGAAGACCAGGAACATGGTGAAGAACAGGCTCCCGAGGGCGACAAGTGTGACGACGATGATCGCGCCCCAATGGATGACTTGGTTTGGCCCCGGATTGAAAAAGCCCTTCTCGAAGGCGCCGCCGAAATTCATGCCAAAGTAGCCGGTGATCATGGCGCCGCCGCCCAGAATCATGCTCAACATGGCCAACCGGTTGATTGACTCTGTATTGAGGAGCTGGAATACGCGCTCGAGGAACTCGCTCATTTTCTCGATTTCCTGCTCGACTTCGGTTTTCATGCCGGCCAACCGGTATGCGTCGCATTGCATCTGAAAGTGCTCGATCTCCTCGTCCTTGTTGGCGAGTTCGCTGAAATACCAGTAGTTGGAAAAATGCTGGAAATCGGCCATCAGGCGGCTGACGAGCCTGACGTCGCTTTCTGTCACCTGGCGCGTGCCCGTGCGCTTGAAAAGCTGGCGGCTGACCAGGGCGGTGCGCTCGCTGAAGTCGAGCAGCGTGGCTCGGTAGAACAGGGCGACTATGACGGTGAGGTAGTACCTCGACATGAACATTCGGTGCACCAGAAACCCCTCGCTGAGCTGGTGCAAATCACAGTCAAAGCGGCCCATGACGAGGGTGACGTTTGAGTAGCTGGTGAAGCCGTAGAGTGTGCCCTGGTGCGCCCAGCGGCGATACACATTGCGGCGCATCTGCTCGCGGGTGAATTCGCTCTCATACCGGTAGTCGTCACCGTAGCGGTCGACGTAAAGCAGCCGGCTCATCAGGATTTCGTAGTCTTCACTCTGGTCGAAATTCTCTTCGACGCTGTTGGGGTCGACCGAAAGGTGGCTGTAAACGATCATGCGCTCGTCGAGCACCGGCTCGAACTCCTGCTGCGTATAGTTGGCAAAGTACAGCAGTTCAGTGATGATCTTGGACAGCGGCGGCAGAAACCCGCGCATCGCGCTGTTCTGAAAAGTTTCCTCCACCAGCGTCTGCGGTTCACCCCCGCCCTCCAGCCTCAAGGCGACCAGGCTGGGGGTTCTGCCTTCGCGAAGCTGCCGTCCGCTGGAAGGATACACTTTCCGCATCATCTCGTTGATCCAGAGAGCATTGCGGAGCGGGATATCGTTGGCCTCAACGCCCAGGCTGAGGATGCCAATGCCATTGGCGAACAGGATCAGTCGAAGGTCGGTCACACGCAGAGACGCCGAGCGCCCGCGGGCATCTTCGGCGTAGTAAACAAGACGGCGTCCGGTCTCGCCGATAGCCATCAGCGGGATGGTGTAGACCCGCAGCATGTTTTCGCTCTCGCCGTGTTGGGAACCAATGCTCGTGCCAGTGTCAAAGAACACCCTGCGCACGAAGGGATGGAAGAAGACCATGTCCTGGTAGGCGAAGGAGTCCATGTCGAAACGGCGGAACGCATCGCGCTGCCAGCGGCCGAGTTTCCCGGCGACCGGAGAACCCGCAGCCTGGCCGTGCCCGGCGATCCACTCGTCGAGTCCGTCGATCCAGTGTTCGCACTTGCCCCATACCTTCTGGTGATCTCCCATCACGGCTTCTTTGTCGACCGAAAACGGGAAAAGGAGGTAGGTGTGCAAGTGCAGAGCCTTGCCTTCCATCTCGCGTGAGATTATAGCAGTTGACCATGGGTGGAAATGCGCGATTGGCTGTCATCACCGGGGCGTCGGCAGGCTTGGGAGCGGTGTTCGCCCAGAAGCTTGCGGCGCAAGGATACGATTTGCTGCTGACCGCGCGGCGGGCGGACAGGCTCGACAATATCCAGGCCAGGCTTGAAGCCGTGCATGACGTTCGCGTCGACGTGCACGCAGCCGATCTTGCCGATCCGGATGACTGCGGTGAGTTCGCCCGTCGTCTGGAGGCCATGCCTGGGGTCCACCTGCTGGTGAACAACGCTGGATTCGGCACCTTGGGAGTCTTCTGGGAGACCGATTACAGCCAGCAGGAGGCCATGCACAGGCTGCATGTGAATGCCACGATGAGGCTGACACGTGCGGTGCTGCCTCAGATGGTGGCAACCGGCGCCGGAGCAATCATCAACGTTGCCAGCGTGGCAGGATTTTTCCGCAGCGCGGGCAACGCCAGCTACTGCGCCACCAAAGGCTGGATGTGCGACTTCACCGAAGCGCTGCGGCTCGAATTGGACGATGCCGGATCCGCAGTGACCGTCCAGGCTCTTTGCCCGGGCTTCACTTATACGGAGTTTCACGATGTACTGGGTGTGAGCCGCGAGGCCCTCGGCAAGTCCTGGTGGATGAGCGCGGAGTTTGTCGTGGATGAATCGCTGCGCGCTCTCCCAGACCGCAAGCTATTCGTCATTCCCGGGTGGCGCTACAAGCTGCTGATAGCCTTGGGCTCCCGGCTTCCGGTGGGGATGCGGCTCGCGGTGGAAAAGATGAGCTCGCACCGGCGCCACCGTACGCCGAAGTAGTCGACCAAGACCCTGATGCAGGGCCATGAAAACTGCCACTTCCGCTACACGATGGAGGCCTAGTCGGGCCGCTTAGCCGGCCAATTGCCGCAGCACGTAGGGCAGAATGCCTCCGCTACGGAAGTACTCCACCTCGCGCGGCGTGTCGATTCGAACCTTCGCGTCAAAGCTTCTGTCTCCTGCCTTCACATGTGCGACCTTCGAGCCTGACTTCACCGCTTCGCTGACGCCTGTAATTTCGAACGTCTCAAACCCCGTGAGTCCCAGCGACTGCCTGTTCTGCCCGTCAAGAAACTCCAGCGGCAGAACACCCATCCCGACCAGGTTGGAACGGTGAATCCGCTCGTAGCTTTCGGCGATCACCGCCTTGACGCCCAACAGTGCGACGCCCTTAGCCGCCCAATCGCGCGAAGATCCCGAACCGTATTCCTTTCCGGCGACAATCAGCAAAGGCGTGCCTTGTGCCTGGAATGCAACCGAGGCGTCGTAGATGGCAGTCTGTTCGCCGTCCGGGCTCATGCGGGTGAAACCGCCCTCGACACCGGGAACCAGCTCGTTCTTGAGCCGGATATTGGCCAGGGTTCCGCGCACCATCACGTCGTCGTTGCCGCGTCGCGATCCATAGCTGTTGAAGTCCCCCGGCTTGACGCCGCGCGAAACCAGGAACTTGCCTGCCGGAGTGTCCGCCTTGAACGAGCCGGCGGGCGAAATGTGGTCGGTCGTGATGGAATCGCCCAGCATCGCCAGCACACGCAACCCCGTGAGATCCTCGAGCGGCGCCGACGGGTCGCGCATGTCATCGAAATAGGGCGGCCGCTTGACGTAGGTGGAGTGCGGATCCCAGGCGAAGGTCTCGCCTTCGGGAGTCTTCATGGAGCGCCACAGGGCGTCGCCTTCGAACACCTTGCCGTACTGCTGCGCGAACATCTCCGGACGAACGCTCTTCTCAACGGTCTCCAGCACCTCAGCCGTGGTAGGCCAGATGTCGGCCAGGAAAACCGGCTTGCCGTCACTTCCCTGCCCCAATGGCTCAGTGGTGAGATCGATGTCGACGCGGCCCGCCAGCGCATAGGCCACCACCAGCGGCGGCGAGGCCAGGTAGTTGGCGCGAACCTGCGCATTCACGCGGCCTTCAAAGTTGCGATTGCCGCTGAGCACGCTGGCAACGGTGAGTTTGCTTTCCGACACCGCCTTGGACACGTCTTCAGGCAAGGGGCCGGAGTTCCCGATGCAGGTCGTGCAGCCGTAGCCCACCAGATGGAAGCGAAGCTGCTCGAGATACGGCATGAGGCCGCTGTCGATCAGATAGTCGGTGACCACCTTGGACCCGGGCGCCAGCGAGGTCTTCACCCAAGGCTTGGTCTGCAGTCCCTTCTCGACCGCCTTCTTGGCAACCAGGGCTGCGCCGAGCATCACCGAGGGGTTGGAAGTATTGGTGCAGGAAGTGATAGCGGCGATGACCACATCGCCGTCCCTGACGACATCGGTATGCTTGGGCGCCTCGGTGAGCGTCGCAGCGAAATTGGCCTTCACTTCGTTCAGCAGCAGCCTGTCCTGCGGGCGCTTGGGTCCGGCCATGGATGGCTGGACGCTGGCAAGATCGAGTTCGAGCGTGTCTGTGAATACAGGGTCGGGCGAGCTTGCCGTGAGGAACATGCCCTGCTCCTGGTAGTACGCCTCGACGAGCGCGATGAGGTCCTTGGGCCGGTTGCTCATGCGCAGGTAGGCCAGAGTCTGAGCGTCCACGGGGAAGACGCCGATGGTGGCCCCGTATTCAGGCGCCATGTTGGCGATGGTCGCCCGGTCAGCCAGCGGAAGCTCGAGAACGCCGGGCCCGTAGTACTCCACGAACTTGCCGACGACGCCCTTCTTCCGCAGCATCTGCGTCACCGTCAGCACGAGGTCGGTAGCCGTAACTCCCTCCCGCAGCTTGCCGTGAAGCTTGAAGCCGATGACGGACGGCAGCAGCATGGAGACCGGCTGGCCGAGCATGCAGGCCTCGGCTTCAATACCGCCAACACCCCATCCGACGACGCCGAGTCCGTTGATCATCGTGGTGTGAGAGTCCGTCCCGACGACCGTGTCGGGGTAGGCCAGCGTCAGGCCGCCATCGCTCTTGGTGAAAACCACCGGGGCCAGGTACTCGAGATTCACCTGGTGGACGATACCCGTGCCGGGCGGCACCGCCCGGAAATTTGAGAACGTGTTCTGCGCCCAGCGCAGCAGCGCGTAGCGCTCGGAGTTGCGCTGATACTCGAGCAGTACGTTCTGTTCGAAGGCCTTGGGCGTGCCGAACTCATCGACCTGCACGGAATGGTCGATGACGAGGTCGACCGGGATCAGCGGGTTGGCCTTCTTCGCATCGGCTCCGAGCTTGCCCAGGGCATCGCGCATCGCGGCCAGGTCCACCACGCACGGCACCCCCGTGAAGTCCTGCAGCAGGACGCGCGCGGGCATGAATTGAATTTCTTCCCTGGCGTCCCTGGCATCCCACTTGGCGACGTATCGGATGTCGCCTTTCCCGACGACATTGCCGTCTTCATGGCGCAGGAGGTTCTCGAGCAGGACCTTGATGGAGTATGGGATGCGTCTGAGGTCGAATCCGAAATGTTCAAGCGCGCCCAGGCGGTGAATCTGGAAATCGCGGCCGTTGACACGCAACGCGGACGCGGAGCCGAACGAGTTTTTGCTGTTCATGGGAATGACTTTAAGACTAGTGTAGTCCGAGTTGAACACCGGCTTGTGAAGTCGCGTCGTTCTTTGCCTTTCTGGCCGGCGCCAACGAACGCCTGCCGTTGACTTTCCAGATAGACATATTCGTCATCCATAAATATGGTAAACTGTGAATGTGAAAACCACAGTCGAGATCCCCGATCCGCTGTTTCGCGCTGCCAGGAAGCACTGCGCCGAACATGGGATCTCGTTTCGACAATTGATCGAAGCCGGGCTTCGTCAGGCGATTGACAGGAAACAACCCGCTTCGAGTTTTCGCATGAAGCCGTTCGGGTTTCGCGGTGAAGCTCAGCTCGAACAGGACTGGGCGGCAGATCCGCGAGATGATCTATCAAGGTCGTGGAGGATCCAACGAGGCGGGTGGACAATCGAAGTGATTGCCGTCGACACAAACATCCTTGTCTATGCTCACCGGCAGGAGTCGCCTTGGCATGCCGCCGCAGCGGCTTGCCTGATCTCTCTTGCGGAAGGCGGGATGCCTTGGGCGATTCCCTGGCCTTGCGTGCATGAGTTCTTCTCCGTCGTCACTCACCCTCGGATCTTCCGTCCTCCGACGCCGGCACGCCTGGCCTTGACGGATCTCGATGCGTGGTTTGAGTCCCCAAGTCTGCGCTTGATCGGCGAGAACGAAGCGTATTGGCCGAGGATTCGGCATCTCCTTGAAAAGGGCAGTGTGGCAGGCCCAATGGTTCATGATGCGCGCATAGCCGCAATTTGCCAGTCCCATGGCGTTGAGGCACTTTTCTCGGCGGATCGTGACTTCTCGCGCTTTCCCGGCCTGGCCGTGCGGAACCCGCTCGTTTCCGGGTAAAACGGTGGTATTCTCGCATCGGTATGATCCTCGACCGCCGCTTGTTTCTGGAGGGAGTCCCCATGCTGACAATTCCCGGTTTCGCCGCGCCGGCTGACCCGCAGCGGAAATCGAAGTACTACGTGATGGAGCAGTTCTTCCTCGAAAACGGCACACAGCCGGCGCGATTCCACGAGTTCTGTTCGAAGGGCCTGATTCCAGCTCTGGATCGCCTGGAGAAGAAACCAGCGCTGGTCGCTGGAAGCTGTCATGGCGCCGCACATGCCCCAGACGATGCTGATCTTCGACTGCGAGTCGGCGGATCAGATCAAAGGCATGGCTGCGCGGCTACACGCTGACAAGCAATTCAAGCAGGCCTATGATGCCTGGGAGGCTGGTGAGGCGCCTTATCAGAACAACAACGCCTCGTTTCTCGAAGCTACGGCCTATTCGCCTGAGTTCAAGCCTCTGGACAAGCAACCCGCATCGCCGCGGTACTTCGAGTTGCGCGTCTACCACTCTCCGACTTGGCGCCAATTAGCCCTGCTTCACGAGCGCTTCGCCGGACCCGAAACCAAGATCTTCCATCGCGTGGGCGTCCACCCCATCCTGTACTCGACCACGATCTTCGGCGGCGACCGGCCCAGCCTGACCTACGTCATCCCCTTCGATTCCCTTGCCGCGAGGGAGAAGGCATGGACAGCCTTCGGCGCTGACCCGGAATGGGCCAAGGTGCGGAAGGAATCGATAGACAAGGGCGGGCAGATCTCATCCCGGATCCAGATCTCGCTGTACCGGGCGACACCCTATTCGCCAATCCGCTAGTCAGGGCGGCCTTCCCCGAGCCCGCGCGTTCTGGTAGAACTGTGCCATGGCCGGTGACTGCCTTGGGCGATCAGCTCGACGGAAGGAGGGGAGGGAGAAAGTCACAGGCAGCGCTCGTTATGTCGATGACATTTCCCTGCCTGGCATGCTGCACGGAGTCACCGTCCGCAGCACCGTGGCGCGCGGGCAGCATCCGGCGCATTCACTTCGAGCCTTCGTTCCCTTGGCTGGAGTGCGTCGTTGTCAGTGCGGCCGACATTCCCGGCCGCAACTCGATTTCGCTGATCCTCGACGACCAGCCATGCCTCGCCGGCGAACGTCGTCAATCACCCCGAAGAGCCCATACTGCTGATCGCCCACGCCGACCGCTACATGGCCGAGGAAGCCCGCCGGCAGGTGACCATCGAATACGATCCGCTGCCTGCCGTGTTCAGCCTCGATGACGCACTGCGAGGAGACGAGATCATCTGGGGCGAGGACAACATCTTCAAGTCATTCACCATCAGCAAGGGCCGCGTTGAGGAGGCTTTTCGCCAGGCAGAGTGGGTGATCGAGGGCGAGTACGAAACCGGCGCGCAGGAGCAGCTCTACATCGAACCGAACGGCATGCTCGCCGTCGGCCACGCGAGGACGGCGTGACCGTCTGGGGCTCGATGCAGTGCCCCTACTACGTCCACAGGGCGCTTGCTAGGCCTGTTCGGCCTGCCGGAAGACAAGGTCCGCGTCGTCCAGTGCGAGACCGGCGGCGGGTTTGGCGGCAAGGAGGAATACCCGTCGATCATCGCCGGGCACGCCGCGCTGCTGGCCTGGAAGGCTGGGCGTCCGGTGAAGATCGTCTACGACCGCGCGGAAGACATGGTGGCGACGACGAAGCGTCACCCGTCGAGAACGCGCCACCGGACGGCCGTCGACAGCCGATGGCCGGCTGCTCGCGATGGACATCGACTTCAGTCATCGACGGCGGCGCGTACTGCACGCTCTCACCGGTCGTCCTGTCGCGCGGGACGATCCACGCTGCGGGGCCGTATCGCTGCGAACAACGTTCTGATTCGCGGCCGGCGGTCGCCACCAACGAGCCGCCGCACGGGGCGTTTCGCGGATTCGGCGCGCCGCAGAGCATCTTTGCGCTCGAACGGCAGATGGATCGCGTCGCGCAGGGCCATCGGCATGGACCCTGCCGACTTCCGGCGGCGCAACTTCATCCAGGCGGGCGAGACGACCGCCATCGGCCAGGTGATGCGCGAGCCGATCGACCTGCCGGCGCTTCTCGATCGCGCTCTCTCTGAGAGCCGATACGCCGAAAAACGGACCGAGTTCGCCGCCGCGAATGGGACGCCACCGTGCGGCGGGGAATTGGCTTTGCCGCCTTCATGCACGGCGCCGGCTTTACCGGCTCGGGCGAGCGATACCTGCAATCCGTCGTGGCCGTCGAGGCGACGGCCGAAGGAAACGCGCGCGTGCTTGCCTCGAGTTGCGAGATGGGCCAAGGGATCCAACACGGTGCTCTCCCAGATCGCGGCGGATGCGCTCGGCATCGCCACGGAGGACGTCGAGATCGCTCAGCCGGATACGGCACACGTGCCCAACAGCGGGCCGACCGTGGCGTCAAGGACCTGCATGATTGTCGGAAAGCTGGTGGAGTCGGCGGCGCTGGGCGATCAGACAATCCCTCGCACAGGCCGGCGTCGCTCGAAGGCCGCACATTCGCCCAGGCCTGCCGCGAATACTTGCAGCGGAACGGGTCGCTGAAGGTCTGGAGCAAGTATGACGCTCCTCCCGGCTTGTGGTGGAACGATGACACCTACACTGGCGATGCGTACGGCACTTTCGCCTGGGCGGTGTACGTCGCGGAGGTGGCGGTGGACATGGACGACGTACGAGACGCGCGTCAACGACTTCGTCGCGGCACAGGAAGTGGGACGTGTGATCAATCCCGTCTTGGCCCAGGGCCAGATCGAAGGCGGTGTGGCGCAGGCGATCGGGCTGGCGTTGTACGAGAAACGTCGTCTCGCGCGAGGGACGCGTGGTCAACGCGCAGATGACCAACTACATCATGCCGACCTCTGGATCTGCCTCCGATCCGCGTGTTCTTCCTGGAGATCCCCTACGCCGCACGGGCCCGGCGGCGCAAAAGGCATCGGCGAATTGCCCATGGATGGTCCCGCGCCCGCGATCGTGAATGCGGTGGAAGATGCGGTTGGCGTCCCGCTGAATCGATGTGCCGCTGACTCCTGAACTGCTGCTGGCCGCATTGGAGACCCTGGATGCCTGAAAAGACGTTGATCTCGATGCTCGTCAATGGTCAGGAGCGAACGGTCGAGGTTTGGCCCATGGAGCGGCTTCTGGATGTCCTGCGCGGCCCGCTGGGATTAACCGGATCCAAGGAGGGCTGCGGGGAGGGCGAATGTGGGGCGTGCGCCGTCTCATGGATGGGCAACTGGTGACGTCATGCCTTGTCCCGGCCCTGGCGGCTGATGGCGCTTCCATCGTGACGGTTGAGGGGTTGGCGGAACAGGGAAACATGGACGAAATGTTCCAGCCTTTGTTGACGAAGGCGGCGCTCAGTGCGGATTCTGCACTCCGGGGATGGTCGTCGCGGCTTGCACTCTCCACAAGGGAGCGACCCGTTCAGCGACGCGGGTCTGCGAGACTGGCTTGTCAGGCAATCTCTGCCGGTGCACGGGCTACATGAGGATTCTCGCCGCCCTCCACGCTGCCGCCGGCAGGAGCGGAACATGAGGGCCAATGTGCCGTGTTACGAACTGAGGGCTCCCGCCGACTTGGGCACGGCATTGGAATTGCTAACCAATGGATGGAAGCCCTTCGCCGGCGGCACTGATCTCATGGTTCTGCTGGAGGCAGGCAAGCTGGCGGGCCGCCGGTTCGCCGGCCTCTGGCGAATTCCGGATTTGTGTGGCATCGAGCTGACAGACGTGCTCAGTCGCGATCGGCTCGCTCACCACGTATTCCGACTTGCAACGCTCAGCAATCGTCTCGCCGAAACCTGCCATTGCTCGTCGAAGCCGCAGCCGAGGTCGGCTCAATCGCCAATCAGAACCGGGCGACTTTGGGCGGTAACCTGGCCAACGCCTCGCCGGCGGCGGACTCGGCGCCAGCGCTGCTGGCTTACGACGCCGAACTCGAACTGGCCTCCGCACGCGGAAGTCGCCGCGTCGCCTATCATCGCTTCCACCTCGGCTACAAACAGATGGACATGCAACCTGACGAACTGATCGTGCGGATTCACCTGCCGCTCGATAGGGCTGGATGGGCACACTATTGGCGCAAAGTGGCGACGCGCGCCGCACAGGCAATCGCCAAGGTGAGCCTGGCGGCGGCGGCACTGGTTGAGGACGGAGTCATTCGTGACGCTCGCATTGCCTACGGAGCAGTAGCGCCCTATCCGCTCCGCTGCCACCAGGCGGAGGCTGCCCTTCGCGGCGCCGCGCTTCCCGCACAGCCACCGCCTTTGGATGAACTCTCCCCGATTGACGACCTGCGTTCTACGGAGCACTATCGGCGAACGGTCGCAGGCAACCTGATGACCGAGTTTCTGGCCTCGCTCAAATGAGAAAGTCTCGAGCCGCCGGCTTCGCCGCCGCTGCCGGAATGTTCCTGTTCGGACTCGCCACAGCACTGCTCGGCGCGATTCTGCCGCTTCTTGCCGCTCGCGTGCATTTCAACCTGCGTGACGCCGGGACTCTGTTCCTGGTGCTCAACCTCGGCGTCTTTCTCTGCGTGTTCGGCTTGGGCAGGTGGATTGATCAGTCGCGGCGCAAAAATGCCGATGGTGGCCGGTCCTTTGGTTGTCGCCAGTCGCGCTCGCGTTCGATCACCGTCGCTCCCGATTTCTCCACGCTCCTGTCTGGCCGCACTCATCCTCGGCAGTTGGCGGTGGCGCGATGAATGTCACCACCAACACCTTGGTCGCCGACCTTTACCCCGATCCCCGCCAGAAGAACTCTGCACTGAATCGTCTTGGCATCTTCTACGGTCTCGGAGGGCTGCTGATTCCGGCCGGTCTCGGCGCCTTGCTGAACCGGTTCGGGTTCGCGCCAGTGCTGAACCTGGCGGCGCTGCTGAGCATCAGCGCTGGGCCTCTACGCCGCAACGCTCGAGTTCCCGCCAGGTAAACACGCGGCCCATGAGCAACCGCGGCAGCCCTCGGGCAGCCGGGCGGTGCTGGTCCTCACTGCGGCGCTACTCTTCTTCCAGAGCGGGATCGAAGTCGATGCTGGCCGGCTACACCACCACGTTCCTGGTCCGCGAATTGCGCATGACCATGCCCGCGGCTTCATGGGGATTGACTGCCCTGTGGGTCAGCGTTTCGCTGATGCGCTTCGTCCTGATCCGGCTTTCCTTGCGATCGCCAGGACACGCGATCGTACTGGCGAGTTCGGGTGCTGACCCTACTCGGCTGCGCCTCGTTGTTGGTAGCGGCAACGCCCGCGAGCGCTGTCGCGGCGCTGTGCTTGATTGGGGCAGGAGTGGCAGGCGTCTTCCCGACGGTGCTTGGGATGACGGGAACGCTGTTCAGTGGCTCGTCTGGAACAGTCTTCGGCTTGCTGCTGACAGTCTCCAGGACCGGAGCGATGGCCATGCCCTATGCGGCGGGCAGCATCGCTGAGCAGTCCGGCATTCGTGCCGTCATCTGGATGATCATGGCAGCGACCGCGCTTGTGGCCATTATCGAGACGCGGCCGCCATGCGAAGGAGTCGCGCACTGCCGATTAGGGCCTACTGGCCCGACGCCTGGTTGGCCTTCCCCGGCGTCGGTGTCGTGATGGCCGACCACGCAGCGCCTACAGTATTACTATTGTTGTCATCCCAGGCGTTTCATGAAGTCGATTCTGCATAGACTGCACACAGCAACTGCACGCCTGCTGAACTGGTGCTTTGGACCCACTCTCACCTTTGGTGAACGGTTCATTCAATACTACGTCGTCATACTAACCTTACACATCGTCTACGACTTGCTTTGGGAAAGGAAGTCTCTCCAAGATGGTCTGTTGTTATCGCTGGCGGGCAATGCGGTCCTGGCTCTTCTCTATACAGCTTTCGTCGCGCTTTTTGACCATTTTTTCTTCAAGTTATTTTCGGCGAACCTGGCGACCCGGAAGAAGAGCGGACCAGAGATGAAGGATTGAGATGATCGCTTTCGTGCCTACTGGCCCGTCTCCGGGATGGCCTTCCCCGGCGTTGGAGTCGTGATGGCCGACCACGTTGCACCTCCATCCGGCATTCGCCCGTAGGAAACGTCGGGCTGCTGCTTCCCGAATGTCACCGAGTCGATCTGTGTCACGCCGTCCTTGTCGGTCAGCACGATCGACTCACCGTCGGCGCTGAGCTTGAATCCTGCGTGCAGATCGGCCCGAGGCCGTGGTTGGCCTCATCCGCCGTAGAAGAGCAGGAAGCCCCGGGCTGGGCGGTTCGTCATCAGGCGCAGGGCCTCCTCGGCGATCGGCCTCGCGCGCGGAAAACATCGAACATAGACCGGTCCGGGATGTGTGCGGGCATAGACCAGCAAATGTTCCGTTGGCGCCGCGCGTTCAAGAAACTGAGGCCGTTTCACCAGCCAGAGATAGCCCACATTGTGCAGAACCATGATGATCGCGGCGACGGCCGCGAAGCGCGAGCCGCGCGAAAACCTTGCTAAAGAAACTGCGCCGGCCCCGCAAATCAAGGCCAACCCGATGCTGGCGGGATAGGTGTGCCGGCTCGGCACAAATGGCATATAGGTCAGGAACGAGTAAGGGAGAAATGCGATAGCAGCCCACACCAGGCCATGCGCCGCCACGCGCCGCAGGCGTGAATCGCCCCACACCCACACCGCGGCCATCGCCGCCAGGCCCCAGAACCACAGCAGGCGCACCATCGAGCGCGGCAACGTCATCCAAAATGGAGCCGAAATCGAGAAGCTGTGGTCTAGGAACCTGAATGAGTCCCCCTTCCCAGCCAGAATCCAGATCGCGCACGAGGCGGACAGCACGGCAAACGGAATCAGCCAACACCCCCTATGGCGGTTCCGATTGAGTATCAGGATCACCGGGAAGAGCAGGCACCATACCACCGCCGACTCCTTCGAGATCAGGGCAAGCCCATAGGAAACCAGTGATAGGGCGTACCATCCAGCCCGGCCGCGCGAACCGCTGAGGAATCGCCGCAGAGACGCGAACGACAGCATTCCAAAGAAGCACATTAGCAGCTCATTGCTCGCTGAAATCCACATCACTGCCTCTTGGTGGCCTTCGTAGACAGCAAAGAACGCGGCAGCCCAAAGACTCACTTCGTAGCCGATGCACTCCCAGGCGCCGAGCCCATACACCATCCAGGTGACTCCGATGTGCAGCAGTACGCTGGCTGCGTAAAACGGGAGGGGATTCATCCCGAAGGCCACATGCAGCGAGTGCATCAACCAAACAGCCGTGGCCCGGACCGCGAAGGCGGGCGCGCAAAGAAGTGCCCCCACCTGATCGGCGGGGCCGATGGATTCAGCCAAACCGATGAGGTGGTAGTCGTCCTCTATAAATGGCTGGGTTAGCGCCGGAAGGTAGCTGAGCACGCACAGGCCGGCCAGCAGCACAATGCGCGGACCGGCGCTGCGTCAAGTCCACGTGTCGCCCTTCACATGTAGTCGGGAACGGTAATGCCGAGGGTATTCAGAACACTCTCGAGTTCGGTTCTGAAGTAGACCGCCAGCCAGAGCAGGAACGTGCGCTTCTCGGCGTTCTCTTCGGCCAGGATCGGGTAGTCGTGATAGAAGGCGTTGAACGCCTGGGCCAGTTGGAACGCGTACTTGGCCATCTGCGCGGGCTCGCCCGAAGAAAGCGCGGTCTCCAGCGCCTTACCCTTCTTCGATGCCGCCAGCAGAAGCTGCCAGAAGGCTCCGCCGCAAGCTGCCGGGCCATCGATTCGGCATTGAGCGTCGTCGAGAAGTCCGGCAGCGCCTCGCCGCGCTCTTCGAGCTTGCGCAGAATGTTCCGCGCCCGCACGGCGGCATACTGCACGTACGGGCCTGTCTCGCCCTCGAAGCTGAGCGCCTCCTGCAGATCGAACGCGATGACAGTGTTGCGCGTGAACTTCAGCAGGAAGTAGCGCAGCGAGCCAACCGCGATCTGAGTGGCGATGTCGAGCCGCTCCGCCTCCGGCTTGCCCTCGTGCCGCGAATCGACCTCGGCCTTCGCCTTCTCGATCAGCTTGTCGATCAGATCGTCGGCCTTGACGCCCAGACCCTTGCGTCCGCTCACCTCGACGTAAGGCTGCCGCTGCTCCTCCTCGCTCAGTTGGATGCCCATCTCGACGCAGGTCCGCGGGCTCAGCGCCACCATCTCATAGCTGAAGTGAATCGAACTGTCGGCCTGTTTGCCGTTGCCAAGTGCGCGCAGTCCCGCCACGACCACGTCCTGCAGATAGGACTGGCGCGAGTCGATGACGTTGTAGACCTCCACACCGCCGCCGAACACAGGCGCCTGGCCCTCATACGGCTCATCGGTTGCCACCCAGACGCAGTGCCCATCGGGGTAGGTGCGCAGAGGCTTGTAGTGGAAGTCCTTCCCGAGGATGCCGAATTTCCACATCTGATAGGCGATGTCCTTACCGACATAAGTGACGGTGCCGTTGGATCGCACGATGACCTTCGAGTCCTGCTCGGCGGCGTTGTCCTTGAAGTGGCTGCCGGCCATGACCCAGCAGCCGCTGTTCTTGCCTTCGGTCTCGAAGTAGATGGCCCCGCGCTGCTTCAGCAGCTCGAATGCCGTCGCCCAGAACTGCAGGTGCAGGATCTCGCTCTCGCGCGGCAGCACGTCGTACTCGATGCCGAGCCGCAGCATCGTGTCCAGATGGCACTCGACGATCGCGTCCGCGACGACGTGCGCCATGCTCCGCAACGAGCCCTCGCCCTGCTTCGATGGCGTGCAGCGCGTCGCGCCGCCATTGAAGTGCTTCCGGATTCCCCGTGTAGTGCAGCGACGTGCGGGCGTAGAGATCCCAACAGTAGTAGTCGAACTTGCCCTTGGCAATGAGCGCCCGAACATCATCCAGCGACTTCGACTCCAGGTGAACGAAAGCCGACAACGACATCGGCCACCTGAACGCCGGTGTTGTCGATGTAGTTCTGAGTCTCAACCGTCCGCCCCGAAGCGCGCAGCATGCGGACGAAAGTGTCGCCGAGGACTGCGTTTCGCAGGTGCCCGATGTGCGCGGCCTTGTTCGGGTTGATGTTGGTGTGCTCGACGATGATCTTGCCGCCGGCCGATTCCACCCCGGCGGATTCGCCCGACAGAAGGGCAGCGCCATACGCGCCGCGGTCGAACCGGACGTTGAGATAGCCGTTGCCGGCAACTTCCAACGCTGCAACGCCTGGCACCTCGCCGGCTGCCGCCACCAGCGTCTCCGCGATCGCTTTCGGGGCCTTTTTCAACTGCCGCGCGAGCGAAAACGCCACCGGCAACGCCACTTCTCCGAAGTCGCTCTGCTTAGGCTGCTCGGTTACCACCGGCACTTCAATTCCATATTGGTTGCGCAGAAGCCGCTCGAACGCTTCGCGCACACGTTTTTCGGCAAGGTGGAACACTGCTGATTGGTCCTCGGAAAGCTCCAGTGTAGCAATCCAGCGCATATGGGACCATTCTGGTCTTAGATTGAGTTATAATGGAAATCGTGGCAAAAGTGACTTTTCTCCCCGCCAATGTGACCATCGACGTCAACCTCGAAAGCCTTCCTTATCAGGGACATGGACTGCCGAAGTCCTTTCTCGACATTGCCATGAACCACGGCTTCCACCTGGAGCACGCTTGCGGCGGAAGCTGCGCTTGCACGACGTGCCACATCGTCGTGAAAGAGGGCATGAACTTCCTGTCGCCCATGGAAGACGACGAGGCGGATCGTCTCGACATGGCCGCTGATCTGCAACTCAACTCCCGGCTCGGCTGCCAGGCCCACTTCGTCCAGGACGGAGAGGTGGTCGTGGAAATCCCCTCCTGGAATCGGAACTATGTCAGTGAGGGCGGCGGCTCCATGAATCTCGGCGACGCCATCCCGACCGGCAAGCACTAAGATCCCGGCGGCGGAATGCAGTGGCAGACCCGGGCGTGCAGTGGGGCGTCACTGCATGGCGAGAGTTACTTCATTGCTCGACCGTCCGAGGTAGGTCAGACGTACGGGAACGTTGGCTCCTGGCGTGATGCCTACCGGCACGCGGAAGTTTACTTGGTTGAATCCGGGAGACTCGGGAGCATCGCCGAAAAACAGGATCTCAGCAAACCTGCCCCCAATGGCGACTCGCGGCGGGAGCACGCTCCCTTCAACAAGGCTGGTGGTGTACATCGAGAGGGCCTCTCCGGCAACAGCAGGCCCGCCCGGGAGAACCAGCAGTCCTGTCTCGGAATGCCAGATCTGCCCTTGCCCATTCCCGTCGCCCGCGAGCGAGAATAGCCGCGGCACCGATACCAACACAGCCGGATTATAGAGCTCGGCACTGGCGAGGGCTGTGCTGCTATAAAATCCACCTTTCACGGCTCCCCCTGTAATCAAGACATCCCCGTTGTTGAGCAGGGTGGCCGTATGGCCCGTTCGGCTGGTGGTCATGGCCCCCCGTGGGACTAAAAGTGCCCGTTATGGGAGCATAGACCTCAGCGCTGTAGACTGGGTTTTCCGGGTTGGGTAGATCGCCGAAGTGCCTCCAGTAATCAGGACAGTGCCGTCGGAAAGGAGGTTCGCAGTGTGTCCACATCGTTGCGTAGTCATAGACGGCGCCGGCGTGAACGTGCTGCTGGCGGGATCGTACAAGAGCGCGCTGGCGAGGACAACTCCGCAGCAAGTGCCGCCGGCCAGCAGGACTTTGCCACTGAGAAGCAGAATCGCCTTGTGGCTCGTAAACGCTGCGTCCCCCTTTGCTATTCAGCCTGAACGACCCAGTGAGAGGACTATAGGTAAGGTCATACTCCCCGTTGCCGCAAACTTACCAGTGGAAGGATCGTACAGTTCCTCCGTGCCGCGCGGGTTGAATTCGATGAGGAAACCCCCACCGGCAATCAAAACCTGGCCAGTGTTCAGTAGAGTGGCAGTATGGAAAGCGGATTCCATGGTCATCATAGTCGCCAATACGCTGGCCCTGCCCCAGCCCCGCGAGACAACTCGACCGGAAATGGATGCCTGCGAGCACACGCGAGTTGGCGTTCTCCAGGGAGGCCTGCGAAAAGCTGTAATACTGCCTGGTCGTGCCCGCGTAAGGCACGCCGGCGGTCACTCTGAAAGCGAGGTAGTCGGTGCCGAAGAATCTCTCCATAACTTCAGCTGCCGCCGCGCCGACGGTCGCGTGTCCCGACGGCCATTCTGGAATTGCGGGAGTGTTCAGGTACGCGGTCCACTCCAATTCTCCAACTGTGTCGAGATGTCCGTCGATGTCGCCGTCGCGTATGGCGGTGACAGGGCGCCAGAAGTTAAAGAAGTACTTCGATTCGAAGTTGGCGATGTACCCATCAGCCAGCGCAATATTAACCAATGCGAAAAGCCTGCCGTTCTGCCATGGGTCGAGACCCTGCTGCTCGGAAACACTTCTTGCGATACGGTTCCATGCCTGCCCCGAGGCTTCGTACCAATGCCGGGCAATCTCGCTTTGTTCATCATTGCGCATGCTGCTGGATGAGCCCCCGATCAGCTTGACCTCGTTCACCTCAGCGGCGTAGTGGACGCCGTTCAGGTCGGGCGGCGAATCAACGCGATACTCCCAGGCGTGGCGGAGGGCAAATGGTGTCACATTTCCCCACTGCGGGACGATCGGCGTAGGCGTTTGCGGGCGGCGTCTGACGGTATTGTCCGGGCAGAGAACCGGGCGACCATGCGGCCGTGGCATTCGAGCCATCCGCGCTTCGCCGGCTCAAGATCAAAGCGGCCGCAGCTTGGCCGATTGCCACACCGCTCGCTCTCGCGCCTCCATCGGAGACTCCGGCAAGCGCCTCCGAGTAGGCCCTTTCGATGCTCTCACGCTGCGACGGGACCAGGGTGATCAGTGTGTCGCGCGCCGCCGCCGCAACTGCTGCTGTGACAGACGCTCCCTGAACGGCTCGCAACTCCAGCGCGTAGGGGCCGCTGCGGCGGTTGATCCCAGACAGGATTCGATCGTGCGGACCGAGGCCGCGCAGGCTGCGCGCGCGGCTGGGCGAATATTACCTGGGGGAAGGAAACGACGATGCGCTGGTAATCGAGCTGCCGAAGGGCGGCTACACACCCGTGTTTCGTCGAGGCGGCGGTTGAGCCGGGCTGGCGACGTCCGGCCCAGGCGAGCAAGCTGCCGCGGTCCGGAACACGGCTGCGGCTTTGGGTGGCGCTTGGCTGGAGTGGCGGTTGCGAGCGGGAGCCGTGGGCTGGTGGTGGTTTCAGCACCAAACGCGCGCCGATTGCGATCGCGGTTCTGCCCTTGAGCAAACGTGAGCCAGGATCCGGCCAACGACTACTTTGCCGACGGCCTCACCGACGAGCTCATCCGCAACCTGTCCATCATTGACGGGCTGGCGGTGCGTTCCCAGACCTCGTCGTTTGCCTTTAAAGGCAAGCCGCGGAACGTACGCGAGGCGGGAAAGCAGCTGCAGGCCGATTACATCCTGGAAGGTTCGGTCCTTCGCGCCGGCCAGCAGTTGCGGATCAACGCGCAGTTGGTTCGCGTGCGTGACGATTTCCCGCTGTGGTCGGGCAGGTTTGACCGACGAGTTGACGGACGTTTTCGCCATCCAGGACGAGATCTCGCGAGGTATCGTCAACAGCTTGCGCTTGAAGCTCGGCCGCGGGAGGCGCCGGTATGAAACCAGTGTCGAAGCCTACGATCTTTACCTCCGCGCCCGCGCTCAGCCTCAGCGGTCCAGGCCTGAGGCCCGCGCAATCGTCGGTTTGTACCAGCAAGTAATCGCGAAAGACGCCTCGTTCGCGCCGGCTTATGCGGGTCTGGCGGCGGCGTACGCTGCCAGTTCGTTTCAAGGTTTCTGATGATCACACCGATGAATTGATACAAATGCGCGCGGCGGCGGAGAAGGCGATCCGGTTGGACCCACTCTTGGCCGAAGCGCACCAGGCGCTTGGGCATGGTCTACGCACGCGACGGGCAATGGGCGCAATCGGAAAAGAGCTTCCGTCGCGCGATCGAGCTCGAGCCGAGCAACTCGCTGGCTTACAGCGACTTGACCATCAATCTACTGCTGCCGCTGGGCCGAATCGAGGAAGGCGTCCACGAGATGCGGATTGCGGAGAAGACCGATCCGCTCTCACCGTCGGTACAGGCCCGTTTGGCTTGGGCGCTGCTGTCGGCCGGCCGGTATGAGGAAGCGGCCGGCCATTGCCAGAAGGCAGCGAACCCCGAGTGTCTGGGCCGCGCGAGATTGGCTCAAGGGAGGATTGACGAGGCGATCCAGATCCTCGCCACAGAGCGAATCCGCGCTACCTCGGTTACGCTTACGGGCGGGCCGGCCGCCGCGAGGAGGCCGAGAAACTGGCAGCCGCCGCAGCGCCCAACGCGTTCACCCAAGCTCTGACTTTTGCCGGCTTGGGCGACAAGGATCGCACTCTGGAGGCTCTAGATCGCCTGGCTTCCAACGGCGCGGTGCGGGTAGGCGCGGGCTCTCAACTCCCCGGAATTCGCTCTGCTTCGCTAAGATCCCGGCGGCGGAATGCAGTGGTAGACCCGGACACCGGCTTCGGTTGCCGAAGGGATGAGTGTCTCGGGATCGAGGTCGAGACGGTAGTGGATCGCTTTCTGCGCCTCACCGGAGTTGAGGTCGTGGCAACCATTCACTAGCGGGGAGGCCAGGCTCCTCCGCGACAAAGGTAACGAAGTCCTCGATCAGCGCTGCCCTCCACTCGAACTGAGGCTTCTTGGATATCCACAGGTATGCCCAGTTGTGAGCGATGAACACGCAGGCCAGCACTGCCGCAATCAATGGCGCGCGGCGGCGCGATTGAATGAATACCCAAAAGGCCATCGACACGATGAGAGCCATGCCGACGGAAGCCACGTAGTGATGGCGGCTGGGGATTCTCGGCATGTATGTGAGAAACGAATAGGGCGAGCAGCCCGGCGAGAAACCAGGCTGCGCTGAAAGCCAGCAGCCGGAGATCCACTTTGGCCCGATATACCGCGAGGGCGGCCAGACTCAGCCCGCCCCAGATCCAGAGTCCGCGAGCCGCGCTGTTCAGCAGTGTCCGCGCAAGTTGCGTGCTGAAACTGAAGGTGCCGTCGTTGAAGTGCTGGTGTTCTGCACGCTGGCCGAAGGCAAGCATGAAGTAAGCAGCGGTGACGGCAGCTCCGGCGGCTAACAGAGGGAACACTGCCCGCCGGCGTTCGGGATAGAGCCAGGCTATCGCCGGCAAAACAACGGCAAGCACGACGCCTGACTCCTTGGAGCCGAGCGCAGCAAGCCAGGCGAATCCGCTCGCCGCCAGCCAGCCGCGGCTTCCCCCCTCGAGCCACTTGATCAGGCTCAACACAGAGAGAAGCGAGAACAGCAACACAAGCGGCTCGTGCAGCGATGCGTACCAGACGACGGCCTCGTGATGACGCTCTCGGACGGCGAAAACGAAGGCGGCGACCAGCGATACCGGCCAGCCGATCCAGCGGCATGATCCCAAGGCGGCAATCAGCAGGACATTGAGCGCATGCAGCGCCATGCTCGACAGATTGAACGCCAGCATCGACCAGCCGAACAGATGCACCGTCGCTGCCGTCAGAAGGATGGACGTCGCTCTGCAGCGGTAGAGTGGATCCTGCAACAGACCGGCCCAACCCGCCGGGCCGCCGTAGCGCTCGGCGAGCTGAATTTGAAGGTAATCGTCCTGCATCGGCGGCAAGCCGAGGAAGGGGAGATAGGTCAGAATTGCAAGTGCGCCAAGTGCGCACAGCACGATGGTCCGGCGCTCACCCAAGCGCCCGAACCACCCATTCAGGTGGT
The DNA here is from genome assembly GCA_963714395.1 of Bryobacteraceae bacterium. Taxonomy (GTDB): domain Bacteria; phylum Acidobacteriota; class Terriglobia; order Bryobacterales; family Bryobacteraceae; genus JACADU01. The sequence continues at coordinate 147,430 of CAVQOO010000041.1, forward strand.
AATTCCCGTTACTCAAACCGAGGCAGCCTCCATCATTGGATAGGCTCGTTTGATTGAGTCTATCCTAAGCCAGAGCGGTTTCGTCAGGGATTTTTCAGTCGCCTTAGTCGGCTCGCGGCCGGCTTGGAAGCCGGCGAACGAATTGATCGATCAGGGCCAGCGGTGTCTTGGCAGTCACCTTGACCTTGGGTCCTTCGCTCGTGGGGAAGACGTTGGTATATGCCTGAAGGAGTTCTGTCTGGTCTGACGGAGTCTGCAACCGGAGAATGCCGAGCAGCGCCTTGGTTGCGTCGCGCACCTGCGCCGCCATCGCCTCGTCAGGATAAGTGAGGTTGGCTTCAAGTTCCACGCCGTCGGACAAATCGGACCAGAAACGGAATTCGCCCGCCGATTGCCCCATGCGAAGGAAGTTGCCCATCATGTTGCTCTCAACCTTGCCCTGCGGCATCATCGCTCCAAGTTGCTCGCTGACAGCCCAGAAGTGGGCTTTGGCCGGGATCTTTTCCACAAGCGCCAGCAGGGCGCGGGGGGCCGCTTCGGCCTGATCCCTACTGTCGATCACCCGCTTTAGCTGCTCGACGGGACCCAGGACGGCCACGCCTGTATTGAAAAAGGTGACACCGCCGTCCTTGGTCGCGAGAATCGTATAGCCCTTGTGGCTCTGCCGCGTCATCCCCGGCACGTCGATCCGGGGTTCCTGGCCAAATTGCCCGCCAAACTTGCCCCGGGCGAAGACCAACTGACTCGTGGCCGAAATCGCGAAGTCCAACTCCCACAGATCCTTGCGCGGATCCAGGCCGGTCCTCTGCTGGAACTCGCGGAAATAGCGCAGGGCCTGCTCCCCAGTCACGTAGCGTTCGAAGAAGGGCGTTTTCTGGAGCTTGTCAAGCCTCAACCCCGCCAGGACGACCGTGTCGGCTGGCAAAAGCGGCGCAATGGCTGCGTCGACCCGCGCGCTGGTGGGCTCGCGCCTGCACGCCGTAAACGAAAGCGCGAGAACCGCGCTGAGGAGGATAATGCCGGATTTCATGCTGGCTGACTTTCAGATGCTATCCGGAAGACGAGCGGTGTGGCCGTTTTCTTCAACTGCCGTCACTTCAAGCTCTTAACGCTGACTTCTTTGAAGTACACCTTCGAGTTGCCGTCGTGGTTCTGCAGGCCGACGTAGCCGGAGAGCGCCCTCGGGCCGCGTATCGGCTCGAACCACTGTTTGCGGGGCGGAACCTCCTGCCCTTCCTTGAACTCGTTCACCACAACCCCGTTGACCGAAATGCGGGTCACCGGTCCGCGGATTTCAATGTCCATGGTGTTCCACTCGCCATTCTTCTGCTGCCGGCTGCTCACCTTGGAAAGGGAATAGATGGCGCCCGTCGAGTGCCACTCGTCCCCGGCGCCGTCGATCTGGACCTCGTAACCGTTGTGGACGCCATACCAAGGGTCTGGCGGGCGGCTCCGGCAATCGGATGACCACGCCCGAGTTGTCGCGCGAGCCGGTGGTCTTGAACACAACTCGCAGAATGCAGTCTGCCAGCTTCTGCTTGGAATAGTAGAGGAGGCCCATGCCTCCCTCCGTCTTCATCAAGCCGTCTTCGATAACGAATCGGCCGGGGCCTACCATCTGCCATCCATCCAGATTCGTGCCGTTGTAGAGCGGCTTGAAATCGGCGGCGGCAACGCCGGCAGCAAGGCTAAGCACAGCGAAGAGGAGTTTCATGTTGGTCGTGTCTCATAGTTTACGAAACCTCGAGCGTGAGCCGCCAACACCTCCCAACCTGTGAGCGAGGCACAAGCCCAGAAAGTACTAGCGGAAAAGTATAGAACTACTCTCGTCTGGTACTAAAAGTTTTGTATCTCGCTATAACAGACGGGAACATTTACGTTTATATAGATTGCAGGAAGTAAGTCCCGAATTGGATGAACTCGGGCATTCCATTCTGGGGAAAACCACTTCGCCCATGTCACCGGCCGGCAGCTCAAATGAGACCGGGGCAGAGGGCCTTTTGGGGATCCGGCAGTAGTTACCGTCGTGGTCCCAGGACTTAATCGAAAAACCAAATCAGATCTGAAAAAGTTTCTGATCGGAGGGAGTGGATCACAATGACCAAGAAATTTCTTCTGCGTTGCGGCGTCTTGTTAAGCCTCAGCGGGCTTACATTCGCCGGAGCGATCAGCACCTCGGGCGAGTTGGCTGGAGCCCAATTGAATGTCATCGGCATCACGGGCTTCGCAACCACAGGTGCCGACATGGGCGGACTCAGCGTAACCGCCACGTTCACGCTGGGTGGAGAAAAGAACTGCATCTGGGCGCCAACAGGTGGTACCTCCGGCGGATGCGAAGTGGAGGATTTTTTCGAGATTGAGGAGACCGGAGACACATTCTTCAGTGAGTGGACTCTGGTGAACCTGACCAAGTGATGACAGACTGGTGACGCTGGTACTCGATGGAACGCCAGGACGATTTAGCGATTCTGGCGTCGTGTTTGACCGCACATTTGGATTTGTAGAGGGGACGTTTGGCACAGCCAGCGGCGCCGATGCGACGGGCACTACCTCGGACGATTCCGACGGCGACGCTATCTACTCCAACCTCGTAGCCGTGTCGCCGGGCCTCCCGGTGGGGGACATCTTCACGACGCTCACGATTAGCTTCAATGGGCTTACGGGTGGGGCGTCTGCCACATTTGTGGCGGACACGGACACAATCGGAGTCTATGGCATTCCCGAACCGGGGACCGTTACGCTCATGCTGCTCGGTCTGGCAGGGTTCGCGATAGGCCGTCGCCGCATCTAGAGCGACTGAGGTGCTTGGCCAAGGGTGACGGTTACGTCACCCTTCTTCCCATTCCGGAAGACAGTGACCACCAGGGCTTCGCCCGGACGCTTGCGAGCCAGCGCACGGCTCAACGCGTTCAGATTATCAACCGGCTTGCCGTCCAGCGCGGTGATCAAATCTCCACCGATGCCGATCTCGTAGTTCCCGACGACGAGTGTCCGCCGGCGTCCGCGGAGTCCTGCGGATGCGGCTGCGGATCCCTCGGCAACATCCTGAACCAGCAGTCCGCCCTCGGCCGGCAGCCCAAGCTCAGTGGCGAGGTCGCCAAATACGTAGACGACATCGACGCCGAGGCGCGGTCTGCCGTACTTGCGGTTCGACTGGTAATCCTCGATCATCGTCTTCGCCCGATTGATCGGCATCGCGAACCCGATGCCGATGTTGCCTCCCGGGCCGTAGATGGCGGTATTAATCCCGATCACGTTCCCCTGCGAATCCAGCAGCGGGCCACCTGAGTTGCCCGGATTGATCGCCGCATCGGTCTGAATCATGCCCTCCAACGTCCTGCCGCTCTCGTCCGCGATGTCGCGGCCAATACTGGAGATCACGCCCGTCGTCAGCGTGCCTTCCAATCCGAATGGGTTGCCGATGGCCAGAACTTTTTGCCCCACCTGCACCCTTTCGGAGTCCCCCAGTGGCATGATTCTGATGTCTTCCTTGGGTTCTATCCGGACCATGGCGAGATCGTTGGCGGGATCCCGGAAGAGGATGTCTGCCTTGTATTTCTTGCCGTTGGACAGTGTGACCTGCACTTCGGGCGCCTGCCCGCTCACAACGTGGTTGTTGGTCAGGATGCGGCCCTGCTTGTCGATCAGGAAGCCCGATCCCGATTCCTTGGCAGGGTAAATCTGGAGAAACCAGTTCTGCCGGTAAACGGTCGACGTGATATTGACCGTCGCGTCGTGCGCTCGTTTGTAGACGTCGATATTGTTCAGTTCGTCGGCGCTGAGCCCTGCGCCGCGGGCCACTTGCGGCCCGGTCCAAAGCGGCGATTCGGTCCCGCTCTCGCCTTGCAGAAACGAGATGGGGTTCCAGTGCTTGACCGTGGTCGCCCAGACGAATCCGCCCACGATCAGGGCGGCAACAAGCCAAATCCGAGTTTTCATTGGACCAATCTCCGAATCTCCTCGTACAATTCGCGGACCTGTACCTCTGTGTCGAGCTTCTTGCCGGAGGTGTCGATTACCCAGTGCGCGTAGGCACGCTTCTCTTCCAATGGCATCTGCCGGGACAGCCGGGTCATGACATCCTCACGGGAGAGCGAGTCGCGCCGCATGGCACGTTCCACCTGTTGCTCGAGAGTGCATACAACCAAGACGATCTTGTCGAACCGGCGATAGCTTCCAGTCTCTATCAGAATAGCCGCTTCCACGACGCCAATCGAGCCGGGGTCGGCTGCCTGAAGCGCGCCGAACCACTCCTCCTCCCGCCGCACCACAGCCGGGTGGACAAAGGAGTTCAAGAGATGGAGCCGGTCCGGATCGCCGAAAACCAGCGCTCCGAGTTTGCGGCGGTCGATACGTCCTTCCTCGTCCAGAATCTCGCGGCCGAACGCCTCCACCGACTGGGCATACGCGGCGCCGCCAGGCTCAAGCACTTCGTGGCCGACGTCGTCGGCCTTCAGCAGATGACAACCCAGGCGCACCAGGCACTCGCCGACAAAACTCTTGCCGGTTGCGAATCCACCCGTAAGCCCGATGCGCAGCACTTTATCTTGCCTTTCGCCGCCGTTCGGCGCACTCCACCGTGTTGGTCATCAGCATCGCGATGGTGAGCGGCCCCACTCCACCCGGCACCGGGGTGTAGGCGGACGAACGCGCGGCCATCGCAATTGGGTCAACGTCGCCCACCAGCACAGATCCGCGCTTGTCGAAGGCGGCAAGTCTGGAGGCATCGCCCCTGAAGATTCGGTCGACGTCCTCGCGGACATCCAGCCGGTTAATCCCGACATCGATCGACGATAGCGCCTTCGCGGATGTGCTCCTCACGCACAAAGGCAGGCCGGCCGATGGCGGCCACGAGAATGTCGGCACGGCTGCAAACAGCGGGAAGGTCGCGGGTCTTCGAGTGGCAAATGGTGACAGTGGCATGGGAGTGCAGCAGCATGAGCGCCATCGGTTTGCCGACGATGTCGCTGCGGCCCACGATCACAGCCTCTCTGCCGGCAATCTCTATTCCGCTCCGCCGCAGGATCTCCATCACGCCCGCCGGCGTGCAAGCCCGGGGCGCCGCCGCGCCGGCTACCAACTGGCCAACGTTGAAAGGGTGAAACCCGTCTACGTCTTTCTCAGCGCGAATCGACAGCAGCACGGCGCGGCTGTCGATGTGCTTCGGCAGCGGCATCTGCACGAGAATGCCATCGACGGCATCGTCGTTATTCAGGCACTCAATCCTCGCCAGCAACTCATGCCTGCGGGACCGTTGCCGGCAGCCGGATCTCCTCGCTGGCCATGCCGAGTTCACGGCAGGTCTTGACCTTGTTGCGGACGTAGATGTCGCTGGCCGGATTGTCGCCCACCAGAATTACGGTAAGCCCGGCCGGTCTTCCCTGCTCCGCCAATCGCGTGATCCGGTCTTTGAGCTCGCCAACGATCTGCGCGCTGATTTCTTTCCCGTCGAGAATCCTTGCCATCGGTAAGCCTCCATTCTACTGGTGGAGGTTCAGCCGGTGGGCGAGCGGAACTGCAGTGGGGGCTGGCCGCGCACCCTAAGGTTGACGCAACTCGCGCTCCCACACTTTTCCCATTCGCGCGAACTCCAGGAACCGGGGAATCTCACGGGAATCTTTCATCATCACCACTCCCACCGCCTCGTTCAGCCCCGCAGCTTCGGCGAGGGCCGACACGCCGTTCAGACCAATCGCCTTTAAATGCCGGTTCGCATCCATCACGAAACTGACTGCGTCGGGGTCTCCCGCCAGGAGGGCATCGCCATCCTCGCCGCCCAGCACGGCCACCGCCTCGAAGAGCACGGAAGGCGACGCCGCCAAAGCAGCATCCACAAGCCATAGCGTGCCCTTCGAGTCTTCCACACCGCCCACTTTCGGCCCTATCAGGACTAACATGGCACCCTCTTTCTCCATCGCCATCTTCAATGCCATCGCAATTTTTGGATCGAATCCCTTCGATAACAGGATCCCGATCCGCCGGCCCGCCAGCGTCGGCGCGTAGCGCTCGTACAACCTCACGGCCGGGCTCAGCGGTACATCGATAGGCGGGCGCGCAGGCTGAGCCGGCTCGGCCTGACCGGGCATCCCCAACTTCTCCGCCACGGCCGCGCCCAAATCCGGATCAATGACGTCCAGGTGACCCAGCATCCGCCGCCTGATATCCGCTATCTCCACCTTCCCCAGTTCGAATGCCAGCGCCAGCTTCATGTGATGCTGTTCCTGCGGCGTGACTGAACGATAGAACATCCGGGCCTGCGAATAGTGATCAGCGAACGATTCCGCGCGCAGCCTGACCTTCTCGCCATGAACGGGCGCTTCGAACGTTCGAAAACCCCGGTCCGGCGACTCTCGCGGGCCATCTGGACCGATGGAGTTCGGTTCATAGTTTGCCCGCCCCTTCGGAACCTCCATCTGCATGTGCCCGTCGCGCTGCATGTTGGCGAATGGACACTTCGGCCGGTTGATGGGGATCTGGTGAAAGTTCGGGCTGCCCAGCCGCTTCAACTGCGTATCCAGGTAGGAAAACAGCCTGCCTTGCAGCAGAGGGTCCTCACTGAAATCGATTCCTGGCACTACGTGGCTTGGACAAAACGCAACCTGCTCTGTCTCCGCAAAGAAGTTGTCTGGATTCCGGTCCAGCGTCATCTTCCCGACCATCTCCAGCGGAATCACTTCCTCGGGCACGATCTTCGTCGCATCCAACACATCGAATGGCAGACTGTCGGCCATCTTCTGGTCGAACACCTGGAATCCCAACTCGAACTCCGGGAAGTACCCCTTTTGAATCGCCTCAAACAGGTCTCGCCGGTGATAATCCTGGTCTGCTCCACAGATCTTCACCGCTTCGTCCCAGAGCACCGCACTTGTGCCCTGCACCGGCCGCCAGTGGAACTTGACGAAACGGCTTTCCCCCGCCTCATTCACTAATCGGAACGTGTGGACGCCGAAACCCTCCATCATGCGATACGACCTTGGAATCGCCCGATCCGACATCACCCACATAATCATGTGCAAGGATTCCGGCATGAGCGAGATGAAATCCCAAAAAGTGTCGTGGGCCGAAGCGTTTTGCGGATACCCTCGATCGGCCTCCATCTTCACCGCGTGAACCACATCAGGGAACTTCATCGCGTCCTGAATGAAGAAGACCGGGATGTTGTTCCCAACAAGGTCGAAATTTCCCTCTTGGGTATAAAACTTCACAGCGAACCCCCGCACGTCGCGCGGCAAATCCACGGACCCGGCCCCGCCCGCAACCGTGGAAAACCGGACGAATACCGGGGTCCTCACGCTCGGATCGGATAGAAACCCGGCCTTCGTCAAGGCCTTCATCGAGCGATAAGGCTGAAAGTAACCATGCGCGGCAGAGCCGCGTGCATGCACGATACGCTCAGGGATTCTTTCGTGATCAAAATGAGTGATTTTCTCCCTGAGAATGAAATCCTCTAACAGCGTGGGCCCCCGGCCTCCCGCCCGCAGGGAGTTCTGATTGTCTGAGATCACTAACCCTTGGTTAGTCGTCAGTTGCGCCCCGTCGGGGCTTGCTTGTTGATGCGTCTCGCCGCCTTTGGTTGGAGGCGCAGGAGCAGGTTCAGCGGCAGGCGCGGCAGTCCGTTTCGATTTCATCCCCCTGCAACATGCAAGCGAAGTTCCAATTGCCCCAACTCACGACGAGCCTCACTGGACGTCGTACATTCGAACGTCGCTGCCCATCACGTACTTGTCAAACCAGCGGACAATGTGTTCGAGCCGCTCCACTCGATGCGCAGGCTTGCCGCTGCGCGAGAGCTCGTGTGATTCCCCCGGGAATCGCACCAGCACCGTCGGCACTTTCCGATACTTCAACGCACGAAACATCTGCTCCCCGCCGGCGCCAGGCGGCGTCCGCAGATCGGCCTCTCCTTCGATGAACATCGTCGGCGTCTTGACCTTATCGACATAGGTGATCGGCGACCTCGCCTTGAAATCGGCCTCATCCTCCCAAGGCGCTGCGCGGAACCACGTTGGCTGGAAGAGCGCAAAATCAGCCGTGTACCAGAAGTCGCGCCAGTCGGCGATCGACCGCTGGCTGACCGCCGCCTTGAAGCGGTCCGTGTGGCCGATGGTCCAGTTGGTCAAGACGCCGCCGCCGGAGCCCCCGGTGACGCCCATGCGGTCGGGATCGACCCAGCCGCGCTTGACGATCTCGTCAACCCCGGCCATCAGATCCTTGTAATCGTCGCCGGGGTAGCGGTACTGGATGATGTTGGCGAACTCCTGGCCATAGCTGGTCGACCCTCGCGGGTTCGGATAGAGCACCGCGTAGCCTTTGGCTGCCATCCACTGAAACTCGTGATCGAACGTGTAGCCGTAGGCGGCATGCGGTCCGCCGTGAATATTGAGAATCAGCGGATATTTCTTCGATGGCTCGCGGTCGGGCGGAAACTGCACCCACGCTTGAACCTTCCGCCCGTCAAAGCTCGTGTACCAGATCATCTCCGGCTCGCTGATCTTCAACTCGCCGAACAATTCGCCGTTGGCCTGCGTAATGCGGTTCAACTTACCCGATGGGACATCCAATATGTAAATATCGCCGATATTGGTAGGCGTCGAAATCGACAACGCCATCCTGCTTCCATCGGCCGACGCACTCCATGCGGACACACTGTGATCACCCTTGGTGAGGTCGTCCATACGGCCGGACTGGACGTCGAAGCGCTTGAGGTTCGAGCGCCCCTGTTCTGCTGCGTTCAGGAAGATGAAGCGGCCATCAGGACTCCAAACAGGCGCGGTTTGACCGCCGGCGCGCGGCGGCGCCTGGTCCCCACCGGGGCCGGAGTTGATGTCGTTGTCGAATGCTTCCGTCAGATTCTTCGGCGCTCCGCCCGAAAGCGCTGTCACCCACAGGTCCGCCTGCGAATGCGACCGGATGGGCTCCCCATGGAGCGCGGCCACGAATGCGGCACGGGCGCCGGAGGGATCGAACGCGACGTTTCGAATGGCCCCATTGACTCTGCAGACCTCGGCAACAGCCCGGCTGGCGAGGTCAACGGAGTACAGCGCAGCCGATTGCGGTTTGTAATACGGCTCGAGTTCGCGGTTGGATGTGAAGTAAATTCTCGCGCCGTCGCGCGACCACTCGATTTCCGACTCGGCAAAGCGTCCCTCGGTGAGTTGCACGGCTTTCTGCACCCCGGCAATTGACGTGGGGACCTCCACCTTCCAGATGTGTGTGGGCCGTTCATAATCCGTGTAGCCGGCGCCGTTGAAGCGATACACTGCGCGGTTGATCACGCGCACGTCGGACTTCTCCACTTCCTTCTCCTGCTTGCCGCCATCGGTGGCCAGTGTCGTGGAACCGAATGCGATCGCGCGTCCGTCCGGCGACCACACCGGGCCCGCGGCCCCCTTGGCAACATCAGTCAACTGGGTCGCTTCGCCGCCTTCCATGGGCAGGATGTAGATCTGCGCCGGCAAAGGACGGCCTTCCTTCTCGCCGCCCCGGAGGAACGCGATGCGCTTGCCGTCCGGCGACCATCGAGGTGTGTTGTCGCGTGGACCGGCCGTAAGCCGTCGCGGCTCCCCGCCTGCCGCTGCCACCACGAACAAGGCAGAGTCATAGCCGTCCTTCTTCGCGTTAACCCCCGAGTACGTATAGGCGACCTGAGATCCGTCGGGCGAAATCTGCGGGTCTGCCACCCAATGAAAACGGTAAATGTCCGTCGCTGTGATGAGCCGCTTTTCCGCTGCGGCGGCGCACAAAGTCAGAAGCAGAAATGCCAGGGTTCGACGGGTCATTGTGGCATTGTCGCAGATCGCTCTACTTGATCTCCCAGTAGCGTCCCGAAGCAGCCTTCTTTAATCCAAACCGCTCATCGGGGCGCTTCCCCTGCATCACTTGAAACAGATCCCCCAACACACTCCGGCTGTCGCCGTAATACTGATGTCCGATGCCCAGCAGAGACGTATCCACGGTCGAAGCATCGACCGAATCGAGCCCGTCCAAAACGACTATTCCTGCTCCGCCCTGCCCCGCACGCGGGTATCCGTTCAACTCCTGCGACGCCATCAGCGCTCTGTCCTTTGAAGATGCGTACAGCGTCAGACTGTCTGCTGTCGATCGAAACCGCTCAGCCAACTGCTTGAAGCTCTCCGTACGGACGTCGGGAGCCATGAAAGCTACGTGCCTGAACTTCGGCGACAGCGGGCCTTTCGCCGCCAACCCGGCGAGCGCATTCGTCAACAAGCGGTTGCCCATGCTGTGCGCGACCAGATGAATCGTGCGCGCGCCGGCCCGCAGCCGCAGGTCATCCAGGAGCCCTTGGAGCGCCTGAACGCTCAGCTCGGCATTGCTGCCGTCCTTGAGATATGCCGCCGGGCTCAACGAACCTTGCGATGGCCAGCTATACAGAATCGGCGCCCCGCGAAAGCCAAGATCGTAGGAAATCTGCGCCGTCCGTCGAGCCGCGTCCTCGAACGTCGTGTTGAAACCATGCACGAAAACCAGAACCTCGCGATCCTTGCTTGTCGAGACCCTCTCCTCTACGCCTCTCAGAAACGCCGCTCGATTCATGTTCCGCACCGTTTCGGTGAGCAGCACCACATGCCGCTCCGGATCCTGCCGGAACTCGAGCCTCCAAATGCTCGGACCCTCGAGTTCGCCCATCTCGTGCTCTCTGGGAATGGAAACCTCGCATTGACCGTAGCTGAGTGTGTTGCCCGGCGCCGGTTCGGTGCCAAACAGTGGCGGCGTCGCCGCGGCGGCCGTCTTTTGCCGGTCGGTTGCATAGTACAGACGGACGCGCGAGTAGTTCGCGGGCGTCACCGCTCTCGAACCGGGCGATGGCTCCAGCACACGCACGCGTGCCGTTCCTGCGGTCTCCGTCACGTTGCGCACCAGCACGTAGTAATTGCCCGGACGCGGGCAGGTCCACTCAAATGGCCACTGCGGCTTCTCCGGATCGTCCCGGCCGAGCAGCGCCTTGTCCTCCCCGTGCACGAAAACATCTGCAGCCAGCGAATCGGGCGCGACACTGACCTCCAGCCGTTCCCCTGTTTTCAATTCGACCAGCGCCGATTTCGCAATTCCGAACGGTTCGATGGGAAAACTCAACTCGCCCCTCTGCGCAACGAGCGAAATCGGAAGTACCCAGAAAACCGCGACACTCGCCAGAATCTCGCGTAACATAGTTCTAATCTTGCAGTAGCCTGGATTTCGAGTCCAGGGCTAAATGGGGCGATGCTGCATTGTTCAGAATCACTGGGACCATCGTTCTCACAGCGCTCTCCGCTCTCTCCTCTGCAATCGCGCAGGACCGTGCGCCCGATTCGCGCAAAAGGCCTCTGGCGCTGGTCCGCGAGGCTGGGACAGAAGCCAGGATCCGCCGTGCCGGCTTCAAATCGAGCTTAGGCATTGTAGCCGGAGAGTTGCTCTTCGAGGGTGACACTGTCCTCCCCAACGGCAAGCCCGTCAAGGTTCTGAGTTGTTCGGCGCGCGCAGCGCCCCCTGAGCCCGGTTCGCTCTCTCTTTTTGCCGAAACAACCTCGATCAGCGCGGCTGCTCTTGCCGCAGCCAGCGTTTCCGGCTCCCGCGAAAGCGCCTGCCTCTTGCCGCTTATTGATCAATCTCCGCGCGGAACCACTGATCCATCCTCAATCGCCGACCCTTCCCTGAACGCCGATCCTTTGATCGAAATGCTGCCGCCTCCCACCGATCTCGCCGCCCAAATCACCCGCGCCGCGATGTTTCAGTCTCGTGAGCTCTACCCGCAGGCCATTCGCGAGTTGCGCGCCATTGAATCGCGCTACCCCGACGCGCTCTGGGTCCGGCCGGCCATGGAAGACTCCGCCGCGCGGCACGTTGTCTCTTCGTCGGGCGGAGGCTCCTCAGTCAAGCCCGCGCGAAAGACCTACGCGCTGCTCGTTGGCGTTTCCGAGTATCAAAACCCTGCCGTCTCCTGGCTGAACTACGCCCATGACGACGCGCAGCTCGTAGGGCGCTTTCTCCAGTCGCAGCGCGCCGGAGGGCTCCGCCCTTGTGCCCCCGAATCGCGCGGCGTTCCCGGCGAGGACTGTGAGATCCGCACGCTCACCAACAGGCAAGCCACAAGCAGCGCGGTTCGCGCCGCACTCGACGATCTGCTCAAGTCGCGCGGAGACGGCCAGGATCGCCAGACCTCGATCATCGTCTTCGTCGCAGCTCACGGCTTCTTGCCTTGCGTGGCAAAGCTCAAGAGCGGTGACGCCAGTGATGCGACCCCGGCCGCGCTCGATTGCAGCGGCGAAGAACGCGATCGCGAAACCGTCGTGCTGACCAATGACAGCAACCCCGAAGCGCCAGACGTCCTCGCGATTCCGTTCATGCATCTCGCCGATACGCTCAAGCGCAATGCCGGCCGCTACCGCCAGGTCCTCCTGCTGCTCGATGTCTGCCACTCCGGCGTCACTCCCTGGCTCGCCGACAGGATCGTGCCCCCTGTGGCGCCGCTCGTGGCCAAAACCACCTCGCCCCGAACGCCGCTCGGCATCCTGGCAGCCAGCAGCCGCAAGCAGGAAGAGCGTCACAGGGAGTTCGCCTATGAGAACGCCGAAATCAAGCATGGCGTCTTCACCTACTACTTCGTCGCCGGCATGGCCGGTGCGGTGGCGCCCGACGCCGAGAATCGGATCGAGTTTGAGGACATCAAGGAATACGTCGCCCAACAGGTCCGCGCGGCAACGGGCAAACTCCAAACGCCCTCCGGCAGCGCCGAGTCGAGCCTCATTCTCATCGACAACACCTTGGTCAAAGACTTCCCATTCGAACCGCGTCCCCCCGGTGAATTGGTGTCACGCATCGATCGCAAGCCGAAGCCGCGGTCATTTGAGGCCGCACCGGCTCTGACATCAGCCGAGGAGGCCATCGCGCACATTCGCCGGCAATCTTCCCCGGGCGATCCTGCTTCCCTCAAACGTCTCGAAGTCGCACTGGAGGATGCCGGCAATCAGGTGATCTACAAGTACCTCCAGGGTGACCGCGTCGCACCCACCAAGGAGCCATTCAGGCAATGCGCGGCCTATTTCGCCGAAGCCTTCAAACTCGCACCAGGCTTCTGGCTTCACGAGAGCCGCCGCCTCTTCTGTGAGGCCCGCGCACGGCTGTTCGACGCCGACGGCTTCGAACCGGCACTCGAACTGCTGGAGCGAGCCATCCGCCTTGACCCTGGCCGCTCTTACACCTATAACGCACTGGGGCTCTCGCACCTCGAACGCATAACGACTGGCGGCAATCCGCAAGCCGCCATCTCCGCGTTCTCGGATGCAATCCGCCTCGCCCCCCATTGGGCTTATGCTCGCCACAATCTCGCCTTGACCTACGCCGTGACCGGTGAATACGACAACGCCATCCGTACCTACCAGGAGGCCATGCAGGCTCGTCCAGACTACAGCTACTTGCCCTTCAACCTCGGCTTGCTCTATCAGAAACTGAATCTCCGCGACGAGGCCAAGCATGAGTTCAGTAAAGCCTTGAAGCTCGCCGAAGCCGAGCGGAGCCGCATGGTGGCCCCTCCCAGGGCAGCCACCGATTCGGCCGCTATAGAAACCGCGCTCGGCACGCTCGAGACGCGCCAGAGCCGCGCCCTGGCGCGCTACGAAGCCGCGTTGAAACTCGATCCCGCCTACCTCCCGGCAACGCATAACAAGGCGCTGGCGTTTGCAGAGAAGGGCCGCTGGGCGGAAGCCGTCAAGCTATGGGGCGAGGTCCTCACTCAGGACCAGAACTTCGTCGCCGCCAGAATCGCCCTCGCGGAGACACTAGCCGCCAAAGGGGAGCCCAATCACGCCATCGCGGCATATCGCGAACTCATCGCCTGCGAGCCCGGGTACATCGCGGCATACCGCGAATTGGCCGAATTGCAGTCCTCGGTCCGCGACTTCGACGGAGCCCGCGCCACATTGAAGAGCGCCCTTGCCCTGACTAGGAACCCCTCCACCCTCACACTGCTCAGTGCCGAACTGTCCAGCATCGGCAACACCGCGAGGCCCCGCAGATGAAGGCCCGTAGTCTACTGTGCATCGCCGTCCTGCTCGCCACTGCTTATGCAAACGGCCAGACCACACAGGCCTTCATCACCGGCCGCATCATGCACTCAGTCACGCGGGATTCGATTCCCGGAGCATCCGTCCTTTGCGTCAACGAATCGACGGGCACTGCGTTCCCTGCGGAACCCTCGTCCAATGGCGTGTATCTCATCGCGGCCATCCCGCCCGGACTCTACCGCCTCCGCGCTTCCGCCCCCGGTCATCAGAGCCTCGAAGTGCGCCGCTTTCAAGTGCCAGTGGCCGGACTCGTCACTCTCGACTTTCCCCTCCGCCCAGCCGACGACATTTGGGAGACCTCGCAACATCGCGCGGTTGTCGCCCCCGGCTCGCGCAAGCTCTCCCGATTCTATGGGCCCGATCTCGACTTCTCCCGTGTCGCTTCCTTCGAACCTCTATCGGGCGAGAAAAACACCCTCTGGGCTAGCATCTCCTCTGTCATCACGCCGCGCGAGATCGAGCTACTGCCTCTGCCCGGCCGTGATGTTTACTCCACTCTTCTCCTTTCTCCGGGCGTGACCTCCAGCACCGCCACCGCTCGAGGCCTCGGACTCTCCGTCAATGGCCAGCGCTTCACGGCCTCCAACTATCTGCTCGACGGTGTCGAAAACAATGCTTACCTCACCAGCGGCCTGCTCGTGCCCCAGGCGCCTGAAGCCGTCCAGGAATACCGCATCTCCATCGCCAACTTCTCGCCCGAGTATGGCCGTACCACCGGATTCGTCGTCAACGCCGTTACCCGCGCAGGTCTCTCGGCCTGGCATGGCCTGGCCTACTTTCAACCTCCTCAACGACGTCCTGAATGCCAATGAGGTCGAGCGCCGCTACGCCGCGCCCGCTCTTCCGCGCGCGCCCGTCAAGGAGATTCAGCCCGGAGGCACTGCCGGCGGCCCTCTGGTGAAGGACAAACTCTTCGCCTTCGCCTCATTCGACTACCTCCGCAATCGCGGACGTGGCCTGGAAACCACCGTCCCCCTGCCCACCACGCGTTTCGTCAGTTCTGTTCTTGCCCGCGGCCCGCAGAGCCCTGCCTATCGACTCTTCTCGCGATTCACAATCCCGACCGCCAGCAGCCCAGACCCCGCAGCCCTTTCCGCCGACTCGCCTTTCCAGCCCACCGAGTCAGTCGATCGCCGCCTCTTCTCCGCCAAAGCCGATTGGCTTCCCTCTGCCGCCAATCGCTTCTTCGTCCGTGCCGTCGGCTCCTTCATCACGAGACCCGATTTCATCTCCAGTCCCTACCCCGATTTCACCTCGCCGCTCGAGCAGAACAGCCTGCGCGTCGCGGCCGGCTGGAATGGCCGCGCTTTCGCATGGGACCACGAAGCGCGCTTCTCCACTGGTCCGGACCGCACCACCTTCGAGCGTGCTCATCCCGACGTCCCGTCCTTGGCAGCCGGCGACGCCATATTGCCCTCCAGCCCGCTCAGTGCCAGCTTCGACGCGCGTGGCTCCACCCAGGAAGCCTCCTACAACGCAATCCGCGGCTCGGGCCGATTCATTTTTCGCGCCGGCGCCGGCTTCGTCTCCCGCGGGCTCACCGTCTACCTCGGCCAGCCTGAGGGGCGTTATCTCTTTCAGTCACTCCAGCAGTTCGGCGCCGACGCGCCATCGAACTTCATCCTTAACGTCTCCCGGCTCGAATCCTCCGCAACCAGGCTCGAGTTCCCCCAGTTCGAGCGGCCCTATCGGTACAATCAGGCCTCCTCTTTCTTCCAGACGAGCTATCGCGTCAGTTCGCGGCTCCTGATCTCCGGCGGCTTGCGCTACGACTATTTCGGTCCGCCGCACTATAGCTCTCCCGGCCGCGATGCACTCCTGATCCTCGGTGATCAAGGTCCTCCGTCAGAGCGCATCCGGACCTCCACCCTCGTCCGGCCGCCGGAGTTCAGACCAGGCCTCTACTCGGCTAGACCGAATTCCTGGCAGCCGCGTCTCGGATTCTCATTGCTCCTGCGTGAGAAATCGGCGACAATCCTGCGCGGCGGCTATGGGCTCTTTGCCGACCGGCCTTTCGATAACCTCTGGCTCAACACGCAAATCAACCAGGCCGCACTGGCCGAATCCTCTCTTGGCAACGTCGAACGCAACTACCTGCAGCCCGCGCAGTCCCTCTTGAACACCTTGTACTCTCCGGCTCCCGGGCCGGGTCAGGTGCTGCTTCGCCTCAGCACTGATTCCAATCGCATCGTTGCTTACGAACCACGCCTCAGGAACCCGCGCCTGGAGAGCGGCTTCTTCGCCTTCGAGCACCAGATCTCTTCCTCCTGGACCATCGCAGCAAACGCTCTGTTCTCCCGAACCCGCTACCTGACCGCCAATGACAATGTCAATCGCGACGTAGGTTTCCCGCGCGCCCGGCCCAATCGCTCACTGCCCGCCGTTTATTACCGCAGCGACGACGGATATTCGAACTATCGCGCGCTCATCGCCACGGCTTCATACCGAACTCGCCGGTCGCTCCTGCAGCTCAACTACACCTGGAGCCGGAGCCGCGACAATCAGTCCGACGCGCTGGCCGGCGACTTTGATTTGCTCGTCACTTCGATCTCTACGGCTACCACACTGCGGGGCAACGCCACCTTCACTCGCAACTACGACTTCCACGCGGACTATGGCCCCTCAGATTTCGATCAGCGCCACAACCTGGTCTTCTATTCACTGTGGAGACTCCCCGCTTCAGCCCGGTCCGGCCGCGTCTCATGGCTGCTCGATGGGTGGATCCTCTCGCAGACCGCCGCCATTCGCTCCGGCACGCCATACACGGTCTACGCCACTCGACCAGATCCGTTCGACCCCGTTCGCTTTCTGAACAACCGCGCAAACCTCACCTGCGCGGCTGGCTACTCGATCGACGAGCCTCTGCCGCGCGGCCGCGGCCTCTTGAGCTCGGATTGCTTTACCTACGCTGCCCGCGGCCAACTCGGCGACACCGGCCGCAACGCCTTTTACGGCCCGGGCCTGTTCAACCTCGACGTCTCGATATCGAAATCGGTCCCGTTCGCCTGGCTCGGCGAAGCTGGCCGCATCACTCTGCGCGCGGATGCATACAACCTGCTCAATCACGCCAATCTGAATAATCCGGAATCGCGCGTCCACTGCGATACGCCGGATATCCCGGGTTGCAATGGAGTATTCGGCCAGGCTCTCTACGGCCGTCGCGAATCCGCCCCAGCCTTCCCTGCACAAAAGCCCCTGGTCGAATCCGGCCGCCGCGTCCAAATCCTGCTGCGGTTGGAGTTCTGACTCACTTCGGCACGATCGCAAACGACGAGAACGGCCCCCTGAATCGCAGGCCGACCGCACCGACTTCCGAACCTGTAGCGTCGAACTCGACCGTACCCCGCCGTCCGTTCACTGGCGGTCCAAACAGCACGCTCAACTGCTCGGCAAATTGCTCCCACGGTCGCATAACCGTGCTCACAAGGTCCGTCACTTGGCCGGACTCGTCCCGGATCTTCGCGTTGACCGGGTTCGGGTTCGGACTCGGATTCGCCATTGCCAGCCCCGTCTGCGTCACACGGCCGCCCGAACCGACGTTGTCGAAGGGCAGGATAAACCGGCGCACAGCCGGCTGCAGCTGCACGGCGGCTTCATAGTCAAAACCGGCGGACGAGCGCTGCTGGAAGATCGCCAATCCCCTCACGCCGCCGCCCGAACTCACCTGGGCGTATCCCGATCGCACTGCCGCCTGCGGCGCGTCCACACTCTGGTAGGTGATTGTGCCCCACGCCGGGATCGTTGCGCTCAGACTCGCCGTCGCGCCCAGCACGGCTGCGTCCGGCCCCACCCGTCTCAATGCGAGTGGCCAGTCGAATCCCGATTGGTCGCGGAAACGAAGGGTGAAGTTCTGCGGCGTCTCGCTGCTATTGACCAGGATGATCGTGGTTTTCCAATCCGCGCCGGCCGCAATCTGCGAAATCATGAGCGCCCCTTCGCTCCCGGGTGCTGCCCCCACCGGCACAGTTGGAAATGAGGTGAATGGCCTCCGAAACCGCAGCCCCAACGCAGTGATGTCCGGACCGTTGGATTCAAACTCCACTAGTCCTCTCCGATTCTGCACCGCATTCCCCAGCAGAGCCGTCAAGGTCTCCGCCCGGTGCTGTCCGGCCGTCATTTGAATCATCCGGGTGTCCTGCAGTTGTCCCAGTTCATCCCTGATGCGCGCCGTCACCGTGGCCCCCACAGTGGCGCTGTTCACCAGTGCCATCGATGTAACCGTGTTGATTCCATCCGCCGCCACGTTGTCGAATGGGAGCGCAAACCGCTTTGCGCCCAACGCCATCGGCGACGCAGCCTCGTAGTCGAATCCACCCGCTGCTGCCTGCTGAAAAATCGCCTGGCCCGCGATTCCCGCCCCTGACACAAGCTCCGCATAGCCTTGACGCACCGCCGCCTGAGGCTGCTCTCGCGTCTGATAAGTGTAGAACCCCCCTGCCGGAATCGTATCTGTCAGCGTACTCAATGTTCCGAGGTCCGCCTGGTTTGGGCCCAGCCTGAGCAGTGCGACAGGCCAGTTCACTCCGCTGCTGTCGCGGAATCGCAAGCTGAACGTCGATGGGCTATCGCCCTTGTTCACGAGCAGAATGGTCGTCTTCCATTCGGCCCCGGCGGCGATTTGCGCGATCACCGGGTTGCTCAGCCCCGGCGCGCCCGTAGCTGTAATCTCGTACGCGATGTAGCCGGTCGACGTGCCTCCCCCCAGGTTCAGGGCGATATAGTATCGACCCGGCTTGAGCGCGGGTGAGGTAAATTGCGTCAACTCCAGCACAGGCTGCGTGCTCTCCGCTGAGGAGGCGTCCGCCAGAATCAGACTCCCGTCCACGCCGACTTCCTGCTCCCAGCGCGCATGGATCGAGATGGGAGAGGTTCCGCTCGCCTCCACCCTCAACCGCCCGCTCCCCTGCGGCACGTCCACCCAATACCCGCGCTCGCCGTTGGCGAGCCCCGGCGTCGCCAGAGAGTATGGCGTCGGCATTCCTTGTGTCAGCCTCGTCCCAGGCGGGGTTCCAGTGACCATCAGGTTCACCAGCAGCGAACTCTGGTCGTCAGGTTTCGCCGGGTCGTACACGAGCACGACTCCCGTGTATGGCGCCGACCTCGAAGCCAGATTCCTGGCATCGACAGTCATCGTCACAACGCCCGTCGTGAGCCCCGTCGCTCCCGTCTTCGGATTCGCATCCAGCCACGGCGATGCCGGATCCGACGACTCCGCAACCAGCCGGAACGGCTTGTTGGGAACCACACCTGCATTGCCGTTGTAGTCAATCTGTATCGTCACCGTGGACGAGGCGCTGGTAATGTCGATCTGATTCCCTGTAATGAGCTGGTTTGCCGAGTAGAATCGGTACCGAACCTCGTCTCGAATCCGGGTGAATTTGACTGTCGCCCGGGCGACCAGGGTCCCGTTCATCACAACCGACACGTAGCCCAGGTATGTCCCTGTCTTCAGATTTGTCGCTTTGGGCAGTGTGGTGACGTCGACACGATCCCCGACGCGCGTCGCTGTCATCCAATCCCGCTCTCCCATTGTCGGATAGCTCACGGAGACGAACAGGGAGGCCCCGGGGATTGCCCCGATGATCCTGAAACTGATCGTCTCATCCAGATCCAGCTCTTGTGTCTGCGGGTCCAGCCTCAGTTGCCCTGACACCGTGAACGTGAGCAGGATCAGCCCAATCAAGATCCGAGCCAGCAATAGGAACCTCATACCCGCGATAGTACACCCTTTCATCTGGATTATTCACATTGAGCAGGCCAACTTCAGCAGGTTGTCGGGGGCGTCGAAAAATGGAAGAAAATCTGTTTCAAATGAAACTGATCGGGCTTACACTGGTTGGCGGCTGAAATGCCGTACTGGGGATCCGGGATGAATCTCGCCACGCACTTGGGTGCGATCGCTATGCCTTCGCACGTCTGGATCCCGAGGTTGCCGGCTACAACTCACCATGGGGGTTTTCCATGCTCAGGTTCGCTGCCATGTTGCTCGCATTCTTCCCCGCGTATGCCCAAACCACCGGCACCGCAAGTATCGTCGGAACTGTATCGGACCCTGCCGGCGCCAACATCCCCGGTGCCAGGATCAAGGTCCAGAATCAGCAAACCGCCTTTGTCTACGAGGGCGTGACCGGGGCGTCGGGCGACTACTACGTTCCCAACCTGAGTTCCGGCAGCTATCAGCTCAGCGTTGAGGCGGCCGGGTTCAAGACTTCAATGCAGCGCGACATCATCCTGCGCATCAACGAAACTCCGCGCATCGACGTGCAGTTGGAAGTCGGCAACCTGACCGAAACGGTGAATGTCACCAGCAAGCCGCCGCTGCTCGAAACAGAAAGCGCCGGCGTCGGCCAGGTTCTCGAAGCCAGCACCGTCGAGCGCCTCCCCGTCATGCAGAAGTTTGTCCACCGCGTGCTGCTTTACATGCCCAACATGGGCACCGTTAACGGCAACCATGCCATGGGACAACGGCAGCGCTCCATCGGCTACTCGATGGACGGCGTCAGCGGCAAAGAGCCGGCCATTGGACAGGTGAACGACTACCAGCGCTCCATGGTCACCTCCCTGGACTCCATCCAGGAATTCAAGATGTGGACCAACGGCACTCCCGCTGAATTCGGCCATTCCTCCGGAGGCTTGCTGAGCGTGGTGTTCAAGAGCGGCACCAACGAATTCCACGGCACCGCCGAAGACCGCTACACCAGCGGCAAACTCCGCCATCGCCACTACCTCGAGCAATCCCGCATCACTTCCCCATTCGACTACCACGAGTGGGGCGCCACCGCCTCCGGGCCGATCATTCGCAACAAGACGTTCTGGTTCCTCGGCTTCCAGCAGCATTATGAAAAGCTGGCCGAGACCATCATCACGACAGTTCCCAACCAGGACATGTACAACGGCGATTTCAGCTTCGGCGGCCGCGGTCTCCCCATCTACGATCCCGACACCACCAGGCAGGATGCCACCGGCGCCTGGGTCCGCGATGCCTTCCCCCTCAACCGTATCCCCTTGGCTCGTTTCGACCCTGTGGCGAAGAACCTGCTTGCCCTGAATCCGTGGATGAGCCCCACCCAGACCGGCGACATCACCGCCAACGGTCCCAACAATAACCTCGAGGGTGACTTCCCCGGCCTCTACAAGTTCGAGCGCTACGACATTCAAGGGCGATCACCAGTTCAGCACCACCCACAAGATCTTCGCGCGCTACTCGAGGGTCCGTCATCGCAGCGAGGAACGGCCGGTCCGTGGGCTGACCGAACCTCTCCAGTTCGGCAATGTCTACATCAAGCCCCTCGACATGCACAATGCCGTCATCTCGGACACCTACACCTTCAATCCCACCACCATCAATGAAGCTCGCCTGGGCTACAACCGCCGCGCCTTCACGGCGCTTCCCTCAACCTTCGACCAGGATTGGGCCGGAAAATTGGGCATTCCCAGGGTCAGCGCCGAAACCTTCCCGGATTTTCAGAATTCCGGCGGAGGCCGCTTCTACGGACTTGGCCCCGGAGGCCAATCCTACACGCGCTCCGAGGACTTCACCTTCCAGGAGAACCTCACCAAGATCATCGGCAAGCATACCTTCAAGGCGGGCTACGAACTCATCCGGACACGCTACAACTCGCTGGTCGAGGCGCTTCCCTCCGGCGCCTACCGCATGGGCGGGACCGAGTACCCCTTCCGCGCCAATACCGGCAACGCCTTCGCCTCACTGCTTCTCGGCACGGTTGTGCGCGCCGACTACACCTTCAGCGCCGCCACCTGGCTGCCCGAGTGGTGGTCCCATGCCTGGTATGTGCAGGACACTTGGCGTCCCGTTCGCAATGTCACCGTCGAACTCGGCCTTCGCTGGTCTTACGAGTCTCCGTACCAGACAAAATACGGCCAGCAGTCTCAGTTCGATCCTAATGCCACCGACCCGCTAACCGGCCTCAAAGGCGCGATCGTGCACGGTAAGGGGGCACTCGCTTCGAAGGACTTGAACAACTTCCAGCCCCGCCTTGGCCTGGCCTGGACCCTCAGCCCCGAAGATGGTTTTCCGGTCCAGCTTTGGCTTGATGCATTCCGACCTGTTCACCAACGGCCTGAACCAGAACTTCGAGGAGTATCTTGCGACTGCGGTGATCCAGCCCGCCGTCGGCGACCCGAGCCACAGCTTCAAGCTGTCGCAAGGCCCGCCGGACTTCAAGTTCAACATCGCCCCCGATGGCAGCGTCCCCTTCTCCGGCACCAACTACACCGGCCGCAACGCTTCCTGGTACGACCCGAACCTGCGGCTGCCCTACGTGATGATGTGGTCAGGCGGCTTCCAGTATCAGCTCGCCTCCAGTTGGCTCGCCGAAGCCACCTATCAGGGCTCGAGCGGTGTCGGTCTGCTGAATAGTTGGAACACGAACGTCGTCCCGCTGGACATCTCCACCGATCCTGCCCGCCTCCAGCAGATTTTCCAGAACTACCAGAACTTCAAACCCTACCGGCAGTTCGGCAGCATCACGCACTACGCCAACTACGGCCACAACTCCCATCACAGCGGCACGTTCCGCGTCGAAAAGCGCTACTCCGCCGGCATTACATTTAACGCCTTCTACACCTTCGGCAAGACGCTCAACGACGCCGATGACGACGGCGGCGCAAGCGGCATCACCTGGTACAACCGCCGCCTCGAAAAGGGCCGGGCCAACTACGATGTCCGGCACCGCTTCGTGAGCGTTTTCACCTGGGATCTTCCCTTCGGCAAAGGCCACCGCTGGATGAACGGCGGCGGCTGGAAGGACTATTTCTTTGGCGGCTGGGACGGTTCGTGGAGCCAGACCTACCAGTCCGGCCCGCCGGTTACCGTCTCTTTCGCCGGCAGCCCCTACAACTACCTGCAGGGAGCCTCCCGCCCCAACCAGATTCTGCCCGACGACCAGGCTCAGATTCAGGATTGGGACATCGGGCCGAACCGCTTCCCCATCAGCGCCCAGAACCGCTACTTCAGCTTCGACGGTTTCGCCTACCCCGCGGCCTTCACTCCCGGCACTCTGGGCCGAAATACGTTCGAATCCCCGGGAATGCGCTGGACGCAGGTCTCCCTTTCCAAGCAGTTCAAGCTCAAGGAGCGCTACATTTTCGAATTCCGCTGGGACGTCAACAACATCACCAAGGAGCCGCAATTCGCCGATCCCAACGCTGCCTTCAATCTCATCAACCGGGCCAGCTTCGGCACCTTCAACGGCACCCGGGGTAGCTTCTCCGACGTCGGCACGGCGCGCATGCACCACATCGTGGTCGGCCGCTTCGTCTGGTAGCGGGCCACAGCTCAGAACATCCGCCAGATCGACTCTCTCGGCTTGGCCATCTTAAACCGTCGATACCACGCGCACACCGGATATAGCGCCACCAGCACAGCCGCCCACACAACGTACATTACCTCTAACGATGCGGGCTCCCGGAAGAAGACAAACGCGCAGAGAGCCAGCAGGTAGAAATGCGCGACGTAGAAGAACAGCGGTGTCTGGCCGAACACGATCAGCGGCGACCGCTCGGATTTCACCGTCTGCCGGCAGGCGAATCAGCAGCGCGAGCAGGAGCAATCCTATTCCGAGTGACATCGTCCAGAACACCAGCGACGGCGGATACTTCACATTGTTCAGGAATTCGATCCAGCTTCCGTCACGAGGCAGCCTGATGTTGCCCCATCCGCCGGCCGCCCGCAGAGCCACTCCAGTCAGCAACAGAACTGCGCCCAATATCCATACCCGCCGCCCCGCTCGATCGGGATTCCCGCGCCACCAATAGCCGAAGTACATGCCGGCGGCGGCGCCGGCCAGCCAGGGAATCACCGGATAGACGACCATCACGTGCTGCGAAAGGCCCGGCGCCAGCAGAATCGTCTCCCACAGCGGCCCTGGCTTTCCCGAAGCCGGGAGAAGCGAGTTCGTCGCCACCACGCAAAGCGCCGACACCAACAGCCACGCCCAGGGGCGAAGCCGCAGCAGGAGACCGCAGACCATCATCACCATCCCGAGTCCCGAAAGTGTGATCAAGCCCCAGTACATCTCGCTGCCGTCAATAGGGGGCGGAGCGGAAATCTGGTTCAGGCTGACTTTGGCTGGCTTCAGCAGGCTCGACAGGAACAGGATCGGCGCTTCGAGAAGCTGGCCAGTAACGAAGATCGCAAAGCCCCGCCACACCGTGCGGCGAATGACAGCCCCTTCGCTCCCGCCCGACTCCCGCCGCGCTGCAGCGTACCAGTAGATGCCGGCCCCCATCAGGAAAAAGAAGCCAGGCGCGCAGACATGTGTGATCCATCGGGTGATGAACGGGAAGGCGCTTGTGTAGGCACTCATCGCCCCCGCCCAGAATTCGCTGGCGTGCTGCCGGGCGATCGTCGCGCTGGCGTGGTCGATCGCCATGATCATCATGATCAGGCCGCGCAATGCGTCTACTGAGCGATAGCGGGCGCCGGGATTCACGTTGGTATTCCGCGAGTGTACCATCGAGGCGATTCTCGACCAGCCACCCGTCTACCCCCCCTCCAACAATGGACTAGGGGGGGACTGTCCCTACTTACTACCTTGACCGGCGGGGGCTATTCCTCGCTCAAATCGTGGGGGATCTCCCGGCGAGATCATCATCTGATCCGGCGTAGTTGATGCTCCAAATGCGCCTCAACGGCCGGCCACTCCCCCGGCAGGATGCTGTAAACGCATGTGTCGCGCATTGCCCCGTTCGGAGTGATCATGTGGTTCCGCAGAATACCGTCGAGCTTGGCGCCCAGCCGCTCGATCGCCCGCCGGCTCTGATGGTTGAAGAAGTTCGTCCGGAACTCGACGGCGATGCAATTCAGCGTCACGAATGCATGCCTGAGCATCAGCAACTTGCACCCTGTGTTTAGACTTGTGCGCTGGGCAGTCTTGGCATACCATGTCGAACCGATCTCTACCCGCCGATTCACCTGGTCGACATTCATGTACGTGGTCATGCCCACCACCCTGCCGGACGGCATGCGCACTGTGAACGGCTGCATTGAGCCCCGCGCCTGTAGGGCGAGCCGTCGCTCAATCTCCGCCCGCATCCCTTCCGGCGATGGCACCGCTGTATACCAGAGGTTCCAGAGTTCGCCATCCCGCGCTGCCTCGCACAACTCGTCGTGATGGTCCTGCGACAGCGGTTCAAGCCGCGCATGGTCATTCGTTAGCGTCAGCGGTTCGAGCCAGGCCATAAGCAATCTTAGAAAATCTGACCACGTCCTCGGCCTGACCCCCCAGCGCAAGCCAGGCGACGCCCGGTCTCCACATCCCAGATCCGCGCGGTGTGATTATGCGCTAGTATCTCCGAAACCACGAAAAGCGCTGTAAAATCATAGGCAAGTCCGATCTGGGGCAAGAGGGGCTGCATGATCGCGAGTCTGGCCGCACGCAAAGAATGGGTGTTCTTCAAAGTCCTGCCCAGGGCCGGCCGCTTGCTGGCTTTCGCCTGGTGGACAACGCTGCTTCTGCGCGGCTTCCTCCCCGTCATGTTCGCCATTGCCATGGGCGCTCTCGTCGGCGCTGTCGAGCGCGAAGGTCCGCTTGCAATTCCCCTCACCTTCGTCGGAGTCGTGTTCGTCCTGCTTCAAGTCTTATCCCCGCTCCACCAGGCAATCGGCGCCAACCTTGGCAGCCGGACAGCAGCCTGGCTCTACGACGAGCTCACCACTGCGTGCGTCAATCCACCTGGAATGGGTCACCTGGAAAGTCCCGCCCTCACCAGCGACCTCTCCATGGCTCGCGACTTCGACCTCGGGATCACCGGCCCGCCATTATCCTTCTCGATGGACTTCATTGCCTCCGGCCTCGTCGAGATGATCAGCGGACTGGCTTCGGCTATCCTGCTGGCCGCCTATGCCTGGTGGGCGCCGCTGCCTCTGGCCGGCGCATGGGCCGCCACACACTGGCTTCTCCGCGAAAGCGCAGTCTGGCGCGATCGCAACACCGAAGAGGTTCGCGAGGCCCAGCGCCACGCCGACTACTCCTATCGCCTCGCCGTCGACCCCGCCCCCGCCAAGGAGCTCCGCTTGTTCGGACTCGCTGGCTGGATAGTCGAACGATTCACCGCCCGGCGCCGGCGGTTGCTCGATCTCCAGTGGCAGGCTACGCGCCTGCGTGAGCGGCCTGTGCTGTGGAGCATTCTTTTGGTCGTTTCCGCGAACATAGTGGTCTTCTGGTTGATCGCCGCCGATGCCGAGGCTGGCCTGCTGACCCTGGGCCAGGCCGTTACTTTCGCCACTGCCGCCGTCGGCACCAGCCTGATCGCATTTGGAGGACTATCTTGGGCGCTCGATGGAGCCGCCGCGCCGGTCGGCGCCGTGCTCCGTCTCAAGGACGCGATGAGCCCGGCCGGCGCTCTGCCGGTGGGCAACCTTCCCGCCCGCGGCATGCCCGCCCGCGAAATCCGCTTCCGCAACGTCAGCTTCAGCTACCCGCAACCAGCCGGCTCGCCCGCGAGCCCCCTCGTGCTCGATGGCTTCGATCTCACGATTCCCGCGGGCTCTTCGCTCGCCATTGTCGGCAGGAACGGAGCAGGCAAAACGACACTCGCAAAACTGCTCTGCCGCCTCTATGATCCCCAGGCCGGCGCGATCGAAGTCGACGGCGTCGATCTGAGCCATCTCGACATCGACGCCTGGCGCGCCCGGGTCACAGCAGTGTTCCAGGATTTCACCCGCTTTGAATTGCCCCTGCGCGACAACGTCTCCCCGCACGGCGCGCCGGATGAAGACATCCAGGCCGCCCTCTCCGGCGCCGGCGCGGCTCACCTGGCCGGGCTCGACACCGTCCTCTCGCGCGGTTACGAGAATGGCGTCGAACTCTCCGGCGGCCAGTGGCAGCGCATCGCCCTTGCCCGCGCCCTCTGTTCGGTGCGACTCGGCGCCGGCGTCGTGCTCCTCGATGAACCCACAGCGCAGCTCGACGTGCGCGGCGAGGCCGAGATCTTCCAACGCATCCTCACGGCCACGCGCCAGGTGACAACCATCCTCATCTCCCACCGCTTCTCCACAGTCCGTCATGCCGATCGCATCTGCGTGCTCGAACAGGGCCGCGTCGTCGAACTCGGCACCCACGACGAGCTGATGGCCGCCAGAGGCCGTTACCACACTATGTTTGAACTGCAGGCATCGCGCTTCGGCGCCGACGGCCGTCCCTGGCGAGGAAGGAGTCCCCCTCGATGCCCCAGCCTGACGCGCCCCGCACCGGAGACCTGCCGCCCGCGCTCCCCTCCATGTGGCGCGCGCTCAAGCGCGCCTATCATGCCGAACCCCGCCTGCTTCCCCTGGCCTTCGGGTTGTCCCTCCTGGCCGCTCTTCCCGATGCGCTCCTCGCCCTCTGGATCAAGCTGCTCGCCGATGGCGTTCTTCAACACAACCGCAAACTGGCTATCGCAGCCGCCATCGGGCTCGCCGTCTCATCGGCCGCCACCTGGTTTCTCAGGGTGATCAGCGATCGCGCCCAGCGCCGCTTCCGCGATCGTGTCGCCGTCGCCTTGGAAGCCCACGTCGCAGGCCTGCAGGCCTCGGTCTCAACAGTGGCCCACCATGAACGCCCCGAGCACATTGACCGCCTCGCCATGCTTCGCGACCAGGTCTTCGTGCTCGACCACATGTATATGTCGCTGTTCTCCACCTGCGGCTGGATACTGCGCCTCGCCGTCGTGGTCGTGCTGCTCATCTCCATTCACCCCGCTCTCGGCTTGCTGGTCGTCTTTGCCCTGCCGACCGTGTTGACATCGACCTGGCGCCCCGGGGTTGAACGCGTCGTCCAGGAACGGTACTCCTGGGCCAACCGCCTCGCCCGTCACCTGTTCACGACTGCCACCACGGCTCCTCCGGGCAAAGAGGTTCGCGTGACCCGCATCGGCGGCCGCCTGGTGAGAATGCGCCGTGAGGCCTGGCTGCAGTGGTATCGGCCCGTCGCGGCCGCACGCTGGACCAGCGCGCTCTGGCATTCTGTCGCCTGGGCAGTTTTCGGCGCAGCTTACGTCGGCGCTGTCGTATTCGCTTCTTCGGGACTCCGCGCAACGCCCGGCCAAGTCCTGCTCGTCCTGGCCGCGGGCTCGCGCCTGTCAGCCTACATCGGCGCGACTGTGGGCGAGATCGGTTTTCTTCGCGGCTTCTGGCTCGACGGCTCCCGCCGCATGGCCTGGCTTGAAGATTACGCGGCATCGCTGACGGAGAACGCCGATGCGCCGGCGCCAGCAAAGCTGCTGCAGGGCATTCGCTTCGATCATGTCTCGTTCGCCTATCCCGGCACTCAACGAAGGGTCCTTGACGATGTCAGTCTCTTTCTCAAAGCCGGTTCGGTCGTCGCCATCGTCGGCGAAAATGGAGCCGGCAAGAGCACACTGGTGAAACTCCTCTGCCGGATGTACCAACCGGATCACGGCCGCATCCTGGTCGACGGAGTCGACCTTGCCCACATTTCCGCCGACCAGTGGCGGTCGCGCCTTGCCGGCGCCTTCCAGGATTTCTTCCGTTTCGAGTTCCTCGCCCGGCAATCCGTAGGCGTCGGCGACGTCCCCAGGCTGGATGACCAGCCCGCGGTTCTCGCAGCCGTCCATCGCGCTGGAGCTGATGACGTCGTTGAGCATCTCGCATCGGGTCTCGAAACCCAGCTTGGCCCAACTTGGCCCGGCGGTGTCGAGGTGAGTTTCGGCCAGTGGCAGAAACTCGCCCTGGCCCGCGGCTTCATGCGTGATCAGCCGCTTCTGCTAGTGCTCGACGAGCCCACCGCCGCCCTGGATACGGAAACCGAGCATGCCCTCTTCGAACGCTACGCCGCGGCCGCCCGCCGCGCTCAGCCCGATCAAGGATCCTCGCAGGACGGCCAGATCACAATCCTCGTGTCGCACCGCTTCAGTACCGTCCGCATGGCCGACCTCATCGTCGTGCTCGACGGCGCGCGCGTCGTGGAATTTGGATCCCACGAGGACCTCCTGGCCCTCGGCGGCCAATACGCTGAGCTGTACAATATCCAGGCCGCGGCCTATCGTTGAACGCCTCGCGGAATGCTGAATGCCGTCGAAAACGACGCCCTGCAGGCGGAGTTCATACTACACTGAAGATCCCCAATGCTCACCCAAACGATCGCCATCGTCCTCGGCATGATCGCTCTGCAATGCGGCATGCATGCGCAGACGGCACCCAAACTCGGCTCAAAGTACGGTTCAGACCCCGCCGCCGGCAAGACCTTCACCCACGACGGCGTCAAGCTCTATTACGAAGTCTACGGGACGGGCGAACCGCTTCTGCTCGTGCACGGCAACGGCGGCAGCATCGCCCACCTCAGCGCTCAGATCGATCACTTCCGCCAGCGCTACAAGGTGATCGCCATGGATAGCCGGGACCACGGCAAGTCCGGCGACAGCCCGGACAAACTCACCTACGAGAAGATGACCGATGACCTCGCGGCGCTGATCGACCATCTGAAGACCGGGCCTGTGTACGTCCTGGGCTGGAGCGACGGGGGCATCGAAGCGCTCCTGCTCGGCATCCGGCACCCCGCGAAGGTGAAGAAGATTGCTGCGATGGCCGCCAACCTGAACCCGTCTGACAAAGCCCTTCACCCGGAAGCCGTGGCGCTCATCAAGTCCATGGTGGCCTCGATGTCGGCCGCGGCCAAGTCGACTCCGCAGAGCAAGCGCGAGCTGAAGGTGACGCAAATGATGCTCGAGGAGCCGAACATCGATCCCAAGGCGCTCGAGGCCATCACCGCTCCCACTCTTGTGCTGGCAGGCGATCACGACTTGATCCCCGACGAGCACACCCTCGAGATCTTCCACCACATCCCCAACAGCCAGCTCTGCATTTTCCCGAACGCGACGCACACGGTTGTTTACGATGACGCCGTTCGCTTCAACGCGACGGTCGAACGATTCTTCCGCACGCCATTCGTGAAGAGGGATCGCATCAAGGATACCCTCAAGTCGTTCGAGGCGATGAAAGCAGCCGAACGCTGACCCGAATCGCGCCGCAGTTGAGGGAATAGTCAGTTTCCAAAAGCGTACAGGTGATTTTCGGTCCTCACGTAGATGCTTCCCGTCGACGATCGCAGGCGTGGCCAGGATCCCGCCGTCGAGCTTGTTCTTGGCCAGTATTTTCAGCTCCGGACCCGCATCCAACACAACCACTTCACCCTCCGCCGACGCGATGTATATCTTTTCGTCGGCTGCCACCGGCGAGGAGTAGTAGTAGCCCAATGCTCCCAGCCGTCCGCTGTAGACCAGCTCGCCTGTCTTTGCGTCTCGACAGTAAACGATGCCGCCGTTCAGGAAAGAATAGAGGCGTCCGTTGTAATACAAAGGTGACGGGACGCCAGGCACTCCCTTCTTCTCCGACCAGACGATGTTCGTTTGGCTTGACTTCACCCTTGCCCCCCGGGCGAACCGCCACGACTCGGGCCGAATTGTTGGCATAGAACTGTGCGGCCCGGTCAGGGTTCCTTTGTTCAGCCGCCGGGTCCAGAATGATGTCCGGCGCGGCAAAGAACAGCAAACCGCCGCCGATGACAGGCGTGCTTTTCCCGCACGGCGGAAGTCCTCCCACCCACCATCGCTCCGCTCCATCGGCGAGGTTGTACGCCATCAGACGCTGGTTCGGTTTGAAGTCGCCGCCAAGCACGACAATCTCGTCGATCCCGTCGTGGCGCCAATGCACTGGAGTCGACCAGCCAAACTGAAACATCGATCGGTCGGTCTTCCACACTGTCTTGCCGTCGTTGCGATTGAGGCCGAGCAGGTAGGACTCTTTCCCTTGATGGTTCAGCACCAGCAAATCACCGGCAACTATCGGTGAAGCTACCGCGCCATACGGGTTTTCCGGGATGGGGAGACGCCTTTCCCACTGCGGCTTCCCGTCGAGGTCGTAACACACCAACCCGTAGGATCCGAAGTAGACATAGACCCGCTCACCGTCGGTGGCTGGAGTAGGCGCAGCGGGGCTGCTGATCTCGTGGACCTTTTCAATCGCGTCCGCGGCAACGGTTCGCCGCCACACGATCCTGCCCTTGCGCTGATCAATGCACACGGTGGCGAGTTGCTTGTTCGCGCGATCAAACTCCGTCAGGAAGATGCGACCCTTCCAAACGATGGGCGACGACAGCCCGGCTCCGACCGCGGCTTTCCAATGAACGTTCTGGTTGGGGCCGAAGTGAACGGGCGGCTTGCCCTCACCGATTCCCGATGAATCCGGCCCTCTGAACTGAGGCCACCACGCCTTGCTTGCGTTTTTTGCCGCACCCACCAATCTCGAAAGAACGATGGTTGAAAGAAGAGCGATCCAAGAAGCTCGTGTCATGACGATCTCCGGTTTCGGGCTCTCTCAGCATCAGTGTAGCCTGCTTGCACTCACTGGAACCGCCACCGGCCTGTCCCCCACCAGCAGGCCGAAGCTCGCCGCGCCGGCCAGGCAGGCAATCCCGGCGCAGACAAACGCCATCGCGAATGTCCCAGTGCGCTCCACAATCCAACCGGTGAGCATTGGGCTGATAATGCCCGCCAGATTTCCGCACGCGTTCTGCAAGCCGGTCCAACGCCCCGCCGCGCCTGCACCCGCCAGCGCCTGCGTCAACGCGAACAGGTTCGATGCGTAAATCCCGAACGTGAAGCAGGCAATCATCAGCGAGATAATCGCCATCTCGCCCCACGGCGAAAGCACCCCCAGCATGAACACCGCGGTAAGCGTCAGCCCGCTCACCAGAAATGCCTTTCTCACTTTGACGGCCGGCCGCCCGCCCTGAAATCAATCTGTCCGCGAGAATCCCGCACCCCAGTGAGGATACAACCATCAACAGGAACGGCAAGGTCCCCAGAAACGCCAATGAACCGAAGGAAACGTGGCGCTCTTTCACCAGGTACGTTGGCAGCCAGGTCAGCAGGAAATACCAGGAATAGTTCGCCCCGCAAAGGCCGCCGCAAGTGCCCCACACCGAACGCGACCGCAGCAAGCTGTCCCCAACTCAGCCCCGCTACCGTCGGCCCTGAGCGTGCCGCGAGATTCTTGGGCGAAATGATCAGCCAGGGCACCAACCACAGCAAACCAAGGCTCGCCGTAATAAAGAAAATGCTGCGCCAGTTCTGGCCCCTGTTCAGCAATGTCGCGCCCAGGAAGATTCCCGCCGCCGGCCCGACTCTCGCGCCCAGGTCGACAATCGAATTCGCCAGGCCGCGGCGATTCTCGGGCACAACTGCCGCCAGAATGCGGCTTGTCGCCGGATAGGTCACCGATTCTCCAATGCCCAGCAGCAGCCGGAACACGAGGAGCATCGCGAATGACGATACCAGTCCAGTGCTGAACGTCGCGGCCGTCCAGAGCAGAAAGCCGATCAGGTAAACCCAACGCACCTCGAAGCGATCCACAAGCCAGCCCGAGATGATCTGGAAGAAAGCGTAGGTCCAGAAGAAGGCCGATAGCAGCACCCCCATGCCCCAGGAGGAGATCTTCAGATCGGCCACCATGGCCGGAGCCGCCACCGACAGATTGCCGCGGTCGATGAAACTGATGACCATCACGGTGGCCAGCAACGCCACCAGTCCCCATGGGCCGCGCGTGCGCATCTTCTACCTCGCCGCCCCTTCGACCCCGAGAATCTCTCTCGCTGACTTCAGTTCCAGCTCAGCCAGCTTAGCCACGCGTCTGCGAAAATGCTCCTCCGTGCTGAACCGGGCAGCCAGAAACGCCCGCAGGCAATCTTCCACTGCCTTGATTCCCACCACCTGCGCACCGATACAGGCTACGTTTACATCATCGTGCTCCACAGACTGGTGCGCGGAGTACACGTCGTGGCAAACGGTGGCGCGAATGCCCGGAATCTTGTTCGCCGCAATCGCTGCCCCCACGCCAGTGCCGCACACCAGGATGCCGCGCACTGCCCGGCCGTCACGCACGCGGTCGCACACCGCTTGCGAGATGTCCGGAAAATCCACCGGAGCCGGGTCGTACGAGCCGCAGTCTTCCACCTCGTGCCCGAGTTGTCTCAGAAACTCCAGCACGGCTGCCTTGATCGGAAAACCGGCGTGATCGCCTCCGACGGCTATCGCAAACTTGTCCATGAGAGCCCCCTAACCGCCCGGAAGAATATCAAATGGCTCAACAGCTTTCAATGTTTGACATCAGATCCTATCTGATATATTGTTCTCCGTCGGAGTCTCAGCCAATGAAATTCATCCCCTCTCTCTCCCCCGCCGTCCTCGCCGCGGCCGCTCTTGCTCTATTCGTTCCCCCGGCCTTCTGCCAGAAGGAAGCGCCGCCCAGCCCACACGTTAAACTCTATATTCCCTTCGAGCAGTACTCGCAGGCGGACAACCAACGCATCATCAAGCTCTTTCAGGATCTGCGCGTCTCCGACGTGTCCGACGGCATGGACATCGTCGGTCTGGCCGATGTCGGCATCGTCAGCCCCGAAATCAAGCCGCTCTGGAAAGATACCGACAACTTCACGCACCGCATCGTCGGCATCGCCGTAACCGCCCGATACGTCCCCACCAATAAGCGTGAGCCGAAGATGGACCCCGCCACCATCAGCCGCTGGTACAGCACCATCACCTCGGAAAAGTTCCTCGGCGAGCTCTTCCCCGGCGCCGTTCTGGTCATCGATGCAATGGAAGACGGTGAGTCTCGCACCATCGGCAGTTCCAACATCCTGTCCTGGAAGAAGGCGGGCATGCTCGGCGTCGTCACCACCGGCGGCTTGGCCGATAGCGACGAGATCATCAACGAGAAAGTCCCCGCGTACCACCGGCGCATTGCCCGCGGCATCCGGCCCGGGCGCAACGAACTGGAATCAGTCAACCGCCCCATTAACTGCGGCGGCGCGCTGGTACGCCCCGGCGACGTAGTCATCGCCGACGGCGATGGTGTCGTCGTGGTGCCGCGCGAACAAGCCGAAGCCGTTGCCAAGGCGTCCATGCAGTTCCTGGACGCTATCGGACTCGAGCGAGCCAAGGCTCGCGCCGCCAAGGAAAAACAGTAGCGCCAAGATCACCGCCGCGGCAGCGCCGAAGGAGGCTTCTCATGAAGGTGGGATTCATCGGTTTGGGTGCCATGGGTGCGCCCATGGCCCAACACGTTGTCGAGGCAGGCTACGAAACCTATATCACCGTCCACCGGCGCCGCGAGGCGGCAGACCACCTGGCATCGCTCGGCGCCATAATCGCCGACACTCCGGCCGGTGTCGCTCGTGCCGCGGACGTCATCATCACCATCCTGCCCGCCGACGCTGAGCTGAAAGAAGCCGTCCTCGGGCCGTCAGGCATCCTCGAGGGTTTCGCGCCCGGCAAAATCCTCATCGACATGACCACCTGCACCGCCAGCGGCCTGCAGGAGGTGGAGAGAGCCCTCGTCGCCGCCGGCGGCCGCGTGCTCGACGCCCCTGTCAGCGGCGGCACCACCGGCGCCGAGCAGGGCACGCTCACCATCATGGTCGGCGGCGACCCGGCGCTTCTCGAACACTGCCGGCCGCTGCTGGAAACGATGGGCAAGCGCATTTTCCACGTCGGCGCCGTCGGCCAGGGCAAGGTCGTCAAGATGGTGAATCAGATGTTGGCCGCCGCGAATCTCCTGGCGATCGGCGAAGCCTTCGCTCTTGGCGTGCGCTGCGGCGCAAACCCCGAAACCCTCTTCGAGGTCATCAAGGAATCATCAGGCCATTCGACAATGCTGAATTCCCGGCTGCCCGGCTTCCTTCTCACCGGCAATTTCGAGCCCGGCTTCAAACTCGACCTCATGAAGAAGGACGTCAACCTCGCTATCGATTCGGCGCGTGCCGGGTGCGTTCCCCTCTTGTTGACCGCCGCGGTGGCGCAAGTCTTTGCCGCCGCCAGCGTCGCCGGCAAAGGCGAATCCGACTTCTCCGCCGCCGCACAATTCCTGGCCGGCCTCGCCCAAGTGAATCTTGCGAAACCAGTGAGCAAATCATGATCGACAATGCTGAGACCCTCGTTCAACGCCTTCACGGCTTCGACCCCGCAACTCTCTACGAAGCCGCCGGCCAGAAGGGAATGGTCGACCCGGCCATCCGCCCAGCTTGGACCGGCGCTCGCCTCTGCGGCGTAGCCCTCACCCTCGAATGTCCCCCCTCTGACAACCTCATGCTGCACCACGCCGTCGCCGCCGCCCCGCCCGGCGTCGTCCTCGTCGGCAGAATCGGCGGCTACATGGCCACCGGCGCATGGGGCGAAATCCTCACTGTCGCCGCCCAATCTCGCGGCATCGCCGGACTCGCCGTCGACGGCGCCGTCCGCGACATTGAAGCCATCCGCCAACTGGCGTTCCCCATCTTCAGCCGTGGCCTCGCCATCGGCGCCTGCACAAAAGAACGCTTCGGCACCCTGAACCAACCCATCCTGTTCGGCGGAGTCCTCGTGCGCCCCGGCGATGTGATCTTTGGCGACGCCGATGGCCTCGTCGTCATCGAGCAGGAGCGACTCGACGCCGTGATCGCCGCCGCCGAAGCCCGCCAGCGCAAAGAGCAATCCATCATCGAGCAGCTCAAGGCCGGCCGCACCACCATTGATCTGCTCAAGCTGCCGCCCCTCCCCGGAGCACGTCAGTGAATTCGAGCCCCAAGCGTTTCCGCTACGAAGAACTGCGCCATTTCGCATGCTCCGTCCTGGAAGACCTGCAACTGCCCGCGGCCGACGCCCTCCACGTTGCCGAGTGCCTCCTATTAGCCGAACTGCGCGGCATCGATTCCCACGGCCTCATTCGCCTTCCCGTCTACACACGGCGCATCCAGGCCAACGTCGTCAAAGCGCGGCCTGACATCAGAGTGCAAAACCGCTTCGCGGCCGTCTCCCTCGTTGATGGCGACAACGGACTCGGCCCCGTTGTCGGCTCTCGCGCCATCGAAGAGGCAATGCGCTTGGCCGAGACCTGCGGCGCGGGCTTCGTCGGCGTCCGGAACAGCAATCACTTCGGCGCGGCCGCCTACTACGTCGAGCAAGCCGTTCGCCGTGGATTCATCGCTTGCGCCATCTCCAACGCCCCGCCAAACATGGCCGCGCATGGCGGTCGCATCCGCTTCCTCGGCACCAATCCCATGGCTGTCGGAATCCCCGCCGGCAAAGACAGCCCGCTGATTTTCGACGCCTCCTCGAGCGTCGCCGCCCGCGGCAAGATCATCACCGCCGCGCAGCAGGGCCTGCCCATTCCCCCGGGCTGGGCCGTCGACCCCGACGGCAACCCCACAACCGACGCACACGCCGCCTTGGCCGGAGCCGTCCTGCCCTTCGCCGGAGCAAAAGGCTCCGCCATCTCCTTCATCATCGACATCCTCTCCGGCGCCCTCACCGGCGCGTCTTTCGCGCTCCATCTCAACACCCTCGAGAACTTGAAGGCAGTCCAGAATCTCGGCCATGCCTTTACCGTCTTCCGCACCGACCTCTTCCTCCCGGCCGAAGAGTTCGCCCAGCGCATGGACGAAATCCTGGCCATGCTCAAATCAACCCCGCCCGCCCCAGGCGTCGAACGCGTCCTGGCCCCTGGCGAAGTGGAGTTCGAAATTGAAGCCCGCCATCGTGCAGAGGGCATCCCTCTGTCGCAAGAAGTTATCGCCGAACTCGTATCGTTAGGCGCTGAGACATCAATCGTCTTCCCTGCCCCCTTACCGTTATGAAAGTCAACGTCGCCCAGACATTCAATTTCTTCCCGATTCCCACCGACATTCACTTCGGATGCGGCTCGCTGAAGTCGCTCCCCGACCGCATCCATGCCCTCAACGCCTCGAAGCCCTTCCTGGTCACCGATCCCGGCGTCAAGCAGGCAGGCATCCTCGCCAATGTCGAACAGATCCTCCAGGCAGCCGGACTCCAATACGCTGTCTGCGACCGCGTGAAGCCCGATTCCGGCTCGATCCTGATTGACGAGACCGCCGCCGAACTCAAGCAGAGCGGTTGCGACGTTGTTGTCGGCATCGGCGGCGGCAGCTCGCTCGACACCGCCAAAGCCGTTGCCGCTCTGGCCACCAATCCGGGTTCCGCCCTCGAATACACCGGCCTCCATAAAGTCCGCAATCGTCCTCTGCCCACCGTGGCCATCCCTACCACCGCCGGCACCGGCAGCGAAGTCACTCTCTGGAGCGTATTCACCGACGAGGCTCGCGCCGTGAAAGTGGCCATCGGCGGTTTCATGATCTATCCATCGGTGGCGCTCTGCGATCCGGAACTGACGCTGACCCTGCCGCCGGCAATCACCGCGGCCACCGGCATGGACGCTCTCGCCCACGCCGTCGAGTGCTTCACCAATAAGGCCTGCCAGCCGATCTCCGCCTCCCTCGCGCTCAAGGCCATCGAACTCATCGGCGCCAACCTGCGCAGCGCGGTTCTGAACGGCCGCGGCATTGAAGCACGCTACGCAATGATGTTGGCCTCGACCATGGCTGGTATGGCAATGAACCCCACGCGCCTCGGTCTGGCGCACGCCCTCGCAATGCCGCTGGGCAGTTGGGATTTGCGCGTGCCGCACGGAGTCGTGCTGGCCGTCACTCTGCCGCCCGTGATGGAGTTCAACTGCCTCGCCGAGCCGGAGCGCTTTGTCGACGTCGCCCGTGCATTGGGCGTCGCGGTCGATGGAATGTCGGTGTCGGACGCGGCCCGCCGGTCGGTCGTGGCCGTGCGGGAACTGTCGAGCGACATCGGCATCCCGAAGGGGCTCGGCGAATTCGGCGTCGGCGAACAGCATGTGGACAAGGTCGTGGAAGAAGCAATGAAGAGCGGCAACGTTCCCGTCAACCCGCGCCGTGCCGAGGCCGGCGGATCTGGCGCGTATCTTACGGCAGGCTCTGTAGAGGGGTATGAAGCGATGAGCGAAATCGAGCGACACGAGAATTTCTGTGGCGGGCGCTGGACGGCTCCCAGGACAGGCAAGTATTATTCGGTGCATAATCCCGCGCAGCCGCGGCAAGCCCTTGGTGAGTTCCCCAGCTCCGGAGCCGCCGATGCCGGTGACGCCGTCTCCGCGGCCGTCGCGGCGCGAGAATCCTGGGCCGCCACGCCCGGCCCGCAGCGCGGCGCAATCCTTTACCGCTTTGCCCAACTTCTCGAGGAGTCGAAGGAGGAGTTGGCTGGAATCGTCACTCTCGAACAGGGCAAGGCTATCGGCGAAGCGAAGGGCGAAGTCGGCCGCGCCGCCGTCGAGGCGCGATTCATGGCCGGCGAAGCCAGCCGTCCTATCGGGCAGACCTTCCCCAGCGAGCGCGCCGGATTCACCTGCCAGACTGTTCGCGAGCCCATCGGAGTCGTCGCCACCATCTGCCCGTGGAATTTCCCCGTCGTCACGCCGGTGCGAAAGATCGCGCCGGCCCTCGCCTACGGGAATACGGTTGTCCACAAACCGGCCTCCCTCACACCCTGGACATCGGTCTTCCTGATGCGCCTTTTCGAAAAGGCCGGCGTGCCCCCTGGAGTTGTGAATCTGGTCTGCGGCGCGGGTTCTGCCGTGGGCCATGCGCTGGTAGCCAACCCCGCCGTCCGCGGCATCAGCTTCACCGGCTCGAGCGACATCGGCACCGGCATCTACGAAAGCGCCGCGCGGCGCCTGGCCGGCGTTCAACTTGAATTGGGCGGCAAGAACCCTGCCATCGTCATCGACTACGACGACCTCGACGGCGCCGCCCGCGAAATCGTCAGCGCCGCATTTCTTTGCAGCGGGCAGCGCTGCACCGCGCTGAGCCGCGTCATCGTCGGCGCATCGCAAGCCGCCGAACTGGTGCAGCGTCTCCTCGCTCTCATCGCGAACATCCGCGTTGGCGACGGCATGTTGGAGACAACCACCATGGGTCCCCTGGTAAGCCTGGCGCAACTGCAAGCGGTGGATGGCTACGTGCGTCGGGCCCTCGCGGCTGGCTCCAAGCTGCTCTGCGGCGGCAAGGCTCTCACCCAGAGCCCCGAAACAGAAGGCTACTTCTACGCCCCGACTCTGTTCGACGAAGTCTCCCCCGATTCTCCCCTCGCCAGGGAGGAAATCTTCGGTCCCGTGCTACCCGTCATTCCCGTCCCCGACGCGGAAGCCGCGATTCGCGTGGCCAACGATACCCGCTATGGCCTCGCCGCCTCAGTCTTCACTTCACGCATGAATCTCGCCCACGAGTTTGCCAGGCGCCTGGAAACCGGCATGGTGCACATCAACCACGGAACGGCCAGTCAGGCACACGTGCCGTTCGGAGGAAGGAAGGATTCCGGCCAGGGCGCATTCTCCATCGGGCCCACCGCGCAGGATTTCTTCACGACGACAAAAGCCGTTTATGTTAAGTGCTAAAGGGTTCGGACCCCTGCCGGAAACACCGCAGCTCGGCACACGCGTCTACCACGCCGTGGTCGAGAGCATTGTCGGCGGCAACATGGAATTCGGGTCGCCGCTGCGGCCCGACGTGATCGCCCGCCAGCTCGATGTGAGCACGACTCCAGTCCGTGAAGCACTGCATCGTCTCGAAGGCGACGGACTCGCAGTCAAAATTCCAAACCGCGGCTGGTTCGTCCGCGAGTTCACCAGTAGTCAGATTCGTGAGCTGTATGAGATGCGTGCGACGCTGGAGTGCTTCGGCGTCCGTCTCGCCTGCCAGCGCATCACCCCGGGAGAACTCTCCGCCCTCGATGCTCTACAGCAGACCGGCGAAGCGGGATTGCTGGCCGGTGACATGGAGCGCTACCGCATCTACAACCGTGATCTGCACGCCGCCATCATGGGCGCCGCCAGGCATGGGTGTCTCACCACCGTCATGGGCCAGCTCCGCCTGCAATCGGAACTTCTCATGGCCAAGACCATTCGCATCAGCGGCCGCCCCATTCGCGCGATCGAAGAGCACCGTCGGATCCTCGATGCCATCACCCGCAGAGACAGTGACGCGGCCGCCGCCCTCATGGAGCAGCACATCTTGAGCGCGGTCGAAGACATCGTCCGTTGGGGACGCGAGCCATCGGACCTTACTCCGGATCGGCGCGCACACCTTTAGCGGATCACCGCCACTGCCTCGATCTCCACCAGGAACTCTGCAGAGGCCAGCGCTTGCACCCCCACCATCGTAGACGCGGGAGGTTCACCTGGACCCATGAACCGCAGTCGGACTTCCCGGAGCTCGCTCCTCATGGAAGGCGCGTAGTTCACCACATAAGTATTGACCTTCACGACGTCCTTGAACGTCGCCCCACTTGCGGTCAACGCAGTCTGCAAATTTGCCCAGACCTGGTTCAGTTGCGCCTTCAGATTCCCCTTGCCCACAAGTTGGCCGCTCGAGTCTTGTGCAACCTGGCCTGAAATCCAGATCACTGTTCCAGGCTTGGCCGTCACAACATGCGTATATGCCGGCGACTTGCTGATGCCCTCGGGGTTGATGTGCCGGATTTCCTGCCCTTGCAGGCAAACCAGTGAACACAAAAATGCCAACGAAGTTTTCAACATTCGTCCAGACTAGCAGGCTCCACCGCCAAAACCAGGCACCGGGGTGGACACAGACGTCCCCCCTGCGTCAGGAACTGTGCTAGCGTAGAGTCCATCCTGGTACAGGCTGTATGCTTCCTGATGCATCAGCAGTACGTGTCAATCGGAAGGACAGAAGACTGGAAATCCTGGCAGCGCAGGTTCGTCTTCTGTACGACAATGCGAACCTGGCGGTTTGCGTCAATCTACTTGCGGCTACAATTCTGGCTGCCCTTCAATGGGGATTCGCCTCGGGAAATGTAGTCATTGCGTGGTGGGTTTACATGGCCATGATGTCGGCCATGAGATTCGCACTCTCCCGGCGGTTTCACCATGCCAACCCTGACAACGCGGACATGAGCAAGTGGTCCGCGGCGTATGCCGTTGGCGTCGGAATGGCAGGGGCGGGCTGGGGTGGATCGGGAATTCTCCTTTATTCAGAGGCCAATCCCACAAATCAGGTTTTCCTCGCGTTCGTCTTGGGCGGGATGATGCTTGGCGGCGCATCCCTGTTGGCTCCGAGGCCGGAAGCGTTCCTGGCATTCCTGATCCCCACCGGTCTTGCCCCTGCTTTCCGGCTCCTTGCGCAGGGCGATCAGACCCACCTTGCCATGGGAGTGTTGGCTCTCATCTTCACTGTTGCCGTTCTCATCACGACTGGCCGGATCTTTCGCACCATCGACTCCTCAATCAGGCTGCAGTTTCAGAATCATGACCTTCTGCTTGATCTGCACGCCGCAAACAGCGAGACCGAAGCACTGAATCAGGAATTGGACCTCAGAGTCCAGGAGCGCACGTCTGAACTGCTCAAATCCACTGAGTACCTGCAGGCTGAGATCAAGCGGCGTGAGCAGATGGAAGAGGAACTCCTGCGTGCGCGCAAACTGGAATCCCTAGGAGTTCTGGCGGGCGGGATCGCCCACGACTTCAATAATTTTCTGACCATCATCCAGGGCAACATTGAACTGGCAAAACAGCGCCTCAATCCCAAAGAGCCGCTTCAGAGAATCCTGAATGAAGCCGCGAGCACCTGCCTTCGCGCCACATCTCTCTCATCCCAATTGCTGACCTTCGCAAAAGGGGGCGAGCCGGTCCGCCGCTTGGTCTCTGTCGCCCAGCTCGTCATGGACGCCGTTCACCTCGTGCGTGCCGGCACACCAATCAGCATCACGGTCGATATTGCCGAAGATCTTAGGTTCGCCCAAGTCGACCCGGGCCAGATTGGCCAGGCACTCCATAACATTCTCCTCAATGCCCGGCAGGCGATGCCGGAGGGCGGCATCATTGAAGTTCGCGCGGAAAACGTCCTCCAAGACAATCGCGAAGCCGATCCTCGCGTCAGAATCTCGATTCGAGACTACGGATGCGGCATTCCCGCCGATATCCGCCCCCGGATATTCGATCCGTATTTCACGACGAAGGAGGGCGGCAGCGGCCTCGGACTGGCGACAGCTTATGCGATCGTTGCCAGGCACGGAGGTCACATCTTCGTGGATTCGGTGCCAGGCGTCGAGACAGAATTCACCGTCGAGCTGCCCGCCTCGTACGAGGTCCCCGATGCCCCGGCGCCAGTCTCCGCCGAGATGCAGACCGGCATTGGACTGATTCTCGTGATGGACGATGAGGAACTGCTTCGGAACCTTCTCGACAACGTTCTCACCAGCCTCGGCTACGAAGTCCAGACTGCCCGCGACGGAGCCGAGGCAATCGCGCTATATGAACAGGCGCAGGCGGCCGGCAGGCGATTCGACGCGGTGCTTCTCGACTTGACGGTGAGTGGCGGGATGGGCGGAATCGAAACCGCGGCCAAGCTGAAGGAGATGGACCCCTCTTCAAGGCTGATCGTCTCAAGTGGCTACTCGGCGTCGCCGGTCATGGCGGATTTTGCCGGGTACGGCTTCGATGCCGTTGTTCCCAAACCCTGGAAAATCCCGGAGCTGAGCGAGGTCATTCGGAATGTGCTCCTGGTGGCTCGTGATCGCACGACCGAGTGATTGCGCCGGTTGGGCTCATCACTGGTAGTGAATCTCGAACCGCTTGTTGGTAATGAACAGCACGGTCACATCCTGCCCCGCGGTGGCCCCGTGCTCCATCACGGATCCTTCCGGGAACCAGACGAAGTGTCCCGGCCCGTATTGACCATCGTGGGTCACCAACGTCCCTTCCAGGACGTACATGCCGTGCGCGCACGGATGCGTATGTCGCGGGTTGATCACGCCGGCCGGGTAGCGGACCAGGCGGACCTCCATGCCCGTTTCCGGATCAACGATCAGGTTCTTGCGGTAGAGCGAACGGCCTATCTTCTCGTTGGGACGCTCCTCCCAGGGGAGCGCCGTGCTGTCGATTGCAATGAGTTTGACATCCGGCATCCTACGATTATGCCCCGATTCCCGCGTCCGCTCAGGATCCCGCTCTGGCAGTCTTCTTCCAGCTTTCGGCTGCCTTTTCAGCCGGAGCATCGAGCTGTTTCGTGAAACTGTCGTTGTCGAACATGGAGACGATTCTCACGATCCATCCATTCACCACCCGGGCGACCGCGACACCCTTGATGGCGACCGGCCTTTTCGTGGCTTCGATGCCATTGAATGAGCCTTGGTGTTCCAAATCTGGCGAGAGCACTTCCCTGCAAATCGATCTGCTTCGGAGACGCGCCTGCGCGCACACCGCACTTCGCCGCATTGCCTAAATGCAGCGCGCCGCGAGCAGACCTGTGGCCGCGGCTATGTCGATGTCCGCGATGAGCAACCCTTCCTTCCCGTAGGGCTGGTAGCAGAGCAGCGTCCCGTCGGGCCGCACCACCGCCGAAGTGGTCGGCGACCCGGCGCTGGCGAAGTTGACAGTGGCGAAATAGCAGGTGTTCTCGGCGGCGCGGCACAATACCGCCTTCTCATGGAATGAGTTCGCCGGATCGGCGAAACTTGCCGGCACGTAACCGCCGGGCTCGGCTTCGTGGAAATGAGGGTGAAATACGATGTGTGCACCGTGCCGCACGGCCCATCGGACCGTTTCCGGATAGCGCCAGCCCTCATGGCAGATCGCGACACCAAATGTCAGCGGACCGCTTTGGAAAACGCGTCTCCCGGAGCCGGCCGAATAGGTACCTTCCTCGGAAGGATCGAGTTGGACCTTGTCCTGAAAACCGGCGATCGTTCCGTCTCGATTGACGACCAGTGCGGTGGCTAGCAAAGCCGTTGTCGACAACACGTTCGGTTCCGAGAACAACTGCGAGATTCGCCTTCGCTGCCGCCGCTGCAATCGCGGACCAGGCGCGTTCGAGGAACGCAGGGTCCGGGGGCGGCACCGCCTTCCCCATTCCCCGGTATCCGGGAACGAAGCACTCCGGAAAGCAGATGATCCCGGCTCGCTCGATGGACGCTTGAGCGATGGCTTCTTCGGCCAGCGTGACGGACTCTTCGGGGTTCACCGGGAACCGGATGTTGGCAAGTGCAATTCGAAACATGTCCTCAACCTGTATAAATCAGCATTAAAAGTAACGATTGCCGGGCTGCAGACATTGTACTTTGGGGGCTACACGCCGCCATAAACCTCGACCCGAGCCGCCATTCTCACCCGGGTCAGACTATAACGCTTCTCGAATCAGCCAAGAAGGAGACCCCATGCCAAACGCAAAGAAAGGGAAGAAGGAATCGGAGGGGACCCGGAGCCACGAGTCCCACGGCCCGCACGATAACAAGCCCCACGACCACAGACCGCACGACCCGCCGTACCACGACCCGGACTACGAGCA
Source organism: Bryobacteraceae bacterium (assembly GCA_963714395.1). Taxonomy (GTDB): domain Bacteria; phylum Acidobacteriota; class Terriglobia; order Bryobacterales; family Bryobacteraceae; genus JACADU01. Next base: position 191,663 of record CAVQOO010000041.1, read on the forward strand.
CCCGCCCGACCACGGGCACGAGCCTCCGGACAACCCTCGCTATCCCGATCCCCGCATCTACGGGGAGTACGCGTCGAAAAACCCGCCGCGCTACGTACCGCACCCCTTCGAGCACACCTGCTTCAAGCCGCGCAAGGAAGACTACAAGCCGCCGACCACCTGTGACGGCCACGACGACGAGCTGTGCGTGCGCAAGGATCACCGCACACTGACCTCGGACGAGCAGAACCGGTTTCTCAATGCGTTCACGCAGATCAACGCCATGAACTGCGCTCGGTCCGCTGGTGGACATCCACTCGAACGCGATCCATCAGATGCACTCAAACCCGCGCTTCCTGCCGTGGCACCGGATCTACCTCCTGCGGATGGAAGAACTGCTCATGATGGTCGACCCGACCGTGTGCATCCCGTACTGGAAATCGAGCGAGGAACAGGCGTTTCCATCATGGCTCCTCGGTTTCACGCCGACCGTGAACCTGATGGGCGGGCCTCACACCGTCACTCGAAACATCGGCGCGTTCGCGTTTCTGCCGAATGCGGCGGCCGTGGCAGCGGCGATGGCCAATGCCACTTTCAACACGTTCGCTGCGGCACTCGAGGGGATGCACAACTCGGGGCACGTCTGGGTGGGCGGGTCCATGGGAAGCATACCGACTGCGCCTTGCGACCCGGTGTTCTGGATGCATCACGCCGAGATCGATCGCATCTGGTCCCAGTGGCAGCCGGCCAATCCCGGGCAGAATCCCCCCCTCGCCGGGCCCGCGGCAACCATGGATCCGTGGACCGAGACCGAGGTCGACACGCGAAGCATCACGGCGCTGGGCTATACCTACGTCTGATCCATGAGTCGATGATCGATTGCCGCAGCCTCGGGCGCCGCTCTCCGATTCGCGGCGCTATACTACGTCCTATTACCCGCGGGCGATTGCCGCGCGCTGGAACACTGGGACCCTGGGAGGGGCTATGGCGAATCCAATTGTGAACTACGACGGGAGCATCACGGCGAACCCGCAGCAAGTCGTACAGCCGAAGAAGGTGGAAGAGATCCAAGCCGTACTGCGCGATCGCACACAGTACCCAAGCCCGGTCCGGGCCAAAGGCAGCTTCCATTCACTCACTCCGTGCGCCGCTTCCGACGGCACGATGATCGACATGACGAAGATGAATAAGATCATCGCCATCGATCCTGTAAACAAGACCCTCACCGCGCAGGCGGGGCTGCAGTTCATCAAGGCCTCTGACGCCCTTCGGGAAAAAGATCTGCAGTTCCACACCAACATCGAAATCGGGAACATGACCCTCGGCTCTGCGGCCTGCTGCCACAGCAAGGACGCCCTCGACGGCATCGAATTCGGCCAGGTCAGTTCCTATGTCACGAAAATCAAGTGGGTCACCCCCGCGGGCGATCTCGCCGAAGCCTCCGAAAGCGACAACCCCGAACTGTTGCGCAAAGTGCGGTCGAGCTACGGCCTGTGTGGCATCGTCTACGAGGTCACCTTTAGCGTCAAGCCCATCGAAGCCGTCCACTTCACGTACCTGCCGCGCCCTGTAGCCGAACTCACCCATGCGGAGGTCGACGACCTGCTCGACAACGCCGAGGGCCTGGTTTGCTGGACGGTCGGTCGGACGGCGGTGTTTCAGCGCAGGCAACGCATCGAGGAACCCCGCATCTTCGGCCCTCTCCTGGCAGCGGCGCGCCGGCGCCTCTGGAACCACACAGGCGCGCACGGCGCATTCTTCATTGAGAAGTTCATCACAAACAAACGACTCCTCAAGGCTGCCCAGGAAAACGCGGCGAACTTCACCAAATTGTTCTACTCCACTCTCGGCCTCCTTGGCGGCATCACCTTGCTTGCCCCGGACAAGACCATCGACTATAGCCGCACCCGCCAGTCCGCCCGATATGCTTTCACCTTCTGGGCCTTCCCCCGCGCACAGTGGCTCGACACCCTGCGGGCATACCTCGATTTCGCGGATGAACACTTCAAGAACACAGGCTTCCGCTGCAACATGCCGCTTGGAGCGTATTTCATCCGCCGCGATACCCATTCGCTCCTGTCGTACTCGCACGACGGGGAAGTCTTTTCAATCGACCCGATTCATGCCAGCACCGACAATCCGGCCTGGCATCACTTCCTCCAGCGCTTCAACGAGTTCGCCTATCAGCGCAAAGGGATTCCCCTGCTGAACCAGAGCCCCTTTGTCGAGCGCAAACATTGCGAAGCCGCATACGGCGATCGTTGGTTCGAATTCTCTGACTGGGTCAGAAGCGTGGACCCGGACGGCCGCATGTTGAATCCGTTCTTCGCCGCGCTCCTGTCCCCGCCGCGCCCATAAGCTCAGCTTCGGCGCTGACGGCATGCCTCAGGGCAGATCATGCTCTTCGCACACTTGGCAGTTCCAGGTCTCACCCCAGATCCAAACCGTCCCATCGCGCTTGATGGCTACGCTGACTGGCGCAAAAACTGATGTGTAAACGCCGGCCGCGGAGATCTTCACGACGTCACTGAGTCCAATCACCTGCACCGGTGAAAACGCCTCGGACCTTGTGCCATTTCCCAACTGACCGCGGGAGTTGTCACCCCATGCCCAAACCGTGCCATCACTCTTCAGCGCCAGGCCGTGGCCGCCGCCTGGCGCCGGCGCGTAGCCGAAGACTGCAGCGCCATTGGCGACGGCCACGATGCCGTCAAGCCCATTCACGTGCATTGGCCTCAAATAGCTGCCCCACTGCCAGACCGTCCCATCGTCCTTCAGGGCTAATTCCCCCGCGGGGCCTGCCGTAATCGCCACGATTCCAGTCAGCTCCGCAGTCGGGACGCAGCTCACTGCCATTTCACCGACATTCCATATGAAGACCGTCCCATCTCTTTTCAGCGCCACGGTCCTGCTGTCGAGCAATGAATAGAACCATGCTTCATAGGCGACGGACACCGCCAGCACTCCGTCGAGTCCACTCACCTGCCTCGGTTCCATCGCGAGCACATAGCCGAAGCCGTCGGTCGGCCGAGTCCACTCCCAAACCGTGCCGTCGCTTTTCACCGCCAGACTCCGAGTCTCCCCGGCTGCGATCGCCACCACCTCGTTCACCCCGTCTATCTGATACGGCTTTCGGTTGAAGTCAGGGGGCGGAAGCACCGGAGCATACCAGGGCCCAGGCCACTCCCAGACAGTCCCGTCGTTCTTCAATGCCATATAGTGGCCAATTCCCGCCGCGACATGCACGATACCGCTGAGTTCGATTACCTGCGCGGGAGGAGACTCGCCGTATGCTTCCCACACCGTCCCATCGGCTTTAACCGCCAGCACACCAACGCCCCCAACTGCTACCTCGATCACATCCTGGAGCCCGCACAGTCGCGCAGGCGTTGACCTCGACGATTGTTTTATCTGGCCCGGCAGGATGAAGGCCAAGCCCAAGGAAGAAGCTCGTCAACCGTAGACAACGCATGACAGCCTCCAATTGAAGATATTCGGACCGAACGACACTGAGAGCAAGGCCCCGAGTCGGATCATTTCAGAGATCACGCGGCCTGAAGACCGCCCCGGCTGCAGAGCCGACTCTGATTGTACCGGCGCATTTACGGTTGGACCGGGAGCGACAGTCTCCGACAGCCTGAGTTGGCCGGGGAGGAAGATCAGTCCGGCATGGGGGAGCCGGTGGAGATCTTCTGTCTCCCATCGTGCGCGCATCAAGCCGGCGGAAGTGTGTGCAGGGGAGCGCAGCAACAGGTGGCCCAGTTCGTGCGCGGCGGCATGGCCGAGCAGGTCTCCAAACTCCCAGTTCGTAGCGCGTGCCAGTTCGCTCAAGCGTGCCGGATAGAGACAGGCAAAGACGCTTGAACCGTTCTGAATGACTGCAAAGCCGGAGGCTCTGGGGCTCCTGACGTTCCTGCCCGGCGCCAACTGCAGCATCAGCCGGACCGGACCGAGGGGCAGAGCGCACCTGTCGAGATTCGAGGGGCGCCCCGCGACCTCGCATTCCAGCCACTCCACCTCCACGCCGGCTTGACGGAAGATCCTGGCGGATTCTGCTTTCATCGTTTCGCGGACCTCCTGGGGAAGGCCGGCGCTGTCGTACAGCGTGACAGTGATCCGAGGCTGAGCCTGTATTGCCGCAGAGGCCCGTGCACAAGCCTGAGCAGCGATAGGGCCACACTCAACAGCGGGCGGCCGGACTACCAGACCACCGGCCCCGTATCCTTCGAGATCCGCTGCCACGATCCGGGCGTGATGAGCTTCGCGCGACCTGAGGAGATCGTCAGCGTCCAGACCTCCTCGCCGTTTTCCAGGATGACGAACTTCTCCACTCCCCCTGGGCCGGAGGCCGCGCCTGAAGTCCCTTTGGGTTTCGACTGGAATGTGAAGTAGCCGGTGCAGTCCTCGAAGACCTCGACCTTGCTGTTGATCAGCTCCCACTCCCCCATCTGCCCGGCCATCGATTGAGTGAAGCCGCCTGTCACCGCGCCGGAAGTGTCAATCGCCACCATGCCGATACCGGAAAGCCGGAACAGCAATAGGCTGAGGCTGCCCCGGCATCTGCACGATGCCCATACCCGTGCCCAGGTCGGCGCCAAGGGCGTAGGTCCCTCGCACTGTGTTCAAGCTGCACTTTGGCCCGGCAGTCGCGTTTTTGACCAGCCGCCGGTGGAGTTCCATCCCGACAGGCTTGCCCAGGATTCCGGCGGTGGCCATTCCCCGCATCGCATTCCCGTTGTCGAGCACGATGATTCTGATGACCACCTCGCCGGGCACGGGTGTCGTTGTTCCTAGCTGTGTCACCGAAAACCGGATCGTACCCGAGCAGTCTGTGTTGACTTCCACGCGGCCGGTAATCGTCACATCGAAATAGTCCCCGGCCAGCATGCCATTCACCCAGCCCGACAGACGGCCTTGTTCATCGATGGAAGCCACGCCCAACTCGGCTAACGGCGCCGGTACCGCCTGCGCGGCCCCGGGCGCAGTCAGCATCACTGTGTTGACACCCGTCGCACGGGCCCAGACACCGCGCACAGTTCCGATCGTACAAGGGGGTTGCGCATTCAGGCAGAAGCAGAACGCGGCGCCGCCAAGGATGAGCTTGAATAGTCGCTGATAACGCATGACCTGATCCTCCTGGGATGTAGGTGAGTCAACTGTGGTTCACGGAGAAGCGGCAACACACGGCTGTCGCGACTCTGCCGCGTCCTTGCCGCCTCCGGAGCGCTGTGATATCCAAACGAGTGAAATGAGGCAGCGGACGGCGCGTGGCATGGCCTCATGCTCGGGCAGGAAGGCGCGTGCCTCAATGCAAGGGAGTTCATTTGCGAATCAAATGAAGGAACGGCGGGATCACGGTGTAGCTAATTGAAATAAAAAGGACTAAAACTCTCTTTAACTCGGGTAGGAACGGTGTTACGCTACATGCGAGTTAAGGAGTGGGGCCGATGTCAAAGGCGTCACCCAAGGTCGGAATCCGATTCGGGGCTTTTGAGAGTACACCCGGAGAGCGGAGAACTCCGCAAGCACGGGATCAGGATCAGACTGCAGGATCAACCGTGCAGGATTCTCCTTGCGCTGCTGGAGAACCCCGGCGAAGTGGTCACGCGGGAAGAACTGCGGCGGCGCATCTGGGGCGAAGACACGTTTGTCGATTTCGATCACAGTCTGAGTGCGGCGGTGAACCGGCTCAGGGAGGCGCTGAGCGACACGGCCGAGAATCCCAGGTACATCGAGACCATGGCGCGCCGGGGCTACCGCTTCATTGCGCCGGTGGAGGGGTCCCCGAGGCAGGAGACGCAGGACTTCACGGCCGAGATCCTACTCGCGATTGGTTTGGGTGACCGCCGGGTTTCTGATTGTTGGCGGGCTCGCGATCTGGAAGGGAACAGGCCGCGGGATGAAGCCACAACCGCGACTCGTGCCCCTAACTACGCTTGCCGGGGCCGAAAGGAATCCGACCATTTCGCCTGACGGCAAGCAAGTGGCATTTGCCTGGGACGGCGAGAAACAAGATAACAGGGACATCTACGTCAAGATGGTGGGCAGCGCGACGGAATCGCGCCTCACCAGCGACCCGGCGGAGGACGAGTTCCCATCCTGGTCGCCGGACGGGACCACGATTGCCTTCGCCAGCCGGCGAGCGGCATTCGGTGTCTACCTGGTTTCTCCCCTTGGCGGTCCGGAGCGGAGAATCGCCGCATTGCCGGTGCTTGGCCCGCCGGCGTGGCTGCCGGATGGAAGGCGCCTTGTCGTGCGGTCCCGGTCCGGCGGCGAGATGATGGATGACGCCCTGTTCCTTGTACCCGCGGAGGGGGGCGGCCCGCCGCGCCTTCTCCTCAAACCTCGGCAAGGGAACTGGCACGCGCATCCCGCTGTCGCGCCCGATGGCTCTCTGGCGTTCGTTTCCTGCACGAGTCCGGCTACTCCGAAGTGTCACGTCGAAGTTGTCGCCCTCTCGGAACAGGGCTTGCCTCGGGGCGAGCCCAGGCCGGTCACGAAGCCGGCGGGTCATTTAACCGGCCTGACCTGGACGGCCGACAGCCGTGCCCTGATCGTGGCAGCCTTTTCCGCCTTCGACCGGTCTGTTCACCTCCATCGTGTACGGTTGGGGAGGACCACAGAGCCAGAACTGCTGGACTTGGGGGGGCCTGCAGGTGATCCAGCGGTTGACCGCGCCGGCAGCCGTTTGGCCTTCGCACGAGGAGTGAGCCAGAGCGACATCTGGCGTTGGGAACGAGGGGGGCCGCCCACCGTATTCCTGAGCTCAAGCCGCACCGACGCAAGCCCGCAGTACTCGACGGACGGGCGGCGTATCGCGTTCAGTTCGGCTCGCACTGACGACGAAATTGCGATCTGGACGGTGAACTCAGACGGGACAGGCTGGATTCAGATCACCAAAGGGGTGGGATTACGTACTGGGTCGCCGGACTGGTCCCCTGACGACCGCCGGATCGCTTTCGACTCGCAAAACGAGAACGGGAGCTGGGACATCTGGAAGGTTGAGTCCTCTGGAGGTCTCCCACAGCGGCTGACTCAGGGCCCAGCCAGTAACTTCATCCCAAGGTGGTCTCGTGATGGAAAGTGGGTCTACTTCGGCTCGGACCGCACAGCCAGATACGAGATCTGGCGTATGCCGGCCGACGGGGGACAAGCGCAACAGGTTACCCGGAATGGAGGTCAAACCGCATTTGAAGCTGCGGACGGGAAGTCGCTCTACTACACCAAGAGCGATGGCGGCGTCGAAGGGCTGTTCTCCGTCCCTGTCGAAGGCGGCGAGGAGAGGCAGGTGCTCAAGGATGCGGTGCCGGCTCGAGGTTTCGTGGTCGTTCCCGACGGCATCTATTACATTTCACCGGCAAAGCTGGATCTGGCGGATCGTGGGGCATTCCTGGTTATTGGCCATAGGAGGGCGCCTGAAAGCTGGAAACATTGTGAGATCCGTTTCTACGCCTTCAGGACCGGCCGAAGCGTTGTCCTGGGGGAGATCGAAGGTCCCATCTCATTGGGCCTCACCGTCTCGCCGGACCGGAAGACCTTCCTCTACTCCCGGCGTGCGGACGAGGCAGACCTGTTCATGATCGACGGTTTTCGCTGAACATGTTATTGAGATAACGGGTGTTCTCGATCGCGCGGCGGCTGACCAACCACTCCTTTCTACCTGGACGATCATCTAGACAGACCAGAGACGTTCGCGGAGTCCCCTCTTGAACGCCATCTCGCGTTTCGGCGTGGGCTCGATTGCACATCGAATAATGAGTTTGTCGGCGTTTCCGAATGACGAAATCGTCGTAGAGGAGACCATCGCCGGAAGCGATCTGGTCACCGTGCGGGTAAAGTTTCGGGGCGTCCATGGCGGCCCTTTTACGGGGATCTCGGCGACCGGCCTGAAGGAGTCGGCTGACCTGATCATTATCTACCGGGTGCTGAAAGGTCGGATAGTGGAGCAATCATTCGCTCCCTGTCAGAACCGGCGGTGGCCATAAGGACTTTCTTTCCCGCGCCCTCATCCGCGTGCCCGCCCGCCGCGACCAGTCTAGCTTTGGCCGCGCGTTGCCGACATCGCCGTGGCCGCGCTTGCTCTCGCTTCAGTCCTCTATCTGGCGCTGCGCAAGCCGCCCCCGGAGCCGTCCGGCCGCCTCATCATGTTATTGGCATCCGGTGGCGAGCTTCTCGATCCCGTACTCTCGCCGGATGGCAAGATGATCGCCTCCATCGCCACCGACCAGGTCCGGACCGACCTCTTTGTCAGCCGAGCGGCCGGAGGCGAGCGCATCGCCGACACGCGTCTCGATCACGAAACCCGCGGCGCGCGTGAGCCGAGGCACTAGTCGCAGTATGGAATCTGCAATATATCGCACCTGTATATTTCCGACCCTAGAGCGCTGAATAGCACCGCGAACACGGTGAGCAAAAGTGCAGCCGTGGCGCCATTCACGAAATGGAATTTTCGTTTCCCGTCCGCTCCCTTCCGAAGCAGGGGGCGAAGCGCGATGAATGCGCCGATCGGAATGAGGAGCAGAACGCTAAAGAGCAAAACATACTCAAACGGACTCGTGTGGATGCCAGGCCGGATCAGTCGAAAAGAGCGGCTCAACACGCTTTGCGACGATCACGTTCATAGCGGCGAACGGCAGGATGAAGAGGAAGCCGGTTAGCGCCGCTGCTCTTGGATTTGTGCCGATAGTATTCATCTTCCCGCCTCTCATTGTAGAGTTCCCTGAAAGGTTTTCGGACGGATGACAAACCTGCCCGGGGATACACTGCAAGAGTGCCCTCCCCCGCTCCCCGGCCCACCGCTATTGCCATCGCAGGATCCGGAGCAGTCGCGCGAGCACTCGGGAAAGCGCTTGCACGATTGCGGCCTTGCTATCGCGTACGTCGCGAGCCGGAATCAGGACCATGCCGCCAGCGCCGCCGCATTCATCGGAGGCGACGTTATTCCCCTGCAATACGCCGATGTTTCGTCGCACGCCTCGCACGTGATCGTAGCCGTTTCAGACCGCGCCATCGAGCACGTCGCGGAGGAGATCGCCAGACCCGGCGGCAGCGTCCGCGTTGCGTTGCACACCTGCGGCAGTTACGGGCAGGAACTGCTGGCCCCCCTTGCTGCTGCCGGCGCTTCCTGTGGCGCAATGCACCCGCTTCAGACTCTTCGTGACCCCGCCAGCGGCGCAGCCGCCCTTCGAATCGCCACATTCGCCGTGTGCGGTGATGGTCCGGCCCTCCGTTGGGCCGAGGAGATAGCTGGAGCAGTCAGCGGACGCGTGATCCACATCGGAGCGGACGGACGGCCGCTCTATCATGCGGCGGCAGTGATGGCGAGCAATTACGTCGTTGCGCTCCTCGATGCGGCGGAGCAACTGATGATGTCAGCCGGCGTGCCCCGGGCCGAGGCCCTGCCTGCTCTCGCTGCGCTCGTGCGAACCAGCATCGACAACGTATTCGATTGCGGCACAGTGGAGGCCCTGACCGGTCCCGTGGTGCGCGGCGATGCCAAAACAGTGGCCCGGCACCTCAAAGCCATTGGGCATTCCACCCCATCCATCGCGGCGCTTTACAAATCCGCCGGACTTCACGCCCTGGACATTGCGCGCCGGAGAGGCCTTGATCTGATCGACGCGGAGAGAGTACGGCAGGCTCTTCTCGCGCGAGAATAAGAATTCATGCCAACTCCGCGCAAAGAAGTCCGCGTTCCCGACCTCCTGCAGATGAAGCGGGACTCGCAGAAGATCACGATGCTCACCGCTTACGACGCGACGATGGCCGGCATCATGGACCGTGCCGGTATCGATGTTCTGCTTGTCGGCGACTCCCTCGGAATGGTCATCCTCGGCGAGGACACCACCGTCGGCGTCACCCTCGACATGATGGTCCATCATTCCCGCGCCGTGGCGAACGGCGCCTCCAGGGCCCTGGTGGTGGCTGATCTTCCTTTTCTCACCTATCACGCGAGCGTCTCGCAAGCCATCGGCAATGCCGGCCGGTTGATGCAGTTCGGCCGTGCGGCCGCGGTAAAGCTCGAGGGCGGCAAATCCTGCTCCGCCATTGTCCGCGCCCTCTCCGAGGCCGGAATCCCCGTGATGGGGCATCTCGGGCTGCTTCCCCAACACATTCACGTGCTGGGAGGATTCAGGTCCGTCGGCAAGCAGCGTGACGAAGCGGAACGTTTGGTCGAAGACGCGCATGTTCTGCAGGATGCCGGCGCATTTGCTCTCGTGCTGGAATGCATTCCTGCCGACCTCGCCCGGCGCGTCACCAGTGAGCTGACGATACCGACCATCGGCATTGGCGCCGGGCCTCACTGCGACGGACAGGTGCTGGTGAGCTACGATGCATTCGGCCTTTATCAGGGCTCCGTGCCGCGCTTCGTCAAGCAGTACGCGAATCTGGGCTCGGCAATGCTGGAATCGGCGCGTGCGTATATCGAGGATGTACGGAGCGGCCGTTTCCCGGAAACCACCCCCACTCCCGAATGACTACGACAGTCGAGACCACTATCGCCGGGATGCGCAATGTAATCGCGGCTGCGCGCCGGCAGGGCCGGTCCGTGGCCTGTGTGCCGACCATGGGAGCGCTCCACGCCGGTCACGGTGCCCTCATTGACCGCGCCCGGACTGCCGCCGATCTCCTCGTCGTGACGATCTTCGTCAATCCCATCCAGTTCGACCGCAAGGAAGACTATCAGGCCTATGCGACGAATCTCGAAGCGGATCGGGAATTCTGCAATGCTCGCAATGTCGATGTCGTCTTCGCTCCATCCGCAGCGGAAATGTACCCCTCGCCGCTCGATACTTCGGTGAATCTGCCCGAACTCGCGACTCATCTGTGCGGCGCATTCCGCCCCGGCCACTTCCAGGGCGTCGCGACAGTCGTGGCCAAGCTCTTCAACATCGTTCAGCCCGACATTGCCTGCTTTGGCCTGAAGGACCTCCAGCAATTCGCCATCATCCGCCGGATGGTCGACGACCTGAACTTCCCCGTAACCCTGATCGGCGTCGAAACCGTTCGCGAAGCCGACGGACTCGCCCTCAGTTCGAGGAACGCGCGTCTCACTCCGGATCAGCGCAGAGTCGCTCCGCTCCTCTTCCATGCGCTGTCGGCAGCGCAACGGGCGATGGCCGGCGGGGAGCGTCAGGTAGTCAGAGTCCGCGGCGCGGCGCTCGACGTTCTCGAAACCGAACCTGCCATTCGACTGGAGTACCTGGACGTCGTCGATTCGCGGATGCAGCCTGTCCAGTCCATCTCCGGCCCCGTTTGGATTGCCGCGGCCGCCTGGCTCGGCTCCACGCGCCTGATCGATAACCTGCCCTTCGCCGCTGGAATCGCGGGCCGGAACTACCCGGCCGCTGCCCGCAGGATCGCCGCCACGCTGCGCTCCACATCCTCGTCTCGTGTCGCCCACGACGACACGCTGATCCTCATCGCCGTGCGGCCCTGCCATTCGGTGGGGCCGCACCAACAGGTGCCCTCCGACTGCACTCGCTCGATCACCTGCCTGGTTCGCGCCCCGTCGCCGAACGAGACCAGGACTTGATTGAGCACAACTTCGTTCAGAATCTCGCACCCGCCTTGTCGCAATTCTTCCGCGAACCGGCGGGCCAGCCGGCAATTCCGCTCAATCAGCTCGCTGAGTCCTGTCCGGCCGAGCGACCGCAGCGCCGCCCAGATCTCGACTCCGCGCGCCCGCCTCGAAAGCTCCGGCGTGTACTGCGACGGCTCGCGATGATCCCCTTGGGGCAGATACGCCGCACTCACGGACATGGCTCGCGTGAGCGCCACAGGGTCGCGGACGAACGCCAGACCGCTGTCGTACGGAACGTTGAGCCACTTGTGCGCGTCGGTCGCCCAGGAGTCTGCTCTCTCTACGCCTTCCACCAGGTGTGCATACTGCGCACTCGCCGCTGCCCACAGCCCAAAGGCCCCGTCGACGTGCACCCACGCACCGCCTTCGTGTGCGCGCTCGCAGATTTCCGCCGCCGGATCGAATGCGCCAGTGTTGACGTTGCCGGCCTGCATGCATACGATCGCCGGCCCGGCGAGCGGCGGCATCTCGCCCGGGCGCATTCGTCCCTGGCCGTCCACCGGCACCCGGACCACGCGCGAGCGCCCCAATCCGAGCATCCCCAACGCTTTGATGAGCGACGCATGCACCTCGTCTCCCACCACCACCGTAATCGGCGGCGCGCCGAACAGCCCGTCAGCCTCAACGTCCCATCCGGCGCGCTCCAATACTGCGTGCCGCGCCGCTGCCAGCGCCGTGAAGTTAGCCACGGTCGCGCCGGTCACGAACCCCCCGCCCGATCCCGCCGGCAGCTTCAGCACGTCCAGCAGCCAGCCCAGCGAAATCTCTTCCAGCACCGTCCCGATCGGCGACGCAGCGAACAATCCTGGGCATTGGTCCCATGCGCCGGCCAGCCAGTTCGCCGCCAGCGCCGCCGGCAGCGAACCGCCGATGACAAATCCAAAGTAGCGCCGCCCGGCCATCCCCATCGTCGCCGGAGAACCGATGCGGTCAAGCACCTCGAGCACGGCAGCCGGGTCCTGCGGCTCCTCCTGCAATGGTTGGCTCAGTTCCGCCAGCCCCGCCAGCGCCTCCGGAGTCGGTGCTACGCCGCGTTCGTCCAGCGTCTCCAGGTAACGCGCGGCCCTCTCCGCCGCTTGGTTCAGCAAGCCTCGCATCTTTTCGATGCTAGCAACCCGAAGCAGGCACCGCTCCGGCCTCCCCGAAAAACTTCGTCGCCAATCCCGTTGACGTTCGTCTAATCGGTTGCGTCATGAATCTGCACTCGTTTACGCACCCCGCACTGTCGCTGCTGGCCATCGCCTTTTGGGTCCCAATTGCCGCCTCCGCACAGCGATCGTCGGCCTCGCTCACGCCGGAAAAACTCCTCGAAGCCATCGACGTGCACCAGGGCGGTACCGTCTGCGAGATTGGCGCCGGTGACGGCGGGATGAGCATCCCAATGGCGCGCATCGTCGGACCGAATGGACGTGTCTATGCCAGCGAACTTGGCGACGCCAGGATGAAGAAGCTCCGTGACAAGGTCGCCTCCAGCGGTGTCGCAAACATCACCGTCGTGGCAGGCGACCCCGCCAAAACGAACTTCCCCGATGGCGGCTGCGATGGCATTTTCCTGCGGGACGTCTATCACCACCTCACCGAGCCCGCCTCGATGAACCTCTCGATCTCAACAGCCCTCAAGCCGGGTGGACGTCTGGCCGTCATCGATTTCGCGCCACCCGGAAAGGAAGCGCCTCGTCCCGCCGGACGCGCCGGAGACGGCATGCACGGCGTCTCTCCGGAGACGGTGTCGCGTGAAGTCGAGGCCGCGGGCTTCGAGCCCGTCTCCTTAGAACTGCCGGCCCCACGCTGGTTTATGGTCGTTCTTTCCAAGCCGAAGCGCTAAGCAGCATCAGCCTTCATTCAGGTACTTCACGAAAACCACTTCATTGCGCGCTTCGTTGTAGAGCAGCTCGTCAACCATCCGCTGCGCCATGAGAATCCCGAAGCCCCCAGGCCGCAGACCCTTCTGTTGCCGTACTGTTGCGCTTTCGCACATGTCCTCAGCCTGGTAACTCACGGCAGCGTGCGCCAACTCCTCGATCTTGAATCCCGGCCCTGGATCGGCAATCCGGTACAGCACCATGCGGCGCGCTCGCAGGTATGCGATCCGGACCTTCGCGTTCGGGTCCAGCTTGCCGCCCCATTCAATCGCGTTCATGAGCATTTCGTGAAACACCGCGCCGATATTTTCGCGCGCCTCCTCAGGCAAACCGGCATCCATGCGCGCCATGAAGGCCTGGATTCTCTCCGCCGAGGCCATCTCGCAAGGCACCAGGAGTTCAACCCAATCCGGCAAAGCCGAGAGCACCTGAATCGGCGGGGCAGGCGATGCCGCCAGCGCGTCCTTGACCAGCGCCAGCAAAGCCGGCTGATCTACAGGCTTATTCACATAGTTGTAGGCCTGCTCCCGCACCGCGCCCAGCAGCGTGGAGGGCGTATCGTCCGACGTCATCACGATCGCTTTCGTCCCCAACTCTTCCTGGCGCATTCGAGCCAGCAGCTCCAGCCCGTTCATCCGCGGCATCCAGATATCCAGCAGGACCAGATCGAATGCCGCCTTTCGCAAACGCTTGAGGGCCGCCACGCCGTCTCGCGCGATCGTCACCGAATAGCCCCCGCTCTTGAGCGTTTCCGCCAGCATTTGGCCGGTAGTCCGGTCGTCCTCAACTACGAGAATCTTCCTCATGCTCCGCTCCTCCGCTTCGCGCGCCCTGCAGGCCGCCGGCCGCCCAGCCCTTCCAGCGTGACGGTCAACCGTGCCATGTGCGCTTCCAGTTCCTGACAGGCGCGGGCGGCCGAGGGGAGGTCCACGCGACGCGCCAGTTTCTCGATCTCGAGCGCCGCCTCGTATGCCCCGGTCGTCGAGAAATTTCCTACCGACCCTTTGAGAGTGTGCGCTGCAATTCGCAGCGCTTCCGCATCGCCCTGGGCGAGCGCTCCCCGGATGCGCTCCATCATCGATCCGGAATCCGCCAGGAATAGCCTCGCCAGTTTCCGCGCCAGCTTCGCATCTCCTTGAAACCTTCCGAGGATTGCCTCGCCCTCTTCTCCGCCGGGTTTCTCAGGTGCTTCCGATCCGGTCGCGTCCCGCAGAGCCTCGAACAGCTCCCGCTCCCGCACCGGCTTTGAAACATAACCGTCCATCCCCGCCGCCAGGCATCGTTCCCGATCTCCCTTCAATGCATGAGCCGTCATGGCGATGATCGGAACACGCTCGCCGCCCTCCTTTTCGATTCCCCGAATGGCGGCGGTCGCCTCAAAGCCGTCCATCTCGGGCATCTGGATGTCCATCAGGATGGCATCGAAGTTTTGCCCGTCCTTTCCGAACATCTCCAGTGCCTCTCTGCCGTTGGAGGCCACCTTGACCGTGTGCCCCATCTTGCGAAGCAGATGCACCGCCATGGCCTGGTTCACCGCGTGATCTTCCGCCAGCAGAATGCGCTGACTCTTCGCTGAAGAGCGTGCGGCGGGCCGTCGCGAAGGCCCGCGCCTCCCTCCCGCCACCGTGCTCACAATGGTGTCGAACAGTTCGGACTGCTTGACCGGTTTGCTCACGCACGCCCGTATACCCGGCATCCGCCTCGCGCCCCCGCGCGGCATTCCTGCCGACGTCAACAAGATAACTGCCGATTCGGCGAGTTCAGGCTCCCTGCTGATCCTCTCCGCTACCTGCAAGCCGTCGAGCACCGGCATGTGCAGGTCCAGCAGAACCAGCCGGAAAGGCTGTCCCGCGGCCTTGGCCTCACGCATCGCGGCCAGTGCCGTCTCGCCCGAATCCGCCAGCGAAGGCAGCATCCGCCATTGCGTCAGCATTTCCTGCAAAATCCGCTGGTTGGTGGCGTGGTCGTCCACCACCAGCACCCGCAGTCCGTCAAGCGATTCCGGCGCGCCTAAGGCCGGCCGCACACCTTCCGGCAAGTCGAAATTGGCGGTGAAGTGAAATGTGCTGCCCTCCCCCGGTTTGCTTTCTACCCAAATACGCCCCCCCATCAATTCGACCAGTTGCGTCGATATCGCCAACCCCAGCCCCGTCCCGCCGTACTGCCGCGTGATGGAGCCGTCAGCTTGCGCGAACGCCTCAAAGATCAGCTTCTGCTTCTCAACGGGTATGCCGATTCCGGTGTCGCTCACCGAGAACTGTAGCCGCGCTTGCCGCGCCAGCGTTTCTATGACTGCCACCCGCACGATCACCTCGCCCTTGTGCGTGAACTTGGCGGCGTTCGCAACCAGGTTGACCAGGATCTGACGCAGCCGCCCCGCGTCGCCCAACACCACGCTGGGGGTCTCCGCCGCCACCTCGCAGGCCAGCTCCAGCCCTTTTTGCTGCGTTCGCCACGCCAGCGATCGCACGCTGTTTTCCACCACGTCGCGCAGGTCGAACTCCACACGCTCCAGTTCGAGCCCACGCTCTTCGATCTTCGAAAAATCCAGAATGTCGTCGATCACCGAAAGCAGCGCGTCAGCCGATTGCTTCACGATGGTCAGATACTCCCGCTGTTCCGTTGAGAGCCGCGTGTCGAGCGCCAGCGACGTCATCCCGATGACTGCGTTCATGGGCGTGCGAACCTCGTGGCTCATATTCGCCAGAAATTCACTCTTCGCGCGCGCGGCCGATTCTGCGCGGGTCTTGGCTGCCTCTAGTTCCTTGACAAGCTGCGCCATCCGCGCGGCGTCTTCTTCCTGTCGCTGCTCTCGCTGCTTGCGCTCGGTGATGTCGCGCGCCACCGCATAAACCCGCTGTTCTTCCAGCGAAACCGAACTGGCCCACAGCAGCCACTTGTACGTTCCCGCCTTGGTCCGGTAGCGGTTCTCAAACGAGATGACATCCTGGCCCGAAGAGAGCTGCAACGTCGCCGCGGTGGTCGACTCCCGGTCTTCCGGGTGCACGAACTCTATATACGGCCGCGACGCCATCTCATCCGGGGTGAATCCCAGGATCCGCTCGCACGCGGGATTCACCCGTAGAAAGCATCCGTTCGTGCCGGCAATGCACAGCATGTCCCTGCACAGCATGAAGAAGCGGTCCAGTTCGTTCTCGGCCTGCCTGCGCTCTGTCACGTCGAGCATTGCCGAGCGCATCCCGGCCGGCCTGCCCTGGCCGTCGCGTATGAGAACCTCGTGGATTTCCGCGATGCGCCGCTGTCCGTCACGCCGCATGTACGCGCGCTCGAAGGTGCCCGGCGGCGTCTCGCCCGCCAGTTTCTTCTGTACCGCCTCGCGGCTGCACTGCCGCTCGTCCGGCCAGACCAGTTCGCAGACGTCCTTCCCCAACAGTTCCTCGGCGGTGTACCCCAGCATCTCGCACTCGGCGCGATTCACCCGCCGGATAAGGCCATTGGCATCCAGCTCGTGATAGGCCAGCGGCGCCTCGTCAAACAAGCTCCGAAAGCGCTCTTCGCTTCGCTTCAGCTCTTCTTCCGCGCGCTTCCGCTCGATGAACTGCCCGATCTGGCCCCCGGTCGCGCCCAGCATTTGAACCAGCGATTCGTCGAACTCGCGTGCGGTCCGGCTGAAGAATTCCATCACACCCACCAGCACGCCCCCGACCGTCACGGGAAATCCCAACGCCGCCCGCAGGCCATCCTGGTGGGCGGCCGAAGCTCGGGGGAAATTGGGGTCTTCGATCAGGTTCGGAATCCATGCGGGCTCGGCCGAAGCCCAGACTCTCCCGGGCATCCCCACACCCTTGCGGAATACTATGCTGCGTGTCAGCGCTTCGAAATGCGGGAACTCCTGTTGCGGGGCGAACCACGATTCCAGGCACCGCAGAATATTGGCTTCCCGATCCAGAATCCACAGGGCGCCGTAATCCCACTCCAGTGCTTCGCAGATGGTATTGAGAGCGGCCCGTATGCCTTGCTGTTCGGTAACGGCCTCCACAAGCGCGCGAGCAATGGCATACTGCGTGGCCAAATGGCCTTCCTCGCGCGTGCCTTGGACACCGGCAGTTTTCATACGCGCTCCCAGCGGCAGCCCCAGAGTCGAATCGACCAGAGTGTAACACGGGGAAAGCCGCGGCCGGCTCGCCCGGCCCTCCTGCCGCCAACAAATTCGAACCCTTGCAGCAAGACGAACGTCTTATCCAAAGAAATCGCTATGTCCGCCCTCAAAGACCTTCAGATCGCCGCCCGTTCGTTAACCCGCGACCCCGGCATCGCCGCCGTAGCCATCCTCACCGTCGCACTGGGAGTAGGCGCAAACACCGCAATCTTCTCCGTCGTCAATGGCGTCCTCCTCCGGCCCCTCCCCTTCCCTGAGCCGGATCGCCTGGTCACGGTAACCGAAGCCATAACCACCCCCACAACGAGTTTTCCCACCCTGCCCGTCAACGCGTGGCATTACACATGGTGGCGCCAGCACGCCCAATCCTTCTCCAATGTCGCCGCCGCCGACCTGGTGAGCACGACCCTCACCGGCGCCGGCGAGCCCGAGCAGTTCGACTCCGCCCGCGTCACCGCAAACTTCTTCCAGACCCTCGGCGTCTCAGCCGCCCTGGGACGGACCTTCGCTCCCGGCGAGGACGAAGTCGGCCGCGACCGCCAAGCCCTCATCAGTCACTCCCTCTGGCAGCGCCGCTTCAGCGCCGACAAGTCATTGATCGGCCAGACTGTCCAACTCGACAGCCAGCCGTTCACCATCATCGGCATCCTTCCTGCGGATTTCCGCTTCCCCTCGCTGCGCCCCGGAGAGTTGGGCACCGTCACCGTTCGCCACAATCCGGACATCATCCGGCCCCTCGCCTTCAGCCAGGATGAACTCAAGGAGCGCATGGGCCGCTTCAACTACATCGTGATCGGCAGGCTCAAGCCCGGCACGTCCATGGCCCGAGCCGGGGCCGAGTTGAATGTCATCGCAAAACAGCTCGAGACGATGGCCAATGAAAAGGTCGGTCTCGCCGCCACCCTCAATCCGCTTCGCGACTCCCTGGTCCGCAAGTCCCGCCAGGCGCTCCTCGTTCTCCTCGCTGCCGTCGGCTCGGTCTTGCTGATCGCCTGCCTGAATCTCGCCAGCCTGTTTCTCGCGCGGGCTGAACGCCGCAGCGCCGAATCTGCCGTCCGCATCGCGCTCGGTGCCTCGGGCGCGCGACTCACCCGCCAGATCCTCACCGAAACCGTCTTGCTGTCGATCGTCGGCGGAATCCTTGGCGTTGCCCTCGCCGCGGCCGGCCTGAATGTGCTGCTCCGCGGAACAGCGCTGGATTTGCCCCGGATGCACGAAGTCCAGCTCGACCGGACCGTGCTCCTGTTCGCCTTGGCAGTGAGCATCGCCACCGGACTCCTCGTCGGCGCGGCCTCCGCCTGGCGATCCGTGCGCGTCAATCCGCATGATCATCTGAAATCGGGCGGTCGCTCCACCCTCGGCAGCGGCGCGGCCGGAAGCAGAATGAGGCAGACACTCATCGCCGCCGAGGTCGGACTCAGCATAGTGCTCCTCTCCGCCGCCGCCCTCCTCACCGCCAGTTTCGGCCGAATCATGCGCGCCGAGCGCGGCTTCGAGGCCCCTGCCGTTCTCGCCGCCGACATTCAGATCCCCCGGCAGCAGTACAAGGAGAAGGCCGACAGGGACCGCTTCCACGAGCGCGTCCTCGCCAACCTGACAGCTCAGCCCGGCGTTGTCTCGGCCGCCATCGTCACCGCCCTCCCGCTCACGGGCGAGACCTGGGTCGACTCCATCTCCGTCCCCGGTGACAAGCGTCCTGGTTTCGAGCGGCCCGCCGCTAATGTGCGCTTTGCCAGCGCCGATTACTTCCGCACCATGGGAATTCCCATAGTCGCCGGCCGCACCTTCAGCGAAAATGACCGCAAGCGGAAGGTGACAGTCATCTCCGAGAGAGTCGCCGCCACCCTCTGGCCTGGGCAGAATGCTGTCGGACGCAATCTGGACAACGGCGATCCGTTCGAGGTGATCGGAATTGTCAGGGACGTGAAGGCAGACGCCGATAAGCCGGCGCCCCTGATGATGTACCGTCCCAGTTGGGACTGGTCACCGTCCCGTGTCCGGCTGGTCGCCCGCTCCAACGGCGATCCGCACGCCATTGCCGGAAGCATCCGCGCTGCCGTGCGCTCCGCCGATGCCAATGTCCCCGTTCAGCAATTCCAGACCATGCGCGAGTTGTTGGACGAATCGGTCGCCCAACGCCGCCTGCAGACTCTGCTCATCTCTGTCTTCGCGGGCACGGCCTTGCTGCTTAGCCGCGTTCGGCATCTATGGTGTCGTTGCCTATTCGGTCACGCGGCGCAGGAGCGAAATGGGCCTGCGCATCGCCCTCGGAGCGCGTCCTGGCGATCTGTATTCGCTGGTGGTCTGGCACAGCATGAGACCGGTGGTCGTAGGGCTCGCCCTCGGCGTGCCCGCCGCATATGCGGCAGGCCGCGCCCTGACCAGCCTCCTCTACGAGGTCCGCCCGAACAATCCCGCAATTCTCGCCGGCGTCCCTGCCCTGCTGCTCAGCGTCGCATTGTTCGCCTGCTTCATCCCCGCGCGACGCGCAACCAAGGTCCCGCCGCTCGAAACGTTGCGCAGCGAGTAAGCGCGCGACTCGTCGGGCCAAATGCGGGACCCCTGTCATGGTCTCCGCCCCCAGCATGGTACTGGAGTCACTTCCTTCGATGGCGTGTGTACCGTTTTGATAACGTGTGTGCCGTTTTGAGGCACCTCTCCTGCCAGGTTCTCGACAGTCCGTTCGGACGTTTTCACCCGCTTCCGCCTTTGTCTGCCTCCAGAATGTGCTCGTGCAAACGCCTGGCCAACGGCCATACTTATTTGGCACTCCAATTGCCCCTGATCATCGCAGGCTGGAGAAGGGACCAGGTCTTAGGTCAATGACAGGCACAGGAATCGAGCGCCGCCGGCTACCTCGTGAGAATGTCGATCCTCAGGTCATACGGCTGCAACTCGTCGACCCCTTCGGAAATCCTAAGTGGGTGACGGCGGACTTAGTGGACATCTCCGATGGCGGGATCGGCATTTCGATGCTCACGCCGCTGGCCCGCAGCTCAAAGATTGTGGTGCGCGGCGAGTTCGGCGCGAGTCCCGGACTGGTGAGTCCGGCTACCGTCAGGTGGTGTATCGACAAGACCAATGGCAACTACCGCGTCGGCTTGGAGTTTGAGGATGGCAGCTCTGCCAGGCACAGCAGCGCACACTCGGCCGCCATCCCGCTTCCCGAGGAACTGGATCACTACGAAACGATGCAGTTAAGCCCGAACGCGGATGAGGACACAATCCAGCGTGTCTATCGAGCATTGGCGCAACGCTATCATCCCGATTCCCTGCATACGGGGAACACTGAAATGTTCATTCGGCTGACCGAGGCCTACAAGGTTCTCATCAACCCCGAACTGCGCGCTCAGTACGACGTGCGCTATCGCGAGACGAAGCGGCTCAATTGGAAAATATTCGATCAGGCCGAAGCGACACGAGGACCGGAAGCGGAACTGCGCAAGCGTCGGGGCATCCTCGAGCTGCTGTATGCCAAAAGCCTCCATGACCCCGGGCGAGCCACCATGACGGTGCTTGATTTTGAGCAGTTACTCGACTGCCCTCGCCAGCATCTCGAAGCCGCGTTGTGGTACCTGAAGGGGAAAAGCTACGTACAACGGGGCGACAGCGGACGGTTTTCAATCACGATTCAAGGTTTTGACGCGGTTGAAAGCGTCGAGGCGCCACCAGCGAATCGAGGTCTGCATTTACTGACACCCGCCTATTAGCGCCGGCGTCTCACATACCGGGCGCATGCCTCACCGGCTTACTGCAATCGGTTGTATTTCTTGAGCACCTCGCGAAGGCGATCCTGCGGCAGTGCCGTGACGGTGTGCCCCTCGACTCCTGTCATGGTCTCCGCCCCCACCATGGCGTTGATGATGGCCTCCTCCGTCGCTTGCACCGCGGCTTCGAAAACAGGGTTCAGGTCGTCGTTCGACAACATGGCGACATTGCGTCTGGCCAGCCGCCGCCGCGCGCGGGTTGCCGGTGGAAAAGGCGATGAAGATATCTCCCGATCCGTTGCCGGATGTGGAACCGGTCCGCGCCAGGCCCATGGTCGCGCGCCGCGCCAGTCGCTTCGCCTGGTGCGGCAGCAGCGGTGCATCCGTAGCCACCACGATGATGATGGAGCCCGTGTCTTCTCGATAAGGACGGCCCAGGCTGGCCACAGGAGGGTTGGCGCTCAGGTCCTCGCCCACCGGCAGTCCGCCGATCCGTAATTGTCTGCGGCTCCCGCAATTGCACTGCACCATCGCTCCCACGGTGTATCCACTCTTCGCGGCCGTAATCTTGCGCGACGATGTGCCGATGCCGCCCTTGAAGCCATAGCACACCATGCCTGTGCCGCCGCCCACGTTGCCTTCCGCCACGGGACCGGACGCCGCCGAATCCAGTGCCGCCGCCACATCCTCGGGCTTCACATGAAATCCGTTGATGTCGTTCAAATAGCCGTCGTACGTTTCGGCCACGATGGGGTAAGTGTAGAAACCGCCCGCGAAGACATTCGTTCCGGGCTTCCGTTTGTTCTTCACCAGCCATGCCAGATAAGCGTCGCGAACCACCCCGACGCTGTGCGTGTTGGTGATCAGCACCGGCCCATCCAGGAAGCCCGATTCCTCCAGCCAGTGCGTGCCGGTCATGTCGCCGTTGCCGTTCTGCGAGAAGTAGCCGCCGAAACACCGGGTCGCTGGAAGCCTTGCCGCGCGGCCACACCGCGGTCACGCCGGTGCGAACGTTCGTGCCCGAGATCAATGTCCGGTGTCCCACCTCCACTCCGGCAACATCGGTGATGGCGTTGAGCGGCCCCGGCGTACCCTCCAAGGGAACGCCTGACTGGCGCGCGCGAGGCTTGGCTTGAGCTGCTGCCAAAAACGAAATGCTCAGCGAAATGCTGAAAACGAGCATCTGCATCCGAAGGGTCATGTCTACAATCATCTCAAGGGGCTCACATGAAGCGAAGAGATTTGATGCTGGGAATCGCCGCTCCACCCGCGGCCGCGGCCGATGTGCAGACGGCTATCCGCAACTACTACGATGTCTGGCAAAACCGCGACGCCGGCCGCTATCGTTCCCTCCTCACCGATGACTACATGCTCCTGGAGCACGGGGAGCGGATGACAGTCGAGGACGACGTGAGGATGATGCCCAAGCCCGGCTCGCAGCGCAGCAATGAATTCGATTTTCGTGCCGTCGAGATCGTGGGAGACGTCGCCTATGCGCACTGGTTTCTCGAGTCGAAGATGATTGACGAAAAAGGCGCTCGCCAGCGGCGCTGGCTGGAGAGCGGAGTGCTTCGCCGTTCAGCGGGGGCATGGAAAATCGCCTTGCTGCACTCCACGCGAATCGACCCCAGGCAGTGAGCCCGGCGTCACTTCCTCCACAGCGTGGCGTATTTCTTCCGGTATTTCGGGTCTTCCTCGAGGCTCATCAGCGATTCGGCCGTCGACCGGATCTCTGCTCCGCCGGCAACATCGTACACACGCCTCAAGGCGGCCAGGATGTCATAGCGAATCAATGTGCAGTTCTTTTCCGCCGAGCACTCACGGAACCGCCGCGCGAGGCCGTTGACCACCGCCTCGCGTTGACGCTCTCCCGCCACCCCCACTTTCCACAGCGACTGCATGCAATGACGCGCCGTGACGAACCGTTCGTCTTTGGTCACCTTGAGCAGCGCCTCCACGTCCTTCACCATCCGCCCTTTCGGGTCGCTCTTGGCCAGGTTGCAGAGCACCTGCGCGGCGATCGACCGCTGTCGATTGTCGCCATCGGCGAGTGTTTGAAGCAGATCGTCCCACACCTCGTACGCCCAGGCGGCGGACTCCTGCGTAGCCGCCAGCAGACTCTGAAATGCCTGGTTCTGCCGGTCCTTGTCCGATGATCGGAGATCGTCGATGCTGGCTCGGTACTGGAAATTCGCAGCTTGCGGCAAGTGCACACTCCTCAGTTCTTCTGCGCCAGCTGAATCAGGTTCCCGCAAGTATCTTCCAGCACGGCTGTGGTGACGGGCCCCATCTCAACCGGGGGCTGTGTAAAGCGCACCCCGGCCGACCGCAGCCGATCGTACTCGGCTCGCACGTCAGTCACGGCAAACGACGTAAACGGGATGCCGTCCTCGACCAGCGCGCTCTTGAACGGACCCACCGCGGGATGGCTGTCGGGCTCCAGCAGCAGTTCGACACCGTCTGGATCGTCCGGCGCCACCACGGTCAACCACCTCGCCTCCCCCAGCGGAATCTCCGTCTTCTTCACGAACCCCAACTGTGTCGTGTAGAACTGCAGCGCCTTATCCTGATCGTCCACAAAGATGCTGCTCACAACGATTCTCATCACCGGGCCCCTTTCTTTGCATCCCGAATCCATCGCTCGCCGATGAGTCTGAGCGGTTCGGTATGAAGATAGTGAAGTTTGTACTTGCCCTGTCGTACGGCGCTGACAAGACCCGCCGACTCCAGAACTTCAAGATGCTGCGAGATCGCCTGTCGCGTCAGCCCCAGTTGATGCTTCATCGCCAATCGCGTGCACAGCTCAAAGAGCGTCTGACCGTCCCGCTCGACCAGTTCATCCAGGATCGCCCTTCGTGCCGGCGCAACGATCGCCTCGAAGACGTCGCTCACATCGCCATCATAGGCAAGTCTTCACTTGCCTGTCAAGACGTCACATGGAAGCCCCAAAGGCCGTAGCCCACATAGCCCGCATCGCCCACCTATTCAGCCCTCGCGCTGTACAGTTGATAGATTGTCTGGATCTCCATGCCACTCAGTCGAATCACGCGCAGACGAGCCTTGCGGGCGGGGACAATCGGCACTGGCACAATCTTCAGCGGCAGCATTGCCAGTGCCCAACCCATCCGGATCAATGGAAAGCCGGTCGAGGTTGCGGTTACCTCAATCAGTCCGCACACCGTGCGCGTGACAGTACAGGCACTGGACGCAGATCGGCCCCAGCCCATTCCATCCACCGGCGCGCTGGTCAAGTCCGACTTTGGGAAACCGGCCGCTCGTGTCCGGACAATCACATCTCCACGCAGCGTGAAATGCGGCGACCTTGTCGTGAAACTATCGGCCGAACCCTTAACCATCCGTGTCGAAGACAAACAGAACCGGCTCATTCAGGAGTTAACGGCGGATTCCGCGACAGGAAACCTGACCTTCCAAACCGGCGATGCGCCTGTCTTGGGTCTGGGCCAGGGCGGACCGCAATTCGACAAACGCGGCAAGCTGGATCAGATGCGCAGCGGGCAGGGCGGGTACCAGCTTCGAACACACGGCGCGAAGGTACCGGTTCAGTTCCTGGTCGGAACATCCGGTTGGGCGATGTTTGTCCACCAGCCCTTCGGAGCTTTCGATCTGACCGGGCCCAAAGGGCAGTTCCATCCGCCTGATGTCGAGTCGGCTCTCCCGCTCGACGTTTTTCTCATCGCGTCGAAGGAGCCCCCGACGGTGATGGCCGAGTACGCCAGGATCACCGGCTACCCGGAAATGCCGCCGCTTTGGTCTTTCGGGTATCAGCAGTCCCATCGGACGCTCGGCTCGCCCGACGAGATCATCGAGGAAGCCCGAATATTCCGCGAAAAGAAGCTTCCCTGCGATGCGATGATCTACCTCGGAACTGACTTCTGCCCGAACGGTTGGAACACGCACAATGGCGAGTTCACCTGGAACGAAAAGGCATTCCCCGATCCCGGGAAAATGATTGAGCAGCTCCATCAACTGAACTTCAAAGTCGTGCTGCACACCGTTGTCGAAGGCCGGCGCATGACCGGAACTGTCAGTGATCCCTGCACAGCGCCGCCGCTTCCATCGGGTCGAACGCCGGACGGGCAATGGCCTCCTGACCGGCAGATCAGTTGCTACTGGCCAGTGCACAAACCTCTGCTCGACGCCGGAATCGACGGCTGGTGGCCGGATCAGGGCGATGGACTGGATGCGCCGTCACGCCTGGCGCGGAACCGGATGTACTTCGAGGGACACCAGCTGCACCGGCCGAATGAACGCGTTTATGCCCTGCACCGCAACGGCTATGCGGGAATGCAGCGATATGGCGCCTTCCTGTGGTCCGGCGACACCCACTCCACCTGGGAGACGCTCAAGACCCACGTTCCCATCGGCATCAACACCGGACTCAGCGGCATTCCCTGGTGGGGCGCCGACATCGCCGGCTTCGTACCCACACAGGATTTTACGGGCGAATACTTCGTGCGCTGGTTTCAGTACGCCGCCTTCAATCCCCTGTTCCGGTCGCACGGGCGCGAGTGGCGCCTCCGCGTCCCGTGGGGTTGGCGTGTCACTGCGATGAACTGGTTCCGCGAGACCCCATCCTATCAACCCGATCCGAAAGAACTGAACAACCCCGCGGTGGAGCCGATCTGCAGGAAGTACCTTGAACTGCGGTATCAGATGATGCCCTACCTCTACTCCGCCGTGAAAGAGGCCTGCGAAACGGGAATGCCGGTCATCCGGGCGCTCTGGCTTCACTACCCCGGCGATGCCGCGGCAGTCGCGCGCGGTGATGAGTACCTGTACGGCCGGGACATTCTGGTCGCTCCGGTGGTCGAGAAGGGTGCAGCTTCGCGATCGCTGTATCTGCCTGCAGGAGTCTGGTACGACTTCTGGACGCGTGAACGGATGGAAGGCGGCCGTGAGATCACGCGGCGAGTCGACCTGGAGACGATTCCGGTCTATGTCCGCGCAGGGGCCATTTTGCCAATGGGACCTGTCAGGCAATACACAGGGGAAAAGGTCGACGCGCCTCTGACACTGTGGGTGCACCCTGGCTCCGACGGTGCGTTCTCGCTCTATGAAGACGACGGGACGAGCTTCGACTTCAGGAAAGGAGAGTTCATGCGCGTGAACATTGCGTGGAACGACCGTCAGCGCCGGCTGACCATGCGGCTTGCGAGTGGATCCCGAATGCTCCCTCCTGCCAGCCGCAACATTGTCGTGAAAATCGCAGGGGAACAGGTGACCCGTGATGTTGTATTCGCCGGCCGCCCGTTGGAAGTGAAGTTATAAGCGGTGAAGGTTGAGCGAAACTTATGTCGTCGCGAAATCGTGTATACCTGTAGCGGAAGGGGCGTTGAGATGAACAGAAGATGCTGGTTGAAGACGGCTGCAGCGGGAGCTGCGGCATTAAGTGCGTACGCCGCTAGGAAAGTCGATGTGCGGATCGGCTCGATGGCGGGTTCTCTCCCGCAAGGGACTCCCGAGGAGGTCTTCGCGGCAGGCAAGCGTGTCGGACTTGAGGGAATCGAATTCAATATCGGGCGGGATCCGGTAGACGGCAGCCTTCCCTTGTTCGACCGGGAACTCCAGAAACGTCATCTGGAAGCTGCCCGCCAGAACCAAATGGCGATCGCCGGAGTGGTCCTCGACGTGTTCCACCGTCACTATCTGAAGAACGACGCCGCTGCAGTGACGTTTATTGACCGGGGAATTGAGACCGCGCGGGCCATGGGCGCGCGTGTGCTTCTGTTGCCGTTCTTCGGAAAGGCCGCGCTCACGAATCGCGAGGAGATGGGATACGTTGCCGACATCGTCAAGGAGCACGCGGGCGTCGCGCGGACTGCCGGAGTCGTGCTCGGACTCGAGGACACCATCTCGGCGGAGGACAACGCATGGATGCTGGACCGCATCGGCTCTAATGCCGTGAAGGTCTACTACGACATCGGCAATTCCACCAACAACGGATTCGATACGCCGAAGGAAATCCGCTGGCTGGGAGGTCAACGAATCTGTCAGATCCACATTAAAGACCGAGGCTACCTCGGCGAGAGCGGAAAGATCGATATAGCCGAGAACCTTCGTGCCATAGCCGATTCGGGATACAAAGGCTGGCTGAATTTCGAGACCTCGGCGCCGTCGAAGGATAGAGAAGCCGACCTCAAGCAAAACTTCAAAATCCTGAAGGAATTCATCACCAAGGTCGAGGCCGGCTGATCTCGCGCCTCCGCGGCCAGGCCAGTCTCGACGATCTCGCCGCCCGCAGGCGGACGTATCCGGCTAATCCGGGAAGGGCCAGGCACATCAGAGATAATGTGGACGGTTCCGGAACTGCCGCGGTCACCCGATAATCATCGTTGTACGCGATGACGCCAGGCACCGGTACGGAAGAACCCAAGGACATGTTCAGGAACGCGATTTGCGAGCTTGCTCCTGTCGTAAAAAGTAGGCGTGTAAATGTCTCGTGAGCATGGATGCGCGGACGATGACCACGTGTGGTCGTCAAGGTGTGGGCGGGGCGTCTGCCTGCCAGCGGCGCAACTCTTCTTCCGCCACAGTTCGCAGAGCGGCCAGGTCATGTTGGACAGTGTGCCAGACGAGAACCTCGTCAACGGCTTCATACTCGTGCCGGTAGACGTTCCCGGATGCGGCGACAGCCGCCCAATCGATTTCGGGATGCCGGGCGAGCAAATGGGCGGGCAGTCGTCGCGATGCCTCGGAGATGATTTCCAGTGCTCGAATGACCGCGTAATACTGTCTTTCGGTCGGCGCGGAAAGCTGCAGAGTCGAGAGCGGCGGTAAACGACTCAATGGCCTCGACGTTGTCGATGATGTCAGCCAGCCGCTGAGCTGGATTCTTAGAAGGCATGAATCGTGTCGTGGAGAATGTTCGACCGGAGCATCGGCTTCAGAGTCCGGCGATTCACGACATCGCTGGCGCCGTCAAAGAGATCGTTGATGTAGAGTTTCAGCCTTGCGTACTCGAACACGCCCATCGGTCGCGTGTCATCGAGATCCACCAACACATCGATGTCGCTTTCCGTTCCAGCTTCGCCCCGTGCCACCGAACCGAACACCGCGGCGTGTGACACGCCGAGCCGCCGCAGCTCACTCTCATGGGCGCGGAGAGTTTCCAGTGCGCTCTGAAGGTCTACCCTCATGACTGACGCCGAGTTTACCAGGATGAACTATGCGGCGGTACGCGGCACGTAACGCTCGACGTGTATCGCCTTCGCGCGTTTGCGCGTTTGCGCGATGTCGTAGGAATTCTGCATCCGCATGAGCGTGCCCATATCGACGCCGAACGCCTTCTCGAAGCGCAGGGCCATGTCGCCGGAAAGGTCGCCCTTGGCGTTCAGAAGAGTGGAAAGAGTAGGACGCGAGACGCCCAGGACCTTCGCCGCCTCGGTGACGGAAAGGCCGTGTGCCTCGATGATTTCGGTCCGCAGGAAACGGCCCGGATGGACGGGGTTCAGCATCCGCATGGCTTTCTCCTCAGTGATAGTCCTCATAATCAACGTCCACGATTTCGTCGTCCTCGATACGGAAGGTCAGCCGCCAGTTGCGCGTCACATGCAGGCTCCAGACGCCTTTACGGCCGCCGGTGAGCTGGTGCGCCTTCCAGAGCGGGAAAACCCGCAAAGTTTCCGGGTCCTGCATATCCTGCAAAAACGCCAGCATGGCGCGGAGCTTGTCCAAGGCGTCCGGAGGCAGCCCTTTCGCGCTGTCCTCCAAGTAGAGCTTTTTCAAGCTCTTATGGACGAAGTTCCGTATCTTCACTCGTTATACTGTAGCCTGTAGCCTTACGCCTGTCAAATGCTAATCCTATCAGGCGGTTGCGCGGAGTACATTGTCATCTGCGTGGTCTGCATACGGCAAGGCAAGTCCTTCTCCTGTGCGCTGAAGTACATGATGACCTTGAGGCCTCGTTTTGCGTCGCTCACCTTCTGGTATATGGGGACGTGGTTCTGGAGGTTCTGCCTGCGCTTCGGTCGCCCGTCTCACAGCCTTCACAAATTCTGTAATTCATTGACCACAAACGAAATCCTCTCTCGTATAAACCGCACTATTTCGTCCTTATTGCTCTAATAATAGCGGAGGTGAGAACATGGCTTCTCCGACAATCCCTTTCGATTCCAAGCACGCCACCGGCCCCCGCACCGAGGAAGGCAAAGCGCGCTCGTCCCAGAACTCTCGCAAACACGGCCTCTCGGCCATCAACCTCGGCGTCCTCCCCAAGGAACAGGCCGAGTTCGACACTTACCAAAACGAACTCCTCGACCAGATCAAGCCCCAGGCCGGCGTCCAGGCCGACCTCTTCCGCCAGCTCGTCCACGCCGGCTGGTCCCTCGTCCGTCTCGAACGCTACGAATTCGAAATCATCCAGCAAGGCAATCCCTTCGACTCCCCGGAGGCCCAGTCCAAACTCGACCGCCTCGAGCGCTACCGCGCCTCACACCGCCGCGCCTACTCCCGCACACTCGCCGAAATCCGTAAACTCCAGACCGATGCCATGCTCTGGAGCACCGCTCACTCCATCATCCAGGACGTCAGACTGGAAGAATTCCCTATGGCAGATCCCGGCAGTCGTCCCCTCAACACCCAGATGAACAAATTGTCGGACAGGGCTCGCAAAGCCGCCTTTGACAGTTTCATCGCCCTGCCTGAGGGATTCGTCACCCCGTTATACAAAACGAACTCCCCGGATCCGGATCAGCAGGTCCGAAACGTCTGATAAATTCGAACCGTATGCGAAACCTCTCCCGAAGGCCTCTGTACATTCTCCTGACCGCTGAGTAAAGTCATTAGTCATGTCCCATCTGCTAGCCCTCGATCAAGGCACCACGTCGAGCCGTGCCATCGTGTTCTCTGACGATCAGCAAATCGTCGCCGTCGCGCAGAAGGAGTTCACGCAGCACTATCCCGCAGCCCGGCTGGGTCGAGCACGATGCCCGCGAAATCTGGGCCACCCAACTCTCGGTCGCCGTCGAGGCCCTCGCCGAGGCTGGCCTGAAGCCCTCCGACGTCACAGCCGTCGGCATCACCAACCAGCGCGAAACCACCGTCGTCTGGGATCGCAAAACCGGCCAGCCCGTCGGACCCGCCATCGTCTGGCAGGACCGCCGGACCGCTCCCATGTGCGAGCGCCTCAAAGCCGACGGCCTCGAACCGCTCATCCAGGGCAAGACCGGATTGGTTCTCGACCCCTACTTCTCCGGCACCAAGCTGCGCTGGATTCTCGACAAAGTGAAGGATGAGAAGCGCACTGACGATCTCGCCTTCGGCACCGTCGACTCCTGGCTCATCTGGAAACTCACCGGCGGGCGCGTGCACGCCACCGATCCCTCCAACGCCTCGCGCACGCTGCTCTACAACATCCACGACCAGCGCTGGGACAAGGAACTGCTCGACATCTTCGGCATCCCCGAATCCGTCCTGCCCCAGGTGCTTCCCTCGAGCGGCGTCTTCGGTCTCGTGGATCCGTCCATCCTCCCCGGCGGGGTGCCCATCGCCGGCGTCGCGGGAGATCAGCAGGCCGCCCTCTTCGGTCAGGCTTGCTTCGAGCCCGGCCTCACCAAAAACACTTATGGCACCGGATGTTTTATGCTCATGCAGACCGGCGCCAAGGCAGTGGCCAGCGAGAACCGCCTCCTCACCACCTGCGCCTGGACCGCGGCCGGGCAGTCTGACTACGCCCTCGAAGGCAGCGTCTTCATCGGCGGCGCCGTCGTTCAATGGCTCCGCGACGGCCTGGGCATCATCCAGACTTCCGCCGATGTCGAATCGCTCGCCGCTTCGGTCCCCGACTCCGCCGGCGTCTCCCTTGTCCCCGCCTTCACCGGAATGGGCGCGCCCTATTGGGACGCTCACGCTCGCGGAATGATCTCAGGCATCACCCGCGGCACCACCAAGGCTCACATCGCCCGCGCCGCACTCGAAGCCATCGCTCACCAGTCGGCGGATCTGCTGCTCGCCATGCGCGCCGACTCAGGCGTCGACCTCAAGGAACTGCGCGTCGACGGTGGCGCCTCCGGCAACAACCTTCTGATGCAGATGCAGGCCGATCTGCTCGGTATTCCCGTCACCCGCGCGGCGGTCGCCGAAACCACCGCTCTCGGCGCAGCCTGTCTCGCCGGTCTCGCCACCGGCGTCTACTCCTCCCTCGCCGATATCGCTTCGCGCTGGCGCGCCGGACGCACGTTCATGCCGTCAATGAAACAGGAACAAGCGGCGGAGGCGCGCCAGCATTGGCTCGGCGCGGTTACTCGTGCGCGCTCTTGACGGTCTTCACTTCCCGCTGCAGCCGGTCTGCCGCCACGCTCAGCTTCTTCACCGTTTCCCTATAGCCCGTCGGCAGCAAAGCCGACTGCGTCTCGTTCAGCGTTTCGATCGCTTGCGTCAGCAGGGAAGCAACTTCTCTCGCGCTTTCTATCGCGGCATTGTCAGGGGTTCCCGCCAACTCCTTGCCCAGTCCATTGACCGCGGCGCGCAATTCCTCCAAATGCACCTGATGCGAGCGGTAATCGAGATTCTGCATCGCCGTGATCGCTTCGAGCTGCTCCGCCTCGTTCGCGATCGTGTAAGCGTACGTCTTCACTTCGGAGCTATAGCCATTCGTCACCGGCGCGGCAATAGCCAGCGCGCCGGCCGCAACAAAGAGTAAACACACTTCGGGCTGTCATCATTTCATCCCTCATTTTCAGTTTTTATCGGTTTATTCAGCCGCTATCAGGGGGGCTTGTCTTTACTGACGCTGAACCCTCACTGTTGGGTTACGGACTTCACAAGAGCTTGACATTACTGCCATGAACCGTTCAGAACATCTCGCAAGAATTGCTTCGCAGAACTTCGATCTGCTGATCATCGGCGGAGGCGCCACCGGCCTCGGCTGCGCCGTCGATGCCGCCTCCCGCGGCTATCGTGTCGCCTTGCTCGAAGCCAGCGACTTCGGCCGCGGCACTTCCTCGCGCTCCACCAAACTCGTCCACGGCGGCGTGCGCTATCTCGAGCAGGGCAACGTCAGCCTCGTCATGGAAGCGCTGCACGAGCGCGGCATCCTGCGCGAAAATGCCCCTCACCTCGTCCACGATCTCGCCTTCGTCGTCCCCAACTATGAATGGTGGGAGTCCCCGTTCTACGGCATCGGCTTGAGGCTCTACGATCTGCTCGCCGGCAAGTACGGCTTCGGCAAGTCGAGCAACCTGACCCGCGAAGAAACGCTCGAGCGCATTCCCACCCTGCGCACCGACGGCCTCCGCGGCGGCGTGGTCTACTACGACGGCCAGTTCGACGACTGCCCGCCTCGCCATCCATCTCGCCAGGACCGCGGCCGAACAGGGCGCCGCGCTCGTCAACTACTGCCCGGTCGAAGCGCTTCCGTTTCGACGCCGCCGGCATGGTCTCCGGCGTCGACGCTCGCGACCTCGAATCCGGCACCACCTTCAGCCTCAGCGCCCGCGTCGTGATCAACGCCACCGGCTGCTTCTCTGATCGCTTGCGCGGCCTCGCCTCCCCCGATGCCCGGCCCATGATCGCGCCCAGCCAGGGCATCCACATCGTGCTCGACCACAGTTTCCTGCGATCGGATTCGGCCATCCTCGTCCCCCACACCGCCGACGGCCGCGTCATGTTCGCCATCCCCTGGCACGGCCATACCCTCGTCGGCACCACCGACACACCGTCTGGAGACTGTCACCGAAGACCCCGTGCCGCTCGAAAGCGAGATCGAGTTCGTGCTGGAAACCGCCGGGCAGTATCTCTCTCATCGTCCGCTCCAGGAACGACATCCTCAGCACATGGGCAGGCATTCGCCCGCTCGTCAAAGCCTCCGGCTCATCCACCACCGCCTCCCTTTCCCGCGACCACTCGATCCACATCGACCCCAACGGACTCCTCACCATCGCCGGCGGCAAGTGGACCACCTACCGCCACATGGCAGAGGACTGCGTCAACCAGGCCGCCCTCCTGGCCCAACTTGAAGAGCGCCCCTGCGTCACCCGCCGGTTGCGCATCCACGGCTATCACCACCACGCGGACACCCATGGCCACCTCTCCGTCTACGGCAGCGATGCCATCCAGATCGAGGAGATGACCCGCCTCCATCCCGACCGCGCCCAAAGGATTCATCCCGCCCTCCCCCACATCGAAGCCGAGATCATCTGGGGCGCCCGTTGGGAGATGTCGCGCACTGTCGAAGACGCCCTCGCCCGCCGCACCAGAGCCCTGCAATTGAATGCAAAAGCCGCGCTGGAGGCCGCCCCGCGCGTGGCTGCGCTGTTGGCCGCCGAACTCGGCCGCGGCGCCGATTGGCAGGCCGCGCAGATCGTTCAATTCACTGCGCTCGCCGCAAAACACTTGCCTGCGTAGTAGTCTAGAAATTGAACCCTCTCGTCCAAACAAGCCCTTCTGTCAAAACAAGAATGAGAAGCCTCGTTTTATTCCTGGCCACGGCCTCGGCGGCCATCGGGACTACCCCTACGCCTCTCCCCTCTCGCTGGCAGTCGGCCGGCCCATGGGGCGGTTCAGCCACCGCCATCGCCGTGGATCCCTCGAATCCGGACCACCTGCTGGCCGGGGCGCGAAGCTCTCTGCTGTTCCAATCCACCGATGGCGGCGACCACTGGAATCGCCTTCCCTTCCCCCGTCATTTCCTGGGCGCGGTGAGTTCAGTCATGGTCGACGCCTCGGACTCGAAGCGCTATCTGGCGGCGCTCTCCCTGCAAGGCTCCCCCTACGGCGGCGTCTGGTACAGCGACGACTCCGGCGCCAACTGGACGCAGTCGGAAGGCGTTGCGGGCAGTTCCGCGGAAGCGATCACCGCTTGGTCCCGCGATCCGAAACGCATCGTCGCCGGAACCCGTAATGGCGTCTGGCTGTCCACCGACGGCGCCCGCTCCTTCAAGCGCATCTCCGCCCCTTGGAACCACGAACTGCGCGGCGTCACCGCCGTCGCCTTCGATCCGAAGGACTCCGACATCATCTACGCAGGCACCACCCACCTGCCCTGGAAAACCATCGACGGCGGCGCGAATTGGAGGTCCGTCCACGAAGGGAATGCTCGACGATTCGGACGTCTTCTCGATCTTCGTCGATCCCAAGGAGCCTGAGCGCGTCTTCGCCAGCGCCTGCTCGGGCATCTACCGCAGCGATTCCGCCGGCAATGACTGGACCAAATTCGGCGGAATTCCGGGGACTCACCGGCGCACCCACGTCATTCGCCTCCACCCCAGAGGACCGCGAGACGCTTTACGCGGGCACTACCTTAGGGCTGCTTCGCTCCACCGACGGTGGACAGTCTTTCAAGAACCTGAATACCCTGCACATCCTGTCCATGGCGTTCGATCCGACCAATCCGAGCCGGTTCTTCCTCGCCACTGAACGGACCGGTTTGTTCAGAACTGAGGACGGCGGCAAAACCCTGACCTCAATCAATGATGGATTCGTGCATCGGCGGGCGCTGGATTGGTCAGGAACGCCTGAGGCGGTGTACCTCAATGTCGTCCAGGACGGATCCGCAGGCGGGGTCTTCGTTTCCAACGACAGCGGTAAAAGTTGGTCTCAGGCGGCCTCGGCCGCCAAGTTGGAGGACAACCACCTCACAATGATCGCCACGTGCCCGGGGAAAGCCGATTGGGTATTCACCGGCAGTGAGTTCAAGTTGTTGAAGTCGCTCAATGGAGGAAAGTCCTTTAGCCCCATCAAGACGCCTGCTCCTCTCAACGCGCTGGCTTGCGTCTCGCAAGCGGGCACCGGCAAGCCGGTCGTCCTGGCGGCCACCAAACGGGGACCATTCCGCTCCCTGGACGCCGGAGCCACATGGCTCCCCATCAAATTGACCGGCGCCGCGATCCAGCACAACGCGCTGAGCTTCTACACCAGTCCAAACGCCCCCTCCCGGCTGGCCGTCAGAACGACTCAGGCGGTTTATCTCAGCGAGGACGCGGGAAGCACGTGGCGTGCGCTAAATGTTCTCTTTCCAGTAACTTCCATCAATGACATAGCCATCCTGGGGGGGCCTGGTTCGCCGATCTTCGCGGCGACCCCGCAAGGTCTATTCGCCTCCGATGACAACGGTAAGACTTGGAGTACCCGCCAAGCCGGACTTGAGGCCGGTACGGTATCTTCTCTCGCGGCGCGGCCGGGGCGGCCCACGGAGGTGTTCGCCTCACAGTTCGGGAGTCTTTACTCCTCAATGGATTCGGGTCGATCCTGGAAATTGATTCCAGGCTCCTTTATCGCCGAGGCCACGCTCCGGAGACTGCTCTTTCCCGCCGGGCCGGGAGACCTGCTTCTGGGGCTAACCTATGATCTCGGAGCATTTTATCTGGACCTTTCCCGTCGGTGAAGGCATAATACATAATGAGCAGGTGAAGCCCTGCTCATGCTTCATTAGAAAGGTCTATCGTATGACTTTCCGCTCCTGGTCTCGACGCTTCGCTGGTATGGGGCTTGGGCTGTGCGCCCTCGCCATGACCGCCGCGGCTCAGACTTCCTCCAGCCCTAAGGTCGAAATGGGTCCCGGCGACGAGCGTCCGGACAAAGTCGAACTTGGCGTGTTTGCGGGAGGACGATTCTTTCAGCAGGTCGACAAGGGTCTCGGCACCAAGCACAATAACGGTGGCGTTCTCGGCTACCGTTTCAATATCAACTTCTGGAAGTATGTTGGCATCGAGCACACTTTCGGCTATGGTCCCACCAACCTGACGTTTTCCAGCCCGGTCAGGGCGGGTCAACCGAACTTCGGATTCGGCAACCGGCTGTACGCCTGGTCGCTCGGTCCGGTGGTTCATTGGACCCCTCGCGGATCAAAAATCCGTCCCTACCTGACCGCGGCCGTGTCGGCAAACAATTTCAGCCCCACGGACCAGGCGAAGGCAGAAGCCCGGATCAATCCTCAATACGGAGCGCAAGGAATCTGAGGGGCAAGACCGAAGTCGGATTGCAGTATGGCGGCGGCGTCAAGATCCACTTGACGGACCACGTCGGCCTCAATTTCGACGTGCGCGGCTTGCTGAGCCGGAACCCCACGTACGGGCTGATCGACTATTCGACCACCGGCGTTTATATTCCGCGCAATGACAAGCTGAATGGCGTTCAGACAACCGCGGGCCTCACTTGGTACATCGGCCAGAAGGCCGAGCCGCTCCCCGTAAAGGTTGAGCCGCCCAAGCCTCAGCCCCTGCGCGACCTCTCCGGCGGCGCGATCACTGGCGGCACCGGCACTCTCTGCCAGGGCCGGGCGATCACCGTCCGGGCGAATCCCAGCGATCCCGATGGACGCACCCTCACCTACCGTTGGACGGTCAACGGCCAGCCATCCGGTTCCAATTCGCCTGAGTTGACCTTCACCCCCGACCGCGCCGGCAACTACACGATCGGCCTGACAGTCGAAGCCGAGAACACCGCCGGCATGCCCATCCGCAAGGCGCGAAGCAAAGACTCTCAGCCTGAACGTGCAGGAATACAAGGCACCGACGATCACCGGTTGCACCGCCACTCCGGCGGCATTGATGTACGGCCAGACGTCGAGTCTGCGGCGGAACCGTGACCGGCTCCGCCTGCTCCACCACCTCCCTGGCCTGGACCGCAAGCGAAGGCACGATCTCCAACCCGACGTCCACGCCCGCGACGTTCGACTCCAAGAGCGTGCGGTTCGAACAGGGCGGAAAGATCCAGTCCAAGACGGTCACCGTCACGGGCCGGGTCACCGACGATCGTGGCGCCAGCGCCAACTGCACTGTCTCCGTCAAGGTCGACTACGTCCCCGAAGCCATCCGCTTCTCCGACATCATCTTCAGCAAGAACGGCTCACGCGTGAATAACTGCGGCAAGCGCGTCCTGCTTGAAGAACTCGCTCCGAAGGCCTCCGATCCGGACTACGAAATCTACCTGATCGGCCACATCGACAACGATGAAACGCCCAAG
This sequence comes from Bryobacteraceae bacterium, assembly GCA_963714395.1. Taxonomy (GTDB): domain Bacteria; phylum Acidobacteriota; class Terriglobia; order Bryobacterales; family Bryobacteraceae; genus JACADU01. Next base: position 228,836 of record CAVQOO010000041.1, read on the forward strand.
GGCAAGGTGAAGAAGACCCTCGACCAGACCCGCATTGAGAACGTCGTGGCTGTCCTGACGGGCGGCACCGGCACTTGCGCCAAGGTTGACATGTCCCGCGTGAAGGTCGACTGGACCGGCACGACGCAGACCTCGGACTTCCAGCCCGGACTCTGCGGCACCTCAACCCGCTCGGCGGCCAGTGAACGCCGCGGCTCGATGGTTTCGACAGCCGACCAAAACCGGCGCGTCGAGATCTGGCTGGTCCCCAAGGGAACCAAGCTGCCGGCCGCATTCTCAGGCGCCAAGGCGCTTGACGAAAAGACCATGAAGAAGCTCGGCTGCCCGAAATAAGCAGCCGGCCTCTCCAGGCTAGAAACAACGAAGCCCCGGACCGAAAGGTCCGGGGCTTCTGCTTTACGGCTGACTAGCTACGAGTTACGGGCAAAGAGCGCGGCCCATGCGGCGGTCGCTCGTGATCAGGTGATCGCGCAGCCACTCCTTCATCACTTCCAGCCCGTCATCAAGCACGGAGTCCCGCCCCGACTCGAACTGCTTGCGCATCACGGACACTTTGCTGACAAACTCGTCATGCTGTTGTTTGTGAGAATCGAGCTCCTCATAGCGGTGCTCACGCATCATGGATTCTTCAGCCTTGAAGTGCTCAACGACGGCGTTGATCAACGCATCGAAGATCTCCCGCTGCTTCTGACGCGGGCCTGAAACTCGCCTCGCCTCATGCAACTGGTTCAGAAGGACGCTGATCTCCTCGTGCTGGTGATCGATCTCGTCGATCCCCGTCAGGTAGTGTTGACCCCACAAGAACAATCCCACAGCCACACGCCAACATTAACACTTGTTTATATAGAATGTCCAGACCTGATTGTCTTCAGAACCATTCGCAACACACTCTCGTCGGTGTTCAGCGACGGGATCTCCTCGAACGCCACCCATCGCAGATCGTGCGACTCGTCGCTGATCCTCAACGGCAAGCGGCGGTCAGCCTCGAACAGGAATCGGATGTCGTGGTGGATGTGAGCGGGGGTCTCGCCCCGGGCGGGAATCTCATGGGCATCGACGTCGAAGATCGCGCCGCCGAGAAGAATACCGGCATTGGAAAGCCCGCTCTCCTCCTCCACTTCCCTGAGCGCGACCCGCAGGACGTCAGGGTCGCCGTCGCAGTGTCCGCCCATTTGCAGCCACTTATCGAGCTTGGCGTGGTGGGTGAGCAGCGCATGAGTGCGATCAAGATCGACCACCCACGCCGATGCCGTGACGTGGCCGATGAGCAGTGACCTTTGGAAGCAGTCAGGATGCCGCTGGACGAAAGCCACGATGCGCGTCAGCATGGCGGCTTCATGATCGTCTTCCGGGGTGTGCTGAAGAAGAAGTGACAGCAGCGATTGCCTGCTCATGAATGGACTATTCTTGCAGGAAATGGCACATCACGTTTTCGACGTCATCATCATCGGAGGCGGCCACAACGGATTGGTGGCGGCGGCCTACCTGGCACGCGCCGGCCGGCGCGTCCTGGTGCTGGAAAAACGCCCGACTGGTGGGCGGCTGCGCGGTCACCGAGGAGGTCTGGCCCGGATTCCGCGTCTCCACCGCCAGCTACCTCACCAGCCTGCTGCAGGAGCGCATCATCCGCGAACTCGAACTGGAGCGGTACGGCTACCACGTGGACGCCAAGGACCCCGCGTTCTTCTCGCCCTTCCCGGATGGCCGGCACATGTTCATGTGGCAGGACGGCGCGCAGAACGCTGGCGGAGATCGCGAAGTTTTCGCGCCGCGACGCGGAAGCGTTCCCTCGCTACGAGGCGCACCTCGAACAACTCGCGCGGGTGGTGGAAAGCCTGCTGCTTGAGACGCCGCCGGAGTTTCCTCCGAAGGGCTTGGGAGACTTCATCGACTATCTGAAACTGGCCGGCAAGATGCGCGGTCTGGGGCGCGCGGAAATGGCAGGGCTGGTCAAGATCTTCACGATGAGCGCCAGCGACTTTCTGGACGAGTGGTTCGAATCGCCCGAGCTGAAAGTGACGCTGGCCACCGACGGCGTCATCGGCGCCAACGGCGGACCGCGTTCGCCGGGCACGGCCTACATCCTGCTGCACCACTGCATGGGCCAGGTGGCGGGCCATCGCGGACTCTGGGGATTCGTGCGCGGCGGCATGGGCGCTGTGAGCGAGGCGATGGCGGCAGCGGCGCGCGAAGCCGGCGCGGTGATCCGGACGAATGCCGCGGTGAGCGGGGTCATCGTCCGGCATGGCGCGTCAGGGGTGTAGTGCTCGACAACGGCGACGAATTCGAAGCCAGGGTGGTGGCCTCCAACCTCGACCCCAAGACAACGTTCCTGAGTCTGGTTGCGACGAAAGAACTGCCAGAGGAGTTCGTCGATGGCATTCGCAAGTTCCGCTGCGAAGGGACTTCGCTGAAGATCAACTTCGCGCTGCGAGGCCTGCCGGAGTTCACGCTGCCTGCCCGGCGCGCCCGGGCCGCAGCACCGCGCGACGATGCACATCTGCCCTTCGATCGAATACGTCGAGCGCGCCTGGGATGACGCCAAGTACGGCGCGCCCAGCCAGCGGCCGCTGCTCGAGCTCACCATCCCGACCATGTACGACCCGACCCTCGCGCCGCCGGGCATCACATCATGGGCGCTTTCCTGCAGTACGCGCCCTACACTCTGCGCGAGGGGACCTGGGACGAACTGCGCGCCGGCTGCGGCGACCGCGTGCTCGACCTGATCGAGGAGTACTGCCCCGAATATCCGCGACATCGTCCTGGACATGCAGGTGCTGACGCCGCTCGACCTGGAGCGGCGGTTCGGATCGACCGGCGGCAATATCTTCCACGGCGAAATGAGCTTCGAGCAGATGTTCGTCATGCGGCCACTGCCGGGATGGGCGCGCTACCGGACGCCCCTGGCGGGCCTCTACCTGTGCGGCTCGGGCGCGCACCCGGGCGGCGGCGTCATGGGCGCGCCCGGCTATAATTGTGCTCGCGAGATCTTGAAGGACCTGTGATGTTGAAGCTTTTGTTATGGGTGTCCGCGCTTGTGCTGGCCTTCGTGATCTGGAGGTTCGCGACGCCGGTGCAAGTTCCTGGCAACTCAGTGCGGCTTCGCGACGGCCGCATTCTAGGCTATAGAGAAACCGGCGATAGGGCAGGTGCGCCTGTGTTGATGATTCACGGCACGCCCGGCAGCCGCCAACTGTACATCGCAAGCGATGAGGAGTTGCGGCGGTGGGGAGTACGGCTCATACAAGTGGACCGTCCTGGATTCGGACTGAGCACGCCATGTGAGCGGATGGAATTCCGCGACTATCGCGTCGACATCGAGCAGTTGTTGGATCACCTTCACGTCGCGCAAGTCGGAGTCCTCGGCTGGTCCGCTGGAACGCCCTGGGCGCTCGCTCTAGGCTCGACATTGGATTCGCGAGTTTCGCGTGTCGGCATTGTCGGCGCTCTGGTGACGCTGCCGGAGGACGCTGCGCAACTTTTTCAGGCGCAGAACTTCCGCAACTCCAAAGTCGACCTGGACATCATCCGAAGACCGGATGTGGCGCAGGGGCTCAGATTGTCCTACGCGGATACACTCCGGAATGGGCTGCAGTCTTTGCTGCGCAGTGAATTAAGAAGGATTGAGGCCCCATGGGACATCGACTGGAAAGCCATCAGGGTTGAGGTCCGCTTTTGGCACGGATTGAAGGATGCGGCAACACCCCCGTAAGGGAAGCCGCATGCTCGCCGAACGCATCGCCGGAGCCGAGCTCATCGAGTCGCCGAACGAAGGACACATGCTGATCATCCCCAGGGCGAAGGAGATCACTGGCGTGGGTTGCACGGGGCGAGGAAGCTGCTACTGCCGCGCGATGACGAAGTCCTCTTCAAACATCTGGTAGATGGTCCGGTTCATGCCGGCGCGCTCGTAGGAGGCCATGGCGCGCTCGTTGTGGTTCTCCACGTAGAGCCGGATGCCGCAGACGTTGCCGGCAGCGCGTGCCTCCCCCTGGACATGCCGGTACATTGCGGCGAAGACACCGGCGCGGCGGAATTCCGGGACGACGAAGACGCTCTGCACCCACCAGAAGACGCCGTTGCGCCAGTCCGACCATTCGTAGGTGATCATGAGCTGCCCGGCGCGGACGCTGTCCACCTCGGCGATGAAATACCGGCCGCGGGCGGGTTCGTCGAAGACACCGTGGACGCCGTCGCGCAGCCGGTCAAGGTCCAGCGACATTGCCTCGGTTTCAAGCGCCATGGAGGCGTTGCCGCGAACAAGGAACTCTGCGTCCTCCCGCGTCGCGGGTCGAATGATGATGGTGGGCATGATGGATGGGCGGTCAGCCGGCGCGCTGCAATTTGGTCACGCGGCCGACCTCCACCCATTCGACCACAAAGATGTTGCCGTCCTTGTCGAAGCAGGCGCCGTGCGGGCAGATGAACTTGCCGGGGATGAACTTCTCGCGCGCTTCCTTACGCAGCTTGTTCCAGGTGTTGGAATCGTCCTCGCAGAGGTGAGTGAGCAGTTTGTCCTTGGAGTCGAACAGACTGACACGAGCTTCCAGGTCGGGAATGAGAAGCAGCCCCTTTCGCTCGTCGAAGTGGCAAGGCAGCTTCACGTCGCCCAGCGCGGAGAAGCCGAGGTGCTTGCCGTCGAGTGAGAAGTATTGCAGGCGGCGATTGGTGCGGTCGGCAACCAGGACGCGCGGCGAGCCGGAGCGGGCATCGATGGCGATGCCATGCGGGCAATCGAGCTGTCCGGCGTCCTTGCCCTTGCCGCCAAAGACGAACTTCCATTCGCCCTTGGGCGAGTAGACGTTGACGTAGCTGGAGCCGTAGCCGTCGGCGACATACACATCGCCGTTGGGCGCGATGGCGAGGTTGGTCGGCGAGTACTTCTTCGGCTTGCCTTCGGCATCGGGCGCATAGGCGGGCGATTCCTTCGGGTAGCCGAGTTCCCATACGCGCTCGCCGGTGAGAGTCATCTTCGCAACAACCGCGCGCTTGGTGTCGCACAGATAGAGGAATTCGCTCTTGCCTTCCTTGCGAAGGGTCAGGCCATGCGCGCCGCCTTTGAACTCCGCGCCCCAGGACCGCACGAAGCGTCCCTTGGAATCGAAGACCACCATCGTGTCGGCCGACGTGCTCGACGCGTTCACGGTGTGATGGATGTAGACGTGTCCCTGCGAGTCCACGCACACCCCGTGCGTGTTGCCGTAGGCGATCGACTTCGGCACTTCACCCCAATCGTGAATGACCTCGAACGTGTGTGCGCCTGAACCGGTGACGGGACGCTTGCCGCCCGACTTGTCGGAGGCGATGACGGCGGGGGCCGCGGCGAGCGCGGCGGTGAAACTGCGGCGTGTGAACTGCATGATTTGGCCCTCTCTGACTCTTTGGATTGAAGATAGCAGAAGTCAGGCAGGCAGAGTTAGCCGCGCTTGAACGCCGGGCTGGTCAGGATTCCTAGACGGCGGAACGCCGATTTCCACTGCGCAACAGCAGGTAGAGACTGGGTAGAGCGAACAGCGTCAGCAACAACGTGGAAACGAGGCCGCCGAGGACTACTGTTGCAAGCGGGCGTTGAATGTCCGATCCGATTCCTGTGGCCGTCGCCGCAGGCAGCATGGCCAGCATAGCCACGAGAATCAGGATCAGGCAAGGACGCATCTGCCGCCGGGAACCCTCCAACACCGCCTCGGACAGAGGCATTCCCGTCTGCCGAAGACGATCCATCTCCATGACGTAAAGCACGCCGCTCATCACGGCCACACCAAAGAGCGAAACGAATCCGACCGCCGCGGACACGCTGAAGGCAATGCCGCGAAGATGCAGGGCAGCAACGCCGCCGACGATTGAGAATGGAACGTTGGCGAGCACCAGCAGAGAATTTCGCGCCGAGCCGAACGCCCAGTACAGCAGACCGAAGATGATCAGGACGGTCACAGGCAGGATCCACATCAAGCGGCGGCGTGCACGGGCGAGGTTTTCGAAGACGCCTCCCCATTCCAGGTGATAACCGGCCGGCAGTGCGACCTTCGCCTGCAGGCTGCGCTGCGCATCGCGCACGAAACTGCCCTGGTCGCGTCCGCGAATGTTAGTAGGTCGCAACGCAAGGCCGTGATCCGGTCCGCCCGGGGGGCGCGACGCATTTGCCGGGCGTTCCATCTTCCGGGAGCTTTATTCTTGACATGAAGTACTTTGCATTATAAAGTTACTTTGTGAGCAAGACATGGCTCCCAGAGGAAATGACCCGGCCGCCACTCCTGGATGCCGCGATCGCCGCAGGACCGATACAGCCGCGGTATGCGCTGCTGATCAATCCCTTCTACCCGAAGGATCCAAACGCGAGCTTCGGCAAGCACGTGCTGACGCCGACACTCGCCTTGACCAGTTTCGCGGCGACGACACCCGAACACTGGGAAGTTCGGTATTGGGACGAGAACCTGCTCGACGGGCGGCCGCCTTTTGCGCCGATGCCCGAGGTGGTGGGGATCACGGTCCACCTGACGTTCGCGAAGCGGGCCTTCGAGCTGGCGCAATGGTACCGCAGCCGCGGAAGCAAGGTCGTGCTGGGCGGACTGCACGTGCTGTCGTGTCCCGAGGAGTGCGCGCCGCATGCGGACGCGCTTGCCGTGGGCGATGGCGTGCAGCTCTGGCCGCGGATTCTGGCGGACGTGGAAGTCGGGCTGCCTGCAGCCGAAGTACGTCGGCGACCTACGAGAGCGACTATCGCCAGGACCCCGCGCCGCGGCGATCGATTCTGCCGCGACAAGAGCTTTCTCACGACCACCAGCCTGATTGCCACCCGCGGTTGTCACAACCGGTGCGGGTTCTGCTACCTGGCGACCGAGGGCTTGCGCATGCCGTATCGAATGCGCGATCCCGGCCAGATCGCCGCGGAGTTCGTGGCGGATGGGCAACCTTACGGTGTCTTCATCGACAACAATCTGGGATCGAACCGGGAGTATCTGCGCGAATTGTGCCAGGCGCTGCGACCGCTGAACAAGATCTGGAGCGCGGCGGTCTCCATCGACGTCACCGACGATCCAGCTTTGATCCGTGCCATGGCCCTCGCCGGATGCACGGGCGTATTCGTGGGATTCGAGTCGCTCACGGATGAGAATCTCGCCGATGCAAGGAAGAAGACGCCGAAGGCCGGCGACTATGCGCGCCGGGTCCGCATGCTGCACGAGAACGGCATCCAGGTGAATGGTTCGTTCGTGTTGGGATTCGATCACGACCGGAAGGACGTTTTCGCCCGGACGGCCGAGTGGATCGAGGAGAACCGCCTGGAGTGCGCGACGTTTCACATTCTCACCCCCTATCCGGCGACGCCGCTGTTCCGGCAAATGGAAGCGGAGGGGCGTTTGCTGCACCGCGATTGGGCTCTGTACGACACGGCGCACGCGGTGTTCCGCCCGAAGCACATGTCGCCCGAGGAACTGGAACAAGGTTATGCCTGGATGTACCAGCGCCTCTTCTCGCACGCCTCGATCTGGCGGCGCCGGCCCGCGGATTGGCGCGCCGTTGCTCCGTATCTGGCGATGTCGTACCTGTACAAGCGCTCCAACCGGTTCTGGCGATTGCTCATCAAACACCACCTGGTGCATGCCGTGTGGCGGCCGCTGGTCGAACTGACGCGACTCCGGCACGTGCGATTTCGAGAGGAATTGGCCGCAAGCGAATCGTCGAATCGGCCGGGGATCAGCGTTGTTGCTGCCGGCGTCTAGCGGGGGGCCTATTGCGTCTCGCACGTCTTCGGTTATGCTGAGAGTGAAGTCATGCATCGCTGGTTGAAGTGTCTTGCCGCCCTGGCCATGAGCGTCGCGCTCATGGCGGCGCCGTGCAAGAACTGCGAATCGAAGCCTGCCAAGGCCGAAACGCAGAAGTGCCAGCATGACTGCTGCCCCAAGCCGAAGCCCGAAAACGCGAGTTGCCGGTGGCAGCCGGCCGACTATGCCGCGGTGGAAGCCAAGCAGGAGATTCCAGTCTGCCCCCCAGACTGAGTTCGTGGCCCTGACAGTGGAACTCGACGCCGCGTTCCATACGAGCACTGCGGCTGTTGCCCCTCAGGCTGTAGCAGAACTTCCACCTCTCTACCTCACGCACCACCAGTTCCGGAACTGATCCAACCTCTCCAAGCGGCCTGATCCTCACGGGAAACGTGTGTCGACAAGGAGAGTTGTATGCGACATCGCATGCTGGCCGGGCTCGTGCTTGCGGCCTGTTCCGCCACGGCGGAGGAGCCTCGCGGACGTCTGGGACCATTGATGGATGAAGCGCTGACCAGGAATCCGGAGATTCTGGCGGCACGAAAGCGCGTGGAGGCGGCCCGGCAAAAGAGCGCGCAGGCGACCAGCCTGGCCGACCCCACGTTCTCGATGGGCTACAGCTCGAACGGCGGCCCGCTGCCCGGACAGGGTCTCGGGGTAGAGCCGACTTCGAACATAGGCTTCATGGTGACGCAGCAGATTCCGGCGGCAGGCAAGCGCAGGCTGCGCGGCGCGCTGGAGGCGCGGGCGGCCGACGCAGTCACCCAGGAGTATTGGATGGCGCAGCTCTCGGTCGCCGCCCGGCTCAAAACCGCGTGGCACAGGCTGCACCACGCGTATGAGCAGATCGAGTTGCTCGATCGCAACCGCACACTGATGGAGCGAATCCTCAAGGTGACCGAGGCGCGCTACGCCGTCGGCAAGGCGGCACAACAGGATCTCTTCAAGGCGCAAACGCAGTTGAGCCTGCTTGCGCTACGGCGCGAGCGCTTCGATCAGGACCGGCGAAGCCGCGAAGCCGAGATCAACACCCTGGCCGTGCGGGCATTGGACACGCCCGTCGCGCGGCCGGAAACAATCGAAGCCCGCGAATCGATGCTGACGCTCGAAAAGCTGGCCGCACAGGCCCGCGCCTACGCGCCTGCACTTATGCGCGAGCAGCACAACATCGAACGCGCCGAAGTCGCCGTCAACCTGGCCCGCAAGGAAGGAGCGGTGGACTACGCGGTTTCAGGCGGCTACTACACCATGGGGCGGATGCCGGACATGTATCAGGCCCGTGTCGACATCAACCTGCCCTTCTTCACGCGCGGACGACAGCGCGCGGCCGTCGCGGAGCAGGCACACTCGCTGGAGGCCTCGCGCCGCGCCTACCAAGCCACGGGAAACGCATTGCTGTTCCGCATGAAGGACGACTATCTCATCAGCGACGCCAGTTGGCGCCTGATGCGCATGTACACGACGACGCTCATTCCGCAGGCCCTGCTGACCCTGGAATCATCGATGTCGGCCTACGAAACGGGCCAGGTCGATTTCCTGACGCTGCTGGCCAACCTCTCCGCGGTGCTTGAATACGAAGGCGGCTACCACGAGGAGATGATGAACTACCATCTCGCTCTGATCCGCCTGGAAGAGGCCACGGGCCTCGACCTGGTGGAGGAGGACCGGCCATGAAGAAGACGGCGGCTCTGCTCATCCTCATCGCACTCGGTTTCGCGCTGGGCTTCGGCTACGGGCGCTGGTACGGCCCATCCGGCGCGCACGGCCCTGCCGTGAAGAAGGCCGAAACGAAGAAGGGCTACCACTGCCCGATGCACCCGGACTTCCGCAGCGACAAACCGGGCGATTGCGGCATCTGCGGCATGAGACTCGTGCCCGACGAAGAAGCGCCGGCGGAGAAGGCTGCAGGCACACCTGGCTCAATCGCAGTGTCCGCGGAGAAACAGCAGTGGATTGGACTGAAGACAGTCGTTGTCGAGCGCGCCACAGCATCCACGTCCACATTGCGCACGCCGGGCCGGGTCATGGTCGACGAGACACGCATCGTGCGCGTGCAGACGAGATACGAAGGCTGGATTCAGTCGGTGCAGGTGGACTTCACCGGCAAGCTCGTGAAGAAGGGCGAGCCGATGCTCACGCTGTACAGTCCTGAGCTGGTGGCCAGCCAACAGGAGTATCTTCTGGCCCGCCGCGCCGAAGAAACGCTCTCGCATTCGACGATGCCGCACATGGCAGGCTACAGCACGTCGATGATCAATGTGGCGCGCAACCGCCTGCTTTACCACTGGGGGATGAGCGTCACGGCGATCGAGGAGTTGGAGCGCACCGGCGAGCCGCGCAGGATCCAAACCGTCTACGCGCCGGCTGACGGCTTTGTGACGGCTCGCAATGCGTTCGCGAATCAGCGCGTCACACCGGAAACGGAACTCTACACGCTGGCCGATCTGTCCCGCGTCTGGATCGTGGCCGACGTCAACGAGGCCGATGCGGCGCAAATCCAAGTGGGCAGCGCCGCGGTGATCGAGGCGTCGTACGCGCCCGGACGCCGCCTGCGAGGCCGGGTCAGCAACATCCTGCCGCAAGTTGACCCACAAACGCGCACACTCAAGGCGCGCATCGAGGTCGACAATCCCGACTATCTGTTGAAGCCGGATCTGTTCGTGAACGTCGAATTCGGCGTGGGCCGGCCGTCGCATCTGGCGGTGCCGGAGGACGCAGTGCTGGACAGCGGCATGCGGCAGATCGTCTATGTCGAAAAAGGCGAGGGACACTTTGAGCCGAGGGAAGTTGTGACCGGCCAACACCTCGAGGGCAAGGTTGAAATCCTGGCCGGGCTCAAGGCAGGCGAGCGCGTAGTGGCTGCCGGAGCCTTCCTGTTGGACAGCGAAAGCCGCATGAAGGGCCCCGCGGAGCACAAGCATGATTGACCGCATCATCGAGTTCAGCGCAGAGCGCAAGCTCTTCGTACTCGCAATGATCGGAGCGCTCTGCGTCGCCGGCTGGTTCGCCATGCGCGACGTCCCGCTGGACGCCATCCCGGATCTCAGCGATACGCAGGTGATCGTCTACACCAAGTGGGACCAGAGCCCCGACATCATCGAAGACCAGGTGACCTATCCGATCGTCACGGCGCTGCTGGGCGCTCCAAAGGTGCGCGCCGTGCGCGGGCTCTCCGACTATGGCACCAGCTATGTATACGTGATATTCGAGGACGGCACGGACATCTATTGGGCGCGGTCGAGGACTCTGGAGTATCTCAGCGGCGTGCTGTCGCGCCTGCCCCAGGGAGTGAAGACCGAGCTCGGCCCTGACGCAACCGGACTCGGCTGGGTCTTCCAATACGCGCTGGTGGACAACACGGGCAAGCGCAGCCTGGCCGAGTTGCGGAGCCTGCAGGACTGGTATCTGCGCTATCGCATTCAGAGCGTGCCGGGGGTGGCCGAGGTCGCCTCCATCGGCGGGTTCGTGCGCCAGTATCAGATCAATGTGGATCCGAACAAGCTGCGGGCCTACAACCTGACGGTATCGCAGGTAGTCGAGAAAGTGAGGACTGGCAACCGCGACGTCGGCGGCCGGCTGTTGGAGATGGCCGGCACGGAGTACATGATCCGCGGCCGCGGGTATGCGCGCTCAAAGGAGGACCTGGGAGCGATTTCAGTCGCAGTGAGCGCAAACGGCGTGCCGATTCGGGTGCGCGACGTCGCCACGGTGACGCTCGGGCCGGATCTCAGGCGCGGCGTGGCCGACCTGGACGGAAGGGGAGACACCCCGGGCGGCATCGTCGTCATGCGGCAAGGCGAGAACGCGCTCAACGTGATCGAACGGGTCAAAGCGCGGTTGGAGGAAATCAAACCCGGCCTGCCCGCGGGGATCACCGTCGTTACCACCTACGACCGCTCCGAGCTGATCCTCGAGGCGATCGACACCGTCAGGGAAACGCTGATCGAGGAATTGCTTGTCGTCGCCGCAATTATTCTGATCTTCCTCTGGCATTTCCCGAGTGCCCTGGTGCCGATGATCACGCTGCCTGTGGCCTTTCTGATCTCGTTCATCCCGATGCGCGCGATGGGCATCACGTCGAACATCATGTCGCTGGGCGGCATCGCCATCGCCATCGGTGAACTGGTGGACGCGGCGATCGTCGTCGTCGAGCAGACGCACAAGAAACTCGAGGAGTGGGAGAAAGGCGGCAGGGTTGGCGACCACCGCAGGGTCGTCGTCGAGGCAGTGAAGGAGGTTGGCGGACCGAGTTTCTACAGTCTGCTGGTGATCGCGGTCAGCTTCCTGCCTATTCTTGCTCTCGAGGCACAGGAAGGCCGGCTGTTCAAGCCGCTGGCTTATACGAAGAACCTGGCGATGATCGTGGCCGCGGTTCTGGCGATCACGCTCGACCCCGCTCTGCGCATGCTGTTTACGCATGTGGGGCAGTTCGGGTTCCGGCCGCGCTGGCTCGCGCGGATGGCGAGTGCCGTTCTCATCGGCAAAATCCACTCCGAAGAGCGCCATCCGATTTCGAGGTTGATGATCAGGATCTACGAACCTGTATGCCGCTTCTCGCTCCGGCACAAGTACGCGGTGATCCTTGGCGCGATCGCGCTTGTGGCAGCCACCGTACCGGTCTATAAGAAACTCGGCAGCGAGTTCATGCCGCCGCTGAACGAGGGCGCGCTGCTCTACATGCCATCGACGATGCCGGGCCTCTCGATCGGCGAGGCCGAACGGCTGCTGCAGGTGCAGGACAGAATCCTGCGCCGGTTCCCGGAGGTTAGGCGGGTGTTCGGCAAGGCGGGACGCGCGGAGACATCCACGGACCCGGCGCCGCTTTCGATGTTCGAGACAGTCGTGCTGCTCAAGCCGCAGGAGCAGTGGCGCGCCAAGGCCACCTGGTATGACGACTGGGCGCCTCACTGGCTGCGACCGGCCCTGGGCCACATCACGCCGGCGCATATCTCGCAAGAGGAACTGGTGGACGAGATGGACCGCGCACTGCGCATCCCCGGCGTCTCAAACGCCTGGACCATGCCCATCAAGGCGCGCATCGACATGCTGGCCACCGGAATCCGAACGCCGGTTGGCATCAAGATCAGCGGGCCGGATCCGAAAGTGATCGAGCGTGTGGGGCTGGAAATGGAGCAGGCGCTGCGCAGCGTGCCGGGCACGCGCAGCGTCTTCAGCGAGCGCGCAGCGGGCGGCTATTTCCTCGACTTCACATGGAAGCGTGAAGAACTGGCGAGGTTCGGCATCTCCATCGACGACGCGCAGGCTTCCATCGCAAACGCCATTGGCGGAGAGAACCTCACCACGACGGTGGAAGGCCGGGAGCGGTATCCGGTGAGCGTGCGCTACGCAAGGGATTTCCGGCAGTCCCGCGCGGCCTTGTCCAACGTGCTCGTGCCGGCCAATGGCGGGACTGACGCAAGTGCCGCTGCGGCAGCTTGCGGACATTCGTGTGGAGACCGGTCCGGCGATGTATCGCAACGAAAACGGCATACTGACCGGCTACGTCTTCGTTGACAACGGCGACCGCGACATCGGCAGCTACATCGACGACGCGCGCAAAAAGGTTCGCGAGAAGGTCACGCTGCCGGCCGGCTACAGCGCACAGTGGAGCGGGCAGTTTGAGGCCATGGAACGCGCCTCGGCGAAACTCAAGCTGGTGGTGCCCTTCACGCTCGCGCTCATCGTGTTCCTGCTCTACCTGAATACGAAATCGGGCGTCAAGACGATGATCGTGCTGCTGGCGGTTCCCTTCTCCGCGGTGGGCGCCTTCTGGCTGCTGTACGCCCTGGGCTACAACATGAGCATCGGAGTATGGGTGGGATTGATCGCGCTGCTCGGCGTCGACGCTGAGACAGGCGTGTTCATGCTGCTCTATCTCGACATCGCGTATGCGGATGCGAAGAAGGAAGGCAGGCTCGGCTCGCTGGCCGAGTTGCGGGAGGCGATTGTGACCGGCGCGGTGAAACGAATCCGCCCGAAGTTCATGGCGGTGGCGACGACGTTTATTGGACTGGTCCCGATTCTGTGGTCCAACGGCACGGGCGCGGATGTGATGAAGCGGATCGCGGCGCCGGTGATCGGCGGCGTGTTCACGTCTTTCATTCTTGAACTGGTGGTTTACCCGGCAATTTATGAGGTGTGGCGATGGCACTCGGAAGTGAAGCGAAATATTGCGGCTTGATGATGGTCATGCTGGCGGCGGCAGCGACGGCTCAGACCGTGGGGGCTGACGCCGTCGAGAAGCGGCTCGCCAAGGACAGGCCTGGCCGGCTCGAATTCGGCGCAGAGGCACTGGAGTTCAAGCCGGTCAAGGGCGAGGTCCGCCGCTGGCCCTACGCGGAGATTCAGCGGCTTGAATTGACGACAGAAGGCGAGCTGCGGCTGACGCTGTACAGGGACGTCCGGTGGCTGGCTGATCGCGACGCGCGATTACGATTCCAGGCGAAGGGACTGACCGATGCCGCCGGGCTGGCTCGCGCACTGCGGGAACGCATGGGTGAGCGCTTCGTCGCGCGGGTTCCGCTGGAGCAAGGCAACGCGCTGTGGCGCGGCGGCGCTAAGCTGTTGCGCGGATGGGGCGGGCCGGAGGGCGAATTTGTGCTTGAGAGCACAGGGTGGCGATTCGAGTCGCCTGAACGTGGGCAGTCGATCTCGCTTGAGGACAGGCTCACCGCAAACGTCTCTTCGACGGGAGATCTGCGGTTGAGCGTCGCCGCCAGCGAGGGGCTGGGAAACTACGAATTCCAATTGAAGACCCCGCTGCCGCGAGCCGTCTACGACGCCTGGTGGCAAAGGCTCAATCGGCCGCGGGGCCTCGAACTGAATGAAGTCACGAAAGCGCAGTGATAGCGGATTCGATCACTTTGCGCGGGCGGCTGTAAACTCGCCCTTTTGACCCTGCGGCGTCTTATAGTTGCCTTTGCCGGAATCGCCTTCGACGGTCATGCTCACTTCGAACGTGCCCTCGTCGACAGGGAGTTTGAAGCTCAGAACGGCCTCCGCGAACTTCACTTCAGTGAGAGCGACAACATCGTCATTTGCCGTGGTGAGCTGTCCGCGCCATGCACCCGCATCTTCCTTCACTTCGAGAGTGTAGGCGTTGGTGGCTCCGTCCGGGCTCTTGGCCACAATCTTCCAGCGGCCGGCCGGCGTCGCAGCGGCGGCGGAAGCCGCGGGCGCGGCGGCCTGATCGCGGCTACCCTTCATCGGGACCTTGCCGCTGCCGTCGGGTAATGTTCCAGCGCCCTCAAGCTGTGTGCCGGTCAGTGCGAGTTCGACCGGGATGGGCCCCATATCGTGCTTGATGGTGAACTTAAGCTTGTCCCCGTCGGCGGCCACATTCTCTATAGCGAAGGAGTTCGAGCCTCCGCGGATTTCACCTTTATAGCCTTCGCCCTGCTTTTCCAGCACGAGATTGAAGGGGAGATCGCCGTTGGGCGATTGAGCGATCATTTTCCAGGAGCCGGCAAAATCCGCGGCAAAGGCGGCTTGAAGGCTAAACAACAGGGCGAGGATGATGGTGCGCATAGCTATTCTCTTAGACAATACGACAATTGAGAAGGTTTCCGCGAGGCGCGAGAAAGGCCCGGGCATAAACCCGGGCCTCGAATCGCATCGATGGTGGTGCGCCTACTTCTTAGGCAAGATTACGGTGTCGATCACGTGAATCACGCCGTTGTCACAGACGATGTCAGTCTTGACGACCTTGGCTTTGTCGATCATCACGTCACCACCCATGACATTGACCTTGGCGGAAGATCCCTGTACGGTCTTAGCCGACTTGATCTTCACGACGTCGGCGGCCATCACCTTGCCGGAAACAACGTGGTACAGGAGAACCTGTTTCAGTTGCTCGGGGTTCTTCAGGAGACTGTCGAGCGTGCCGGCAGGCAGCTTGGCGAAAGCCTCATCGGTTGGCGCAAAGACTGTAAAAGGGCCGGCGCCCTTCAGTGTTTCAACGAGCCCGGCGGCCTTGACGGCCGTGACCAGCGTGTTAAAGCTACCGGCGGAGACCGCGGTATCGACGATGTCGGCTGCGGCGGCATTGAATGCCAGCGCAACGAGGAGCATGCAGAGAGATAGTATTCGCTTCATTGTTTTTTCCCAGGGGATTTGTTCAACCCGATTGCCGGGTTCCAATCGGTCTGATGTGGGCTTATGAAGCGCTGCTCTAGTTTTTTCGCAGTCGCCCGCCGCGCCTGCTTTTCAGTGGAACTGAAGCAATTTCCGCGGCTACGGCGGATGGGGCTATCCGCACCGTTTCTTTCAACGCACCGCCGTTGGCGGTTCTGACAATCATTGTGACGCTCAGCGGCAGGTGGTCCAGCGCGATTGAGAGACTACCCGCTTTGAGGGCGGCAGAGTCCAACTCGAGTGAGCGCTCGGTGGAGCCGGCAACGAACTTGATCACGGCGAATGAAGGCTGTTTGGCTTGGAATGCTCTTGGGTCCCAGACAACATTGAGCCGGAGAGCCCGATGACTCGCATGAACGGAAAGGAGACGGGTCGGCGGCGACAGGCGTGCGACAAAGACATCGGCCGCCGGCAGCAATCCAGTCTGGCTCAGTTGCCATCCGAGCACGGACAGTGCGGCAGTAATTACGAGCATGCCGGAGAAGCCGACAGCAAAGTAGGTGGATTGCGCGGCAGGCAGGACCGGCTGTCTCGCCGGAGCGGGTTTGATGAAATCTTCGCGGACGAGAGCGCCCTGGGCCGCGGATTCGAACTCACGCCGCGGCATTGGTTGAACGCGGAGTTCCGGCTTGTAGGGGTGCAACGAGCCTCCCTGCTGCGATTCCGGAGCGTGAACGACAATTGCCAATTCGCCGGCGCGCGTGGCCCTCATGGTGAGCATGAGCCGCTCCGTGGCGCTGAAGAATACGCCGTGAAGGTGCCGCTCCTGGGGCGAGAGGAGGAGTCCGCCCCTGGGATGGCTGGCAAACCAGCCGAGCAGGTTCGTTCCTCCCGGCGGCGCTTCACCAAGCTTGGCTTCCAACATCAATTCGTCATTGCCGCTTAGGTGGAAGGCCTCACCGCGGGGGTAACTGCAAACGATCGGGCGCCAGGCGATAACGCGCCAGTGAGATCCAATGCGTGTGCCGAACAGCAGGCCGCCGACCCCTTTGCCCCCGCGCTGGATTCCGTTGGTCGCCGCGAAACACACCTGGCGGATTTGCTCAAGTGCCAGCCGGCTAAACTCGATCGTGAGCGGGGTCGACTCCGCCTGCCACACAATATAGGGCGTGTCCGCGGAATAGGTCTGCGCGTCGCTAGGTGCGAGCCAAGCCGACTGGCCGGCGTTTTCCTCTAATATCTCGCCCACCGCCACTCCTCCAGTTCCGTTCGGTCCAAGAATGCACGCAGCGCTGCACAGGCGGCGAATACCAAGCGGAAATCCCACAACGGGCGGATTTGACCCCCTCCGGGGGCAGCAGGAACACTTATGGCCGGCACTTTAGCGGAATGCCGAATCATCCCGCCCGAACCGATCCGTTCTCATCTTACTGCTTTTGAACCCTCAACGCCGGCTGGATAATCGAACAATGAGAGCTCCAACGAAATGAGAAGTATCAGACCGGCGATCTGGACCGCCGCTCGACTGGCGGTCGATTCGCTGAGGGCGCACAAACTGCGCAGTTTCCTCACACTTCTCGGAGTAATTATCGGCGTCAGCAGCGTTGTTGTGGTCGGCGCAGCGATCGAAGGCTTGGGCGCCTACGCCGAGGAGACTACGTCGAAGGCCTTCGGCAGCCAGAGCTTCCAGGTCGGACAGGTGCTTCGGACGCCGGGGCTCAGCCGCAAGCAGCGTCTGGAGAAGTTTCGCGTCAACAAGCCCATCCGGCAGGACGAGTATAAGTACCTCCTGCAGACCACAGGCGAACAGATCATATACAGCCCCTACAGGCTTCGCGCCGACGACCTTCGCGCGGGAGGAAAACTGCTGGAAGGCACCAGCGTGGTTGGAACCTCGGCCGATCTGGCGCAGATTCGCGAGGTTACTTTCACCGACGGCCGCTACTTCACCCCACAGGAAGAGCAGAACCGGGTATCTGTCGCGGTGATTGGAGAAGACGTGAGGCAGCACTTTTTTCCCAGACGCCTCACCGATCGGCAAAACGATCAAAGTGGGGACGTGGGACTTCAGGGTTGTCGGGTTGCAGGAGAAGATCGGAGGAGCCGGTCCTCAATCGCAGGATAACGTGGTCTTCATTCCATCCACGGTGTTCAACAGAATCTACGGGCCTGAACGCAGCATGGTGCTTTTTGCGAGGCCGCGCCCAGGGTCGAACCTCGGCCCCGAGGAAGCCGCAGACGTCGCGCGCGTGGCGCTGCGGACCAAGTTCAAGACGCGCCCGGGCGCAAACGACAATTTCGACACAGTCACACCCGATTCCATCAAGGAGTTCATCGGCCGTATCCTGGGCATTATCGGGGCGGCAGTGGTTCCGATTACCTGCATCTCTCTTGTCGTTGGAGGCATTGTGATCATGAACATCATGCTTGTCTCGGTGACCGAGCGGACGAGGGAGATCGGAGTCCGCAAGTCGCTCGGAGCGCGGCAGAGCGACCTGTTGATGCAGTTCCTGTTCGAGGCTGTGCTGTTGTCTTTTATCGGCGGCGTCATCGGGCTGGGGATTGGCGCCGGATTGGCGCAGATCGCTTCACTGATCAGCGGCGTCAAACTGGCTGTGACATTGCCCTATGTGGTGCTTTCACTGGTTGTTTCGAGCACTGTGGGGATCGTCAGCGGTTGGTATCCCGCCCGCCGCGCCGCACGGCTGGACCCGATTCAAGCGCTGCGGGCGGACTAGGAGAAGTTCCAGATCAGCATGATTCGTGTACTGGCGGGCGAAAACACTCAGATGGCGCTGGATGCGGTATGGAGCCACCGGTTTCGTAGCGGACTCACCATTCTGGGCATTGTCATCGGCATCACTACGGTAGTCACCGTCGGCAGCCTCACCAGCGGAATCCGGGCGGGCATCGTCACTTTCTTCTCCGAGTTCGGGCCAGACAACATCTTCCTCAACCGCGTCTCCGGCGACCCTAGCGCACCAGGCACGCTGAAGGAGCAAAAGCGCAAGAACATCGAACCCTACTACGCCGCCCTGTTCAAGGAGACTCTGCGCAGCGTCGAGGACGTCAGTCTTCAGCTCTACATCACCTCCGACACGAACGGTTTGATTTCGGCCCGCGTCCCCGGCTTCGAGAACGACAGCGTAGGGTTGACCGGACTGGGCGCGAATTCGTTCAACATTCAACCCCGCGAACTGAAAGAGGGGCGGGTGTTCACACCGGAAGAGGAGTCCCGCGCCATGCGGGTCTGCGTCATCGGCAAGCAGGTGTCCGATTCGCTTTTCCCCGAGGGCAAGCCGGTGGGGCGAGTGTTGAGCGTGGCCGGCACGGACTACACGGTGCTGGGGGTGTTCGCCGAAGCGAAGGGCGGCTTCTTCGGAGCCAACGGCTTCGACCAGCAAATCGTCATCCCCTACACGACCGCTGCGATGCGCTTCCCGACTGAGAAGCGGCTCATCATCGTGAGCAAGGCCAGGCCGGGCATGCGGGAAGAGGCACAGGAAGAGATTCGCCAGTTGCTGCGACGGGTGAGGAGAACGCCCATCGACGCTGAGGATGACTTCAGCCTCACCACGGCCGATCAGATCATTCGCAACCTGGACAGGATTCTGAGCATTGTCGTGCTCGTCTCGATCGCATTGTCGAGCCTGGGCCTGCTCGTCGGGGGCATCGGGGTAATGAACATCATGCTGGTTTCTGTCACTGAGCGCACCAAGGAGATCGGCGTCCGCAAAGCGATGGGCGCCAAAAAGCGGGACATCATCGTGCAGTTCATGATGGAGGCCATCGTGCTCACCGGACTCGGAGGTGTGCTCGGGGTTGGCATCAGCATCCTGATGGTGCTGCTGATTGGCGCGCTCGTGCCGGCATTGCCGTCGAGCGTGCCTGGATGGGCCATCGGGACGGGGCTGATCACCTCGGTGAGCGTGGGCCTCTTTTTCGGAACATGGCCGGCGGTGAAAGCGGCCAACCTGGATCCGGTCGAAGCCCTGCGCTATGAGTAGGGCGTCAGTAGCCCTGCTCGCGAAGGTCCTCCACCTTCAGGCGGCTGCCGGGCTTCAGGTCGAGAGACGACAGCATCTTCTCGACGTATTTGGCCAGCACGTCGGTTTCGAGGTTGACTGGATCGCCTGTCCGTTTCACAGCCAGATTCGTACTGGTGTAAGTGTGCGGAATGACGGCGACTGAGATCTTCCCCGGCTCGACGGCGGCGATTGTGAGGCTGATGCCGTCGATCGCGACCGATCCCTTGAAGACGAAGTAGCGCTCTAACTCGGCCGGGAAGGAAACGGTGAGCCACCAATTGCCGCCGCCGACTGTTTCGAGAGACTCGATGGCGCCGACACCGTCCACGTGGCCCTGCACGATGTGGCCGCCCAGGCGTCCGCCGGCGGCGAGTGCACGTTCGAGGTTGACCACTCCCCCCGGGCGCAGAATAGACAGGTTGGAGCGCCGTAGGGTTTCCGGCGATACGTCGGCGCTGAACCCGCCCTTCACTGGCTGAACCGCCGTGAGGCAGACGCCGTTAACGCAGATGCTATCGCCTTCGTGCAGTCCTTGGGACGCGAGGGGTGCGTGAATACGGATGCGGGCTCCGGCTTCAGCCGGCTCGAGCGCCGCTACTTTTCCCAGTTCCTCGATAATCCCGGTGAACATGGCTATTCGGGGATCCTGGGGGCAAGCACGGTGCGGTCAAACCAGGCTTCGACAGCAAACTCATCAGGCGGAATCGGATGGAGGCGCACATCCTTGAACTGGATGGCGTCCACGCGGCGGCGGCGGCCCAAGCCGCCGGCAACCGGCAGCGACTGAGTGCCGCCGAGGATCTTGGGCGCGTAGTAGAAGAGGATCCGATCGGCGGCGCCGGATTCGAGAGCATCCCAGTTGATCCTGCTGCCGGCCTCAATCATGAGCGACAAGTACTTTCGCTCAGCGAGCAGCTTCACCACCTGATGAAGGGAGGTGCGTCCGCCTTCGCCGTCGGCTGTGAGCACTTCCACTCCGGCATTCTGGAGGGCTTTTCGCCTGGCGGCCGGCGCGACTGAAGTGCAGACGACCAGCAGGTCCTGGCGGCAGGAGTGCACCATATGCGAATCCAGCGGAATCCGCAGTTGCGAATCGAGGACAATGCGCAACAAGGGGCGGCTGCGCTGCAAGCCGCTGCGGTCGGTAAGCAGGCAATTATCCGACAGGACGGTGCCGATGCCGGTGAGGATGGCGTCGCTCATGTGGCGCACCTGCTGGACATGGGCGCGGGCGCGTTCCGAAGTAATCCAGCCGGAGTTGTCTTCCGGCGCGGCGATCTTGCCGTCCAGTGTCATGGCTGACTTCAGTGTGACCAGAGGCAGCCCGGTCCGCATGAAGTGGAAGAATGGCCGGTTGAGCTCTTGCGCCTCAAGGGCGTGGCTTGAATCCAGTTCGACAGCCACGCCGGCCTTGCGAAGCATTTCGAAACCGCAGCCGGCGACCAGAGGATTCGGGTCCGCGGTGATGGCGACGACTTTCGCAATGCCGGCGGCGATGACCTCCTGCGCGCAAGGGCCAGTGCGGCCCTGGTGCGAACAGGGCTCCAGTGTGACGTAGAGTGTGCCGCCACGGGCGCGATCGCCCGCCTCCTCAATGGCCAGCACCTCGGCGTGCCTGACGCCGGCCCACGTGTGGAATCCCTGGCCGACGACAGTATCTCCGTTGACGAGCACGGCTCCTACGGCCGGGTTAGGCGAGGTACGGCCAAGGCCCTGCCGGGCCAGATCGAGGGCTTGACGAAGGTAATCGGCGTTCATGCTTCAAATAGGGACGAGATGAACTTCTCGGGTTCGAACGGCAGCAGGTCTTCGGCCTGCTCGCCGACACCAATGTAGCGGATCGGGAGGTTGAGCTCGCGGGTGATGGCGACTACGATGCCGCCTTTGGCAGTGCCGTCCAGCTTGGTCAGAATCAGACCCGTGACACCCGCCGATTCGGTGAACTTGCGAGCCTGTTCCAGCCCGTTCTGTCCGGTGGTGGCGTCCAGAACGAGCCAGACTTCGTGCGGCGCATCAGGCACGACGCGGGAGGTGGTACGCCGCATCTTTTCGAGCTCGGCCATCAGGTTCGATTTGGTGTGGAGCCGCCCGGCAGTGTCTACGAGCAAGACCTGGGTTTTCCTGGCGCGAGCGGCCTGGAGCGCGTCGAAGACTACGGCACTGGGGTCGGCGCCCTGCGCCTGGCGGATGAGTTCGGACCCCGTGCGTTTGCTCCAGATTTCCAACTGCTCCACCGCAGCGGCACGGAAAGTGTCCGCCGCCGCCATCATCACGGTTTTGCCTTCAGAAACATATCGGGCAGCCAGCTTGCCGGTGGTGGTCGTCTTTCCTGAGCCGTTCACGCCGACCATCATCACGACCAAAGGCGACTCCGCCGGGGACGCCGCGGGACGATCGGAGGCTTCGAGGACACCGAGCAGGTGCTCGCGGATGAGGGTGCGAAGCTCAGACGGGCTATTGACCAGATGGCGGTCGACTTTCTGCCGGATTCCCTCCAGGATTTCGTTCGTGGTTTGGACACCCAGATCGGCCGTGATGAGCGTATATTCCAATTCCTCCAGGAGATCGGCATCAATCTCTTTCCTGCCAAGAAGGACGTCCTCGACCTTGGTCACCAGGCCGGCTCGCGTCTTCTGAATGCCCTGCTTCAGGCGGTCGAGGAGGCTCAATGAAGCCCCGCCGCCGCCTTCGGTCCCATCGCCAAATATCGCGTTGCGCATTTCGTTGAATGAACTTCCATTGTAGTCGGGCTAGACTGTGAACAAATTACAAGTTCGTTCGTCTGTACAGTTTGGCTCCAACACCATGAGAATCAGAATCCACACAATCATCCTTTCAACGGTTGCGCTGGTGACTTACGGGCTCACCGGGGCGACCAGGGAACGTCTTGAACAACAGGCGAAAGGGTACGCGGACCAGGGCAGGTTCATCGGTTCGGTCGCTGTCGCGCATGACGGCAAGATCGTCTATTCCCAGGGCTTCGGACTCGCCGACGAAGAGTGGGGTATTCCAAACGCGCCTGATACGAAGTTCAGGCTTGGCTCCATCACGAAGCAATTTACGGGGATGGCGATCCTGCTGCTCGAGCAGCAAGGCAAGCTGAAGGTCGACGACCCCGTGTGCAAGTTTCTGACGACTTGCCCGGACGCCTGGAAGCCGCTCACCCTGCACCACCTGCTCACGCATACATCCGGGGTGGTTAACTTCACCAGCCTGCCGGACTACAGCGAACTGAAGAAGAAGCGATCCAAGGCGGAAGATACCGCCCTGGTTGTGAAAGACAAGCTGCTCGAATTCGACCCTGGGACGAAGTTCAAATACTCGAACACGGGCTACATCCTGCTGGGGGCGGTGATCGAGAAGGCAAGCGGCGTGCCGTATGCCGATTTCATGCAGCGCAATGTTTTCGATCCGCTGGGCATGAAAGACACCGGAGTTGAGGATCAGCGCAAGCTGATCAACAAACGCGCCAATGGCTACGTCTGCTCGCCCACCTGCGGCCACGCCGATTTCATCGACATGAGCATTCCGCACGCGGCCGGGGCTATGTACTCGACTGTGCTTGACCTGGTGAAGTGGGACGAGGCGATCCGGGCCGGAAAGCTGTTGACGCCGGAGAATCACAAACGCTGGGTGACGCCGTACAAAGACGGCTACGCCTACGGCTGGGCAGTCAAGCAGACCGAGGGGATGCTGGAGGTGGGCCACGGGGGCGGGATCGACGGTTTTGCAACCATGATCGTCCGGTTCCCGGAAAAGGGGGTTGTCGCCGTGGCGTTCACCAATCATTTGCCGGGAGATGCGGGCAAGGTGGCAAACGACCTGGCACGCCTGGAGGCAGGTGTTGAGGTGAAGGTCCCGGAGGTTCTCAAGGCGATCAAATTGAGCGAGAGCGTGTTAAGTCAGTACGTCGGCGTCTACGAGTTCGATCCCAAGTTCGCGATGACGGTGACTTTGGAAGACGGGGAATTGGTGACACAGGCGACCAATCAGAACAAGCTGCCGGTCTTCGCCAAAAGCGAGAACGAGTTTTTCCCGAAGGTCATCGACGCGGTGCTGCGATTTGAGAAGGACGCCGAGGGTAAAGTGTCAACGCTAGTGCTGCTGCAAAATGGTCGAGAGATGAAAGGGGCGCGAAAGCCCTGATCGGGCGGCCTACTCGCCGATGATTTTGATCAGCGCCCGTTTCTTGCGGCGGCCGTCGAACTCGCCGTAGAAGATCTGTTCCCAGGGGCCGAAGTCGAGTTTGCCGTTGGTGACGGCGACGACGACTTCGCGTCCCATGATCTGGCGTTTCATGTGGGCGTCGGCGTTGTCCTCGCCGGTGCGGTTGTGGTGATAGGATGCGACAGGCTCGTGGGGCGCGAGTTTTTCGAGCCAAACGTCGTAGTCGTGATGCAGTCCGGATTCGTCGTCATTGATGAAGACGCTGGCCGTGATGTGCATGGCGTTGACCAGGCAGAGGCCTTCCTGGATGCCGCTTTCGGCGAGTGCGGACTCGACTTGCGGGGTGATATTGAGGAAAGCCCGGCGCGAGGGGACGTTGAAAGTCAGTTCTTTGCGGAAGCTTCTCATCGGAAGCGATTCTACCGCTTGGGGAGGCTACGCGGCCGCTTGGTAGGCGACGCCGAGGTCGCGTGCCAGCCCATCGAGACGCGGGTCAGCCGTCCATAGAAGCATTCGACCAACGATCGCGGAAGCCAGGAGGTGGATATCGACCCACCCCGCACCGCGCCCGTGCAGACCGCGACCGCGCACGAACTCAACAACGTCACGGTGCGGAACCACGTCGGCCTGGTGCATGCGCTCGTAGGCGGCCAGGAGTTTGACACGGCCTCCCCGGTCGCCAATGAGGAGTTCACCATAAACCAGTTCGTGCCCAGCCACTTCATCCAAGGCCAGCAACCGGTCCAACTCTGCGGCGTAGGGCGCTCGATTTGCGAGGAATCGGATCCAAACGGAGGTGTCGACAAGAACCATCACGCCACCCTGCGCTTCGGCACCGGTCCTTCGCGGCGCCTGGGGACGTCGATCGGGTGCTTTTCTGTACCGCGCAGCGCCCGTATGCGCTCGTACGCCGCATGGCGCACCAGCGCCTCAAGACCAAGTCGCACAGTCTCCGTATCGGTGCTTGCCCCGCACGCCTTCTTCGCCTCCTTGAAGAGCCTGTCATCCACGTTGAGAGTCTTCTTCATACGTCTATATGTACCATACTAGTATGGCGAATACAGCCATATCAGTATGATGGGCCTTGATAGGGTTTCGGGCGCAGTCGATTGGCGCGTCAATCGCCAAGTCGTATCTTTGAAAGCAAGGAGTGCATGAGTACCGCGATGAACAAGCAGGAAGCAGCAAAGCACGGAATCACCTTTGGGACGGCAATGGCGATTGCCATATCCTGGTCAGTCAACAAGTCGATCATCTGGGCGATCATCCATGGAATTCTGGGCTGGCTGTATGTGGTCTACTACGCCCTGTTTGCCTCGTAGCTGCACTAAGGCTTTCGCCATGACCATGGCGGAATCGGGGCGGGGTCTTTCCAGAGGCCCAATGACGCGTCGCGCGCCTTTTCCTCCAGCACGCGCAGACGGCTGTCACGCGGGGCGTACTTCCTGTACCACCAGGCCAAGCCTCTCCTCAGAATCTCTTCGGACAGGTTTTCGCCGCCCGGCAGGACGACCTCTGCCACCGTCCGGCGATAGCGATCGCGGCTGCGCTCAACCACAGTCACCGTGCGGTGGAACGACAAAGCGCTAACCGCCTCTTTCGCCTGCCGGCCGAAGGGTTGGCCGAGTTCCGGACAATCCACTCCACTCAGGCGGACGACGACGGCCGTCCGCCCTTTGAGAATCTCCAGGGTGTCGCCGTCCTTGACTCCGACGACCTTGCCGGACCAGAGTTGACCCGCCTGTCGCTCACCCGCCAGCGCAGGCGCCGGGAAGGCCAGGGCGCAAAGCAGGAGGACGAAGATTGCCCGGCGGCCTACTTCTGGTAGTTGATGGTGATTACAGTCGTGAACCGCTGTGCGGCGCCATCCTTGACCAGGGGCTGGAACTTCCATTGCTTGACCGCATTGACCGAAGCCAAGGTGAACATCGCATTGCCCTTCAGAACCTTGGCGTCTTCCACGTCGCCGGTCGCGGAAACAGTGATCTGCACTTCCTGTGATCCGCTGACGTTCAACTGTTTCGCCGCCGCTGGATACTCCGGCGCCACTTTCTTCGCTATGCGCGTCATGGCGGTGGCGGTCGGTATGGCTTCCTGGGCCATCACCGGAACCAAAAGGCAAATCGCGCCAAGCAATGCCACTTTGATGTGAGTTCGAAAACTCGAAGCTAACCTCGGGACCATCTGGATGAGCTCCTTCGTGACTGGATACTGGAGTCCCAACCGGCCACATCGGGCACGCTTGCTGCACCTGCAATTGACTGATTGGGGACTCTGGAGTTCTCATCGGTTGGCGGACAATCGACTTGAGGAAAGGTGTTCGGGCAAAGTGATGCCCCGGTACGAGGCATAGGCGCGCCCGAGCGCCTCGGCCTCGACGCCGCCGGCGGGCGACATGTATTCGGGCACGTCAAAGGCCGCCACGGGCCCGTCGGAGAGACGGGCCGGCCTGTTCGATCTGGCGCAAAAGCCTGGGCACGGGCGCGGGTGTGGCCTTAAACGGCTCCACTCCCGTTGCCTGAAAGGTCTCCACCACGACCGACATGCGGCAGTGCGTGGACCGGATGGATCGGCCCACTGCGCCGGCCCACACAGGCCATTGCTCCATCGTCGACTTCCCCGCCCCGATGCCGTCCTGCATCCACAACTGATCGGCCCCCCGTCCGGAGAGCACGGCCGACCAGAACCGGGCCGCGTCGAGGGCCGGACCCGAGGGAAATCCGCTCACCGCCACAGGCCTGCCGGAGAATCGCTTCAACGCCTGGCGGCCGGCCGAAGAGGTGATTGGACACTTCACCGGCGGCAGCACCCCAGCGCGCCGCATCGAACTCCTCCGGCAGGTACCATCCGGCGAAAGCGCGGCCTCGCGCCAGTGGCGAGGCAAGCCGGCTGGCTTGCTCGATCGAGCGTTCACGCCAGTGTTTGAGCCGCCGCGACGTTTCCGGGCCCGGTTCGACCGGCCAGCGCCAGAACTCCTCGTCGAATGCCAAGCCAAGCCACAGTTTCATCCGCCTGGAATCAAGTTCTGGTTCCAGGGCTGCGGCAAGCCCGCTGTAGTCTACGCCATTCCAATGAGTCCATTGCAGGACCAGTTGGCGTACAGATAACGCACGCAGCCAATCAAGCAGTCCGGCCCACTGAGCCGGGCTCCACTCCAGGTGCCGCCGCCAGGGCTGCAGGAACGTCCTGTCCAGCCTGGGACGGACGCGCCCCCACGCCGGCACACCGGCCAGCGTTAACAGGGCGCCGCGGCGCGTCATGTGGCGGCTGGTGCCGTGATGGCGCGGGCAATCGAAGTGTTCTCTTCAACCTCGTTCTTGAACTTGGGCCACATCCCGACGATCACAGCATCGGTCGGCTTGATGTTGGCATAGGCGAATCGGAACGCCTCCTGGATCTTGTCCTTTGTGTAGCCCGCGCGGCCCGCGCCGAGGATCTTGAAACCAAGGACCGGCCGCTTGGTCTGCCGGATGGCTTTGGTCATCCGCTCGGGGTCCTTCTCGAGGAATGTCTCACCGAGGGGCGCCTCGCCGCCCATCAGGGCCCGGGCTTCTTCGCGGGAGCGGCTGACACGATAGAAACAACACATGTAATAGTCGATATCCCAACCGGCGCTCTCGATGAAATCGACCACTTCGGGGTTGTGCGTCGATACTCCGACCATCACGCCGGCGTCACGAGCAATTCTGGTGAATTCGCGGACAACGTCCATGCGCTTCTCCCGGAAGCGTTCGTCGGTCCGGTTGCCATGGTGGGCAATGCCGATGGGCCCCAGTTTGGCGTACTTGGTAACGAGACTGAAGTCCTTGCTCATCTCCCCTTCGGTCAGCATGAAGAACTGCAGTTTGCCGCCGCGCTCGCGCATGAGCTTGTAGTCGGCCACCGTCTGGTCGCTGAAGTGATACTGCCAGGTATTGATGCCATGCTTCTCGCAGGCCAGGAGCGTCTCAATGCGCTTCTCCTGCGTCATGTACTCGCGCATCGCCTGGTCGAGTACGGAATTGAAGTGAGAGTAGCCGAAGAAGGGATTGGTGCCGATCACCAGGCGGGTCACGTCGTGCTTGCCGAAGCGAACCGTCGGCAGTCTCGGTCCAGCAGGAGTCTGCATCGAGGCGGCGGCTTCGGCAACCGGCACACCGGCGGCGACCGTCTTCAGGAATCCACGCCTGGAATCGGAATTCGTGAGCATACGCATCCTCCAATCAGGAATTCAAGGTCTTGAAATCGATTCGATTCGATTGTACACCGGCCGGAGCAGAATGCAGGGCTGAATAAACGCGGCTTAACGCTTCTTCGTTGACTTGGAGGACTTTTTGGCTGGAGGCTTGACCGGTGCCGGTTTGGCCTTCGCCGGTTTATCTGCTGCCGGGGGTGGATCTGGCGTGACAGGCTCGCCGGAATAGAGACGCCTGTAGATATCGGCGTTGCGCAGAATGATTTGGACGTAGTCGCGGGTCTGGTTGAACGGAATCGTCTCGACAAATTCGGCGGGTTCGCGGAATTCGCCCCAGGTCTTCCAGCGCGTTACGCGGCTGGGTCCGCCGTTGTAGCCTGCCAGGGTTTCCTCGATGCTGCCGCCGCGCTGATTGAGTTGCTGCCGCAGGTAGTACGTGCCGATTTTGAGGTTGGGATCCGGCGTCTTGAGCATCGAGACGCGATAACCACGGACGCCGGCGCGCCGGGCCAGCGACCGGCCGGTGGGCGGCATGATCTGAGTGAGGCCGATGGCCCCGGAGACGGAAACCACCTTGGGATCGAATTCGGATTCCTGCCTCATCAGGCCGGCAAGAAGATACGGGTCGAGATTGTGTTCGGCGGCGTACTTGCGGATGGAAGACTGATAGGGCATGGGGAACGCGTATCGCCAGAAAGCGGTTGGGGGCGCCGGAAGGCTCCAGCCACAGGTACCCATTGGCTGTCGCCTTGATGTAGCGCAGCGCCTGGGGGACATCGTCGCGGGCGGTTGCGATATCGGCCAGCGCCATGGCGCTGGGGTAGGGCTTGGCGCCTTGCCGCACACCGAATCGGATTTCGGCCTCGGCCCATCGGTCGAGGCCCGCACGCGCCAGAAGCCTGCCGCGCTCGATGCGCCAGGCGGTGGCTGCGTCGATGGCGAAATCGGCACGGCGCTGCCGGACTGGCCAGTTGATCCCCGCCAGGAAGGTCTCCGTGCCGGCCGGAGCGCCACTGGCGCCGGCGATCGCGGGCCGGCTCAGCCTGTCACGGGCGAGCAGGCTGTAGTAGGAATTCGGAAAGCGCCGCTGGATTTCCGAAAGCAGCCTGCGGGCGGAGCTGAACTCCTCCTTCGCTTCAAAGTCGCGCGCCCGGAAGTACAAGGCGGCGCTGGCCTTGTCCGAAGAGGGAAAACGGCGGAGATGATCTTCGAGCGCCGCCGCCGCGCCCGGGTCGCGGCCGAGCCAGCGGCGCCAGACAATCTTCCAGTGGCAGACGGCCGCCTCCTCGCTGGCGGGGAAAGAATCGGCGCAAGCCTGGTAGAGCGGAGTGTAGCGGGTGAAATCGTTTTCGACCAGCAGCCGGCCGGCCGCGGCAACCAAGGCCCGCAAGCGCCATTCCGATTGCGGCGCGACCGCGGCGATGGACTCGGCTGCCGCGATCATTTCCTCGAGCCGGTCGAGCCGGAGCAGGCAGTTGACCAGGTGATACTGGCGCTCGGCTTCTGCTTCGGGGAAGGACAGGCGCAGTCCCTGCAGCCATGAGAGGGCCTTGGCGGTTTCGCGTCCACGGAGCATGGCGGCGCCTACACCGACTTGGGCGCGCTCGCGTTCCAGGCCGGCCAGGGCGGAGGCGAGCCTGGTGTATTCCTCGCGGGCAAGTTTGAACTGCCGTTCGTCCATGAATCTGGAGGCGCGATCCAAAGCAGCCTGGGGCATCACTGGCGGGTAGCGATCGCCGAGCGAAGCCTCCAGGCGAGAGAGAGCCGTGGCGGCCAATCCCGCTTCATCCGAAGCGGGATACCGCGTCCAGACTGTCTGCCAGGCAACAGCGGCGGCGATGAGGTCGCCGGCACCTTCCTGGGCTTGGGCCAGGGCGACCAATCCCGAAGGTTGCGGCCAGAGATCCTGAGCAACGCGCGTGATCAGTGCCAGCGCCAGTTTCGGCTGTCCAAGTTCGAGCCACGCTTCTGCGCCCAGGACGGCGGCGCGACCGGAGACAGCCGATGGAGCGGTCTGGGCGAGAACGGGCTCCAGCGATTTGGCGACAGCTTCGAAGCGCTTGGCCCGGGTATGGGCCTGTGCGCTGAAGAACGCGGCATAGTCGCTCAACTGCGGCAACCCACGCCGGGCAGCGTCGAACTGGCGCACCGCCTCATCGTATTGGCCGGCCTCAAGCGCTTCCGTGCCGAGCTTCAGAAGCCTGCACGGCGGGTTGCGCGGGGGCGGGTCCGCCGGCCAGGGCGGTGAGCAGAAGCGCCGCGGCAGGCGAGCCTCTAAACAAGCGGGCCAGGGTACTCAGGTCCGAGAAGGGAGGCATCGTCGTTGGCGAGTGTGCGGAGAACCTCCAGGTGGAAGTAGTCCACCATGGTCGGCGAGTGCATGTATTCGTGCTTGAACTGCGCGCGGCTGCGGTCCATCTCACCGCGCAGCGCCATGTAGAGGCGGGCCTGGTCGCGACCGTTGCGAACAGCCTCGGCCTGATAGAGGCGCATTTCGGCTACGCGGACCCGGGCAAACCGCTGCGCGCGGGCGTGAACTTCCTGATCCTCTTTCGAAAGCGACTGCCAATCGGGCGCCGAGCCCGCGGTCTTGTTTTCAGTGGCCGCTGCCAGGGGAATCAAGCCACCCGCGGGCGCCGAAACCGTCATGCGCTGAGCGGCTTGCCGGGCGTCCAGGCTGCTGCCGGCCAGAGCCGCCAGCACTTCGAGTTCGTTGAGGTCCAAGGGGGCTTCCAGAGTGCCCGCGACGCCGTCCACGAGAAGCACGGCAGCGACGCGGCGCTGCTTCTCCGACTGGCCCACGATCACGGGCAGCAGACAAACCCGCCGATCCTCGCTGGGTCCTTGTGCATCGCTTTGCGCGGCCGGCGCCAGATCGGCGATTGCGGCGCTCAACTCGCCCGGCGTGCCCATGGCGATGACCGTATCCATCGATTCGAGAACGGTCTGAAATGCGGGCGCCTCGGCCAGGTCGACGGCGAGTTCGGCTTCGAGCCCGGCTGCCGCATCTGAGTTCGCGCCGGCGCGAGACCCCTCCAGTCGCAGCTTGCCGGACAAGACGCTAAACAGCCAGACATGCCGGCCGACACAGGCCGCGCCGTCGAGCAGGGCGGACGACCAGGCGGGGAGATCCTCGGCCTGATCCAGGCGGCGCGCGCTCTGGTTGAGCCGTTCGCTGGTCTGGCGCGAAGAGTGCGCCCGGGCCCGTTCGGTTTCCCCGGCCAATCTGATTTGAACCCGGCGTTCGATCTCCTGCTCGGCGGAAGCGCGAAGAGCGTCGAACCTCTCGTCCATGGCCCGCGCGACGTGGTCGCGCCAGCCCCGATCGAGCTGCTCCTGCAGGTGTTCAACCTGAAGCTGCCAAGCGGCGTTGATCTGCTCGCGGGCCAGATCGCGCTCGGCGCGAAAGAAATCCTGCGAGGCCTCCTGATGAGGCGCATCGTCCATTGGGGGAACGGGCTGGTTGGGCGATTCGGGCATGTTTCCCTTCGAGTGTAACGCGCCGCATCAGCGGCTACGCGAATCCAGTGCCCATTCCATCGGCGAGAATGTGCCGAGCAGCCGGAACTGCCGCCGCGGCCCGGAGAAGTCGAGCGCCCACCGGGCATCGGTTCGGGAGGCGGTCCCTTCAAGCGCTTCTCCTTGCGAGAAGGCCTCCAGGCAGGAGATCTGCAGGCGGTCGCGTCCCCTGCGCCCGTCGTAGTCCACACAGGCCTGCACGGATCTTAACGGTTGCTCCGGAAAATCGAATGTGCGGGCCGTGACATTGCCCCTGCGCCTGGGCAGTGTCAAGCAGAGCCGGGCCAAAACCCTGCCAGGAGGCATCGAATTCGGCGTCGAAGACGCCATCACCGCTCTTCAACCCGTCGGCTCTGCCGACGATCCGCGACCGCACCGACTCTCCTCCCAGCAGCATCTGCCAGCGTCCGGAGAACGTCCCGCCAGCGGCTATGGCAGTCACATCCGGAAGGTCGAGCTTCAGGCCATCCCAGAAGAACCGCGCAACGATGCTTGAAACCTCGATGCCGGCGAGCTCGAGTGATCCAACGTGCAGCGAACCTTCAGCCCGGCGGGTTGCCAGCCAGGCCGGGGCGGCGGCGCGTGAGCGGAATGTCCGTTCCAGGAAAGTCTGTGGACGGCGGAGAGCGGGCTTGAAGAATGGATCCAGCGCGGCGGCGTCGAGCTTGGGCAAGGTGAGATTGAATCGAAAGGGCCGGAGAGCAACGGGGTTGAAGTCCATGTCGGCGCGAAACGGCGCGTATCCCCAATGGCCTGCTGCTTTCCTCACGGACCATTGGGCGCCGCGGATGGCCACTGCAGCGCGTTCGACACGCAGGTCCGGCGCGCCAGCCACCGAACACAAGGCGCGCTCGAGTTCCAGGTCTCCGAACCAGGCGGCCAGGGATTCCGGATCGGGGCTGTGCCGCTCCAGCCGGAGCTCACCGCGGATCTCTCCCTCCAGACAAGACTCCAGCGCGTCCACGCGGGGCACGTTTGGCAGGTTGTCCAAGGCAGCGCGAAGAGCCGGCAGGGGAAGCCCGGGGGTAGAGAGCCGGAACTCGGCCACTTCTTTCTCCAATTCCCAGCGCCCGCTCAACTCCACGGTGTTGTCCGCCGGCGTTCGCATGGCGGCGGGTTCCAGGGTGATCTCGCTGCCCGCAATGACGACAGTGGCCTCGGGAAAGGTCAGCGGACCGGCGCCGGCCAGAGCTACCGATGCGTCTCGCAGCGCCACACGCCCTCGGGTCGGCTGGTCCTGGGTGTATTGGATCGAGCCATGCACGCTGCCCAGCACGGCAAGCCCGTCCGGCGCGCGGACGCCGAATCGCTGCGCGAGGTCAATGAGAACGGGCGCCGGCAGGCCGTCGAAGCCGAACGAACCAGACCATTTCGGCTGGCTCAACAACCCCGTGCAGGAGGCCTCCAGCGCGAGGGGCAGCCGCTCACCTTCGCGCGCCGGCGCTGTCGCCACGCGGAACTCCTGCCGCAGCAGGTCCAGGCGTCCCTCATAGGGAAGCGTCCAAGCCTGGCCTCGGAACCCGAAGAAACTCTGCTGACCCGGATTCTCCACCCGGAGTGTTCCGCTGATCTTCACATCGTGGATGGGGCCGTCGAACTGAGCGCGAGTGGAGAGCCTTCCCTGCAGGCCCAGGTCGCGGCCTGTGACGAGGGTGAGCACCTCGCTGGCGAGACTGCGCTCCAATTCCAGATCGATTTCCAACCGTCCTTCAGTCCCTTGGGCGAGTTTCCAGGCTCCGCGGCCCTTGAATCGTCCGAAGCCGGATTCGGAGCGGTCTGTCCGCGCGGGCGATGCCTCGTAGCTCCACTCCATGGCGCCATCCGCATCGCGCGGCGGGTCCAGGTCGAGGTCCACCTCGTTGAGGAAGAACGGAGACTTCATCGCTCCCTCGCGAAAGTTCATGCGGCCGGCACGGATCTCGAGGCGAGGTGCGGGCCGGTCGCCGCCTTTGCGAATCACCGCCTCCAGCAGCCGCGGGACGTTCCACCCGGCGTTGTCGCGTCGCGCGAGGTTGATGCTGGGCTCTACCAGGCGAACCGAACCGATCCTGAGGCGGCCGGTGAGAAGCGATGGCCAATGCAGGCCGGCCTGCAATTCCCCGACGTAGGCGATCGGTTCGAGCCCGAATTCGGGATCGTCGGGAATCACGATGTCGGTGGCGGATAATCCGACGAAGGGGAACACCTGATAGCGGACTTCGCCCAACTCCACCTCTCGTCCGATAGTTTTCCTGAGTGCGCGCCGCAGCGGCTCCCGAACCGGAGCAGCGTCAATCTCGGGCGCCAGAAACGCGGCCGCGACAAACAAAATGGCCAGCAGCAGCAAGCCCAGAACGATGCGGCCCCAGGGCAGCTTCATCGGGCTGTTTCCTTCAGGAAAGCTTGCGAATTCAGCGGGGGTATCGATATCGAGCGTCACGCTCGGGTCGTCGACATCGGCCCAGGCTGCAGCGTGGTGGAGAGAGCGGATGAAGTCCTTCGGCGTCGAATGGTCCGGCCATGCCAGCAGGGCGGCAATTGCGCCGGCATCGAGCAGCACCGGATGGCCGCGCCGGGCCTGGTGGCGGGGAATGACCAGCGGCGCGAGCGTGCGGCGCCAGAGGCGGAGCATCGACCGCAGGGTTTCCAGGCTGACTCCTGGATTGTCTACCGGGGTAAAGAGCGCGGCGGGGGTGGCCGCGGGCAGGGCCGCCAGGGCGATCTTGAGCGACGACAGCATCCCGCGGTCGGGCTCGGGGTTCAGCAAAAGCACCCCGGTTTGCGCGGAGGGACAGGCGGAGGCGATCGTCTCCGCATCGCGGCCGAGTACGATGTGGACGGCACAGCTCGCCGCCTGATAGAGGCGGATCTGGCGTGCCAGAAAAGTCTCTCCACGCCACTCAAGCAGTGGTTTGGGACTTCCCATCCGCATTGAATTCCCTGCAGCCAGCAGAATCGCCGCCACGGGCGCAGCCTGGTCAATCACTTTGGCGGGGCCTTCAATTCCTCGCGAGCGAAGATGGACTTGGATACGGAACGCCAATCCGACGCCGCTCCCCGGCGCACGGCGATCATTTCCGCGGCCACGCTGACGGCGATCTCCTCCGGCGTGACCGCGCCGATATCGAGACCCATCGGGGCGTGGAGACGCTCGAAGCGGTCGCGCGGGATGCCTTCATTCTCCAACTCGCGCAGCACCGCTATCACCTTGCGCTTGCTGCCGATCATGGCGACATAGCGCGCCGGCGTGTCGGCCAGCAGGCGCAGCACGCGCATATCGTCGCGGTGGCCGCGGGTCACGATGACAAAGTAGGTGTCGGCGTGGATGGCCAGTTGCGGGCAGAAGTTCCTCGTATGCGCCGGCGAGGACCTCGTCGGCATCGGGAAACCGCTCGCGATTGGCGAAGGTCTCGCGGTCGTCCACGACGGTGGTGTGGAATCCGCACAGTGAGGCGACGCGCGCCAGGCTCTTCGAAATGTGGCCGGCGCCGAAAATGACCGCGCTGGGTTGCGGTTCAACCGGCTCGATGAATACTTCCAACTGCCCTCCGCAGATCAATCCGTTGTCGTATGCCGCATCTTCGCCGAGCGAAAAGCTCATGCGGCGGCTCTTGCCGGTCTCCATCGCCTCGCGGGCGGCGTTCCACACCTCGGCTTCGACGCAGCCGCCGCCGATGGTGCCGACCATCGAGCCGTCCTCGCGCACCAGCAGCTTGGCGCTGAGGTAGCTGGGAATCGAGCCGTTGGTGTGGACGATCGTCGCCAGGGCACACCTTTGGCCCAGCCGGCGCAGGCGCACAAGTTCCTCGAAAACGTCCATCTGTCTAGAGTTTATCGCGGCCGGACCCCGGCGCCCTCATTGATGAGGATGTTGAGGGCCGGAGTCGCGTGGTTATAGGGCTTCATCAGGATGTCCAGATCGCCGTCGCCGTCCAGGTCGGCCACCTTCGACTCGTGGTTGTCGAAGCCTGTAGCAAGAACGGATTCCTTGAAGTTGCCGGCGCCGTCGCCCAGGAACACCCTGCACTTCGAAGCAGGGTTGCCGCCATTGAGCCGCATCTCGGCCAGGAAGATGTCCAGGTTGCCGTCTTGATCAAAATCGAGGATGGCCAGCGAATGGCCGTTGTCGACCTCGCCGAGCACGTGGGGCGTCCAGGTCCCCTTCACCCATTCGTACCAGACCAGCGGGCCAGTGCCATCGCCCACGCTCAAGACCACTTCAGGCCTGCCGCCCTTCTTCAATTGTCCCGCGGCGCTGCGCGAGAAGTGGTACGAGGCGTCGACCAGATTGGCGATGAAACTGCCGCCTGCGGTGCGTTTGAACCAATAACCGCCGCCGACGATATCGGCCTGCCCGTCGAGGTCGATGTCGCTGGCCCAGAGTCCCTCGTGTTCGTTGACAGACCGGAAGACGGCAGGCTTGCCGCGCTGCAGCATCTCGCTGTCGGTGGTGTACTCGAAGATGGTCTGCAGTTGCCACTCGCTCCCATCGCCTGGTTTCGCCGCCCGAGGGTCGGCCGGCCGCCGGGCGAGGATGAGGCGATGTCCGCTCTGGTTCCAGAAGACGAGTTCGCGCACTTTGTCGCCGTCGACGTCGAGAAACATCAGGTCGTGATGCTTGTTGTGGCCGCTGGCCTTGATGGTTCTTCGCGGCCACGGCTTGTCGTAGCCGGCGGCCGGACCGGGATTCTCCCACCACCACACTTCATTCG
This sequence comes from Bryobacteraceae bacterium, assembly GCA_963714395.1. GTDB lineage: Bacteria > Acidobacteriota > Terriglobia > Bryobacterales > Bryobacteraceae > JACADU01. The sequence continues at coordinate 265,248 of CAVQOO010000041.1, forward strand.
AGCGACCCTCTCCCCCGGCAACGAAGTCGAGGTCGCCATCGGAGTCCACGTCCTCGAACGTGCCGCCGGCCTCAACCAGGGTCTTGGCGTCGTCAATCACGATCCGCCGCCATCCGCCGGATTTCCGCAGATAGCCGGTGACGCCAGGCGCAGCGGTCCGCTCTGTGATGACGAAGTCGTTCACCTTGTCGCCGTCGATGTCGAAGACAGTGGCCGAAGTTTGCTGCGTCCCCTTGTTGGGCAAGTCAAGCCCGGCAGTGCCGCCCTTGATCAGCCGGTATCCGGGGGCTGTCCACTCGCCCGCCGGCTGGGAGGACAGGAGGGAACTGAACGCAAGCATGACGAGAGTGCAGCGCATGAAAGGGCCTTTGCGCGGCCTATGCTATCATGTCGCGCGAGTGATGGAACAACTTCAACTGGCCCCCGGCCTGGCTTTCATTTTCGACATGGACGGCGTCCTGATTGAGTCGACGAAGCTTCATTCGGTCGCCTGGGAGCGCTACCTGAGCGATCTCGGCATCGACGGCAACGGTGTGATGGGCCGGATGCTGGGGAAGCGAAACGACCATATCGTCAATGAGCTCATGGGGCCCGGCCTGAGTAGCGCGGAAGTTGACGAGCATGGCGCGGCCAAGGAGCGCGTCTATCGGGACCTGATGGCTCCGGTCTTCGACGAAAACGTCGTTGCCGGGGTGGTCTCCTTTGTGCGGGCCGCCCATGCCGCCGGAATTGCCTGCGCTCTGGCGACCAACGCAGAACGGGCCAACGTCGAGTTCGTCCTCTCCCGAACCGGCCTCAGCGGATGCTTCAGCGCGATTGTCGACGGGCACCAGGTGGAGCATCCCAAGCCGGATCCCGAGATTGTGCTGAAAGCCGCGGCGAGCTTGGGCATGGCCGCCGAAAACTGCATCGTGTTTGAGGATTCGCCGGGCGGCATGCGGGCGGCACGCGCCGCCGGCACCCGCCTGGTGGCACTGCTGACGACACTCGCCGACGCCCCCGAGGCCGATTTGGCGATACCCGATTTCAACGATCCGCGACTCATCCCATGGCTATCGACGCTTTCTCCCCGATCAGTCTCACATCCCTAGCCGTCGCCGCCCTCTCCATCGGCCTGGCCTCGCTGGTGTGGTGGCGGAGACTTGTCCGAATCGGGGAGATGCGCGGGACAGTGCAACAAATCTACTCGCTGTCGGAGGAGATTCTCGACTTTGATACACAGTCAGCGGTGCGGGAGAGAGTGGAGCGCGGGCTTTCGTCGCTTCTTCCCGTGGACAGCGTCCAGATTCTGCAGACGCGCCCGGCGCACGATACTCCCGGAACCGTATTGCTGCCGATGACTCTTCGCGGAGATGTCTCGGGCTGGCTGGAGTTGCAGGGTCTCTCGTTGCGGCTGCAGAGCGAGGAGGCGAGCGCGCTCGGCCATCTTGCCAACCAGATCGCGATTGCGGAGCAGCTTGGCGCCCAGAGGGCTCTCCAGGAGCGTCTCCTGCAGAGCGAGAGGCAAGGCGCTGTGGGCCAGTTGATCTCCAGCATCGCCGCTGAGCTGAAGCCGCCTTTGCAGAGGCTGCGCGAAGCGCGCGACCCCTCCAGGATCGAACCCGAAACAGCCGAAGCGCTGAGCGTCCTGGACAGGCTGATTTCGTTCGCACGGCCCGATCACGGCCAGCGGACAGTGATAGACATCGGCGAAATGCTGCGAGGTCTGCTGGATCTGCGCAGCGAGCCGATGCGGCTGGGGCTGCTTCGAGCAGAATCGACCATCGGCGACGAACCGCTCAGCGTGCTGGGCGCGCGAAGCGCCCTGGAGCAGGCCTTCCTCAACGTCCTGGTCTTCGCGGAGCAATCCCTGGCATTCGCCGAACCTCGGGTCGTCAGCCTTGTCGCGGGGCGCGATGGCCCGGCGGTGTTCGTGCGGATCGATGTGCATGCGCCAACGAGCGACGAAGCCGAATCGCTGCTGGCCGTCAGCCGCGGCGTGATTGAAGCGCATCATGGCAGTTGGCGAATGGCGGCCGGCCCTGACAGGACGATGATCGAAACACGGCTGCCGGCATCGGCTCCGTCCGTTCCGTCGTCGCAGGCGAGACGGCCGGCAAGGCAGCTCACGCTGCTCGTGCTGACGCCTGAAAGCGAGTCGATGCGCCAGCTCTCCCAATCGCTGGCGGCCTGTGGCCATCGCGTCGTTCCCGCAACCGGCGGCATCGACGCGCTGCTGCTGGCCTCACGGGTGAGCTTCGATGCCATCCTTTCGATCGAAGCCCTGCCCGACATGGAGTGGAAGGAGTTCGTCGAACGGGCCGCCAAAACGGGAGCCGCGCTGCTCACCCTCGTCCCGCGCGGAGTGCCGCCTCCATCCGGCCCGCTGGTGCTGCGGATTCCCGCTGACGAGTTCGAGATTCACGCGGCACTGTCGCCCTTCGAAGCATTGCCGCCGCGCGACCGCGTCTCGTAACGGAATATCCTGGAAGTTAAGGAGTCGATGCATGCTTCGCCTCGCGGCAATCATCCTGGGTTTCATGGCGTTCGCCGGCTGCCTGCCGGCCCAAGCTCCAAAAAAGTGGAGCGGACCGAGGCCGGCCAAGCCTGATGTGCCATACCTCTGGCACGTGGGTCAACTGGTGGAACTGGAGTCCGGCATGGCAGTGGAGGGCAAGTCGAAAGACGGTTCGCTCTACTCGTTACCGGGAGCGAGTTCCCCAGTGAAGACGCCCCTGCCGGAACCGATCATGGTCTTCCAGGCCGGCAAACTCAACCCGGAGCGCATGTCCCTTTTCCGGATGGAGGTCAAGAAT
>CAVQOO010000042.1:0-12389 GCA_963714395.1 Bryobacteraceae bacterium
AGCCAGCATGTGGTATCTCGAAACGCCGACCGAAACGTCCGCGGAGTACCTCCACGCCGAGTCATCGACGATCGTCACGTCCCGGACCCTGCCTCCATCGAATGGCAGCAATCGAACAACCGGCGAGCTATGCCTGACGCCGCCGGCGTCAAGGCAGTACAATCCACGTCTGGTCACTTGCCAATTCCCGAAGTAGGCCATCGAATAGTCTGAAGCTAACGACTGCTCCTCCCCGTCAGGGAGGGCTTTCCTCCAAAGCCCAAGCTGATTGCGGCCCTTGGCGTAGTACAGGATTGCCCCGTCGAAGGATTCAAAAGCGACTGTCCCACCACCGCGAGTAATCTGCTGCGGCTTACCCCCCTGACCTGCCGTCCTCCAGACTTGGTACTCTCCGGTTCGATTTGAAGCGAAGTAAACCCATTTGCCGTCGCGGGACCAACTCGGCGCGCCGTCATCGGAAGGATGGTCGACCAGTTGGCGCACAGGTCCGCCTTCGGCGCTCACAATGAAGACATCGGGGTTTCCCCGAAGCCGCATATCGAATGCAATCGTCTTCCCATCGGGCGACCAGTGCGGCCCGCCGCCCTCCGGACCGCGAAAGTCAGTCAATTGACGCGCGCCGCTGCCGTCGCTTCGAGCGGTCCAAACCTCCATGAAGCCCGAGCGATCCGACATGAATGCGATTGACTGTCCATCCGGCGAATACTGCGGGTGTGCCTCCAGGCGGCTGGAACTGATCAGCCTCTCTGGCTTGGCTGCGGCGGCACCTGCCTGGTCCAGCGAATACCGCCAGATGCTGCTTCGGACCCCGTATCGCGAATAGGCGATTCTCCCCGAGCGGCCTGACACAGCCACATTCTTCGAGTAGGGCGGAACAACGCTCAGCAAGCGCGGCCGTCCTCCCGCCGCTGGCACTTTCCAAAGCGCAGGCTCCGTCCCGCCACGGGATGATACGAAGACAAGTTGCTCGCCTTCCTCCGCCCAGGCGAGCCCCGTGATCATCTGGTTGTCCTTCGTCACCCTGCTGGGTTCGCCCCCGCTGGCAGGCATGACCCAAATATCGGTCACTCTCGACTGGCTATGGCGCAAGAACGCCACAGTGCGGCCATCCGGTGAACAGGCCGGATCGGAGTCCCCGACGCTGTCAGGCGGGGGCTCGGTGAGGCGCCGTCTTGCTCCCGACTCCAGGTTCAGCAAGTAGAGGGAGAATGGGCCCTGATCGACATCCCGGTCAGAGATGATCAGGCTGTCGCCCGGGCTCGGCCAGGCAATGGCTCTGCCTGCTGAGCCATACCCACGGCCCAACCTCGCGATCCTCCGCTCGCTGCCACCCAGCGCCCCCATTACCCAGACGCTCAATTCGGAGTTCGACGCTCGGAGAAAAGCGATCTGACTTGAGTCCGGCGACCATTGGGGTTCGATCTCGCTTTCTTGTGTGCTTGTCAATTGGAGGGGCACTCCAGCCCCCACAACCTTGATGTAAAGGTCGAAATCCGATCGTCCCTCTCCTAGGTAGCTGAAGACGATTCGAGACCCATCTGCCGAGAAAGCCGGGTAGACTTCCTCGCCAGGAAGGCTGGCCAGGGGAACGAATTGCAGGGGTTGATCGGCCGATCGTGAGAGGCCGCTCCAGGCGAAGATCGCGAGTGCCCCCGCGACCGCGAGGGCCATTCCCATCTGGTACCACGCAGGCCAGCGGCGCGCCCGTCCAGCATCATCACCGCCGGCATCGCCTCTGGTCTGATACCTCCAGGCGTCCAGTTCCGTCTTGAGGGCGTAGACCGCTCCCCTCTTGCCTCCCTGGAGGCGGTGGATTGGTAGCCCTCGACAGTGCTCCCAGCGTTGCGCCGTACTTACGTCCCGGCCCAAGTACACGGCAATTTCCTTCCAGGAATCGAGTACCTCGCCGGGCGGAAACCGCTTCGCGACCTCGCTCATGGCTGGGCTCAGTCTACTCCTGCACCAAACTAGAGGCAACGCAGCTGGGAATCAAACCCGCAAGAGGCTGCAAATCGAGGCAAGACACTTCGCACATGATCTTGCGAGGGCTATTTTCAGGCAATCGGATCCAGAATGCAACCAGTGAGTTCAGCAGTCAGTGCTGAATTCAATCTCGGAGATCCCGGAGGGGGGATGAAAACGGCGTGGGCGGTCCGGCTCTTCATGCTGCTTGTTGCCTGGAGTGCTGCTGTCACCGGAGAGCGCGATATTACCACTCGCCTCCGCGCAGCGGAGGAGTTTCGGCAACAAGGCAATCATGCCGAGGCTGAGAGCATCCTGTTCGCGGCTCTGCAAGAGACTGAGAATCTGCCGCCGGAGGACTTCCGCAAGGCGGTCGTCTTGAATAACCTCGGCTTACTCTACCAATCCATGGATCTCAATTCGAAGGCAGAGGCGTGTCTCCGGCGCGCCATCGAGATAGAAGAGAGAACCACCCGCGAAGGCGGCTTGATGCTCTTACGATCTAGAATGAACTTGGCGTCGCTCTACATCCAGAGCGGTCAGTATGACAAGGCGGGGCGTCTCGGACTCCGCCAATGCCTGGATCGGTACCTGGAGAAAGAGCGCAAAGATCCCGATTTGGCTCGGTTATTGGCTATCCTGGCAGCCCTCGAACATCGGCAAGGCAGATTGGAGGAGGCGGAGAAACACTCTCTGCACGCTCTGGCCCTGAGGGAGAGCCTTGGATGTGACGACGATCAGACAATTGACCTGCTGAACAACCTTGGCGTCTGTACGGAGAATCGGGCCGGAATGCCGAGGCCTTGGCCTGCTATGAGCGCGCGCTGACAGTCGCGGAGAAATCCCTGGGTCCCGAACGATCACGCGCTGGCCACCCTCCTGGCGAACGTCGGGACCTTTCATTTCGTTGTTCACAGCCCCGCGCGGGCCGAACAGTACTACAGAAGGGCTCTCATTGTTGCGGAAAACTCGCTCGGTCCCGGACTCTTCGCTTGTGGCTCAGCTCACACTTTACTATGCGGAAGTCTTGGAGCGAACGGATCGAAAGTCCGAAGCCAGGCAGTGCAGGCGCCGGGCCAATGCGATCCTTGACGCGGGGTCCAAAGGGGACTTGTCGAGACATACGGTGGACCTCGGCGAACTCATGCGGCGCGCCGGGAGTCGTTGATCTGTATCCGACGCAACCCGCCGGGTTTGCTCTCCCACCTGCCCCCCGGATCGCATAGATTGGTGAATACCGTATGCCCATTAGCGTGACTCGTTTCATCATCGCGGTGTTCGCAGTCTCCTTCGCCTCCGCCGGCGCCCCTGTCCAATCCGACATCGTCATTTACGGCTGCACCTCAGGCGCCATTACGGCCGCTATCCAAGCCCAGCGCATGGGCAAGTCCGTCCAGATCGTCTGCCCCGAGCGTCATCTCGGCGGACTGACCGCCGGCGGCCTTGGCTTCACCGATTCCGGCAACAAGGCCGTCATCGGCGGGCTCTCTCGCGACTTCTACCATCGCGTTTGGCAGCACTACGACAAGCCCGAGGCCTGGCGCTGGCAGAAGCGTGAGCAGTACGGCAACAAAGGGCAGGGAACTGAAGCGATCGACAAGACCGCTCGCACGATGTGGATCTTCGAGCCGCACGTCGCCGAGCAGGTCTACGAGGCCTGGGTGAAGGAGACGAAGATCCCCATCGTTCGCAATGCCTGGCTGGACCGCGAGAAGGGCGTCAAGAAACAGGACGGCCGCATCGTCTCCATCACGACTCTCGACGGAAAGACTTATTCGGCCAAAATGTTCATCGACGCCACCTACGAAGGCGACCTGATGGCCGCTGCCGGCGTCGACTACCACGTCGGCCGCGAATCCACCAGCGCCTACGGCGAGAAGTGGAACGGCGTGCAGACCGGCGTGCTTCACCACCGCCACCACTTCGGCGCGGTCAAGACCCCCATTTCTCCCTACGTGATCCCGGGCGACCCGAAGAGCGGCGTGCTACCACGTATCAGCACCGAACCTCCCGGCGAACTACGGCGAAGGCGACAAGAAGGTACAGGCTTACTGCTACCGCATGTGCCTCACCCAGGTGCCCGAGAACCGCGTGCGCGTTTCCGAAGCCCGCTGGCTACGACCCCAAGGAGTACGAACTCCTCCTTCGCGTCTTCGCCGCCGGCTGGCGCGAGACCTTCGACAAGTTCGATCCAATCCCCAACGCGAAGACCGACACCAACAATCACGGCCCCTTCAGCACCGACAACATCGGCCGCAATTATGACTATCCCGGATGCCAGCTACGACCGCCGCCGCGAACTGATCCAGGAGCACAGTCAATTATCAGCAGGGCTGGCTGTACTTCATCGCCAACGACCCGCGGGTGCCCGAGGACGTCCGCACCGAGTTCGCCAAGTGGGGCCTGGCCAAAGACGAATTCAAGGACAACAAGAACTGGCCGCATCAGATGTACGTGCGCGAGGCGCGCCGAATGATCGGCGCTACGTCATGACCGAGAACGAACTCACCAAGAAACGCCCCACGCCCGAATCGGTCGGCATGGGCTCGTACGGCATCGATTCGCACAACATCCAGCGCTACATCACACCCGAGGGATACGTGCAGAATGAAGGCGACATCGGCGTCAGCACGAATGGCCCATACCAGATCTCTTACGGCTCGCTGGTGCCGAAGAAGGGGCAGGTTTCGAATCTGCTCGTGCCGGTGTGCCTGTCCAGCTCCCACATCGCCTACGGCTCTATCCGCATGGAGCCGGTCTTCATGATCCTCGGCCAATCCGCGGCTACCGCCGCAGCCATGGCCATCGATTCAGGCATTGCAGTGCAGGACGTCCCTTACGACAAGCTCCGCGCCCGCCTGCTCGCCGACGGCCAAGTGTTGGAGTACCAGAAGTAGCTTCTGCAGCAGCTACACGTCCAGTTTGGACGTCATCTTGTCTAGAATGCCGCGGTCGATCTCATAGCCCAGGCCGGGCTTCTTGGGCGCGTACACGTAGCCGTCCTTCTCAATTCGGATGCGATCTTTCATGTAGGGCCGGTCCCCGTCCCTGCGGCACTGTCATCTCGAACCAGACGTTGTTCGGCATCGCCAGTTCGCAGTGGAAATGCACGGCGTGGTCGAACACCTCGCCCCAATTGTGCGGCGCGCACTCCATGCCGAAGCACTCCGCCAACCGCGCAATCTTCATGCCGCCCGAGATGCCGCCCACGTTGTCTGTGATGAATCGCACGACGTCCAGCGCCCCGCGCCGGATGTACTCGGCGTAGCCGTACGGAGAGTAGATGAACTCCCCGATGTGAACGGGAATATCCAGCGCCCGGCACAATTCCACAAGGCCTTCGATGTCAGTCGTCGGGATCGGGTCTTCATACGCAACGTACCCGAGCTTCTCGAGTTCCCGGCCCACTTTGATCGCTTCCTCTCGCGTATACACGCCCACCGGGTCGTTCAAAAGGATAAACTCGTCGCCAACCGCCTTGCGCACCGCCTTGGCTACCTCGATATCGAGCTTGTAGTCGTGCCCGCCGTTCGGCGACGGCGGATGGATTTTGTACGCTCGAAATCCTTCCGCCTTGCACTTCAGGACTTCCGTGACAAAGTCCTCAACCTTTGCGTGATGCTGCGAACTCGCGTACGCCAGCGCCTTGTCTTTGTATGCGCCAAGGATTCGGTAGATCGGCAACCCCACGGTCTTGCCCAGGATGTCCCACAGGCACGTATCGATCGCCGACGCATATGAGAGCTGCCCAAGCCGCCGTTTCTCACGGCTCCCACTGCGCCGTCAAGGCGGGCAGATCCATAACGCTCTTGCCTACAAGAGCCCGCTTGGCATGAGCGTGCCACCCGAGGTTGCTCCAGTTCGGGTGCCAGTAGCGATTGGCCAGCGTATAATTCCCCTCGATGCCGCTCTGAGTCACCACGCCGGCCACCTGGAAATAGCCGCCATTGGTCACACCGCCGCGTCCGGCGTCGATGTGGTACACCCTTACCTCTTTGATCGTCAGATCCGGAAGGTCGCCCGCTTTCACGCCCGACAGTTTGCGCGGCCGCGAGCGCCGGATTCGCACAAACTGCCGCCCCGAGCAGCGACCGCCTTGAAAGCTGAACTTTCGACATCGTTCCGCTCCTCTCAAGCGCGCAGATATGGCTTCATCAGCTCCAGCATCTCGCGCAGATTCCGCTTCGCTGTGTCATCCAGAGGGGCGCGCGATGCGCCGGGTTTCTCTCGGGTGCGATACGTCTTGAAGACCCCTCGCAGGCACAGCAAGTACTTCATGGACTCCATGCCGTATGCGTTGATTTCCTGAATCAGCACGGCCGCGCGTCCGAACATGTCCACTGCCTCGCGCCGTTTCCCGGCCTGCCAGAGATCCCACGCCGCCGCGTACAGATCGGCGAACGAGGCCGCCGGCATCGTCCCTGAGAAGCCGCGCATCATTTCGTCGATCATCGTCCGGCCGTGGTTCCCGGTGAAGATGAGCAGCCGCCCGTTCGTCTTCTCCGAAACTCCGCGATCCGCGCCAGCGGCTCTCCCGCCTCGTCCTTGACAGCGCGTACCGTCGGCGCCGCCTGGGAGATCTCCACCACCGCGTCGACGCTCAGCGTCCCGACGGCCTGCACAATCAGCGGCAGCTCAGTCGCCTGCCCGATCGTCTGGTAATACTCCAGGATCACTTTCGGGTCGGTCTGTTTCGGCGGGGGCAGGGCAATGAGCGCGTCGGCGCCGTTCTTTGCCGCGTGCCTCGCGTACTCCACCGCCGCGGCTGTTTCCGCCTGCACGCCAATCACTATCGCGGCTTCAGCCGCTTCCCCTCGGCGCAGAGCGCTTCCGTGCCCGCGAATCGCTCGTCCCTGCTCAAGGTCGCCCATTCACTCGCAAGCTGCGGCCACACAAACCCATGGACGCGGCCTTTGTCGATGAAGCGAAGTTCCGCGACCAGAGTGTCCACGTCGAGTTTGTCAGCCTCTGTGAATGGAGATTGTGCGATGGGAAAGACGCCGCGCAGTGGTTTACCTGATGCGCCGCGCAGCGGCAACAGACCTGCGGCGGAACATGCGAGAAACGTCCGGCGATTCATGCCCGGCCCTCCTTACACACCGCCATCCCTCCCCAGTCCCAGCACCTTCTTCCCGTACTCGACGCTCCGCTCCACGTGCTCGCGCTGCTGGAACTTGAGCGCAGCCTCTATCTCCGGCGCCGGTTTCGGCCCACCTGGCACGTCTCCAATCACCATCGTCCGCTCGTATGGCCGCCCGGACTTGGCCAGCCGCATGAAGCGCGCCAAGTCGGACGCACGTGCCTTCGGGTAGAGCTTCCAGAACTCGGGCTCGAAGTAGTTCAGAATCTCCGGCGGCCGCCCCGTGATCGGCTTGATATAGACCGCCACATTGGGGCACACCTCAGCCACCTTCGCCACGATCGGCTTGAAGTCGACAGCGCCCTCACCCAGCGGAACCCACTGCACCGCCGCTCCTCGCGGGTGTTCATACACCACCGAATCGCGCAGGTGCACCGTCACCGCATAGGGCGCCAGGGTCTCAACAGTCTGCATCGGGTCTTCCATCACGAAGACCGGGTTGCCGGTGTCGAGATAGATCCCCACCACGTCGCGGCCAGCAGCCTCCACCAGCGTTTTGAATTCCCAGGCCTGCAGGTCCTTGTGCACTTCGAACGCGATCTTTACGCCGGCATCCATAGCCTGCGAACGTACCGCCTTGACCATTTTGACCACTGTCTCGATGTGCTGCTCGATTGTTCCCGGCGGCAAACCCGCGCGGCTGCCCGCGATCACAAACCTCGCCAGTGGCGACCCCATCGCAGCCGCTCCTGATCTGCGCGCGCATGTAATCGACGCGTCCGGGCAGTTCCTCCTGCGATTTTGGGAAGAACCCGCCTCCGCCCGTTTCCACGCCGCAGTCCGAGTCGCGCCGCCTGCTCCTTCACTTCCAACCAATGTGCTGGCTCCTGCGCCTTCGGGTCCAGTGAATCCTGCAGGAACACTGCGTCCAACTTCAGTGAAGACGCATAGTCCAACAACTGCGCGTCCGTCCAGCGGAACGCCCGCAGGCAGTAGGTGTTGATTCCAATCGGCGAAGGATTGGGCATCTTGCTCATTCCCCCTATTGGACCGGCACGCTTCTTGCCAGGCGAATTCCGTTCGACTGCAGCCGCCTGTCTGGCCGCTCGGCATGGCGCAGGGTGAGATCCAGCAAATCCGCAGTGTCTCCGAATCCACCTCCCCGCAGCACCCGAAGGCCGGCGGAATCCGGCCGCTCCCGGCCGTCAGCGGCATCGTACGGATAGGGGGATCGCGAGGCTTCGAGCACCACTCCCACACGTTGCCCTGCACATCAAAGAGTCCGAGCTTGCCCGGTTTGCCGCTCCCGCGGGCCGCGGAGTCGATAGCACGGCCGCGGCGCTGTACACCGCGTCCTCCGGCGGCGCGCCTGCGGCTGAGGAATTCGATCGTGCGGCGTACTCCCACTCCTCTCCGTTGGGAGCCTGAAGCCTGCCCCAGGCAGCACCTGATTTTAACTTGAGAACGAAGGACTGCGCGTCCTGCCAGGAAATGCGTTGAGCCGGGACGTCGTCCGACGAGGAGGCCGAGACACTCCCATCACAGTCCTCCATAGCCCTGCTGTCACTTCCAGCCGGGCGAGATAAAACGGTGCCACGCGGCGCGTGTGCACCGGCCGCGACGCCGGTCTCCGCTCCGCTCCCATTTCAAACTCACCACCAGGAACCAGCACCATCTCAAAGCCCAACTTGGGAACACGCACCAGCTTCGGCAACCCGGAGGCTGCATCCCGCTCGGTTCCCACGAACTCTGAATCCGGCCAGAGTGTTCTTTGTCCGGTTCTCTGCCGCTTGCAGTGAGGACATCGCTCGCGCATCGCCAGGCATCAAAGCGTGGGCCGTACGGTAAGCCTCGGCGGCGGCCGGCCATTGACCAAGCCCTGCCATCCGATCTCCATCGGACAAGAGCGTCTGTCCCTGCCGCCACTGCTCCGCCCTTTTCTCCAGCCGCTCGTCCTTCGTCGACGAGACCTGGATCGACAAGAGCGTGAACGTGATGGCAGGTCTGGCAGCCTGCCGTGTTCTTCGTCTTGCCGCAGCCCCCCGCGTGGCATTGCCACCAAGCCCGCGATCGCCGCTGCGTGGGGGATCTTCTTCAGCTTGAGATCTGTTCGTTCGTCGATAACGTGGCCGTCGCTCTCGCCGTGGCAAGCCACGCAGTCGGTCTCATCTTGATGCGCTAGATCCCACTCAACAACCGAAATAACGTGACACCGGGCGCACACGCCCGCCTGCTTTATCTGGGCGTCAGTTTGAGCCTGCCGAGCAGGAAGTTAACATGAAAGCAGCCAGGACTATCCGCGCCGTTGCCTCCAGCCAGCGATAGTGCGCCGGAAGCCAGTTCCCTTTGTGCAGCCGGGCAACCTTGTCGACGGCTTTCAGCGCCGCACGCGTCTCCGGCTGCAATTCCTGGTAGCGCGCGAGCGCATTGTAGTTGTCGTCCAGGAACTGTTCCGTCGAACATTCCCGTGATTGCCGTGGACACGAACGGCTTGCCGTAAACGAATCGCATGGCGGCCATGCAGAGCATCATCACCGAGACGGTCCAGGCTCTTGTCAGTTCAGCAACGGCGGCCGGTAGAATCGGGCGATTCCTTGTCTGCCAGAGCTGAAGCTGCTCGAATTCCGGCGCCGCTCCTGGGCGCGCCCGGGGGTCGACCTTGCGATCGACCCCGACGCCAGAGGTTTCATCGCGATGAGACCCACGTTCTCCATTGCCTTGGGCAGGAAGAGGCTGTAGTCGGCCCGGGCGTGAATGAAGTAGTCAGGAAAGTCGAGGAAGTCCAGGCCTTCCAGCTCGAGCAGCGCTTCAAGCATCGTCCGCTCGATGTGCGTCGCAATGCCGATCGCCCAAGCCTGGCCTCCTTGGCCTTGCGCAGAGTATCCCAATCCTCAAGAGTCTTGTCTTTGATTGCAGCAGTGTGAAACCGGTACAGATCAACGTGACCGAACAGCCTGCATGCCTCGTCGATGTCCTTTACGCTCACCTCGTGCGCCAGCGACACCAGCACTTTGTTGCGGCGGCTGCTCACGGACTCCGCCGCCGGCTTCCACTGCCCCTCGCTCTCGTACACGTCGATGAGATTGATGCCGCGGTCAAAAGCTTTAGCGACGATTCTGTCCCTTTTGGACTGACCAGCCGCGGTCAACACCGTCTTGCCCTTGCCGGCCTTCACCCGATCCGCCGGATCAGTGTGAGACCCGAAGGACAACAACGACACATCCATGTCCGTATTGCCCAATCTCCGGTACATCACTCCGCCGCGCCGGTACTCCCGCGCAGCGCCGCTGCTGGCCGAACGCGAGGTTGCCAGCGCCGCCAGCATGGCGGCGCAACTTGGCCTGCAAAGCTGCCGTCTTGTCGGATTGTGTCTCATTTGTTCGACCGCCTCGGCGTGCAAGCCGCCTGATCGTGAGCACTATTCTGTCAGAGTGGGCGGCGGGGGTGAAGGCTCAACCTGCAGGAAGGCCCCCGGCGGATTTGATTCCTGGGTTCGTGGGAACCCGAGGTTGGGTACGTAGGCAACCCAGCAGGGTTTGAGGAAGGTTCGTAGGGTGGGTCTTTTTCGTTGAAAGGGCAGTTGGGTTCGTACAAGGGAGCGGAGCGACAGGGGGATTCGCTCGAAGAGGTGAGGGCGCCGCCTTGGCGGCGGTGTTGACGCCTATCGGTCGCTTGATTCTGGTGCCTTCGGTGGTCATCCCCATTCCTTTCCATACCTCCCCGATCAACACTTCCGCACACGAAACCAAGGATTTGGGGCGGCGGGCTGGAAGAATGCTTAAACAACGGGAGAAATAAAGCTCGAATTCCTGAACAGGCGAAACCTTGCGATGGCCAACATTGCCAAATGCCTGGGCATCACCATCAGCGGCGGTGAATGCCTGCTGCAACCTGGCTTCACGGCTGGCGTGTTAACAGCCGATCGGCGCCGGTGGGGGACTGAGTTTCGTAAGAGGAACACGGCTGCCGCATCAGGCCCGACGACCAAGCCACTGTGCGGCCGGAGTTGACGCGCCAGGATGAGGTCTGGCGATCGACTCCAGCCAGGAGGGAGTCCTGTCCCTCAGGCGCTCTGAGACTATCACCTTCGGGCCGACAAGGCCGGCTCGACGAAGATCACGTTTTCGCTGCGCGATACCTCGCCGGCGGTCGCAAAGGTGGTGCCGGTGACAGTAGAGGACAAGGATTCGCAGTTTCTCGGATGGCTGAAGAACACCAAGATCTTCACGGCCGTTGCCGAGGGCGATATGACCTGCAAATACACCGACGATGGCCATACATCATGGTGCGGGTTCTGGTTCAACGATCCTGTCTATAATGCCGGCCTGGTGCCGGTGGTTTGGGCAGGCGAGACCTTCCTGCAAATTCACCCAGGGCACCACGCAACGCACGTCACTAGTTGGAATTCTCGTTGGGAGAGCTCCCGACACTGTTCGGGATCGTGACTGCGCAGGAGGGGAAATCGTACGTATTCACTTTGAAGTCGGCCTACGGCGATTCAGGCGCGTTGATGAAATCCAGAGCCGAGCTGATCAACTACTCGGAAACCATTACCAGCGGCGGCCCGCTGCGGACGAAGAAACTGGACAGCGTGAACTGGAACGGGCAAATCAATCTCCAGATCAGCTTGCAGCGGCCATAGCCGCCGTCAGCGTACCTTTCCGTCACGGCGTACGACTTCACGGCAGTCACCCCGACCCGTCGTCTCATCACACTCGATGATTACCGCCCTCAGCTCAACCCACTGTTTGGCCGACTCGAATCGGACTGGCAGCGACGTTGAACTTGTGCAGCACCGCCTGCTTTTCAACCCCGATCACCGAGTTGTACGGCCCTGTCATCCCTGAATCAGTCTGATATGCCGTGCCCTTTTCCAACAGCCGCGTCTATACAGTGTCGGGATGTGCGTGTGCGTCCCCACCACGCCCGTAACCCTTCCGTCCAGATGCCATCCCATGGCGATCTTCTCGCTTGTCACCTCGGCATGGAAATCGACGAACCGCACCACCACGCCGGCCGGAAGCGACGCAAGCAGTTCGTCCGCCTTTTCGGAACGGGCAGTCGGTCGACGGCATATACACCCTACCCTGGAGATTCATGACTGCATACGGCGCCCCATTCCGCGCCTTCCCCACGTACAGACCTCGCCCTGGAAGCCCGGCCGCGTAGTTGGCAGGACGCAACAGCCTCTTCCTCTCGGTCCAGGAAATCGTAGATCTCCCGCTTGTCCCAGACGTGATTGCCCGTCGTCGGCGCGCATCGAGTCCGTCGCCGAGAAGTTCCTGCGCAACCGCCGGCGTCACGCCGAATCCGCCGGCGGCGTTTTCGGCGTTTGCGATGGCGAGGT